>JAXLWB010000069.1:0-48858 GCA_046328715.1 Caldilineaceae bacterium | reverse complement strand
TCTTGCAGGATATACTGGATCTCTGTCCGAATGCGTGGCTGCTGCAAGTCGCCAATCCTGTGCTGGCGGGCATTACGATGATGGGGCGCAAGTATCCACAAGCTAAGGCGGTGGGCTTGTGTCATGGCTTTGGCGGGGTCTATCACCTGGCCGACGCGCTGGGACTTGAGCGCAATCAGATTTCCTATGAGATCCCTGGCGTCAACCATTCGGTCTGGCTCACCCATTTTTATTACAAAGGGCAGGATGCCTTTCCCTTGATTGACAAATGGTTGGAAGAAAACGCTGCCGACTATTGGAAAAGCCAGACTCGACGCAGCACCCTAACCGGTCCCAAAGCCTTTGATCTTTACAAACGTTTTGGCGCTTTCCCAGTGGGAGATACTGCCAACCCTGGCGGCGGCACCTGGCCCTGGTGGTATCACACCGACGAGGCTACCGAAGCACGCTGGCAAGAGGATCCACAAGCCTGGTGGGACAGGTACTTCAGCCATTGTGAGGAAGAGGTCGCCGAGATTCGCCAGGTCGTCGATAACAAGTCAATTAAAGTCAGCGAGCACTATCCACCCCAGATGTCGGGCGAGGTGATGGTACCGATGATCGAGTCGATTGCCTGTGATGTTCCCCGCACCTTGATCGCCAACATTTTTAACACAGGTAACTTTGTTCCTGGCATTCCGGCTGATTTTGAAGTGGAAATTCCCACCCATGTCAGCAAGCGCGGCATTCAAGGCATCCAGACCCATCCTCTGCCTACGGAATTGATCTCTTTCATCCTGGCAGAACGGGTGGCGCCTGTCAACATCGAACTAAAAGCTCTCGAAACCGGCAGCAAAGAACTACTCTTACAACTGATCATGATGGATCCGTGGACGCGCTCTGAAGATCAAGCCCGAGCGCTGATGGAGGAGATTTTGGCGTTACCTTATCATGAGGAAATGAGAAAGCATTATAAATAAAGCGACCCCACCCTAACCCTCCCCTGCTGTAGGGAGGGGACCGTGAAGGGACGGATTTTGTTCTCTCTACTGTCCACCAAACTGAATCATCCCCGTGACAGTTCCCTCCCTCGTTTTGGGAGGGCTAGGGTGGGGTTGCATTCCCACAAAGGAGAAGTTTTTCAATGGAAGCAAAGTTTCTTTCTCGTCGTGACTTTTTGCGTTTGAGTGCATTCACCGCAGGCGTGACAGCCTTGGCCGCTTGTGCCCCTTCTGCGCCCGCGTCTCAACCGGCAGCAGAAGCACCTGCCAGCGGCGGCGATGCTGCTGCACCCGCATCCTCCCCCAAGCAGATTCGCTATGCCAGCTTTGACTGGTTTGCCTATGTGCCCGGGCAGACCTGGAACGAATTCAACCAGAACGAGGCCTTCCCGCAGTACAAGCAAGAGCATGGCGATGTCGAATTGCTCTGGGAGCCGCACGGTGATGGTTGGGAAACCAAAACCTTGACCAACATGGCTGCCGGCACCGCACCCGACGTCATGTCAGTCTGGCCGCCGATCATCAATACCTGGGCCGAAAAGAAGCAATTGCTCGATATTCAGCCGCTGGTTGATGCCGATATTCCCAACGCTGAAGAGATTTTCCTCAAGTCGGGTTGGGAACAATGTTGGGATCCGATCAACCAGATTCGCATGGGGACGATCACGGATATCGATGTGACCAGCGTTTATTATAGCAAAACTGCGTTTGAAGAAGCCGGCGTTCCTCTACCCACCAAGGATTGGACGACGGATCAATACACCGAAGCCGCCACCAAATTGATGCAAAAGGACGGCGATACGGTGAAACGTTGGGGTGCTCAACTGCGACCCGATTTTGCACTGGGCTACTTCTATTATGTCGAGGCCTTTGGTGGCAGTGTGCGCGATGCGAATGATTACATGACCTGCAACCTGGGCGAAGATGCTGCCTTGCAAGCCCTAGAATGGATTCGCCAGGGCATGTGGGATATCAACTGTTTTGCGCAGACCAATCAAATCACTGCGACCGGCATTCCCAATACTTGGACCGGTGTACTGCCCGCCAACATTGTCGCCTTTGCCGAACGCAGCGCTGATCAATTCTTCTCACTGGCTGAGAATTTGCCTGAAGGTTCCTGGAATATTGCGCATGTCGCCAAGGGACCGAAAGATCAAGCCTCGATGGGTGCGCCGGATATTTGGTGTGTCTACAAGGGCGTCACCGAGCGCGGCAACCAGGATGCGGTGTGGCAATTCCTCAAATGGATGAGTGTGAGTGAGTACTATCAAGATAATATCGCTACCAAGGCTGGACGTATTCCAGGTTTGGTCAGCTCCGCCAATAAGTGGCCGGATACATTGCGCAAACTCGATGCACGCCTGACCACCGTCGAACTTGAGGTCGTGATCGATCAGTTGACCAGCGGTGAAGCCCGTGCGCCACAACTTTTCCGCTATCAATCCGTCGCCGACGAAATCATCAACCCAGCCATGGAGTCGATCTTCGTCGAAGGCAAGGAATCGGTCGAGATTATGAAGGATGTCGCCCAAAAAGTGACTGACGCCCAAAAAGCTGAAGCCGCCCGCGCAGGATAAGAATGGGTAACAGGTAATGGTTGATGGGTAATTGTCAAGTAGCATCACTTGACGCTTGCTCATTAACCATTAACCGCTAACCATTCACCATTCACCATTTTTTATGTCTTCACAACCACGTTTTTTTCACCTGACCCAACGACAACAGGATATTATCACCGCCTATCTTTGCCTGACCCCCTGGCTGATTGGGATTCTGGCTTTTGTGGTAGGACCGATGCTCTTTTCCTTTGGGTTGAGCTTCTATGAGTCCGATCTTTTGACGCGCAACTACTTTGTCGGGGCGAAGAATTACCAGGAGCTGATGAGCGATCCGCTCTTTTGGCAAAGCCTCAAAGTGACCTTCCTTTACGCCTTTACCTCAGTCCCATTAGGCGCAGCAGTCTCGCTGCTGATTGCACTCTTGCTCAACCAGAAAATTGCTGGGCTGGGCGTATGGCGCACCATCTATTATTTGCCGACCGTGATTTCTGGGGTGGCTGCTTCGTTGGTGTGGCTACAAATTTTTAATCCGCGTGCTGGGTTGATCAACAATGTGCTTGGCGCGTTGGGTATCACAGGACCGAACTGGCTCTTTGATTCCAATTGGGCATTGCCTGCTATTATCCTGCTGAGCGTCTGGAGTGTCGGATCGAATGTGTTGCTCTTCTTGGCGGGTCTGCAAGGCATTCCTACCCACCTTTACGAAGCAGCGTTGATTGATGGGGCCAATGGTTGGCAACGCTTCTGGGCGGTGACCATCCCGATGCTCTCGCCGACCATCCTCTTTAGCGTCACCATCAGCTTGATCGGTGCCTTTCAGCTCTTCACTCAGGCCCTGATCATGACCAAAGGCGGACCCAACAATGCGACGCTGAGTATGGTGCTCTATCTCTACAACAAGGCCTTTGCTCAGGTGCGTTTTGGTTATGCCTCGGCGGTGGCTTGGGTGCTCTTTGCCATCATTGTTACGTTTACTATCTTGTTTCAGCAGTGGTCGAAACGCTGGGTCTATTACGAAGGGGAGGCAGGCAGGTAGATGAAGTTGACAAGTCAGTCACAAAGGCTGGGACGCGAGTTTTTCCGTCAATTCGGTTTGATCCTCCTCGTCTTGCCAGGCGCGATACTATTCCTGATCCCTTGGGCATGGATGCTGTTGACGGCTGGCAAAGATGCACGGACGATCTGGCAGGTGCCGCCAGTGTGGATCCCGGAGGTCTATCGTTGGCAAAATTTTATTGAAGCCTGGAACAAAGGTAATTTTGCGAACTTTTTTGGCAACACGTCACTCATTACCCTGCTCAACGTCGTTGCTGTGCTCTTCTCCTGTTCGATTGCGGCCTACGCCTTTGCCCGCATCGACTTTCCAGGGCGCGCTTTCCTCTTTGCCCTGGTCCTCGCCACCATGATGTTGCCCGGTCAGGTGACACTGATCCCGCTTTTTATGATCTTTGCCAAACTCGGCTGGGTTAACACCTACAAGCCGTTGATTGTGCCGCTCTTCTTTGGCGACGCCTTTAGCATCTTTCTACTCCGTCAGTTCATGTTGACCATCCCGCGCGAATACGATGAGGCAGCGCTGATCGATGGCTGTAGTCGCATTGGCGTCTTCTTTCGCATTTTGCTGCCACAACTGTTGGCACCATTGTTGGTAGTGGCGATCTACCAGTTTACCTGGAGCTGGAACGACTTTTTCGGTCCACTGATCTACCTCAACTCGCCCGATCTCTTCACGGTGACCTTGGGGCTTACCCGCTTTGTCGGGCGCACCCAGACCGATGTGCAATACCTGATGGCCATGACCGCCGTTTCTACCCTGGTGCCAATTGCGATCTTCTTTGTCACCCAGCGCATCTTTTTACAGGGGATTGTGATTAGCGGGGTGAAGGGGTAATAAGGAAGGATATTTCTATGACAAAGCGATTTGAAAATAAAGTGCTGTTTGCCACCGGTGCAGCGCGTGGCTTGTGCAAGGTGATCGTCGAGCGTTTTCTAGCTGAAGGGGCGAACGTGCTTGCTTTTGACTACCATGCAGAGAACCTAGCGGGCGTGATCCAGGAATGGAATGTGGGCGAGCGGGTGACTCCACGAGTGGGCGATGTGCGTAAGCGTGAGGATGTGCAGGCTGCTGTGGATGCTGCGGTGGCGCGTTGGGGGCGGATCGATGTGCTTGCCAATGTAGCTGGGATCGCAGCCGAAACTTACTTTCTCGACATCGAACCGGAGGAATGGCTGCGCATTATTGATATCAACCTCACTGGCGTCTTCAATGTCGGTCAGTTGGTAGCACGACAAATGGCCAAACAAGCGAGCGGCGGTGCCATTATCAACATGGCGAGTAAAAACGGTATTGCGGGTGAGGTAAAGTATGCTCACTACAACGCCAGCAAAGGTGGCGTTGTTATGCTCACCAAGTCGATGGCGCTCGACCTGGCGCATCTCAACATTCGTGTCAATGCCGTGGCCCCTGGCTACTGTGTGACGCCCATGTCCAAAGAGATCGACCCGCCTGATTTTGTCGAATTCTACAAAGATCGCCTGATCCCACTCGGTCGCACCGGCACGCCCGAAGATGTGGCCGGAGCCTTTGCCTTCCTCGCCAGCGACGACGCCGGTTGGATGACGGGCCATACGCTCGTCATCGACGGTGGACAAACGGCGGGGGATGGAAGAAAGTTGTTCGCGTATCCTACAAGCTAGCGCTGGCGAGATGAGGAGATGGAGAGCTTATACGCCGTATAGTCTTTTAATTTCCTCATCTCCTCATAGCCTAATCCCCGCAACATGGGCCATTGCAATCAGATTGCGATTGGTAACCACGTTTTCGAGAAATGAGTGTCGCCAGGTAACGTCCTCTAGATCGTTGGCGATTCTCTGTAGCTCGCCATAAGCCGTCCTCAGAACAGCCTCTGCACGCGGGTCGTTGTTTGCCTTCAATACGCAAATGCAGTTCCAATAGACCTGAAACGGTTCGCTTGACGCCGCCAGCCCCTGTTGCGCCATGATTGTGAGTGCCGCCTCGCTGTGAATCATTGCCGTTGCAACATCCCCTTTTGCCAGGCGTAGTGTGGCAAGACCTGCATGGGCGTCGACTGTCCGTGCGATCCAATTCTTCCGAGTAGGTTGGTCAATCACTTGTTGATAACAATAAGCTGCGCCGTCGTGATCGCCCAGACTCATCAGTGCGTCACCTAAATAAAGTGTCGCCCACTGCTTGTGCAGGAGAATCCCACTCTGCAATGCAATCTGTTGTGCTTGTTGCGCAAGCGTAACTCCCGCTGAGGGTGTACCGCGCAAGATTTGCAGATGTCCAAAGTTGGCATAGAGCCAACTTTTCCAATAAGGGTCGTGAACGACTTCTAGATGCTGTTGTGCTCTCAAATACATCTGTTGCGCAAGGTCATAAAATCCAAGTGCCCGCCACAGGTCTCCCAAGAAGATTCGTAAGATGACAATACCACCTTGATCGCGGAGGCGGCTTTTCAGAATGAGTGATGGCTGCAAGTATTGATAGGCCCGCGCATACTCATGTTCCAACAGATGAATACCACCTAAATTATCGAGCAGCCGCCCTTCCAAATAACGGTTCGGTGCCTTTTGTAGCGACTGTAACGCATCTTGAAAATGAGGTCGCGCCGCCAGCGGATTTTGGGAAAAGCTGACTGCAACGCCGATGTCGTTGAGCAGCTCTGCAATCAAATAAGGTGCTCCGGCTGAGCGCGCATAGGCACTTCCTTGTTCCGCAAGCGTGTGCATGGTTGTAAAGTCGCCTCGCACTTGGGCCAGACGTGCCAACTCGTGATAGGTCAACCCCAAAAGGGCTGGCTCATTCAATTGCTGAGCAAGGGCGAGTGCTTTGCTAATTAACGTTTCGCCTGTGTGTGGTTGGCCTAAACGGCGGTAAAACTGCGTGATGTGGCACAATAAGCGCACCAGTAGGCGTTGTACATCAAGATCGGCTGGAGCCAGTGTCATTGCTTGGCGTACTGCGTTGAGCGCTTGCTCCAAAAGATAAATTGCTTCACCAAAGATGCCCGACAAACGATAGTAACATTCCAGACCCGCTAATCCAGTTGCCAATAACCGCAAATCCCCTTGGGCTGCACTCCACAGCCATGCGCTGCGTAGGTTATATAGTTCATCTTGCGCAACTTGCTGGGCGTCAAACTCAAGCTCTAGGGTGATGGCTAAACCTTGGAAGAGCCCTAGATAGTAGGTTGCGTGGCGTCTAAGCGCCGACTGCTGCTGTTCGAGAAACTGGGCCAAATGGGCAGCCGCATATTGGTGGACCAATTGATGGATTGTAAAACGCCCTTCATGTAATTGCAACAACGACTGATCGGCCAGTTTGATTAAAACCGGTTCCGAGGCATTCATGATGGCAGCGGCTGCCGCATAGGTAAAGCCACCCTCAAAAATCGAGCACTCGGCCAGGATGCGCGCCTCTTCCGAATTGAGAAACTTCCATGAGTAATCGAGCACGGTTTTGATGCTGCGATGTTTGGCTGGCAGATCGACAAGATCGGTGGCGAGCACCGCATAGTTCTTGTGTAACAAGGCAACAAGCTCATCACAACGGTATTGTTTGGTGAGCATGGCAGCCAACTCGATTGCCAGCGGCAAGCCCTCTACCAACTGACAAATGCTCGCAATTTCTGCCTGATTCTCAAGGGTAAGTTGAAAGTTTCGGTTGACACGTTTGGCACGTTCAACAAAGAGTGAAATACTGCTAAAAGCATCCAATTCAGCCTTGGTCAGATGTTGCGCCTCTTCGGGATTGGGAAAGGTCAACCCTGTCACCTGCCAGACAAACTCGGCCTGTAAGTTGAGTACATGCCGTGACGTGACTATCACCTTGATTTCACGTTCGCTCTGTAAAATTTTGACCAGGAAATTCGCAATCTCTGGCAAAAGGTGTTCGGCATTGTCCACAATCAACAAGAGCACCTTTTTGCGCAAGAAAACCAGCAATTGAGTAAACAAGGGCTGATTGCCACTAAAGTGTACCTGGAGTGCTTGCGCGACCGTGACTGCAAGTTGCTCAGTCAGATCGCTGGTCGTTGTTACCTCGCTAAAGGAGACGAACCAGATGCCATCCGGAAAGTGCGATCCTTGTGCGACCGAGGATGCCGAATCCGAAATCTCTGAATTACTGTTCAGAACGGCTTGAGCGACGGCCACTGCCAATCTCGTTTTGCCGATGCCGCCATCTCCAAACAAGGTCAACAATCGACAGTTCGGTGCCGCCAGTTGCGTACAAATGGCAGAAATCTCTGCCTCACGTCCAACAAAGCTTGTCAGATATTGCGGCAGGTTGTGTGAGATCTTTTCAGCTTTATCGTTGGTTGTAGGGTTGTTCGGCAATGGTTGCGCGCTACCAGCGGGTTCTTGCAACAAGGGAGGAGGTGATGAGCGAATCTTTTCAACCAACTGCTCAGTGGCAGCGTCCGGCTCAACCCTTAAATCATTTAGCAGCAATGCCTTCAACTTTTGATAATAATTCACTGCCGTTTCCTGCTGCCCATCGAGCCAGAGAAAATTCATGATCAAACGATGAGCCGCTTCGTGCCAGCGGTCAATCTCTAGTAAACGTCTGGTTACCTGTAGACCTGTATTGGTATCCCGTTGCGTCAACGCACTTTGTGCTGCCTGATAAAGGCTATCCACGACAAGGTTGCGATATTGTTCACGTTGGGCCATGAACCACTCTTCGTAGAAGGGCGCATGGGCCAGAAAGAAGCCATCCAAAAAATCGCCCCGGTAAAGGGTGGTTGCTTCAAGCAGTAGCGCTGGATTCTGCTTTACAGATTTGCTTTTTAGTTTGCTCAGTAGCGTATGAACGTCGCAAGTGATATCTTGATTGCGTTGAAAGCCGACCGCCTCTGCATCAATGTACAGGTAGGAATCCAAGAATTTGCGCAATTCGGGCAAGATATTACGCAAGTTTTTACGCGCCTGTACATCTGGCATATCGGGCCAGAAGAGCGCCGCCAATCGAGCACGTGACTGCGTTTGCTGGGTAACAATCAAGTAATAGAGTAGCGCCTGGGCTTTACGAGATAACTGCAAATTGAACGATTGCCCATGTAATACAATTTGGGGTGGGCCAAATAGATAAAATTGAAGCGATGCGTTCGGCAAGTTCGTGGTACCGAACGCTGGAGATGATTCGATGGTTGGGACTGAACGAGAAGCGAACCTGTTTTCCATGCTGAATTATAAATGATAAACTAGAGAAGATAGAGTACCAATTAGCTTTGTAGATGTTACCAGGTAAAGCCGTTGGTGCTGCTTTTCGCTGTACATCTTCGGTGTGCCCCAGGTGTACTACTAGTCCGCCTACTTAATTTTTAGAAATAGATTGTGACTATTCTCGAAGAAACAGGCTGATTCTATTTCTAAAAATTAAACGGACATTCCACTACGTTAATTTCTATCTTTAAAATTTTTATTACTTTTCTCAGAAATCTCTCACAAATTTTCTTGCTCCCATGCTCAGAATTCTGTTAAACCTCCTCTGCACGCTCGTTGTTTTCTGGTCCCTTACTCCGATGGCTCCTGCCTCAACCGCTCCCTTAACCGTTCATCGTGCGCTCACTCAGCCAGCAACCAGGCTCGATGGTGAACCAGGTCAATGGGAGGCGAGTAACCCTGGTGGTGGCGGTGCCTTTGCTGCCATTGGCGCAGGGCCGAACGGCATTGTATTGGCTGCCAGCGACCTCAGCGGGGTTTATCGCTCACGCGACCGGGGCAAGAACTGGGATGACATCGGTGTCCGTCATGGTTTGTCACAGACTCATGCCAGCAGCGTCGGCTTTGACCCACAAAATGGGCAGATTCTCTACATCGGCACCGAGGACGGCATCTTCCGCAGTACCAACGGTGGCGACAGCGTGCAACAGGTACTCAAAGGTGGCTATATCAGCGAGATCAAGTTTGCCCCCAGCGATCCACAGATTGGCTATGCTGGCTATCACCCGGAATGGAATTCTGACCAGGGTGTCGTCTACAAGAGCACGGATCGAGGAATGACTTGGAGTAAGATCAGCAGTGATCTGCCCGGCAAACTGCGTATCCTCAAATTGATTGTGCACCCAACCGATCCAAACACGATCTATCTGCTTTCGGGCCGGGCCCGCTTCGCCGCAGGAGTGAAAGCTGTCTTCAAAAGCACCGATGGCGGCGTTCACTGGTCGCAGATTGGAGCAGATCGGGGAGCGGTGATGGATATTGCGCTGGATGGCAACGCGCCGGAGGTACTTTATCTGACTTCCTATGTGCCGTTTATGGATGGCGAGTACGAGACCTACAGCGAAGGAGCCATTCATCGTAGCACAGATGGCGGCACAAGCTGGACTAAGATGGCTGACCGCACTGGCGTCATTTGGATCGACCGGGATGACCAACACGCCATCCGCCTGATCCAGGTCGATCATCAGTGGCCGTGGGATGCGGCGAGCAACGGCGTCTGGGAATCGACCGACAACGCTGCCCATTGGACTAAGATCAGCAAGGTCGATGATTGGGGCATGGGCTGGGTACAAGCCTATTGGTCCTATGCCGCAGGCTTTGATGGCCCTGTCAAATCGCTTGGCGAAGACCTCTCCGATCCCGACGCACTCTGGTGGACCAACACGCAATGGGTTCACGCCACCTTTGATGACGGGCGTTCCTTTGCCACCCAACACACCGGCGAAGTGACGCCCGATCACTGGCGCTCGCGAGGCTTCGACAACGTGGTCGCCCTCGACATGGCAATCAGCCCGCTGGACTCACAGCTTTACGTCGGCTACTATGACATTGGCTGCTGGCATAGCGACGATGCTATCGCAAGCTGGCAGATCTGCAATCACCCTGACTACACGTGGTCGCAGGGCAAAGGCGGCAACATGATCACCGTGGCAGCCGATCCGAGTCGAGCCGGTGTAGTCTGGGGTTCGCAAACCGTCGATTTGGGCACGCCTACCGTCCTCTTGCGCAGCAACAATGGGGCAAAAAGTTGGACACTTTCCAACACGGGACTGCCAACCGAAACAGTGTCTGGTTTGTCGATCGATGTCACCAGTTCAGCAAAGCAGCGTGCGCTCTTTGTCGCTGGCAATGGCGATGTCTATCAGAGCAGTGATGACGGTTTTACCTGGGCAAAACGCTTTGATTGTAACGGCTGTCGCCAGACGGCGGTCGATCTCTTTGATGGTAATCTGGTCTATGCCGGTGGCGAAGCAGGGTTGTGGCGTTCGACTACCGGAGGTGACGAAGGCTCGTGGCGGCAGATCGGCCCGGCCGAGTTGGTGGGCAATATGGGCGATGGCTTCTGGAGCAGCGATTGGGAAGGGGTCAATGCGATTGTGCCCGATCCGCACCAAGCCCATTGGCTATACGTGGCGGCGTTTGGAAGGGGACGTGGAATCTATCGTAGCCAGGATGGTGGAGATAGTTGGGAAAAGATATGGAGCAATGACTTTGCCCGATCGATTGCCATTTCACCGGTTGATGGGCAACGCATCTTTGTCACCTCTTCCAGCTCGGTCAATCGAGGCGTCTATGATCCAAGCTCGATGGGCGTGATGTTGAGTGTGGATGGCGGCGCTACCTGGAAACAGGTCAACGACGGCTTGGAGTGGCCCTTTGCCAACAATATTCTCTTTGATCCAAGGAATCCAGATATGGTATATATCGATTCAGCAGGAACAGGGGTACAGAAGCGCAACTTTGCCAGCAATGGTTCGGAGAATGGCAATTTGGTGCAAAATGGCGACTTCCATCAGGATGCTGTTGGCTGGAATATCTGGGGCAACGGCGTCACTTCCAAATCCGACGCAGGCGAACTCTGCCTTTATTTTGCTCAGCCACTCGCCAATTTCTGGGATGCCGGCGTAGATCAGCAAGGTATTCGGCTGGAGCAGGACAAACACTATCGGTTGAACATGCGACTTTGGAGCCAAAGCGCGGCGACGATCAAGCTGATTATAGGCGAAAGTCAGGAGCCGTGGACAAACTACTGGAACCAACTGGTCGATCTATCGGCGGATGGGCTACAAAACGATAGTTTCGATTTTACGATGAACAAGAGCAGCGATGAAAACACTGGTCTCTATTTCCATATCGGTGGCCACAACTCGTCCGTGATCTGCATGGACCAGATCTCACTGACAGTCGTTACTGACACTGCCAATCTCTACCTACCAATGGTAAAACGCTAAACTCAAAGATGCTACTCAGGTGCAGCACAGAGATTGCTAACGCGTCACTGTCCTACTGACCTACTATCCGTCGCTGGTGGCTTTGGCTTACGTTGCGGCATCAATCCTGCGCTCAGGACTTGCAACGTGCGGCGCGCACCGACAATCTGGCTGCTGGTCTTCATCACTGGGCTGACGACGTTGTCGCTCATAAAGGTCGCTGTGCCTTTCACTGTGTTCACTGTTTCTTGCGTGTTCTGAATGATCGGCTTGATTTCGGTTTGTAACAATTTGACCAAGCGCCACACCTGCCAGATCAAAATACCCAGCAGTGCGCCGATAATGATCGTCTCCAAGGCGATAATAATGATGGCAATATCACGTATGGTTGCACTGATCAAGCGTTTGCTCCTTAGCGTCTTTAATTTCTTAATCTCTCAATCTCCTATTGATTGAGATTAGGAGATTGAGAGTTGTCGTTTCTGAATGATTCCCCCGCCTAGCACCACGTCACCATCGTAAAAGATGGCACCCTGGCCGGGGCTGATGTCGCGCAGAGGGACATCGAAGTGTACCTCGACTTCGCCGTTGGAACGGGGATACAGGGTGCAAGGAACGGCTTTGGCCTTATAGCGAATCTTGCACTGTCCACGAAAACCATCAGCTACGGGCCGATCCAAGGTCCAGTTGACGTTGGCTGCAATCAGGCGATCCTGCCCCAACTCTGCCGCCGTACCGACGATGAGCGCGTTGTTCTGATGGTCAAGTTCAAGCACGAAGAGAGGCTCCTTGCTGCCGCCAATCCCCAGTCCCTTGCGCTGCCCTACCGTGTAGCCAGGCAAACCCTCATGTTGACCAAAGAGGGTGCCCTGGCGATCCAGAATCGGCCCCGGCTTCATGGCATCGGTGGCCCAATCTTGGAGGAAGCGCCGATAGTCGTCGTCGAAGATGAAGCAGAGATCCATCGAATCATGTTTGCTGGCGATCGGCAGACCGCGCTCTGCGGCCAGTTGGCGCACCTGGGGTTTGGTCAGCTCCCCCAGCGGAAAGAGTACATCGGCTAGCTCTGCCTGTCCCATTACGCTCAACACGTAACTCTGATCTTTTACTTCGTCCACTGCACGCAAGAGATGGGTCGTGCCATCCTCTAATCGGCGCAGGCGCGCATAATGACCGGTGGCCAGGTAATCTGCCCCCAATTTGCGCGCATAGTTGAGCAGATAGTCAAAGCGGATGTGACGGTTACACTCGATACAGGGATTCGGAGTCAGCCCACTGCTGTAGCTGTCGATAAAAAAATCGACCACGTTCTGCTTAAAGGGTTGCTCCACGTTGATCAGGTAAAAAGGAATGCCTAACTGATCGGCCACCTGGCGCGCATCGTTGACACTTTCCAGGCTACAACACTTGTTGCTAGAACCTTCACCCTCGCCTGTCTCGGCCCATAGCCGCATCATCACACCCACGCACTTGTAGCCCTGCTCGACCAACAGCGCAGCCGCGACCGAACTATCGACGCCGCCACTCATGGCAACGACGACTAGGGTCTCGGAAGGCGGTTTCAGATGCTTAGCAGCACGATCCGATCTCATGCTTCTATTGTACTCGCAATTGGCGCAGAAGAGTAACAGAAGAGAATCGGAGATACCAACAGAGCCGGCAGCGTTAACGTATGCTGAAAATTGTGTACCAAATACATCTGAAGGATAGAAGCTTTCAAATAAATCGACGTTGGCGAATTCAAAACGAAACGATTCCAACAAAATCGCTGGAACCATTGCAAAAGCGTTGGAATTGGACTACTTATTTTTTTGCAATGGCCTTTGCAGCTACAATAGTGTCAAAATTGTTTTGCGTTGAGAGCCGGAGTTGAGATTGAAGATCAAAAAACGCTACACCATTGCCTCCCGCCAATCTTTCGCCTCCATTCAAGAACTGGACTTTTCATGATCCCACAAGATTATCACATGCATTCTACCTTTTCCTGTGATTGCCAGGCACCCATGAGTTCGATGTGTCAGGCGGCAGTGGACATAGGTATTCCCGAAATTGGTTTTACCGAGCACTATGACCTTCATCCATTGGAAGAGTGTCGCGACTGGTTTAAGCCCGAGGCGTGGTGGCAGGAATTGGAACGTTGCCGGGCTGAATTTCAGGGGCGACTAACGATCCGTGCCGGTATCGAGGTCGGCGAACCTCACCTCTTCCAAGCAGAGACAAAGGCGATGCTAACGCGTTGCCCCTTCGATTATGTCCTTGGCTCGTTGCATTGGGTCGGCCAGGAAACGGTGTTTGACCCCAAATACTTTGAAACACGTAACGCTGACCACGCCTGGCAGCTTTTCTACGAAGAACTCGAACGAATGACCCGCATTGGTGGCTTTGATGTGCTCAGCCACTTCGATGTGCCGGTGCGCGTTGGTTTCTCAGTTTACGGAGAATACGATCCCACACGTTACGAAGAGTGGATTCGTCCGATCCTGCGCAACTGTATTGACCAGGGTATTGCGCTTGACCTCAATACTGCGGCCTTTCGCCGCAAAGCCCAGCAGTTGACACCTGGGCTGCAAATTTTGCGCTGGTACGCAGAAATGGGTGGTGAGCGGGTCACCCTGGGCTCCGACGCTCATCGCCCCGAAAACGTAGGCATGATGCTTGAACACGCCATCGAAGTGGCCGAAAGTGCCGGACTTCGCTACGTCACTCAATTTGAACAACGACAACCACGTCTCATGGCGATTTAAAGAAGAGTGGCAGAGTGGCAAAGTTGAAAAGTAATTTGACTTTGCTACTCTGCCACTTCTCAATTTACATCCCTAATATTTACCCTTTTGTAAGCAAATTACTTTTTAGGTACAATTGACTCGTGTAAAATCGCAGCTATACTGGTGTAGGTGACAAAGGGCAAAATGGCAACGTCGTTGCTATTCTTCCTTTTTCATTTTGTTATGGTGTCACCTACAAATATTCAACCTTAAAACTATTTATCTTTTTGCCATGAGAAAACGGAACCTGTTTCAACTTGCCTGGATGCTCCTTCTGATCACCTCCTGGTTTGGTGGCCACCCACAAGCGGTGTTTGCCCAGGATGCAAATGGGATTTTTAATGTTCCGCCTGTTGTTAGAGGCACAGTCGATATCTTTGGTGTCGCCAATCACGAAGCGTTTCGGAAGTGGCAACTCGACATTTTGATCGACGGCGATGAAAAGCAGGCAGCCTTCGTTGCAGTAAGTGATCAACCTTTGCCTGAATTGAGCAAACTCACCACGCTCAACACGTCCCGCTATCCCGATGGCAAACATACCTTACGCCTGCGCGTTGCCTATACCGGGTTGCAGTACGATGAGTTTTTTGCTCCGGTCACAATTACCAACAACGGTGCTGTTGCGCTGCCTATCCCCGATGAAGGAGTAGATGCAGATACCATCTCGTCGGTTGAGCCTCCGGTTGAATCGGTTCCAGCATCGAAAGAACCAATCGTCTACGATCCAAACAATTACTGGCGCACGCTTGAAGTAGGCTCTGGCTATCAGCCAACCGAACCGATCAGCCGTAATGCCAAGCGCAGTGAGATCGAGGCCGCCCAGGAAGTCGATGTGGTACACCTCAAGACCGATGTGCCTGATGGTCCTCGCCGGATCGAGATTGACCTCAGTGAGCAAAAGCTGACAGCCTATCAGGGGGATGAAGTTGTCATGGTCACTCAGGTGAGCACGGGCAGGAAAAATGGCCAAGTTGACGGCATGTACTATACCGAGACAGTCACTGGGACCTACAAAATCCAACGACGCTACGAAAAATCGCGCATGACCGGTCCTGGTTACGACACGCCCGACGTACCCTATGTACAATATTTCTTCCGCGGCTACGCCATTCACGGTGCATACTGGCACAATGAATTCGGTATGCCGGTCAGCCATGGCTGTATCAATATGCGTGTCGAAGAGGCAAAAGAGTTGTTCGATTGGGCTGATGTAGGCACCGAGGTTGAGATCAACGAGTAAAAACAAAATTGATTTGGCTCAGAATAGAAAGACGCACAGAAAATGCCTGTGCGTCTTTTTTATTGAAGTAAATTCCCGATTGCACCAGTAATCCGACCTTGGAATCTCATCGGGTCACTATGCATGCGCCCCATCGGGGCATTAGGATAGAGTGGATTCACCATAAACCTCTAGCCAACGGTACTGCAACCCTCACAAAACACTTATTCCTTACGCTAACATCAAACGCGATGATTTTGTGGTGCGTTGTACGTGCTGCGAGGTTGAAGTTCTAGTGCAGAAGGTCGTTGCCCAGGACTTACTACCCTCCGCTCGTCACCCGCCACTCGGATTACGGAGCCGTTATGTATTCATTTGACTTGACGAAAGAACAGAAAATGCTGGTGGATACAGTGCATCGTTTTGCTGAGAAACAGATGCGCCCGCTTTTCCGCCAAGCGGAAGAGTCGAGGGCAATTCCATCCAAACTGATACAAATGGGTTGGGAGTTAGGACTTTTGCCTGGCAGCATTGATGCCGAGTATGGCGGTTTTGGCGAGTATTCGGCGTTGACCAGCGCGCTCTACCTGGAGGAATTGGGCTGGGGCGATGTGGGAATCAGCTTGCACCTGCTTACTCCCAATCTGGTGGCACTGCCGATTGCTCTCTTTGGCAGCCGCGATCAAAAGGCGAGCTACCTCGTCAACTTCTGTGCCGAAAAATTCCCCAAAGCTACTGCTGCCATCATCGAACCAGTCTATCACTTCGATCCTGCCCAACTTGCCACGACAGCCACTAAGGAAGAAGAAGAGTATGTCATCAGCGGGCGCAAGACCTATGTCCCGCTTGCCAAAGCGGCTGAACTCTTCCTCGTCTATGCTCAAGAAAATGGTCTGACGCAGGCCTTTCTTGTCCCGGCCAACCTACCAGGCGTAAAGGTAGGGGAACGCGTGACGCTGATGGGCGCACGGGCACTCGAAGTGTACACTGTCGATTTTGAGAATGTGCGCGTACCAGCGACCAGTCGCCTCGGTGGACGCAAGGGTATCCGTGTTCAGCAACTGCTGACTGTCAGCCGCATCGCCTTAGCCGCGCTGGCGGTTGGCCAAGCCCAGGCTGCTCACGAATATGCACTCAATTATGCCAAGGAACGCACCGCGTTTGGCGAAGCGATTGCCCAACGCCAGAGCATTGCCTTTATGTTGGCCAATATGCGCATCGAAATCGAAGCAACCCGCCTGATGGTTTGGGAAGCCGCCTACAAGTTCGATCAAGGCGAAGATGCTACCAAGGCTGCTGTCCTTGCCAAGCAATATGCAGACAAGATGGTACTTGAAGTCACTGATGCTGCCGTGCAGGTGCTTGGCGGACATGGCTATGTGCGCGAGCATCCAGTCGAACTCTGGCTGCGCAACGGACGTGGCTTCGCCATGTGGGATGGAATGGCAATGGGGTAATTCAACACGGGGTGAATAACTATGGCAATCGAATTCAAGATGCCCGAACAGATAGAGAAGCAACTCAACCAGGTCAAAATGGTGGCCGAGAATATCATGCGTCCTGAAAGTCGCCAACTGGATGATAGTGAGCATGCGCGGCCCACCAAGTTTGTGAAGATGATGTGGCCGGAGATGCAGAAGATGGAAAAGGCCAATTTGGACGCAGCGCTGCGCAAGGCCCAGAAAACCAGCGACGGCCAGACCAACGGTCATAACGGAACAAATGGATCGAGTGGGGAAGGCAAAGCCAGCACGGCGAACCTTAGCCTGGTAACTATGATCGAGATGTTGAGTTGGGGAGATGCCGGCGTTTATCTCTGTATTCCATCCAGTGGATTGGGCGGCGCAGCAATCAAGGCCGTGGGTACGCCAGAGCAACTGGAAAAATTCCTGCGCCGTTTCACCGAAGGCGAACCCAAATGGGGTGCGATGGCAATGACTGAACCGCAAGCTGGCTCAGATACCTCCAACATCCAAACCACAGCCACCTTCGATGCCGCCACCAATGAGTGGGTGCTCAACGGCCAGAAGATCTTCTGCACCAGCGGCAAATTGGCCCTTGAGGAATCGGACGGACTGGTCGTAGTATGGGCTACGGTCGACAAGAGCGCTGGACGGGCAGGTATGAAGCCCTTTGTAGTCGAAGCGCACACGCCCGGTGTCACCATTGCCAAGGTGGAAGAGAAACTTGGCATCCGTGCCAGTGATACTGCTGCTATCATCTTTGATAACTGTCGCATTCCTGCCGATCATGTATTGGGCGATGCAGGCGTACAGAAAGGCGAAGGAAACAAGGGCTTCAAGGGTGCCATGAAGACCTTTGATGCCACTCGTCCCATTGTGGCCGCCAGTGCCATCGGTATTGGTCGTGCTGCCTTCGAGTTTACCCGTGACACGCTGGCCAAAGAAGGCATCCGCATCGAGTATGACAAGCCACGTTGGGCACTGACCACGGTGCAAGCCGATCTCATGGAGATGGAAGCCCAACTCAAGGCTGCTTGGCTGCTCACGTTGCGCTCAACCGCTTTGTTGGATGCGCGTGAGAACAATAAGCTAGAGTCATCGATGGCCAAGGTCAAAGCCGGCAAAGCTGTGACCTGGGTCACGCAAAAGGCAGTGGAATTGCTTGGACCACGCGGCTACACGACCGAAACTCTGGTCGAAAAGTGGATGCGCGACGCCAAGATCAATGACATCTACGAAGGCACGGGACAGATCAACACCTTGATCGTCGCCCGTGAAATCCTGGGGTATACACGCACTGAGTTGAAGTAAATCAAGCAACAAAAAAGGAGAGGGCTCAAGCCCTCTCCTTTTTTGTTGCTTGAAATCAGTGACTGCTTACCGGGTAATCAACGGCAAGTAAACGCTCTGTGCTGGTACTTCCTGTTGCGCTGGCACAGTGAAGATGTCACCAATGCTCAAGGTCACGAGCGAAGTTACGGTTTGCGTTGTAACGTTGCCACTTTCTGGCTTGACGATGGTGACATGCGCTACATGGGTCTGGTTGTTGGCCAGTCCACTTGGGTCAGCCGTGAACGAGAGGGTGATCGGATCGCCTTCGGCGCTGACTGTGCCGCTGATCGGGCTGACAGTAAGCCACGGTTGATCGCTGCTGGCGGTGAAGTCAAGTTGACCGCTGCCACTGTTGTTCACAGTAATCTGGGCTGTCTGTTGTTGTGTGGTGTCCGCAGTCACATGCCAGCTCACCTGGTCCGGGGCGGCACTCAATGTTGCGGCTGGCAGATTGAGATCGTCATCGACAAAGACGGTTACCTGGGCGCTGGCTGTCTGACCGGCGCTGTTGGTCGCTTCCATTGTGATAATATTCTGGCCCACAAGTAGCTTGGTAATCGAAGCCAATGCTCCAGTGGCCAGTGTCTCGCCCTTCGCATTCCTCCAGACAAAATTGGCGTCCGCCACGGTGCCATCCTGCACATCAAACGCCATACCGCTGAAATTCACCAACTGTCCATAGTGAACATGCAAGTTGTTCTCTGGCAAGAGAATATAGGGCTGGGGTGGTTTGGGTGCCATCACGAACGGGGCACTGGCAGCCTCAGCCGTATTGACCCCATCGCTGGCAACCACTCGCAGAATCGCAGTGCCACTGCCGCCCAATGTAGCCGTGTCAATTTGTGCGCTCGAACCTGTTACACTCATCTGAACGGGTTGGAGGGTTGCTCCATTGTCGCGGCTGTAGAAGATGTCGAAGGTCAGCGAATCGCCATCGGCATCGCTGGCATTCCAACTGAGCGTAACCGTACCACTCACTGGGTCAGAGGCATTTTGCAAGGCTACATTGTCAATGGTTGGCGCATGAGCACTCACCGATTGGGTGGCGAGTACCTTGTTGTCACTCTTTTGGATCAGTTGTACGGTCCGTGTGCCAGTGACAAAGTCGAGTACCAGGTCGAAACCTTGCACCGGACTATCTTCGGCAGGATTGGGGGTAAAGCTGGTTTCGGATAAGACGTTGTTCGATCCACCCAGCAGACGGACACTGTAGTCACCGCTGGCCGAAGGGGTGGTTCCAGCGGCGGTTGGCAGGCGACGAACCATTGCGAAGCCGCCACTTTGCGTGGCTGGATTGACCACACCTGCGACTGACAGGAATTCACCATTGACCATCATCGGGCTTGCAGCATCTGCCACCAAACTGGGATTGGCGATCATAAAGTCATACATGCCTTTGTAGGTATAGTCGCTGATCCATTGGTTGGAGCAGTAGCTCATGACATCGTTCCAACTGGTGCCAGGATAGACACGGCGAGCGATGCCAAAGGTCGGATCACCCACATCAAAGCCTTCCATGCTGCCATTGTTGGGGCCAATGTGGCCATTGGGATAGGGATAGCCAGGATCGCTAGCACTGTTGCCACAAAGGGCAGCACTGGCCGAAGGATGCGCCCGGCCCAATGAATGTCCCATTTCATGCCCGGCATACCAATCGGCGTAGCTGCCATCGGTGTCCCAACCACAGCCCAAATTGAAGGGGCTGCATGGCGTACCCGAAGGGCCTACTGAAGTCTTGGCGTAGAGTGCCTGGCCACGTGGGAAGTTGCCCGAACCATCCGCAATCATACCATAGTAGAAGTCAGTCACATTGGGGACCCAACCATGATCACGGTAATACTTGAGCCAGCCATTGGTATAGTAACTGGCACAGAGATCCAAATCGGAATCGCCGATCTTGCCTGCGGTGCAGTCGGGATGGGTGCGATTGACATAGCTGCCCAGCCAGGTTCCTCCAGCGACATCCCACAGCCGTGGTTTAAAGTTTGTACCCACCGAGCCACCAATTGGGTAGGCACGCATGATCCACGAATAGGTCTTGAGCACATCGTCGAAAATACGTGGGCTGTAGGTGGTGCCACCGATAGTGTAGTTGAGCCGGTAGAATTCTGCCGAAAGTTTCGGTGAAGGACTAAAGCTCACTGCCGTTGTATTGCTGTTGTCATCGTAGGTTGGCTCTAGTGGCACACCATAGGGGTTCAGGCGAATCCGCATCGTAAGACTGTTCTGGTTCGTCCAAGACCAGGGCAGCTCAAAAAGAAAACTTTGATTGAGATCGTTGCGGTCGGGGCTGGGGCGCACCGTGATTGTGGTGCCTACTGGATTGACCGGTACCAAAGGTGAACCGAATTCAAGGCTCGCATTGGAAAGATATGCAGTAACCCCAGAGACGGCGTTGCCGTCGGACTTGACATAGACACGGACAAAGGTACGTCGTCCCTTGACCAAGAGTACACTGTTGCTCAGATTTTGAATCCCTTGAGTCACTTCGACACCGGTAATGCGCATGTTGATCACGGGTAGCGCAGCCGCATCGACGGGGAGTCGCTGCACGCCGCCATTTTCGGCCCAAAAGAGATAGGTGCCATCGCTGGTAAGATGGGACATGGCGTAGGCAGAAAAAGCAGGATTATTGGAGGTATAAAGCGCATCGACAGCTCCGCCGGAACGTCCGGTGCGCAGCAACACTGCGTTGTAGGTCGTAAAACAGGGTTCGGTGGGACAGGGGAGTGGCCGCCGCTCCATAATGAAGAGATTGCCGCTCAGGAAAGTGGTAAAGACAGTGCGTAGTTCGTAGACCTCGGCATTCCCTACTGTGCTGGTGTAAATCGGAATAGTTTCCAGTGAATTGGTCAGGTTGTTATAAATGTAGACCTTATTGCCTTTGGCCACATAGACATTGTCGGAAAAGAAGCATTTGAAGGGATTGATCGTGCAAAAAGTGAGGTGATTGCCTTCTGGGTAGTAGCCGCCAACTCCATTGGCAATGCTGATGCCATTGTCTACCCCAGGGTTCAGGCGAATCAGGCTGCCCTTATTCATATAATAGAGATAC
Organism: Caldilineaceae bacterium; assembly: GCA_046328715.1. GTDB lineage: Bacteria > Chloroflexota > Anaerolineae > Caldilineales > Caldilineaceae > JAXLWB01. The sequence continues at coordinate 27,306 of JAXLWB010000069.1, read as the reverse complement.
TTGCCATCGTTTTGTAGATTGCTGCCGTAGCCATCGAATTTGCCAAACGAAACCAACTGATTGTTCGACTTGAGAACATAGCCGACTTCCGAAGTATAGGTTTGGCTATTGTTGTTGTAGACACGAGTCAGGTAATAAACTCGATCGCTGGCGTTGGAAAGTTCGCCATAGCCGTTGACCAGGGCGTTCATCAACTGGGGTGCATCGCCGACGTTGGCGTCGGTCGAAAGCATCATCAAGCCGCCATTGGTAAGCCAATAAATGAAATCGCTGCTTGCTACAATGTTCGAGTTGACCTCCTGCTCGCCGCAGTTGAGCGATTTGGAGTAGAGTTGCCGGGTCATGCCGCCGTAGGTGGCGATACGGGAAATCAATTCATTATAATCACCATTTGCCTGATCCGGTGCTGCAGGTTGGGCTTGAGCACTGTTCGCAGCATTATTGTCAGCCGCAGCCAGACCGGGTGGGCAGATTGGAACGCCAGTGTGCCAGAAAACTTTGGGTGCAGCCAGATCGTAGCTGTAGACATCGGTCGCAATCAGTGTCGTTGGCGTGTCGTTGGTCTGCTGGTCAGCGGCATACAGCGGTTGACTAAACGGAGCATACAAGCTGCTTAGCACAATCGACATTGTGACCAACAGCGAAGAGATCGCACGAAACTTTGCGCGCAACATAGAACCTCCTGAACTTTCAGAACGTTTTGCGGTTGCTTCTTGCACAGCGGCAACCGCTTATACAGAAGAAATAAGTATGTTGTTAGAGTATCGTAGAGCTTCTTTGATGCTTGGCAATGATGGGGAGGAGTGCAGGATTGTCATGCTTTAGGAGTTACCCCTATTTGTGTTTCCAATATACGAATGCTCTAATCCAACTAAACATTCAGAAATAGTTTGACACAAATGTGACAGCAAATGTATATGACAGACTGCAGGGCGATTGTGTCGCAAAACACACTCCACAGGATAATGAAACGAGATGAGAGGGAGATGAGGCGAAAGTAAGGTGATGGGAACTTGGGCTTGATACAACAGAGCGGAGGTCTCTTAACCAGTTTCGGTTAAGAGACCTCCGCTTTTCACTTGTTTTATTTGAAAGCGAGACGTTTAGCGACTCTCAACCTTGGGCAGTTCGATCGCAATCGGTGCTTGTTCGACCAAGGTAAAGGTGATCTTGTTGTCGCCTTCGCCATTGGCATCGTAGTCGATCATGACTTTGTCGCCAGTACGATATTCACCACGCAGCAGACGTTTGCTTAGCTCATTCTCTACACGGCGCTGGAGGACACGGCGCAAGGGACGAGCGCCAAAGTTTGGATCGTAGCCCACTTCCACGAAGTAATCAGCAGCAGCGTCGGTCATCTCTACCGAGATGCCCAACTCGCCAACCCGCTTGTGAATCTCGTTCATCTGCAACATCACAATCTGGCGAATCTGCGGCTTGGTCAAGGTTTCAAAGATAATCGTCTCATCAATGCGATTCAAGAACTCAGGCCGGAAGAGCCGTTTAAGCTGATTGGTATATTCACTGTTGGCCGCCTTGCTCTCATCGAAGCTCGGTGTTGCAAAGCCAAAGGCAGTGCGCTTGACCACCTCTGCACCCACATTACTGGTCATAATGACCACCGTGTTACGAAAATCTACCGTACGGCCCTGGCCATCGGTCAACCGACCGTCATCCATGATTTGCAACAGCGAATTCCAGATCTCCGGGTGGGCCTTTTCCACCTCATCGAACAGAATCACCTGATAGGGACGGCGGCGCACCTGTTCGGTCAGTTGGCCACCCTGGTCGTATCCAACGTAGCCAGGAGGGGCACCAAAGAGCCGGCTGACCGTATGCGGCTCACGATATTCGCTCATGTCGATGCGCAATAGTGCATCGTCGTCGTCAAACATGAAGTTGGCCAGCGCCCGTGCCAGTTCCGTCTTGCCCACACCGGTGGGACCCAAGAAGAGAAAGACACCAATCGGCCGTTTGGGATCTTTGAGACCACTGCGTGTCCGGCGGATCGCATCGCTCACCGCTTCGATGGCGGCAGTTTGGCCGATGATGCGCTTCTTGAGCACATCCTCCATGTTCAACAGCTTCTCGGCTTCGGTTTCAAGCATACTCTTAACTGGAATGCCGGTCCAGGCGCTGACAATTTCTGCCACATCGCTGGCCTCGACAATGTCATCCAGATTCGCATCCTTGCGCCATTTGGACACTTCCTCTGCATATTCTGACTCAAGGCGGACACGCTCTGTTTTGTAACGAGCGGCATTTTCGTAATCGCGTGCGGCCCAAGCGCCTTCTTCGTCGGCTTGTAACTTCTCTAACTGAGACTTCTTTTCCTTGATGTTCTTTGGCATTGAGTGCATGGCGACGCGTAGCTTAGCGGCAGCTTCATCGATTAAGTCAATCGCCTTATCTGGCAACTTGCGCTCGGTTACATAGCGATGGCTCAGTTTGACCGCCTCGACCAATGCTTCATCCTGGAATTTCACCTTGTGATGATCTTCATAGCGACCACGCAAGCCCTTGAGAATGTCGATACTATCTTCGATCGAGGGCTCGTCGACAAAGACAGGAGCAAAGCGTCGTTCCAGTGCAGCATCGCGCTCAATCGATTGGCGATATTCGTCGAGTGTCGTTGCACCAATACATTGGAGTTCGCCACGGGCTAGTGCTGGCTTGAGCATGTTGCTAGCATCGAGTGCACCCGCTGCGTTACCCGCGCCAACCACAGTGTGCAACTCGTCGATGAAGAGAATAATTTCGCCTTCGCTGCGCTGCACCTCTTCGATACAGGCTTTGAGTCGTTCTTCAAACTCACCACGGAAGCGGGTTCCCGCCAACATGGCGCCCAGATCGAGCGAAATCAGGCGACGGCGCATCAACGGTTCCGGCACATCGTTGTCGTGAATCTTCTGAGCCAAGCCTTCAACAATGGCGGTTTTGCCAACGCCAGCTTCACCGATCAACACTGGGTTGTTCTTCGTGCGACGAGCGAGCACTTGCATGACACGCAGCACTTCGGCATCGCGCCCGATAACGGGGTCGAGCTTGCCTTCGCTGGCGGCCTTGGTCAGATCGCGGCCATATTTCTCCAGAATACGATACTTGGTTTCTGCATTCGGTTCAGTGACGCGCTGACCTTGACGCACCTCCTGGATCTTTTCGTAGATGCGATCCTTGGTGATATTGGCATCGCGCAGAATATTGGCGCTGGGTGTGTTGCGCTCACCAGCAATTGAAAGCAGCAAGTGTTCAGTGCTGATGTATTCGTCTTTTAACTTTTGCGCCTCTTGGGCTGCCTCATCCAGGATTCGTTTGAGGCGCGGCGTAATAAAGACTTGGGCTGTAGGCGAAGCACCATACGGATTGTTTGACGATTTAGGCATCGCTTCCAACACAGCTTCTAGTTTTCTTACGATCAGTTCGGGATCGGCTTCAAGACGGCGTAATATTTCAACCACTGTTCCTTCGGCTTGCTGAACCAACGCCAGGAAAATATGCTCCGTGTCGAGTTGTGTATGCTTATAGTGAATCAAGACTTCATAGGCACGCTTGGCTGCCTCTTGTGCACGTTCTGTAAACCTGTCAAAACTCATCATGATAGTCTTTGTCCTCTTAATCCTCCGCACGCAAAGGCTGGCCTTTGATGCATGTGCGGTATAGTAACTTGGCCGGCATACAAACATCACAAGCTGCCGGCCAAGGGTTGCAATACTTTTTAGAACATATTAGTTCTACGTCTAATAGCCAAAGATCTGTGTAGAAAAACTTACATATCCGTTGAGTTCTAATACAAGACATAGACTGCACAGACAATTCGCAAACAAAGGGAAAAGGGGAAAAGTAGCAAAGGAGCAAGGTGGCAAATGCATAGAAACTCTGCAACTTTGCAACTTTTTACAACCGAATTACCGCATGTCTAAGGAGTCCAGCCATACCGTCGCTGCGGAAGACTCGGCGCGCACGCTGGGCGGGATTTTCGTTGCGATAGAGGCGCTCGTAGATCGGTTGGATCAAGGAGTCTTCGCCGAAACCACGCTTGCGCAATCCTTCTTCTGCCCAACAGACGATCCGTTCTAGCATTTGGGGTGCCGGTTGTGGTGCGCGCAGACCGTGGCGAATGACCTGTTGTTGATAGGTGCGCATCGTTTGCCAGGCATCTTCACCTAGCGTTTGGTCAAGATACTCTTGGATAATGTCAGCCGACTCAATCAGCCCTACATTGAGCGCCATGACCGCCATATGTTCATGCCAGGGTTGTTGGCAAGCGGGACGAATCTCGATGGTGCCGTAGGCGGCGCGGATGCGGGCACTGTTCCACATATAATGCTCATGAAAAAGAAACGCTGCAAAGTCGGCCTGTTGTTCCCGCTCGTAGGATTCGAGCAGATACTGGTAAAAGGGGCGTGACATCGGGATCACGGCACCACTTTCGCGGTGGATGAGGTAGGTGGTTTGACAGATGCGTTCGACAAAGTCGTAGACGTCACGAAAGGGGCGAATTGGCATACCGTGGCGATGTTCCATGGCGCGGATCAGTTCATGATGACCTTCGCGTCCACTGCAGAAGGGGCTGAGGTTTCCACCAAAGACTGGAGAATTGGCACAGAGCGCAATGATCACAGGCGTCATCAGGTTGCCAAAATTGAGCATCTGGATCGCTTCGTGCCGGCGAATCGCAATTTGGGTTTGGTCAGAGGCGGTAACTGTGTACCAAAGCCATTCGTTGCCCATTGCCCGATAAAGGCTTTGATAGCGCTGTTTAGGCGTCATCAGTGACAAGGTGGGAGGCGTAATCGGCTGGATGCCGTAGCCCAAAATCATCCAACCAAAGCGGAGCGCGGCACGTACCACACGCAGCGTCGCCTCCTCTAGGATGGCTTTGGCCTCTAGAATCGTATTGCATGGCCGCGAGTTGAGTTCGATCGTACCGCGCCCGACTTCGATGGCATAGGTATAGTCATGGCCACTCAGTTCAACGATCAAATTGGTGGAACCCGTGTCATATTTGGCTTTGAGGTCGCCCCGTTCCAACAACAATGGCCAAAGCCGCTGCACATCTGCGGCCTGACCGTCGTTCATGACGACTGGATATTCAGCCTCACGACCTACTGTGCGTTGCGTGCTGAGCTCTTCAGGAAAACGGGCCAGGAATTGTTCGGCAAGGGTGGCGTAGATGCGGTCGAGTGTCGTCATTTCCTATACTTTACCACACTTTCAGCCGACTGCATCTACCTATCTTAAGCGTGGGATGATTTCGGGCAGGGCACTGAAGTGGCGACAGATGGCATGGGCGCGTGTCTTGCCCTGGTTGCGATCAATGATGCCCGTAAAGAGGATGGCACGCATCCCCACGGCGAGTGGACCTTCAATGTCGTTGCTTTCGCGGTCGCCGATGTGGACGATTCGGTCAGGTGGAATATCAAGCACGGCAGCGGCCTGGCGAAAGATGTGCGATGAGGGTTTTGAAACACCAACTTCGTCGGAAAAGAGTTGTTGGCTAAAATATTGCAGCAACCCTTGTTGCGAAAGCAATCCACGCAGCCCGCGCCCATTGGTGTGAATGGTGTCGGAGATGATCGCCAGTTTATACTGCTGCGCCAAAATCTCAAGCGTGGTGTGGACACCGGGCGCAAAGTCTGGTGGAATACGCACTTCCATGACTTCGATCTCGCGGATCAGTTCGTCGATTTCATGGAACAAGCGAGCATATTGACCAGGCGGCGGTAAAAGGCCAAGTTCTTCGTAGGCGTAGCTGATGCGGGTGGCTACGGTGGGTGTATGGTGCTCGTCATGCCAGACGCGCCGGAAACGTTCGTTGGCACGCTGATAGGCCATAACCGCACGCCGTGCGGTAATCTCTGGATGGTGGGTTATCACCTTTTGCACAAAGAGCTTGGTACGCGCTTCTTGTTTACTAGGCAACCCAAGTTTGGCACGCTTGGCCTCGTCTGAATCATCAATCGCCAGCGTGTCCCAAAAGTCAAAGGTAATTGCTTCTATCACGATCGGTTAGCGTAGGTTTGGGGAGATGGGGTGATAAGGAGGTAGGGCGACCAAGCAAAAAAATTTCTTTGTTTCCTGCTTTACCCTTCTCACTATCTACCACTTGCTCACATTGTCGTGTAAAATTCTAACACATGAGCCATCAATTCACACCTATAGACTTGCAGCAGTTCATCACAACACACGGCATTGCAGCGCGGCTGCATCACGATCTAGGGGATACGCCGACTGTACCCGCTGCCGCCGCTGTACTCGGTGTACAACCTGAGCAGATCATCAAAACCTTGCTCTTTACCATTGACCGAACCGGGCAGCCAAGCCAAGCAATTGTGGTGATTAGCCATGGTGAAAAGCGGGTAGACCGCGGAAAGTTGGCGGAGCGTTACGGGGTGGCCAAGGGTAGAATCAGCATGGCTGCCGCGGAGGTCGTGCTTGATCTGATTGGTTATCCGGCGGGAGGCGTGCCGCCCTTTGGCCATCGTACCAAATTGCCGATTCTGGTCGATCAAGCTGTGCTCGGCGTGGAAGAGCGCTGGTGTGGTCCTATCTTTGGCGGCGGCGGCGATCACCGTACGATGATGGAATTAAGTGTGGCAGAACTGCTACGGGTGACACAGCCAGAAATTTTAGCGTTGAGTTGATAAGATACGATAAAACTCAGGACAAAACAGAGCCGTTAGCGTAAGTGTACGGATAAGAACGTACGCTTACCTAACGGCTCTGCGTCAAAATCTATCGATTACATCGATTACAAGGTCGCTTCGGCTAGCTACATCCGTCCCCAGCTCACAATCACCTTTGCTACATCCCCCGCTTCATAATACTCCACGCGCACCAAGTGGTAGCCTTCGTTAAGATTGACATCGGCGAAGTAGTTGGTGGCCGGTTGAACACGCCAGCTATCGATCAGCAATCGATTGTCAACATAAAGACGAATGCCATCGTCTGCTGTGGCATAGAAGCGATAGTTGCCAGCTCGGAAATAATCGCTGCGCGTATAAAGGGCACTGAAGTTGTCATTGTTGATGCCACCGCCTGGTCCACCTGTGCCCCAATCGAAATTGATGGCCTGATGTTGGGTGACCAATGTGGGCGCACCTGACAAATCGGTATTGTTGTAATAGAAGGCAGTCCAGTAGCCAATGCTGCCAGGCGGAGGTGGCGCTGGTGTAGGTGGCACTGGCGTGGGCTGTTGGTTACCACAGGCAGGTAGAATGAGCCTTTGCCCAATCTCAATCCGGCCTGGATCGCGCAGGTTGTTGAGCCGCATCAATTCATAGACGGTGGTTCCGTAGCGATAGGCAATCGTCGAAAGCCAATCGCCCCGTTGCACGATGTAATTGCAAGGATCGCCCTGATTGGGTGGCGGGCCATCATTATGGTGCCCATGCGGAGGTCTCTGTACTACGCCACCAGGAATGCAAAGCTGCATCCCTGCGTAAATATAGTTGAGGTCGTAGATGTTGTTTGTACGTGCCAACGTGTACATGTTGACGCCGTAGTAGCTGGCAATCCATGCTAATGACTGCCCGTACTGTACGGTATGATAAGCTGCGCAGCCTGGAGCAGGTTGTGGTGCAGGCGCTTGATAGCTAGGAATTAAAAGGCGTTGCCCCACATAGATCTGATTTGGATTGTAGATTGCATTCGCATCCATAATGGCTTGTGCTGAGATGCCATAATAGCGAGCAATGCCATAAAGCGTGTCCCCACGTTGTACTGTGTAATAAAACCAACCCGATTGTTGGACATCGGCTCGTGGTGCGGCAATCGCAGCACTCGGAACGAATGTAAGCAGAATTGCAAGCACCAACATACATGTGACGCCTGCTCCTCGATAGCTCCTTCGCATACCAGACTCCTTGTGAATTATGAAAAAATGTATTGCGGTTGGGCTAGAACACGTTTTTCTATGATAAAAAAGCGTAGCTCTAACTGCAGCAAAGTATAAAGTGTAGGTATTTTGCCTTACAGTTGCTCAACTTCGCTAGTTTGTAAGCTTGTCATAATCATATTTGCAGAAAAATGAGAGATAATCTGCAAATTGGGAGACGTGTAAGGCCCTATAAAAGTTTCTGTAGGGTTGAGAAACCTCTAAAATTATGATTGTTTTGGCAGTGGTGAGCTTAGAATTCAAAGCTTTGACCGCGAGCCGGGGCAAGCACATGTTCAAAACCATTTTCGGCCAGCTTGCCTGCTAATACAGTCTGCGCCTCAGGTTCGCCATGTACCAGGAAGAGTTGCCGCAATTGCTTGCGCTCAAGCCCACCGGACCACTGCAACAGCTCCGCTTGGTCGGCGTGGGCAGAGTAACCTTCAATTGATTCGACATGGGCACGCACATGGTATTCCTGGCCAAAGATGCGCACCGGGTCGACGCCATCCTTCAGCTTGCGGCCCAACGTGTTTTCGGCCTGGAAGCTGACAATTAGGATCGTATTGTCGGAGTCTTCGATGTTATTTTTCAAATGATGCAGGATTCGGCCACTTTCCGCCATGCCGCTGGCGGAGATGATGATGGCAGGCTCGTGCAGATGATTAAGCTGTTTGCTTTCTCGCACATCGCGGATATAGTCAATGTTGATATCGTCGAAGGGACTGCGCTTCTTGTTGTTATCCATAAAGGAGCGCACTGTCGCATTCCAGGTCTCTGGGTGAAGGCGAAAGACTGAGGTTGCGTTGACAGCAAGCGGGCTGTCGATGTAAATCGGCAGTTGCGGAATATCACCTTCATCGTCAAGCTGGTTCAGTGCAAAAACCAGCTCCTGGGTGCGGCCCACGGCAAAGGCAGGAATGATGACCTTCCCACGGCGACGAGCCGTCGCATTGATCACGTCGCGCAGATGTTTCCCGGCATTGGCATAGGAATCATGCAGGCGATTGCCATAGGTGCTTTCCATGATCACGATGTCTGCCGTGTCAGGACGCTCGGGTGGGTTGAGGATTGGACTCGCCTGGCGACCTACATCGCCGCTGAAGATCAGTCGCCAATTCTTGTTCGTCGCTGACTCGCGGATGGTGAGCATGATCCAGGCTGCGCCGATGATATGCCCCGCCTCGAAAAAGGTAACCTCAACACCGTCGGTGACGGGAATGGGGCGGTGGAGACCTACGCCTATAAACTGTTCTAGCGCACGTTGAGCATCCGCTTGAGTGTAGATCGGCTCGACGAGTGGCTCATTACGACGTATATTTTGCTTGTTAACATACTCGATATCTTGCTCTTGGATGTGGCCGCTATCCAGCAACATATAGGAAGAGAGACTGCGTGTGGCCGCCGTGCAGATCACACTGCCTGTAAAACCCTGTTTGCATAGATTGGGAATGTTGCCAGCATGATCAATGTGAGCATGACTCAAGATCATTGCATCAATGGTTTTGGGGTCGAACGGAAAGTTGAGATTGCGCGCATAGGTCTCACTGCGTTTGCCTTGGAAGAGTCCACAATCGAGCAAGATCTTGCGCCCGTTGACTTCGACCAAATGCATTGAACCAGTGACTTCCTGTGCTGCGCCGTGAAAGGTGATTTTCATGAAGGAGTCCGATCGATAGGGTGATAACGATTATCAATTTCACCTATTCTACGCCTATTTCGCATTTTCCTCAATAGTCTGGTTAAAATGAATGGTTATGAAATGATTATACTCCGCACGGCATCAAATTGAGGCTTGTCACCCTTTCAAAAAGCTCAATTTGTGCCCGTGTGCGATATAAACAGTGCAAAAGGAGTAAATTCATGAATCCAGTTGACCTTCTGGCCGTAGCTCGCGGGGATCGGCCCGCTGACTTGCTTTTACGCAACTGTCGTCTCCTCAATGTCTATTCTGGCGAGATCGAAGCGACGGACATCGCAATTCATGCAGATCGGATTGCAGGCATTGGTACCGACTATGAAGCAATGCAGGAGATCGATCTGGCGGGTGCCTATGTCGCTCCAGCCTTGATCGACGCCCACGTCCACATTGAGAGTAGCCTGTGCATTCCTGTTGAATTTGCCAAGGCGGTTTTGCCGCACGGTGTCACCTGTGTAGTGGCCGACCCGCATGAGATCGCCAACGTGGCGGGGCTGGCGGGGATTCGCTTTATGGCCGAAAATAGCCGGAATCTACCCTTGCAGGTGGTATTGATGGCTTCTTCTTGTGTCCCGGCAACCCATATGGAGACAAGCGGGGCCAACTTAGGCAGTGCCGAGCTAGCGACACTGCTCGCCGAAGGCACGGTGCAGGGCTTGGCCGAGGTTATGAACTTTCCTGGTGTGATCTTCGGCGACGAAGAGGTGCTGGACAAGCTACAAGCCTTTGCCAAGCAACCAATCGACGGGCATGCACCTCGACTGCGCGGCAAACAACTCAACGCCTATACAGTTTCCGGAATCGGCAGCGAACATGAATGTACAACAGTGGAAGAAGCCGCTGAAAAGCTGGCACGCGGCATGTATATTTTGATCCGAGAGGCCACTAATGCCCACAACCTGCACGCTCTGCTTCCCTTGATTACGCCAGCAAACCACCATCGCATCTGCTTCTGCACGGATGACCGCATTCCCAGTGATCTGATCGACCAAGGGAGTGTGGACTACATGGTGCGTGAGGCAATTAAGTTCGGCATCGATCCGATTCATGCGCTGCGCATGGCTACCCTCAACACTGCGCAGTGGTTTGGCTTGCGTGATCGGGATGGGATCGCACCGGGGCGCTTGGCTGATCTGCTTGTTATTGACGATCTGCAAAATTTCCACATTCATCAAGTCTATGCCAAGGGTCGATTGGTTGCTGAAGAGGGCAAACTGAGCGGAGCGGACGAAACAGTGATCGGACAAAGTAAGCCAACCGCAACAAGTGTTGGTTCCTTGATCAAGGTGGATACAAAAAATCTTAGTTTGCGAATTGCGGCAACCGCTGCTCGCATCCGTGTCATCGGCTCGCTGGAAGGTCAACTACTCACCGAAGAGCGCATTCTGGACGCTAAGATTATTGAGGGAGAAGCAGTGTCTGATCCTGCACGTGATATTTTGAAAATGGCGGTGATCGAGCGCCATCATGGCAGCGGTGGCATTGGTTTGGGTTTTATTCAGGGCTTTGGTTTAAAGCAAGGGGCGATTGCTGGCACCATTGCCCACGACCACCATAATCTAGTTGTGATCGGGGCGGATGACGAATCCATGCTTGTGGCGATTCAAAAGGTAATTGCGTTGGGCGGTGGATTGGTTGTAACACAAGCCCATGAAACGCTGGCTTCCTTGCCTTTACCTGTGGCTGGACTGATGAGCGACCGGGCTGTGGGTGAGGTGCGTCATGGGTATGATCGGGTGATTGCCGCCGCCAGACAATTAGGTGCTACCTTTCACGATCCCTTTATGGCCATGAGCTTTATGGCCTTAGAAGTGATCCCCGCCTTAAAGCTGACCGACCACGGCTTGATCGATGTTACCTCTTTTGTGCCTACCTCATTGTTTGTTCAATAAGGACGCCAGAAAAGTGTTCAGTAAGTACGCCCAGGTATCAGGACGTGCTTACTGGACGAATTCGATAGTTCTAGTTGGTTATACCTTTCATTACATTCGGAATAGCAGAGGTAGGTACGAACCCACCGAGCCGAATTCACCGCCTTGTAAAACAAATCCACAACTGACGAAAGCTGTTTCACCACGCCTTTTCGGAAGATACCTGTCGATTACCTCGGGTTGTTACCTTGCTTTAAATAATTAATTCTCCTTACAGATTGCCATTTTCATTGTGAGTGGCCCTGCTCGCTGTCTTGGTTGTCAGTCAGGAAGAACTAGTCGTTAATTAACAGAATTCTTACTTCGTTAGCTTACAGCCAATATGTTATCCCTTTAATGGGCAACATTCGTACATTTGACTTACATAAAACCACTTGATTTTTAAGGTGATTTGCGTAAAATTTAATTTATCCAGCGCAGTCAAGGTATTGCCTAGTTATATAAATATGTACGGTTTGGAGTCCTTATTGTCAGGAGGCAATTATGTTATATTCTTCTAAGCCTGTAACCAAATTCATCATCGCAGCCCTCATCATTGTCTCATTGATTATCAGCACCGTGTCACCTGTTTTTGCAGTTCACAATCGCTTGCGCCAAGGCGCAAACCTTGCACAGTACAATCGTATCACCGTTGTAAGAGGGAAGTAGAAAAAAACTGCGTTTGGATGTTCATACCCGGTCGACGCAAGCAGAAACTGTTGAATTGAGTCACCAATTAAAATAGAGGGGTTGCCGATGTTTCTATCTTTCGCATCGGCAACCCCTCTGTTTTATTGGTTGGATAAGTGAACGGCCACGTCCCTATCGGACTTCTGTCTTTCTTTTAGTGCGCAAGTTTGCCATCTTGCCGTAGATACCAAATTTGAGAGCGATCGCGCAGCACTAATTCAAGTTTTTGATAGCGCTCTTGCAATTCTGACCGTAACATGCGGGCAAAGAGCGGGTGATATTGATACCACCCCTTGCGGCTTGGGCACTTCATGATAAATTGTCCGGACTTCTCCAGATGTCCAATGATCTCTTTAGAGTTCTTGAACTTCGGCTGACTCGGCCCGCAATTCATACCCCGCAGGATGTCTTTCAAATAATCCTCTTGTGCAGTAACACGATTCGTCGTGCCCTCTTCCGTGACTTCTGCTTTTTCTTCATCGCCAAAGATCATGGCATGCAGAGAACCTTCAAAAAGGCTATCGCAGAGGTCAGGGGTAAATTGATTGAGCAGTGACGTACAGAGCATAAACAACTGTACAGTTGGGTGGGCAGAATAGAATGTTTCGATCATAAAGTGCGAGGCAGCCAGGTTGCTGTTTTTCAAAAAGAGTAACTCTTCCACGCTGTTTTTGTGCCCTTCACTCTGTTCCAAAACAAGGTGTAATCCAGCTACCCAACCCACGAGCAACTCGCTCATCTCCCAGGTGTTCAATGAACTGCGTGGCCGCCCAACAGATTTTTTTAGCAACTCGGCTGTTTCCTGGCTAGTAAAGGCTAAATCACTGCACTTTACTGTCGTACGACTCAGGTTCTGTAGACACTTCTGGTTAAGCGGCGGCTCGCTGCGGCTGATCAGTACCACACGCAGATAAGAGGGTAACGCCTTCAATATTTCAGACAAACATGTGTGAATGCGGCGGTCTTGGATCATCTGGTAGTTGTCAATGACAAGTACAACTGGTTCCAGTGCACTTTGCAAATCACACAAAACGCTCATTTCATCCCAAATGGCGAGGACGGCGCGTTGTAGTGTTCCAGGCGTCGTATATGCCATCGAGGAGAAAAATTGGCATCCCATGCCAGAGAAGAGTTGGCTGAGCGCTTGGAGTAGATGTTTGCCAAAGTAAATGGGCGAGTTGTCATTCTGTTCCAGGGCCAGCCATACGTGAGGACGTTTTGACTGCATCAGCCATTCGGCGACCAAGGTCGACTTGCCATAGCCAGCAGGCGCTACAATTTGGGTCAACGCACAATCTAGTCTCAGCTTCTCGAGTAAGCGATGGCGCGAAACATGATTGGGGCGCAGTTCAATCGGAGGAAGCAGCTTTGAAGGCTGCTTACCTGGTTCTTGGGGTCGCCGTTCCACAATGAATGGCGATGGCTTTGTCGATTTCTGTGTTGTACCGCTATCTACTAACCTTCTGCGGACAAGGGTGCCTGCATCAAAAGGAAATTCACCCTCCTGAGTAATTCCAGCAAAAGCCGCCTGCTCTTTACTAACGGGTGCGGGAAATCGCATGTTCACGGGGGGCGATGATGCAGGAGTGGTGTGAATTAGACTTGCGAATTCTTGTGACATATTGGATACTTTAATCCTTATCCTGTTCAATGATTGTCAGTGATGAAAGCGATTCCGGTTGAACGATAAGCATCAACAATAAGGCCAAATAAATAAACAGATAATTATTCTTTAGCGGGCGTCTGTGCTGTTTTGGGAAGATCCAAAACATGCGACTAAAGTCCAGGGTCGATATAATGTTGTTACAACCAGTTATGATAATAATTAAACGTCGAGGCATCGTCGATAAGAAAATATTAAGTTTTTATGGGTATACATCTCCGCCTGGCTGTATTGGGCACGCCCAAGGTAGAGCTCTCTGGTAGAAAGAAGATCTCCTTTGTATCGGCGCGTTCACAAGCACTGTTACTCTATCTAGCCGTCACACAACAAACCCATTCCCGAGAGGCAGTGGCCAGCTTGCTTTGGCCAGAGAAGCCCAAGGATGTTGCGCGCCAAAATTTACGCGACGTCCTGACCAAGTTGCGCCCGCTTTTTGGTAATTTTCTGGTGGCAGAACATCAAACGATTACCTTTGACCGTGAATCGTCTTACTGGTTGGATGCGAGTGTGTTGGAGCAAGCGGTGGCGCGCGGGCAGCTTGTCACAACGCGGGAACTCGAAGCTGCCTGTCAGTTAGTGCGCGGCGAATTTCTGACCGACTTCTTTGTCGAAGATTCGAATGAGTTTGAGGCTTGGGTTACTGAACAGCGCAGAAAATATTCGCTCCTGACAGAGCGTGCTTTTGCCCTTCTTTTGCAGCGCCTGATTGCACAGGCCAATTACCCGGCAGCCATAGACGCCGCACAACAACGTCTACTAAACTTCGATCCGCTTCACGACGAAGGCAACAAACAGTTGATTATGCTCCTAGCGCGGGCCCGAGCAACAGTGGCGGCGTTGCAACACTATGAGCGCTATACCCAATCACCTGGCCGACGAACTTGGCATTCAACCTTCAGCAGAGCTGGTCGAATTGGGTGCACAGTTGCGTCAACGTGGGAGAGCAACAAGGAAGAACTTACAGGCATTCGTGCTCCTGCGGCACCAGCTTTGCCACTTGCCACCGTAAGCGTAACCTCTCCTTTGCCTGCGGCACGTAGCAACCTCCCCAGAATGTTTACACCTTTTTTGGGGCGCAAAAGAAGAGCTGGTGGCGTTGGGAGAGGCGGCTGGTTTCACGCCCCATTTTTCACTAATCACCATTGTCGGTGAAGGCGGCATGGGAAAATCCCGCCTGGCCCTTCTGCCGCAAGTGGGCAGTGCTGTCCCACTTCGACGACGGTGTCTGGTTTGTTCCGCTGGCCGAGACGCTACCCGATGTCGCTGCCGAAGCCGCATCGCCGCAGCCATTGGTCGCGCAGTAAATCTGTATGCGCAGTTCAGAGAGTGTGCTGGCACAACTCTTTACCTACCTGCGTCAACGACATGCTTTGCTCATTCTCGACAACTTTGAGCACCTGATGGCCTCCAGTGCCTTTATTCTGGAATTGCTGCGCGCAGCTCTGAAAATTGAAGTTGCTGGTGACCTCACGCCATCGGCTCAACTTTCAGTTTGAGTCGGTATTGCGGCTGGGTGGCCTTGAGTTGCCGCCTATCAACTTGCCCAGTCAAAACATCGCCGATAGCTTGCAAGCCTATGACAGTGTGGCGCTCTTTGTGGAGCGAGCACAGCGCATTTCCTGGCGTTTCGTTCTGAGTGACAACAACGCTTTGCCCGTGGCGCATCTGTCGCTATGTCGAAGGCATGCCTCTGGCCATTGAATTGGCTGCTTCACTGCTGGAACGGCTCAGCGCCCATGAAATCAGCCGCCGTTTGGAGACTGATTATCAACTGCTCGAAAACTCGTTGCTCGATCTCTCCCCACGCCAACGCAGCATCGAGCGCTCTTGGAATATTCCTGGCAGTTTCTCGGCTCACTGGAGCAGCGTACGTTAGCGCGCTGTTCGATTTTCTGGGGCGGCTTTTCCATTGCTGCTGCCAATCATGTGGCCGATGCCAGTGAGCAGGTGCTTCATCTCCTTGGGCAAAATCGTTGCTGCGCCTTGTGAAGGTGGGTCGCTTCGATCTGCATGAGTTGGTGCTTAACATGCGCTCGAACATCTGCGCAATCAATTTGAAGAGGAAGATGCGATCCTATTACGGCACAGCCAATACTTTAGCAATCTGCTTGCCGAGCACAGCGCTACACTTGGTAATGACGCTGCAACCTTCCAGCAACTCTCGCACGAGATGGCTAATCTTCAACAGGCCTGGAGTATACTTTGTGAGCAGCGCTCAGTTCTCTTTGATCAGGCAAAGTCGCCAGCCATTTCAGTTTTACCCAAAGCTTTCCGGGCTCTTCTATGGAGCAGAAGCACTCCTGCGCCAAGCGATCGCGGGAGTGCGCCTGATTCTGGATTCAGAGTGGTATGAGTCGCCATTGCAGTGGCAAGAACTTTTGGCCGAATTGCTCATCGACCTAGCGAATGTTTGTGAAGTGTTGGGGGAAACTCGACGAAGCAGAAGAGTCTTTACCGCCGAAGCTATCAGCTTGGGTGAACAGTCGGAAAATCGAGCGTTGCTTGCTCAAGCCTATCTTCGTTCCAGTGCCAATGCCTGGGCAAGGCGATTATCCAATGCATCGCCAAATGCTCAACTTATCGCTGGATTTCGCCCGCCACCAAACAAGCTTGATCGAGGCCTGACGCTCTGTGGCTTGGGTAACAACGATGCCATGCACGATCGCCTGGAGCAGGCACTAAATTACTACGAGTTATCCCTGTTGCCGATTACTTGGCAAATGGCTTTCGCCAGCTCAATATGTTGGTGAGCAATGCTGGCGTCTTACGCTATGATTGCCGTGGCGATTTCATCGACGCACGAAGTAATTTTTTTCTGCATTCGCTCGAAGTGAGTCAGGCATTGGGCGACCGCTATGGAGATTACTGGCATACCAATCTCTGGTGTACTTTTCGGCGTGCTAGGGTTGCGCAAAATCGGCCCTGGAGCAGTTTGTCACAAGCCTTGAAGCTCTTCCGCGAAATCGGCAGTCAGCGGATGGAGGCAGATTTACTGGTCAATCTCGCCTTGACCCCTATCACACTTGGGCGATCCCGGGTGCAATCGGTGGATTACACCAATCAAGCGCTTGGTCAGGTCGATCAGAACTTCCAACACATTATCACGCCTGCCTATCTAAACTTGGTATGCTGAGGCGTTGGGACACGTGACGAAGCCCGGTCTGCTTATCAAAAGGTGGCAGAATCGCAAACGCTGGATGGCCCAGCCAATGATCGCATTGTTGCCAGTGTCGGTTTGGCTCGTTTGGCGCTGCAGCCGCTCGCCCACTCGAAGCCAAGACGCATATTGAGAGATTCTCTTGCGTTTATCACCTGGCTTGTTTGCAGCTGGGAACGCTGATGATCTAGACCCTACGGTAGCAAATCCGGAACTCTACGCTGGCTTGGACGAAACGACCATTACTATCTAACAGCCTATCGGGTGCTGACGCTCAATCAGGATCAGCGGGCGCTTGCACTCTTGCGTAAGGGGATAGAAGCGCTGCAACGCCAGGTGGAGAAGATTGATGATACATCCTTGCCGACAATTTGTTGAACAGGCCGCACCGCGCAGATGATTGAGTTGGCAAACGAGGTGCTGAGCGTGGAGTTTCAGTACTGAGAAGGGTTGGGGATGGGGAGTAAATACTCCTCGCACTCCCCATCTCCCTCTTTCCCACCTTTATGTCACATGGCTAGCAAAAGCTCGCTTTGCACTTCGTCCTCGACCACCAGCTTATAGATTTCCAGATGGGCGAAGGGCTGGATGAGATTGAGGTTATCGATTCGCTTGTTGAGCGCTCGAATTTCCTCGCGCCACAACTCGCTGATTTTCGCCCATTCGGGAAGGTTTGGATCGGTTTCGCTGCTCGAAGATTTGGCTGATTGATTGTTTTGCCGATCGGCTGACATCTTCGCCCGCAGCTTTCTCGAAAGCGATCAATGTCCTTTAACAGGGCTGTGCGCTCTGTAATCCAACCGGGTGGGAGATCGTTATTTTCGAGAATATGATAGGCCATCTCCATATCCTGCGGCACAAAAGGGTTGCGCTCTAATTTGAGTGGCTTGCCTTTGTTGCGTAGATTGTCAAATTGCCATTCACGCATTGCCTCTTCGATGCGTTGGCTCACCATCGCGCCATTCCTGGATTGGTAGAAGCAGCCTTTTTCGATGGCTGATTCCTTGCCTTCTGCCTTCTGTTCCTCTGCTTTTTGGCACGATACTCCGCGATGCCCGTTGCAGCGCATCCTTTAAGTCGGACATAGATTGCTCCTACATTCGGAGAGTAAGAGGTGAGGTTCGAGGTAATCACCCCTCCTGATTTCGCAAATTGATTGAGATACTTGCCAGCTACTCGAAGATAACGCACTGCGCCATAGTCCTTTGAAACTTATCTTACTTAGGGTAGAATTTCTGTAATGAATGCGGTCTCTGCTCCTAAAATCAAGATAGCAATGCTCGGTACACTTCAGGTGGCGCGTGGTGATCACCTCGTGACTGAGACCGATTGGCATACGCGCCAAGCCCGTCAACTGTTGAAGATCCTGGTGACGGAGCGCCCACGACCCGTCTCCACCGACCGGCTGATCGAAATTCTTTGGCCGGATAGTACACCGCAAGCCGCCGCTGCGCCTTACGCAGCGCAATTAACTCCCTGCGCAACGTCCTGGAGCCAGAACGGCCTAATCGCGCACCCTCCCAATACATCCTGACGCAGATGCCGGGCTATGCCTTTTATTTGCATCCTGACATTTGGCTCGATGTAGAGGATTTTGAGCACAAGCTCAACAGCGCGCGAACTGTCAGCCAAGCCGAAGAGCGCCAAAAAGCTGCTCGAAGCGGCGATTGATCTCTACCGAGACGACTATCTGATCAGCGATCCCTATGCCGATTGGGCCGAAAATGAAGCGCGACCGGCTGCGTGAACGATTTTTCGGTGCACTGTTACAGGTGGCTGATTCCTATGCCCAAGTTGCGCTCTATCCTGCTGCCATTGCTGCCTGTCGCCGCATTTTAGCACAAGATGAAGTACGCGAAAATGCTTACCAGTCACTCATGCGCTATTTGGCCGAAAGTGGCGATAGCGCCGCTGCCCTGCTGGCCTACGAAAAATGTCGTGAAATTTTGGCCAACGAGCTCGGTGCTGACCCTAGCCCGCTCACCCAAAAGCTGCACGAACGCATTCTCAACGGGGAGATTCAGCCGCGCACGATCCAGACGCCGGGGAAAATCGGGAGATGGGGAGATGGGGAGATGGGGAGAAAGCTTCGCCTAGGGTTGAGCATCCTCACATCTATTTCCCCATCTCCCCACGCCTTACCCCAACTCACCTTTATGCCTGCGCTCGACGCCACCTTTTCTCGATCTCTTCGTCGTACGTGATCAAGAGATTGCAGTCATGGAGCAAGCATTAGCCCAGGCAATCGCTGGCAAGGGCAATCTTTTGCTGTTGGAGGGTGAAGCGGGCGTCAACCAAAAACCCGTCTGGCCTATGCGACCCTGCAACCAGCCGCCCAATCAGGTTCCACGGTGATCAGCGCTGCTTGTCAAGCCTGGAACATCACTTGCCTTGCTCCTTGGCTGATGCAATTCTGGCCGTTACATCCACACGCTGCCGACTGCGGCATTACACTCTCTCCCACACAATAGTCTTTCCCGATCAACAAATCGTTCCCGATTTTACGCAGATCCTGTATTCCTGCCCTGCCTGTGATTGCTTCCTCTGGTGCTGAGATTTTTACCCTGGCCAACGAGAACCATAACGCTTGATCGATGGCATTGTTGCCTTTTGACAGCCCTGGCGACATTACGTCCGCTGGTGCTTTTTCTCGATGATCTGCATTGGGCGGATCCAGATACCCTGGCTGTCCTAGGGCGATTGGCACAGCGAGTGAGTGATGCACCCTTTTTTCTCATGCTTGCCTACCGCAGCGACGAGTTGGCCGACAGCGAAGCACTCAATGCTACGCGCCCTCAAACGTACCCAATCACAGCAGAACGTAGCCGTCCATCGGCTGGCCAGGCACAAGGTCCATCAATATGTGGTGAAATTGATGGGCGGGGAACAGACGTCAGCACTGCACCCCTTGACCTCTGTGCTGTATGAAACGACGCATGGCAACGCCCTCTTCGTCACCGAGGCGTTGCGCGATCTACAAGAGCGTCAAAGCAGCGGATCAAAGCGACCGCCAGCTGGATCGATGATTACCCCCAACTGGGGCAGCGAGCCAATGTATTGATGACGCTACGCCGCAACCGTCGCGTGCAGGAGATCGTTGAGGGCGCATCAGCCGCCTTCCTGAAGCAGCCTATGCGTTTTGCAGGTGGGTGCCGTCATCGGGCGTGATTTCAGCTTGGAACTGCTCGAACAGGCCTTTATGCCGATCCGCTGAAGGTTAAAGTGCTTTACGGCGCAACGCGATCGAACTGACCCGATCGCCCGGCTCGACTTCGCCATCAAGTGGTGCGTCAGGCCACCTATGATGGGATGAGCAATCTGCAACGGCGACGTTGGCATCTGCGCGTCGCCGGCACGCTGGTCCAGCTGCATCGGGATGAACGCAATCCGAGCAGTGGCGCTCATTACAGCCAGGCCGGAGATGGGGCTCGTCCCCAATATGCGCAATTCAGCGTCAGAGCAGGCGAATGGCTGTGCGCTCATTTGGCTTTCGCCAGGCGCGCGGCCTTTGACCGAGCACTCGGGATCTTCAGGTCGCTGCCCGATAGCTCGCCTGCCTTGGTCCAGCGTGCGCTGGAAGCGCGGTCTGGCCTACAAAAGCCTCTTCGATCCAGAAGGAATGACCAAAGCCTATCGCCGCTTGCAACAATGGGCCAGCGGCGCGGTGATCGCAACTTGCTGCTCACGACCTACAGTCGCCTGACCTCAATGTTGGCGCTCTTTGGCCAGCAGCGTGAAAGCAATGAATTGCTACAAAGTTGGTGACCGCCCTGGCCCAAGCCAGCGAGACTCACTTCCGCGCTCGCGTGGTCAATGATCTGCTGCAAAGACGACAGATCATCTACGGCGATCTGCGCCAGCAAAGGACGATGCGTGGTCACCGTTTACCTGCCACCGGTCATTGCTGATCGGTCGCTGACCTGCTGCACGTCTTCGAACCGGTTACTTCCGTTTGCCTTGCCCGACTATGGCTGGGTCCTTGTTGGTTCAAGGCCAACTGGGTGAGGCTACCCTATTGTCTACAAGGTGGTGGACTGGCGAACGAAACGGCGCAACCCTCCATCGCCAGCACCGCCTATCATCAACTGAGAAAGCGGCAGCACGCCATTACGGTGATTCTGAGCGACCAGTGCTCAACGAGAAGAGTGTGGCGATCAACCGTACCGTACCTGGGGCAGCTTCCAGGGTTGGCAAGCATGTGGCCACGCATCCTTAGCGGTTTTCTCTCGCTGCAAGCTGGACGGGTGGAGGAAGCGGAACGCCGCCTGCGTCGCGTGCTCGACTTTCTCGGTGAACGCAAAACCTACGCCACCTATCGCAATGGCGCGCTAATATTGGGTTAGGACTCGTGCTACCGGCGCGTGAACGGAGGATGCCGAAGAGCACTACTGCAAGCCGCGTTGGCCGATAGCGGCAACTTTTACCCCTACACCCATGTACGTGCGCTGCTCGGCCCTGGCTGAAATTGCCGCTCAGGAAGGAGATCTGAAGATATTGCAAGATCCTGCGCCAGGCACTGCACTTTTGCGGGAAAGCGTAGCCTGCTCGAAGAGTATCTCGGCATCAATGATGGCCATTGCGGTTGCAACCAACAGTGCGCCACTGCAAGGAACTAAGTGCGTCACTTTTAGACTACGTCCGTTCGATTGGCGAGTCAGCGGAGCGATTGTTAAGTGGTTTGGTGTGATGAGGGTCAGCTGGGGCCGCGTTAGTAAGGGGAAAATAAGTCACTTACTAACGTGCGGGGTTCTGAATCCAACATTTGCGTGAAATTTTGGTGACTGTTGGGGGCTGTTGAGAGACGCTGATATTTGATAACGCGGATCGCTCTCGTAGACACATCTAATCCGCGCTTCCTATTATCCGCGTCTCTACGACTGGATAGTTGCGATTTTATTACAAAGTACGATAGAGTTCGCCCATTCCTGTAGAGATAAAGTTTCGGCGGCGTTTGGGAGGTCCAATCCCCACGAAATGTAGCCGAGTTTCAATCTCAGCTTTGGACAGCCTGAGTCCGGCACTGGGCTATTCAGCAACTGTTTGCGCTTCTGACTGAACCCCGCCCATTACGTCGAGAAAATTTCTCCCACATCCCACATCTGCAACTGCTGGCCCAGGTAGCAGATCCAGGCGCAGACTGCTATCAACCTTCAGGCGGCGGACTGAAAACGCTCGCCGGTACCCGATGTACAATCTTCGCCTGCGAATAAAAAACTGCACACTAATCGCCAGCAACGAGAGGTTAGCCCGGCTGCGCCGCAATGCGTTCACCGCCTCCTTCTGCACCATGAGTACGGCCACCGTCGGCTTGACCGACGCTTCTGGGATATGACGCAGCACGGCGGAGGTGATGTAAATGGAAGATTGGCGACGTTTACGATTGCGGATTTGTGGCACGATTCCGTAACCCGCAATCGCAATCCGCAATCTCTTCCTCTCTCCATCTCCCCACCATCGATCTTTAATTCCATCTCCAGAATATCACCATGCACAATCTCCATGGGGCCTGGTTTAGCAGTGAAGCGGAGCGGTTCGATGAGGCGGGTGTCGAGTTCGATAGCGTGCGTGTTTGTCCAGCTTGGGCGGCCAGAATGGCAGGTCAAAGCTGCCGGGGCCAGAGCCAATCTCGAGCCCGGTGTCGTCTTTGTCAATTCTGCTGCGGCGACGATGCGAGAGGTGGATGTGTCGCTGAGGAAGTGTTGGCCGAGGGATTTTGTGGCGGATGATTTACTGGCACAGAATAAATGGCGCCAAAACTCATTTTCCAGCAAAATAGTGAAACATCAACGAAAATGGCTGGTCAGGTTGTTGGAAACTCAACAAGAGTTCTTTTCTTGCTCATTGATTACCCGTCCACCATCGGCGATTTGGCGCTTTCGAATATCCTCAAGAGTTGATAAACCTTGTAACCTGCGTAATCGTTACAGTTTAAGGTCGTCACCATTTCGCTCTTTTCTGGAATCGTGTGTAGTCCTTTAGTTGAATGGTTTGGCTCGAATGATCTCCTGTTCAAATGTGAGGATGTTCGTTCGGCGCGAGCTTTCATCACATGGGTTGAGGCACGTATCAACCGGAATCTCTTTATGAGGACGCTTTTGCGCTTGTTACATTCCGCACAGGCAAGAAATAAGTTTTCCCATTTCAGGCGAGATGAGGATGTGCAGCGACCTCCCTTGTAATATTCTCACCTGATCCTCTCGCTCAATTTGCGTTCACAATAGAAGCATTTGTGATAGCTCATTGCTCGCAAAGCATCCTTGATGTCTGGATGGGCATACTGGTGACCGGGTCGAGCGTTTGGTTTTGTCTGCCTCAATTCTGAATACTTTGCCGACCATTTCATCCTTTTTGCGTTAAGATTCGAGGCTCTGGGGGACGTTTTAGGGGAATCATTATGACCCTTTCCATTCCAGAACTGAAGCCATTAATTTATCAAGATCGAGAAAGGCAAAGTGGGTAGGGTTGAGGGTCTTTAGCTCAGCTCGAAAATCTACGCAACCGTTCTTTGCGATTTCCTTATTACCCGGCTATTCTTCGGTTTTCCAGCAGCGCTGAGATTTCCTGGTTAAATGGCTGCGTTTCTCCAAAAGCGGAATGGCAAAATCTCCATCGATTGGTCTGTTTGAATACTGCGCACTTTCATCAGCAGCACAGTGGTCGATCTCTGATTTGCAGACAAAGCAATGGGCATTTTCACTGAAGAGATAAACGGAGAATGGGTAGCGGCAATGATCTGAAGATTGAGAAAAAACTCCAGAATCATCGGGATTAAGCGCTTTTGCCACTTTGGATGCTAACTGATTTTCCGCTTCGTCGATGAGTAGCAAACCAGGAATATTGGTAAAGTTCGCTGCTATTATCGCCTCTTAGCTGTGCGACTGAATACATCTTTGGAGACCGATAAGCGACTGGATCAGATAGGAATTCCGCTGCTGAGATTTGCTAGGCCGACTTGAACACCATTTTGTACGACGATTGGCTCGCGGTGAAAGCGCGCCACATGGCTGAAACGACCTCCGTCTAGCAAACTGCGCGATATAAAATCGCCCATTAGATCATAGAGGCGTTGACCAACTTCCCTCTCTGCTGGGTCTTCGCTTGAACGCAAATAGTCGAAATGGCAAATCAACTGAGTAACGTCAGACTTAGTTCGATCAGCTGTTAAAGAATTGTTGAGAACTGATTTGTGATTCGGGCTTTTGAGGTTATCTACTTTATAGGTGCCTGTTGCTGCAACAGAGGGCCAATAATCCACAATCCAGTTGGACACTTGCCACCATTTTGAACATGGGTTGGTAATGATGCAAGCAGATTTTCCTGTGTCTTGACGTTCCTTGCTTTTACTTGATTATCGGAAATCCTCACAGAGTCTAGTTCATAATCTTGTTGAACTTCTAATTCTGCATCTTCAAAATCGAGTTTGATTTGTATATTTGCGCTTTGCTCTGCTCCTCGACGACGTAGATCACGTTCTAACAAGGTGTATTGAGGAATTAACCTCTACGAATTGCCTCAAGCAAAATACTCTTTCCCGTGCCATTTTCGCCTGTAATCAAAGTTACGGGCGTAGCCTCACCCTCTGGAATAAACTCCAGATCAGCTTCGATAAACAGGCCGATATTTTCCAAGTGAAAGATACTTGAGACGCATCGCTCCTCCTCAAACTTAAACTGGACATTCATAGAGAATGATCCTATCACAACTCACTTGAAATTAGAACGGCGGATTTTATTCTCTCTTCTCAAATGCTCTGGCAACTTCTAACAACAGCGCCCGCTCCTTCTCGCCCAACCGCTGATGAACCGCCCACAACTCCTGCATCCCCGTTTCTACCGCGACTCGGCGTTGAACATATCGCCCTCGCCGGTCAAGAGCCAATTAGCGTTGACTCCAGTGTTGAGGACGAGGTTGGCGATGAAATCGGCACCAGGCATTTTGGGATCGTTTTACGTACGTATTCAGCATAACTAATGCGTTTGCGCCCTCCTAGTTGTGCCATTCCCTCGGTTTATCCAGTGTATCTTGTAACCTTTGGGCGATAAAGGTGATTTTGTCGCTTTATCACATATTGCTGCTTGACTATTTTGACTTTTTTGCATATAATAGAGGTGAAAATTGACGCATTTGCATACAATGTCGAATTGAGTAGTTGTGAGTGTAATTCAGGTGCCAGAAGTCAATCTTAAACCCTTGTGAGACTATTATGGAGACAGCAGTTAAAGGTTTATTCGCATTGCGCCAACTACAGCGCGAATTCCAAGATGATGCTGGTCTTGATTTCCCACAAGCAATGCACACAGAGATGTTGGTGCTTTATGACGTTTTAGAGTCGTTGGATCTCAATCTTTTTTAAGTGTCAAGAGGTACGGGAAGTAAACTGTCGTTCATACCTACTTGGAAACTCCCGTTGTTGTTCATCAAATTAATATTCACGAAAAGGTAAGCCGATGAAAAAGCGTAGTGATTACATTCCGATTTCCAAAAGAGGTTCTGGAGGAGCTGTATTTTGAGAAAGGATTGAAACAGCGGGAAATTGCGGCAATATTTGGCGTGAATCCAAAAACGATTGGCAACCGAATGGCTGAATATGGACTTGTCACACGCGGTCATGAAGATTATGTCTATATTGACATTCCGAAAAGCGAATTGGAGCGTCTTTATATTCAAGAAAATCGGACTGCACCCGAAATTGCTGACATTTATCGCTGTGCTACTTCTGTTGTTTACCTTCGCCTGCGCGAACATGGCATTGCGATCAAACAAGGAGGCTGGGACAAGGTCAAGCAAATTGTTCCAGGCGAGCGTTTACTCTGGTCGTCTGAATTTGCTTATGCTGTAGGACTAATCGCATCCGATGGGAATTTGCAAAAGTAATTCAAATGAAGTTCGTCTTGCTTCAACTGATCAAATTATTGATCATTATTGCCGTTGTTTGGATTACATCGCGATGACGTATCAGCAGAAGAATGGGGAGATTTACAAGCGACTCAAGTCCACGTCCGAATCGAACAACGTGCTAGCTATAAGAAGCAATATCATATTATTTTCAGTGATCATCTCTATCGTGCGCGTCTAAGTGGATTGACACCCAACAAGAGCAATACAATTGGGGTGTTACGCATTCTGATCAATATTTTAGAGATTTCCTACGTGGTGAGTTTGATGGAGATGGTTGCTGGAGTGCCAGTCCAAAACAAACGCCTTCGCTTACTGGGACTATTTACATCCGGTAGTCGGCTAATATTTAGAGTGGTTACGTGATTCCATTCAACGTCTGGCCAACATTAATGGACGAATTTACGGAATCAACTTATGGTCCGAGTCTATTGGAGCTAGGCAAGTGGGTGAGTTTATGTATTACAACGCAGACGTTCCTGGCCTAAGTCGTAAACGAACAAAGTGGGAACGTCTGCGAGAGTAACTGGGCTCAGTCCTCATCTTCCAAACTCAAAATCGACATAAATGCCTCTTGGGGGATTTCAACGCTACCGACCATTTTCATGCGTTTCTTCCCCTCTTTTTGCTTCTCTAAAAGTTTTCTCTTGCGGCTGATGTCACCTCCATAACACTTCGAGAGGACATCTTTTCTCATCGCTTGAACATTAGCCCGACTGATCACCTTATTCCCCACCGCCGCCTGAATTGGCACGACGAACATCTGGCGTGGGATGATCTCTTTCATCTTGCTCACCAGCTTTTGGCCCTTGGGGTAGGCAAACTCACGGTGGACGATCACGCTCAGTGCATCCACTGGCTGCTCGTTGACGAGCACGTCGAGCTTGACCATGTCGGACTGGCGATATTCGTCGAGGGTGTAGTCCATGCTGGCGTAGCCTTTGGTGCGTGCTTTGAGTTCGTTGTAAAAGTCAACGATGATTTCCGAGAGCGGGATGATGGCGGCAATTTCGACCCGTTTGGTGTCGAGCCAACTCTGGTTCTTCAATTCACCACGTCGTTTGGTGATCAGTTCGAGCACATTACCGATATAGTCCGCCGGGGTAAAGATGCGCAATTCGCACCACGGCTCTTCGATAAAATCGATATAAGTCGGGTCGGGCAGGGCGGCTGGACTGTCGATGGCGATCATCTCGCCGTCGGTTTTCATTACCCGATATTCCACTGAGGGGGCGGTGAAGATGATGTCCATGTCATATTCACGTTCCAACCGCTCCTGGACGATCTCCATGTGAAAGAGTCCGAGAAAGCCAAGTCGGAAACCAAAGCCAAGGGCCTGGCTCGTCTCGGCTTCGTAGGTCAGGGCGGCATCGTTGAGTTGCAACTTCTCTAATGCATCGCGCAGTTCAGGGTAAT
>JAXLWB010000068.1:0-52610 GCA_046328715.1 Caldilineaceae bacterium | reverse complement strand
ATGCTTCCAAATATCATCAATCGTCGGTCCAAAAATGGCCTGGATTCCTGATTGACTAAAATAATTCTCTTCACACTGATGAACTACCATAGGCTAATCTGTAAAAGCGTGTGCAATGCCATATCTTTTATACTTGCGGAGAAACAAACGAAAAATCCGTGTTCATCCCAAAAATTTGCGTACAAAACTCATATAGGCAATCCATAAATCTCGTTCAAGCAAAATGGCAGTAAACCTCTCGCCCCTCTTCCTTCTTCACCGCGGGCGGGCGCTGCGCTTTACAAACCTCCTGCGCCAGCGGACAGCGATTATAGAACTTGCAGCCTGTGAACTGATACTCCTTGGTCTCAATGTCCGAAGCGGCAAACTTGCGCCGTTCCCACTTTCGGCGTAACGAAGGAATCGAATCGAGTAGCAGTTGGGTGTAGGGATGTTGCGGTTGGGCTAGCACCTCACGCGCTTTGCCAAACTCGACAATCGTGCCGCGGTACATGACGGCGATGTAGTCGCTGATGTAATAGGCGGTGGCCAAATCGTGGGTGATGTAGAGAAAGCTGGTCTTGTACTCCTGTTTGAGCGAGAGAAAGAGGTTGACGATATTCATGCGCAACGAAGCATCGATCATGCTCACCGGCTCGTCGGCGATAATGATGCTGGGGCGCGGGATCAGAGCACGGGCAATCGAGACACGTTGCAGCTCACCGCCCGAAAATTGGTTGGGATACTTGCCGCGCACATCCTGATACTTTAAGCCTACCGAGGCCAGCGCGCTCTCCATTGCCGCAATGGCCGACTTCTCATCCAGCCCCATCACGCGTGTTGCCGTTTCGTAGAGATAAGCATCTACCGGGCGATAGCTGCTAAATGCCTCAAAGGGATTTTGGAAGATCGGCTGGATCGAACGCAGAAACTCACCGTGTTCCTGCTTGGTGCCGCTACCCGCTACCACGCGGTCATAAACCACGGCACTACCTCTACTTGGGTCGATCAGCCGCAACATCACCTTGGCCAACGTCGTCTTGCCACTACCCGATTCGCCCACCACGCTGACGATCACTGGCTCGTCACTTTGTACCAGCAGATTGACATCATCCAACGCATTAAGTGTCACTCGGCGCGGAAAGCTGCCCAGGCGGTAGACTTTTTGCAGGTGTTCGGTTTTTAGGATTGTTTTCATCATTCACCCTTTTTAGTAGGACAGTAAATCAGTAGGACAGTGAGACAGTGGAACAGTAGGCTGAATATACTGCTCTACTGTCTTACTGTCTCACTGACTGACTGTCTCACTACCTTCCCCAGCATAATGACACGCCGCAAATTGTCCTGGGCGATGTTCGACAAAGGCCGGTTCTTCGTGACGGCAGCGATCATTTGCCAGCGGACAGCGGGGCGCAAAACGGCAGCCGGGTGGCGGATCCCACAAACTGGGTGGACGACCGGCGACCCCTTGCCGCATGTGCGCATCGCCAATCGTCGGCAGCGAATTGATCAACATCCGGGTGTAGGGATGCAAGGGCTGATGGAAAATCTTCTCGGAGTCGCCGTATTCCACCGCTTTGGCAGCATACATGATCAGCATCTTATGGGTAATTTGATAATGCACCCCCATATCGTGCGAGACAAAGATGATCGTATTTTTCATCTGCTCCTGGAGATCCATCAGCAGGAGCAGGATCGCCTTTTGTACCACGACGTCGAGTGCCGTGGTCGGCTCATCGGCCAGAATGATCTCCGGTTGAAAAAAGGTTGCCATCGCCACCATGATGCGTTGGCGCATACCGCCTGAGAGCTGATGCGGATAGGCATCGATCGCTTCGGGCGGCAGATCGAGTTGTTGGACATAGTCTCGCACCTTTTCCAGCACCACTTTCTTGTCCTGCGAGGGGTCGAGAAAATCGACGAACTGGTTGCGAATGCGCACGACCGGATTCATCGAACTCATCGAACTCTGTGGAATATAAGAGATGCGTCGGAACCATTCTTTTTGAATGTTCTGGCTGGTCACTGCCTGCCCATCTTTGTCCGCAAAGCCATACTCCACCGACCCGGCAGCCAGCGAGAGCGGGTAGCCGACGTCGCCGTAGATCACTTTCATCAGGGTTGATTTGCCGCAGCCCGATTCACCCGCAATGCCGAGGATGATGCCATCCGGAATTTCGAGATTGATGCCATCGACGGCGTTGACCTGTCCGCGCTGAGTGGTGTAGGTGGCAATCAGATTATTCAATCGAATCATGTACTTATCCTCGTCCCCGTCTGGCTGCAAAGAGTTCGTTATAGCCAGTAGAGGTCAGAAACAAGCCTAAAAAGAGCAAGACCGTCGCCACAATGGGTGCCACGATCCAGGTTGTCTGTCCAATAAAGAGGGCGTTGTAGCTCAGCGCCCAAAAGATAATCGACCCCAGCGTGGGCACTTCGACTTTGGAGAGGCCGATCACAGCCAGGGCTGCTTCGGTGTTGATGGCAAAGAGCACCGTATTGATAAAGCCGACAATCATATAAGCGTAGACATAGGGAAAAATTTCACGCGTGATAATGTCAAAGGTACGGGCACCGGAGAAGCGCGCCATATTGACAAACTCGCGCTCGCGGATCGAAAGTGCCATCGAACGCACCGTACGCGCCCCCCACGCCCAGCCAAAGACGATGAGCAAGATCCCGACGATCACAAACGACGTACGTCCGCGCACCAAGGCACCGAGGACAATCAGGATCGGCAGGACGGGGATGGTGATAAATGAGTCGATCAGCAACATCACTGCTCGCTCAAACCAGCCACCGACATAACCCGCGCTCAGTCCAACCAAGGTTGAAATCACCGTTACACAGAGGCTGACCACGATTCCCAGCTCCAACGAGTTGCGCACGGCGAAGACCAGAAACCAGAAGATGTCCTGCCCCTGTGAATTCGTACCCAACGGATGTTGCCAACTGATCGGCATGTTTTTTAGATAGGTTCCCTGTTCGGAGGGATTTACGCTCGTAAAAAAGGGCAGCGTGAAGCTGGCAATCGCAAAGAAAGCTAAAATTGTGATTCCTAGCTTTAAGCGCAAATTGAGTTTGAGTCGGTCTCGTTGAGCAATAGTCTCTTGTTTTGTCGCAGAATTCTGTGTCATAAGTTCACTCTGCGCGCTGCCAACGGATTTTCAGGAGCGGATTGAGCGGATTTCAAGACCAAAATCCGTTCCCTGAGTAAGCAAGTTGGAACGGATTTTCTCAACTCAATCCGTTTAATCCGCTCCCCAAATCCGTTGGCAGGGCGTCCTACCGATACCGAATACGCGGATCGAACAATGGATAGACCAAATCAATCACCAGGGCTGCGGTGGCGACGGCGATAATCGTCATCGTAATGGCACCATAGAGCAAGTTGTAATCGCCACTGCCCACGGCTGTACGCATGACCAAGCCCAAACCCGGATAGGAAAAGAGCATCTCGGTGAGCAATGCACCGTTAAAGATGGTCCCCAACGAAAGCACCAATGCTGTTACCTGGGGCAAGAGTGCAGTGCGAAAAACATAGCTCGTCATGCGTGTCCAATGAGGTGTGCCCTTGAGCCTAGCAAAGGTAACATAGGGCTCTTCCTTGGTGGCAAAGGCCAAGGATTTCATGCTCAGGATGTTCCAACCAAAACCGGCGGTGATCAAAGTCAAGGCTGGCAGTGCTGAGTTATACAAAATCGAACCGATCGATGCACCAGAACGAATGGTCGTGGATAGCGGAAAGATACCCCACTTAAATGCCAGCAGCGAATGCAATGTCAGTGCTAATATGTAATAAGGGATTGGGTAAAGCATCACGCCAAAGACCTCCAATGCGGAGGCAATCCGATTGTTGTGAAAATAGCCCGCCACCAATCCAATCATATTGCCGAGCAGCCAGGAAATGATCGTTGTCGTCACCAGCAAGCCAAGTGTCCACGGCAGCGCGGTCAGAATAATCTGCGACACTGGTCGAGGAAACGACGTCAACGAAGGTCCAAAGTCAAAATGCAACAAGACCCGCTGAAGATAATTGACATACTGTGTAAAAAGATTCCCTTCCAATCCATACAATTGTTTGAGCGATGCGCGCAAATCGGCGATCGCTTCGGGACTTAAGTTCTGTCCTGCCTGATTTTGCATCTGCGCAATGTAGCCTTCGATCGGATCACTCGGCATAAAGCGCGGCAAAAAGAAGGTAATCGTGAGCCCGATAAAAAGCACCGCAAAATAGGTGAGCAGCCGCTGTCCGATATATTGAAGAAGAGCCATGCGTCTCCTAATTTTAGATTGTGGATTGCGGATTGCGGTTTTTCCTTTCACGGCAATCCACAATCTGCAATCCACAATCCGAAATTCTACTTATTCCCCGTCGCTTCGACGTGCATCACAATCTGCTTGGCGGAACTCCACCAGGAATAGGGGACAGCGTAGGCATTGTCCGCCTTGGGAAAGCCCTTCCAGTAGTGACTGTTGGTCGGAATCGTGGTTGGAATATTCATGATGTTGATATATCCCATATCGGTAACAAATTCTTTGAGAACGCCACGGCCATTCTCGTAGAAGGCGTCACTCGTCTGCTCCATCGATTGGCTGGCCTTGATCAAATCGAAGGCTTTCTGATTGTTCCAGCGCCACATATTGCCCGAAATCTGCTCGGTAGCATCCGCTGCCATCAGGTTATCGGCATTGATGCTGCGCCACGAGTTGAGATAGTTGGGATTGAAGATGCAGTTGGTCCAGTTGAGCATGGTGGTGAGCAGATTGTTGGTATTCTGCACATTGCCAAACTCGGCATTGTCGACCTGGCGGGCGTTGACCTGAATGCCCGCTTTGCGCCAGCTATCGGCAATCGAGAAGCCGACGCGCTGCATCACTTTGTTCCAGTCACCCGGAATCACCAATTCCAATTCCCACGGGCTGCCATCCGGCAAGGTGAAGAAGCCGTCGGCACCCTTCTTCATACCAGCAGCGTTGAACAACTTCTCGGCTTCGGCGGGATCATATTTCCACCAGCCGACGCCAAAGGCCTTTGACAATGCTTCAGCGCCTTCTGGCAATTGATCGGCGGCTGTGCCCATCTCGGCTAACTTGGCCGAAAGCTCGCTGGCAAAGTTGCCATTGAAGGGTTGATAACCATCTGCCAACTTGAACTCTTGCAGCCAAGGGATCAACGGCTGGAAGTAGATCGGGTTCAAGATTTGCGTATCGACCATCGGCAACGGCGAGGCTTTGAATTCACCGTTCACCGAGTTGATCCCCACGCTCTGCAAGTCCAACGAGAGTGCCAATGCCCAACGTACTTCGGCCTTATCCAGCGGAGCCTTCTGTTGATTCATCAACACGCCATAACCACAGGCATCGTCCATGTTGTGATAGGGCAGTTTCGATGACCAGGTCGAAATTTCCGGATTTTGTTTAATAGATGCCTTGATGCTGTCAGGGCTCATAAAGGTGTCGACATCGTATTGGTTTTGTACAAAGGCCAGTACACGAGTCTCTTCGGGGCCAAAGTCTTTGTAGAGCACATACTTTGGTTTCGGTTCACCTTGCCAACCCCAGGCCGAACGCTGCCAATCTTCACGGCGCTCCCACAACTGCCAGAAGCCACTTGGGTCAAAATCTTTGACAACATAGGGCCCTAATGTGACAGGCTTGGTGTTGGCGAAGGAACTCAGATCAGCCTGTTTCTCGAAGATGTGCTTGGGAACAATATTGAACGCAGAGCCCCAGGTATAGACACCGAGCGTCGTTGTGAGATCATAGGCCGGGTTGTTGGTCTCGATCTCGAAGGTATACTTGTCCACCGCCTTGTATGATTTGACATAGGCCGGGATGGTGGTGATGCCAAAGTAGGTCAGCTTGCCCTTGCCAGCGAAGTAGGTATCGAGCGTGTAGATGATGTCATCGGTGGTCAGTTCGATGCCGTCGCTCCAATAGATGCCCTCTTTGAGTTTGACGCGGAACTGCGTATGAGCATCATTCAATACTTCCGGCATGTCGGCAGCGACTTCTGGATAGGATTTACCGGTTGCCGTATCGGTTTCCCACAAATAACCCCAACCCAACTCGCGGAAACCACGCCAAACAGCATAGTTGCTCATCAACGGGTTTTGCTGATCGGGCGTATTGGTCTTGCGGTCAAAGGTCTGGAAGATCAACGTTTCGCTGCGCGGGGTGCCGACATCGGTCATCGTCCCTTCGCCTGCTGCCGCAGCGGGTGCCGCTGATGCTGCTTCGCCCTGGGGTGCTGCTGCACTTGGCTGCCCGGTATCTGGCACAGCACAGGCACCAATCAGCCCCATAATGGCAAGGGCGACCAGTAAGCCTCTTACCACGCTGTACATCTTTTTCATGATGTGTCTCCTTGTGTTATAAACACTGCGAATTTTCTTGTACAACAAAGGCCGGAAGAGTATGGAAGATGAGGAGATTAAGAGAAGGGGATATAAGATTCCCAATCTCTCAATCTCCATTCTCTTTTCTTCCGCTACTGCAAGAATTTTCAACACGAGGATGCAGGGTTCACAATCGTCGCCTCCGGACCAGGGAACTAGACGCTTGTGAATTCTGTATCTTCGACGTGAACAAATTGATTTGGGTGAAATCATAGGGCAGCCAGCCTGCCTTACCGACTCACTGTCCTACCGTCCACTGTTCTACTGTCTCACTCTTTCAACAACCTCTCTGCGGTTACTCGATCAGTAATCAACACATTGATCCACTTGCCACGTAATGCCCCACAAATGGCTGCGAGTTTACGTTTACCGCCAGCAATGCCCACTGCGCGCTTGACCCGCTGCAATTGCTCCAAACTCATCCCGATCACTCGGTCATTGAGTTGGGTCTGCACGGGAACGCCAGCACGATCAAAAAAGCGCAGACAAACGTCCCCTACTGCACCAGCATCCCGCAACATAGCAAGTTCTTCGGGGGAATAAATGTTGCCGCTGCTTGCTAACAATCCGGAAGGTTCGACCGTGCCGATGCCAACCAACGCGATCGTCACCTCGTCAAAGAGTTCAATGGCGGAGCGTACATAGGGATCGCTGCGCAGGATCGGCACGGCATCCGGTGAACTGACAATGCCAGGCGCAGGCAACAACACCGCTTCCCCACGTACCAGATTCGCCAGACGATCGATAATGCGACTGGCATAGACCTTGGCTAAGGGATTGCCCAGCCCACCCAAAATCTGCAAGACACGCACATTCGAGATGCGTGGCGGCGTATGCAGGGCATCAACCATTGCCAACAACGTTGCACTCCACGAGGAGATGCCGATCACGTCGCCGGCACGCAGCGTCGTTTCCAGATAGTAAGCCGCCGCCGAGCCGATATCACGCAACAGTTGCTCGCCATCTTCGGCAAGGGTGTCAACGACCAAGGCTTCTTTCAAACCATAGCGTTGTTGTAACTGTTCTTCAAGCAGCGGATAGGCACCCATCGGCACATTGACCGTCACCCGTACAATGCCTTCATCGCGTGCTCGTTTGAGCAAGCGCGACACAGTCGCCTGCGACAGATCGAGCTGAGCAGCGATCTCCGGCTGCGTCAGTTCCTGATCGTAGTAGAGCCGGGCAATTTTTGTGATGAGACGAAGTTCGTCGATACGAGCCATGTTTAAAGTAAGGCAGTGGGACAGTGAAACAGTGGGTCAGTGAAACTGTCTTACTGACTTACTATCTCACTGTTCTACTAATTTTAGTCGTTCAAAAAGATATACAACCTTGGTGCGCC
Organism: Caldilineaceae bacterium; assembly: GCA_046328715.1. Taxonomy (GTDB): domain Bacteria; phylum Chloroflexota; class Anaerolineae; order Caldilineales; family Caldilineaceae; genus JAXLWB01. Next base: position 44,888 of record JAXLWB010000068.1, on the reverse strand, counting down.
ACCTGGATCAGGGATGATCTCCATGCGCTGCGCAGGGTCGAGATACTGGGTGTTGCTACCACCGCGTATACCAGTCGCTATAGTTTCGCCAGTGCGCGGATCAACAATGCGATAGTGCTTGGGCAGGTTACGATCCACTAACATCAGTGGACCACCTATTTCCTGATAGCAAAGGTAAAACTTGTCCGACACACTCAGTCCGCGCCGTCCCAGGGTCATTTGCCACTCGGGCTGCATGTCGGTAAAGGGCAGTCCTTCCAGAATTTTGGAGACCAGCCCGACATAAGTGGAGCCTTCAAACTCGATTGCCTCGCGCCAGCCTGCATCTTTGGCCGAAAAGAAGTCGGATTGACCAGGTTCATCCTTGTGCAGTAGCCATTGCCACAAGCTACCTGCACCGTAGACCACACCCATCGTGCCACCGGCACAGAGATTGCTCCACGCTTCGTGACCTTGCCACCAACCGGCAGCTTTGCCCGGTTGACCGCCATGTTCATAGGTCGGCTCGCCATTGGCCACGGCTTTGATCGGCATGTTGTACCACATATACGTCACTCGTTCAGGGACATGTTCGCCAAAGTGACCAGTTTGGCACCACTGAAAGTCGAGCCAGTCGGCGGCCTGATGGGCACAAATGTCAGCATGCGGGCGATAGTGAATACCCGTCGGCTGCTGATAACAATCCCAACGTTCGACCGCTTCGCCGCCTGCTGCGACTGGTGCTTCGTAGCCCGAACCATCGCCACCGACCAGGTAAATCGCCGGGCGTGCGCCATAGCGAGCAACCAGATAGCGACAGTAGCGGGCATACTCCGCTGGCGGCAAAACCGGACCGGCTACCCGTAATCCCTTCCAGCCAAAGCCAAAGAATACCGGCTGCCAGACCGGGACAATCTCATGGATAACGAGAATATCAACGATCCGATCCAGTGTTTGAAAGTAGGCCGGGTTGAGCTGATTGATGTGTCCGTTTTGCAGATCCTCGAAGCCCACGTCAAAGCCTTCATCCTGTGTGCGTTCACGCGGCCCTCGTGCGTCCATGTCGGGCTGGACGCTCATCAACAGCACAGCGTTAAAGCCTTTGCTGTGGCGATTTTGCGCATAGATTTGCACCTGCTCTTCGGTTGCTCGCCAGGGCAGCGCCCAGGCAGTATCGCCCACCAGAATGGCCGGGTAGCCGTCGGCATGAACGAGGTTGCGTTTTCCTGGAGACATGCGCCAAAAACCGTGTTGATAGAAACGATTACTGACAGCCGAATCAGCCTCGCAGATCAACTCGCCCTGTTGCCCATCCAGCCCAGCATCGTGCGGATTGCTAAATGTACGCCATGTCCAACGTCCTGCCTGCGGTGCAGCAAAGCGTACTTTCCAGGTTTGGCCACCATCCCAAAAGGCAGGCCGACGCAGCGTTCGTCCGCTTTCGTGCGTGAAGTCGGCCCAGACTTCTAGATCCGTGTAGGGATTGGGGGAGTCGGTTGCCGCTGTTAAAGCGATTTCAACTTGCTGCCAAAGATAAATTGACATTATTTTGTTACGCCTTTTTGCCTAAACAGGCTTGTTTCTTTTAGTAGCTCTCAAAATGTCATTGAAACAGAAAACTTTTGTGGCATCATTGCCTACGAATGCGGATTGCCATCTGTTTTCTGCCTGGCATCGCAACTCGTACTTTCCCGCTGGCCTTTTCGGCTGCAGTTTCGACGGTCATATTCCAGGTGTCGAGCAGGTCAATGCTATAGCTGCTGTGGGTCGGCAAGTTGAATTCACGAATGCGCGGCTGGTGCAGCGCATAATAAAAGAGGTAATAGCCCTCTTCAGCGTTATAACCACCAGCGTCAATATTCCAACTTGCGGCCTTAATCACCTGATCTTCACCACTTTCGGCTGAACGGTCAAACAGACGCGCACGAACTTGCGGGATACTCAGGTCAAGGCTTTCTCGATCCGCATCGCCGATGCTCACAGGTGTTAGGGGCGGGGCTGCTTCCAAGATCTGGCGCAGGAAGGCAATCCGTGGCACACTTTCGCCGTGGAGTTGACCACCCTTTGACCACCAAAGAACCTCTTCATCGTTGACATAGGTTTCGCCATGTCCTACATAGCCGCCTTGGGCAAAGCCACGCCAGAAGCGGATCACCATTTCTTCGGCGGAGAGATCGCCCCATGTCATCCCAATATCACCCTCGTAGCCACATTCATCAATCACAACCGGCTTGTTGTATTTTTTGAGCCATTGAATCGTTTTGCCTGTATCTGAATGTTGGATACTGCAATGGGTGACCCAAGGCTTACCAGGATCATAGAACTTGCCCAAATTATGGATGGAGCGTAGGTGATTGTAAGGATCTAACTCCTGTACGAGTTGGATGTAGTGATCCCACTCCTCTGTGGTGCGGTCGAAGAAGCAGTCATATTCATTGGCAAATGACCACCAGACATTGCGCATCGCCGCCAGCCGGGTGACCAGGTAGCGCAGATAACGATCATTCACTTCAATCGGCATCCGGTCGAAGCCCCATGCTCCCCAATCATAGGGGTGGAAAAGGATCAGGTCGGCCTCAATGCCACGAGCTTGCAGGTCGAGAATACGTTGCTCCAGATGCTGAAAATATTGCGGATTGAAGTGGCTGAAATCCCACTCTTTGGGCTTGCCAGAAAATGGATAACTGGGTGGCTCATTCTGATTATAGGGAAAACGCTTCGGGAATACACACATCCTCATTTTGTTAAACGGAGTCTGATTGAGCGTCTTCAGCGTTTGTTCTTCCAACGCATCCCCCTGCAAGTTCCAGACATAGCAGGTTGTGCCCACTGGGACGTAGCGCGTCCCATCTGCATAGGCAAAGTGAACGTCATTGGCAACCCGCACCGGGCCATGATTCCCTGGGTCAGCGGCGACACAAGTAAATGTTCCGCTAGCAGGAGTCACAGCACTTCTATTACACTGGGTTTCGTAGTGCCATTCGCCAAGCGTATCCGGCATGAAGCGAACGCGATAGACCCCGTCACCATCATAGAAGCCGAACACGTTCACGAGCCGATCACCCTGGCTGAACTGAGCGGTAAGTTCCACGTCCAGATACGGGTTGCCAGCGGAACTCCCCTCTAGCATCAATTCAAACATGCCCCATTGTTCGACTTTGTCGGTGTTGGTTTTGGTAGCCATATCGATAATCTGCTCTGGTAATACTTCAAATTTTGACTCGCCAGTAACCGCTTCAACGCCCCATGGTTTTATTGTGTCAACAAGAAGGATCTCGTGCCCAGACTCATCTTGTGTTTTCCCTACTATTTCACAGGCAATCACTCTAGAGTGTGGATAAGTAGAATGCTCATCGATCTGTTGATCAGTGACAATTGCTGTTTTCTCAATAAATGTCCATGTAACGCCATTGGCATCAATTAGTCTGCACTCAACCACGCCAGGTTGGGGTTCATCACTAATGTATCTAACAATTTCGACAAGTAGTCCGTTCATACCTTGTCACCTTATCACCCTGTCAGTCATTCATCCTTCGTGGTGATAGACCGTCCAGCCCATGTAATTCTCAAACGCCTCGGCCAGCACACTTGCCACGTTGGAACCACTCATGGCGGCGTGGTGGGCGAAACCGTTTTTGCAGATGTAGCGCATCAGCTTTTGCAGACCGGCTACCTCGACCACGGCGCGTGTGCCTGACATCTGTGAGAGATAATCGTTGGTGAAGACGCCCTCGCCGACGTAGGTGTTGATGCGTCCGTGACGATCATCGGTGTCGATGCGGGCAAAGGTGAGTGGACCAGCCTGCGTGCGACCATCGACGGCGCCCCAGGTGTTGGCCATGCCCAACGTACTGCCCAACACTTCGGCAGCGACAATCTCAATCTCGGGTACAAAGCTCTTGGCCCAGTTGCCGCAATGATAATAGACACACTTGTTCGGCTCGTCGGCGTAGCTGTTGTTCCAATCGACTAGCGCGCTCGGTTTGCCGGAGGCGAGTTGCAGAGCGTACATCGTAGCTACACCGGCGATATCCACTTCACAGGCGCTGGGCATCAACTTCTCGCTCATCATGCTCATGATCGTGCAGGCGTTGACGCCGTAGTTGGCTTGCAGCGAACTCCAACATTGGATCGCCGTGGCGTCGATGTTGTACTCACTCATCCAGTCGGAGAGGACGATGCCGAGTTTGGCCATCAGTACGAGCCGGTCGGCGGGTGCTTTGCCCACGTTGGCATAGGCATGAATCTCTTCCAACTTGCTCACCACCCGGCTGTGATCGTCGCTCAGCTTGTTGGCGGCACCGAAGACTTCGGAGAGATCGAGGGTCGAGACACTAATGCCCGAGGCTTCGAGCAGTTTTTCGCTGTAGCGTACGGTTTTGAAAGCATCCGGGCGAGCACCAACGGCACCGAGGCGGGCGCGCTTCATGCCCTTGACGACATTGCACAATCCAACAAACTTGCGCAGTTCGTCCTTAAATTCTTCGGAATTGGGATCGATGGTGTGGCTGTTGGTGACGCTGTAATGAAAGCCGTATTGATAGAGATCATTGCAAACCGAGATCTTGCCACAAAAAGCGTCGCGGCGATTGGAGGTCGAGAGGTCACGAATATCGTCAGGGAAAGCGTGTACCAGGATCGGCACATTCAACTGAGAGATGCGAATGGCATCGGCGACACCCTTTTCATCCCCAAAGTTGGGCAAGGTGACCAGAATGCCATCGATCTTGTCGCGGTTGGCACGGAAGAGATCGCCACACTTTTGCGCATCGCTCCAGGTCTCGACTGCACCTAACTTGGTAGCGCTTTCGTCGACGATTACCACATCGACATCCCAGCGTTTGAGAACCGCCAAGATCTCCTTGCGTCCTTCTTCGACAAATTTATCGGGGAAAAAGGCACGATTGCCGACGATCACGCCGAGAGTGGTTTTGTTCATGGTTAATTCCTTTGTGTGGCGCGCTGCCAACGGATTTTCGGAACGGATTGAGTGGATTTAGTTCCAAACAATCCGTTCCCTACTGAAGTCGATCAGCGACGGAGGGCAATTACATAGTCAAGTGGGGAACGGATTGTCGTCTTGATAATCCGTTCAATCCGCTCCCCGAATCTGTTGGCAGCGGCTACTTCTTTGGTGCAAATTTCTCGTAATTTGCTGCGTTGTCCGGCGTGAGCAGCACCATGTCGATGGATTGCTTTTCGGGAAGGTCGGTTTTGCCGTTCTTGATGTAGGCATCGGCCTGGATGGCAGCTTGGTTGGCCATTTCGGCGACAGGTTGTAGCGCGGTGGCATCGAGTTCGCCGGCCACAATCGAGGCAATCGCATCATCGCTGCCATCGAAGCCAACCACGATCACGTCTTTCTTGCCAGCAGCATTCAGAGCAGCCTGTGCGCCTAATGCCATCGTGTCGTTGCCGCAGATTACGCCAGCGATGTCTGGATTCGATTGCAAAATCGTCTCCATGACGGAGAAGCCTTCGGTCTGGCTCCAGTTGGCAGTCTGTTGAGCGACCATCTTCATGTCGGTGAAGTCGTCGAGTACATCGTGGTAGCCTTGCGAGCGGACGTGGGCGTTGGTGTCGCTGTCCTTGCCGGTCAGTTCGACGTAGTTGCCCTTCTCGCCCATCAGCTTGGCGAAGTATTCGGCTCCCTGTGTTGCACCCTGGTAGTTGTTGGAGACGATTTGGGCAACAGCTACGCCCTCTTTGGTGATCTCACGATCAACGAGGAAGGTTGGAATGCCTGCGTCTTTTGCCTTCTGTACGGCGGCGATGCTGGCATCGGCACCGGCGTTGTCAAGAATGATCGCCGCAGCGCCTTTGGAGATGGCAGTGTCAAAGAGTTCATCCTGCTTGTTGGCATCGTCGTCGTGGACGAGCGAAAGTGTGTCATAGCCCAGTTCGGTTTGTTTGGCGACTGCAATATCCGCCATTGCGCCAAAGAATGGATTGTCGTGCGAAGGGGTGATCACAACGATCAGCTTCTTGTCGCCTGTGGGGGCTGCTTCGCTCGTGGTTGTCGTTGTCGTCGTGGCGGTGACTGTCGATGTATCGGTTACAGTGGTGCTGGCGGCGGGAGCGGCTGCGCCTGCGGCACCTGCCTTCGGTGCAAACTTCTCATAGTTGCCAGCATTCTCTGGCGTGAGCAACACCATGTCAATCGACTGCTTCTCCGGTTTTGAGGCTTTGCCGTTCTTGATATATTCGTCAGCCTGGATGGCAGCTTGGTTGGCCATTTCGGCGACAGGTTGTAGCGCGGTGGCATCGAGTTCGCCAGCCACAATCGAGGCAATCGCATCATCGCTGCCATCGAAGCCAACCACGATCACGTCTTTCTTGCCAGCAGCATTCAGAGCAGCCTGGGCACCGAGTGCCATCGTGTCATTACCGGCGATTACACCCTTGATGTCTGGGTTCGACTGAAGGATGGTCTCCATGACGGAGAAGCCTTCGGTCTGGCTCCAGTTGGCGGTCTGTTGAGCGACCATCTTCATATCGGTGAAGTCGTCGAGTACATCATGATAACCTTGTGAGCGGACATGAGCATTGGTGTCACTGTCCTTGCCGGTCAGCTCGACGTAATTGCCCTTCTCGCCCATCAACTTGGCGAAATACTCGGCACCTTGTGTCGCACCCTGGTAGTTGTTGGAAACGATCTGTGCCACAGCCACGCCTTCCTTGGTGATCTCGCGGTCAACCAGGAAGGTGGGAATGCCGGCATCTTTGGCCTTCTGGACAGCAGCGATGCTGGCATCGGCACCGGCGTTGTCGAGGATGATGGCGGCAGCACCCTTGGAGATAGCAGTGTCGAAGAGTTCATCCTGCTTGTTGGCATCGTCATCGTGGACGAGCGAAAGTGTGTCGTAGCCCAATTCAGTGGCCTTGGCGACTGCAATATCCGCCATTGCGCCAAAGAAGGGATTGTCGTGCGAAGGGGTGATCACAACGATCAGCTTCTTGCCACTGGCAGCAGGCTCGGCTGCAGCAGCGGTAGTTGCGGTCGGTTCAGCCGCAGCGGTCGTGGCTGTCGGCTCGGCTGGAGCTGGGGCTGGCGTTGGCTCTGAAGATCCGCCGCCACAGGCAGCCAGGAGCATACTCATCACGACGAGTATGCTAATAAGATGAAGCCATTTTTGATGTTTCATGAAAGGTTCTCCTTGTTGCCCCACCCTAGCCCTCCTCCAAAGGGAGGGAATTGTCACGGGACAGATTATGTTTGGTGGACAGAAGAGAAAACACAATCTGTCCCTTCACTGTCCCCTCCCTGTTGGGGAGGGTTAAGATGGGGCTGTTGTTGCTTGATTTATGAATAAAAGTTGCAGAATAACAGAGTGGCAAAGTGATTTCTACTCTGCCACCGTGCCACTCTGCAACTTTTCACACTAACTGCCGTTGCCGCTGCAGGGCTGCGCGCTCTTGCATGCGGACTTGAAGCTGATCGATGATCACGGCGAGCACGATCACACCCCCCTTGATCACCTGTTGCCAGAAGGACGAGACGCCCAACGCAATCAGCCCATCGCCCAACACGCCGATGACGAAAGCCCCGATGATCGTGCCACCAATGCTGCCTCGTCCACCGGATAGTGAGGTGCCGCCGAGCACCACCGCGGCAATGGCGTTGAGTTCGAAAAAGGTGCCTGTGGCGGGATGGGCGGCGACCAATTGCGAAGCTACGATCAGTCCAACCATCGCCGCACAAAAGCCGGAGATCATGTAGACAATCGTCTTGACCCGTTTGACGCGCACGCCGGAGAGTTCTGCGGCACGTTCATTGCCGCCAATTGCGTAGACTTGGCGACCAAACGGGGTTTTGCTGGCGATAAAGACTGCAACCAGGGTAAAGATGATCATGATCCAGATCGAGTAGTTGATCGATAGAAAATCGCCAGCCCCGAGTTGCGGAAAGCCAGTGTTGCCTAGCTCAGGTCGTCCAACCAGGTTGGGGAAGGTGTTGCCATCTGAACGTAAGAGCGCCAGACCACGGGCGGCGTAGAGCATCCCTAACGTGGCGATAAAGGGGGCCACATTGAAGCGTGTGATGATGAAGCCATTGAGCGCACCCATCAAGGTGCCTGCCAATAGGGTAATCAAAATCAGTGTCCAAAAGTGGAAATAAACGATCACGCCAAACATTTCCAGCCGCAACCCTTCGTTGATGAGCCCGCCAACGATCATAGCGCAAAGCCCTACGATCGAACCGACCGAAAGATCGATGCCGCCGGTGAGAATGACATAGGTCATCCCAATGCCGAGCAGCGCATTGAGCGCCACATGTTTGGCCATGATCACAATATTCGAGGGCGTTAGAAAGGTGTCGTTGAGCAACGAAAAGATGATGACCAAAACGATCAGCGCAATAAAGGCGCGCCCGCGCAGCAGCAGTTCCTGAAGATCCAGACTCGAAAATTGTTTGCGCTGCCCGATACTCATTTGTGCTTGACTCATGGTTAATCCTTCAAAGTTGCAAAGTTGCAGAGTCGTGTGATGGCAAGCTTACTTTGCTACTTTGCCACTCTGCCCCTACTCCGTGTCCTACTGACGAATCATGGACCAATTTCTCTTCAGTCGCTTCGCTGCGACTGTACTCTCCGGTGATCTTGCCCTTGGACAGTACCAAGATGCGGTCGGACATAGCAAGCACCTCTTTCAACTCGGACGAAGTGAAGAGGATGCCATAGCCTTCGCCGGCCAAGCGGCTCATGATGGCAAAGATTTCCGATTTGGCCGCCACGTCAATGCCGCGTGATGGCTCGTCGAGCAGCAAGAGCTTAGGTTTGGTGAGCAGACTTTTGGCGACCACCACTTTTTGTTGGTTGCCGCCACTTAAAGCGGTGATCGATTGTGTGGGATTAGCAACCTTGACCGAGAGTGCTTTAACCGAATCGGTAACCGCCTGTTTTTCCTTGTGCGCCGAGAGGATGAAGCTGCTGAGATAATTGCGCAGACTCGCTAGCAACATGTTATTGGCAACCGACAATGTCTGCACCAGACCATCACGTTGGCGATCTTCGGGAACCAGTGAAACACCCAAGCGAATACGATCCCCGACCGCACCGGGTTTGACCTCTGCGCCCGCCAGCCAGATTTTGCCGGTTGCTCCCTGTCGAGCTCCTGCCAAACATTCCAACAGTTCGGAGCGGCCCGCCCCCATCAGCCCGTAAAGCCCCACGATTTCGCCGTGGTGCAAATTGAAAGAGACATGATCGAGCGTAAAGCCGCCCCCTTGGCGTGGTAAGGTAATCTCTTCGACGCGCAGCAGTTCATCGCCAATCGTGTGTTCGGCCCCATGGAAGAGCGCTGCTGGATTGCGCCCGACCATCTGCTCGATGATCCAGGAGACGTTGATCTCGTTGGATGGCTTCTCTGCCACTAATTTGCCGTCACGCAGCACGGTGACATAATCGCCAATTTGCAGCAGCTCATCCAACTTGTGCGAAATGTAGATGATCGAAACGCCGTGCGACTTCAACTCGCGGATCACCTCGAAGAGCACTGCCACTTCTGCTGTACTCAAGGCCGAAGTCGGCTCATCCATGATCAGGATTCGTGCATCCTGGGCGAGCGCTTTGGCAATTTCTACAATCTGCTGCTGGCCAATCCGTAGGTCGGAGACCAGGTCGCTTGGCTGGATCGGTTGCCGCAGCCGCTCTAGAAGTGCGCGCGTCCGTTCCGTCTGCATTTTGCTGTTGATCACCATGCCAGCTTGCGTCACCTCGCGCGCCATAAAGATATTTTCGGTCACGCTCAGGTTGGGGAAGAGATTCATCTCCTGATAGATGATGCTGATGCCGTGCTGGTTGGCGTGCTTCGTGCTGCGCAGGGTTATTTCTTTGCCTTCCAACAACAACCTGCCATGCGTGGGTGTATAGACCCCGGCCAGAATCTTCATCAGAGTCGATTTGCCGGCGCCATTTTCTCCCACCAGCACATTGACCTTGCCCCGGTAGACATTAAAATTCACATGATCCAGCGCCACTGTGCCAGGAAAGAGCTTGGTCACTTCGACTGCGCGCAGGATGATGTCATCTGTATTAGAGGAATTGGGAGCTGGGTTGGACATATATCAAAGTTGCAGAGTTGCAGAGTCACAAGGTGGCAAGGTACTCTGCCACTTTGCAACCTTGCTACTTTATTTCACATTCAAAACGACCGGTGTAATTACCACTTCGCTGAGATCAATATTCGTCTGATTGGTGGTGCGAATTGTAAAAACACCATCAAAGGTAACTTGCTTGCCCTGCAAACTTGCCAGATCAAGCTGGGCCAGGACATTTTCAGAGACACGGCGGTTAAGCTCTTTGGAGACCTGGCCAAACTCGGTCTGATCCTTGAAGTCACCAAACTTGATAAAGCCGACGCCGTCACGAATGCTATCGCCACGCACCAGTGGACCAATCTGCAAGATCACGGCACTCTTGCCCTGATATCCCTCAATTTGGAGCGTCGCCTTGCCATTGCGCGACTCTGTATCGACGGTTTGTACCGTGCCCTGGCCATGTACGACGAAATTGAGCGAGCCGCTTTGCGACACGGTCGCATACTTGTTGCCTGCCTCGCTCAAATTGCTCTCAATCGCCGTTAGTACGGTGGCTAGATCGGCGTTGGCCGCCTTTTCGCTGATGGCGGGAATGACCTTACTCTCCCAAATTTCCTCGACCACGTGTGCCGGGTCAAAGGCTTCGCTCTGCTGTGTTTTTTCTACTTCTTCAATTGAGACAATCGTGCAGCTAGAAAGCACGCTCATACACAAAAGCAAAAAAGCTATCCACGAATGCTTCATGTGGTTTTACCCCATTTGTTCCATCGGAACAGATGAATTTAGAAACACAAATTGAGATGATCTCTTATTTGATTGGGAGCTAAAGTCAGTGTCGCTATGGGACAAAAATATCGCGTTTTCTCTTGATCAAAAACAGCGCAACCGATTTACTGTCTACTGATTCACTGTTCTACTGTCTTACTTGTTTTTCACGGCTTAAACAAGGTTCTTGCCATTGCTGCCTGCCAACCCGCATAAAGTGCCAAACGCTGACTCTCTGCCATCTTGGGCTCGAAACGATCGTGCACCCGTGGCAAAGCAGCAACTTCGGCTTCCGATTGCCAAAGGCCAGTTGCCAAGCCAGCCAGATAGGCGGCCCCTACCGCGGCGACATCGACAGAAAGATTGCGCTGTACGGGGCAGCCGAGAATATCCGCCTGGAATTGCATCAACAGTTGATTGCGACTGCCGCCGCCATCGACAAGTAACGTTTGCAACTCGACGCCTGCCTCGGCCCGCATCAGGTCGAAGACATCACGGATCTGGTAGGCAACGGCTTCTAAGGTGGCACGGGCCAAATGGGCCGCCCCTGATCCACGCGTCAAGCCTGTGATTAGGCCACGCGCTGCATCATCCCAGTGTGGTGCGCCCAAGCCGACCAGGGCAGGTACAAAATAGACTCCGCCCGAATCGGGTACGCTGGCCGCTAAACTTTCGATCTGCTGTGGGGTGTCCTGCCAGCCAAAGAGATCGCCCGTCCACTGTACTGCTGCGCCGGTGGCGTAGATGTTACCTTCAAAGGCGTAGGTGGTTTGGCTAGGTTTGCCCCAGGCCACGGTCGTTGAAATTCCCTGCTGCGAAAGTTTAGGGGCTGGCATTGGCGTCATTAGTGAGGAGCCAGTGCCATAGGTCACTTTGATCGAGCCGGGTTGGAAGCCGGCATGGCCGTAGAGCGAACCGTGCGAATCGCCGATCAAGGCGCCAATTGGAATACCCGCAGGCAAGGCACCACAGCGCGCTGTTTCGCCATAAATCGCTTGCGACGGCTTTACCAAAGGCAGGGCTGGGCGAGGAATGCCAAAGAGATCGAGGATCTCGTCATTCCAATCGAGCGTGTGCAGATCGAAGAGCAGTGTGCGCGAGGCATTGGTCACATCGCAGGCATGGATGCGCCCGTGAGTCAGTTGAAAGAGCAGCCAACTATCGACAGTACCAAAACAAAGCTCGCCCGCTTCAGCCCGTTGGCGACCATTCTCCACATGATCGAGCAGCCAGCGCATTTTACTGGCCGAAAACATGGGATCAATCGCCAAGCCGGTGTGTTGGCGTACCATTGGGTTGAAACGCTCAAGGTCGAGCCCTTTGCAGAAGGTCGTGCCGCGCTGACATTGCCAGATTACGGCGGGAGCTACTGGTTTGCCTGTGGCTCGTTCCCACAGAATTACTGTCTCGCGTTGGTTGGTGATAGCAACCGCCGCCGGAGCAGGTTGACCTTGTAGACATTCATCGATTGACTCTTGTACCGTCTGCCAAATTGCCATCGCATCCTGCTCTACCCAGGCCGGTTGCGGATAGTGGATCGCCAAAGGACGGGCAGCACGACACACCACTTCGCCCGTAGCATTGACGAGAATGGCTTTGGTATTAGTCGTGCCTTGATCGATGGAAAGGATGGTTTCTCTGCGCATACGATTAGATTGGAGATAGGGGCTGAGGAGATGAGAGTATAGGGTGAAGATCATTACACCCCTATCTCCTTATCTCTCTATCTCCCTAACAATTTCTTCGCCGTCTCCGCCAGCCCTTCACCCGTAATGCCATAGTGGGCAAAGATCTCATTTTGGCTGCCAGTGACGGTGTATTCGTCGGGAAAGCCGACAATCTTAAAGGGTAGGCAGACTTGCTGTTGCATGAGTAGCATGGCAACCGTGCTGCCGAGTCCGCCGTAAACGCTGTGTTCCTCGACCGTGATCAACGCTTTGCAACGACGAGCCGCCGCCAGTACCGCTGCTTCATCCAGCGGCTTGAGCGTGTGCATGCTGAGCACTCCCGCCGAGATGTCTTGTTCGCTTAAATGTTTGCTCGCCTGCAAAGCCCGTGGCACCGTCTCGCCGATGGCGATAAAGGTGACGTCACTACCTTCGCTCAGCGTGATTGCCTTGCCGATCTCAAACTTAGTCTCTCGGGTATGGACGTGTGGCATGGCTTGTTTGCCAAAGCGAATATAGATCGGACGTGGATGCTCAAGGGCAGCTTCGATGGTGGCACGCGTCTCAAAATTATCGGCAGGTGCCACAATATCGATGTTGTTAATCGCTTGTAGTACAGCAAAATCATGCAGTGAGTGATGGGTCGAGCCCAACGCCCCGTAGCTCACGCCAGCGCTGATGCCGACCAAGTTGACACGGTTGTCCGAGTAGGCGACGTCGTTTTTGATCTGTTCCAGCGAGCGGGCGGTGAGAAAACAAGCAGGCGAGACGGCATAGACCTTTTTGCCCGCTGACGCCAATCCTGCTGAAACACCCACTAAGTTTTGTTCCGCGATCCCGACTTCAATGATCTGCTCGGGCAGCGCCTTGCCAAAAGGACCGAGTTTGCCCGAACCGCGTGAGTCGCTGGTGACAGCCAAAATATTGCGGTCACGTTGTGCAAGCTGTTGCAGCGTTTCTGCAAAAATTTCTAGATTCGGTTTACCGAGTTGCATGTGTGAAACACCGTTTCTTTTAGTGGGACAGTAGGATGGTGGCACAGTAGGACATATACTAGCGGTTGCCACTAAGTAACACTTTTTGCGGTTAAAAAAATGTTACTTAGTGCAGAGCATCAGTATAACTGATTCATTGTCTCACTGATTTACTGCCTCACTGTCCTACCAGCGCCTGATCCAACTCTGCCATCGCCGTTGCAAATTCTGCGTCGGTCGGCACATGATGGTGCCAATTCACCTGATTCTCAATAAAGCTGATGCCCTTGCCTTTGGTGGTATGGGCCAGGATCAGATTCGGTTTGCCAATCGCAAAGGGCAACGCATCAAAGATGGCGATCAGTTCGGGAATCGAGTTGCCATTTACTTCCCGCACAGCATAGCCAAAGGCCGTAAATTTCTGGAGCAGATCGGTGACGCCTGTCACGCTTTCGATGGGGCCGGTGATCTGCAACTTGTTGTAATCGACAATCACGACCAGATTGTCCAGCTTGTAGTGAGCCGCCGCCATCGAAGCTTCCCAGTTCGAGCCTTCTTCCAACTCGCCATCACCGAGTAAAGTGAAGACGCGATAACTGCGCCCATCTTTCTTGGCAGCCAGCGCCGTCCCCACGGCAATTGGCAGTCCATGGCCCAAGGCACCTGTATTGTGCTCAACTCCTGGCACCTTGCGTGTCGGGTGGCCGATAAAGTGCGAACGGTATTGGTTGAGTGTGTCGAGTGCTTCGATAGGGTAAAAGCCTTGATCGGCCAATACGGTATAAAGCGCTTCAACCGAATGACCTTTGCTTTGAATGTAGCGGTCGCGGTTGGGATCGGTAAAGTTGTCGGGGGAGACATTCAAAACATGGTTGTATAGAACGTTGAGAATATCAACGCAGGACAAACTGCCACCGGTATGGCCGGCATTGGCCCGTTTGATGATAGACAAAACCGTCTTGCGGTATTGGATCGATTTCTGTTGCAACGCTTCCAACGTGAGCGTCATGATTTAAGACCTGTGAATATTTATTCAATATCTGTTATTTATTCGTGGTTGGCTTTATTATGACAGGAGGAAATCAGTTTGTCAAGTCCTAAATTGGCTTTTGCGATCATCGGTTGGTTAATCAGCATCTACAGAAGCTGTCATGTCGATGAGGGCTTTTGCGAGGAAAAATCTTCGAGTGGCACAGTAAGATTTCTCCCTACGGTCGAAATGACAATATTGATGATCAATCCCAAGGTTAGTTACAAGAGAGGTTGTCGCTATTAATATTTGTGGAAGAGAGGCTACTTCATGCAGAAGATTGATATATCTTTGACAAGCGGCCCTTCTCAGCGTATACTGAGTACTTGCGTATAGCAATCAATCTTTGACGCTTTAGGAACTTCTATGAGTGATAACAATTCTGTAGCTCCAGCCACGACAGCCAGCGCGGAACAGCAACAAAATCTCACGAATCTGCGGGCAGATTCGTTGCTTGGCCCTGCGATCAGTGCCTTTGATGAGTTTATGTTGCGCAAAGGCTTTAGTGAGAATACGATCAAGGCCTTCCGCAATGATCTAAAGATCGTCACCGAATTCTTAGGCCCCGAAACAAAGGTACATCAGGTGACCTCTGCCCACCTCAACGACTACATCGATTGGTTACAGAGCGGACGCGGCAAACCTTGCAGCCCCAAGAGCCTGGCGCGACGCATTACTACTATCAAAGTCTTCTTTGGCTGGTTACATGGCATTGGCGTCATCGGAACCGATCCTGCGGAGCCTGTTGTGCAACAGCCAGCACGTCCACCGCTGCCTGAAATCCTGCGCGATGAAGAAGTTCAGAAGCTTCAACGCTCCGCACAAGATTATCTCTTTGACCGCGGTAAAGCCGATTCACGGCCCTATCTATTGGTCAATCTGCTTTTACAAACTGGCCTCAAGAAAGCTGAATGTGCCCGCTTGCTGGTCACCGATGTGGATATCTCACAGCCAAACAGTCCGGAAGTCATCATTCGTTACCTGGATGAGGGACAGGCGCACAAGAACCGCCGCCTCTCATTGCACCCGAGCATTGTCAGCGTGCTGCAAAGCTATCTCACTCAGTACAAGCCGGACACCTATCTATTTGAATGTACACCGCGCAATTTGGAATATGTCTTGCAAGAGGTTGGCGAAAAGGCGGGGGTCAAACGTCTGCAAGTAGGCTTTGAGACATTACGTTGGACCAGTGCCGTGCGCGACTTTCGCTTGGGGATGCCCGAAGAACGTCTGCGTCTCAAGATGGGGCTGAGCAAGATCTCCTGGCGCGAGACGCGCGAGAAGATTCATAAGCTAGCGGGAAGATGAAAATGATGCGTGAATTGTAATCGAAAATTCACGCATCACATTTACTCAGAGGCTTGCGCGGGACGATAGGCGTTTGGATCTTCGCTATCGCTGAGCGGTGGGCGAACAAAAGGACTGTTGCGGCTTGTACGTCGGCGAGCCGTCTGCACGGGAATCGGTTCTGGCTGAGGCGCAGCGGCAGGCGCGCTTGTCGTCAGCGGGCGAGTAAAGGGCGAGGCTACGGCTGATTGTTGTGTTGTCCCACAGAAAACGCAGATTTCCCACTCATTGCGGACGAGTTTGCTACAATTGGGGCAGCTATGTTGCAACTGATTGTGACAGGCCGGGCAATAGACCCAATTTTCCTTGACAGGGACACCACAGGTAGGACAGGCGAGGGTTACTTCCAATTCACGTAATAATGCCTCTTCTTCTAAGGCTCGATCATAGACCTCGGCCAGTGTTTCTTTGGGGCGGATCATTGTGTAGAGGACGAGACCGATGATCGGGAAGACCAGGACGAGGAGGACGGCTAAGAGAATCGACAACCAATCATGTGTGCGGGATCGAATATCATTAAAGGCCCAAATTCCCATCGCAACCCAAAAGGCAAAAAGAAATGCGCCCAGCACCGCAACGACGATCCCTGCGGCTGTGGCGATATTATTGATTAACTCTGGTGACATGAATAAGTGCTCCGAGCTGCTGGTTGTAAGCTCTGAACGAGAATCATTGACAACATATTACAACGGATTATAATCCACTGCTTAGGAAAGGCAAAAACTTATAGCGGAAGCGGCGAGTCGGGTAACCCAATCGGTATGGTACTAAAGGTGATTATTCAGGAAAATCACGGTGCTTTCGCTGATATTGTTTGACATGCTCCCTCTATCCATGCTATAGTCAGCCGAAAAATTTGCAGACAAACGTTTCTGCAAACCTCCTTGGTTGCAAACTTCATCCACGAATACAGGAACAACTTACAACAATTTTTGACGAAGGAGCAGGCGTCCACAATGTCAGGTCAGGCACAACAAGAAGCACTTATTGTCCTCAAAGATGTGAACAAGTGGTTCGGGGAATTTCACGTTCTGCGAGGCATCAACCTCAATGTGGCACGCAAAGAAGTTGTGGTGATCTGTGGACCCTCCGGCTCTGGCAAATCGACTCTGATCCGCTGTATCAATCGGCTGGAAGAGCACCAAAGTGGTGATATTATTGTCGATAACATTCCATTAAATCATAGTGTAGGCAACATCGAAGCCGTCCGTATGGAGACAGGGATGGTCTTTCAGCAGTTTAACCTATTCCCGCATTTGACTGTAATGCAAAATATCACATTGGCCCCCATCAATGTGCGTAAAAAGAGCAAAGCCGAAGCCGAAAGCAAGGCGATGGAGCTACTCCAACGAGTCGGGATTCCTGAGCAAGCCAAAAAATATCCCGGACAACTCTCCGGTGGCCAACAACAGCGGGTTGCCATTGCTCGTGCCCTGGCGATGGAACCCAAGATTATGCTTTTCGACGAACCAACCTCGGCCCTCGACCCGGAAATGATCAAAGAGGTACTCGAAGTGATGCAGGAGCTGGCTGATTCTGGCATGACGATGCTCTGTGTCACCCATGAAATGGGCTTTGCCCGCGCTGTAGCCGATCGTGTTGTCTTCATGGACGCAGGCGAGATCGTCGAGATCGCTCCGCCGGAAATCTTCTTCACTACCCCGCAACACGAACGAACCAAACTCTTTTTGAACCAGATTCTAGAGCGATAGCACCTTGGCAGTCCGGATATACCAAAACTGAGTCACTGCAATGAAGATCACCCTGAATATCTCCCTGAAAGATAATTCGATCGTTGCAGACGCCCCAGAAACAGCTTTTCATGAAGAGTTTGCCAATCTAGTTTTGATGGAAAAAACTCAAAACAAACTTTTGGGTATGGGTGTTTCGCTTGAGGAAGCGGAGCGAACTGCGCCGAAAGAGTTTGCCGCCCAAAAGCAAAACCTGGTGGTATTGCCGGCATTTAGCAATGAAGATTTTAAAGTCAACATTACCTATAGTGTAGTTCACCTTTTGGCCGCTTCAGCATATTTTCACAATCGTAGCATCTTCTCGGCCTCGCTGTTTGGTACTGGTAGTATTTCATGTAATCTGTTGTTGCCTGGTTACGAGCAAATTCCTACATCCTTGCGTGATCTCTTTGAGTATCAGCTTCTGTCAAATAGAATTATAGGAACAAAGCGAAAATTCACTCAACTCATCATCAATAACAAAGTTATTACTGAACTCAATCAAGAGATCGATAAGAAGGAAAAACGCTATCGATTTGAACGAAAGCTAGCAGAATTGTTGATAGGCAGCTTCACACTAACCGTGTTTGTGGTGTTTCTCTGGATTATCGGTGTTACTGTGCTGCCCGTTTTTAGATCAGTACTATATAACCTTGAAGGGCAAAACTATCTGTTAATCATTCTGCTGATAGCACTATCCCTCCTCGTCTTGCTGTCCGTAATTTATGTTTCAGATCTAGTTGCCCAGGTTGCCAGTTTTGTTCTTCTGCGTCTTATTGTACCGAGTGAAAGACTCAAAAATATTGCAAAGCAGCAGACCTATCGAGCACAGAGTGTAAAACGAATGGTAGATAAACTCTTTACTGAGTAACAATAAATAGCTCTCATGTCTTATCCACGCCAAATCACTGGCCTTCTTCGCTCGCTGTTCATTTATTATGCTAACCCATTCAAACTACGGCGAATGCAGCGCTTCTACAGCCAGTTCATCAAACCGGGCGATCTCTGCTTTGATATTGGCGCGCATGTCGGCAATCGGCTCTGGGCATGGTCAGGGTTGGGGGCCAAGGTGGTGGCAGTGGAGCCCCAACCAATCTGTATGGCCGTTTTGCAACGTTTTTATGGTAAGAACGCAGCAATCACGCTACTTCCCAACGCATTAGGCGCAAAAGGCGGAGCACAAACGCTCTGGATCAGCGAACAGAATCCAACCGTGACCACGCTGTCTAAGCCGTGGATCGACCAGGTACGGCAAGATGTCTCTTTTGCTGGCGTAGAATGGCAACAGCAGGTGACAGTGCAGGTGACGACCCTAGATGAGTTGATCGACTGCTACGGCCTTCCGCGCTTTTGTAAGATCGATGTAGAAGGATATGAAATGGAAGTATTGCGTGGTCTGTCACAACCGCTGCCTGTGCTTTCTTTTGAATACCTGTCAACCACGCCTGAACTAGCACTCGTCTGTGTGGATCGACTGGCGGAGTTGGGAACCTATCAGTTCAACTGGTCGGCGGGCGAGCAACATCGCTGGCAATCTGCACGGTGGCTACACGCTGACGAGATGAAAGCTTGGCTGGTGACCCTCCCAAAAGAGGCTGGCTCTGGTGACATTTATGCGCGTCGAATCGATTGAAATGTAGATCTTATGTTTGAGAATGATGCTACTCCTTTACGAAGTCTGCGCTGGCAGGGGCTCCTGGTCACTGCCTTTTATTGCAGCGTCGTGACCCTCTTCTATTGTTATCTGCGCCAGGTTTGGCACAATGTCGATGCCCGCTGGTGGTTGAGTCTTGCCGCAGTTGCCACATCGATTCAGTTGATTATCTTCTGGTGGGGGCTGCGTTTCAATCATCCACCGAACCGTGCCATTCTCTTTCCACGCCTCGGTTATGCCAACAGCATGACGCTGACCCGTGGTCTGCTTACCTGTCTCCTGGCAGGGTTTCTTTTCAGTCCGCAGCCACATGGTTCGTTTGCCTGGATTCCAGCGCTTCTTTACACTGGCGAGCGCCTACTCGACTACTTTGATGGTTTTGTGGCGCGTATCACAGAGCGCGAAACCAAACTTGGTGCGATTCTTGATATGGAGTTTGACGGCCTGGGCATTCTGATTGCGGCGGGGCTAGCGATTCAGTATGGCAAGTTGCCGCTCTGGTATTTAATTCTAGGGCTGGGGCGACAGCTCTTTGTCTTTGGCATGTGGATTCGCCAATGGCTGGGCAAACCCAACGAGGATCTACCACCCAGTGAACATCGCCGCCTGATTGCTGGCTTTCAGACAACCTTTATCAGCGTAGTACTTTGGCCGGTGTTGAGCAACCAAATCGCACTTTTTGCCGGTTATCTCTTTGCCGTGCCACTAATTCTGAGCTTTGGTCGCGATTGGCTGGTGGTCAGCACCGTAATTGACAATCGTTCGATTGCCTACGAGAAGTTGCGCCACCAGGTTAAGGGGCTGGTCGAAGGCTGGTTGCCCTTGTTCCTGCGCCTTGGGATCATTGCGCTCGCCCTGTCGATTGGGTTCGATCAAGGCGTAAGCGGTACGCTGCTGATCAGTTGGGCAGTGATTCTTCTTGCGTTGGCGTTGGGGATTCTAGGGCGAGTAGCGGCCCTCGGCTTGATTGCACTGGTCTGCACCGCCGTTAACCAGAACGGATCGGACTCTACCTATCTCCTCTTACTCAGCGGCGCTATCCTCATTCTCCACCTGGGCAGCGGTCGCCTCGCCCTCTGGACACCCGAAGAGCGCATCCTACACATGAAATTAGGTGAAAAGAGAGTAAGACAGTAGGACAGTGGGTCAGTGAAACTGTTCTACTGTCCCACTGTCTTACTTTTCCCGCGCCGTGATCTGCACCTCTATCCCCACCTCGTCGTTCACAGTGAGGGTATTGGCAAAGCTGGGGGGATCGATGCCGAAGTCGCTCATTTTGATGTTCGTGCTGGCGGTTCCGGTGAGGGTATTGCCGTCGATCTTGGCTTTGACATCGAAGGTGGCAGGTTTGGTGACTTCTCGTATGGTCAGGTCGCCGCTCAGTTTGAAGCTCACCTCGCTGCCGGGCGTATAGCTGGTTGGCGCATCGCTGATACTGTTCGCCTTGAAGGTGGCAAGCGGATATTTGTTGAAGTTGGGACCATTGTCGCGGATCCAGTTGTCGCGGATCGAGCGGTCGGTCGCCAACGTGTTCATCTTGACTGTGAAACTGTTCTCCCCCAATGCCGCACTCAGATCGTCGAGATTCAGTTGCAATTGCCCTTCAATCTCCTGGGTAGTACCCACAACATCGCCCATACCCGCTTTGATGCCATACTTGGCCAACGCACCGGCAAAAAACTCTTCGCTCGTCCGGTAAGTCGCCTTGGATTCGGCTGGGACAATTACATAGGTATGTTGTCCGCTGAGCGGTTGGCTATCGGGTGCCGATTTACTATCAGCTGCGGCTGGAGCGGGCGCAGCAGTCGTGGCCGTCGCTTCGACCGCTGCGGTTGGTGCCGCACTAGGCGAACCAGCACATGCAGCCAGTAAAACCGTGAGCAAAACTAGTCCGAAAACTCGATTGAATGTCCGATGCATAGCCTTCTCCTTTGGGAATTGATAATTCTACACTACTCTATCGATTAACCGCCACCACGCCACTGGGCAAGTAAGCTGGCAACGTGAGCGGTTGTTTGCCGAAGCGTTCCAGCAACACCCGCATCAACAGCGAGTAGATCCCTTCATGATGTAACTCAGTATCGAGAGATTTTACCGTTAAACCGGGCACAAAGCCATATTCTTCAAAAGCCTGGATCAACCCAGCATCGCGGCTGAGCAAATGAATGGGCGTGGCCCAACCATCCGCCTCACGCGAGACACGCGGCGGTTGATGATCGCCGACCAGGATGTAGAGCGAATTTTTGTCGTCGCTGTGCAGCACAAAATCAGTCAATGTACGCAGTTGGTACTCCACCGCATTCATATAATTCTGGCGGCGCACACTATGGCTGAGCGCTTCAGGGTCAACCGCTGGCGATGCTTCTTCTCCTGTTGCAAGTGACTGGTTGAGTGTATGCCAATCCTCCACAAACGTCGGCTGCGGAATCCAGGGATAGTGCGAATTTTGCGTGATCATAAAAAAGAACAGCGGCTGGTCGATTTTGCTCAGGTACGTTTCACGCGCATAGTTGAGCACATATTGGTCGGGCGGTGAAGGTCCCCAACCGTAGCCTGGCCCTTGATAATTCAGGTCTTGATAGCGCAAATATTGATCGACATTGTGAAAGCGCTGCTGTTTGGTCCATTCTTGCTCGCCCAACTGGTCACCAATTGAAGAGAGCCAGACAAAACGATAGCCTTGCGCCTTGAGGGTAGAGGCGAGATCGGGATAGTGATCTATCTGATATTTGTTGAAGAGCGCCAGGTATTGTGGCTGATGATCGATGCGCAGTCCCATCAACCCGCTGCTATACGCCATCCACGAACCGCCCCCCCACATCGGTGAAATGCTCAAGGCCGAGGCACTGGACCAACCGCTGCCCTGGATTTGCTGCTCCAACTCGCTCAGCAAGCTTGTGTAGGCGCGCCGATAATCAGGGCGCTTATAAAGCACGCTGCCGTAGGATTCAACAAAGATGAAATAGATGTTGGGCTTTTGGGCAAGCTGATAGTGGCTGTAATCGTAGGCTACTCGCATCGGTTGATCGTCAAAACTGGCGACATCGCTGTAGAGTTGCCACGACGCCGCAATGTTTCTCTCCAATTTGAAGGCGATACTGCTCACCACCATCTGCGGATCCGCTGTCCAGATTTGGTAACGAACGGCGACAAAGAGACAGAAGCTCGCCAGAATCAGTACGGCGCTGCGCAACGCTGGATGCAACTGGGGCGATGCCGCGCTGTTGAGCAAACTTCCGAGCAATAAGAGCAAAATGCCGATGCCGAACGCCCCGCCCACCGCTGCTGCCAGCACAATCCAGCTTGCATTCTGGATGTGGCTGGCCAGAAAGGGCAAGCCATCGCGTGCCCAGAAATATTGGCTGTAGAAGTCGGGCTGAGCCAGAAAGAGTGACAACACAATCGCTTCGTAAAGGGCGTAACAGAAGGCCAGCAGATAGACCGTATAAACGATGGCACGCAGCAGCGAGTTGCGTAGGCGCGGCAAGAAGATCCACAACGCTGTCAAGATCGTCAACTCGCCTGAAATGCGCAGCAGATCGAAATGATCGCGCCAGACCAGAAGCTGGCTCGTACTCAAGGAAAGATCCCAACTAAAGATCGATCCCGGCGGCAAGATTGTCGCCGACTCGGGCATGAGCAGGATAAAGGGAAGAAATAGTAAAGCATTGAGCAAGCAATAGCAGACCGCAAAGACGAGGTTGGGTCGCCACTTGACCTTACCACTTTTCAGATGTGCATTGGACATAGGTGCTAACTATAACAAAGAAGCCGGAATCTTTGAAGATCCCGGCTTCTTTGTAGGGCTGTAAGGCTACTTTTCGGTAGAAAAACGCAACAGGCGCATACCATTCAGCGTCACTAGCAACGATGCCCCTACATCGGCCAACACCGCCAACCAAAGGGTGCCTACACCGAACAACACCGCTACCAAAAACAAGATCTTCACGCCAATCGCAAAGCTGATGTTTTGGCGGATGGTCTGCATGGCTTGGCGGCACAGGCGCAGCACAAAGGGCAATTGGTACAAGCTATCGTTCATCAAGGAAACATCCGCCGTTTCGATCGCCTGTGCAGAACCGCTACCCCCCATCGCAATGCCGACAGTGGCGGTGGCTAGGGCAGGCGCATCGTTGATGCCATCACCGACCATAGCGACGGCACCGTGGCGGGTCAGCAAATCGCGTACTGCTTCCACCTTCTGCTCGGGCAACAGTTCCGCACAAACTTCACTTACCCCGACCGTGTCGGCGATCCGTTGCGCCGTGGCTTGGTTGTCACCAGTCAACATGATCAACGTTTGGATACCGCTGGCCTGTAACCGTTCCAGCGTCTCCCGACTCTCAGCGCGTACCGGGTCGGCCACGGTGATGTAGCCTTGATAAGTACCGTCGATACTGACCATCAGCGGGGTTTCTCCACTGGCAGAACGTTGTTGGATGGTGGTGCAGATTGCAGCGTCGTGCGGCACGTTGGCATCGAAATAACGATGGTTGCCGATAAAGATCTGTTGTCCGTTGACCTGGCCGATCACGCCCTGCCCGACTTGAGCTGCGACACTCTCGGCGACAGGATAGCGCTGCTGCAAGTTGCGTTGATTGGCAGCGTTAACCACCGCCTCGGCCAACGGATGTTCGCTGCGTCGCTCCACTGCGCTCGCCAATGCCAGCAGGTCGTCGCAATGTAGGCAGGTCGCCTCCTCCAGGCAGTTGACGGAACGAATCTCCCTCACTTGGGGTTTGCCTTCGGTCAAGGTGCCGGTCTTGTCAAAGGCGATTGCCCGTATTCGGCTCAACGCCTCGATAAAGGCTCCACCTTTGATCAGCACACCATTGCGCGCCGCATTGCTCAAGGCTGCGACCAATGTTACCGGCGTGCTGATCACCAGCGCGCAAGGACAGGCGACGACCAGCAGCTCCAGCGCCCGGTAGAGCCAACCTTGTGTTGCACCATCGGCGTTCCAGAAGGGTTGACCGAAGAGCATCGGCGGCAAGGTTGCTACCAAAAAAGCGATGGCAACCACGGCTGGGGTATAGAACTTGGCGAACTGATCGACAAAACGCTGAATCGGGGCACGACGCTCTTGAGCTTCTTCCACTAGGTGCACCATACGACTGATTGTGTTGTCCTGCGCCAGAGCGGTTACCAAAATTTCCAACACACCGTTGCCGTTGATGCTACCTGCAAAGACAGAATCACCCGGCTGCTTCTCAATAGGGATGCTTTCTCCCGTAATCGGTGCCTGATTGAGTGCCGAACTGCCTTTGACAATACGACCATCCATCGCCACCCGTTCGCCCGCTTTGACCAGAATGGTGTCGCCAATTACCAGTTGATCGATCTTGACCAATTGCTCTTCAATGCCACAGAAGGGGCAGGGACCGCCGGTATAGCCATCCTGACCCATATGTCCTTTACAGTCGATACAGGGGCGCAGCGCAATCGCCTCTTGGGGTGCCACCGACAACAAGGAACGGATCGACTGGCGTGCCCGTTCCATCGTGTAGCCTTCCAGCGCTTCGCCAATGGCAAAGAGTACCATCACCAGCCCGGCCTCGCTGTAGGCACCAATGATCACAGCCCCGACAGCGGCAATCGTCATCAAGAGGTTGATCGTAATTTCATGGTTGATGAACAGTCCTTGCCAGGCGCTCTGGGCAATCGGCGCACCCGCAATCGCCAATGCCGCCAATGAAAAGAGATGAACCCAGCTTGGCGGAGCATTCCCATTCACCACGGGTAACAATTCATCGAAGACGATGCCGGGTAGGATCAGGAGCAGACCGACCAGGGCCAGGGTTGTCTGGCGGCGTTGGAGCAGATATCGCACAAAGCCGATGAGTCCGCCGGTTGAAGATGACGCAGCGCTTTGTTCCTGCTCGTTTGCCACGTCATAGCCAAGCTGACGCACCCGACTAACCACATCTTCTTCTGACGCTGTCCCGCTGACCCGCAGTTTGCCTGCGGCATAGTTGAGCGTACACGCCTCAATTCCTTCCAACTTGGCCACGCCTCGTTCAATTGTCCGCGCACAGTCGGCGCAATCCATTCCGGTGATGGTGAAGGTCTGTTCCATATCTCTCCTGAAAAAGAGTGGCAAAGTGGCAGAGTGGTAAAGTGGCAAAGTGCTTTCGACTCTTCAACTTTTTAACTCTGCCACTTTGCCACTTTTACCCATGTTGCACATGCTCCAATCCACGATGAAAAAGCTCGATAACGTGGTCATCGTCCAGCGAGTAATAGACAAAGCGCCCTTCTTTGCGCGTCTTGACGATGCGCAATTGACGTAGATCCCGTAAATGGTGGGAAACTGCCGATTCACTGATCTGCACCGCCTCAGCAATGGCGGTGACATTCTTTTCGCCATCTACCAGAGCGGCAATAATGCGCAACCGACTTGGATCGCCCATTGCAGCAAAAAGTTGTGCCAACTGGGTAGTGGCTTCGTTATCGAGTAAAAGTGAGGGGCTCGATATATTGGTTAAACTCATAGGTTTTTCTAAAGATATTTGATAAGCGTTTGGGTAACCGTAGGTGCGCACATTCAGTCGTATACGTTGACTAAGATTCCTTCGGAATGACAGTTCGGCCTATGGCGATCAGGTTGGCATCCGTTGGTTAGCACCCAAGCCAGTTCTTTTGCGTAATATTAGCTATGATCTAACTGAGACAGAATCTCAATAGATGAATATTTGAGCAATTGTTCATGTGTTGGCGTAGTATACCACCTATTGGAAAAGACGTCAACTGGTAAAACTGGAAGCCGATCCACAGACGGGATGGATTTTGGGCTCTATACTTAGTCCTGTTTCTCCCTCCTCCTTTGTGTGCAGCGAGCGGCGTCTTAAGATGCCGCTCGCTGTGTTTAGTAGGATCTGTGCTGACGGTCGTCTCAGAGCCGTTAGCGTGAGCGTACAGTTTCACCTTACATATGTGCCGGGTTCTGCTTCGGCACTCACTGCCCGCCCTCATTCTCTTCAAACATTACGGTTTCTCTTGCGGCCACCACGAACTGTTCATAGGCATTGTAAGCTTCTTGTCATTATATAATCTAGTTAAAAATGCTACTCTTTCGAAACAATAGAAAGATCTCGTGAAATCCCATTGTAGCCCATTTGAGCCCGAAAGGTTGTTGCCATGAATGGCCGCGCCCTGTCTGTCGCACCCAAAACTGAATCGACAACGGTAGAGTTTGGTAGAGCCACTCTGTCAGCCGAAAGAGTTCGCACGAATGCGCAAATTGTCCATCCGACAGTCAGCATTATCATTCCAGCCAAAAATGAAGCCAGGAATCTGCCTTATGTGCTTCCTCATCTACCGCATTGGGCGCATGAGGTAATTCTGGTCGATGGCAATTCCAGCGATGGCACGGCGGAGGTTGCCAAGCTGCTCTGTGAGCGGATTCAGGTCGTACAACAAAAGGGGCGTGGCAAAGGAGCAGCACTGCGCACTGGTTTTGCCCTGGCCACTGGCGACATTATTGTGATGCTAGACGCAGATGGTTCGATGAATCCTGGTGAGATTCCAGCCTATTTAGGTGTACTTTTGACTGGAGCCGATGTTGCCAAGGGATCACGCTTTTTGCAAGGGGGCGGGACGCACGACATGGGGCGCATCCGCTATGCAGGCAATCTCTTTCTTACTTGGCTCTTACGCTTGTTGCATGGAGGGCAATACTCTGACCTCTGCTATGGCTATAACGCTTTCTGGCGGCGTGTGTTGGCCGAAATCAAGCTCGACGCCGATGGCTTTGAAATTGAAACCCAACTCAACGTGCGTATTCTTCAGGCAGGGTTGCGCATTCATGAAGTGCCAAGCTTTGAAGCGGGACGCATCCATGGCGATAGCAATTTGAATGCATTCCGTGATGGATGGCGAGTCTTCAAAACGATTGTAGGCGAATGGTTTTTGCCCAGAGTAGAACGATTGCACAGTGAGGAAATTGGCACATTACGTCTCTCAACGCCCCAACCATTGTCGATTGCTGCGTCCAATCCCCGCCAATTTGATTAGCTTCTCAGTGACTGTAAAGAACAAGACTCTATGACCCAGACTGCATTGACTCAGACTGCATTGACCGTTTCGGTTGTGATTTGTGCCTACACCGAGTCTCGCTGGAACGATCTGCTCGAAGCGGTTCAATCCTTACGCCAGCAGAGCACGAAACCGACGCAAACCATTCTTGTGATCGATCACAACCCAACCTTGTTTAAACGGGCTCAGGGTTATCTAAAAGATCTGCTCGTAATCGAAAATGGTGAACCGCGTGGTCTATCTGGGGCGCGTAACAGTGGCTTGCGTATCGCTACTAGTGATATTGTTGCCTTCATGGACGAAGATGCCGTTGCCGCCCCCGACTGGTTGGAGCGGTTGCTCGGTCACTATGGCGACCCCAATGTGTTGGGTGTGGGCGGTGCGATCGAGGCACTTTGGCAGACAGGGCGTCCTGCCTGGTTTCCTCATGAATTTGACTGGGTAGTCGGCTGTTCTTATTGGGGGATGCCGCTTCAAGTGGCGCGGGTGCGCAATTTGATCGGCTGCAATATGTCCTTCCGCCGCTCGATCTTCAAGGAGATTGGCGGCTTTCGCAACGAGATCGGGCGGGTTGGTACGCTGCCTGTGGGGTGCGAGGAGACTGAACTCTGCATCCGGGCCCAGCAGGAATGGCCGTTTGCGGAATTTGTCTACGATCCCGATGCCCATGTGCAACATCACGTGCCGACCCAGCGCGCCAGCCTGCGTTACTTTCTGGAACGTTGTTATGCTGAAGGCGTTTCCAAAGCCCAGATTGCACGCTATGTCGGCAACCAGGCTGCCCTCTCTACCGAACAAAGTTATGTTACCCGTACACTGCCGGCTGGCGTATTTACAGGGCTCAGTGACTGTTTTTGGGGCCATTTTTACGGCGCTGGACGGGCGATGGCGATCCTGATTGGACTGGTTACAACGATCATTGGCTATTTGTTTAGTCGAATGGCTGGGGTTTTTCGGCGCAAGGTGACGACGGCTGAGCCCGTTGCCATCCGATTCAAACCCACACAACTATGTGAGATTGAGTTGAGCCAACCGCTGCCTGCGCTGCGTCCGCTGGAATTTGGAACCACGTATCAGCAGTTACAGATTTTGATCCGCCTGCACGGTCAGCCATTAGGCACCTTGGATCTGAAGGTTCCTACTGAGGGAATGAATGCAGAGGATTTGGCCCTGCACATATGGCGCACCTTTGCTCCAGCGATCCAGACGCATCTGCGTGCCGACGGTCTGTCCTTGGGCGGGCGCCTGAGCATCAATGGTATTGATCTTGCCCAGGTGCCTCAATGCCGACAGCATTATCAGGCGGTTTTGGCCGAAGCACCTCTTGTCACTGTCATCATCGCCACGCGTGAGCGGGCAGCCAGCCTCAAGCTGACACTAGACTCCCTGCTGGCTATGGATTATCCTAACTTCGAGATCCTCGTCGTAGACAATCAACCCACGACTGATGCCACAGAACGGCTGCTGCGCCAACGCTATGGCGGCCACATCAATGTTCGTTATGTACACGAAGCGCAACCAGGATTAGCCTCCGCCCACAATCGAGGATTGCGTGAGATTCATCTGCTACCCCAGCCAACCTCTGAGCAGATGCTCGACACCCTCGGCGAAGGAACGGCGAGTCGCCGCAACCGGATCGTCGCCTTTACCGATGACGACGTGCAAGTCGATCGCCAATGGTTAACATGCATCGTCCAGGCATTTCAGACCGACGAGAAGATCGGATGTGTGACCGGGATGATCCTGCCCGCCGAGTTACAGACGCCAGCGCAAGCCTGGATTGAGCAATACGGTGGCTTTAGCAAAGGCTTTGAGCGCCAGACCTTTGATCTGCAAGCGCATCGACCGCCCAATCCACTCTATCCATACAGTGCTGGACTCTTTGGCTCGGGGGCAAATATGGCGTTTCGGGCTTCCGCCTTGCAGGCGATTGGAGGCTTCGATCCGGCCTTGGGTGCAGGCAGCAAAGCACTGGGTGGCGATGATTTGGCCGCCTTCCTGGCTGTGATCCTGGCTGGCTATCAACTGGTCTACGAACCAGCCGTTTTGCTCTATCATCGCCATCGGCGCGACTATGCGGGATTGCGTCGTCAGGCCTTTGGTTATGGCGTCGGCTTGACAGCTTACTTGACCAAAGTGCTGCTGGACCGACCGACGCGACTCTTTGATTTTCTGCTGCGCTCTCCTGTGGCCTTGCGCCACATATTCAGCGCAGATTCTTCAAAAAATGTTAAAAAACAGGCCGACTATCCCAGTGAATTGACACGCCTGGAACGGATTGGCATGCTTTATGGCCCATTTGCCTATCTTTACAGCCGATGGCAGGTGTGGCGAACACAACATATCCTGCTCAGAATGGTTTCTGAAGGCGAGCAGAACTCGGTGACAGGCAGTGAGTGGCGCGTGGCAGGCGGCGGATAACCCATGTACAAGGCGATTCCAATTTTGCTCTATCATAGCATCACCGACGAGGTGACTGCGGGCTTTCGGAACTGGTCTCTAGCACCAGCCATGTTTGCCGCGCATCTCCGCTACTTGCACGAGCAAAAGTACAACGCCATCACCGTCACACAATTGGTGCGTGCCCTGCGTGGCGATACAAAGCTGCCATCCAAGCCGATTGTGCTCAGCTTTGATGATGGTCTAGCCGACTTTTACACCGCTGCCCTGCCTATATTGCGCCAGGTTGGAATGCCTGCCTCGCTCTATGTGGTGACTGGCTTTCTGGGAGCGACCAGCGGTTGGCTGCAAGCGGAAGGCGAAGCACAATGCCCCATGCTGACCTGGACCCAGTTGCGAGAAATTGAGCGGGATGGAATCGAGATCGGTGCCCATACTCACACCCATCCGCAACTTGACACCCTTTCCGAAGCCGACGCTTGGAAAGAGATCGTTCGCTCCAAACAACAATTAGAAGAGTATTTGGGGCATCGCATCGAGTCCTTTGCCTATCCACACGGTTATCATTCTGCTCAAGTGCGCCAACTGGTGGCCAGGGCTGGTTTCTCTTCGGCCTGTGCCGTCAAACATGCACTCAGCGCGGCAGATGCCGATCTTTATTCGCTTGCCCGCGTGATCATGACGAATGATGTTTGTGTGAATCAGCTTGATCGACTGCTACAAGGGGATCGGTTGCCGGTGGCCCCACGTGGCGAGCCACTGCGTACCAAAATGTGGCGGCTTGCCCGTCGTTCGTTGCGTGCTATGGAACAGTTGAGAATTGCCTAATGCGAGATTTAACCCGTATTGTGACCAGCTTCGTGCTGATCGCTTGTCTACTTTATATCGGAAAGTACACCTCATCAGTCGCCCAGGGAATGGGGTTGACGTTACGTAGCGCTGCTGAGCTTTCGATCACTGGTACAGTGGAGCGCCAGGTGTCGCAAAGCAGCGATGATGCCGAAGAGGTGCTGCAGAGTGGTAGCATGAACATCGCTGGCAGCGACCTGGAATTGGTCAATGACCCCAATGGCTCGTTCGATCAGTGGGTCGGAGTTCGTTTTACGAATATCGACATCCCGCCAGGCGCAACCATTCTCTCGGCGACCCTTGAATTTAGCGTGGATGAAAGTGGCTCCGACCCGACCAGCGTAACGATCTATGGGGAGGCGACGGATAATGCGGCTACCTTTACCGTGGATTTGGGCAATATCTCACAACGTCCGCGGACTACGTCCGCTATTCAGTGGGGCGAGATTGAACCGTGGTCCACTATCGGTGCCAGCGTGCAGACCCCAGATCTGAGTATTGTGTTGCAAGAGATCGTCGACCGGCCCGGTTGGCAAGCAAACAACGCACTTGCCCTTATTATCAGCGGCAGTGGACGACGTACAGCAGTGTCGTATGATGGCAGAGACACCGCGGCCCCGCGCTTGCATCTGGCATGGCAACTGGTTGTGCCAGATACGCCGACCGCAACCGTGACCCTTGCACCTCCCACCGAAACACCAACCGCAACGTTCACGCCCACCTCAACTGCTACCCCAACAGCGACAGAAACTGATACCACCACCCCTACTATCACAGCCACGGCTGTGGTTACGGAATCGCCCACTGCTACCCTAACTGCGACTGCCATTGCCACGCAGACTTCAACTGCAACGCCAACACCCAGCCCAACAGCAACGATGACATCAACCGCCACGCCCTCGCCAACTGTTACTCCTACGCTCACTGCGACAGCGACTCCTTCCCCTACTGCCTCACCACAGCCCGATCCGCGCTGTGCCCGCACAGGGGCTGCCCTTCGCTCATTCTGGTTTCACATGGCAGGCTCCCTAATTGAGGATCTCACACGCGATCCCCGCTTCCCCAACCAGCCGGACCAAATTCAACTGTTCAATGAACTGGACGCTGCACCGAATTTGGAAGATGACTACGCCGACCGCATCCAAGGTTATCTCTGCCCGACCCAGAGCGGTGAATATACCTTTTGGATTGCAGGAGATGACCAAAGTCAACTCTGGCTGAGCAGCGACAGTGACTCGAAAAACATACAGTTGATCGCCTGGGTTCCCGAGTGGACCTACCATCAAGAGTGGGAAAAGTACAGCGAACAAAAATCGCAGAAGATCTTCCTTGTTGCCAACCAGGCGTACTACTTTGAGGTGCTACACAAGGAAAGCGTCCGCGACGACAATTTGTCAATTGCCTGGCAAAGCCCAACGTTGGTGCGCCAAATCATCAGTGGGCGTAACCTTGTGCCCTATGCTGATAACCTGCCCTTACCTGAACAGAAGGTGTACCTGCCGCTGATCAATCGCTAAGCCACCCCACCCTAACCCTCCCCGACTTCAGGGAGGGAACGGTAAAGGGACAGATGAAGTATTTTCTACTGTCCACCAAACAGTATTTTTCCCGTGATCATTCCCTCCCTGTTTTGGCTTCGACGTGAGCGACTCGACTGAGCTCGCCGAAGTCTCAGCCGAACGGGAGGGTTAGGGTGGGGTTGATAGTTACCAAAACAGAAGAATTGTCGCCACCCTATGACCAGAGTTATACAATCCAACCATGACTTTTGACTCGCTTCGTTTTCGCACGTTGCCCTATCGCACGCGGATTGCAGCACATCTGCAATCTTCGCTGTTGCGCAATGGCTATGCGTTGGTCTTTAACTCAATGGCAACCTCGGCCTTGGGAGTCTTCTACTGGATGTTGGCAGCGCATATTTATAGTGCGCCAGTAGTGGGTCTCAATGCCGCTTTGATCAATGCCATGCTCTTCCTGGCCCAAAGTGCGCAATTAAACCTAACTAATGGGGTCAATCGCTTCTTGCCGGTGGCTGGCAAACGCTCCATGCGTTTTATCTTGAGCGTTTATGCAGTGGGTTTGGTGGCGGCACCGTTGGTGTGTCTGATCTACTTCCTTGGGATTGAAGCGTGGGCAACGTCGCTCTATGCTGTCTTTGTCGATTGGCATTTTGCCTTGCTCTTTGTGGCGGCGACGATGGCCTGGTGCATTTTTGCCTTGCAAGACAGTGTGCTGATCGGGCTGCGCCAGGCGACCTGGGTACCGGTGGAGAACCTTACCTTTGCGGTGGCGAAGCTTGTCCTATTGGTTGTTCTGGTCAAGCTTCTGCCGAACCTTGGTATCTTTCTGTCGTGGGTTGTGCCCATGGCCCTCTTGTTACTGCCAGTCAACTGGGTCATCTTCCGTTATCTGGCACCGCGCCATATTGTAGCCACAGATCTGCGCAGCGAACCGCTCACAGTGGGCAGTGTAACGCGCTATGTGGCGGGGGATTACCTCGGCTCCCTGGTGATGACAGCCACGACCGGCCTACTGCCGCTGATGGTATTAGAACAGGCAGGGGCAGCGACCAATGCCTACTTTTCGATTGCCTGGACCATTGCCAATTCACTCTATCTGGTGAGCCGCAACATGGGTATGTCGCTGATCTCAGAAGCCTCGCTGGACCGTGGCAAGTTGGAACTGTATCGACGGCGGGTTCTGCTACAGACCTTCAAGGTGCTGGTGCCAATCACGCTCTTCATTGTGATCACCGCGCCGTGGCTGTTGCGCCTCTTTGGCCAGGCCTATTCGAGTGAGGCAACCACGCTTTTGCGCCTACTAGCACTCTCTGCGCTGCCAGCGGTGATCCCATCCTTGTCGGTCTCGGTGAACCGTGTGCAGCGGAAATTGATGCGGGTCTTTATCGTACAAGCAGCGCTCTGTGGCTTAGTAGTTGTACTCTCCTACCTACTGCTAAAGCGTGACGGTATCACAGGG
Source organism: Caldilineaceae bacterium (assembly GCA_046328715.1). Taxonomy (GTDB): domain Bacteria; phylum Chloroflexota; class Anaerolineae; order Caldilineales; family Caldilineaceae; genus JAXLWB01. The sequence goes on along the minus strand of JAXLWB010000068.1, from coordinate 11,441 downwards.
ATTGGGCTGGCTTGGCTAATTGGTCAATCTGTGATCGCCCTGATACTTGTCCTCTACGAAGCTTTATTCGATGCACAGTACTTCCGCCCGCTGGACAACAGTGCAACCAACTATCGTTTCATTAGTCACGATCCGATTCTGCAACTGAGTCGCCCGCTGCGTAGTGGCTGGTCCCGCTGGGGTTCATCCTATCGCTGGCTGCGTATGAGGCCTACGATCAGCCAGATTGTTCAACAGGTGCGAAGCCAAAACCAAGATCTGGATTGGCAGGTTCAGGAAATGCTGCCGACATTGGCCGAGACGGCAGTGTTCGCCCTGGGGCAAAGTAATGGGCAACGACGAGGCGTGCTCAAGTTACCTTTGAATGATGGCTCCCTGCGCTATAGTCATCGGCAACAACAGATGCTCATGACATTGCACGCCGATGCTGCACTTGGTTCCTGGCGTAACTTGTTGCCAAAGCTGCTTGTTGTTCACGCACAAGGCAGGCAACCCTACGTGGTTGAATCGTTTCTCGACGGGCAAGCCATGGAGAAACTGTTGGCCAAGGGCAAGATGCAGGATACGGTCAGGATGCAGGCAGCCGCTCTGGAGGCAATCCTTGTGTTGCACCGTCACACGGCTCAATTGACCCTTGTCGATGATCGGCTCTTGGCCAGTTGGGTGTGGCAGCCGATTGAAACGTTGAAGCGCCTCTATCCTGGTCGGAACGGTCAAGCCGCGCAGGCGACCTTGGATCGCTTGGCAGAATTTCTGGGTACTCATCTGCGTGGAAAATTGCTCGCAGTTGGTACCACACACGGCGATTTTGCACCGTGCAACCTACTCTTTAGCGAGGATAGCGCAACGCTCACGGGCATTGTCGATTGGGAGCAGGCGTTGACTGAGGATTTGCCTATGCTCGATCTGCTGTTCTTGTTGCTTACTACCCGGGCACAACTGGAGCAGCGTGAACTGGGCAACTTGGTGGAACAATTACTGGCAAGTGCGTCCTGGAGTGAGCCAGAACAATCCTTATTGACATCGGCACAAAATCAACTTCCCGGTGAACCGTTGCCCATGTCGATCCTCCTCTTGTTGACCTGGTTGCGTCATGTGAGTATGACGGTCGATAAATCTGAGCGTTATCGGCGCAATCTGGTCTGGCGAAGTCGCAACATCGATCTCCTGCTTGAACGAATCGACGTTGATGGGAAAATACAAGTTGCGGAGTTGAAAGGTTGAAAAGTGTGGAGACTTTGCCACTTTGCCACTCTTCAACGCTTCGACATTTTTGACGATTTGCCTACAAAATACCAGTAATGTGTATATGCAGTAAATCGTAAGCAAAAAAGTAATAAGGTTGCGCGAAGATAGTGCGTGATGAGCGCGTTGCTTAAGTCAGTTTTCTTAACTTTGCCCGATGGATTCCGAAAACGTTTATGGATTTGGCAGCAACAAGGCCTGTTTCGCTGGCCGATGGTTGGCCATGTCAAGCCGGAGTCGCTTTGGCGGGTGCGACCCATCAGTTGTGTTTACGGTGCCGATCGGGGATTGCCGGTGGATCGCTACTATATCGAGCGTTTTCTGGCAACCGAATCTCATTTGATTCGTGGTCATGTGCTCGAAATCGCGGATGATAGTTATACCCGTCGCTTTGGTGGCACGAAGGTGGTGCGGAGCGATGTACTCCATGTTGAAGCGGGTCACCACAACGTCACTGTAGTCGCCGATCTGGCCCACGGAGAGAATCTACCGTCAGCACAATTTGATTGCATCCTCTGCACACAGACCTTGCCCTTTATTTTTGATCTGGGCGCAGCCATGCAGACGCTCTATCGCATTCTAAAACCAGGAGGTGCCTTGTTGCTCACCTTACCTGGCATCAGCAAAATCAGCCGCTACGATGTGGAGCGCTGGGGACATTATTGGAGCTTTACAACGCTTTCTGCACAACGTCTCTTAAGTGACGTCTTTAACGCAGAGGCGGTCACTGTCAACGCTTTTGGCAACGTACTCACCTCAATTGCCTTTTTACATGGATTGGCGAGCGAGGAACTGTCACCCATGGAACTCGAGTTTCATGACCCGGATTATGAATTGATTATCACAGCCAAAGGACTGAAAGCAGCTTAGTTATGCCGACACATTTGAACCGAGCTTTGGAAAATGGACCATCGGGAGAAAAGGGATCGCCTACGGCGTTGCCACCGTTCCGAGTTGCTGATTCAGTTCCAACCGGAGAACGCCTGCTGCCGATGGTGAGACGCCCCGTCGCAGCAACTGCCAACGCAGGCTATCCTCAACAATTGTTGGGAATCGGCGTTCCCACCTCCAAAACTGCACGCAGCACCAGCACACGCAAGAAGGACAAAGCGGTTAAAACCAAGACAAAAGGACAGAAGCTCTCCGTCTATGATAGTTGGCTTGAGACACTGGTGCCAGTTGCTTCGATTCTTTGGGCACTGGTGCTTTGGGGCTACTCGATTGCCACAATCAATCCCTTGCAGATGACCGATCTGGGTCTGGTGTCGGTGTTGCCCAACACCGCTTATCTGGCGATTGTGCTGTTGACTTTTAGTTTTACCTGGACATTACATCAAGGGCGTGCGCCAACCTGGCTGCTTTGGCTACATGTGGCCAGCTTTGTCTTTATGATCCACGGCGCGCCGGCCTTGGTCTATGACACCTTGCGCTACTCCTGGGCCTGGAAACACTTGGGTATTATCGATTATATCCAACGTCATGGCTTTGTCGATCCCAATGCTAGTTCGTTGATGATCTACCATAACTGGCCTGGTTTCTTTTCCTTCTTTGCCTATCTCTTCGATGTAGCGGGTATTAAGGATGGGGTTGCGCTGGCGAGTTGGGCACCGGTGTTCTTCAATCTCATCGAGATCGGTGCATTGGCGCTCATCTTCCGAGCTTCGACCAATGATCGACGGCTGGTGTGGCAGGGCATCTGGTTTTACTTCCTGACCAACTGGGTCGGCCAAGAGTATTTTTCGCCACAGGCGCTCAATTATTTTCTGCATCTGGTCATTATCGGCATCTGTCTTGCCTGGTTCCGCACGCCAATGGGTGGCGAACCAGAAAGATTGCATCACAAACTCGTGCAGCCCTTCTATGATGCGCTTCATCATCTCCGCCAGCGGGCAGCATCGACCGATTCACAGGCGCTGAACGCCCCGGCGGTTCAGCGTTCTGGTCTGTTGGTGATGATGATTGTGCTCTTTGTCGTGATCGCCACCAGCCACCAACTCACTCCAATCGTCACCGTGCTGGCGATTGCGGCATTGGTGTTCTTCCGCCGCTGTAGCGCATCCAGTTTGCCGATGTTGATGGCCGTGATGATGGTCACCTGGATCATCTACGGTGCCTCCTTCTTTGTGCGCGATGAGCTGTTTGTGCTCTTTAAGTCGTTTGGCACGATCACCAGTAACATTGGCAACAATCTGCTTGATCTGAGCAACGTCACGCTTGGACAGAAGATTGTGGCCTATGCTGGGCGTTCCTTGACGATGGCGGTGATGCTCTTGGCACTGGCAGGCTGTTTGGTTCGCATTCGCCGCGGTAAGTGGGATCTCTCTTTAATGTTGTTGGCCTTTGCCCCCTTCTTGCTCTTGCTGGGCAACGGCTATGGCGGCGAAGTGGTCTTCCGTGTTTACCTCTTTGCCTTGCCGTTTCTAGCCTTCTTTATGGCTGCCTTGCTTTATCCGACCATTGAACGGGGCAACTCGGCCTGGACCGTGGTCAGCAACATGGTGTTGAGCCTGCTACTCTTTGCTGGCTTCAACCTGGCCTATTACGGCAAAGACCAAATGTACTTTTTTACGAGTCAAGAAGTGGAGGCTTCGCAGTTCCTCTACGAGCATGCGCCAGCCAACTCGCTGCTGATCGAAGGTTCCCGCAATTATCCCTCGCAATTTCGCAACTACGAGAACTTCACTTATGTGCCTCTCTCGCGTGAAAAGCCAGAAAATCAGGCTAATTGGCTCGAAGATCCGGTGAGTGTCTTCACCCGCTGGATGCGTAATACCGAGTACAATGCTGCCTTTTTGGTCTTGACCCGCAGCCAGCGGGCGGAAGTCGATGCCCGGCTGACCACACTGCCTGAGGGTGCGCTGAACAAAATTGAAGCAGCACTGCGCGCTTCTCCTCAATTTTCGGTGGTCTATTCAAACCAGGATGCTGTGATCTTTACGTTGACCGAGCGTCTTGACTCGGTGAAAGCGCTGCAGACGGCGGCGATGGCAAAGGGAGGCTGAAAATGAATCGTTCGCGCTGGGTACCTTCCTTGATCATTTTGATCGGAATTGTGGTGGCAGTTGCCAGTCAGGCTGATCTGCCGATGCGTGCGCCATTGGTGCTGCTCTATTCTTTGGTGGCGCCGGGATTGGTCTTTGTGCGCTTTTTGCAGATCCAAGATCGTTTTGTGGAACTGACCTTGGCTGTTGCCTTGAGCATCGCGCTCAATGTGATCGTCTCCGAGTTTATGATCTTCACACGTGCTTGGTCGCCCACGACAGGTTTTTTTGTCTTGGTCTATCTCTGTATGGCCGCCGCGCTCTATGACTTGATCAGCGGCTCACGTTGGGCAGTTAGAAGTTACGAATAAGTGTAAAAGAGATTGTGGTTGAAATCTCAGTATTTCACGAATTCTGGAAATATGTCATTTCGCACCCCGAGGGTACCCGCAGTTTGCGAGCAATCTTCTCGGTGACAAGCTAATCGACACGCGATTTAAACATTGCACAATCTGCCTCAGAACTTATACCTTGGAGATTGTGCAATGTTTAAGTGTCATCTCTATAAGATTTCTCCTTCCTACGGTCGCCGAAATGACAAACCGTGAACTACTGAATGTCTGGTATTGACAATCATGTTAACGAGCGATAAAGCAAGAAAGTCGTTACCTGCATTAGAGCGGGTAGGACTTTATGAAATTGAAGAAGAGATCAGCCGCAGCAACACAGCGACGATCTACCGCGCCATCAACATCACCTTTCAATATCAGGTGGCGTTGAAGGTGTTGCGTACGCCGCTCCAGGAAGATCCGGCGATTTTGCGCTATTTTGTGGCCGAGGGGCAGGACGGCATGCGGCTGATCCACCCGAATATCGTGCGCATCTACGACGCCGGGTTGAGCGATGGGGTGGCCTGCATTGCCCAGGCTTATATGGAAGATGGCATGTTGAGCGACTTGCTGCAAAATCGTGCCCGTCCGTTTTCGCTGGGCGAGTGTTTGCATGCCCTGACTGACATTGCTAACGGTCTTGACTTTGCCCATAGCCAAGGTCACATCCACGGCAACCTGAAGCCAAGCAACGTCTTCTGCACCTCGCGTGGACGTTTCTTGGTAGCCGATTTTCGAGTCGCCAGCCCGGTGACGATCCTGCGTCCGCCCAATTACCCGACAGGACGCACCACCTACCTCTCGCCAGAGCAACGACGGGGCGATGTGATCTTGACGCCGATGAGTGATGTCTTCAGTTTGGCCTTGATCACCTTTGAGATGTTGGTGCGCCAGCTTCCCTATGGCGTGGATGATTCAACGATCATTGTGCCTTATATTCACAGTTCCATGCTTTCTGCGGTGCCAGTCGAAGATCCTCAGGTTCATCAGGATCTTGCATCCGTCTTGAATCGGGCCTTGGCGGTCGATCCTGCTCAGCGCTATCCAACGGTCACCGGCTTTGTGCAAGCTCTGGCCGGAGCTGCCCGCAATCGGCTGGAGACGTTGCACCTCTCCTCTGCACAACCATCGCCTGCGCCAGCAACCACGACGGCCTTGATGCTCTACAATGCTGCACCGCTAGCAGTGACGACTTCGCCTTCACTGGCGCTGATGCGGCTTCCTCAGGCCAGCAAGCAGGAGCGCCGCGATCTTTCGTGGATTTCGTTTGTGGTGGTAGGGGCACTGATGGCGTTGTTGGTGTTGGGCATGATGAACAGCATGCTCCTAATGGTGCAAAACCCAGTTGCTGTACCCGCAACTTCCCAAGTCACCAACACGCTGCTCTACACCTGGTTTAGCCAAGCGTCCGCCTGGCTGGAACGGGCTCAGATCATGCGCTATTTCTCCCCCATTTATGGGTTTAGCTCGGCGATCATGTTACTAGTCCTGCTTTTCCAGCGCGAATTGATGCGCACCTTTGGCATCGGCTCCGAAAACCGCTACTGGCGCTTCCTCGGCTATGCCATTCCTCCCGTTACGTTGGCCTTTGTGGTGCTGATTATGTTGCAGATTTTTCAACTGGTACAGCCGGTTTGAAGAAGCGAGTTGCAGGTTGCAAAGTAAAGCAGTACCGTGCAACCCGCAACTCGCATCCTGCATCCTGCTCTCCTTTCTCCTCACTTGATGTACAATAGCTCTAAACTAGGTAACTGCTCAGGCTCCTTTAGAGACGCGGATACCAGGACGCGCGGATTGTGCATCTCTAGCATAGGAATCCGCGCTCCCCAATATCCGCGTCTCTATAGCGGAGTAGTTATCAAACCAAATCCATTGCAGTGAGGGTGAAAATGAGTTTTCTGAAGAAGCTTTTTGGCGGAGCAAGTTTGGATGGGAACAAGTTAGCGGCATCGATGGATAAAGCCGAATACGGCCAGATTGAGTTGCTGGCCTACTTTGCCACCGGAGCACCGATTCATGCGGGTGCAGAGCGGGTGCGCTGGGGCCGAGTTCTCCCCCAACCCTACGAGGAGATGATCAAATCGTTTGAAAAACAGGGTTGGCTACAAGCTCATGGGGAACGCTATCAAGTCACTGCTGCTGCCTTGCCCTTTGTGGAGAGTTACCGGCAACGTCAATTGGCGGAAAAGAACGCAGTTTTGCCCAAGGTGCGTCAGGCACTGCAAGCCAAAGATACCAGTGAGGCGCTCGAATTGCGCCGTGCCTACGAGGCGCGCCAACCCTTGGGTGTAGCGGACTGGACCGGACCAGAGCCGCAACTGAGCCACAGCGCTCTTACTCGCCGTATTCTCTTTCTCCAACATTGGCTGCTTGACGGTCTGAGCAAAGAGACAATTGACTGGCTCAAGTTATATGCGGCTGAGCAGCATCTCTGGGGTACTCACTGGCGGCTCAATGCCAGTGACATTCCGCAAAGTGTCAAAAGTGAGCTGACTCGCACCAACGCCGATGCGGTCGAAGCTGCCTATTGGAAAGCCTATCAACTGGCGCTTTATGTCGACAATCAGGAGACCTGGCAGCGTTGCAAAGGGGGCGACCACGTGCGGCGCATCGAGATCAAAGCGCCAGAGGACATGATGCTTTGCCCCACCTGCAAGGCACTCGCAGGCAAGGATTTCCTGGTCGCCCGCACCCCTGAACTGCCCTTGAAAGAGTGCACCTGTACTCAGGGCTGTCTGTTGCGGTACGAGCCAGTGTTGGAGTCGTATGAGTGAATGCAGTGTAATCTGGAGCAATCTGTCATTTCGACGAGCAGCAGTTGGCAAGGAGACATCTTTGCAATGATGTCATTTTACTTGCCACTCGGGATAGATCCCCTGCATCATCGCCAGCGAATCCCAGGCAATTCGGTATCCGTTGGAACGCACTTCAACATGTGGATCGCCTTCCACGCCTGCGGGAATGTCCAGTCCTAACAAGCGATAGAAATCAAGCGCACGCCCCATATCCGCCACAATCATTCCGACCATGTCTGGTTTTGCCATTCCTTTGCCTCCATTCTTTTCCAATGGGGAGATTATGCCTCTCGCTTCAGCATAAAATAGTGAGTAACCAATGCTAAAATAGTTGAAGACTTAGAACAAAAGTGCTATAATAATGACGATCTAGAATCCAAAATCTATCGACCATTCCGTCCAGACATTCAATTCCAAAAGAGGCAGATCGTGGCCTATAATGAGACTCTCGCTCAACGCATCCGCAGCGTAATGCCTTCGACCGACATTGTCGAGAAGAAGATGTTCGGCGGGCTCGCCTTTATGGTTAATGGCAACATGTGTTGTGGCATTGTCAAAGATACCTTGATGGCCCGTGTTGGTCCGGAGCAACATGGACACATGTTAACACTGCCTCATGCGCGTCCAATGGACTTTACCGGACGTCCTTCGAAGGGTATGATCTATGTTTATCCACCTGGGATTGCCAGCGATGAGGATCTACGCACCTGGGTGAATCGCTGCCTTGCCTTTGTCGAAACATTACCGGGGAAATTATGACAAGAAGATAACATGAATACCTCTCATCTTCCTATCTTCTTGTCTTCTTTTCTGCATTCGAACCAAGCGAGACCAAAGTGAGTACACCGACTTCATTCAACGGCTTTCCACCCACTGCGCTGGACTTTCTGCGTGAATTGGAAGTGAACAATGAGCGCGAGTGGTTTGAGGCGCACAAGCACATTTACCAAAACAATATCGTTGCCCATGTGCCCGCTTTTGTAGCTGAACTGGGCGAAAAGCTAAAGACCATTGCGCCTGGTATTCAGGTCGACGCCCGGGTCAACGGCGCAGGTTCGATGATGCGCATCTATCGAGACATTCGCTTCAGCCAGGACAAGACGCCTTATAAGACCAAGGTCGCCTTTGTCTTTTGGGAGGGGCCGTTGAAAAAGATGGAGAATCCTGCCTTTGGCTTTCAGTTTGGCGCCGAGGGCGGTGAACTGATGGCCGGGCAGTTTATGCTCCCCAAAGAACTGCTCACGATTTATCGCCAGGCAGTGGCGGATGAAGCCCAGGGCAATGAATTGGTTGCCATCTTGAAGGCGATTACCGGCGATACTCGCTATAACATCAGCGGTGAAAGAAGTAAGCGTATTCCAACTGGCTACGATGCCAATCATCCACGGGCGGAGTTGTTGCGTTATCAAGGGCTCTACGCTCATACCAACACGGTCACGCCAGCGCAATTGACTTCTGCTGACTTGGTCGATTGTTGTTTTGAGCACTGTCGAGTCATGGCCCCATTGCAGCAGTGGTTGGTCCGACTGGCTGAGGGTAAATAGTTGTCGCTCATCTACATAAAGTGTGAGCAACATCCTCGGCACGGCGCAAATAATTTTTGTACTACTTACAACTTTCTGCATCGTGCCGGGGACGTTTTCGGACGTTCACGCTTTTGACTGATCAGCGGATCTGCTTTGTTAACAAACCAGCAAAAGAGCCGAGAAAGGATATACATGAAAGTGTATCCTTCTCGGCTCTTTTTGTTTTAACCCGCATTTCACTCTCTTAGCTCTAGTGACAAAAAATAGGACTTGACAAATTTGTCTAAGGAAGGTACAATTGATCTATAAATTTAGCTATGGCTAAAAATTTATTTATACGGAGATTGAACATGGGCGATCCATTAATTTTACTCTCTATTGCCATCGTTTTGCTGGCCGTGTTGCTCTGGCTCTTTTGGCCAGAATCAGGATTCTTTTGGCGCTGGCGACAGACCCGCAAGATGACCGAGCGGGTGCTGATCGAAGATGCGCTGAAGCATATCTATAGTTGTGAGTATCAGGGGCGGCAGGCGACACTTGAAAGCCTGGCGGGTGTGCTGGGTACGACTGGCGACAGCGTTGCCAATTTGCTGACTGAAATGCAGCATCGCGAATTGGTGACACTCAGTGACGGCTGCCCTCATTTAACCCCGCGTGGCCGCGACTATGCACTGCATATCATCCGTGCTCATCGTCTGTGGGAGAGTTATCTGGCCAACAAAACCGGCTACGAAGCGGCCGACTGGCATACCCAATCGGAACGCCGCGAGCATGAACTTTCGCCCACGGAGACCAATGTGCTCGCCGCTGAACTCGGCTACCCACGCTTTGACCCGCACGGCGATCCGATTCCCAACGAAGCCGGTGACTTGGATAAGTTGCCCGAGCGACAACCCTTGGCAGAGTGGCCCACTAACCAGCCAGCCCGAGTGGTCCATCTCGAAGACGAGCCACAGACGGTCTATGCTCAACTTTTGGCGGAAGGGCTGCATCTAGGGATGCAGATCATCGTCACCGAACGCAACGGGCAGCGCATCCGCTTTTGGGGCGACGGGGAAGAACATGTATTGGCTCCACTCTTCGCCAATAATGTATCGGTTGCTGCAATCCGCCAAGAGGAAGTCGAGCAAGGTCCATTTCAATCGTTGAGCAGTCTGCAACTGGGGGAAAGTGGACAGGTTGTGCGCATTTCACCTCGCCTGCAAGGGGCCGAGCGGCGGCGAATGCTTGATCTGGGCATTCTCCCCGGCACCACGATCAAGGCCGAGATGATCAGCCCAAGCGGTGATCCGACGGCTTACCGGGTGCGCGGCGCACTGATTGGTCTGCGCAAGGAACAGGCGGAGATGATTCAGATTAGTGGAGATTAGATACTAGACACTCATGCAAAGACACACAACCAGCCATGAAAATAGAAACGCGGATGAAACGGATTTGGCAGATAACAACCGGATTTCTATTTTTATCTGCTCTTTTATCCGCATGATCAGCGCCATCCGCGGTTCCATTTCCAAATGAGATGAGGAAAATTATGAGCACAAAAACTGAAACTGTCGATATCCCTTTACAACCAGCTAGCGGTCATGCTTGTGAGAGTTGTGCCTTGCATCGGCCTGGAAACCTGATCAAACTCGGCATCGACATGACCGACTGGGACTATGTGATTGCACTGGCGGGCAACCCCAATACCGGCAAAAGCACAATCTTCAACGCCTTAACCGGGTTGCGTCAGCATACAGGCAACTGGCCAGGTAAGACAGTGACACGCGCCGAAGGTGGATACTCCTATGGCGATCATCGCTATAAGATCGTCGACCTGCCTGGTACCTATTCGCTGCTTTCGACCAGTCTGGACGAAGAGGTGGCGCGTAACTTCATCCTCTTCGGCCAGCCCGATGTGACGATCATTGTGGCCGATGCGACCCGATTGGAGCGCAATCTCAATTTGGCCCTGCAAGTGCTCGAGATCACCGACCGTGCCGTGTTGGCACTCAATCTGGTCGATGAAGCCAAACGTCACGGCCTCAAAGTTGACGAGCGCTCGTTGGCCCGCGATCTGGGTATTCCGGTAGTGCCGATGGCCGCCCGTCAGCGCCAGGGTATTCCTGAGTTGTTGCAAGCCGTTCACGAAGTGGCAACTGGCAAAGTGATCTGCAAACCACATCGCATTGTCAGCGAGCCCCCTGGACTAAAGCGCGCAGTGAGCGCACTCGTTGCTCAACTCAAAGCCACTTTTCCGACTTTGCCTAATCCACGTTGGGTCGCTATGCGTCTGCTTGATGGCGACTCGCGGATTATTGAAGCTTTGCAACAAGGCGAGTTGGGCGATTTAACCCGTGACGATCCAGGTCGATTGAATGGGCAACTTGCCTTACAAGTGGAGGGGAATCATGCTTAGTAGCGACGGACTGAAACCAGTTACAACGCCGAATGCACAGGATATCCTGGAGAGTGCCAACCGTCTGCGCTGGGACGTGAGCGGTGGCGTTCACGAAGCAATTGTGG
>JAXLWB010000067.1:0-54284 GCA_046328715.1 Caldilineaceae bacterium | reverse complement strand
TCAGCCGCTTTCAGCGTGAAATGTTGGCTACGGTGGTCTCCTCCGAGTTGCGCTGCGTCTACTGAACACAATCTCACGCTCACGATCTCCGTGCTGAGATCCCAACTGAGTCCGAAGGTGATGCCTTGGTCCATGCCCTTGTCCGCGATTGGCGAACGGCACCGCTCACCCCAGCCGATCGAGCGCTTTGCGAGTTCGCTTCCAAATTGACCTTCACGCAGCAACAGATGAGCCCTGCCGATCTCGACGTTCTACGCACTCACGGCTTCGATGATCGTGCTATCCATGATGCTGTACAGATCATCGGCTTTTTCAACTACATCACCCGTGTTGCCGATGCACTTGGGGTTGAACGCGAAGCGTTTATTCAACCCTGGGGCGACAAAGAGAATAATGGTTAATGGTGAACGGTATAACGGTTAATGGTTAATGAAAATTGTTGCAGTTCAAGAACATAGGAAAAGCGACCGAGTACTTAAGCATTAACCATTACCCATTGACCATTAACCATTCATCATTCTTCCATCAGATCTCGAGTCAATAGAAGTGCAACGGGCCACAGGGAACTACGCGAATAGGTATAGGCTTCACGAATCTGTTTGCCAACAGTAGCAGGATTGCGTGCAACCTCAAAAGGAATGCCAAGCGCGCGCAACACCTCTTCGGTCACCGCACCGCCGCGTGTGTGCCACGGGTATGGTTCACCCCAGTGACCGCGTAGGGCGATCAACATACAAAGCGGTACTTTATAGAGTTGTGCCAGTGAAACAATGCCGTTGATGGCAGCTAGAAAGCCATGATTTTGCATTAGCAGCAGATGCGGCTCACCTGCAAAGTAGGCACCCGCAGCAATACCGATCGCCTCTTCTTCCTTGGCGACTTCGACGAGGTTCATCTCTGGATCGCTTGTTGCAAGTTGCAGGAGATAGACGAGCCAGGTTTCAGGCAGCGCCGAAATCGAGCGAATGCCCGTATCTTTGATCCCCTGGTAAACTGCTTTGGAATTATCACGTGAAACGGTCATAGAAGTTTTGGTAACAGGTTGCCTTAGTCAATGGAGGGGCGAGGAATTCACCCTCACCCCTCCCAGTATTTATGGCGCATCCGAGCCGGGTCCGAAATGTTTGAGCAGGACAAGCGGTTCACCTTTGCTAGGATTGTGAATGGTCACGCCGGCCTGGGCCACAGAAGCCGCAACAAAATATTCATCATAGGTCTGTTGGCCAAAACGGATCAGGGTGGGGGTTTCGATTGGCTGGCCGTTGATGCTGCCAAAGCCTTGCACCGCAATAAAGCCGAAGGGGCCACTCTCACGCAGGGTCACGCTGCGACCAGGCAGGACGGTCAATTCTTTACCGGCAAAGAAGGGATTGCCATAGCTGATCCAATGTTCAACGTAGCCATTGCTCTCCATTTCGGCCAGAGGCTTGACAGGCAGTGGTGGTCGGAAGTGTTTTGCCTTGAAGTTGGGTTGCACATTTTCTTCCCAGTCCAGCATCGAGACCAGGAAATCGTAGTCGTTCTTTTTATCGTCTGGCACACTCTTGACCAGCAGATCACGTTCCACTGGCATTTGCCCCACGAAGTTTTCAAAGAGTGCCGACACATCGCTGGCCCACTGCGGTTCATAGGTGCAGAGGCTTCCTGGCGCATGGAGCACTCCAGCAGGAATATACCAGCCAGTGCCCAATTCGAGTCGGTATGCCTTCGAGAGCGCAGTAATCTGATTGTTGCCTCGCTCCCAATCTTCCAGACAACGGCGAATTTGCTCCTTGCTCGTTCCCGGTTCCAAGCCGAAATAGGTAAAAGGCGCATCACCGCCATGATTGTTCATTTGCGACGGGAAATAGTAGGACTCTGGCTTAGGCTGCTGATTGACCAGGCGCGCATGTTCTTCCTTTTGGTGCATGTGGAAGGGAATCGGGTTCTGATTATCGAAGAACTTGGCGAAGACCGGCCAGCCTTGATAGCGACTCCAGAGGGCATTGCCAAGCAGGTCAGCATTCAATTCTTCTACCACGTCTGTAAACCAGAGTGGCGTGGCGCTCTCGGGCAAATTGGCGACAACCTGGCTAACCCCTTCGTTAAAGGTGGTCAATGGGCCATTGTCGGCTTTGGTGGTTGAAGCCAGCCAGCGCTCGTCAATGCCGCCCCGTTGGGCACCATAGGCGTAGATATCGCTGGGATGGAGTTTCATTCGTTTGCCAGGAATACAGAACGATCGAGGTACCCAGGCAGGAGCAAGGCGCAACACACCTTGATTCGCCTCAAATACCCGGCGAATTTGTTGAGAAGTTGTCGAACGAGTGGTCATAGCTGAAATCCGTTCTGACAAAGCTGGAACGTACGCATATTACCAAGGGAATAGGGCAGAAGCGCGGAATTGAAATACCGACGCGTGCGTTTAAGATTTGTCTAAAATAGGTGCTTTGGTGACAAATACCAATTGCGGTTGCAAACGCTATGAATGTCTCTCGTAAATACGGCTGTAACTTACCGCGTTGCAGAGCACAATTGGGTTACCAATCAAGTATAGATCAGGGGAGGGGAAGAGATCAAACCCTCTAGCCTTCTACCATCTCTGTCACTTCTAGCAGCCGTGCGGCTTCTGTGGTTTCCAGGGGAGGCAGTTCGTTGAGCGTGGTCAGCCCAAAATGCTGCATGAATTGTTCGGTTACACTATAGAGGATGGGGCGGCCCGCCGTCTCCAGGCGTCCACTTTCTTCGATCAAGCCACGTTGTAGCAGGGAGCGTAATACATGCCCGCAATCGACGCCGCGCACTGCTTCGATCTGAGCACGGGTGACAGGTTGGCGATAGGCGATGACGGAAAGCGATTCAAGCGCTGGGGCACTGAGACGGGTCGAAAGGTCAAGGTTGAGGAATGTTTCGATCAGGTTGGCCGCCGCTGGCGACGATACCAATCGGTAACGACCATTTTGCATTTGCAGTCGGATGCCACGATTTGCGGTTTTGAGTACATCCCCCAACTGCAACAACGCCCTCTCGATCGCTTCGGCAGGGAGCGAAAAGAGCTTGACAAACTGCCCAATCTCCACCGACGTGTCAGCCACAAAAAGTAGGCTTTCCAGCGCCGCAGTCAAACTCATCTGTTCCCCGCGCACCTGCACGGTGATCGAACCATCCTCTCCGTTCACCACACTTAGGATACTATCACTTTGTGCGCTTTGGATGACAGCCTGTTCTGTAAACATGGCTACAGCAGGTGTCTCAGACGATTCTCCTGAGGACTCTGGGGAGGTTTCAAGTTCAAGTTCTTCGCGCTGCACGATAGCAGGTTCTGCGAGTATGGGTGCAGTGGGTGTCTCTGGCAACTCTTCGGAATTTTCAGGAGAGACTGGGTTTTGCGGTTCGGGATCTTCGCTTGCTTCGCTCATCTTCTCAACGTAATCATTGTCGGGATCATTGTCAGACTGTGAGATTTCCTGCCAATCGTTTTTCTGCTGCGGCTGTGAAACCTGAGGTTGAATTCCTGTATCGGTACCCGTGGCAAATACAAGGGCGGCTGGAGCCGGACGAGGGTTGAACATTTTTACTAAACGAGCAACCTGCGTTACGAACCAAGACCGAATTTCAACGAACCACCCTCTCATTTCGCCCACTCCGTCTCGAAGGGAGCGCAGCGCAGGTGAACATCCAGTTTACCGAGTTTCAGTCCCATGTCGTTTTCAATAATTTCACGCGTGGCGTCCACCACTTCGTTGGTTTTCATTGGGATATCGACGTCTGGTGCAGCTTCCACTTCCAGGCGAATATCAACCGCTCTGCCGCGCGACTTGACATTGGGTACGACCGTGATCACTTCGGCCAACTGGTCCAGATGCCAGGCCAACCGGCGGCTGATGCTGGCCGTATCGACCTCCGCCGATCCGCCCTCCGCCGTGCGAATGCGCACCCCACGACGCTGAAGAGTGTAAAACTCCAGCCAAAGCAACGAACCAAAGATCAAGATGGCCACCGTGCCCACCGCCACCTGGCCGATGAGAAAATTGGTGGCATTCGTTTCGTACCACCGATTGAGCAGCCCTGCCATTTGTGCCACCCAAACGGCAATCTGTTGGATCGTTTGTACGGGAAGCGCCGCAGCCAGACAAAAAACAACCAGTAACAAAAGCCAAAGAATAATTGCGACAAATCGATTGAATGAATTCATAGTTGTTATTATAGGGGGGAAGGTGACAAGGTGACAAGGTGACGGGGTGACAGGATGAAGGGATGACAAGATGACCAAGTTCTTCTTGCATTGCTTTATCGCCTTCCCGCGGCAAATCCTATTAGGACCAACACGCTCCACAGCAGACAACTCACCAAACTGATCTGAACGCCTCGCTGCCAGGAGCGAGGGGCAAATTCAAATACGACGTTATGCGCCCCAGCCTGCAGGGCTACGCCACGGAAGAGGTGGTTGACTGGATAGATGGTACTTTCCACACCATCGACTGTGGCTTTCCACCCTGGATAGTAGGCATCGTCGAGCACAAGCAGGCTCTGGCTTGCGCTCTGCGTTCGCACTTCCACCCGCTCGGCTTTATAACTGATCATCTCTACGGATTCCTGGCGATCCGGTTGCGCTTGAAAGGCAGGCAATCCAGTAACAATCGCACGTTGGGCTGGGTCAAAGTCTGCCGCCTGCAATTTTGCAACCGCTTCCTCGCCACTTTGCGCACTTTCCACTTGATGTACCAGATAAGCTCGCAGCAGATGGTCAAGATTTTCGTAGATTTTGACATCGCCGCTGTGCACCAAACGAAAATGGCCACGATCGCTCGGCAGCAGCGGTTGAAACATGGCGGTGCGTGCATCGTAGAGGGTAGCCGCCTGAATCACCACAACTGGTGCAGCAGATGAATGCGCAATACGGATTTGTTGGAGCGAAGTTGGCTTGTCTAATATCAATCGAACACGATATTCTTGTTTGTTTCCCTCAACATCACGCAAGGCAACGATTGCACCACTGCTTTGGGCCAAAGCTGAATCTAGCGTGCCATCGGCCAACTGGGCACCCGCTTGCCCACCCGCAAGTAAAGTGAAATCCTGCTTGCCTCTATCTCCGATTACCTGCACGGTTGCTACTGACATATTCTTGTCGGCAGACAGCGCATTAGGCTCCTCCACAAAGGCAATCAAATCAAGATGTGTCGCCTCGAAATGTTGCTCGACGGCAATATCCGCGACCTGGTCATCTTGAAGCCGAGCACCGATTTGACGGTCGTAATAGACGCCCTCAAACCAGAGATCACGCACCTTGTCGGTGATGATGTACTGGGCATTAAGCAAATTGAGCAGCCGGGTGGCCGGCATCACTTTGATCTGTTCACGCAAGCGACCATCTGGTACCAGTTGATCGGCAGGAATCAAGGTCGTCAGAAACTCATTGTAACGTTTCAGCGGCAGCACGCCGCCATCAAAGCCATCCACCGCAGCCACGCGCCAGAGCAACGGCAAGTTCGGAGCTAGAATCTCTTGCGACTTTTGCGCGATCACCAATTGCGAAAAGCCACGCTCATCCAGTTGACCGGTGTCGGACAGAATACGCCGATAATCGCCCATATCGCCTGGGTCAAACGTGATAGTGCTCATGCTCAGAAAGCGTCCGCTCGCCGCCGGATTGCCCTGTTGCCGCGCCGGATCGGTGAGCAAAAAAGCCGGTGC
Organism: Caldilineaceae bacterium; assembly: GCA_046328715.1. Lineage (GTDB taxonomy): Bacteria > Chloroflexota > Anaerolineae > Caldilineales > Caldilineaceae > JAXLWB01. The sequence continues at coordinate 48,611 of JAXLWB010000067.1, read as the reverse complement.
CGTGCGCAGATCATAGACTGCCTGCGGCGCAGTGGTCTGGGCATAGGGTAGGGAGCGGGAAGCGAGGAGGAGATCAAGCGCAAGGAGAAGTAAAAGGCAAGATGACAAGATGATGCCGACCGCAGGTCGAACGTGACTGGGTGACAAGGTGGCAAGGTGATTTTTCCATCTCTGACGTACTGCAATTGGCATTGCCAAATCCGCAATCCGCAATTCATAATTCGCAATCCCCACCCCTGCCAACACCGCCATGCCCAAAGTATAGAGCATCATCCAGCGCGCTGGGGCACGGAAGAGATCGAAACCAGGGATGAGCTTGAAGAGTAGGTAGTAGAAGGGATTCCAACGCCCCAGGGCGAGAAAAAAACCCAGCCCGGCGAAGAGAAGACCAAACCCTTGTTCGGCTTTCAGGTTTTGAAGTTTGTAACCGCCTGTCACAATCCAACTTCGGAACATCCAGATGGCTAAGAGCAGGGCAATGATCCCCACGTAGGCAACATACTCGCTGTAACCCAGCGAACCAAAAACGACGCCCAGATCGACCAGCCCGTAACTCGGCAGCAGCGTCCAAAACAGTTGTAGCGGCTTTAGGCTAAAACTACTCGCCTCGCCATAACTCAAGCCGCCGCTGCGTAGACCCAGGCCGTTCAGTTCCAGCGTTGGCAAGAGCTGCGCCGCCACCAATCCTGCACTCAAGAGACAGCCGAGCAGAAAGATCACCAGTGGCTGCGGATTAACGCCGATCCAAAAGGAGCGAACAGGAAAGCGCCACCTCGACTGTACTTCGTCACCGTTTGTGGCAAGCACAAACGACCGTAACAAGGCCCAAACGCCAATCCCAAACAAATTGATATAGGCGGTCTGAGTATGCCCTGCTAGCAACATCAACGCCACCAACAATGCCATAAAAGCAAGGGGCAAGATGCAGGTTGCAAGTTGCAAGTTGCGAGTCATAAGAGGATTTTTGCTTCCTGCCCCTTGCACCCTGCCCCCTGCACCCTGCACCCCTTCAATCACCACGATTCCCCACGGCAACCAAGCTGCCGCATTCATCTGGTTGATGTGACCGAGCAGCCCGCCATAAAAGCCACTGCCTGCCAATACAACCGCAGTGGTAAGACCGGCAAGCAGCGAGAGTCGCCAGCGACGCATCAAGTGATAACCGCCCAGGCCGAGAATCCAGGTATGCAGTGCCGCACTCCAATAAATCTGCTTAGTCACGGGAAGCCAACTAAGTGGCCAATGCAGTGGATAGAGTACTGCCGTTTGCGGATTAGCCAGAAAGGGCGCGCCAAGAAAGATATAGGGATTCCACAAGGGAATCTTACCCTCGCGAAAGGCGCTTGCGGCATAGTCGCGGTAGGGGTAAAAGTAGTGGAGAATATCGCCGCTCGCCAAAACTCGGTTGGTGAAGAGCAATGGGTAATAAAGCAGTAAAACGAAAAGCAATAACAGCAGCGCAGGCAACATCTGGGTAAGCGCAACCGCCCTCACCCCATTAGATGCTTGACTTCTGACCTCAGACTTCTGATTTCTGACTGTGGACTCTCGACTCATTATTTACAGATCATAGCCTTGTCGCTAAGCGTGGTCAAAGTTGGGAAGGGGTAGCGTTCAACACGACAGCGGCACCACTCGCAGAAGGCTTGACTGGGTTGGACTATCTCGAATAACGTGAAGTTGCCTATGTGCCGAAGTTGTTGCAAAACAAGCCCACGCACACGTAGAGCAAAGGCCAAATCCTGGGTCGGCGACCAATCCGGTTCAATCAGAAATTTGCGCAGGTGGGGCGCTTTGCTGGCATTGTCTGTCAGATAGACAGCGCTTGGATACCAACGTAGCTCCACCTGATGGCTGCGTACCTGGTCGTAAAGATAAAAGCGATAGTGCCAGCCCAGTTCACGATGGTAAAGAATGGTACTGTGATTGTGGACCGTTGGCATCTCCTGCTCAAATGTCATATTCAATTCGTTGATGATTGTATCCAAGCCTCGATAGGCCCCATGATCGCCGCCAATTGGCAGACGACCATTGGCGGCTTGCCAGGCGGGAAAAAGGAGAAGGAGCAGAGTGAGGAGGGAGAATGAGAATTGCGGATTGGTGGTCTGTGAATCCATATCGCTTGGACTTCCTAGCCAGCTTATAAAGAGTGCGAGGAAGGGAGCGAGGGGCAATAGGTAGCGATCCCAGGGTTGGAGGGTAGTGACTAAATGCAGGACGATGAAACCAAAAGACCAGAGCAGGAAGAGAGTCGGAGAGTATCTCAGAGCCCTGCGCGTCAGCAAGGGATACGGATTCACGAACGCAGATCTTTTTCTCCACGTCTGCAATAGCCATACAAGAATCCCAACCAGCAACACTCCCCACACGGCCCCACTCGCGGTGAGATACCAAAGCAAATCGCCCCAAATTCGTAAACGCTGCGGCCAATCAGCGACAAGCACAAGCGTCAATGGCGCATAGTTGTGTACACTCCAATCCCAAGGCGAAGGGGCCACAGACCAGCGTTGGCTATCCCAGAGCAGGACAGGAGTGACAATCAGCAGCATACCGAGCAAAAATTGCAGGAGAGTGTGTAGGTGCGGTTTGTAACCGCACGCTCCTTGCTCTCGGTAGGTTGTGCGGTTTGTAACCGCACCTACGCTATGTTTGTTTGTCTTGCCGATTAGCATCACGCCCAACACGAGTGGCAGATAGAGCAATCCTTGTTGTTTGGTCATGATCGCCACGCCGAGCCACAAGCCAGACCAGAATGGTACGCCTGTCATTGCCAAATAGAGCGCCAATGTAGCGGAAAAGACCAGGAGTGGATCAGTGAAGAGGGTTGGGGCAAAGCTGATGGCAAAGGGATTGAGCGTCATGGCTGCCACGGCAATCAGCTCCGCACGCTCGCCCCACAGGCGACGGGCGATGGTTCCAACGATGGGAATGGTGAGCGTACTAAGGAGTACATTCAGATAGCGCCCGCTGGCCGATGATTCGCCCCAAAGCGCAAAAGCGCCGCTAAGCAGCCAGATGAAAAGCGGCGGTTTGTCGGGCCACACGTGGAGAAACCAGGGATCTTCGTGCAAGAAGTGCAGCGCCCAAAAGCTGTAGATGGCTTCATCTTCACGCAGCGGAAAAGCAGTGAGAAGTACGAGACGAAAGGCGAATCCGACCAGGATGAGAAGAACAAGCAGCGGGTAAAATTTGGAGCGCACCTGCACAGTCAATCCCGAAATCGATACTTAATCAAGGTGCGAATGGCAGCAAAACCATCTTGCCAGGAGATTTTCTTGCCCTCGTGAAAGGCTCTACCATTGTAGCTGATCGGCACTTCATAGATGGCGTAGCCTCGTCTAAGCAATTTGGCCGTGATCTCCGGCTCGATCTCAAAGCGGCGGCTGTGGAGGGGAATGCCACGGATCACTTCTTTGCGGAAACACTTATAGCAGGTTTCCATATCGCTCAGGATGGTGCCGTAGAGCAGATTCGTAACCCACGTAAGCATTTGATTACCAAAGGTGTGGCTTAAACTCATGGCGGCGCGCGGTCCGCCCAAGAAACGACTGCCATAGATCACAGGCGCTCGCCCTTCCAGCAGCGGCACCAGCAACTTCACATAGTCACGCGGGTCGTATTCCAAATCGGCGTCCTGGATGATCAGAATGTCGCCTGTGGCATTCTCAAAGCCAGTGCGTAATGCTGCGCCCTTGCCGCCATTTTGTTGGTGGTAGATGATGCGCATATCCTTGGCATCTTCACCACGCCAGCGATCCAAAATGGAGCGTGTGCCGTCGGTCGAACCGTCATCTACGATCACTAACTCACGCTCAAGCGATAGCGGGCCCTGAATGTAACGATTCACCCCTTCTTTATCCAACGTCAAATCGACAGCCCGGATCCGTTGGACGATCTCTTCCAGGGTCTTTATTTCGTTATAGACTGGGATGATGATCGATAGTTTCACAGTACCATTAAAATTAGGAGGTGACATGTAAGTCAACCACCCGCAACCCGTTACCCGCCACTGTTAATTTACTGTTCACTCACCGAATGGGCCAAGATGATCGCTTCCGCCACCGAACGCATCGATTTACGATTGTTCATGCTCATCTTTTGGATCTTGCGGAAAGCTTCGCTTTCGCTGAGCCCTTGTGTATCCATCAAGATACCTTTGGCGCGATCAACCAGTTTGCGCGTCTCCAACGCATCCTGAAGGTTGCCAAATTCCTGCTCCAGGGCACGAAATTCGCTAAAGCGCGAGAGTGCAATCTCGATCGACGGCGTCAGGTCCGGCTCCCGAAATGGCTTGACCAGATAACCAGCCACCCCGGCCTGCCGTGCCCGCTGCACCAGTTCAGTCTGGCTGTAGGCGCTTAACAAGAGCACCGGAGCAATCCGTTCCTGCGTCAGCAGTTGAGCCGCTTCGATACCGTCCATATCCGGCATCTTAATATCCATAATCACAATATCAGGGCGCAATTCACGCGCCATATTCACTGCGCTAAGACCATCTCCCGCTTCACCCACCACCAAATAACCGAGATTGGTCAACATCTCGCGCAAATCCATTCGTATAAGTGATTCATCATCCGCAATAATGACGCGCGTCCGTTCCATGAGCCTCTCCTACTCTACCTTTGTTCCGCTGGGCAAACTCCAATTAGTATAATTACCGCACGGAGTATACAAAATTGAATCCCTTCTGAAAAAGAATATGATACCAAAAAATGGGTAAAGTAATGAATTATCGTACGGTTGAAATGAGAACCATTACGTTTCAGTCTATTTCTGAGTAGTACGCCCGCTTGCGGTATCACTGCTGTTTTTTTCGTCATTAGCACTTATCAATCGCCATCAAGTACAATATGAACTCCTAGGAACTCATCCCATGACCCAAACATTTTCATCGCAACTCATTCAATTGATTCGCGACCATGTCAATGTCAAGCGGCTGCTCGATACTGCCATTGCCCTGGTCGAAATTCCCAGCCCTACGCGCAGTGCAGGTGTCGTAGCAGATCGCCTGGCAGAAATTTTGCGCGGCGATGGCTTTGTCGTCGAACGTCCCATTGCCGATTGGCCGGAGGCACCAGCAGTGGTTGTCCGTTTCAACAGTGACAAACCAGGACGCACATTGCAGTTCGACGGGCATCTCGACACGGTGCATCTCCCCTTCATAGCGCCCCGTGTAGAGGACGGAATCCTCTATGGCTCCGGCGCTTCGGATATGAAGGGCGGCATTGCGGCCTTTGTGGAAGCACTGCGCGTTTTACGCGAGACCGAGGCACTCCCTGGCGGCGGCATCTTACTCACCGCCCACGACCATCATGAGGGGCCGTGGGGGGATCGGCGACAGGTCAACGCCTTTATTCGCGACGGCATGGTTGGCGATGCAGTACTGCTGCCCGAATATCTGGCCGATCGACTGCCGCTGGCGGGACGCGGTGCGACCATCATCGAGGTGAAGATCAGCCGACAAGGCTCCCCTGTTCACGAAGTTTTTCGTCCACCCAACACACCCGATGTCGTCAAGACCGCCGCCGAGTTGGTCAATCGCTGGCATCAACTCAATGATCGCATCAAAATGGTCAGTGGCGACTTCGGGCTCCATGATTCGGCCTTTGTAGGGCGCATCAGCGCTGGGGAAATCTTCAACCAATCCCCAATCTTGGCTCAGGTCGATGGCTCGCGCCGCTGGGTGACACCCGGTGCACGCGATACCGTCATCGCCGAGTTTCGCCAGATCCTGGCCGAATTGGCGCAGGAGAGTGGCACAACCATCGAAGCTAACTTTGAGGTAACGGGTGAAGCCTTCAAGATCAGCCCGCAAGAGCCAATTGTCACGGCCTTCCAGGCTGCGCATACAGCGATCACGGGCAATCCACTCCCACTCGGCGACAAACCCTTTGTCGATGATGGCAACACCTACGGCGGCATCGGCGGCATTCCTGCACTCACCCACGGACCCGACGCCAAAGGGGCTCACACACTCAACGAAGCCGTTCCCGTGGCCGAGTTGGTGCGCGTTGCCCAGGTCTATGCCTTGACCGCTATTGGGTTTTGCGGTGTACAGTAAACAGTGAGACAGTGGGTCAGTAAGACAGTAAATCAGTTAAACTGTCTCACTGTCTTACTGACCCACTGTCCTACTAAACAGAAACGAGGAAACCAAATGAACTCCATCCACACACGAACGATTGGTAAGACGGGTGCACAAGTCTCTGAGTTGGGGCTGGGATGTGCGCCGCTCGGCGATCTTTTTGAAGCAATCAGTGAATCACAGGCGCAGGCCACCTTGCAGGGCGCTTGGGATGCAGGTGTGCGCTTCTACGACACATCACCCTTCTACGGCTATGGCAAGAGCGAACATCGGCTAGGGACCTTTCTGCGCCAACAGCCGCGCAACGACTTTATGGTCTCAACCAAAGTGGGGCGGGTTTTCCGAGCGGCACGCAATTGGCAGAACTTTGATCGGAGTACCTTTGTCGGTGGTTTGCCCTTTGAGTTTGCGGTTGACTTCACCTACGATGGCATCATGCGCTCGGTCGAGGACAGTTTACAACGACTCAGCCTGCCTTCCATCGATTTTCTGGTGATTCACGATCTCGATCTCTACTTTCATAAAACGGAAGCAAGGGTCAACGCCTGGCTCAATCAGCTCTATACCAGCGGCTGGCGGGCATTGGATGAGTTGCGGCGAACTGGCTTTATCAAAGGCGTCGGTGCCGGCATTAATGAACTAGGCTTGATTCCCAAATTCCTCGATTTGGTCGATCTCGATTTTGTGCTGGTCGCCTATGGTTACAATCTGCTCAAACAAGACATGCTTGACCATGACTTCCCACTCTGTCAGAAACATAATGTCAGCGTGATCGTCGGCGCAGTCTTCGCCTCGGGTATTTTGGCAACGGGTGCTGTGCCTGGCGCAAAGTTCTTCTACGCACCGGCGGATGAAGAGATTCTCGCCAAAACGCGCCGTATCGAAGCACTTTGTCAACGCCACAATGTGCCCTTGCGCGCAGCTGCGCTTCACTTCCTGCTTGCCAATCCCATTGTTTCGGCCATCATTCCCGGTGCCATTGCGCCCGAACATGTGCAGTCGAATGTCAAACTGTTGCAACAGTCGATCCCATCGGCCTTTTGGCAGGAGATGAAAGCGGAAGGATTGCTGCGTGAGGACGCACCGACGCCTTGAAAAATACTACTATGCACTACCATGCGCATAACAGTATCGACTGAGAGCAACTCAGCATCGAAACACGGACACATGTGATATAATTCAGTTAAGGGAGATTTGCTTGTTTAAAAGATGTTAAACTAACTCATAAGGGAAGCCGCAGTTTTCCAAATTTACTTTTAAAAAGTCAAGCTACGGTTCCCTTATGAGTGGGGTCTCACTGCGACTGAATTTAGAGAGGACTCATGGAAGAGATTACAATCCTGATTAAAGATAAAAATAAAGCAAACCTTTTAACCAGTTTTTTGCAAGCACTGGATTTTGTTACTTCTGTGCGCGTAACGCACAAGAAAAATGGGAAACACATAAGCGCCTCACAGAAGCGAGACAACGATTTTTTTGCTGTTGCTGGGTTATGGAAAGATAGGAATATCGATCTTCAAACAATACGCAGCAAAGCATGGCCCCGTCAACAATGATTCTCTGCGACACGAATATCCTAATCGAATTTTACAAAGGCAATCCTCAGATCATTGCAACTCTTCAAAAAGTGGGTCTGAATCAGATTGCCATCAGCGCAATTACTCAAGCAGAACTTTATTTTGGTGCGTTGAACAAAACAGAGTTGCGTCTAATTAAACGCCATCTTTCTCTATTGCATATATACCAACTCGACACAGAAATTTCTGCGCAATTCATTGCACTAATGGAAGCCTACTCATTAAGTCACAAATTGAGTATTCCCGATGCCATGATTGCGGCGACATCACTTGTACATAAAGTGGAGCTATACACACTAAACACAAAGGATTTTCGCTTTATTACGGGCTTGAACTTATATACTCCATAAAACTTCTCTTGCAGCCTCCGTTCTGCTGTGTTCCAGCGCATACCTCAGTTGTGTAACAACCTCTATCCTCCACTCCTCGAAAAGCAGTAAGATTTATTCGTCGCCGCTTGATTGCGACCCGTTTGTTTTGCGGTTCAACCCCAGAATCCTACCTCAGAAAGGGACAAGAACTATGCCTACTGCTTTTCCTCTAACCCGTCGTTTCCGTTTACTACACCTGATTATCTGTATGGCAATGCTGCTCCCATTGACGACCAATACCGCTTCGGCAGCTCCCACTGCTGCGCCGCAAGCCGCCCAACCCCAGGAGACCAACGCCTGTCCGGCTAGTCCTTCTGGTTTGCCCAATTCGATCGAACGCACCGACTTCTGCGTCTTTTATGATCAGGGCCAGGTCACCCAAGCCCAGGCAACCACCGTCGCTGACCATGTGCAAAACTATTGGAACCGCTATGTCAACGATTTCGGTTTTCAAGTGCCCATGCATAGCGGCAAGTTGGAAGTAGAAATTCTCAACAATTCCGGCTGTAATGGCAGTACAACCTCGGCGGACAACGAGATGAACATGTGGCGCGGCTGTTTTGGCACCGCTGAATCGGCGCAAAAGGTGCCTGGACATGAACTCTTTCATCGTGTCCAGTTTTCCTACGATACCAACTTTGCCGCCAACTGGTGGATGACTGAAGGCACCGCTCGCGCCATGGAAGATTTGGCCTTCGACAACATCGACAACTGGCCCACTTCGCTCACGGCCGTCTCCTCCAGCTTCAACAAGCAGGTGAATGAATACCTCAACAACACCAATGTTGACATCACCAGCCAGCCCCAACGCTACAACTCAGCGCTCTGGTGGAAATATTTCACCGAGCAATATGGCACCATCAACACCGAGCCGCAACGAGGTGTCGATGCCATGCTCAAACTATGGCAAGCCGCCGCCACTCAGGATGACATCGCCGCCGTCAACACGGCATTGGGCAATCTGGGCGCAGGTGTCAACTTCGATGCGGCCTTTCGCCGTTTTGCCGCTGCCAACTGGATCAAAGACCTGACCAACCAGCCCAGCACCGCTTACAACTACATCGACGAAGATCAAGTAGGCAATCCTGCTGCCTATGGTCCAATCTTCCCCACGAACGGCGGCACAATCAATTCGGCGACAACCGCCACCTTTAGCAACCAATCGCTCAGCCGCTACGGTGCCCGCTACTACGCCATCACCCCCAGCAGCACCGATTGTCCGCTGGTCAGTGCCACCTTTCACACCGATAGTGGCCCCGCCTTCTACCATGTGATCTCACAAAAGGGCAACGCAGTTGATCACTTTTCCAGCAGTACCGCCACGGATTGGACACAAGCCTTCTTCAACGATGGCGTGACCAAGATCATGGCGATTGCCGGTGCGACCAATGCTGCCGCCCAATCGGACATCACCGTGGCCTGTGTCAACCCAGTCGTCGATATCAAGCTGCCTAACAGTGGTGCCGTCGCCCACGTTGGGGCACACGATGCACCGGGCAAATTCCTGGCTCAGGTCTTGGTGACGAATGGCAATCCCAAGGGACCGGTTGTCTCTGGCTTGACGATCAGCGATTTTAAGGCCAAAGTCAATGGTCAGAACGCCTTGATCACAGCCGGTGGCTTTATCCAGGAGCAATACTGGTTGGTCGTGCAAGCGCCCAATCAGACTGCCGATGGCACTTACGACCTGGAGATCACGCTGGAGAAATCCGGCACTTCGACCGCCATCGCTTCCGATACCAACACCGCCAGCGTCACCTACATCGCCGACCATACCGACCATCTGCTTGTCCTTGACCGCTCCGGTTCGATGGCGTCGGATAACAAGATGCTCGCCGCCAAGGCTGCTGCCAGCTTCTATATTGATATCACCCGCAACAATGATGGCCTGGGCGTTGCCGCCTTCAACGAGGATCTCAATCCTGCCCCCTTTACGCTGCGTGCGGTAACCGCCGCTCCCAATGTGCGTCAGGATGCCAAGAATTACATCAACGGTATCTCGGCTAGCGGTGCAACCAGCATCGGTGATGGCATGCGCAGTGCGGTCAATCAGCGCAACGCCACGCCTACGGGCAATCCACTCTGTTCCTTTGTCCTGCTTTCGGATGGCATGGAGAACAGCGCCGAATTCTGGTCCACTGTACAGACAGACGCCATCGCCACCCACTGTCCAGTGACGACCATCGCCTTTGGCCCCGAAACTGACGAAACGCTGCTGCAAAACATTGCCACAGCCACCGGCGGCCTCTTCTTCTACAATGATGTCTTTGTCAGCAGCGCCAATGCCGCTGACGCCAACAGCACCGATGCTTTTGTCGATACAACACTCTCGCTGGGCAACACCTATGAGTACGCCCAGGCCGAAAGTGAAGGTCGCCAACGTATGATTGCCGAAAAGGGTGCGCTCCAGTTCGAGACCATCCCACTTGCTGCCAGTGTCGCAGTGACCCAGGTTCACCAAGTGATGGTGGATGATTCCGTGACGGAGATGCTCTTTGCCCTCAACTGGGGTGTCGATCAACGTCAGTTGGAGCTGAAACTGCGCAAACCCGATGGCACGATTATCGATCACAACACCCTGCCCTACGACTTTGTAGATTACAACTACGGTCACCTCGGCTGGCGCATTGCCAACCCCGATCCAGGCATGTGGGAGATGCTGGTTGACTTCCAGCCCTTTGAAGGTCCCTTTGCGGCCAATGCCAGCGCGGCCCCAGCAGGCACCAATCCATCCGTCCCCTATCAGGTTATCGGCAGCGGTAAAACCAACTTGACGATGAACCTGTTGCTGCCCGACCAACTTGGCAGCCGCTATCTCACTGGCAACCGCGTGCCGATCTACGCCTTTGTCTCCGGGCAGGCCCCCTTGGGCGGCTTGGCACCATACGCACTCGTCACTGCCCCAGACGGCGTGCAAAGCAAAGTATTACTTTTTGACGATGGACAACATGGGGACGGCGAGGCCAATGATGGCTTCTACGGTGGCGTCTATACCTTGGTCACCCAAGCGAAATCTGTTGCTCCCACCGGCGAAGAAGGCAATCAACCCAAGCCGAACAACGAAGGCTCCTACCAGGTACGGCTGGTTGTGCAGACGCAAAAGTTCACCCGCGAAGCACTTGGTTCCTTCTCGGTTAAGGCGGGCGATGACAGCAACAGCAACGGCTTGCCCGATCCCTTCGAGCAGGAGAATCAAGTCACCAGCGACGACGGCGACCCCGATCTGGATGGCCTCGACAACATCAGCGAGTACCAACTGGGCACCGACCCCAACAATTCTGACAGCGACGGCGGCGGCGAGAACGATGGTTCTGAGTTTACCAAGGGCAAGAACCCGCTCGACCCAACCGATGACAGCATCGTCGCTCCGCAGTTCTTGCATGTGACGCCGAATGTGGGCATGAACGTGGTGCAGTACGATGTGCAGAGTGACTACAACCGCATGGTGCTCTATCGTGCAACATCGCCCAACGGCCCGTGGAACATCGAGGAGCCAGAATTGCCCAACACTGGTATCTACTCCGACACCGCCGACAATGGTGTGACCTATTTCTATCGCTTTATGGGGATCAACGCCAACGACAATCGCTCGCGTATCATCGGCAGCAGTTCAGTCGTGGCCAGCGAAGATCCCTTCCAGCCCGAAGTAGACGTCGTGATCAACAACGACGCCACCGAAACCAGTAACCTGAATGTGGTCTTGAACTTTGTCCCCTACGCCGAAGAAGGGGTCATGCCCGCTGACGTTACTGAGATGCGCATCAGCAACGATCCGACGCTCAGCGACGCCGACTGGGAACCCTTTAGCCAGAACAAAGCCTGGCAACTAGCTCCCACACAACCGGGCGAAATTGCTAAGGTCTACGCTCAGGTACGCGACGCTGCCCATAATGAATCGCTGATCGTGTTGGATGACATCAAGGTCAGCGACGGGCAAGGGGCGTCTACGAACGTCTATCTGCCGATTGTGGTGCGGTAGGGAGTCAGTGAGACAGTAGGACAGTGAGTCAGTAGCGTTTCACTGTTTTACTATCCTACTGTCCCACTAAAAGCTCAGCTTTCCTCTGTGTAAAGTATAGCAGTAAAATGAACGTAGCTTGCATTAGAACATGCAAGCTACGTTCGCGTTCGTGGTGGGTTGTTAACTAACTCGAAATTTCCTCGAACGCTCTAAATGAGCCTTAGAAACTGCAATTGAGGAGTGAAAGGCGACAGAGTCTGGATATTTGAAAGCTTGAGTTTTGGAAAGATCCCGGTTATACTTGAACGTGTTTTCGATAGTTTTGCTTGAAGCGAAAGGAGAGCATTATGAACGATAATCGATTCACTCTCCGCTTTAGTGGTGTTGCCGATCTAAAGCCACAGGCTTTGCGCGCCAAAGAGCTGGCAGAGATCCTAGAAAACATTGAGACTGCTGTGGCCGCTACAGTAGTGGCACACGAGCCAAAGATCAAACGAGAACAGATTGCACTTTCCTTAGTCGCTGTTACGGATGAAAGTGTGGGTTTAACCTTTGTTCCTAATCTGCAATCTTTAACTTTTCCAGCCCTAGAAAAGATTACTTCCGCAATTACCACCCATCACTTCGGCACACTTTCAGGGCCAGCAATTAAATCACTGCGCGCCATCCTGCGTTTTGTACGCGAACGTGGCTGTAATGTCGAATTAAAGTTAATTCAAGATAATCAAGAAATTTATGCTGCGCTTACCCCAGATACACACATTCACCAGACAAGCTCAATTCGAGGTCAAACGACAATTCACGGCGATGTGATTCGCGTCGGTGGAGTTGAGCCAAAAGTTGAGATCAAAACCATTGATGGAAAGGTGCTTGTCTGTGCCACGACCCAACAGATTGCACTGCAACTTGCCGAGCGACTTTATCAACAAGTCGCAGTAGCGGGTACTGCATTCTGGAATCCAGAAACGCTTGAGATTGAAGAATTTGAGATCAGCGGGGTGTTGTCCTATGTCAAGGTGGATTTGCCACAGGTGTTTCGTCAATTGCGAGAACAAACGCAGAATATTTATGGGGTAGTTGGAGATGTAGAAAAATATATCCACAACCTACGTTACGACGAGGAGTAATGCTGAATGGCGGTAGTTTGCTTTGATACACATGTTCTGATTTGGGGCATTAAACAGGAAGCCCAACCCTCGCAACGGGAGATGATTGAAAAAGCAAATGCTTTAATTCGAGAATGTCAAGACAAAAAAGACTCAGTTATTATCCCCGCAGTGGTAGTTGCAGAAATGTTGTGCAGTGTACCACACGAAACACATCAAAGGTTTTTCCAAATCCTGAATGAAAGCTTCATGATTGTACCCTTTGATGCTCGTGCAGCATTGATTAATGCTAGAATTTGGCAAGAACAAAAAACATTAAGGGAAGAATTTCGCGAGCAACAAATAAATCGGCAAGCAATCAAAATTGACATTCAAATTGCAGCAATCGCAATTGCTAGTGGGTGCAATATACTTTATACCGAAGATGCTCCTCTTTATCGGCTTGCCGAACGTTATATCGATGTGAAAAAGATTTCCGAAATACCCTTGCCACCGCATCAACTCAACTGGTTGACAGAATAAACACCTAAACTTTCATAGCTTCCCACAAGTAAATCCCGTCTCTCCTATACGGAGGGTTGGGCTAACACCATAATTTGGAGTCATACCATGCACTTAACCGACCGCCAACGGCATCTGCTCCGTCACACCTTTATCGACTATCAACAGACTTCAGGATTTTTTGAGAACCCGCTCGTCGTTTCCAAAGCGGACAACCTTTATTACTGGGATACCGACGGCAAGCGCTATTTTGATGGCATCGGCGGCATCTTTGTGGCCACGCTTGGCCATCGCCATCCACGCATCATGGAGGCGATGATCAAGCAGATGGAAGTGCTGAGCTTTGCCCCGCCCATGCACGGCACCTCGGACGTAACGCTGGATTTTGTCGAGAAGTTGGGATCGATCACGCCGGAGGATCTCAATTTTGTCAAGGCATATAGCGGCGGTTCGGAGTCGGTGGAATCGGCGCTCAAGTTTGTGCGCCAATATTTCAAGCAGACGGGCCATCCAAGCAAGTACAAATTTGTCAGCCGCTACTATGGCTACCACGGTGCCACCTTTGGAGCGATGGCGGCCAGCGGCACTGGCAAACGCAAGTCACCCTTTGAGCCACATCTTACCGGCTTTGTCAAGGTCTTTCCGCCCAGTTACTACCGGGATCGCTTCTCCTCCTGGGATGAATGCAACCGCTTCTGCGCCCGCATGATCGAAGATGTGATCATCCACGAAGACCCCGAAACCGTGGCGGGTGTGATCCTCGAACCGATTGGCAATACGGGCGGCATCATCACGCCCACTGCCGAATATTTCCAGATCATCCGTGAAATCTGCGACAAATACAACGTCGTCCTGATCTACGATGAGATCATCACTGGCTATGGACGCACAGGCAATATGTTTGCGGCGCAGACCTTTGGCGTCACCCCCGATATTCTCTGCGGCGGCAAAGGGCTATCGAGTGGGGCGATCCCGATGGGTGCCATGATCGCACGTGAGTCGATGGGCGATGCCTTCTTCGGCTCGGTGGAGGCGGAGGTTCACTTCGCTCACGGTCATACCTACGCCGCCAACCCACTTGCCTGCGCCGTCGGTATCGCCGTGATCGATGAGATTGTTGAGAAGAAGTTAGACCAACGTGCACAGGAGTTGGGCAACTATCTGGAAGGCAAACTGGAAGCGCTCAAACGGCACGGTGTCATTCGGGAAGTGCGCGGCAAGGGCATGTTGCGCGGCGTCGAATTGATGCGCGGCGATGGCAAGATGTCGCCCTTCCCCGAACTGGGCATGGCGCTCAAGAAGACCGCACTCAACAACGGCCTGGTCATGCGCGTCGATCCTAACTGGTTCGCCGTTGCCCCGGCCCTGATTGCAGAAAAGTCGCAGATCGACGAGTTGTGTGAACTAATCGAACGAAGTCTGTTAGATGCACTGGAAATGGTAGGAGTTTGACAAGATGACAAGATGAAGGGATGACCAGAAACTTATCCTGTCATCTTGTTATCCCTTCATCTTGTCAGCGATACTGCTCCGCAATCTTCATCGCCTCATCAATATCCCACTCCGAGGTGAAGTGCATGAGCAGGTTGACTCCTTGGGGACCAACGGCATCGAGTAGGGGTTGCAACTCGTTCACTTCTACCCAGCAGGGCATCACGGACTTACCGGCAGCACGGATGCGTTTGTAGAGTTCGTACCAACAGGGATCTCCTCCCTGCGGTTGGTTGATGCCGGGGGTCCATTGAATGGCGTCCAGTTCCTCGATTTCCAGCAAGGCATCGACATGACGTAGCGCGCCGACACCGTCGAGGTGATAGAGCGAGTAATCGAGCCATTGGCATTGTTGGCGGATATAGGGCTGCACAAATTGGCGAAAGCTCGGCGGCGACATCATGATCGAAATGTCACTCTGCAACTTCGCAACGCGTCCAGGACCCCAAATCGAGAAGTAACAAAAGGCCATCTCACCATTTTCGTTGATGACCTCGTAAATCCGGTCAAAGACTTCAAACCAGACATGGTTGACCGCCTGTAACATTTGCTCTAGCTTTTCTGGGTCGTCCATCATGGTCAAAAAGAGTGGCTCGGTGCTCAACAAGGAGGCTAAGGTATCAAGCCCTTCGATCAAGTCAGGACAGCCGACAAAGTAACGTCCTTGCGAGCGCTGTTTGCAGGCTTTGACCAGGTCGAGGTGCAGTTGCCACCAGCGGTTACATTCATCGAGCGCAATCGTCTCAACCGGCGTAGCGCTGGAGTTGATCCAGATCGTATCTTCGCCAGCACGTAATTCAGCACCAAGGATAGCTGCCAGTGAACCAGGGCCAAGATGGGTGCTGGCCACCGGCAGAATATCGGCCTTGAACGAGCTATGCGACAATTTGTGGTGTAGATGGGCCGAGCGCCATTCCGGATCGAACCAAGTTTGATTGAGATCCTTAGCCGGAGGTGGACAATCTACCTCCTCGTGTTGCACTTCCCCTCCTTGGGCAAATGCTCCCATTACGCCGAGGACAAGCCCTTTGCGATCCCACCAATCAAGGTAGTGCTGGCGATTCTGTCCAGTTTTCTTTCCAATACGGTATGTTCATAGGAATCCCATTTGAGAGCAAGATTAGATGATGTAGAGTTCCTCGGCTGCACGCTGTGGACCGACTTTCGCTTATTTGGCGATGATCCGAAGAGCACTGGAATTCCAGGTCGGCGAAAACCGTCTCTTCTTTGATAGAACACCTAATTTGCCATGGTTCCGCTACATGAACAAAGGGCTTGAGCGGCTAATCCATCTCGAAGCAGATCGGAAATATAAGATTCAATTAGTTGTAGATGATACGATTGCAACCTTATACGTAGATGGCGTGGCGATCAACACGCACATATATGCCATAGCGGGTCAGGCACTCGCAATCTACGTGGTGGATGGCAAGCTTACCGTGGTGATTGCTTGGTTAGAAACAGGCTTAAAACGTCAATAATTATGTTATCTGTCCATCCTCATCGTAGAGCATCTCTTCGAGTGGGCGGGAATCAAGAATTAGTAGAACCAAAAAATGTTTGCTAATCTCCGTGACTTCAACAATCAATTTTTCAATATTTATTGTACTGGTTTTAAGTTGTTTACATGTCAATTGATTGTCTTTTGCTTTTGTGGTATATAGTGGCACTGATTCTCTTTTCATATTCCTAAATTCTGGTCTAGTGGAATAACAATCTAATTCTTGTCAAGGACTCGGCAGATGAGCATGGTTTTCCTTTATCCCATCCGTGGCTAAGTATATCTCAATTTGCAGAATGCTAACATTTTTATATAGTGAACCGGAAAAGTTAACTGTGAAGGCCCTTTGTGGTAAACTAGATTATGCATATCAATAGTATCATGAACTGAAGTAAACTACTTAAGCAATTTTATTGAGGATTAAAATTTCTCTTAAAAGAAGCTTTAAAGCTAACGAGAGTTTACCTTTACGTATTTTCAAAACATGTAAAGCTAAAATGCAAAAGCAATAAAAGTGGAAGAGCAATTGGGCATTAATTGGTTTTAGAGACTTTCTCCTCTCATGTACTATACACGCTTAACCGACATCTACGTAACTTAAGTTATGAGACTGATTTGAGTAGCAAAGGGATATTATGAACTAAAATTGAGTCTCATATAAAGTGATCAGACGTAGTGGGGGGACTATGAGCAAACTCTCACATATGAAGAAATCTACAGTTGTTTGTGGGTATCTACTATCTTGGTTTCTTTGGGGATGTAGCCCAATTACTACGGAGTGTCAGTATTCAGTAATCGTTAGAGATGAAATAACTCTTAAAGAGATCCCAAAGGCAAAGGGTTTGTTTTACGGAGATAACTTGATCTTCGTTGAGTATACAGATGAAAACGGGTACTTCAATGTAACGAGCCTACCATGCGTCGAAAATGACATGAATATTAGACTAACAGTGACTGCCTCGGGTTATAAACCTTATGATATCCATATAGCACCTTCACCAACTCTGGACATCCGGTTAACTCCATTAACACCTTACAATATGTTATCTGAGTCAATTTTGAAAATCGATCCTGACATCGACACTCCTGAGCTTCTAGAATTCATGGCAGATACCAACCCCGTAACGCGAGGATCAGTTGCTTCAGAACTATCCCGGCGAGCCCTTCACATACAAGCAACATCGAAACAGATTATTACTGCCTTGATGTTTACATCGGAAAACGATTCAGCGCTAGAGGTACGCAAAGCAGCAATTCGGTCTTTAGGCGATCTCGGCCTGTTTGCAGAAGAGGCCCTACCGTTATTGGAGAAAATTGCAGGAAACGATAAAAGCATAGATGTTCGACAGGCTGCTGCAGAAGCCGTTAATAAAATATTGGCATCTAGTAAAGAGAACTAGAATAGTATCATCCGAGAGGTCTACGATCCCAACCACATATGCCAAGTTCTGTTAAATCTAAACGTTCATGGTTACCTTGGGGCGACCACCCTATTATTGTTGGCATTATTGTTATAACAGCCGTAATTACAACATTGATTAGTATATGGACCTTATGGAACTCCATACAGGATAGGTCAAGCATTGAATATAGGGCTCGCGTTACTAATAGCATAACAGGTAGACCTGTTAACTCTGCCAAAATTACTTTAGATTATGCTGGGAAACCTAGTTTCGGCTATACAGATTCAGAAGGGATATGCTTAATTACCTTGACACTCTCTACGGATACCATGTCGGCATTTGTTCGGGTCGAATCGCCAGGGTTTGTTATGTACGAGCGCAATATTACATTGTCCAATCAAGCCACACAAATAGATGATATACGGCTAGAACCTTCAGAAGCCCCTACTTCTGGAGATTCTGGATTATTTTAGAGAGAATATAGCACTAGCGGTTTTATATAAACAAATATTGCACATCAAGCTTTGTACTTGATAGTTTGATATGAGATTGTATATAAGTTTGCTATGACATGCTTAAGTACTGACTATTACACTGGAAAAACCTACTCACGCACCATCCCACCCCAAGGCATGACATCCTCGGTTGTAATTCTACACGCTGAACGCGGCGACTTTGTGCTGAAACAAGCAGATCGCACGCCCTATACAGCCTGGCTTCAGCGCGAGGCATTCGTTTTGCAGGCGTTAGCGGCGAGCAATCTACCGATTCCCCATTACATTGCGGTCGAGGAGCAACCCACTTCAACAAGTTTGTTGATGACTGCACTACCTGGCGAACCTCTAAGTGCCTTGTTACGTCGTGGCGTATCCGATGAAATGCGCCATGACTTACTACACCAATTTGGTCAACTGCTAGCCCAGATCCATACGGCCACACCAGCACCCGTTTTGCAGGCGCAGCGTCCCTGGCTTGAGCGCATCCTCGATGAGGCGCGCAACAATCAGTTGAAAGGTTACGCCGAGCCAGAAGCCCCGCCCATCGAAACGATGTTGACCACGCGTCCGCCAGCCATCGCCGAGGTGCTGATTCATGGCGACTACACCATTGATAACGTGCTGGTCGATGCAGGTAAACTCACTGGTGTGATTGATTGGGGTCGTGGCGATATCGGCGATCCTCGTTACGACCTCACCTTAGCCACACGTCTACAAGAGCCAGAGTCCGCCTTCCTCAATGATGCTGATTTCACCGCCTTCTATACCGGTTATGGCGGAAAACGCCTCAGCCAAGACGAACATCAGTGGTTCGATAGATTGTATGACTATTTTTAGCCAGGTGCAGGTGGCAGGTGGCAAGTAACGCTGTCACTCTGCCACTTTGCCACTTTGCCACTTTTCAACTCTTCAACTTTTCCACTCTTCCGCTTTTCCACTTTTCCCCTTTGTTTTTCCCACCAATTTGTGCTAAAATTAGAACATAAGTTCGTTTTGCTTTGAAGATTTTTGCGAGCCTGAAAGGATAATGATGATGCCTACGAAGCTTCTTACGAACCCTGTTCCCCGCTTGCAGTTGGCCCCCATGCGCATGGAAAGTGCCGTGCGCAGCGAGATGAACGCACGCGCCCAACTGCTCCAACACCTCCATCGTGGCGGTGTCTATTCGCACTTGTGGACCGATGCCGGCAATCGATCCCACTGGTTTCACGTCAACTGCAGTGACCATCCAGGCGAGCGGACGATTCCACCAACCTGGCAACGTAGCAATGTCTACTTTGCGGTGCATCCGCTTTCGCAGATTCCGCCACACAATGCCAGCGGCAAGCGTGACCCGTGCTACATCAGCAGCCAACTGCCCTACATTGCGGCGGTCAATACACTCTTCGCCGAGTATGATGGCAAGGATTATGTCTGGCCTTGGGAATATGCCCAGTATTTGCCCGAAAATCTCTACTTGCTCAGCCAGATCGAGCGTCAGCGAGCGATCAAAAAGGCCAAGGAAGAGTCCTTCTACCGCTCGCCGCAGAAGTACAAAGAGCGTGCGCTGCGAGTAATCAATGAACTTTATTACCTGCCCAGCGTAGTGGTGGATAGCGGCGGAGGCTATCACTGCTATTGGTTGTTGCGCCAATCGGTGCCAGTCGATGACTGCAATCGTAGCGATCTGCAAGTGCTGCAACATGCCTGGGTGCGCATGGTCGATGCTGATTCGGGTGCCTCCGACTTGCGCCGTGTACTACGATTGCCGGGAACGCTTAACTTGAAGGCGGGCTTTGGCAAACATCCACCCCGAGTCCACTTTGTACGTACTGACTTTGAGCGGCTCTACGACTTGCAGGAGTTGGAGGAGGCGGTCAACGATTGGCTCTTTGCCAACCATCCGCCAGAGGTCAGCCAATCACCGGTACGCATATCTCGGCAAACTAACAATGAGGAAGGCAAAGAGGGACGTGCCGCTTTCAATGCACGCACCAGCCTGGTCGATCTACTGGTGAAACATGGCTATGTGATCAGTTTCCGCTCGCCAGCAGGCACCCGACTCTCTCGCCCTGGGCGCGACAAAAGTCACTCTTCGGTCACGGTTTTCCCGGCCAAGGCCGATGGCACGCCCGAGATCTCCGTTCACTTCAGTTCGAGTGACGAGCTTTACAGTGAAGAGTATATCGACACCGAGAGTGGTCGCATTCGCCGCCACGCCCACGATGCCTTCTATGTCTTCGTCATGCTTGAACACGATGGGGATTGGCAGGCGGCGTACACAGCGCTTGAGGAAGTGCAGAAGTGACATGATGAAGGGATGACAAAATGAATATGCTGCTTACCGCTTCTTCCCTTCATCTTGTCATCTTGTTATCTTGTCCAATAGTCACTTGCTCCTGCAAAGCTTGCAGGAGCTTAACACTCTCACCCACAGCAGAGAAAATGATCTTTCTTGTTTGCGCTTCTTTGTCGGCAAGGAGTTGAATATCGAATCTCTCTTGCGGTAGCAGTTCTGCCACTCGTTCAGCCCATTCGATGATGACGATGGCAAGTTCGTCATCGAGGATTTCGTCTAGGCCAATGGTTTCAGCTTCACCTGCATTGAGGCGATAACTGTCGATATGGATAAGCCGCCAACTATGATGCAATGGATATTCGTTCACCAAAGTGAAAGTCGGGCTGGTTACCCGTTGAGCGATTCCGAGTCCCGTGGCAATTCCCTGGGTAAGCGTCGTTTTGCCAGCACCGAGATCGCCGTGCAAGGCCAAGACGAGTGGGGGCTGGAGGAGTGCACCGAGCTTTTCGCCCAGGTGCTTGGTCTCGGCTGCCGAACTACTGACGACGGTGATTTGCTTTACTGGCGCATCCATTCTTCGACCAGTCCGGTGTAATGTTGCACGATTTGCTGGGCATCAGCGGTGGTTTCAGCTTCCGCCAGGATATTAAATTGCGGCTTATCCGGATGGGGCGAAAGATGAACCCACCGTTTGTTTTCCAGATAAACCTTCACGCCATCTAGTTTGTCAAGGTGATGTTGGTGCTCTTGCTCGTGCAGTTGCCGCATCACCATGCCACGCTGATCCCAGGGGCAGGGAATCACCCCGCCGGCCATATAGATTGCTGGCAGATAATTGACCACCTGGCTCACTCCCATGCGGCGTTTGGCTAAATATTCGAGCAGTTTTGCAGTGGCAAACATACCATCTACCACAGGTTGAAACTGCGGGAAGATAAAGTTCCCGGTACCGTCAAAAGCAAGCAAAGGATAATCGGCTGGGCTCACGTTGGGCAAGCCTTGTACTGAAGTCACCGTGCGGACCAGTCGCGAGCCATGCCAGTTGGCGATCTCTTCAAAGGCATTGGGCATGGTGATTGGAGCACTGACGGTGTGCCCCTCATGAGCGCGCAGAGCAAGTTCCATCATGAGTGCAGCTGTGGTCACATCACTCAGAACGCGCCCTTGTTCATCCACCAAGTAGATTTTCTCGCCACCGACATCGAGTTGAACTCCCAAGTTGGCCCCCAAGGCACTGACGATCTTACCCATCCGCTGCTGATTGGCGCGAAAGCCCTCTTCGAGAATGGCCAGCTTGGATTCATCGACGCGCGCATTGAGCGGCACGACATCGACTCCCATTCGATTAAATATTACTGAAAGCACTTCTGCCGCCAAACCAAACGAGTAATCTACAACCATGCGAAACTTCGCATTTTGAATCAAGTTGACATCGATATGCTTCAAAAAGTCATTGACATAGGCATCAACCGGAGCGCGTGCATAGTCGATCAGTCCAATTTCATCGAGATAAGCACGGCGGAAATCCTCGCGGAAGAAGTTGCGCTCAATAATTCTTTCACCCGTGGTACTCAGGTTGATGCCATTTGAATCGATGATGCGAATATCGACCGTACGCTGGTCAAAAGGGCTGAGTCGGACATGAATGCCGGCGCTCGAATTAGGCTGAGAGCGCACAAAGTGACGTAACACTGGAATGGCAATCGATTCGGTGTCCCAGACGTTGACGCCGCTGCCAGGCAGACCGCTCACAATGGCGCGCTTGAGCATACGCGAGCTACGATGCGCATCGCGGTTGATCGCCACATAACTTCCTTTGGGCAAGGTCGCGCCCAACGAAGCACCAAGTTTGGCACAGAACTCAGGCGTCAGATCAACGTTGACGACACCGGTGGCGCCAAAGCGGCCAAAGAGCGCACGCCGTCCTTTGCTGCCCCAAATGATGCTATCTTGGACGGTGGCCCCGGCCTCTACTTCTTTGTCGGGCCACAGCTTGACATTGGTATGGATGACGCTATTCTCGCCCAGGGTACAACTGTCGCCAATCACCGCCCCTTCGAAGACCAGTGCGCGCGATTTGATGCTATTTCTTCGACAGATGGTGGCGCCACGGATTTCGCAGTTTTCGCCGATATAGCTATTGCGCCAGATAACGCTGCGTTCAATCAACGTATGATTATCGACCACCGTATAATCTCGGATGACGGCCGGCCCATAAATGCGCACACCATCTTTGATCTTTACCTCATCGCCCAAGTAGATAGGGCCAAAGAGTTGAGCCCCAACCGCAATTTCTACATCGCGACCACAAAAGATGTTACCGCCGATATTCGTGCCAATCGGCTCGGCGACTCGGATGCGTCCTTGCAGTAGATCGGCGTTGGCGCGCATGTACTCTTCGATGTTTCCCACATCGCACCAATAGCCATCGGCAATGGTGCCAAGCATGGGGATGCCATCTTCCAACATCTTGGGGAAAAGATCAAGCGAAAAATCGTAGCTGGTGTCGGGCGGGATGCGATCCAGGATTTCTGGCTGGAGTACGTAAATACCCGTATTAACTGAATCGGAGCGCACTTCGCCCCATCCTGGCTTTTCTTGAAAATTAGTGATCCAGCCATCATTGTTGGTGATCACGACGCCATACTCAAGTGGATTGGAGACGCGCTTGAGAGTGAGGGTCGCCATTGCGCCGCGTGTATGGTGCTGGTCGATGATATGCGACAGGTTAAAATCTGTCATCGCATCGCCGCTGATGACGATAAAGGGTTCGTCATCAAGATAACGAGCAGCGTTGCGCACGCTTCCTGCCGTACCCAGAGGCGTCTCTTCAATTGAATAGTGGATCTTCATCCCAATGGAGCTGCCATCGTCGAAGTAATCTTGAATGGCACCTGCCATATAACGTAGTGTGACGATTACTTCGGTGACCTTATGCGCCTTTAACAGGTCAAGTATATGGGCTAGCACCGATTTATTGACAATCGGGACTAGTGGTTTGGGGCGTCCAACTGTAAGTGGGCGTAAGCGCGAGCCATCACCGCCAGCCATCACAACTGCTTTCATGAAATAAATGTACCTATTTAAAACTCCATCTCAATTGGTTGCTGAAGTAGTACCAATTGTGGTTGCAAAAGCCAAAAATTTTCCCGTAAATAGAGCTGAAATTTATGGCTTTTCAGAGGACAATTGGTATAACAAAATGACAGGGTAATTCATTAACAAATTTAAACGGGTGGCCAGGGATAATTGCGGCGCTGGGGATGGGGTGCTGGAAACTGCTTTTGTTTCAGTAGTTGTTCCAACCGTTCATTCATCTTTTCGCGTTCGCTTTCATTCAACAGGCGACAAACTCCTTGGGCAATCACACTGCGCTGGTCTTCGAAATCGCATTGCAACTTGTGCATATCTTGTAACAAGCGCTCCGGAATTGGCTGACCGGCAAACTCCCAAATCACTGTACGCAATTTATAATCGGTGTGAAAACAGATGCCATGGTCGATTGCCCAAAGTTGACCATCATTACCAATCAGGCAGTGGCCACTTTTGCGGTCGGCATTGTTGCAAATATAGTCAAAAAGCGAGAGGCGGCGCAACGTTTCGGCAAAGCGGGCATCATCATGGATGTTAAAATAGTGGATATTGGGGTCGTGATCGATGTAAAACTGAACACTGCCAATCCCATGCTTGCCGTTACGCAACACAGTGGGAGGAACCAGTCCCCATTCCAACGCGCTGCTAATCAAAAAGGCCGCTGTCTCGCGCTGACAGAGCGTTCCCCACTCAAAATCATAGAGTGGCGTCTCGCCCCGTTGCGGTTTGTAGACGGCGGGAATGGTTCGTTCCTCGTCACTGACCGTGACCAAAAAGGAATGATTAGAGCTATAGGGCAAGAGGCCACGCTCTTGCATTTTGCCTCTCAGTAGTGTCGCAAGCACCTCTTTTTCGCTGACTTGAACTGCTTCGGATTCGCTAGAAAGTTCCATAGGCATCACATTAAGGCTATCGGCTAAAAGATAATCGGGACAGCATGACCGTCGGTACGGGGACAGAAGTGCCCGCTGCGGTCAATCGGGGCACCACACAAAGGACAATTAGGGCGCCCAGCAGAAACAACTTCAAAGGCATGCTCGCTGAGGGCACGGACCTGGTTGCGGGTAGCAACGAAGCGTACCGCAGGCACGTCGCCCTTGTCAGGATCGACCACCTGCCCTTCGTTGTTGACGACCAGGGCCTTGGCGACTACCCAAACCATATCCTTATCTTCGTCGTAGCCAACGCTGAGTTGGGCCACACGAAAAGCGGGATCAATTGGGTGTTGCGCCTTGAGCGGAAGCGAGCGACTATTGGCTGGAGGCAGATCGGGATACTTTTCTTCGACTTCCTCAAGTAGTTGGAGCAAGGCCATGGCCAGGCCACTTACTTCCTGCTTTTCTAAAACCAGGCTAACCACATCCTTTCCCTTTTGTCCTTGCAAAAAGAAGGTGCGCTTACCTGGTTCTCCAATTGCCTCGGCCACAATGGATTGTACTGGATTGAGATCGTGGACAAACTTTGCCATAATCAGATTTACCTACTTTCACTCACCTGCAATACAGGCAGCGCTGTCAAATAATTAACGCCCATGACCGAAGGTACGCTGTCGTGGAAAGCGATAATGCTCACGGAAGCTGTACTAATCTGGATGCGCTGAAAGAGATCGATCGGAATGCCCAAAAAGTGGGCAACCGAAAGGCGAATCACATCACCATGACTAAAGACGGCAACTAGCTTACCCGCATGGCGCAGACGAATTTCGTCTAATGTGCGAACCGCACGCGACTGAACTTCATAAAGTGTTTCCCCTGATGGAAAGCGAAAGCTGCTCGGATAGTGCTGAACCAGACGCCATTCTGGCAATTTGGCCAACTCGCGCAGATCGCCACCACGCCAGTCACCATACTCCACTTCCAGCAAGCCAGCTTCTTGTTCCACAAGCAACTGTTTAGCCTCGGCCAGCGGTTGTGCGGTCTGCATACAGCGCTCTAAGGGGCTGGAATAGATCACACTGATGGGCTGTGAAGCCAAAAATGTAGACAAGTCAAGCGATTGTTGGCGCCCTTTGTCATTGAGATGAACCCCTGGTGTCCGTCCGGCCAGGCGGTGAGTTGTGACCCAATCGTTTTCTCCATGACGTATCAGCAACAGATAGGTAATCACCGGTTTCACTTCTGCGGATTGGGCTTGCGCAGCATCGGTGCTGTTCCCTGACGGGACGTGCCCATCTTGTTGCTTGGCTTCTATTGTTTCAATCGCTCCTGTTGACATAGCTGAAGCATATCACAACTTGTCAAGCGAACTGAAGTAGCAAATTTACGATTCGACAAAATCTGGACGAAAGCTAACTCCGCAGACTAGCCACCTGTTTTCTACTCTATCGGCTTCATGCTATACTTGCCTTTATAAAAGTAATTCTGTAGTGGCAACCGCTAGTACATTTCTCACATCAATGCCTCGATCGACCGATTTTGTTTTTTCGTTTTATAAACGGGCGATACCTCACGCCAGCTTGCGCTCGCCGTCCTTCGGGCTCAGTGCACTTTCCCGAGGCATTCCAGGTGTTCTTTTGTTTGTGTTGCTTCTGCTCAATGGTTGCTCGAGCACAGCAGAAGAGTCCGCTGCCCCTGATCCATTGTCCATTTATCAGTTGGCGATGAAAGAGGACTCACAGAACCAGATCTATCAGCTTGGACCTGTTCCGCAATATAATATCGATGTCGCTGTCGATGCAGAATCTTCTACGCTGACCGGGTCAGCCCATATCCTTGTCCCCAATACTAGCACGGATCCTTGGAATCGTCTTTATTTTCGGCTTTATCCCAACCTTAACAATTACGGCGGGGGCATGACGATAAAAAACGTCCTGATCCGGGGTCGTTTTACTAACTTTGAATACGAAGCCGAACATAGCGCAGTACGTATGGATCTGTCGGAGCCGTTGTTGGTCGGCGATGTATTGCCGGTTGATCTCTCCTGGACCCTTGCCATTCCCACCTGGCCAGATCTCTCTACCACCTATGCACTCTTTGGCAACAGCCAAAGCATGACCACGCTGCCGCTTTTTTATCCGTCGCTGGCCGTCTATAGCCCGAGCAATGGGGTAAGTTCTGGCACTTGGTGGCTTGAGATGGGCAGTCCACGAGGTGACGTTGCCTTCAATGTGAGTTCGCTCTTTGTGGTCACCGCCACCCTGCCGACATCGGTGACCGCCGTGAGCAGCGGGACATTGGTGACCTCAACCGCAGTCTCAGCGACCGAGACGCGTCACACTTGGGTCACCGGTCCTGTGCGCGAGTTCTTTCTAGAATACAGCCCAAACTTTTCCTCAGCATCAGTTGAAAGCTACGGAACTCGCGTTACCAGCTATTGGCTGCCAGACGACGAAGAAGCTGGCCAAGCCGCATTACGCTATGGCGTAGCAGCGCTTCGAATTTATAGCGACTATTACGGAGAATATCCCTTTCAAGATCTGAGGATCCTACCCGGTCCTCTCTCATTTCGCGGCATGGAATATCCGAATGTCAGTCAGCTGGGGGTGGAGCTTTATACCCATTCACGTGACAACCTGGAAGTGCTGGTAGCGCACGAAATGGCCCACCAATGGTGGTATCAACTGGTGCACAATGACCCGGTCAATGAGCCGTGGCTAGATGAAGCCCTTGCCGAATATTCCGTAAAAGTCTATTTTCAACATCTCAGCGGTAACACTGAGGCCAACGATCTAGAGGTTCAGCGTTGGTTAGCCCCATTTACGCTTCTCAAGTCAAAGGGCGGCGATGATTTTTTGGATCGGAGAGTAGATGCCTACAGCGACTTTGGGCAGTACGAAACGATTGTCTATGGCAAAGGGGCACTCTTTTACGATGAACTGCATAGTGCGCTGGGGGATCGACAGTTTTATCAATTCCTACAAAAATATCTGATCGATCATCGGTACCGCATTGTTACATCGCAAGACTGGCTGGTCGAGCTCGAAAAGCTGGGCAAACCTGAGTTGGTAAAGCTGTATCAGGAATGGGTCGGCTCTCCTACAGCCACCGCACAAGATGCAGTTCCGCAACCTGCAAATGCACCTTAAAGAGTGGCAAAGTGGCAGAGTTGAAAGCACGCATTAACTCTTTAACTCTGCTACTTTGCCACTTTTCAAGGCCTTAATAATCTTCAAGTCGGTCACCGGAAAGGGAAAACTATCGAGCTCTTCCAAGGTAACCCAGCGCCAATCGGCCACGCCGATCTTTTGTGGTTCACCCTGGAGATGACGAGCGTGGAAGGTGTGCAGCGTCACCCGAAAGTGGGTGTAGGCGTGATGAACCGTGGTAAATTGCTCCCTCACCTCGATCTCAATCGCCAATTCCTCGTTGATTTCTCGTCTTAGGCAGGCAGGTAGATCAGCATCAGTTGGTTCTAACTTG
The DNA here is from genome assembly GCA_046328715.1 of Caldilineaceae bacterium. Taxonomy (GTDB): domain Bacteria; phylum Chloroflexota; class Anaerolineae; order Caldilineales; family Caldilineaceae; genus JAXLWB01. Next base: position 20,389 of record JAXLWB010000067.1, on the reverse strand, counting down.
CCGCCGGGAAATTCCCACAAGCCACCCAACAGTCCCTTTTGCGGTCGCTGTGCAATCAAAAAGCGAGAGTTGTAGGGCTCTGCCTGCCAGATGACACCAGCAGCCACATCGTAGTGAGGCGTGCGTTTTTTGGGCAAGGTCACGGGTCGTTCGGCTTGTGTGCCGTGGGCGGCGGCTTGGCAATGTTCAATCAAGGGACAAAGGAGGCAGCGTGGCGACTGTGGTGTGCAGATGAGCGCACCCAATTCCATCAATGCTTCGTTGACAATCCCGGCCTCGCCGGGCGCAGCCGCTTGCACCAGTTCATTTGCCATCTGCCACAGTTGTTTGAGTGTAGCGCTCTCTTCGATCGGGCGGTCAATGTCCGCCAGACGGCTGAAGACTCGTTTTACATTGCCATCTAGAATCGGCTCGGCCTGACCAAACGCCAAGGAAAGAATAGCACCAACGGTATATTCGCCGATCCCTGCCAACTGAAGCAACCATGCCCGCTCCTGCGGTAGCTTGCCTTGATAGTGAGCGACCACCTGCTGGGCTGCCTTGTGCAAATTACGTGCTCGCGCATAGTAACCCAACCCTTCCCAGGCTTTGAGAACCTCCTGCTGGTCGGCAGCCGCCAGGGCTTCCACCGTTGGAAATTTCGCCATCCAACGCTGGAAATAGTCGATTACGGTTTCGACCCGCGTCTGCTGCAACATGATCTCACTGATCCAAACCTGATAGGGATCACGCTCGCCCGCGCGGCTCATGCGCCAGGGCAGATCGCGTTGATAGGTTTCGTGCCAGCGGGCAAGCAGGGTGCTAATGGCTGAGTAATTCATTTGGGAAGATAGGGAGTTGAGGAGATAAGGAGATTCAATACAAAATCTCCTTACCTCCCTACCACCCCACCTCTAAACCTCACTATCATCAAACAAGATGGCGTGAACAAACTTAGGGCCGTGGACACCGACCGTCAACTGACCTTCGATGTCAGCAGATTTGCTGGCACCGCTGATCATGGCCAGGTTGACATGGTCGCGTAGATATTGAGCCAAGTCACCTTTGCGCTGGACATCCAACCAGGCTTCGATCGTCGGGTAGAGTTGACTAAAGGGAATCAGCGCCAGATGGCGGAAAGGAAGCAGGCTGGCAGAACGATTGGTCTTGGGGCCAGATGCCATCAACATCGAGCCGGTGCTGGCAAAGGCCGCCTCTACTCCGGTGATACCGAAGCGGATGTGGCGAATGGCATCACGCACCTCGCTGGAGCGCAGATCTTTGGGCGAGACAACCTCCAATCCCAGGTCGTGCAACGATTCGGGCAGACCTTCGAGCGGCAAGGCGTCAAAGCTCCAACTGAGCACCTGACGTTCTTGTCCGGTCTCTAGACGCATACCTTTGCGTGCCTCGTCTTCCTCGTTCGTCCAGTCGAGCAACTTGTTGATGGTTGCCAAGCGCGCTTCGGCTGCGGTCTCCGTGATCTCAAAGGTGCCACTCAATTTGGAAATTTCTTCGCCAAAGCGCTGCGCCAAGGCATAGCTATCCCCTGACGCGCTGGTCACAGTCATGCGCGTAACAGCGGTCAACGGCGGTGCATCCGCGGGCGGAAAACGCAGATCCGGGCGAGCGAGGCTGGTACGCAGTTTGTTTAAGATGGTTTCTCGTGATGAGCTCATGATAAGCTAAAACTATACAAGAGAGCGCGGCATAAAATCAAAACTGGATAGTGTCACGAGCTTTTCGCCGCCGGGGTAGAGCAACGGGAGACGAGGGGTGAGGAAATGCAATCTACCCACTCTAACCAAACTTCCCACTAACCAATTCAAGCGTGTAGGGGGTGGAGTCAAGATACAAGTTGTTTGCATTGCAAGTTTGCTTGATCAGGTGCAATAAACTTTCGGCTTCATCGCGAGTCTCACGGTAAGTGGAAGGATGAGCAAGCACCAAGTGAACGAGTTTCCCAGCTTCCTCGATTGCACCCAACCGATACTCCAACTGAGCCAACCCTGTAATGGCACCCATTGCTTCGGGCAGGTAATGGGTCGCCAGACTGGCATCGAACGCTTGCCTAAAATAGGAACGAGCTTCACTTATCTGCCCTAGTCCCAGAAACGCATAACCGATGCCGAGCAAGGCATTCGACACCGTGAATGTGGTATTCAGTTGGCGACAGAGCGTCAGACTTTCACGGTGATAGGCAAGCGCTTGTTGATAATCACCTTGCTGATTGGCAATATCACCCAAGTTCGCCAACGTTACAGTAGCCCCGGAAAGGTCACCTACCGCTCGGCGAATCGACAGGGCGCGTATGGTGAGCTCATGCGCCGATTCCAGGCGACCAGCAACTTTTTCGATCAAACCTAGATTGCTCAGCACCGCTGCCTCACTTCGGCGATCGCTCAGTTGTTGGGTTAGAGCCAGGGATTGTTCCCAGTAATCCTTAGCCAAATCGTAGTCGCCCAAGCCGAAATAGAGGTTCCCCATATTGTTGAGCGAAGACGAAATCGCATAGGGATGCCCCTGGCGACGATCAACCTCCTCGGCCAGTTTGTACCACTTGAGTGCTTCCGCATGTTGGCCTTCATCGTGAACTAGAATGCCTTGATAGCGATAGGCTCGCCCCAAACTGAATAGATCCTGCACAGCCAAGCTCAGTTCCATACTGGCGTGCATGGCCTGACGCGCCTCAGCCAGATTTCCGCTGCGCCAAAAGCTCAGCCCTTCCACACAGTAGGCCAGCGCACAGTCGGCACGCCCCTCTTGTGGAGATATTTCAAGCAGCGTTCGGCTTTGGCGTGCCAGGTCAATAGCTAGATCAAAACGATCCAAGAAATAGGCAAAGTAGGCTTGCCGTGCGAGGGCAGCGCCCAAAACAAGGGGATAGGATTGTAGCGCAACTACAGCATTGGCAAAAAGGCCAAAGCCTTCCTGATAGTAGCCACGATGGATCCAAAAGCTATAGACGGCGTCGATCATCTTACTCAACTGGGGAGCGGAACCTTGTTCCACGGCCCAATGCCAGGCAGCACGCACATTGTCTAGTTCACTTTCAATCTCGGCACTAGTTACGAGCAGACGGCTATCCTTCAGTGCCGCTGCACGCTTTTCCAGAAAGTTGGCAAAGTGGTCGCAGTGACGCTGCGCCGTGTTGCGCAGGGTTGCAGCGTCGGTGGCAAGCTTTTCCGCAGCATATTGACGCACAACCGGATGCATGGAGTAGCGAGCGTTGCTGCCCCGCTGAAGCAAGGATTTGTCCATCAGAGCAGTCAATGAACGGGTGGTGGCTTCGGCGGTTTCAACCGCACTGGTGCGGGTAAAGCCATTGGAAAAGATTGCTAGCCGTGCCAGCAGGCGCTGTTCTTCGTGGCTGAGAAATTGCCAGGAAGAGTGAAAGAGCGCTCGTAGACTGCCATGTCGGACAACGCCATCGCGCTGCTCAGCCGTTAGGAAGTCGAGAGATTGTGAGATTTCCTCGGCAATCTCACTACAGGAGAGCGCCCGCACCCAAGCTGCCGCTAATTCAATAGCGAGTGGAAGTTGTCCCGTCAGGACGCAAATGCGCTGTAGGGCTTCCTTTTCTGTAGCATCGACCTGGAAGTTCGATTGGACCGTCTGCGCTCGCGTAAGGAAAAGCTGAATCGCAGCGGCATCGTCCATCTCCGCAATTGGCAACATGCGTTCCCAACGCAGATTGAGACGCTCGCGTGAAGTAACCAGCAGTTTGAGCGCAGGAGCTCGTTCGAGCAACTGCCCCAACCGGTTTGCCCCTTCCAACAGCCCTTCGAAATTATCGAGCACAAGCAGAATTTCCTGATTGCGCAAAAAGTCTAGCAACTGTGCGGCTGGCTCACGGTTGCCCGCGAACTTGAACGAGCAGGCTTCGGCAATCGCAGGCACGATCAGAGTCGTCGAATCGAGCGCGGCCAGGGGCACAAAGAAGACGCCGTTGAGAAAGGCCCCGATCTGGAGCAGACGTTCAGCAGCCTGGATCGCCAGCCGGGTTTTGCCAATGCCACCGACACCAACCAGGGTCAACATCCGGCATTCGGGGTTGAGCAATTCACGCTCGATTGTTTGCAGTTCACGCCAGCGCCCCACAAACGAGGTCGCCTGCGCCGGCAGATGATGCACAATCGACTCACCTGCTGCCCGAATCCGCTCGTAAAGCATTTGCGTCTCGCTGGAGGGTTCGACGCCCAACTCATCCCGCAGCGTGCGTTGGCAGAGCTTATACTGGCTCAACGCTGCCGAGCGCTGACCACTGCGCGCCAAAGCCAACATCAATTGACGATGGGCTTCTTCGCGCCAGGGGTCGATCGCCAACGAGCGACTGCTGCTAGCAATCGCTTGGTCGAAGTGGCCTTGCACCATCTCCAGTTGCGTCAACTCATGCAGTGCATGGAGCGCTAGTTCGCGCAATCTCGCCCTATGGGCCAGCATCCACTCTTCAAATTCAGGCGCATCACGCAGAAAGAAACCAGCCAGGAATTCGCCTGCATAGAGTGTAATCGCTTGCCGTAGCTCTTCCGCCCGCTCTGCTCCTTCCTGTTTGCGGCTCTTTTGCAAATGTCTTTCAAAAGTCTCAACGTCAAGCGAGTAGGGTGTCTCGTGATTAAACCCAATCGTGTCACGCGTAACAACCAGATGCGGATCGACCAACTTGCGCAAATTGGTGAGCACTTGGCGCAGATTGTTCTTGGCATCGGCGTCGCTCATCTCGCTCCACAACAAGGTGGCCAGGGCATCCCTTTGCTGCGGGCGCGGATTGAGGGCCAGATAGGCCAGTAAGGCTGGCGCTTTGTTGGACATGAAGTTGGTAAGCGTGGCGTCGTTGAGGCGGATTTCGAGGCTACCAAACAAACGAATTTGCAACTGGCTACTCATAAGTTCTACGTGGCAAATGATTTCCAAATGATCGATTGTTATGCTGACCTCAGCCGTACACAGCGTGATTTACAGGTGAGGTTTTCGTGGAAAAGGCGATGCACCTGAATAAATACCTACAACACGTTGTAGAGCAAGCATACCACAGGGTGGAATGAATGGCGAGTGTGCAAAATGCAACCATCCAAATCAACAACGATGCACTACCAGACCTTCCTCTTTACGATGTGGCAGGAGTCGGCAGACGAGGGATCGACTGCGCAAAACTGGCGCTTCAGTTTGACCGATCCACACACGATGCAACGAGTTGGGTTCGGTACGCTGGAGAAATTGGTGCAGTACCTGCAACAACGTATGGAAGAAGGTCAGGCGTACCCGATTGATTCAAGTTCTTAAGTAAGTGGTTCAACAATACAGGACACAGAGCGCACAAGAGGAGGCACAGATGGCACGGAGTGGGAATAGAGAATTCTCTTGTGCCCAGTGATCTCCGTGTCTCCTCGGTGCGCTCCGTGTCCCGCACTGAAAAGTTATAACGAAAGGAGCAAATCTTATGCGTAAATTATTTACCCTCATTTCATTGGTCATGAGTCTGACGTCGCTGTCGATGTGTCTCTGGTCGCCTCACAATGTGCGTGCTATGACGCCTCACGCTCCCCGAGCAGATGACACCACGATTGTCTATGTCAAAGACAACAAGGAACTTCGCCTGATCCAGCCCGATGGTAGCAATGATCGGCTGATCTGGCAGTTTCCCGATGGGGCCAGCGGCGGCATCATGTCGGTCGCATGGCGACCGGATGGTCAACAGATTGCCTTTACCAGCAGCCACGAAGCGACATGTTCCGAGTTTGACGCCGACATCTATCTGATCAATCCGGATGGCAGCAATCTTCACCGCTTGACGAATGCTCCTGGGTGCAGCCTACTGGCCGCCTATCCACAAGGCAGTGCCTCGGTGCAGGTTGAGAATCGGCTCACCAATGTCAATCAGGTGTTGGTCTATATTGAAGGTGCCCCCACCGCCAAGGTCGTCAGCCTACCACCGGGCAGCACAACGACGGTCGTCTTTGCGCAAGTGGCCGATCTGGGAGCAGGGGTGCAGCAAAATGCGGTAGTCATCAACGGCAATACGCGCTGGTTTGATGCAGCGGTCCATGCTGACATTGTTTCCGGAGAGAATCGCCACGCTGGGAAACTCACATTGGCAGCGGAGGGTTCTAAAGCCTACGGGGCCTACCACATCAGTTGGAATCCGGCAGGCGACACCCTCGCCTATCAGTTTGGGCAGGGGAGTTTGTGGCGGGTTGGGCTGGATGTGCCCATTCTCAGCGAAGGTGGTCCACTGCTCGACCCCCAGACTAACAACTCCATTCTGGGGCGCGCACCCGTCTGGTCGCCAATCAGCAATCAATTCCTCTACGAAGATTTCGGCAATCGGCCACCCAGCATTGTCCGTGCCGAAGTAGGTAGCACAGATGCAGGAACACCTTTGGCACATGTGGTCTTTAGCAGTGGAATTGCCTGGCTGAGCGATGGTTCGGGCTTTGTCGTCGCCGATGATGATGACCTTTTATCACACACCGATCTCTACCTGATGCGCTTTGAGAATAATAGCATCACCCAATTGACCCAGACGGCAGCACACGAGGCAGCAGCTTTCCCGAAGGTCTCAGCCGATAGCGCTCAGTTGGTCTATGTCTATGTGCCCGATGTTACTGCCAATCCGGTCTCGTATCAACTACGGATCATGAACATCGACGGCAGCAACGATCACTTGCTTGTGGAAGGCGGCACGCGTGCTGACTGGAGCCGGGTTGCGCCGCAAAATCCAATCGCAACACCGACGCCCCAGGTAACGCCGACGCCGCAGAGCGGCACGATGTCTATCTATCTGCCCTTGCTTAAGCGTTAACCTGATATTCCATCAAGCACACGACTCAGGTTTCATGAGAGTGTACTTCTAAAGGGTTTGTGAATAAGGTTGAAGCACACTTCTGTATCGTTTTATCACGTTATCAATTCAGATGTAACAAACAAAGGAGAAACTTGTATGCGTAATTTACCCGTCATTGGCCGAATCATCGTTGGTCTCTTCTATCTTTACCCAGCCTATGAAAACATCTTCATGACAAATATGAAAGTTGGGTATGCCGCCTCGAAAGGTGTGCCAATGCCCGAGATGCTTGTTCCGTTGAGTGGATTGTTGCTTTTGATCGGTGGCCTATCGCTTCTCACTGGCTATCGGCCGAAGCTCGGGGTTGCGGCAATTCTGCTTTTCTTGATCCCTGTCACATTGACGATGCACAACTTTTGGGCAATCCAAGACCCAATGATGTGGATGGTAGAATTTCACAGCTTTCTCGCCAATGTGGGTTTGGCAGGTTCAGTACTGATGTTCCTGGCGATTCCAGAACCCTGGAAGGCAAGCGTGATGCTCAATCGCCATTTCGCAACTAAATTGGCAAATGCAAAGGCATCGCTGCTGGCGCTGTTGTTTCTTACCCTCTGCATTATTTTCTTCAGTTTTTCATTCAGCGCAACCCTATCCACTAATCGCATCGCCATTGGCATGCCAGCCCTAGACGCTGCTAGCAAAGATGCATTGATCAGCGGCCACGGATCGTCCTGCCTTGTGCGTGCCGACTATTGTGGCGATGGTGCGTAAATGACCAAAAAGTGAACAGGGATTGGGTTTCACACTGAACACTTTTTTCCGTAGACTCAGAGTTAAAGACGGCCCCACCCTAGCCCTCCCCGAGGAGGGGACCGTGTAAGGGACCAATAATGATTCGTGGACAGTCGAAAACACATCATCTGTCCCGTGATTGTTCCCTCTTCGGGGAGGGCTAGGGTGGGGCAACTTTCGTCATACGTGCATTATTTTACACAAAAGGAGCAAACCATGTTATCGACTCTCTTCGACCCAACATACACAGCCGCCCGTCCGCAACTTACTGCTAACGGCAACCCACAATCTGAACAAGCACTCGATTGGCAACAGGTGATTCACACGATCTCCGAGCAGTTGGTGCAGGCCGATGGTGAAGAACAAGCTCGCCTCTATCATCGCCTGGGCTATGTCGCCTTGCACTTGGGCGATGTACGCACCAAGGCGCTGGAAGCCTTCACCCTGATGCTTGAACGGGCGGATCGTCTTGAACATGTGGCGCTTCAGGCGATGGCGCATGTCGGTCTGTCGGCAGTCTGTGATACGTTGGGACAACGCCACGATGCACTCGCCCATGCCCGCCAGGCGGCCAAGCTGGCCTCCTCCATCCCCGACCAACGCTTGCTGGCCCTGGCGCTCAATGCCGAAGCCCAGTTTTACAAAGAGAATGGTCAAAACCGACGCGCCCACGAGCTTTACCAAGTGATTGGTCAGATTGGCGAGGAACTCAATGATCGCCAACTCTGCCTGATGAGCAAAATCGGAATGGGGCGCACAACTTCAATGGCGCAGGCACCGGTGGCAATTCAACACTACGAGCAGGCGATGGTGATGGCCAAGTTGCATGGTGATGAGGGTGCGCTGGTGGTCTGCCTGAACAACCTTGCCGATTGGAAGATCAACACCGGCTGCTATCAGGAAGCGTTGGAGATGCGCCAGGAATGTTTGCAACTTAGCCGCAAGATCAACTCACGAATTGGAGTGGGACGTTCGCTGATTGGCATGGCCAAAGCACAGACATTGCTCGAAAACTTCTCCGAGGCACGCAGCTTACTCAACAAAGGTCTACCCACCGTTATGAGCGCAGGCGATATTGAAGGGGAATTGCATAGTTCGCTCAACCTGGCCTACCTGGCTGCCCACAACGATGACATTCCACGAGCCTGCGAACTCTATCGCCAAGTGTTGGAACGCTCATTGGCGGCTCCTGACCATGCCTGTGCTGTTTTTGCCCAATTGGCACTAGAGCAACTGGCCTCTGGCGAGATTCCACAACCAGCGATTCTGCCTCGACAACCCCTCACGGACGCTGTACTCAACGATGCTAAAACTGTAGATGCGCAACAATTAGCGTTGATCTACCCGACTGGAGATCGGTTTTGGTGGGGATCATTCTAAAAATTGGAGCTTGAGGGTCGAAGAATAGGGAGATTACGGCGGTAACAATATCTTCCTATCTTCTAATTTCACCCATATCATCAAATTCAGGACTGGCAGTGCCGCAATTGTACTAGTGGGGATTGGGGTTGATGCGGAATTAATAGGTTAATTCAGTACAGGCAGATGATATAATGGTAGGATAGACCCCATACTGAATAAACAGGATAATGATTCAAATGGAGCAACCCATGCAACAGCAACCCCAATCCACCCTAAACGTAATTTACGAAAACTGGCGAGGTTATAACGAAAAGCTGCGTAGCTGCATTGCACCACTAACCAATGAACAACTAACACTCCAACCGGCAGCGGGGATGTGGCCGCTAGGACAGATGGTACAGCACATCATTTCAGTGCGGGCTGGGTGGTTCAGCGGTACGCTTCAGGATGAGAATGCATTGATGACCCAGTACATGGAGTGGGGGCAACGTGAGTCACCGGCACGCAACGGAGAGGAACTCGCACGTGGGCTGAATGAAACCTGGGCCTTCATCGAAGCACGTTTGCAGCGCTGGACCTCTGATGATTGCGCCAAAACCTTTCCAGACGAGTGGGATGGTCAAGTCTATGAGGTATCACGCAGTTGGGTGATCTACCATGTGTTGGAGCACGACCTGCATCATGGTGGTGAGGTTTCGTTGCTGCTTGGGATGAACGGACTGCGTACTATCGATCTTTAATGGAAGTATTTGTGCCTGCTAGAGACAATGCAGATTAAGGCGAACCAACAGTTTCTCTTGCTGAGGTGAGCATTGGAGCACACCAAAAAAAGAGTAGCTAGCCATGATCTGGGTTATTATAGTGTAGGAAAAATGAAGGTTGTTGTTGGGGAATCTGCTATGGCAAAATCCGGCTCTATTATCTATAACAAAATTTCTACTGACAAGATCATTTTCACTCAGACTCGCGATGAGACGAATGGCTCGCTGCTCGAATTTGAAAACTATCATCAAACACACGGCATTGGCCCAGTGCCACATCGCCATCCCCTCCAAGAAGAAACGTTTCTTGTGCGCCACGGCACGCTTGCCATTACAGTAAACGGGAAAGAAACAATCGTCACTGCTGGCGAACAGATCGTTGTCCCAGCAAACGCATTGCACCATTGGCGCAATACAGGTAACGATGAACTGCACATGCAAACCACCTTTCGCCCAGCACTCCATTTTGAGGAAATCATTGAGACGATCGCCTGCTTATCACAGGTCGGAAAAATGGATCAGCAAGGGAATCCTGATCCCATCCAAATGAGCGCAACCCTAAATGCGTATTATGGCGAGTTCTTTCTTGGGACCATGCCGATGGGTGTACAACAGCTTCTCTTTGGTTTCTTTGGAGCTATTCTGCGACGCGTCTTTAAGTTTAAATCACACTTGCAATTCGCCGATCTCAAACTACCAGAGCGAGAGGAATTGGTAAAACCGCAGACGTAATTGCTTGGGATCACAAGGAATACTCGACCCTACCTTTTTGAGCAAGCAGGGTCGAGTGCTTGATAAGAAGATGACTCTATCCCACAAATGGCGGCAAGTAATCGCCGTGGGCTTCAATCAAATCATCGACGAGGTGCCAGATTTGGTCGAGGCTCAGTTCGGCGGCGGTGTGCGGGTCCATCATGGCGGCGTGGTAGACATATTCACGCTTGCGAGTGAGGGCTGCTTCGACGGCGAGTGACTGCACATTAATGTTGGTTTGCATCATGGCGGCCAGTTGCGGCGGAATTTTGCCGATCTTGGTCGGTTGCAGACCGTTCTTGTCCACCAGCGTGGGCACTTCGACGCAGCAACCATGAGGCAGATTGTCGATGATGCCATAGTTGGGCATGTTGCCATAGACCACGCGTGGCGTGCCGGTTTCCAGGCTGTGGACAATCAACGAGCCATATTCGTGGCTGCGTTCGTGATGCATCTCCATCGCCGGATCTTCAAAGGCTTGCTTCATTTTATTCCACATCGCGAGCTGCACTTCGCAGCGGCGAATGTATTCATCGAGTGGAATGTTGAATTCTTCGATCAGTTCTGGACGGTCACGCTTGATAAACCAGGGGACATACTCGCTAAAGTGTTCGCTCGACTCGGTGACAAAGTAGCCGACGCGCTTGAAGAGTTCATAGCGCACCCGATTCCATTCGGGAACGCGATCTTCCTCGATCACCTTGTGGATGAGCGGGTAAAGATCTTCGCCATTGCGCTCAAATTTGAGGTAAAAGGCCATGTGATTGATGCCAGCCGCCACATAGTTGATCTCTTCAATCGGCACCTCAATGTCTTCGGCCAGTTGTTCGGCTGTGCCTTGAACGCTATGGCACAGGCCGACGGTCTTGATGCTCGTGGCGCGGCTGAGTGCCCATTGATTCATACACATTGGGTTGACATATTGCAACCAGGTAACATCCGGGCAAACATCTTCCATGTCGCGTGCCATGTCGAGAAAGACGGGGATAGTGCGTAAGGCACGCATGATACCACCGATGCCCAGCGTGTCTGCAATCGTCTGGCGCAGGCCATATTTTTTGGGAATTTCAAAGTCGATCACGGTGCTTGGCTTGTAACCACCGACCTGAATGGCGGTAATCACATAGTCGGCACCGGCCAGTGCTTCGCGACGATTGGTGGTTGCGGTGATGGTTGGATTGGCGTTGACAGCTTTGGCCAATTTGTTGACCATGATATTAGAAGTTTTGAGTCGGTCGCCGTCGATATCCATTAAATGGATCTGCGAATCGGACAATTCGGGAAAGCTGAGGATGTCGCCCAACAAATTTTTGGCAAAGACAGTGCTACCTGCGCCAATAAAGGCAATCTTAGGCATAAAAAAGCTCCGTTGTTGTAAGAATCCGGGACAAAGAACACACGGAGAAGACACAGATATCAGAGAGAACAGGAAGAGAATTTCTCTGTTCCCTCTCAGTGTTCTCCGTGTATTCTCTATGCGCTCTGTGTCCTGAAACCTTACCTATTTCAATAAATGGAATTGAGATCGAGAGATCTAAGAGATTGAAAGATTTTGTCACAGCCATCTCTCAATCGCCTAATCTTTTCATCAATCATTTTTACTCTCAAATGAATACTCAGTAAAATCACAGACAGGTTGATAACCAATCTTCTGGTAGATATTATTTGAGGTAGGATTGGCGAGGTCGGTAAAGAGAGTAGTGAATTGATAGCCGCTATCGAGTAAATGTTGGCTTAGCTCGGCGACCAATGCCGTTGCATAACCGCGTCCACGCAGCGAAGGAGGTGTGTACACTGGCCCAACCGAGATACCATGGGCAGTCGGACGTGACCTTCCAGCCAAGGCAACCACTTGATCCCCATCCTCCCACAAGAAGAGATTTCCCTGTTTGATTTGCCATTCCTCTGCGCCTGGCTGACGATTTCGCCCAACGGCATGCGGCAACGCTTCCCGTTCAAATTCATCTAGCCACTGTATCACCAGCGGCAAATCCTGCAAGGTCGCAACCCGCATTGCACCCGGAGCAACCCCTACGCCAAAGAGCACTTGATCCAAGCGGTAAGAACGGAGTTGTACAGCAGCATGATAGGGTTGACCTGTGCGTTGATGCCAACATTCGGCAAAGCGCTGCGCCCACTCTTTGCGGCCGTTGACACCTAACGGTTGCTGTGGCCAATCCAACAGGCGGGTGATCAAAAAGTCAAAGGCAGCAAAAGGCTCAGGCAATTGGCTGAAAACGACCACATTGTGAGGAGGCGTCATCAATGCGGCCACACCCAGGGTCGCTCCGTCGTTCACGGTGGCAAGAAAGAGATCCTCGGGAGCCCGTTCAGGATTTTCCTGCAGGCGCAGTGCAATGCCAAGCATCAACCCGTTGCTTACCTCGTCCTCCTCCAAGACAGTTTGGGTAACGGAGAGGAAATCGGCGGCGTTAATGTAGGTTTGTAGGTGAAGCATAAGGTAAGAATCCTCTTTGTATCCGTCCAGGTGTAGAAAACTTGACCGGCGCTTTTCCAGATAATGCAAGTGAAAAGGCGGCAATCATACGCAACTTGAACCGTGAAGTGCCGTGTCGGCGAGCTCACGGCGAGCCGGTCAAGTTGTTGCAGGCAGGATAGTTACTCCTCTTTTACTGGGCTCGTTGCCGCAAATACATGATCAGATCAATGTCACCCGGCGAATAACCAAGTTCAGTGAGAACGAGAGCCAACTCGGCGCGATGTTGCATACCGTGCATCGTTACGTGGATCAGAATTTGCCAAAGCGGCGTGGAGTAGGGAATGCCAGCCGAGGTTCTGTAATCAATCATCATCTGCAGATCGTCATCGCGCAAGGTGCGTAGGTAGGATCGCATGGCTGCCCGGTCTTCACTCCAATGGGCACGCAAAATGCCCAGGGTAGGAAAGTCACTCTCCGGCAAAGGTTGCGGCGAATTGTGATATTGACAGCGTTGACGCCAGGTATATTCAGCGCTGAGCATATGCACAAGCGTGCCACGAATGCTTTTCCAACTCGATGAGCGTTCCTCAATGAATGCCTCGTACGAAATCTTCTCCACTTGCTCCAGGATGAGATTCGTCGCCCAGTAATGATAGTCAAATAGTGTCAAGATTTGAGAGGACAGCATCGTTGCCTCCTAAAATATGAAAGCATACATTGATTGTAAGAGGATCAAATTCTACCCAACTAAGAGCGGTGTGCCACCCAATTAAGTATATCATGTTTGTAACTTTTATAACAGGATCTTTTGACACCTTGCAGGCAAAGCCCGTATTTTTTGTTGTTGAAGGGAACGCCTGTGCTATAGTAATAAAAACTCGAACATTCATTTCTACTATTCACCAATCTATGCACGACTCTACACTACTTACCCGTTGCCAGGCGCTCGAGGCGGAGATGCTCGACGCCATCCGTCCATTGGTACTCCATGAAACGCCTACCCATGATAAAGGGCAACTCGACGGTTGCGCCGAATCCCTGGCCGAACGATTCCAACAAATTGGGGCACAGGCTCAAGTTCTGCCCATTGCCAAGGCTGGCAATCATGTGCTGGCGCACTTGGGAGCACAAAGTGATGCCAAGCCAGGACTCATCCTCTGCCACTTTGACACTGTCTGGCCTGTAGGTACGTTGGCCCGTATGCCCTTCCGAGTGGAGAATGGGCGCGCCTATGGCCCAGGCATTCTCGACATGAAGTCGAGCCTGGTGCTCGTAGAATATGCACTGCGGCTGCTCAACGAAGCCATTGGAACTCGGCCTCGACCCATCACCGTATTAATGACCTCGGATGAGGAAGTAGGCAGCTATCATTCGCGCGAGTTGATTGAGGAAGAGGCACGCAAGGCGGCGTATGTGCTGGTGATGGAGCCGCCGCTGCCAGGTGGTGTATTAAAAACAGCACGCAAAGGCATCGGTCGTTTCCAATTGCAGGTTACCGGCAAAGCGGCCCATGCCGGTGTCGATCCGGACAAGGGAGCCAGTGCGGTGCTTGAACTGGCGCGGCAGGTGATCCATCTGCACCAGTTGGCGAATAAAGAGAAAGAGACCACGCTCAACGTCGGCGTAATTCAAGGTGGCACTGCGGCCAATGTGATTGCGGCGGAGGCCAGCGCCCAGATCGATGTACGTTCCTGGACTGAGGATGAAGCACAGCGGATTTCGCAGGCCTTTGCCCAGTTGCAACCGACCGTCCCTGGCTGCAAGGTCGCGATCAGCGGAGGCTGGAATCGCCCGCCGATGGAGCGCAAAGTGACGATGCCGCTCTTTGAGCGTGTGCGCACGATTGGGGCAACCCTTGGGATGGAACTGAAAGAAGGTGGCACCGGCGGCGGCAGTGACGGAAATTTCACTGCGGCGTTGGGCATCCCGACGATGGATGGCTTGGGATTGCCTGGTGCAGGAGCACATGCCGATCACGAACACATCCTGATCGATCAACTGGCTCCTCGCTTGGCACTATTGACGGCGCTCTTGTCTGAATTGTGATAGTTTCAGAACCCTACACGTCAGTAAGGGGTCAAACGAGTATATCGAGTGATTGGATATGTTTTGTCCTGTAGGGACAGCAGATTTTAGAATCGAGAACCATTCACCAATCTTTTCAACACTTTATGGAATGTGTCCCTGCTAGATTCAGGTGTCCCGTACAGGACATGGCGTACGCTTACGCACGGTAATATTCACTGGCTACAAATTGGCTCAGGGCACAGATGACGCCGATCTCTAATGCTTCTGTACGATTGAGCAGCCCTTTGGTCAAGATGCCAACGGCACCTTGTTTCTGTTTGACATTGGATTCACCTGTACGTTGATCCATCAAAGGGCCAAGCTCACCACCCTTGCGGATCGCCTCGGCAATCGTCTCGGGCAGGACAAAACGCCCCGACGATCCAAGCCCCACTTGTCCCTGGCGATCCACAATGGCAACCCACGCAGTGGAAAACATCCCGAACGCCAATTCCACCGTATTCCCTTCAATGCCAATGCCCAGGTCGCTGGGATGCTGCAAGAGTGCACCACGAGCACGATTGAGCGCACCTTGAATCGCCTCCTCGTCGCTGAGTGGCTGCGCTCGTACGCCCGATTCAACTTCGATGGGTAAAAATTGAACTTGTGGCCACAGACGATCTACTACATGGCGAATGGCATCCAGCTTAACGGGATTCGTAGAACCCACCGCAATTTGCTTCATTTTTACTTACCTCTTATGCCTTCACCTGTCTAGTGGCTTCTCGTAGAGTCAGTTTGCATAGAAATTTGTTCGACAGAAACCAGTAAACATTTAAATCTGCGACAATCCGCTTAAGGAATGGCTATTTTACTGACTATTGCATGTTTGGTAAAATGTTAAAACTTAACCACCTTCAAAGAGGAAGTATTCATGCAAGAGCAGCTCGTAAACTCCAAGAGCGCAACCTATAGTCGTTCAGAACAAGTCGGTTGGTATTTCTATGATTGGGCAAACTCCGCATTTTCGACTACTGTAGTCACCGCCTTCATGGGCCCCTACCTCACCAATTTAGCCGAAACAGCAGCAAAAGCAGGCGATGGAACCATCTCTTTATTGGGCTTTCACATGTTGCCCGGAGCCTATTGGGGCTATCTCGTCTCGTTGTCGGTAGTTTTGCAGGTGCTCTTTTTGCCTTTTTTGGGCGCTTTGGCAGATTTTTCCAATCTCAAGAAGCAACTTTTAGGCATCTTGGCCTATATCGGCGCATTTGCGACCATAGCCATCTTCTTCGTCACAGGCGATCGCTATCTTCTGGCTGGTCTGCTCTTTTTGATTGCCAACCTAACCTTCGGCGGTTCCATTGTTTGTTACAACGCGTACTTGCCCGAGATTGCCTCAGCCGATGAACGAGATCGGGTCTCTTCGCAAGGGTGGGCATTGGGCTATTTGGGAGGCGGACTGCTGCTTGCCGTAAATGTGATCTTTGTTGCCTTTTTGGCGAGTGGAATGGGCATCAATCAATATGATGCTATGCGCATCTGCATCACCTCGGCTGGCCTCTGGTGGGCGCTGTTTACGCTGATTCCGCTAAATCGACTCAAGCGCCGCGCACCTGTGAATCACCTACCGCCAGGGCAGAATCTCTTATCGGTTGGCTTCCGCCAACTGGGGCATACATTGCGCCAGCTTCCGCAATTTCCGCAAACGTTGCTCTTTTTGATCGCCTACCTACTCTACAACGATGGCATCCAGACCGTCATTTCACAATCTTCCGAGTTTGGACGACACGAACTGAACTTGAATGCAACAGAGTTGGGGTTAGTGATCTTGATGGTACAATTTGTGGCGTTTGGCGGATCGCTGCTTTTTAATTATCTGGCACAAAAGCTGACGACGAAGGGTGCCATCATGTTGAGCCTGGTGATTTGGACTGGAGTTTCCTTCTATGCCTGGCTATTTTTATCGACCCAGCTACAATTTTACATCATGGCGGCGGTAATTGCAGTTGTTTTGGGCGGCAGTCAGGCATTGAGCCGCTCGCTTTTTTCACTGATGATTCCACACGGCAAAGAGTCGGAATATTTTAGCCTGTACGAGGTCAGCGAACGTGGCACCAGTTGGATGGGGCCGGCACTCTTTGCAACTGCGATTAATTTTACAGGCAGCTATCGGATTGCGATCCTCTCGATTGCCGTGTTCTTTGCGGCGGGGCTGATTTTGCTGCCGTTTGTCAATGTACGACGAGCCATTACCGAAGCAGGCAACCAGGTTCCTCAAGGAGTTTGAACGAAGCAGGTTGCAGGTTGCAATTTCTTCTGCAACTTGCATCTTGCATCTTGCATCCTGCTTCCCACTATTCTACCTCGCGCATCATCACCAAATTGGTCGCACTCCGTCCGCCACTCACAACGCCAGCAGTTACCACCACTCGATCACCCGACTCAATCAGTTTGTGGCCGATGGCCTGATTCACAGCATCGTTCACCACATCATCCGTCGTATTCATACGCTTGGAAAGCAGCGCCGTTGTACCCCACTGGAGACAAAGACGACGTTGTACCACCGGATCGGGCGTGAGCGCAATGACCGGCACACGTGGCCGAAACGCAGCAATCAGCCGAGCGGTGTTACCACTAATTGTGGGTGCCAGGATGACGCGCGCATTGGCTTCGTCGGCAATTTGAACCGCAGAATGGCAAATGGCACCGGCTGATGTAAAGATCGGAGGTTCTGGGTACTTGATTTGGTGTTGGCCAGCAATGCGCACTCGCTCGGTTTCTGCCGCAATCCGCGCCATCATCTGCACGACCTCAACCGGGAAGGCACCATTGGCGGTTTCTCCCGAAAGCATGACCGCATCGGTACCATCCAGAACGGCATTTGCCACATCACTTACCTCAGCGCGGGTGGGTCGTGGCTTGTAGGTCATCGAGTCAAGCATCTGCGTTGCTGTAATCACGGGCTTGGTCGCCTGCATACATTTGGCGATGATTGTCTTTTGGATGCTCGGCACAAATTCAGGATTCGTTTCAATGCCCAGATCGCCACGTGCCACCATAATACCGTCTGAAGCGGCAATAATCGCATCGAGATTTTTTACAGCTTCTGGCTTTTCAATTTTTGAGATGACGGGAATTTCACGGCCATTAGGTGAATTGCTGCGGATAAATTCTTTGAGTCCCTTTACTTCCTCATCGGTGCGCACGAAGCTGAGCGCAATAAAGTCCAGTTGTTGTTCGATTGCAAAGCGGGCATCGTTGAGGTCTTTTACGCTGAGGGCAGGAATAGAGAGAGAAGCATCGGGCAGATTCATCCCTTTGTTATTGTTGAGAACTCCACCAATGATGATCCGAGTAATGATCTCTTTGGAGTTAGTCTCTATGACTTCCAATTCCAGCAAACCATCGTCCAAGAGAATCCGCTCCCCTGGTTTTACCGATTTAGGCATTTCCTTATACTGGATTGGGACACGACCCGGCGCGCCAACCAGATCTTCGGTCGTTAATATGAGCGTCTCGCCTTTAATCAGCGGCACGCCTCCTTCCTGCATAATCCCTGTGCGCAACTTGGGGCCTTGAAGATCGGCCAAAAGGGCAATCGGACGGTCTAAATCCTCAGAGGCTTGACGAATGCGGTCGATGCGCCGTTTATGATCAGCATGGGTACCATGACTCATATTCAGACGGCAAACCGTCATGCCAGATAGAATGAGTTGGCGAATAATTGCAATATCTTCACTGGCAGGGCCAATGGTGCAAACAATCTTTGCACGAAGCATATAATTCCTCTTCTTGTGATCTAAACTGCGGTTGTAATAAGAAGCAAACTCCGCTTCCCATTCAGAGCTTAGTTTAATCGAAAATGTTAACCCACAAGGCAAGAATTGTAACACAGATTGCACCAACTTGACGGAAATTTGAGCTTGCCTCAGCAGCGAAAGAGAGAACGCAAGAGCCAACGATAGAAAGCTAGTGAGAGAGTTGCAAAGTGGCAGAGTTGCAGAATTGCAGAGTTGCAGAGTTACATGGTACTTTGTTGCCTGCAACCTATATCTTGCTCCTTGCAACTTTGCTCTATGTTTACACATTTACACGTTCACTCGCACTATTCACTCCTTGCTGCAACTCCCTCGATTGATGAACTCGTTACAGCAGCTACAGCCAATCAGATGGATTATTTGGCGCTGACCGACCACAATGCGCTTTACGGGGTTGTTGAATTTTGCGCGGCCTGTAGCAAAGTTGGCATCCAGCCAATTGTAGGGATGACGTTGAATGTTCAACTGCCACAAGCGCAGACAGAGAACACTCCCGAACCGTTTGTCCTGTTAGCTGCCAACCATGCGGGCTACCAGTCACTTTGTCGCCTCTCTTCGATCATCCAGGCCAGCCCAGAACGTGAGCAGCGTGCGCAGCAGGGAGTTTCATGGGAAGAGCTAAAAGCCAACCATGGAGGCGTCATCGCCATCGCTGGCGGGCGGCGGAGTTGGCTACAACGCTGGCTCGCAGCCAGCGATACAAAGTCGGCCAATACTTTTTTGGGACGTTTTGCGGGCATGTTTGAGGAGCAAGGCTATCTTGCGCTGGAGTTGCATACCGCAAGTGACCAAGCCATCGCCCAGCAGGTGAATCGTCTAGCTCAGCGCTTTGGCTTACCAGTGGTAGCGGTGCAACCCGTATACACACTTTTGCCTGCGGAACGCCACCGTCTGCGTTTGCTGGCTGCCATCGATCGCAACTGTCGGCTCGAAGAAGTTTCAGCCACAGCTTTGCCGGATGATAATGAGCCCGCCGTAGAGCTGCACTGGCTTTCTCCAGAAGAGATACAGCAACGTTTTGCTGCCTTTCCTCAGGCAATCGGCAATGTTGACCAACTGCTCGCTAGCTGCGAACCAGCACTGCCCAGCGGCAAGCCCATTTTCCCAATGCTGAAATTGGCAGAAGGAGTCAGCACCAACGACGAGTTAACCAATCTCGCTCATCAAGGCATCGACAGACTCTATCATTCAGAGCCTATGGAAAGCGGGTTGTCGAGTACCGAATGGAACAGTACAGATGCCAATCCGCTGGCGAAAGCGTCACAATCGATTGATAGACTGATACTACTGCAACGGTTACAGGATGAACTTTCCATCATTGCACGCGCCGGCTATGCTCCGCTTTTTTTGGTCGTTGCCGATATTGTCCGTTTTGCACGCAGCCGAGGCATCCCAGTCAGCACACGCGGCAGTGTTGCGAACTCTCTCGTCGCCTATGCCACTGGGATTACCACCGTCGATCCCATCGCTAACAACCTCCTCTTCGAACGTTTCCTTAACCCGGAGCGGGGTTCGCCGCCGGACATTGACCTCGATTTTTGCAGCGAACGTCGCGATGAAGTGCTGGAATATGTACGCCACACCTATGGTGAAGATCGAGTTGCGCTAGTAGCCACAGTGAGCACAATGCGTCCTCGTTCAGCTATCGGCGAAACGGCCAAAGCCTATGGACTGAACGAAGAAGCAGCTA
>JAXLWB010000066.1:0-55212 GCA_046328715.1 Caldilineaceae bacterium | reverse complement strand
GTGAGGAACGAGCCAACTATGGTGGAGTTGAGGAGTGATTGCAGATCTGTTTCGACAACATCAACGCATTGCAATTGATACAAATTTCTGTGTCTATGCCTTAGATGGCTATGCACATTATATAGAGCTATGTCGAGTTGTGTTAGAAGCTGCTTTCAATCAAAAAATTTTATTGGTTGTTTCCGGCATCTCCGAAATGGAACTGCTCGTCAAACCGATTCGTGACAACAATAAGCTGGCACTGCGCCAAACCCAACTTTTTCTTCACGAGATGCCAGGTGTTGTTGTACAAGACATTTCTCGCACTGTCTTGGGGATGGCAGCAGGCATACGTGCACGCGAAAACCTAAAGGCGATCGATGCCATCGTCGCTGCATCTGCACTTATTGCTGGTTGCACAATCATTCTTGGCAATGACGTGCAGATGAAAAAACAGTTAAGGGCCATTCCCTATATTTGTTTAGATGATTTCCTGAGCTAAAAATGGTTAATAGAGGATAAGGAGAAGTATGCGGTACGCAACTGTAGGACCACGATTTTCGGCATTAATGACTGATGCTTTGATTTTGCTCCCACTTTTCATTCTGATCTTCTGGATGAGAGGAAAATCTCCGCAATTTGCGCTCGTTTCGATCATACTTTCTTTCTTAATTTTGCTTTATCAAATCTATTTTATTGCAACGAAAGGCCAAACGCCTGGAAAAAGGATTAGTAAGGTTCGCGTTATCAACGTCAACGGAAGCAAGGCTGGGAGGCGTGAGGCGATCTTGCGAGTTTCTGTCACGCTAGTTTTGAGTCTGCTTATACAGGTTGCGGCATTTGTTGCACTGACGCACATACCGTTTGGAACTTATTCGACAGCAACTCGTGTACAGCAAAGTGCATTGATTGCTGGAGCGCAACCTTATTCAACGAAAATGCTAGGCTATCTAATAGATTTGTGGATTTTTGTTGATGCAATTTGTTTTTTCCTTAATAGCAAGCGACGAGCATTACAGGATTAGATTGCAGGAACAGTTGTAATTGACCTTGATAGGCTAGAATCCACAACTATTGGATGATTTTGGCTCATTCAGGCACAATGCGGCGAATTCGAATCCTTATACTCAAACTACTACAATCCGCTAACCTCCTAATCGCATGAATCCTATTCTTTCAAACACCTTCAAACAAGAAGCCGAAGCGCTGTTCCCGCAACTCGTCTCCTGGCGACGAGACATTCATAAACATCCAGAATTGGCCTTTCAGGAAGTGCGCACGGCAGGCATGGTTGCCGAACATCTACACGAACTTGGGCTGGAAGTGAGCACCGGGGTCGGCAAGACGGGCGTGATCGCTATGGTGGAAGGCGACAACCTGCCCGATGATGCACCGACCTTGATGCTGCGCTTTGATATGGATGCGCTTCCGATTCTCGAAGAGACGGAGGTGGCCTTCCGCTCTGAGCATCCTGGTGTCATGCACGCTTGTGGTCATGATGGACACACGGCGATTGGTATGGGCGTGGCCAAGTTGCTGACCCAGCACCGCAGCCAGCTACCTGGCCGGGTCAAGTTGATCTTCCAACCGGGCGAGGAAGGAGCAGGTGGGGCACTGGCCATGATTAACGATGGCGCGCTGACCAATCCCAAACCAGCCGCCTCCTTTGGCTTGCACTTGATGAGCCGGATGCCGCTTAACAAAGTGGTGGTGCAGGCAGGCGAGTTGATGGCGGGAGCCGACAAGTTTGCCCTCACCGTGATCGGCAAGGGCGGACATGGCGCTATGCCGCACGAAACGGTGGATGCGATCGTCGTCGCCAGCCAGATTGTGGTGGCCTGGCAGAGCATCGTCGCACGTAACGTTCACCCGATTGAGGCGGCAGTGGTCACCGTCGGCACCTTCAATGCAGGCGGTGCGGGCAACATCATCGCCGAACAGGCTATCCTGCAAGGGACCATCCGCTGGTTCAAACCAGCGGTGCAGAAGCTGATTGTCAAACGCATGGACGAGATGGCGAATAGTATCTGCGCCGCTTTTGGAGCCACCTGCAAGTTCGAGTTCACGCCAGGCGTTGGCTCGGTGGTCAATTCAGAGGAAGGGGCCGAGATTGTGCGTTTGGCCGCCCAAGCGGTTGTGCCCAGCGAGGATGTGATTGAGATTCCTCCCGAGATGGTGGCCGAGGATATGAGCGAGTTTCTCAATCGGGCACCGGGCTGCTTCTTCTTTGTTGGAGCACAGGACCCAGCCAAGCCGCTCAACGCCCCTCACCACAACCCGCGCTTCGACTGGGACGAGCGGATGATGCCAACCGGCGTCGCGATTATGCTGAATGCCACAATGGAGTATCTTGAACGACATGCAGGGAAGTGAGTCAGTAGGACAGTTGGACAGTAAGACAGTGTAATTCCCCGTCCCAGCGGGACCCCTGAATTTAGCATGATGCACAACGCCGGATTCTTTCGAGAGTCCGGCGTTGTTGTATGATCTCCTCAAAAAGGAGTAATCTTCGATGAATTCTTCCCTTACCCAACGCCGACTCGCCCAATCACTCTGGAAAATCTACCAGCGCCCAGAACGTCCGGTGGCGTGGACGAATGGGGGCAACCTGCCCTGGAACGAGCCAACCTTTGCCAAACGGATGTTAAAGGAACATCTGGACGAGAGTCACAGTGCCGCCTCGCGCCGAACGCCAGAGCGGGCAATGCAGGTCGAATGGCTATGGGAGCATCTTCAGCTTGCGCCCGGCATGAAGTTGCTCGACATTACCTGTGGGCCAGGACTCTATTCAGTGGAATTTGCCAAACGGGGCTGCGAGGTGACTGGAATCGACTTTAGTCCGGCGGCGATCGAGTATGCGCGTTGGTTGGCCCAGCGAGAGAATGTGGTAGAACGCTGTCAATTTCGAGAAGAGGATGTGCGGGCAGGAGATTGGGGAAGTGGGAGATTTGATGCGGCAACCTTTATTTATGGGCAATTGAGCGTCTTTCCCAAAGAGGAAACGCAGATGCTGTTGGCTAAAACAGCCGCAGCCTTAAAACCAGGCGGTAGGCTCTGCGTCGAGTTACTGGATCAAGAAAGGGTAGATAAAAAGAACAGCACATGGTGGTATACTGACAATACAGGACTGTGGGGAGATCGACCTTATCTGCACCTGGGTGAACGTTTTTGGGACACCGAACAGAAACTGTCGTTGGAGCGATTTCAGATCCTTGATTTGGAACAGGGCAAGCTGAGCGAAGTGTTACTCTGCGATCAGAGTTATGCCGTTGAAGAGATGGTTGCCATGATGCAACAGGCAGGCTTTGGTAAGGTCGAAACCTTTCCGCATTGGGATGGCAAGGCGATCTATGATGCGCAGGAGTGGATCGTGTATGTAGCGTATCAGGGGTAATTCTTGGTAATTAGGCAATTGGGTGAGTACACACTTACCTAATTACCAGTTACACTAGCGTTTTTTGCGCCTAGAGGCGAGATGCGCGCCATGCCCTATCCCGGTCTGAAGTGTGGTGTGTCGAGTTGGACGGCAGGGATGGTACGACCTTCACGGTTGTCCTGGCTCAATACCATGATCTTTACAATGCCGAATGGGGCGTCCATGAACTGTCAGCCGATCCGCAGCAGGTACAGACGATCCTAAAACAGATTGGTTGCGATTGATCGGCGCGACCTGGTGGGTGAGCCTGCGTATTGTTTACGAGTAAAGATCAGTTGGTGTCAATTCATCAGCCGATTGTCATGAAATGACAGAGCTTTCTTGCGAAAATGACAAGGAACCGATATTGAAAATTTGACCGGCACTTTTCACCCCACGATGCAGGTCAAGTTTAGGTGTATTTTTGATGAAGGAGAAACGCATGAGCGAGCAATCCACTCCAAACCAATCGGAGAATCAGCAGGGCCAATCCAGTGACCAAGGGTCTAACAGCGTCGATCAATTGCTCAACGAGTTGAATCGTCTGGGCGGCCAACTGATTGAGGCGATTCGTACTGCCTGGAACAGTGATCAACGGAAGGAACTGGAGGTCGAAATCAGCAAAGGGATCTCGAGCGCGGCCAATAGTTTGAGCGAAGGGTTGAAGCAGGTCGGTGAAAATGAGTCAGCGCGCAACTTGTTCAACAAGGCCGAGGAAGTGATGTCGTCAGTGGGTGATCAGGTGCGCAACAGCAAAGTCGCCCAGGAAGCGGTCGATGGTCTGCGCGTGGGAATTCAAAGCCTCAACGACCAACTTGCCAAGTTCAATGCTGAGACCAAGAAAAATCAGCCATCCGTCCCTGACGAATCGCAGGAGATTAAGGTAGAGAAGGAAAGTTAATTGCGGATTTTGAATTACGGATTGCGGAGTTGTTGAGTATACCAATCCGCAATCCGCAATTTGTGTTAGAAGAACAACTTGGCTATGGTCAATGCGCCCTGCTTCCACGGCACACGGTGCGAGACACCACTTTGCCCTTCAAACTGGTGGAGATTGGCGAGATACCAGCGGTAGTTGCGCAGCAGCGCATCTTTATTCGAGTATTTCGGCTTGTAGCCCAAAACCCGTTCAGCCTTTTCGATGGAGACAAACGAATCCTCGGTCACCGTCTCGTAGACCCAACGATAGAGCGGGGATAGGTTCATCTTTTCCAGCAGGCGCAAGGTCCAAATCGCTGGTGCTGCGGGAATTGAAACGATCTTTTTCCCCTTGCCGGCCTCATCTAGCACCGCTTGATAATCCTCACGCAGCGTCGTAAATTGTTTGGCACCGATATTGAAGACATCGTTAACCTTTTCGCAGGACAAGATGCAACAAGCGTAAATAGCGTCGCAGAGATCTTCTACATCAAGTAGTTGATAGCGGTTGTTGCCACTCCCCAGTACCGGGAAGTTGTGTCCACCCTTGGCCCAATCATAGAGCAGCGCAAAAACGCCGAGCCGTTCAGGGCCAATAAAGGACTTGGGGCGGATAATGGGCACGCATAGTCCCTTATCACGAAATTCCTGGCAAATGGACTCCGCCTTGACTTTGGCTTCTCCGTAGGGACCGACACCGTCCAGTTTATCGGTTTCCACGAGCGGATGATGGTCGGGAATGCCGTAGACTGCGGTTGAGGAGACATGGATCATACGCTGTACTTTGGCATCGAGCGAAGCCTGTAAGACATTGCGCACCCCATCAATGTCGGTAGTATAGATGTCTTGTGGCTTGTACTGGGGTAGTGCGGCCGCGGTGTGGATGACGATATCAACACCTTGCATGGCTTGGGCCAATGCAGCTTTGTCGCGTATATCGCCCTTAATCTCGGTCACTTGGCTGCGCTCAGGATAGCTAAAGTCGGCGATATCATAGGAAACGACACGATGTCCTCGTGCCAAAAGGTAACGGGCAAGGTTGATTCCTAGGAATCCTGCGCCACCGGTAATAAGATAGGTTTGAGTCATAATGAATCCTAATCAGTTAACATAATTGCACAAATCAATCACCCTGGCAGCGGCATCTTCGGATACTTAGGGCCACCTTCGCTGCGTTCGACCGAACGCCGTTCCTCTTCTTCAGCAATGGCCTCTTCTGTGGCGACGCGAGCCATATAGCGTTGGCGTTCCTTGGAGAGCCAGCGTTTGGATTCAGAACTCTCTTCGATGCGGCGCGCAAAGACCAGAAAGCCAGTATGTCCATTCATCATATCGTCGGGGCGCAGGCGATCGGGCACGGGTTTGTAACGCCGTAACAGCAATTCCTCGACTTCAATGTCGGCGAAAGCGCTGCCTTCGAGTGCATAAAGCAGTTCACTAACCTGATTGGTCGTCGGGACCAAACTGGCAAAATAACCGTCTGGTCGCAGCGCTGCCCGCACATGGTGCAGATAGCGCCACGGTTCGCGCACATCTAAAAAGAGCGCATCGACATCGGTCTGGTCAAATCCGGCTTCAATGTCCCGCTGATATTGCTGAATATAGGACAAAAGGCCAACTCGTTCAAAATTGTTGCGCGCCAAGTTGTAGATTTCAGGGCGGGCCTCGTAGGTATAGACTTTGCCCGTCGGTGCTACAGCCCACGTGAGGGCCAGTGTCAAACCGCCGCTGCCTGTGCCCGCTTCAATCACACGGTTGCCTGCACGTAGCGACAAACGATGGGCAAGATAGGCTGCATCCTTGGGGTAGATGATCTGCGTACCGCGCCGGATGTGTTGGATGAGATCACGCAAGGACGGTTCAAGCACCAGGGCTGGCTGCTGAAGCGAACTGAGCACCGCTGCGCCCAGCTTGGCACCAATCACATCACGATGATAATAGATGCCATAATGGGTATGTAGCGAGGCATCCCCGGCACGTAAGGTGATCAGGTAACGCTTGTTATCCCCAGTCACAAGGAGAACCAGATCCCCTACTTGGGGTACATTATGATGCTGACTAAACCAAATCGATGAACTTATCGCTGAATCTGAAGACACGCTTTACGCTCCCACGCTGTTTTTCTTATTGTAAACCACGCCAACTTGAGCGGCACTTTTTCGCACAAGAGTGCAGAGATGTTGGATTGGCGACACATATCGACCGTGAAGTGTCGGCCAAGTTTTGTTATAGCCTCAGTTAGTTGCGATTCATTCTAGCATAGTTACCGTCAGAGTTTGGTTTTGGAAACTTGTGAAGCAAGAAATGACAGTTGACACACCAGATAAGCCCATGTACAATTTCACTATACTCCACACAACGTCTGAGTTGATTCCTGTCTCCTTATTTCGAGCGCTTTCATCGATTGCTTGTGTGTAGTATGGTGTGCGATCTTTGACACTTCCCTTTTAGTTTGTCGCACGCTAACCCAAGAGTTTCTATATTCCGATTGAAGATTTAAACTCCACACAATCTCTTTTACAGGAGGAGCACATGTTTAGAAAGTCAGCATTGGTTTGGCTCTCGCTGATAGTCATGGCATCGATTGCGCTCTCTGGCTGTGCGCCCCGTCCGGGTGCAGGCGAGACGATGGCTGCGGCTGGCAATGGGGGCATCGCCGTCGATCTACCCGCAATTGAGATCGATTTCGACGACAATGGGCAGGCGTCGTTTGGTGGCACACCCATCGCCCAACTTGGTTCAGCCTTGGGCACTGATTTGAGTGCGGTTGCTGTTCCTGCCGATTATCTCGCCATGTTGAAGACCGCCAATATTCAACACATTCAGATCAATAACACGACTGAGGGCTTGATTATCCTCATCAACGGCAAGGCAATCCCCTCGATCGGTTTGGATGGCGGTGCAGCAGTAGGCTTGGCAGATGTCGCCAAGTTGATCGGTTTCAATCAACCAGGTTTGGAGAAGCTGCTGCCGACGATTAATCGACTTGGCATTGGTATCATCGCCAAATTCCCCAAAGCCGAGGGAGCCGCTGATATCCCGATCACCGGAGGCGACGATACTGCGCAAGCGGCCAATAGTGCCCAGGAGTCCTTCATCAAAACAGTCGGTACGCCAGGCGTGATCAATCTTCCTGTCTACTATGCAGACGATGGGAGCTGGACCGTCGCCGATATGACCGACACTGAATGGGCCAATCTGACCGGCGATCCAATCTGGCAAGCGTACCGCATGAAGCCCGAGGTTGTTGCTGGCTTTAAGGCCAAAGGCATCAAGGAGTTGACCGTTTCCACCGATGCCAAAGGGTTACATATCTCCATCAACGGCCAGGCACTCCCCTATATCACCTGGGCGGATGGCAAGCTGAATAACCTGGTGGATTTGGCTTCGGAGATGGGGTTGCTCGGTTCGTTGGGTAGCAATGCCGACCAAATCAAGGGTCTGATCGACCAGTGGCTGCCTGTGTTGACCGCTAACAACGTCAATCTGCGTGTTTTCTTTCCTCAGTAAGAAATAGCGAGTAGAGATCGGTACGCGGATGACACGGATAAAAGGCGGATAACCATACGCAAGAATCCGCCTTTTATCTGTCAGATCAGCACCCTCTGCGTACCGGTCTCCTCTGGCTAGCGTAGCGCCGCCCGCCCCAAACTACGGACAGTTGTAATCAGCGCCGGGATGTCTTCCGCATTGAGGCGACCTGCCAGTAGATCGATCTCCACTTCATACTCAGCATCTGCCTGGACAAGAACATGCTGTAGAAAGGCTCCAAAACGCGCTTGCAATTCAAAGAAGGCGTGTTCCAGCGCGTTGGTATTGATCCCACGTACAGCAAAGTCTCCTTCGACCAAATCCAGACGACGCAATTCCCAAAGGGCAGAGTCAGGGCTGCGTGCAATGGCGCGGCCTGGTGGCAAGCCATGCGTCCAAACCAGTTCTTCGCTAGGTCGTTCGCTCAGGTTTCCACGCAAACACAAGTGTCCAGCCCGTCGGTCTCCACGTTCCAGCCAACCAAAGAGAAACGAAACCGGCGTGGGTTGCCCCAGTTCAGCGTGCAAGGTGCGAAAGGGTGACGGTGCTGATACAAAGACTGCAAGCTTGTAACGCGAGCTACCGCCCGGCTGCAAGGTCACTTTGCTGCGTGAACTTTCATTGAGTGCCTGCAACAAAATTTGGTTACGCCGATGATTTTGTATAATGATGCTCAATACGCCGATCAGAAGCAATAAAAGAATGCTGATTGCTGTGATAAGCGATTGTTGATCCATAAAATCTTGGGTACTATCTGCACAATGTTTTGGGAATAACCTGACCGGCACGCGGAGTAAGCGAAAATTACAAGGTTGGAAGTGGATCAAAATCCATAAAAAGATCCGCAAACATCCGCAGCATCGGCTTCATCTGTGTATCGATCCGACTTTCATTGTGATTCGTGTCCGCAGGCATATTGCCTACGTGAAAACTCAATCGTGAGAAATAAGAATGGCGCAAAAAAGTGATTTCAAGAACAACGTTACACGGTTTCTAGATAGCAAAAAGATCGTGTATCAACTCTTTACCTATGACTATGATGCAGGTGTACATTCGGCAGTTGAGGTAGCCAGTGCCATTGGTCTGCCGCCTGAGCAGGTTTTCAAAACCCTGGTGGTGCGCGCCGATGACCCCAAACGCAAACCGCTACTGGTCATCGTTCCTGGCCCCGACACGTTAGATCTCAAGGCACTAGCCAAAGCGCTCAACGTCAAGAAGGTGCAAATGACCACTCATGCCGAAGCGGAGGCACTCACCGGTCTACAAACGGGCGGCATCAGCCCGCTGGCGCTTATCAATAAGGGGTTTGATACCTATCTGGACGAGCAGGCGCAAGCCTTTGAAGCCATCGCCGTCAGTGCGGCGCAGCGCGGGGCGAATGTACAACTATCGGTCAAAGATCTGGTTGCACTTACCAAGGCCCGCTTCGTCAAATTGAAATAAGAACTCAATTCCGCACGGTCTCGTGCCCATCGCCGTAGTTATTAGAGTCACAACCACCCCGGAAGGGCACGAGAATAACGGCGAATTAGACTATATCTTCAAATCTCCAA
Organism: Caldilineaceae bacterium; assembly: GCA_046328715.1. Lineage (GTDB taxonomy): Bacteria > Chloroflexota > Anaerolineae > Caldilineales > Caldilineaceae > JAXLWB01. The sequence goes on along the minus strand of JAXLWB010000066.1, from coordinate 45,816 downwards.
ACCTCGCCGCCATCCTCATGCCCCCACTTTGAACTGTGTTCAGAGGTGTCTAACTTGCCTTGGCAAGGTTCAACATTCGTTCATCTTCGTGGTTCGCCACATAGTCACGATAGGGTCCGCGCTGCTCGGGTGGGAAGAGGGCAGCAACTCGTGCCATCATATTGTCGGCCATTCGGTCAATCCGTCGCCGCCGTTCGGCACCACGCACTCCATCATCGATCTGGAGTGGTCCAAACATCGGCCCCAAGCGCAGTGTAACCTTACTGCGGCGATATTGACGAACGTTGTCAAGCACAGCTTCGCTGCCGATTAGGCCCGCAGGCAGAATGCGGGCGCGGCTCATCAAAGCCAATAAGGCTGTGCCAGGCTTGGCGCGCGCCAGCATACCGTCGCGGCGCGACATCAAGCCCTTCATTTGATGAATCTGCTCGCCTTTGGCAATGCGCTCGGCCAGTTCAGGGTTGATCCCACCTTCGGGGAAAACTCCCAGTGAGATACCGGAGTTCAGCGTGTCCACCGCACCGCGGAAGGCATTACGATCAACCTGGCCACGCCAAATTGGCACGCTGTGAAACATCGCCGCAAAGGCACGCACCCACCATTTGCGATAACTTTCGGTCGCGATTAAAAAGGCAGGTTGAAACGGCAGATAGAGCGTCAACAAGGGTGCGTCAAACCAACCAAAATGGTTGGCGATGATCATCACCGGCTCCCCATTTTTCGGAAGGTGCTCCTTGCCTTCCACCTGTACATCCATAATGGCCCGACCCAACAAGCGACCAATCGGCACCAAAGCGCGACGTCCTAAGGGCAACAGCGGATTGCGCATGAAACTTCCTTTCTACACTACACCAATGTATATTGCTGTAACTATATCAAATCTTTAACCGATGCGGAAGGAATTAGCGCCACAAAGTGATGGATGAGTCGTGGGTGAGCCAGATTAACGCCAGACCAAAACCAGCCTGCTGCGCACTTTCCCGTCAAGCGAGGTATAGAGATAGGTCTTTCCCTCATAAACGACCACGTCGGCGTGACCGACACCGATGTTGCCAGGAAGATCGACCAGCAGCGGATTGCCAGGGTAGGTTTGCCAGGGACCATCGAACTCTGAGCCAACGCTACGCGCCAGGCCAAGGGCAAACTGGGTATCCCCGGGAGCGTTGCGCGTAGGGCCACGTACGCCTTCGTAGAAGAGATAGAGATGTGTGCCAACCTGTAGGGTATCTGCCGAGGAAATGGTTCGAAAATCAAAGAAGGGATTTGCCGCTACGTTCGACTGTTGCAGTGGACCGTAATCAGACGCGCCACTGAAGAGTGGATTGGCCAGACACTTGCGCATCAAACTGGCAGGAGCGTTGACATTCCCCACCAGACAACCCAAATGGCCAGGATTTTGACCCATGCCTACAAAGACAAAGAAATTTTGGGATAACAAGCTGATACCTGGAGGTCCCCCGATCAGACAATCGTAGCTTCTTGCGGCGAAGGGATGGTCACCGACTCGCTCATAAGCGGCGCATGGCATCAGCCATTGCTGCCAAATGCCAGTCAATGGCACCTCTTCGGCAGGAGACCATTGCAATCCATCGGGTGAGCGGCGCAGCATGGTGTTGGCCCGATATTCGTAGACCATGAGCCAACCAGCGTCCGCTGAGTGAGCGACTCTTGGATATTGCTGCTGGTCAATTTGATCGCGTTTCGAGTCGCAGGGACAACTGAGGCAAGGGATCTGGCAAACTGGCTGGCCCTGACTGTTCTCTTTCAGGGGCTGAAAGGAACGCCCCTTATCGGGACTTTGTAGAATGACCACGCAGCCAGGAAACTCTACGGGATCGCCGCACTGGTCAACCACACCTGCCGAGCGCTTACTGGCGTGTAGATACGACCGGAACTGACCATCCACCACAACCGTGTCTGACTCGCCCATCGGCAAGCCCGTGTCTTGAACATCGACCCGGAACGCAGCTCGCCCTTCCCACAGATCGTCCAAGGTAGGAAAATGAGAGGAAGGCAGAGCTACTGGCAAATCGACCGTGGCGTTGGAAGGTGTGCAGGCTGCAAACACTAAGAATGTAAAGAAAAGTGTTAACCAAGATTTCACAAAAGCAGCATAGCTGGTTGGAGGTAAAAATGCAAAAGGCCCTAAAAAGAGGTTGCCCTCCTGCCGCATAAGCAACAGGAGGGCTCACACAAAGGAGGAACCAAAGGAGGTTTTGGAGTTGAAGCTATGAAGTAAGCTCCCCTCAAACTTCATAACTTCACGGAACTGCTAAAATACAAGTAGACTTTATCAGTTTCGTGAGCGCACTCTTTACTTGCGACTTGTGCTTCAATTCACAAGCTTTTTCCATTATACTGACGCAAGTTACAGAAGAGTTGCAGATTGTTCAAAATTACACAAATGAATTTATCGGGTACAATAATTGGGCGCAACTTCCATTTCTAGCATGTGTTAACTCATACAGGTCTGCGATTTTGCGCACAGGGAGTACGCGCTTGCCTGTCAAATGGGACCAATTCAGTCAGTTTTCTCGGCAGCTTGGGTGCAAACAAACCAATATGCAAAATAACTGATGAATCCGTTTGACAGTCGCATAGTCGATGACTACAATGCGGCAACGATCTCTAGATATTGTTTTTACTTCACAATGAGTTGAGCAGGCAGTGCCAACCAGCCACGCCTTAGCTTCTGTTTGTGATGAGTATTTGAAGGTACATGGTTGTGCCTTCAACCAATCAAGGATCAAATTTAAAATTGTGGCTGATAAAAGATCAGCGATTCAATGAGGAGAGCACTCATATGGCAACAACATTCGAACGAGTTCGCGACATTATTGTTGAGCAACTCAGTGTCGATCCAGATGAAGTAACAATGGAGGCAAACTTCCGCGACGATCTCGATGCGGATAGTCTCGATCTCGTCGAGCTTATTATGGCCTTCGAGGAAGAGTTTGGGGGCGATATTAGTGATGAAGAAGCCCAGAAGATTTTGAGTGTTGGAGATGCTGTCCGCTTTATGGACGGGGAAACACTATAGGCCATTCTGAATTGGGTCATAGGCCGACGTTAACGTTCTAACCTGTGACCCATGCCTATAGCGCAAACACATGGCAGGTGGAGCGTAGCACCGAACGATCGATTTCTCTCGATGTCGTTGCTAACGAATTCCATCTCTGCCAGGTGTAGGCTTGTGCGGGTATTACAAAATCCTCTCTGACCAAACTCCAGGTCAATCGAAGATTCTGACAACAGAGACAACCTTGCCCTTGATCTGTACGCGATCGGCAGGTCGTTCAATCGGCCTGTACTCCGGACTGGGGTTCGCAGGACGCAGCTCGATGATCTTGCCACGGCGATGGAAGTGTTTGAGCGTTGTTTCTTCATCTCCTTCGATCCAGGCGGCCACCATATCTCCTTCTTCGGCGGTCTCCTGGTGCAGTAAGATGACAATATCTCCATCCAGCACTCCGGCATCGATCATCGAATTTCCCTTAACGCGCAGTGCAAAGAGACGATCCTGGTCACGATTGCGGCATAAACCAGCGGTCAATTCAACATAATCCTGGGCGTTCGTCGAGTCAAAGGGCTCCACCCGAATCGGTTCACCAGCGGCGATGTGACCAAGAACTGGCACTTGAATCAGTTCGTTGGCTGCGGCTGCAAAAGCAAAATTGTGCTCCCGGAAATCGGGAATGCCGTATTCGTGCAGCTTTTGAAAATTGAGCGTGATACCACGGCTCACTTCTTTCTGGCGTACCACCAACCCCATCGCCTCCAACTTATTGAGATTGTAGTTTGTCACAGAGGTGCTAGAGATTTTTACGGTATCGCCGATCTCACGAATCGTTGGCGGGTATTTGTTCTCCTGCAAAAATTGCATAATGAAGCGGATAATATTGCGTTGGCGCTCAGACAACTTGCGATTGTCGCTATCGGTGTTCATACGGCCTCTACTTATGGATAATATTCTGTTTATCCCAAATTGTATCCCAATTATCCCAAACAGAACAGATGTTTTCCCAACTAACCTTACTATACACGAACATATGTGCGATGTCAATAGGCAAATCGCACGTTTGTTCTGGCAAAGTAGAGAAAAGTAGCGGAGTTGCAAAGTGGAAAAGTTGCAGCGTTTAATTGTCAGCTTTTTTGACTTTGCTACTCTTCTTTACATCGCTTGTAGTTTGCGTAGGAAGTCGACGGAGCGGAGGCGACGCTCGAGGATATTGAGCAGGAACCGTTGTAGTATATTCTCTACCCGGCGTTGAATCATCGGTCGCACCTGCAAGGGTGCCACTTCATTCCACGGGCGAGATTGGAGAAAACGCAGGATCTTGAGCACATCAGGCTCAAGCGCTTCCAAATGTTCACGACCTTGGCCACACTTGGGGCAAAATACACCGCCCTCTTCAATGCTGAGGTAATTGACGATGGGTTGTAGCGGCTCCTGGCACTCGACACATTGGAAGATTTGCGGCTGAAACCCGGTGATGCCGAGCAAACGCAATTCAAACCAGCGCATTAACAGCCCAGGGTCAGTGGGTGTCTCGGGTGTAGCCGATTGATCCAACGTGCGCAAAATCATTAGCACCAGCTCCCAAAGCGGACCATTTTCGTCATCGCTCTCGGCAAAGGCGTCGAGCAACTCACAGACGTAGCTGGCGCGGCCAATCGCATCAAGGTCATTACGCAAATGGCGAAAACTCTCGACTGTAGTCACTTCACTGACGATGTCCCACGTACGCGCCTGAGCCATCAACAACATCACATGCGTGAAGAGTTCGAGATGTCCTGCTTTACGGCTGGTGGTTTTGCGCACACCTTTGGCAATTACTTCCAGTTTGCCGTGTTCGGGTGAGTAGAGTGTGAGGATACGGTCAGCGTCACCTTGATCGCGACGCCGTAGGATGAGAGCGTGAGTACGATAAAGTCGATCTCGTGGTTGCATAGAAAAAAATTCCCCGACGCCGGACTAAGCGTCGGGGAGTGTTCTGTACCCCCAAGGGGATTCGAACCCCTGTCGCAACCTTGAAAGGGTTGAGTCCTAGGCCTCTAGACGATAGGGGCTAGTGCAATGTTTATTTGCAGGGAGGAGTATAACAATCGAACGTAGAATCGTCAAATTTTGCTATGGCTAATAGACAACGCAAACAGGTTATAGGTGCGGTGCCTTGCCCCACAATCTCGGTCACTCAAGGATTGTGGTAAGTCACCGCACCTACCGTTATTCGCCCAACGATGGAAAGTGTGAGTCACAACGAGATCTCGTGCGACGCACTGGCGTCAAGAACATAGATCGATCTACAGCAATGCGCCAGTGCGACGCACGCACTCACTTTGTCCATCTTTATTTGTGCTCGCTATGAGGGAGAGATAGGAACTTCTAAAGAAGACAAATCGAACTTTTCACATTCAACCGTACTCTGGTCTTTCTTACAACTATGCATCTTATGATACACTGCATTGTACACAAGTAAGGAAATCGATCATCGAAATTGTTATGATATAGGAAGTTGTCAGTGGGCAATGAAAAGTTGATCGTAGCTTGCGTTCAACAACGGTTGCGCTTGCCACAGTCGCTCGAAGATTATACCGATGATGCACGTCGCTTTCTGCGTATTGCAGAATCGAAACATGCGCGCCTGGTTGTATTCCCTGAATTGGCAGGCATGTCGCTGACCTTACCGCTTCTGGCGGGCCTGCGTGCCACGCTCTTCAAACGGATCGACGCTGGACGCCGTCGCAGCGCTTCTCTTTCCGACCGCATCGCCGGTGCCCTGGCCGAACGCATGACTACCTGGCTAAAGGCCGATTTGCGTAGCAGCCTAAAAGGACTGCTCGACGTGGAAGGCGAGCGCGTTTGGCGTACCTACAGCGAGATCTTTGGCAAGTTGGCGAAAGAGTTTCGTGTCACCCTGGTGGCTCCCAGTGCCTACATGCCCGACCCACGCGATGGTGTGATCCGCAACATTGCTGGCGTCTTTGGTCCAAACGGGGAGTTAAATGGACACCAGGCAAAGGTGATGAAACAGGCCGATGATGCCGACATTGCCAAGCCCGGTTCGCACTGGGATGTGATTGCCACCGAGGTCGGGTTGCTTGGCGTGATATTGGGCAACGATGTGCTCTATCCCGAAGTGGGGCGCGTACTAGCCTATCAGGGTGCGGAGATGTTGATTGCACAGGCGGCCTGCCAACATCCCGCCATGTACAACAAATTACGCTCGGGTATTTTAGCCCGCATGCAGGACAATCAACTCTTCTGCGTGGCGAGCTTTGCGATCGGTGGTCATGAGTTTAATCGTCAGAACGCCGAGCCTTACCTGGGCAAATCAGCCATTTTAGCCCCACAGGAGTTGACTCCACGCTACAATGGTGTGCTGGTCGAAATGGGCAACCAGCGCAGTGAGGGTGTCGTTACCGCCGAATGGGATTTTGAAGCACTCAAGGAGCTTTGGGAAGTTACTAATATGCAGTTGCATCTGCCCATGTCCGGCCCGCAGATGACGCAAATGCTCGCCAGCCTTTACATGCAGTTGCAGAGCCAACCGGAGTTGCCGCTGCTCGAGGTTGCGGAAGAGATCCCCGAAGCCGAACCGGTCGTGGAAGAGGAAATCCCCATGCCAGAGCAGATTCTCACCCTGGCCGATCTTCCAGTAATGGCATCGATTACAAGCCCTTGGCCCTTACCCGAGGCCACACCCTCTGCCTATCAATTCAACACCGCTACGCCACCGCCCAATTATCCACGCGGCTCCGACACCACTCGTCGCTCGGACGATGAAACCGACGAAATGGATGCTGTGTAGTCTAATCTTCCGCTGCTGGGAATACAATTCTATAAATTTGCACTTATCTATGTGTCGGTTTGACAGTGGTTCAGCACAAGGCTATACTTGTAGCTCAGCTTCAAGACGATACCGTTTCCCGATTCTAAATCTGCTTCATGTTAAAAATTGTCGTTGCACTAGCCAAGAGCAAGAAGAGCAAAAAATGCAACCCGGCCCTAAACGTCTGGTAGATTGTGTCTGCTCTGAATCAGTGACGATTCAAACCGGCCATCCAGACGGATAGGCCGGTATTTTTTTGTCTAAAATGCGGTTGAAAGTAAAAGCGGAGTTTAAGTTCACGAGGAATCTATGGCTCTAGATAACTTTGCCATTATTGAATCGACTTTGCGCGAGGGTGAACAATTCGCCAACGCCTTTTTTAGTAGTGACCAAAAGGTAGAGATCGCCCGTCTGTTGGACGAATTTGGCGTCGAATACCTGGAGTTAACTTCTCCCGCCGCCAGCCCCCAAAGCCGATTGGATTGCGAGCGGATCGGCACCATGAAACGCCGGGCAAAAGTTCTGACCCACGTGCGCTGCCACATGGACGACGCAAAAATGGCAATCGATACGGGCGTGGATGGAATTGACGTGGTCTTTGGTACCAGCAGCTATCTGCGCCAGTTCTCGCATGGCAAAGACATTCCCTACATTATCGGCAGCGCGATTGAGGTGATTGAGTTTGTCAAGAGCCAGGGCTTAGAAGTACGTTTTAGCAGCGAAGATAGCTTTCGTAGCGATCTGGTCGATTTGCTCACCATTTACCGGGCCGTCGACAAGATCGGCGTCAATCGGGTGGGCATTGCCGACACAGTGGGGGTCGCCAATCCGCGCCAGGTTTATGATTTAATCAAGACGCTGCGCGGCGTAGTTCACTGTGACATTGAGTTCCACGGCCACAACGACACAGGCTGTGCGGTTGCCAACGCCTATTGTGCGCTCGAAGCAGGCGCTACCCACGTGGACACCTCCGTCCTCGGCATTGGCGAGCGCAACGGCATCACGCCGCTCGGCGGTCTCGTGGCGCGTATGTACGCCTACAACGCCGACATGATCCGGGCCCGCTACAATCTGCCCATGTTGCGCGAAGTAGAAAACTTTGTCGCCAGCCTGGTGATGGTCGATGTGCCCTTCAACAACTACATCACTGGCTTCACGGCCTTCACCCACAAGGCTGGTATCCACGCCAAGGCCATCCTCAACAATCCCAGCACTTACGAAATTCTCAAACCCGAAGACTTCGGGCTGACTCGCTACATCCATGTTGCCCACCGTCTGACCGGCTGGAATGCGATCAAGGAGCGTGCCGAGCAACTTGAATTGCAATTGAGCGACGACGAGATCAAGAAGGTCACCGCACAGATCAAGGCGCTCGCCGACCAGAAGCGGCTCAGCCTCGACGATGTCGATGTCTTACTACGCCAATATCATAGCCACGCCGTCGCTCAAAAGGCGATTGAAGCGGCGGATTTGCTGATGGCGGCGTAAATAAAACGAGATTAGAGATTGGAGATTACGCACTGAATCTCTAATCTCCAATCTCCAATCTCTGATACCCATGAACGATCCACACCCCTGGCGCACGCTCGCCACACGAACTGTTTTCAAAAACCGCTGGCTGACCGTCGAGGCCGATGATGTAGCCTTGCCTTCGGGTCAGCAGTATGAATATACCCGCTTGGTTGGTCCCGGCGTGGGCGTGGCGGTGATCGGCTTCAACGCGGCGGGCGAAATTTTGCTCGAACGGGAATATCGCCACGGCGTCGGCGAGGTGATCTGGCAGTTGCCGGGCGGCTTGATCAAGGATGGCGAAGATCTGATCGTCGGTGGCTTGCGCGAACTGGAAGAAGAAACCGGCTTTGCCCCCGCCCAGGTGACACCCGAACAAGTTCGTTACCTGGGTGCCGTTTGGGATAATCCCGGCTTTGGTGCCATGACCAGCCACATCGTCGCCGCCTGGGGATTAGAGCAAACGGGCAACCTCCACCTTGACCCAACCGAGTTTATGACCATCCACTGGGTGACGCCTGCGTGGTTGAAGGAAGCAGTGCGGAGTGGGGAGATTAAGGAAAGAACGACGGTGGCAGCGGTGGCGTATTTGATGCTAAATGGTTCAATCTAAAAGTTATATAGTCAGGTTTATATGACTCTACGATTTCGCTTGGAAATACCGCAGCATGGCTGGCTACCTATACATTTACAATGTGAAGAGTACGACTTTTCGTTTACAGTTTCTGATGTTCAAGGCGACTCAATCGGCATGTTAATCAAATCAATCTCCGATGCAGTCGATGGTATTGACTCTGTTACAGATTGGTATTTGGAGCCTGACATCTACAGGTTTGAGTTTAGATGTGAACGTGAAAAAATAGAATTTCAAGTAGCTGCGCTACGATATGGAAACACAAAGTTCATACATAAAATTTCAGGGACTCGACAAGAGATAATTCTGCCATTTTGGCGAGCGGTAAAAGCATTTTCAACCCAAAATTGGCATGAGAGTGATTGGCGTTATTATTTTCCTACCGACAAAATGAAGCTGCTGGATTACAAGATCGAAGCTTTTAAGCTTACAAGTAATGAATAAAAGGATTCGACGAAGAGTTCATAAACGTTATCTCAGTGAAGTTGTGTACGAGATAAGTATTTCAGATCCCTGGAGAGAAGTTCTGTTTGCCGCTGAGTTGTACACAAAACATGTCGTAGATCAGCATCACCTAAGTATTGATAAGTTCAAGCCATATATTCGATTTCTTTTGACTCGCTATAGATTGAGATACTACGTTTCCCCTGTTCCGAATGACAATATTCCAGGGTGGGAGACAGGGTATGAAGGCTGCCTGATGTTTAAGTTTGAGGCAGCCGAATTTCCAGAAATCGTTGACTATTCAGCAAATTCTTATGAATGGCAACAGCCTTAATTGAAAACTGACTTTAGGAATCTATGACACCACCTCAAACCTTTGCCCAAAAAGCCCTCGCTCGCGCCGCTGGACTCGACCATGTCGCTGTCGGTCAGGTGATCGACGCTCGTCCGGACGTGGTGCTGAGCCACGATAATACGGCTGCCATTCGTCAGACATGGCTGGAATTTGGCCAGAAACGGGTTGTGATTCCCGAGAAAATGGCGATCGCGATGGATCATGCAGTGCCAGCACCGACCACACGCCATGCCCAGAACCATGCTGAAGTTCGAGCATTTGCTGCTGAACAAGGCATCAAAAATGTTTGGGAAGTGGGGCGAGGCATCTGTCATCAGGTGCTGAGCGAAGAGGCGATCGTGCTGCCAGGGCAGACGATCCTTGGTTCGGATTCACATACGACGCACTTTGGGTGGATGGGTGCCTTTGGTACGGGCATTGGGCGCTCAGAAGTGGCGGCGCTCTGGGCAACGGGTGAGTTATGGCTGCGTGTGCCCGAATCGGTGCGCATTACAGTCGATGGTGCGTGGCCCGAAGGCGTAACGATCAAGGATTTTGCACTGCGCTTGATCGGCGACATGGGGGCTGATGGTGGCTTAGGTATGTCGATTGAGTTCAGCGGCTCGGCAATTTATGCGCTGAGCATCGACTCGAAGATGGTGCTGCCCAACATCATGTCGGAGTTTGGTGTCAAGAATGCCTATATTGCGCCGGACGAGCAGACCATCGACTATCTGGCCGAGCGGCGGGTGCGTCGTCAACGTGTGCTGGCCAGTGATCTGGCAGGTATCGCCTATTCCAGCACCTCACTTTTGGATATCGCAGATAAATCCCAATTATCCCAAGCGATATCCCAAATGAAATCCCAAATATCCCAAATGGCGATTTTCCCCGATGCCGATGCCGAGTATGTAGCCTCCTACCATTACGAGGCAAGTAAGCTAGAACCCTACGTTGCTCGCCCTCATTCACCTGACAATGTCGTACCGATCTCCCAAGTGGCGGGTACACCAGTGCAGCAAGCCTTTTTGGGAACCTGCACCAATGGGCGTCTCGAAGATATCGCCGCTGCTGCTGAAGTACTCAAAGGCAGACGGGTCTCCGCCAAGACTCGCTTTTTGGTGATTCCTGCTTCCAGCGAAGTGTTGAGCAACGCCCTGCGTTTGGGATATATCCAAACCCTGGTCGATGCGGGTGCCACGATTGGCACACCAGGTTGTGGACCCTGCATGGGCAACCATATGGGCGTGCCTGCCCCCAAGGAAGTCACCATCTCCAGCGGCAACCGCAACTTCAAAGGGCGCATGGGTACGGCGGATTCGGAAGTCTACATCTCCAATCCAGCAGTCGTGGCAGCCAGTGCAGTGATGGGCTATATTGCGGATCCGAGAGATATCTAATGGCGGCAATTTTGGTCAAATTAGAAACAGAGCGTTTGCATTTGCAACGAGGAAGAACTGATTTTCCAACTGATGAGGAGCTTTCTATAAATCATCAACGCTATGTAATTGAATTTGACGAACCGGGGCTCACATTTCAACAATACAAAGACGTGATTCTCTTCGATTATTATTCGACACTTGAGGGCAATCGCTTTGGTTATTATACGATTTTTCCTAAAGGAGGCGAGTATTGGCTGGGACACTGTTATTTTGCACCGCGATTATGTACACCCAAGGAGAGAATGCGTTTCGGTTCACTACCGACAAATAGCATACCCTATCACGTTTTTGAATTAGAGATAGGGTGGGCTTTAGGAATTTCTTATCGAAATCGAGGCTATGCAACCGAGGCAGCACAAGCACTTGTAGATCATGCTTTTCAAGAACTTCAGATACCACGCATTGTGGCATTTACCGAACAAAGCAATCAGCCGTCGGTCAACGTGATGCGTCGTCTACATATGCAGATTAGTCTTGATCCAGACACTGGAACTGTTATTGGTTGGATAGAAAATCACATTTTATAGCATACAAATTCACCAAGCGACACTATGACAACAACGAAGTTTTCTGGCAACGTCTGGAAATATGGCGATAACATCAACACCGACGTTATTTTTCCGGGCAAGTACACCTATACATTGACTGCCAAAGCTGACATTGCCAAGCACGCCTTGGAAGATCTCGACCCGACCTTTGCCACCAATGTCAAGCCAGGCGATATCATCGTTGGCGGACGCAATTGGGGCTGTGGATCAAGTCGAGAGCAGGCGGCGAGTTGTCTGGTCTACAACGGCGTCGGGGCAGTGATTGCCGAAAGCTTCAATCGCATCTTCTATCGCAATGCCGTCAACTTTGGCTTGTTGGCATTGACCTGTCCCACAGCCGTGCAAGCGATCCAGCCTGGTGAAACGATCACCATTGATTTGGAACGCAGCAAGATCATCTGTGCCGCCGGAGAATTCGACTTTCCGCCGATCAGTGCCAGTGTGCGTGGAATCATCGAGTCGGGTGGACTGGTTGAGTATGTCAAACAGAAATTGGCTGCGGGTGTGGCATGAAATTGCCAAAGGCCGCCTATCCGTTGCTCAAGCTGGTCTACCGGGTTTACAGCATTCGTGCCTATCTCGGGCGTGGGGCAGGCTTGGGCGTGCGTATCATGCTGATCCAGGATGGGCAGGTGATGTTGGTCAAACACACCTATCAGGTGCATTGGTACATGCCAGGCGGTGGAGTCAAACATCGCGAGGCACCGATGCAGGCAGCGATTCGGGAAGCGTATGAGGAAGTGGGTGCAACCGTCAACGGGGAACCCCAGTTACTCGGCATTTACAGCAACTTCCGTGAAGGCAAGAACGATCACACGCTGCTCTTTGTGACGACCGATTTCACGATGGGTGAACCGACTGACACTTGGGAGATTGCCGAACGAGGCTTCTTTCCGATTGATAACTTGCCCGCTCAGGTCTCGCCAGGTACAAATCGAAGAATACAAGAGTATTTGAACGGTGAGCGGGCGGTGGCAAGGATGTGGTGAGCGATTCTCAACACTTGACGCAGAGCGTCTAGACTGCATTCCCACGAAGATCGTGGGAACGAGAGAAATATCTCAATCTCAAGAAAATTCGAATATGAATTATGATCACTATAGAGTCGCCCTCATTCCCGGCGATGGCATCGGCAAAGAAGTTGTCCCAGCAGCACGACAGGTTTTGGATGCGTTGCGGCTGCCCATTGAGTATGTTGAATTGCAGGCTGGCTGGGAAGCCTTTGAGCAGACAGGCAAAGCATTGCCCCAAGCGACGATTGACGGATTAAAATCCTGCAACGGTGCGCTCTTTGGTGCGGTCAGTTCGCCCTCGCATCGCGTCGATGGCTACTCCAGTCCGATCGTGGCTATGCGCAAACTATTCGATCTCTACGCCAATCTGCGTCCGATCGCCTCGGCACCGATAGCAAGCAGCCGTCCCAACATCGATCTGCTAATCGTGCGTGAGAATACCGAATGCCTCTACGTCAAACAGGAACGCTGGGAAATCCCAGGCGAAAAGGCAGTTGCAGATCGTGTGATTACACGAAGTGCCTCCGAGCGAATTGCTAAGAAAGCGTTCGAACTGGCGCAAAGCAGACAGGAAGACAGGAAGACAAGAGGACAAGAAGAGGATGCTCACAATTCGCAATTCGCAATTCGCAATCCTCTAGTCACCATTGTTCATAAAGCCAACGTGCTCAGCCTGACTGATGGTTTATTCCGGGAATCAGCGCTCAGGGTAGCCGCTGACTATCCGAATATTGCACATGAAGAGCAGATTGTCGATTCGATGGTCTACAAGTTGATCCTGCAACCTGAACATTATGATGTGGTCGTCGCACCGAATCTCTATGGCGACATTCTCAGCGATGCGGCGGCGGCGTTGGTTGGTGGACTAGGTCTTGCGCCCAGTGCCAACGTGGGAGATAAATTGATCGTTGCTGAGCCGGTCCATGGTAGTGCGCCAGATATTGCAGGCAAGAGCATCGCCAATCCGCTTGCCACATTCCGAGCGGCAGCACTTTTACTTAATGAACTGGGCGAAACCGTAGCAGCAAATCGAATCGGGCAAGCTGTTGTTCGTGTATTACAAGACAAGATTTGGACACTTGATTTAGGTGGTACTGCAACAACTGAAGAAGTTACAAAAGCAGTGATTGATAGACTGAGGATTGGAGAGTAAATGCTCTCCAATCTCCATAGGACTTAAATACAGGAGATTGACACATGGCACTTAAAACCGTATCTGGCACAGCCGAATGCCCAGAATGTTTTGCTGAAATTGAATTGAAAAATGTGATGAAGAATGAAATTACGCAGTGCCCCGACTGTGGCGCCGATCTGGAAGTGGTGGAGATCGAGCCGCTCGAACTGGCACTGGCACCCGAAGAGGAAGAGGATTGGGGCGAGTAGAACAAGAAACATTCTTGTTCTACATTATGAAAGAGATATCCATGAAAATAGCAATTTTACATAGTCGAATTCGGGCTGAGGAAAAATTACTCTTTGAAGCCTTTGACAAGCGGGGCATCGCTTTCGATCAGATCGACGATCAAGATATGATTCTTGATATCGCCAACGGCGAGCGGGCCAGCCAATATGACGATTACGATTTGATCGTCGAGCGCTGTATTAACCACGGTCGAGCCTTGTACAGCCTGCATATTCTCAATGACCGCGGCGTTAAAACCGTGAACAGTGCGCAGGTTGCCGATGTTTGCGGCAACAAATTGCAGACAACCAGTGCGCTGGCCAAGTTTAATGTGCCGCAGCCGCGCTGTTTGGTTGCCTATACACCGGAAAGTGCGTTAAAGGCGATCGAAGAGCTTGGCTACCCAGTCGTGCTCAAGCCGGCAGTTGGCTCGTGGGGGCGTTTGCTGAGCAAGGTCAATGACCGCGACGCAGCCGAAGCTCTGCTCGAACACAAGGAGACCTTGGGCAGCTACCATCACGGCATTTTCTACATTCAAGAGTATGTCAAGAAGCCCGGTCGTGACATCCGCGCTTTTGTCGTTGGTGGCGAAACGATCTGTGCCATCTTCCGCAATTCCGAACATTGGATTACCAATACAGCGCGTGGCGGCAAATCGAGCAATTGTCCGGTCTCGCCCGAGTTGAATGACATCTGCGTGCGGGCAGCCAACGCAGTGGGCGGCGGCATCGTTGCGATCGATGTCTTTGAAACCGAAGAGCAGGGCTTTCTGATCAACGAAGTCAACTATACGATGGAATTTCGTAATAGCATCGCCCCTACAGGGGTGAACATTCCTGACCGGATGGTTGATTTCTGTCTCAAAGTAGCAAAAGATGGCTGGGCTGCTGCCAACGGCTGGAAAAATGGCGAGCATCCGCATGGATATGTGACATTAACTGCATAAATACGAAATACGAAATACGAGTTACGAGTTCAATGTGACCTACGTTTCGTATTTCGTATTTCACATCTCGTATCTTATTTCAAAAATGACCGACAAAATCTCTGTTTCCATCGTGGGTGCATCCGGCTATTCGGGCGGTGAATTGCTGCGGCTCTTGCTCGATCATCCTAACATAGAAATCAAACAAGCAACCAGCGAACGCAATGCTGGTTCTTTTGTCCATTTTACTCACCCGAACCTGCGTGGACGAACCAAGTTACAATTTGTCTCCGCCAGCGAACTTGAAGCGTGCGACCTGCTCTTTCTCTGTCTACCGCATGGCAGTGCAACTTCAAAAATCGAGGAATACGCCAGTCTTGCCCCCAAGATTGTCGATCTGAGTGCCGATTTCCGGCTGAGCAACTCTGCTGACTATGTGAAATGGTATGGCATTGACCATGAGAATCCGGCTTGGTTGGAAAAGTTTGTCTATGGCCTGCCTGAATTCCATCGAGAGGAGATCAAAAACGCCAACTATGTCAGTGGCGTCGGCTGTAATGCCACAGCGACGAACTTGGCGGTCTATCCCCTCTTTGCGGCGGGCGTAGCTGATCCCAAACGTGGCGTCATCTGCGAGGTGAAGGTCGGAAGCAGCGAAGGCGGCAATAAATCCAACGATTCGACCCATCATCCCGAGCGTTCCGGGGTCATGCGTTCGTTTGCACCAACGGGCCATCGTCACACCGCCGAAATCCTCCAGGCAATCCGCAGAACGGGACAGGAGACGACAGTTCACCTATCGGCCACCGCCATCGACAATGTGCGTGGGGTATTGGCCACGGCCCATGTCTTTGTAAAGCCTGGGGTCAGTGAAAAGGATCTGTGGAAAGCCTATCGTCAGACTTATCGCAACGAGCCGTTCATTCGTATCGTCAAAGAGAGCACTGGCATCTATCGCTATCCCGAACCTAAGATTCTTGCTGGCAGCAATTACGCCGATGTTGGCTTCGAGTTTGACAGCGAAACCGGTCGTGTCGTCGCCATGTGTGCCATCGACAACCTGATGAAAGGTGCGTCCGGTACAGCCGTACAATGTATGAACTTGATGTTGGGCTATCCAGAGACAACCGGGTTAACCTTTATGGGACTCCATCCCATTTAAAACACTATGAAAAGAATCGGCATCCTTGGCGGCATTAGCCACGAATCGACCATTGAGTATTATGCGCGGATTCTGCGTAAGTACTTTGAGCGCGCAGGCAACACCTACTATCCCGAAGTGGTGATCTACAGTCTCGACTTGCAGAAGTACACGGACTTTGAGGATACTGGCGATCTGGATGGATTGGTTGGCTATATTCTGCAAGGCATTCATGCGCTCAAGGCAGCAGGCGTTGACTTTGCGCTGATGTCGGCCAATTCTCCGCATGAAGTGTATCACCGTGTCGCTGCGTTGGCGGGTTTGCCGATGATTAGTATCGTCGAGGTCACTGCCAACGCAGCCAAGGCAGCAGGCGTTAAAAAAGTGTTGCTGCTTGGCATCAAGTTCACGATGCAGGGGAGTTTCTATCCGCAGCGTTTTGCCGAGCAGGGCATTGATGTGATTACGCCTAGCGAAAGCGAGCAGGATGAGATCAACCAAGTCATTTTCGCTGAATTATGTCATGGCAACTTTGCGGAGCCGATCCGGCAGCGATTCTTAGCCATCATTGATCACTATCGGGAAGCGGCACAGATCGAAGGGGTGATTTTAGGTTGCACAGAATTGCCCTTACTTCTCAAGTCGGGAGATCGTGACATTCCATTCTTCGACACGGTGGAATTGCACACAGAAGCTGCGCTCACAGCCGCATTGGCAGAGTAATAGATTTATTTGCAGAAGGAATTACAAAAATGATTGTAATTAAAGTTGGTGGTGGCAAGGATCTCAATATTGATGCATTGGTTGCGGATATTGCGGCGCTGCACAAGGCGGGTCGCGAGGTGCTGCTCGTTCACGGCGGTGCGGAGACCACCAACGAAGTCGCTACTGCGCTAGGCCATCCGCCTGAATTTGTGACCAGCGAAAGTGGCTATGTCTCGCGCCGTACCGACCGCCGCACGCTTGAGATCTTTGAGATGGTCTACTGTGGTCAGTTGAACAAGATGTGGGTGGAGAAATTTCAGTCGGCAGGGGTGAATGCCGTCGGCTTGAGCGGATTGGATGGTCGCATCTTTGAGGGCAAACGTAAGGATACACTCCGAGTACGCATCGACGGCAAACGTATGGTCCTGCGCGACGACTGGACCGGCACCGTGGAAAAGATCAACACGGGCTTGCTGCGCCTGCTGCTTGACAACGGCTATCTGCCTGTGCTAACGCCACCCGCTTCCAGCGATATTGGCGAAGCGATCAACGTCGATGGAGACCGTGCCGCAGCGATGGTGGCTGCCGCATTCAACGCCGAAGCCTTAGTCATTCTTTCCAATGTCCCTGGCCTGCTGCGCAATTTTCCTGATGAGTCGAGCCTGATTACAGAAATTCCAAAGAACAAAGCAAACGACTTTATGCAATTTGCAGAGGGGCGCATGAAGAAAAAGGTCATGGGGGCTGTTGAGGCGATTGGCGAAGGGGTACAGAAGGTGATCTTTGCCGATGGACGGATCGAGCAACCTGTGACGAAGGCATTGGCTGGCGGTGGGACGCAGATTGGATAACATAAACGTAGTTCAAGAAGAATAAAGGAGCTTTCTAAATGGCTCGCACTATTTTTTTACCGGGGAAGAAATATACATTCAGCGATTATTTTGAATTCAACATTCCATCTGAAGAGATCATCCAGGAACTCGGATATGGACTGGTAATTCAGGACATCGCATTACCTGCGGATGCGGCACTTGATTCTGAGGTTATTAGCAGATTGCAGCAAATGTACTATAGCCTTCTGCCAAAAATATCAATCAATTCAGAAAGTGCAAAACGAGAATTTTTGATTGCCCCAGTCCTTCATGAGCTTCTACGTAAAGTCGATGCAAAGCTGAATGTTGAATATCCGGTGAATATTGACGACCGATTAAGTGGCTCGATTGATTATCTCTTGCGCGCAGCACAAGAATTAGTGATTGTGGAAGCTAAACGTGGCGACCTAGAGCGAGGTTTCACACAACTTGCAGCTGAATTGATCGCAATGGACAAATCAGAAGCAGTTGGCTCGCCGACAATCCTCTATGGTGCAATTACAATTGGCGAAGTATGGCGATTTGCTGTGCTTGATCGAGATACAAAAACAATCATCAAAGGCATTCATACTTTTCGTTATCCAGAAGATGTAGGTGAAATCTTATCAATCCTGAAAGGTATTATTGGAAAACAATCAGCGCCAGCTTCACACGAAACAGTCGTTGTGGAAGCACAGCAGATTGATTATGCATATCTCGAAGAATCCCTCTTCGGCGGTACTGTCCAGCGCCGTGGTGATACAGTAATCACACGCGGTGAAGGGTGCTGGCTGTGGGATATTAACGGCAAGAAGTACCTCGATCTCACCTCAGCGCAGGGGGTGGCGATGTTGGGACATTGTCATCCGGCACTGAGCAAAGCCGTAGCCGAGCAGGCGATGACCTTGATCTCCTGCCCATCCTTTCTCTACAACGAAACCCGTGCGCGCTTTGCCGCCAAGTTAAGTGAAATTCTACCAAGCCACCTCCAGCATGTTTTTCTGGCCAACAGTGGAGCGGAAGCAATGGATGGCGCGCTCAAGTTTGCCAAGCTGACAACCGGGCGCAAGAAGTTTGTGGCTGCCCGTCGTGGCTTTCATGGACGAACGGTCGGTGCCCTTTCGGTGACCTGGGATCCCAAATATCGCGAGCCTTTCTTGCCGCTCCTGGATAGCGAACATGTGCCCTTCAATAATGTCGACAAACTGGATGCCGCTATCAACGACGAGACTGCCGCCGTCGTTCTCGAAGTGGTCCAAGCCGAGGGCGGGGTCTATGTCGGCGATCCCGAGTTCCTGCAAGCGGCGCAACATTTAGCCCACGAACGAGGAGCGCTGCTCATCATCGACGAGATCCAAACGGGCTTTGGCCGTACTGGCAAATGGTTTGCCAGCGAGCATGTTGGACTTGAGCCAGACATTATCACGCTGGCCAAAGGTATCGGCGCGGGCTTCCCGATGGGGGCAGTTGCCTATACCGATCAAATTCAAGAGAAACTCTATCCCGGCGCACACGGCAGCACCTTTGGTGGTAATCCACTCGCCTGTGCGGCTGGCCTTGCTGCCATTGAAACCTATCAAAATGAGCAGATCATGGCGCGGGCAGAACAGATGGGTCGCAAGCTACAAGAGATGCTTCAACAGGCGATTGGCGACTACACGATCGTGCGTGAAATCCGAGGGATCGGCATGATTTGTGGCATTGAGCTGCGTGAAAAAGTGGCACCTTACCTCAAGGCGCTCATGGAAGATCACGGGGTGATTGCGTTGCCCGCAGGTCCACAAGTGCTTCGTTTGTTGCCACCGCTGATCATCAGCGAGGAAGAATTGGAAATAGGTGTCAAGGCCATAGCAAACGTCCTCAATAAATGAAAAGGAACGCACTATGAAGTACCAACCACAACGCGCCATTGATTTACTGCAAGGCCTTGTCGCCATTCGTTCTCTTTCGACCCAAGAAGCAGAAGCCAGCGCCTGGCTGGTCGAGCAGATGAAATCGCTTGGCTACGACCAAGCCTACGTTGACGGCGCAGGCAGCGCAGTTGGGGAAATTGGTTCACCCGATGCAACCCATACACTGCTGCTACTTGGCCATATTGATACGGTTCCTGGCAACATCCCTGTACGTATCGAAGAAAGCGAAAAAGGCGCAAATCTCTATGGGCGCGGTAGTGTCGACGCCAAAGGCCCCTTAGCTACATTTACAATGGCGGCAGCTGAGGTTGGTTCGCAGTGGGCCCGTGAGCATGATCTACGGATTGTCGTTGTCGGTGCCGTGGAAGAAGAATATGCTACCAGTAAAGGTGCCCGCTTTATTCGGGATCGCTTCAACGGCATTCATGAAACACAACCGATTGCCTGTATCATCGGTGAACCGAGTGCCTGGTCACGCGTGACCTTAGGCTACAAAGGGCGCTTGTTGATTGAGCTAGATGCCAGCCAGCCAATGGCTCACACTGCGGGGCCAGATATCGGCGTTGCAACTATCGCTGTCAATTTTTGGAATTGGCTCAGTGACTATGCGATCCACTTCAACCAGGATCGCGGTGACAAAAATTTCGAACAGTTTCAGCCAAGTTTACGCAAGTTACTTACCTTCACTGATGAGAAGATGTACGATCATGTACAGGCGCAAGCAGGTATCCGTCTACCGCTCGACTTCCCAATCGAACGTTTTGTCCAAAATTTAGCAGAATGGTCAATTACGAATTACGAATTAGGAATTACGAATTACGAAGCTCCACAAATTAGTCCTGAGTACGAAACACATCTGGACCTGCCAGGCGATCCATTGACCATCCACTTTGTTTTTCGCTCCTATGAACCGGCCTGGCGCGGAGATCGAAACAATTTCCTCGTACGCAGCTTTCTGGCAGCCATTCGCGACAATTTTCCCGAAGTACGCCCCAGTTTACTAACCAAAACAGGCACCAGCGATATGAATGTCGTTGGCCCTGCTTGGAACTGCTCCATCGTCGCTTACGGCCCGGGTGACAGTTCGCTTGACCACACACCCAACGAACATATCTCACTCGACGAGTACCAACGGGCCATTCAGGTTCTTACAGCAGCAATTCACAATATTGGCGAGCAGATCGCGGCGTAGCATAAGAATAATTCTTGTGCTACAGAGAATTTCGCAAAACCATTGTCTGCCCACTACTGAACTTAAAATTCCCCATTTCCCACGCTGTCGCATCATTTCACATGACTATATCCTCACCCTACGGTACTCAATCGATGACTATTGCAACTTCATACAAAATTGCAAATTGACGTCTGTTTTTTGTTTTCCATTCTCTGGTTCGAAATTCTCCGCTGACAAGCATCATTGGGGCATTTTAAGCCTCTTCTAACCGTAAATAGTTACGCTTCGCATACACCTCATTTGCCGCCCAACTTCACAAAATCCAGCTTCGGATAGCAAGCGATTTGAAATTTGATATGCTATTAAACTGGCTATTGACAAAAATTTTTGCCATGCTATACTCCGCGGCAAGGCCAACCAGGGGCCGGTTTGCAGTACCTTTTGCTGATTCGGAGCCATAAGGCAGGAGGAATTTAATGAAACGTTTCTTTTGCGGACCACGGGTACCACTCGAAATATCCCGTTGGATCCAATCCATGTCGCAGCTACGCTTGCGACGAGGCTGGAACTATGCTTTCAGTCTTATTACTATCATCGCCCTCGTCAGTACAGGAATCATGTCTGGCGGGCTTTTTCAGAGCATGAGTGCCGGCAATATGGATATGCTGGTTAATGGAGGTTTTGAAAAAGGATTTGTCAACCAAGCAGGTTGTGGAACTGTGGGCAGTGGTTGGGGCTGCTTTACCAATGGTGGAGCCGCCAACTTTGGTTTTTATGATGAACAGTGGTCGCCTGTCATTGCTGAAGGCGTTCACGGACAGTTGATTGAAATCAATTCCAAAGGTTTCGGTCAACCAGATCAAAGCCGCATGGCTGGTATCTATCAGACAGTCCAGGTAGTCGATTGGGCCAACTACACATTCAACCTACGTGGCATGCTGCGCACCTCCTTCACTGGCGGTGACCGGGACCCATGGGGCTATCGGGTTGAGGTCGGCTGGACAGCAGGCAAAAAAGCCGACTGGAATGCAGTGACCAATTGGCAGGACGTTGGCTGGTACAACTACTACGAACGTAGCGCGCCAGGCAGCATGCAAAGCTATAGCACCCAGATTATGGCCGAAGATGACTATATTACCGTCTACATTCGTGCCCTCAAGAAGTGGGGTGTGCCCGAAGAAGAACTGGATATCAATCTCGACGCAATTTCGCTCACGGGGCCTGCACTTGGCTATCAAGGTTGGCAGCAACCCTATCAGGGCGGTCCAGAGAACAATTGGAAATCGGATGGTGGTTGGAAGTCGGACGGCGATTGGAAGCACAATAATCGTCCCTATGACCACAATCCACCAGTCACAACAGCAGCCACCTGCGGCGGTCCAGAGCTAGTCTATAACGGTAATTTTGAAGCAGGCTTTGTGCCCCTTGCCTATGGCAATGTCGGCAAGGGCTGGGGCAATTTCACCAACGGTGGAGCCGCAGGATATGGCTTTTACGATGAGCAATGGCCGCCTGTCATTAGCGATGGGGCGCACGGTCAACTGATTGAACTAAATGCCAAAGGTGTCGGTACGCCCGATCCAGATCGGTATGCAGGGATCTGGCAGCAGATCAAGGGCCTAAATCCGGGCCAGACCTATCAACTCACGCTACGTGGCGAACTACGGGGTGCAGGCAATGATGCGGATCCTGATCGCTTTGTTGCACAATGGGGATGGAATGCCGATGGCGATAACGACTGGAGCCATGTCAAGACCTGGACAGCAATGAACCTGGGCATGATCTACGACCGCCTGAATCCAGGACCAATGGGTACCTACACTGTGCAATTCCAGGCACCCGCCAAATCCGTCGTGCTCTTTATCCGAGGCTGGAAAAAGTGGGGCATCACCGACGTCGAGATGGATTTCAACCTGGATAGCATCAGCTTGCGTGCCTGTGGTGGTTCGGCACCGCCACCGCCCGCCCCACGACCAGGAAAGCTCTGCTTCTATGTGGTGCAACCAGGCGATACACTCAGCAGCATTGCCGATAGCTTCAATGTACGGCTGTGGGATCTAGCGCAGGTCAATGGCATTGCCAACTACGACTGGATCTATGTCGGTCAGCAATTACAGATTCCGGGTTGCTACATGGGAGCACCACAAGATCATCAACAAGGCGACTGGCATCAGGAACCGCCACCGTCTCATGAGCCGCCGCCCTATCATGAGCCACCACCGGTCGAACACCGCCGTACGCATACCGTGGCGGCAGGTGAAACACTCAGCTATCTGTGTGACCTGTACGGTGTGGACATTTGGACGATTGCCCAGGCAAATGGTTTGACGGACTTGAACTTCATCTACGTAGGGCAGGTGTTGGTGATTCCATAAATTGAGGTTTGGAGAGTAAGAGATTGGCAGTAATCGAATTACTCAATCTCTCAATCTCTTACTTTCACAATCTCTACTTACTTTGTGTTCAACCGACTGCGCCGTGTGTCCAGAGAAAACCTGGCTCCCTCTGCGCAGACGTGTGCAATCGGCGAACAATATATTTTGTAAGCGAGAAGTGGCAGATGAGGAAGAGTGACCTCATCTGCCACTTCTCGTCTAGGGTCAATCATCCCCGTCCTTTTGCGCGTTGATGCCGTGCTCTAACGTGAACATCTGCTATCTGTATGCTCACCAGCAACTCACCATGCCAACCGCACTGTAAGATAGACTGCCATTCCCGTTTAGTATCTCCAACGCTGTCTTGCATCAAACGGCAGAGATTCCAAACGGGAACGACAGAGTGGCTTGCGGGGCTTCAGCATCAGCACCAAACCTGAGACTTATATATAAGGCTAAAAAGATGATTGAAATTGGTTCCGTCGCTGTCCACTTCCAGGAAGGGCTATTCAGGGAGAAAGTTGATCCAACGATCCTTCCTGGAAGATTTAGAGCGACGCACCAAGGGGATTTACACAGAAGCACACAGAAAGGTGCTCCAACAAAAAAGGTCGCTAAGCAGTTGCTTGGCGACCTTTCTCTTATATAGTTTTCAGTTTTTATTCGAGTGGACTTAACCAGCGGGTTCGACCATCCCCGCCTGCTGCCCAGCCACGAATCTGACCGTCATCGGAGCGAATCAGGTACCAATCAAAGCCGTCGGCGGGTTGCGGACCCGATTCAACAGCAAAACGTACCCCTGGATCAACACGGGTTACAACGTTGGCGTTGCGCCCAGGATCGGTTCGAATTGTCAACTGCGATCCACTTGGCATCGTCACCTCAACCCGATCTCCGGTGCGAGGCGGTCGGTCGACAGGTTTCGCATTGGGGTTGGGACCACCCGTGCCTGTCTGCGGTTCACCGGCAACACCCCCTTCCAAAGTAAGCCAGACGGTTTCGGCGTCGCGTTCTGCGACCCAACCGACCTTACCTTGACCGTCATCTACACGCCACCAGGTGAACCCTTCGGCTTGGGTTGGCCCCTCTAGCACTGTGACGCGCACACCACTGCCCAATCGAACGACCAGTTGCGAATTAGACGTAGGTTGCTCACGCATATTGAGACCAGCCGGGGCTGTGACCAACGCTTTTGCGCCAGCCTGTATGCCATTTGCCTGAGGGGCAGGTGTAGCTGTGGCTGAAGGTGCCGGGGTTGGTGTCAGTTCGATGATTTGAAGAAGTACTGTAGGTGTAGCGGTGGGGGCAATTGCGGCTGCGGCTGGGGCGACAAAGGTGGTTGTTGGTTGCGGTGAAGGAGTGGGCGTGGGGCGTGGGGCAAAACTTCCACAGGCCAAAGTAGGCAAACCCCACAGGACAGAAATCGCAAACAACAAACGCAACGGAACGGAACGCCTGCCGCGGATGGATTCGACGATAGTTGAGCAAGCTTTTAGCATAAGCTGATTATACACTGTTGTGACCAGGCACTGGTTTGGTAGATGACTGATCGGATAGGAATCGTTGAGTGATCGGAGCCATTCTCGCCCGTCCAAACCTCAATGCTCTCGATTAGGAACAGGGCCTTTCTTAAAATTATTAACTCAAGTTAAACACTTCTCGGTTCAAATAGGCCAACTCGACCTAATTTCTCGGTAAAATGGGTAACGTGAGTAAGAAACGACCCCTTATAAGCCTTAATAGAATCACGCTAGTCAAGAGTTTCCCGACCAGCGCCACTCCTGTTCCTACCGGTGCAACAGCACGGACAGGGGCTTGTTTCTCAAACCCATCTGGTGAAGAACCTCATACGAGATTTCAAAGTGTTATTGTGTTGTATCAATCTCTAGACTACTAAAAGATTCTACTACACTCCTCATCAACTACAAAGTAATCGACCGTAGCCAATTGATATCAGACCACGATTCAATCTGTGCCAAAATGGGCAACGGTGCCACTTCGTCAATTCCCAAAGCCATAATCGATTCGGTGCGCGGCCCACGACGCCCAACGTGCATGAAGCTAATATTGATATCATTTTGCCCCAGGATCGTTCCCACACGGCCGATGATGCCAGGCCGATCCTGATGCGAGGTCAAGAGAATTTTGCCCAAGGCAGGCAGATCGATCCAGAGACCATTGATGCCCACAATGTGCGGCTCATTTTGCACCACGGAGCCACTAACACTCCAGGCTTGCGCACCAGATGTAGCCGTCACCGTGAGCATCGTGTCATACGGGCTATCGACATGGTGCATCTTGCGTTCGATGAGATTCATGCCGCGGCGTTCGGCTAAGAGACTCGCATTGACCAGATTAACGCGTTGTTCAACCACATTGCTCAGCAAGCCCTTGATCACTGCTGCACGGATATAGGCGAGATCGAAGTCGGCCAGTTGACCTTGCACGGTGATGGTTACATCGCCAATCCCTTGCACACCAACCTGGACCAAGAAGCTGCCCATCCGTTGTGCCAGGTCGATGAAGGGCACCAAAAATTCCAGATCCTTGGGCGGAATCATTGGGGCGTTGACGGCATAACGAGCAGGGCGATCGTTCAGCACATCTACCACTTGTAACGCCACATCTTCCGCTACCTGTTCCTGCGCTTCAATCGTGCTTGCGCCAAGATGCGGTGTCAATATAATCTTATCACTTTTGCGCAGCGGGCTATCAGCCGGTAAAGGTTCAGGCTCAAAGACATCGAGGGCAGCGCCGGCCACCTTGCCAGCTTCAATCGCTTCGAGCAAGGCGTTTTCATTGATAATACCGCCGCGTGCCACATTGAGCAGACGCACGCCCTTTTTCATTTTGGCCATCTGGTCACGGTCAATCAGGTTGCGCGTTTGGGCAGTGAGCGGCACATGGACGGTGATAAAGTCCGATTCAGCAAAGAGTGTCTCCAGATCGGCTAACTTTACCCCGCGTTGGGCGGCGTAATCAGCGGTGACGTAGGGATCGTAGCCGATGACATGCATACCAAGCCCCTGCGCACGACGTACAACTTCCTGCGCCACGCGTCCCAAGCCAACAGAGCCAAGCGTTTTGCCAGCAATTTCTACGCCCATAAACTGGTTGCGCTTCCAGAGACCGGCCCGTACATGCGCATCGGCCTGTGGAATCTGGCGTGCCATCGAGAGCATCAATGCCACAGTATGTTCGGCGGCGGCAACCGTGTTGCCAGTAGGAGCATTGACGACAATCACACCACACTGGGTGGCAGTCTCGACATCGATATTATCGACGCCAACTCCCGCACGACCGACTACACGCAGCTTTTTGCCAGCCTTTAACACCTCTGCCGTTACTTGTGTGCTGCTACGTACGAGCAGCGCATCATAGTCAGCAATCGCCTCGATCAATTGTTGGGGAGTGAGATTGGTTCGAATATCGACAGTGATATTGGAAGCGGCACGCAACGCTGCGAGCCCATTCTCCGACATTGCATCGGAAACTAGGACTTTGAATTGAGTGGTCATTGAAGGTTTGAAATCTTTCTATAAAAGAATTGCAAGGGGCAAGGGGCAAGTTGCAGGTATCATCATGCAACCTGCAACTTGCCCCTTCCCTATTACATCGACTCGGGTGCAGAAACGCCGAGTAAAGTTAACGTTTTTGCCAATACCGTTCGGGTGGCCTGGGCCAAGCAGAGGCGAGCGCGGCTTAAGGCGGGCTGTTCGCTATCCACCACTTTGCAATCACGATAGAAGCCGCTAAAAATGCGCGCTAGCTCGATAGCATAGTAGGTCAAGTTGTGGGGTGACAGCTTATCCACGGCGATGTCGATCTGCTCTTCGAGTTCCAATAATTTGCGAATCAGGGCAAATTCGGAAGGATGAACAAGCAAATGAAAATCGACCGCGCCTGACTCTGTCAAAGCCAATCCTTCTTCGGCCGCTTTGACCAGAATCGAACAGATACGAGCGTGACCGTATTGCACGTAATAGACAGGATTTTCGTTGTCTTTTTCCACAGCCAGATCAAGATCAAATTCAACCACGCTTTCCGGGCTGCGGTTGAGCAACATAAAATGAATCGCGTCCGAGCCAACCTCGTCAACCACATCGTTGATGGTGACCAGATTGCCCTTGCGTTTGCTCAGCTTAACCTCTTTGCCATCACGCACCAGCTTGACCAGGTCGTAAAGCAGAATTGTTAAACGGCTGGGATCAAGACCTAACGATTGCATGATCGCGCCCATACGTGCCACATGACCCTGATGGTCGACCGACCAGACATTGACCACATGGTCGAAGCCGCGACGCACAAACTTATCGTAGTGATAGGCAATGTCACTGGTGAAATAGGTCGGTTTACCGTTCGAGCGGATGACAACGACATCCTTCTCGATACCGGGATATTTGCTGGCGAGAAACCAAACTGCGCCATCACGCTTTTCCAACTCGCCCCGCTGTTGCAGATAATCGAGCGACTGTTCGACCAGCCCCTCTTCATGGAGGCTCTGCTCGCTAAACCAACGGTTAAAGACGACGCCGATCCGTTTTAACTCCTGCTCTAAAGCGGTCACCACCAATTCACGCGCAATCGGGCGCAGTTGGACGATTGCCTCTTCTCGGGACAAATTCAAGAAGCGATCGCCGTGCGCTTGGGCTACTTGCGCAGCGTAGTCAATCACATATTCGCCCTGGTAGCCCTCTTCTGGGATCGCCACATCGCGTCCATAGTGTTGGCAGTAGCGGGCGTAAAGTGTCTCGGCAAAGAGGGCAAACTGCGTACCGAAATCATTGACGTAAAACTCACGCTGAATGGTGTAACCAGCCGCTTCCAACACGCGTGCCACCGATTCGCCCAATACTGCGTTGCGTGCGCCGCCATAGTGAATGGGACCGGTTGGATTGGCGCTGACATATTCCACCTGCCAACGTTGACCCTTGCCCCGCTCGCTGTTGCCATACTGCTGTCCCGCCAAGACGATCTCTCCCACCTGCTTCTGCAACCAGGAATCAGACAGGCGCAGGTTGATAAAGCCAGGGCCAGCTAACTCGACTTTGCCCAAAAAGTCGCTGGCTGGCAAGTGCTTGACGATGGCTTCGGCGATGGCGCGCGGATTGGCATTGCCACCACTCTTACGGATGGCAGCAGAGGCGACCAGTGCTACGTTGCACGTGTAGTCGCCATGTTCAACCTGTTTTGGGCGGGAAATCTCGATGGTAGGTAAATCAAAGGAGGGCAAGGCACCTGCGGCTTGTGCCGCTTCAATTGCACTTTGAATGGTAGACTTGATACGATCGCGTAACATAACCTCTTCATTTTGCATTCAAGATGCAAGTTACACAACGCAGGTGACAAAGTACCCGTTCAATCCTTTTTCTGCAACCTGCAACTTGCATCCTGCTTTTTCGAATAGAAACTACATGTTACTCCAATATCGGTCGATGCGAGAAAAAATCAAGATTGAAAAAATAAGAGGCACAGATGTGACTCTGCGCCTCTTGGCTTGGCAAAACTCTTGTCTACGGCCAGTCGTATAGGTGCCTTACTCCCGGCTCCCTCGATGCAGCGGATGATCCGAATCGCTTAGGGCTTATGCATGTGTCGAGTCAGTCAAGCTGTTTCTCGGCCATCTGCGTAAGTCCTGAGGTCAAGGAGAAGCACTAATTGGGAATACAGAGTTGCTCATTCACCTTGATTAGGTTAGGACGCCATCGCAGCGAAGGATTCGCCGCTAACAAATTGTAGACCGACACACCATATTGTACTGCGATGCCCCCCAGAGTTTCACCGTACTTTACGGTATGGGTTGCACGACAGCCAGCGATGGTGGATGGGCTACCGCCAACGCTCTCTGCATGGCCGACCTGTTGATTCTCAAAATCGGGTACACGCACTGGTGCATCGGGATAAAGCGGCAGCTTAGCGGTATAGCAGGTTGGGGTGTGCGCCAGCCAGCCACTTTGCATCACTTCACAGATATTGTAGGAAGCGCCAAGCACTCGATAGTCATTCTCTGGGAAGCAGAAGCGATAGTAGCCCAGACCATCCGTAGTTACTGTAGTGGTTGTCACACCACCGGCGGCGATTGGAGTTGCTGTAATCTGCCAGCCCGGGATGCCCACTTTGCCATTGGTGTCTATCTTGCGCCCTACAAAGCAGAAGCCACGATCTTGTCGGTTTCTAAACACGACAGCCTGACGCTGATCAGCGGCTACAGTAACGGCGACACGAGGATTGGTAGAGGGTTCCCAAGCGCTGCGGATCTCTTCGACTACCGTGTAAGGACCAATCGGAAGGTTACAGAACGCAATCTGGCCTAGCGCATTGGTTTGGCCGGATGCAACGACCACACCATCGGCACGGAGGACACTGATGGTCCAACCTGGTAGCGGGAATGGGGCCTGATTTGTTCCTGGCGGAACATCGAATTTAGTCACATCAATACAACCTCTAGGCAGCGGGGCCACATTCTTAAAGCGCAATGTGATCGGGCCTGGAGGCTGCACATTGATCGATTGGCGATCGGTTGGCGGCATGACTGGTATCTCGGGTACACCAGCGGGTGGGTTTTCCACAAAGTTCCAATTGCCCGGGGTTAGCCTAAATCGTACTTCACCATTGGCATCGGTAACCTTACAAACGCGGGTTGCAAAGAAGTTACCAGCACCTGGCTCGGCACAGATCGTCCAACCTGACCACGGTTCGTGGTTATCGTTGATCTTATCAACAATCACCTCAACGATGTGTCGGAGCTTGAAACGGATGGTGACGCAGCCTGTAGAATAGACACTGGGTACATCAAATTCGGCTGGAGTAATCGGTTCCCAACCATTCTTTACTGTGATTGCAAAATGCCAGGTTCCAACAACTGCCAAACCATTGAATCCAAAGTTTCCCTGCAAATCTGTGGTAGTGCTTAAAGTTTGAGAGGTGGTTACGTTCGTAGCTGTAACTACCCAACCATCGGTGAGTGGCTTCTCATCATGGCCGATCACCGTGCCGGTAACGCAGAAGGTGTCTGCCGCTTGTCCAGCCGCAGCTTCGATGGGAGCATCGGAGGCGGCAAAGGCCACTTGTACCGAGAGAATGAGGGCACAGAGAATCACAAACAGTGTGATGCCGGTTCGGGCAACCCCTGCGATTCCATTGTGCTGGAATTTCGACATAGTTGATCTCCTGATTTCTGAAATTGGTTGTACGTTCTAGGTTACTTTTTTTGACGTTTACTCACTTTGGCAAGCAATTGAATGGCCAGATGATTGACAGAGGCAACCAGTTCATCGCCCACGGAATAGGTCATAATTTCTTTGGCGGTTCTAGACTCTTCAACACCTGGGAGCAATGAGTGAAGTAATTCCTCTGTTTCATCTTGTGTGACAAACCGGGCGCCGTTGCTCCAGGCTGTCTGCAAAAAGCCTTGCAACCGATCATCGCTGAGGAAGCGCCGCAGTGCAGCGTCATCGCAGGGAAGAATGACACAGATTGCTTTTTTTGCTTGTGGGAGTGCATCATTGAGCAGCAAATCTGGTTGTAGTGTTACGCCATAGACTCCTTCCAAGCCATGGACGGCGATGCCAACCACTTGGACACGCAATCCCAGCCTGCGCAAACCGCTACTGTACGTTACTGCGGCCACTTCGTCGCACCGGTATCCCCAAAACACAAATGTCGTTGACTGTTTCACCGGCATGACTTTCACCCTGAACAAGCGCTAAGATTCTGAACAATAACTAGCTCGTTTACGCATTTGTCGGTTCAAACCAGCCAAACTCGGCTTACTTTCTAGGTGACATGCGTAACATGGATCAGCAAACTCTTGTAATTCTGTATTCCACATCGTTTCCATCATCCGCAATGAACAGAATTTTCCATCCACAAAACGACTTCGAACTTCACGCTGACAGTGTTGCACGCAATGGCTCACAGTGAGATCACAGATAGATCACAGGTGGATCACAGGGAGCTATCATGGCGCGCACAGCACCTCACTCTTGAAGCCAGTAAGTGGATTTACAGATGATTCAAAAAGATCTTTATCTTGGCGTGAACTTATTGAGGAGATATTTCGTTGGATAGAGTGACACGCTAGGACAAGGTCGTCCGGAGCGGTCATTGGCAAGGAGTCGCATAAAGTAACATCCGAATTGGATGCTCTTCAACGTTATATCTATAGGGCATACGCGTACTGGCTCTCCAAGCGTTTGACCAATCCATTCCAACCACGGTCTTGCGCCTACATTCATGCGTATCTTATCGATATAAGAGTCCCACATCATTTCCGCATCATTCTGTTCACGGAATGGAGTTAACCCATCTGTTCGTGAGTAATCGGATCTCGTATTGTCCACCGCAGTCAATTCAGAGTCGCGTTTGCTATCAGAAGGTGCAATCTATGACAACAACCTCCGTCACTCAGCCCGCTATTCTCACTATCGATGGATTAGAAGAGAAGGTGCTCCAAGCATTTCGCCTTTGGCACGCCAACGATCACGAAGGAAGCCCACTGCAAGCGTTACAAAGCTATCAGCTCATCTGTAACCGCAACATCTGCAATAACGGTCAGTCGACGATGCGCCTGGCCACGAATGAATTACTACGTCGCGGTTTGGATGCCTTGCGCGTTTCGCACCCAGATGAACATACCATCTTAGTTTTACGCTTTGCAGAAGAGCAACCTGTGCAAGTAGTGGCCAATCGTATGAATTTGGCAGAGGGGAGTGTGTTACGCAAACAGCAACAGGGAATCCGTCATGTTGCCGAAACGTTGTACTACCAAGAGCGCCAAACTCGTCAAACGCAGCGCGAGCGACTTTTTATGCGCCTTCCCTCGCCAACTACGCCGCAACTGTGGGGAACCGAAAAGACACTGGACGAGTTGACACCAGTGTTGCTGCCTGGACAGGCACCGTGGGTTGTAATGATTGAAGGCGCAGCCGGCGTTGGCAAAAGCGCATTGACCGACGCGCTCTGCCGCCGGCTGATCGATTCTGACCTTTGGGAAGAATTCGCTTGGGTGGCACTGGAGCAAACAATTGTGGCGGATGGCGCAACAAACAATCAGGCGATTGTTGAGCAACTTCTGTTGCAACTTGCCCCTGACACCCTCCAAAATGAGGAGCATACGGCTGAAACAAGACTCGACCTCTTGTGTAATCGACTAAAGGAGCGTCCTCACCTGATTGTCATTGACGGCTTGGAGGCGCATCCTGACATAGATGGATTTATGAGTCTACTGCATCGGATGATCAATCCAAGCAAAATAGTTATTACCTCTCGCTTGCGAGCCTACCAGGAAGCGGGAGTTTACCATTTTACGTTGGGTGCAATGACAGCAGAGCACACGCTGCAACTGATTCGTGAAGAGGCAAAATTGCGCAATTTACGCGATGTAGCCGAGGCCAGCGATGAGGAACTCTATCCAATATATACCTTGATTGGCGGCAATCCACTTGCCGCACGCGTGGTTGTAGAACAGCTTCACATCTATCCCTTAAACCAAGTCCTAGCCGACCTGATTACTGCTTCCGGCCCAACCATAAATGACTTATACGCGTTTTTATTTGACCATGCCTGGGAGCAATTGGATGAAGCGATGCGCTATGCTTCGTTGCCCTTACTCTTGATCACTGAAAAAGGAGATACCCTAGAGGAATTGGTGCTGACGACACAGAATCAGGCCAATCGGGAGGAGGTACGGCGGGCACTCGAAGTTTATGTAAAACTCGGCTTGCTGGACGTCAAGGGCAATTTTATTGAGCGCAGATATGTCATGCATCATCTCACGCGCACTTTTCTGCGCCAGCAGATCATCCGTTGGATTTTGGGCATGGAGCATCGCCCTTCTGACTACACGATTCGCTTCGAGCAGTTTGTCAAGGAGACCCTGCTGCGGATCAGTGAGCTGATCTATCGGACGGACAAGTCACCTTCGCGGCTGCTGATTGAGAAGACCAAGTATCTGATGGAGTACGCTTTTCAGTTTGATCCGCTGGGATTACCAGCGCTTAATCTACTACTGTTTATTGCGCCGATGCTCGAAATTGGAGGGCCAGGACAAAGCTGGCTGCCCGTGCTCAAAAAGGCCCTACAGGTCTGTCAACAGCGAGGCGATGGCGACAACGAGACGCGCATTCGAGGCATTATCCAGCCGGTGCTGCCGCAACGTCCTCGGGTGCTTCAAGTCTTTAGCAAATTGCTGCCCGAACAGCTCGTTGTAGAAGCGAGGTGAGGAGGAGGGGCAATGTTGCAAAGTGGCAAAATTGCAGAGTTATATTTCCTCTCTGCCACTTTGCCACTTGTAGCTTGCCTCTATGTCCCTTGCATATACGAGAGATACAATCTTGCTCGCCAGGAAAGGGTGAGAATCCCAGCACAAAGGATGTAGGGGCTGAAGCCGAGAAAGACAAGCAGCGCTAATGTTCGCGTTTCAGGAAACGAGGCAAAATAGGTGGCAGTGGCCAAACCAAGCAGTGCGATGGGTACGAGTTGCCAGGTGAGCAAACGCACCATAAACTTACTGCCGATAAGAACAAAGATACATTGAATGATGGTGAAGGCGCAGACAAGAAGGGCTCGCTGATAGGTAAAGGTAGCGATAAATTTGCCCAGCTCCCCTGACATCTGCGGCTGATTGAGCGTGGTAGTAAGGTAGGTACCCGCTATAGTGGTTCCCATCACGATCAAGACAACCAACATGATCCACAATTGCCCAATTTTGAGGTCGCGCCCAATGTGCCGATAGCTACGAACATAGGCAGCCCGATCCCGTAACTTGAGCCACGGATGATTGGCAAGTTCTGACTTGTACATGGCAATTCTCCTCTGGCAACCACTCAGTTAACCGGCGGTCATCGCAACTGAATAGTTACCTTCTTCGCTGTTTCCGCAATCTGTGAAAGGCTATACATGTGTCAAATCGTACCAGTTTGGTCCGATTTCGACGTCCACTTTAAGTGGCACATCTAAAGTATATGCTGCTTCCATTACGGAACATACTAAGGAGGTTGCGGCTTCTTTTTCTTCTTCTGGGGTTTCTAAGACCAATTCATCATGGACCTGGAGCAACATGCGCGTGCGTAGCTTGTTCTTGGCTAATTCATCGTGAAGTCGTACCATGGCGATCTTCATGATATCGGCAGCCGTGCCCTGAATCGGGGCATTGATAGCTGCACGCTCGATTGCAGCGCGTTGGTTGAAGGGTAAACGACCGCTGCTCAGTTCAGGGAAATAGCGCTTGCGCCCGAGCAACGTTTGTACAAAGCCATGTTCGCGCACCATTTGGGTGGTGGCTTCAATATATTGGCGAATGCGTGGATAAGTTTCAAAATATTGTGTCAGGAAACGATCAGCTTCGGCGGTGGTCATGTCGGTACGGCTGCTGATACCAAAGGCGCTGGAACCATAGATGGTGGCGAAGTTGATCGTCTTGGCCAGACCACGCTGATCTTTGTTCACCTGCTCGATCGGAATGCGGAAGAGTTTGGAGGCGGTAGCCGCATGGATGTCCTGGTCGGCACGGAAGGCGGCAAGCAACGTCTCTTCTTGCGCTACATGGGCAAGAATGCGCAGTTCGATTTGGCTGTAGTCGGCACTAATCAGAATACAGCCTGACGGCACGATAAAGGCCCGCCGAATCTCGCGCCCCATTTCGCTGCGGATCGGGATGTTCTGCAAGTTGGGGTTGCTGCTACTCATACGACCGGTGGCGGCACCGGTTTGGTTAAAGTTGGTATGGATGCGTCCTGTCTTCGGGTTGACCTGGGTGGGCAAGGCGTCGACATAGGTACCACGCAGTTTTTCCAGTTGGCGCTGCTCAAAGATGATCTCCAACATGCGACGTTGGCTGTCACTCAGTTCGTCTTTGAGCGCGTAAAGCCGCTCCAACTCCTGCACCGCCGTGCTGTAGTGACCTGATGCAGTTTTAGACACCCCTTTGGTTGGAAAGGCCATTTCTTTGAAGAGCACATCGCTCATCTGCTGCGTGCTGCGCAAGTTAAAGGGATGGCCGACCAATTTCACCAATTCGTCTTCGAGTTCAACCAGACGCGTTCCTAGCCGTTTCGACATTTCACCCAGGAATTTCAGATCGAGTTGGACACCGGCGCGTTCCATGTCAGTCAACACCGGCAGCAATGGCAGTTCGATCTCCTGGTAGATGGCTCCCATGCCTTCGCTTTGGACGCGTGGCAGCAACTTATCAAAAAGTTGAATGGTCGCATCGACATCGGAGCCACAGTAGGCGGCAACCGCCTCAACTGGCACTTCATCGATTGTCACTTGCTTGCGGCCAGTGCCGATCAACTCAGTTATTTCCGTCATCGTCCAGCCCAACTCGGCGTAGGCTTGTGCCTTCAAGCCCAGGCTGCGACTGGCTGGGTCGAGCAACCAAGCGAGGGTCATTGTATCGTGGATCGCGCCTTCAACGTTCAACCCGTGTTCCAGGAGCACCGTGAGATCGTACTTACCGTTGTGCGCCATCTTGAGAATGGCAGGATCGGCAAAAAGTGGCTGCAAAACATTGCGTACGGTATCCCATGGCAGTTGTTCACCAGATTTATGCGAAATTGGAATATAGACAGCCTCACCTGCGGCCCAGGCAATGCCCAATCCCACCAGTTGGGCAGTCAGCGCATCGACGCTGGTGGTCTCCACGTCAAAGCTCAGGCGACCGGTTGCTCGCACAGATTGTACAACTCGTTGTAATGTTGCCTCATCCCGTACAGTGAGGTATTTCGGGGCGTCCGCAGACACCGTTGCGCTGACTTGAGTGGGGCTTTCAGCTTCACCAAAAAGCGACATCTGGGCTGAACTCGATGCAGATATAGGCACTTCCGCTTTTGTCACACCGTCTGCCTGGGGCAGTTCCTTGATCAAGCTGCGAAACTCCAACTTGTTAAAGAGATCGATCAGTGGCGCAGGGTCATAATCATGCAAGCGGCATTGGGCAGCGTCGTAAAGCAGGTCATCCAATTGGGTGACAATCGTGACCAGGCGGCGATTTCGTTCCACCAGCGGTTTGGCATCAAGCAGCGCTTGTTTGACCTTCTGACCGCTGATCTCATTGATATGGTCATAGAGATTGTCAAGCGTGTTGTATTGTTGGAGAAACTTGACTGCCGTCTTTTCACCCACACCAGGCACGCCAGGAATATTATCCGAGCTGTCACCAATGAGCGATTTGAAGTCAATAAACTGCTGTGGATTCAGGGCATAACGCTCCTGAATTTCAGCCGCGCTATAGATACTCGTAACCGGGTTGGGTCCGCCGGAGGTATAGAGAATCTTGATGCGGTCGGTAACGAGCTGAAACATGTCCCGGTCGCCGGTCATGATCAGTACATCCTGCCCCTGTTCAGCAGCTTGTTTGGAGAGCGTGCCTAGAACATCGTCCGCTTCGTAATTGGGATAGGTAATGATCGGAATATTGAACGCCTTAAGCATCTGCTCGATGCGCGTCATTTGTGTGCGCATGTCGTCAGGCATGGCATCGCGGGTCGCTTTGTAGTCGCCAAATTCACTGTGACGCCATGTATCGCCCAGATCAAAGGCGACAGCCACATGGTCTGGCTTGTACTCTTTGAGCACACTGAGAAGCTTACGTGCAAAACCGTAGACTGCGCCCGTAGGTTCACCCTCGCGCGTCGACAACGGGGTTTTCATGCCAAAGTAGGCACGGTAGGCTTGCGAATGTCCATCAATGAGAAGAAGGAGAGGCATAGTGGCGTCCTGAGTCAGTAAGGGTGGTGAATAGCCGAAAATGAATTCAAGTGGCAAACGGTGCAAGACGGCTCACCGCTTACCACGTCACTCTTCATTCGATGGCTAATTCACCCTGGTCGAAAAGTTGCTTCACTTGCGGCAAGCGCAAAATGGAGCGCAATGTGCGCATGCGGCGCCCGGCGTCCAAACGATAGCGGCCGCTAGGCAGTTCAAGAATAAAGTTCTTCTGCGTCCGGTTGCGCAGCATGATGATATCTTCTGGGCGTTCCTGCCAGGTATTGCCAAAGGGTTGCTGAGACATCTTTATATCCTATCTTTTTGTATCAAATCTTGATAGCATAGAGCTTACATTTGTCGATAAAAACAGCTAATTTATGCACATTTGAACCGACAGATTTGTAGATTCTATGATTATGCGAATCGTCCCATCTGCTTGTAGATTGTACAGGGGAGAGGGCGAAAAGACAAGAAATAGGTAACTTGACAGCCTGATCAGCCGTCAAGACAGAGCCAATTCTAGGGTAAAAATTGAAACTATACGGTAGTGCTTTGGCTTTTTGTTGTGGTGAAATCGGGTAAGGAAGGTGCAGCCAGGCTCGTCGTTGGTAACGGACCTTTGGTTGGCATCACCGTTCGGCGGCGAACGACACGGCGTGCCGACCAAGCCTGGCCCAGTTGAATAGAGATACTCAACCCAAAACCAAGTGCATAGAGCAACATGAAGAAGGCGGTAGCCACATTGCGCTGTGCAATGGCTACCCCGGTCGTTACGAGTGCATTGAGCAGCAGCAGGATCTCCCCAATCAACAGACCGTCGAGCGGCAGCCGATAGATGCTGCCTTGCCAGTGATCGCCTTCTGCTTCTACACGAAATTTCGGTGTGCGCAGAAATGTGCCCTGTTTGCCAAGGAGTGCCTGCCAAACCGCGACACTGTTGCTCAGCGATAATCCCATACCCAGCACCGCCAACATCGGCAGGTAAAGCAACTGGCGTAACCAGTTCTTAGGATGTAATTTGCGCTGCGCCAGCGTATAGAGCAAGGGAGTAAACAATGAGGTAATGCTCAGCGGTGCCAGGATAGCCGAGGTATGAGTTCCCGTGAGCAGAAACGGCAAGGTCAACAGCAACATGAGCAACAGTGCGGGATGGAGGATATAGTTACTCAAGTGTAGTAATCCTGCGATACGAACACCGAGCTTTTTCTCGCTTTTCCACACTCTGCGGCTCAGCTTGCGTAATGTCTGAATACTTCCCTTGGCCCAGCGCGCCTGTTGTCGCTTGAAGGCCAAGAGTTGTGGCGGAATCTCAGCCGGTGCAAATACATCCTCCAAAAACAAACCTTGCCAGCCACAAAGCTGGGCCCGATAACTCAGATCCAAATCTTCACAAAGTGTGTCGTGTTGCCATCCGCCTACATCCGGATCCTCGATACATTCGCGCCGCCAAATTCCAGCAGAACCGTTGAAGCCAAACAGGTAGCCTGACTGTGAACGCACCGGTTGCTCAATGGCAAAGTGTGCATCGAGCGCCAGCGCCTGACATTGCGTCAAGGCAGAGTATTCACGATTGAGGTGCTCCCAGCGGGTCTGAATAAAGCCGACGTCCTGATTCACCTCGTCAAGCAGATGTGGAACAGTTTTTGCCAAAAAGTCCGCAGGCGGCAGAAAGTCGGCATCAAAGATGGCAATGAACTCACCTTGGGCCAAGGGAAGTGCATGCGCCAATGCACCCGCCTTGTAGCCAATCCGATTGGAGCGGCGCAGCACGTCTACCTGATAGCCATGCTTGCGCCAATAATCAGCGCGTGCCTCAGCCAGTGTCGTTGTAAGATCGTCGGAGTCATCGAGCACTTGGATTTGAAGGCGTTCCTTGGGGTAGTTTTGTCGTGTACAGGCGTCGATCAGCCGCTCAACCACATGATGCTCATTGTAGATCGGCAGTTGAATCGTAACATAGGGTAAAGAGACAACTTTCGCATCACCGCCGGATGTGAACCATTGTTTGGCAGGAGAAGTGAAATTTCGTTTCTGTAGGTAGAGGTAGATGAGCCACGCCGACTGGGCACCGTAAGCAACCAGATAGAGTGCACAAAGCGTGTACAACGTCTGCAAAAGCGGCTGTAAAAACAATCGAAAAAACAATAGCATAGTCGTTGGTTGAGTATATGCCAAGGTAAATCGGTAACCAAATCTCACCCTAGCTTTTCCGCAGCCTACGCAAAGAAAGTGCCTACAAAATCATTAATTGGAGATGAAAAGACCATGAAAGGGGGTCAATAGGGTGATTCTCTCTACGAAAAAGCGCAAAACCTGAGTTTTTGCTTACGGTAGAAAACAAAGGGCTTTAACAATCGAAAGATCTATGTTATACTGAGCTAAACACAATTGAATTTCCCTGCGAAATTGAGCGAGCGATCATGACATTTCCGAATGATATTCTTCGTAGCGATGCAATCCAGTGGCTAGGTACATCCCTCGGCACCGATGAGCCTGATATTTTGTTAGACGTACTACAGACCTTTCTCAGCGACGGCGCGCAACTTGTAGAGCGCATGCAAGGCGCACTGCTAGAAAAGGATGAGCAGCTTCTTTTTCGGTCTGCCCATACATTGAAATCGAGCGCAGCAATTATCGGTGCGGAGCAACTCTCGGATGCCTGTGAGGTCTTGGAACGCGCCCTTCGACGCAATCAATCGATCGATCTAAACGACGCGGTTGCAACCATTGTGGATGCCTTTAGCGATGCAACCAAGGCGCTTGAGGTGGAGGTGCAGAAACTAGAGAAGAATTTAGTGTAAATGTGATGTGGAAGTAAACCTGAATGTCGTAACGTTTTATGATTTTACTGCCCCTACCAGTTGGCGATTTGACCCTAGCCCCATCGGGGCGGTATAGGATAACCAAGCGTACCGCCTTGGGATTCGAGGATATCCTTCTCGATCCCAGGGCGGTACCTATGCGTTAGCGTAGAGTAGCCTGGTAGACTAACCGTTGATAGAATCTTTCAATGGTTACTCGGCGCTTTCCTCAGCCTTATGTTGTGCGATAATCGGCTCGGCCAGGTTGCTCGGGACAGGTTCGTAGTGGCTGAACTCGATTGTGTAGATCCCACGTCCCTGCGTCATTGAGCGCAGATCAGTTCCATAGCGCAAAATTCCCGCCAGCGGTGCAAGTGCGTGAATAATCGTACGGTTTCCCTTTTGATCCATCCCTTGTACGCGTCCACGTCGGGTTGTAAAGTCACCCATGATGTCGCCCATGTACTCATCAGGGACGGTGACATCTACTGTGTAGATCGGCTCTAACAAGACTGGACCGGCATCTTTAAAGGCCAGCTTAAAAACCTCACGGCCTGCGGTTTGGAAAGCAATATCCTTCGAGTCAACCGGATGTTCTTTGCCATCAAAGACCACCGCTTTGATGTCCACGACAGGATAGCCGGCGACAACACCATTATCCAACACGCCGCGAATCCCTTTTTCAATCGATGGCAGATAAACGCCACTGATCGCCCCACCAAAGACTTCGCTGGCGTATTCAAAGCCAGAACCAGTAGGTAACGGTTCGACGCGCATATGAACTTCGGCAAATTGGCCGGAGCCACCGCTCTGCTTTTTGTGGCGGTATTGAGAGGAGGCTTTGCGTGTAACCGTTTCGCGATAAGGTACTTTGGGGATCGAAGTGTGTACATGCACACCAAACTTGCTTTCCAGTCGGCGCATGGCCACATCAACATGGGTTTCGCCCATACCCTGCAAAACGGTCTCTTTGGTGGCAGAAATATTCTGAACCTTCAAGGTTGGGTCTTCTTCTACCAACGAGGCAAGCGACGTGCCGATCTTGGCACTGTCGGCTTGTGTGACTGGTGTCACAGCAACTGTGTAGAGGGGTCGTGGATATTGAGGCGGGACAATTGTGATTGGATGGTCGGCTGTGGTCAACGTATCACCGGTGGATACTTCTTCCAACTTGGTAATAACGCCGATATCGCCTGCAACCAATTCGTCGGTTTGTGTCAACTCTTTGCCACGGACATGGAAAAGGTTAGCGATGCGTTGTGACTTGCCTGTGCGAACGTTGAAAAGGTTAGCGTCCTTGCGCAATGTGCCCGAAAAGACCCGCACATAGCTCATGCGTCCCACAAAACGGTCAATGATAGTCTTGAAGACGCTCACAACCGGTGGGCTGTTGGGATTGCAGCCGAGTTTGGTCGCAGAGCCATTGACAATGGCATCCGCTTTGCACTCATCAGGCGTGGGAACATAACGGATGATGGCGCGCAATAAGCGGGTGAGCCCTGTGCCATTGATTGAAGTACCGACGTAGACCGGGATGATCTGATTGTTCAGTACCCCTTCGTGGAGTGCATGGCGCACTTCATCCAGCGTCAACTCCTCACCCTCCAGGTATTTCATAATCAGTTCGTCGTCACATTCGGCACCAGCTTCAATCAGTTCGGTGTGAGCAGCTTCGACTTGGGCTGCCATCTCAGCAGGCACATCGGATTCAACGCTGTCCTTGCCCATGTAGGCTCGGTTATCAACCAGGCCGACAATGCCCTTAAATGACTCAGCCTCGCCGATCGGCAGTTGAAAGGGAACGATCCGTGAATCTGGGAAAGCCTCGCGCAATCCATCCAGCACATTGGCAAAGTTCGCATTTTCTCGGTCAATTCGGTTTACGAAGATAATACGTGGTTTCTTCAACTCGTTCAGGCGCTCCCAGACGAGCTCTGTGCCCACCTCAACACCAGCCACGGCATCGACAATCAGCAATCCGGCCTCACATGCGTGCAAGGCGCTGATCACCTCACCCACAAAGTCCTGGTAACCTGGCGTATCAACCAGATTGATGCGGTTGCCTTCAAATTCAATTGGAATCACCGACAGGTTAAGTGAAATTCCTCGTCGATGTTCTTCGGCGTCCCAGTCGCTCGAAGTTGTGCCT
This sequence comes from Caldilineaceae bacterium, assembly GCA_046328715.1. Taxonomy (GTDB): domain Bacteria; phylum Chloroflexota; class Anaerolineae; order Caldilineales; family Caldilineaceae; genus JAXLWB01. The sequence continues at coordinate 3,913 of JAXLWB010000066.1, read as the reverse complement.
TCCTCAATGTGGCCAAGCCGTGTTGAACCACCTGTCAAATGTAAGAGGGCTTCGGTCAGCATCGTTTTTCCCGAGCTGCCATGCCCTAGTACAGCGATATTGTGGATTTGATCAGTGCGAAACTTCGTCATGCAGCCTCCTTACTTATTTACATGATGGCTTCCAGGTATCCTCTTCGTGCAAATCTCGATCAGCCTTGTTACTCTGTGCTGTGCCGCGACTGTGCGCGTCAAACGATGTTGGCAGTGTAGAGTGAAAGCGTTGATAAGATGTTGCTTCTCATGGTGAATTCTCTTCGAATGAAAAGATTAGGAGAGCGTTGGCAGTTACCTGGAATTGCCATTTCAATTTAGCTTTGAATGAGAACTGTAGTGCGTTTTTGCAACCATCTCACTACAATCATTACAACAGCAGTTTAATCGTTTAGCAGATGCGAGATTTCTTGATTCTACAGAAAAAGCCAGAACCTGTCAATGCCGAAGCAAGATTCACAGGGCAATCTTGGATCGCGGACATTCAGCCAGCCAGGAAGATCAACCCAAAAACTAAAAAAATTATTTTGTAACCGACCTTACCTCTGGTATCATTCAACTGTGGCAAATGGGATTTCCTCACCAGGTTCGACTACCGCAGTAACACCACCTGCTTCGACCGACCCAGAAGTTCGCTTGTTGTTAGTATGTCAGGCTGAAGGTTTGCGCAACCGCTACCAAAATTTAGCAGGTTACGAACCATTTGACGACAACAGCGGACTCACTGCACTCGGTTGGGAGCAGGCTAATTTGCTTGCGGCCTGGCTCAAGACACATGAGCGGATCGATGTGCTGGTCAGCGCTCCGCAACTACGCAGCAGATTGACCGCCCAGCGGATAGGCCAAGTCTGCGGGATCCCAGTCAAAGTTCAGCCGGACCTACCACGCCACGCCTTCGAGCGCATTAAAGCACCGGGCGGCAGCAATGAAGCCACGAAATTTCCACTCGATGTTCATGCGATTGACTACCCTGTCGATGAGGAGTATCAGCAATTCTCCCATTCTGTGATTGCCAGCGTCGACAAGATCGTACGTGAGAATTGGGGCAAGACCGTTGCGGTGGTGATGAGTGGCATGGCCATTGCCGCCACGTTGCGCTACTTTCTTGGTTCAACTTCGCTGGGCATTTCGATCATGCATACGGGTATTTCTGAGCTGACACGGCGCAATCAACAGTGGCAACTGCTTTACATCAACCGTCGTGAGCATATGCCAGTCACCACGATTGCTGGGCAACTCACTCCTAGCGCTAACGACGACAAAAGCTCCGAAGCTGAAGATTTACGCCCAGTTAGCTACGCCTACGATCGGATTGCTGCCACGGTTAACTCCCTCTCTGAAACTGAACGTGCCCAATATGAGAAAATTCAAAACGAACGTTTGCAGCGCCAGCGACAGTTGCTCAAATTTGGCCAACTGCCGCCAGACCTCAGCGTAATTGAAATTGGGGCCGGGTCAGGGCAACTCTCGCAGGACTTGGCGCAGGATGGTGCAGAAGAAGTCGTGGGCATTGATATCAGCGCAGCTATGCTCGAAGCTGCCGAATATCAGCGTTTGAGTCGTACGAATGACACCGCAGAGCGAGTTAGTTTTCGACTTGCCGCCGCCAACGCCATTCCCTTTGCCGATGCGCGCTTCGATGCCGCCATCATGCACACGCTGTTGCATCACAGCCAGAAGCCTGCCTCCATTTTGCAGGAGATTGGGCGCGTCCTCAAAAGCAACGGCATTCTGCTCCTGGCGGAACTGATCGGCTCCGACGACGCGGTCAAACGAGCGACCTATAATGCGATCGAAGAACGGCGTAGCCCGGCCCACGCTCAGGTGCGTACCGCCGAACAACTGCGCAAACTGATTACCGCTGCGGGTTTCACGATCGAAGCCGAAAAGGTTGTGACCTTTGATCGGGATTTTGATGAGTGGCTCAACGAGTACCTCGTCGATGAAACCCGACGCGAGGTGGTACGCAAGATGGTAGAGGCAGGTTTCGAGGCCAATGCTGCGGGGCTGAATGTACGCCGCCAAGGCGAAAGATTGATGATCGAGCAAAAGTTGCTCTATGCTAAGGCGAGAAGAAAATAGCCCAGGATAAAAAAGAGTCGGTGGCATAAGCGTCCAATAACCTCGTATGCTTATGCCACCGGCTCTGAAACATACTACTAGATCCACTTACCGGTACAATTCGCGCATGATGATGTTCTTCTGAATTTGCGTGGTTCCTTCGTAAATCTGGAAGATCTTCGCGTCACGCATCAGTTTTTCGACCGGATATTCCTTGCTGTAGCCATTCCCACCAAAGACTTGAACGGCATCGGTTGCGTTGTTCATCGCGGCATCGGCGCAGAAGGCTTTGGCAACTGCGGCTTCCATAGTATTGCGTTTGCCATGATCCACCAGCCAAGCCGATTTCCAGGCCAACATACGAGCCGCCTCGTATCGAATCTTCATGTCAGCTAGGATATAGCCCACGCCCTGATGATGCGAGATCAACCGGCCCATGGTGTGACGTTGACCAGCATAGTTCACCGCTTCGTCCAAACCGCGGCGGGCAACACCAGTGGCGGCAATGGCCACCGGAGGACGGCTCTTATCGAAGACCTTCATGCCAATCATAAAGCCGTCGCCTTCGTTGCCGAGCAGATTCTCAGCCGGCACTTCGACATTCTCCAGGAAGACCTGGCAGGCCTGGGCTGCATGTTGCCCCATCTTTTCTAGCGGCTTGCTCGTGCTAACACCTTTCCAGTCGCGCTCCACAATGAAACAGCTCATGCCTTTGTGGCCTGCTTCGGGATTAGTCTTGGCAAAGATAGTGTAATAGCTGGCTACTGGTCCGCCTGTAATCCAAGTCTTGGTGCCATTGAGCACATATACATCGCCTTTGCGCACTGCAGTTGTCTTAATGGCAGCCACATCCGAACCAGCATCTGGTTCGGTCATACAGTAAGAAATGATCTTGCCGCTCTTGGTTAGTTGCGTAAAGTACTTCTGCTTTTGGGCCTCATTGCCAGCAATCAGAATCGGCAGCACAGCTAGTTGGTTGATCATCAATGCCGTCGAAATGCCAGAGCAGCCATAGGCCAACTCTTCATTGACGATACATTCTTCCAACACGCTGGCACCAACACCACCATACTCCGTAGGAATATTGAGGTTGACCAATCCTACCTTGCGCGCCTTTTCCCAAATTTCCCAGGGCCAATCTCCGGTTCGATCCAAATGCTCGGCCTTAGGAATCACTTCCTTACGCGCAAACTCACGGGCCAAGCCTTGCAACATCTGCATATCCTCAGAGAGTTCCATGTGCAAACCCACTTGAGATTCTTCATGAACTGATGTCGACATATCCTTTGACTTTGTCTTCAACACCTTGCCTCCTTCTCTAATTTTGCGGTATTTATTCAGCTGCAATAACCCGACCGGCACTTCACGTCTCAACAGAAAGGCAATAGCACCTATAGGCACACATTGCTTGAAAAGTGCAAATCAAGTTTTCAATGCCTGAATAGCTACATTTTGCGGCAGATTACGACTATCTTGATTTTACTCAAATGGTGATTCTCAGCCAGTTGCAATGCTGTTGCTTAGGCTAATTTATGGCAAGATGAAGGGTATAGGATGTAGAGTCCGCTACCAATTGACCAGCACCTCGCGCTTCAACAATTTGCGACGGCACCTACGCCCTAGTGGAATGTCCGTTTAATTTTTCGAAATAGAATCAGCCTGCTTCTTCGAGAATAGCCTCAATCTATTTCTAAAAATTAAGTAGGCAGACTACTAGTCTGATCTGAAAAGTGCTGGTCAAGTTTTCAATACTTGAATCGTTTACGAGAGGAACTCATTATGCCAACGCAGTTGGAGAATTCTTATCTGTTTCAGGAAAT
>JAXLWB010000065.1:0-55341 GCA_046328715.1 Caldilineaceae bacterium | reverse complement strand
TGCCTATTCGGCTGAATTAGCCGAACGGAAAGCCATAGCTGCATACATCTTATCGAAGCCGCGCACAGGCAACCGTTCGTGCAGTTTGAGAATGGTTGGATATCCTGCCTGACGAAATAGTTTCTGCGTCGTGGCAAAGCTGACTGGGTAGGGAACCCAGGGATTGGCCCGTTCGATGTCATATTCGACGATCAGGAAGCGATGATCGGCTTTGAGGATGGATTGCACCTTTTGCAGAAAGTCCAGTTGGTTGCGGACATAGTGCAAGGAGTTGGCCATGAGAATGCCATCCAACTCCGCAAAAGGCAGTTCATCCCTTACAAAGTCTCGTTGTAAGGGATGGATTGCCACCCGGCGGGTAGTCGTGCGCTTGAGTGGCAAGGGTAGACTTTTGTCGACGGCGTAGATCCTACTTTCGGCGGGCACAAGGCTGGCTAACGCTTCGGTGAAGAAGCCTGCGCCACAGCCTAAATCTGCCCAGCTTTGTGCGCCGCCCATGCGTAGGCTGTCGTCTTCGATTAAGGCAATTCCTTCGTGTAGTTCCATCGATTAGCGTTTGCTTCTATAGCGGAGAATAGGTGTCATCTATCGGCTCTGGCTGCTCGTTTTTGATCTCCATGCTACGAATCAGATCATCTTCTATCTGATAGACATGCTGAATTGTATCATCCCACAGCGGATGACCGGAATGGTCGTGGACAATTTGGTGCACATTGACCAGCAGGCGACCTGTGTCGTCTGTGGTGATCTCTAGCGGTTCCATGCGGGCGTCGGTCAACTTCCATTGTCGTTCCCAATATCCCTCTACAGCTTCCCGCCCTTCAATGTAATCGCCTTCTGCGCCACTGGGCCAAACCACGTTGGGGTGTAGGAGTGCCACGGCTGCCTTGAGATCATGGGCGTTGAATGCTTCATATAACTGGGTGATCTGCGAGTTTTCCATTGCGTTTGCCTCCTTGAACAGCTTGTTAAAGGGGAAATATAGACGCAATGGTCACAGCATATCGGTGTTTTCACTCCAATTTCCGTAATCTGCACCCCGCAACAGAGGATCTACGCACTTACTTCAATTTTTCAGGCTGAAACTCTCGATACCAAGTCACTGCATCACGGATTGTCTCCTCGAAGGGACGGGGACGAAAGCCGAGCTCTCGTTTTGCTTTGCCAGCCAGCACAATTTGACTGCGATTTAGCGTACGAATTCCATTTACCGTGATCAAGGTGTCGCTGTTGCGGATCCACGCTATCATCTCGGAAATCCAGGCGACCTAGATTATTTCAGTAGCCGATCTTTGATCCGATCGGGTAGTTTGGAGATGATGTTGCCAGCAATCTTCGCATCAGGACCAACCAAGTAGCGGGTCTGCGGGCGGGTTGCGGTCAGTGCTTGTTCAATCACCTTGGCGACCTGCATGGGAGCAATTCCCTTCTTACTGTTGTTTTGTGCTTCGGCTCGCTTCTTTTCGATTGCTTTTCCATAGAGGGCGATGGCTTCGGGTGGGTAGGAGGCGATTAACGCATCCGCTCGGTTTAAAGAGGTTTCCCAGATTGGGGTTGCTACGGCACCAGGCTCAATACTGATCACCTCGATACCCCAGGAATGCAGTTCAAGTCGCAAACTGTCTGTCATTGCTTCCAGTGCAAATTTGGAGGCGTGATAGGCTCCCAGCAAGGGCCCTGCAATCCTGCCGCCGATAGAGCTGATGTTGATAATGCGCCCTTTGGCCCGACGGAGTAGCGGCAGAAAGGCCTGCGTCACTCCAAGCTGACCGACGAGATTCACCTCGAGTTGCGCACGTAACTCATCGAGTGGTAGATATTCCAGTGGAGCAGAAACCGCAACGCCTGCATTATTGACCAGACCAGTCAATCCATTTGCTCCAACGGCAGTTTCCACCTGTCGCGCTGCGGCTGCTACCTGCTCTTGTTTGGTCACATCGAGCAAAATTGGCGTTATCTGACCTTTGGCCGCTTGTTCCAGTGATGCTCCATCTGCTGTCTTACGCACGCCGGCAAAAACATAAAAGCCCTGCGCTGCGAGATGTAAGGCTGCCGCTCGCCCAATCCCTTTTGATGCGCCTGTGACCACTACAACCTTTGTCATTACGTCTCTCCTTTGGTTAGAATGAAGTAGTCTTCTGATTTGATGTACTGCTGATGAATGTTTACAGTGGTAACAATTATCGACGAGCAAAAGTTACGTGTATGTATAAATGTTTACAATGGAAACATTGACCTTGGAACAATTGGAAAAGCATTACCATCATGGTGATTTGAGAAATGCATTGGTCCAGGCTGGACTCACCGTACTCGCCGAGGAGGGCGTGGAGCGACTGAATTTACGTGAGGTAGCACGTCGTGTGGGAGTGAGCCATGCGGCACCCTACCGTCACTTTGCTGACAAAGAGGCCTTGCTGGCTGCGATTGCTGAGGATGGCTTTCGACGAATGGGTGAGCAACTCGTCGCAACGTTGGCGGGCATTGATGGCAATTGGGCGGAAAAACTGCAAGGGATTGGGCGCACCTATCTTGGCTTTGCGCAGGAGAATCGGGACGCCTATCGTTTGATGTTTAGCCATATGATTGCACATCGGGACCGGCATGAGGCGTTACATACAGCAGCAAAGGCCAGCTTTGACCTGTTGGCCAATACGATTCACGCAGGGCAAAGGGCTGGCGAATTTGTCGCTGGCGATACGGCTTCGTTCACGATTTCCGTTTGGTCCATGATGCATGGACTGGCATCCCTGTTGATCGAGGAGCAGCTTGAGGGCGTGGCAGACAGACTCCAGAGTGACAACTGGCAAGAAGAAGTGCTTGAGTCGCATGTACGCCGTGTCACCGCGAGTCTTCAAATGAAATCGTAACTCATGTTACGCATGTCACCGAGAAATTTGGGCAAGTCACACATGTTTGAATCGACAAGTGCGTAACATGAGATCGTAATAACGTTATCAACTCCTTGTTGGGAAATTTTGATACTGCGACACATGCGCGACACACTATCCGCTTGGGAAGAAAATTATCAAACGAATCAAACACCCTGGGACACGGGCGTCACACCGCCTGAGGTGGCTGCTTTTTGGCAAAGCGGCAAGCTTGCTCCCCAGGGGTTGGCCTTGGACCTTGGCTGTGGCACAGCGACCAACGTGGCCTATCTGGCGGGATTGGGGCTTGCGCCGCTTGGGGTAGAGCACGCCTGGACGGCATTGCAGCGGGGCAAAGAACGGCTTGCCCAACGAGAAATTTCTGCGATGCTGGTACAGGCCGATGTCACACGCTTGCCCTTTCGCCAGGCCAACGCTCGTTATATTCTGGATATTGGCTGCTTTCACGGCCTGCGTGACGAGGAGCGTAGAGGATATGTTCGTGGCGTGATCGAGAATCTGGCGGTGGGCGGCTACTATCATCTCTATGCCTTTGACCGCGTCGATGAGTTCCGCAATAATCCCGAACGAACTCATCGCGGCGTCGAGGAAAATGAGATCGTCGAACGCTTTTGTCCTGCTCTCACCGTCGTCGAGATTGTTCGTGCCAATCCGGATCGGTATCCTTGCCGATGGTACTTATTGCGGAGAGGTCAACAAGATTCCAGCGATTCATTGCCAACGTCGAGTTGATCTAGCACTATATCTTTCACAAAGTAACGGTATGCCAAAAATAAAAATGGCGTTGACAACCCACAGCCTGAAATCTACCTGCGCAATTGCCTTCCATATCATTAGTACGACATTGATTGATACAGCCCCAAAGAATAAATCTCGAAAATTGTAAAAAATCCCATTGAGACCACTTCGGTGGTCTCGGCTCCAGTAAAAGTTTGCGGAGGAGTGTTGTTTACGCACTATCCAAATGTAAGTACCTACAAGAATACTTACTGCAATAGAAACGGCTGTAGTGCCAAAAGAATGGAGAAGTGACGAGATCAATGGTAGAAAAATAGAGTTTGCGGCTATGTATCCAATTACTAGGGCAGCACACGAAACGAGCAGCTTTAGCAATAACGCTGAAAACCAAAGAACTAATTCAAGGATGCGTTCACCGAACATCTGGACTAACCAATCTCTACTCTCCAATCTCCAAACTCTGATGCCTTAACCCAAACGCCGCGATGCCAAACGCTACTGCCACGTTGAGTGAGCGCTTCATTCCGGCCATAGGAATGCAGACAGTTCGTTCGCACAACGCATGGAGGTCGGGATCGATGCCCGAAACCTCGTTGCCAACGACTAGGACCACGGAGGAATCTGGCGGTTCGACAGCAAAGAGCGATTGGGCCTTTTCATCTACATCGAGCGCCCATAGACGACGCCCGTCGCGCAGCAGTTGATGGGCCAAGTCGATTGCGTTGTTGTGGTGCGACCAACCAACGACTGCTTCCGCACCTAAGGAAGTCTTGGCTAATTTGGGGTTCTCTGGGGTTGGGGTGATGCCGCAAAGGTAGAGGTGGTGTAAGCCTGCGCCTTCGGCACTGCGAAAGATGGAGCCGACGTTGAAGAGGCTGCGCAGGTTGTCGAGCAGGACGTCGAATCCATCGGGGATTGCCGATCGGATTTCTGGAATTGCTTCGTAACTGACATGCCGTGTGGCGATGAGATCGGTCATTGCGCCACATTTAGGACAGAGATCGCCGGGCAGCGCATCCTCGGTCATGGGAAAACGAAAACGGCAGGAGGATGCACTACATTGACGAATCTGAACTTGTTGCATGGGCCATTGCATGGATCATTGTTTCATCAGCAGGCACGACTTGCAGACCGAAATGATCTTGCGTCTGTCCTGCTCCAGTTTGTTGCGTTTTGGCATTTCAAAGCCGACGATAATACGGCGGTAAATAGAATGATTTTGTTTTGCTTGTTGCCCATCAACCTGTGTGCAGAGTGGATTTTTCATGTAAGACTTGACCTTTAAGATTATTTCAGCTAGTACGCAAATGCCATCATGTCTCTATCGGGTCGGAGGAGTGGAACTTGCCTTCTGTTTGGAAAAGTTCCGATTTATCTTCTAGCCAGCTTGATGAAGTAAAGCTACTTTGGGGTTAGTTGTGCTAGTTAAATGTATACTTAATTTACCACCTTATTGTAAACTTACATCGGTCAAATGATGGAGATCTTGCATGAAAAACCTATTGTATTTTATCAGCTCTATCCTTGTTGTAAATAGCCTTTCGTTTCGGCTTGATTCAAAAGCTCTGTGACCAGTTGCCAAAGCCGGTCGGAGCCGTCACCAATGGGACTGAGGCGTTTGTTAACCTGCGTTCGGGTAATGCCATGATCGGCCCACGAGCCGCCTTGGGTGTTCATGTTGTGCAGCACAGGCATCAGACGATCCATGGAATTCGCATAGCGAGCTTCGGCGCTCGCTTGTGCATCAAACTCCTGCCAGAGTTCCATAAACTCCTTGCCTTGCTCCTCAGGCAATAGGCCAAAGATGCGTTCTGCTGCTGCACTTTCATCTTTGCTCTTGTTACTCTGATCGGCAAAGGCAAAGGTGTCGCCTGCATCGATTTCGACAATGTCATGCACGAGCAACATCTTAATTACTTTGAGGAGATCGACTGGCGCGTTGCTATGTTCAAGCAGGACGATTGCCATCAAGGCGATGTGCCAACTGTGCTCCGCCGAATTTTCGTGGCGCACAGGCCCCAATCCTTCAGCCCCAATCACTTTAGTCTTTCGGTAGATATGTTTCAGTTTGTCAATTTCGACGATAAAGGCAATCTGTTGTTCAAGACGAGACATGAAAGTTCCTTGTTTCCGGTAATCAGTGGGATAGTGGACCGTGGGTCAGTGAGGCATCACGCCGATTTACTATCCCACTGTCCACTAGATGGCGGGCATTTTCCAGCCACCCAGGGCAATTTCAATCAGGCGTGCGATGGCGAGTGCAATATCCTCGCGCCAAGGGCGGGCGATAACTTGGATGCCAATGGGCAAGCCTTGGTTGGAGGTTCCAGCACGGACGACTACGCCAGGATAGCCGGTTAGACTAAAGGGCAGCGTATAGCTAAAGCGCTGGGGATCGCGTTCGCGAAACGAAGGCGCAGGATGGTGATCAACGGGGCAGAGGATTGCGTCGTATTGGGCCATAAAGTAGAGCATACGAGTGCGCAGATCATCCCACATGGCGATTGCTTCGACATTGGTTCGTCCGGTCGAGCCAGCCATATTCTGCCACAATTCGTTAATGTTGCGGCTCTGGCGCAGCAGATCTTTGGGCATGATATTGTGCATCTCAATGCCAGCATCGGTCAACGCCTTCACCGCATTGTTGAGCACGGTACGGCTGTCGGCTGAGATCGGCGACAGCACTTCGTCACTAAACCAGGCAACTGTCAGATTCTCTGGATGGATCGGGGTGGTGTCTGGCAATAGATCATCCCGTTCGGCAGGCAAGCGATCCCCACGACCGAGTTGAAAGGGAACAGGCACAACGCCTGAATCGTAGTCGTCCGGCCCAGCAATGATGGGTAGAATCAGCGCTAGATCCTCGACGGTGCGGGCGATTGGGCCAATCTGCGTGCGCGGGTCAGTGAGTCCACCAGGCTGATTGTAGGCCCCTGTGTTGGGGACACGCCCGGCAGTAGGCTTGAGCGATGTAGTTCCGCAATAGTGTGCCGGGATGCGTAGGCCACCATTCTGGTCACTGCCAATGCCGATCGGCGATCCGCCTGCTGCCACCAACGCTGCTTCACCGCCACTGCTGCCACCAGGTGTGCAGTTGAAATTATAGGGATTGAGCGTACGTCCAGTGATTGTGTTTTCGGTATCGACGCCGCTGCCATTGGGCGGGCAGTTACTTTTGGCGAGCAGGATAGCTCCAGCATGGCGCATTCTCTCGACCACCGTGGCATCATGCGTCGGCGCGCTTCGCTTGCGCAGGTCGCGATCCAGCGCACTCAGGTGGCCTGTTGTCTCGAAGACATCTTTGACGGTGAAGGGTACTCCGTGCAGTGGCCCCCATAGCGTACCCCGGCTGAGCGCATTGTCCGCTTCCTTGGCGCGATCCATCGCATCTGGCAGCATCAAACTCACTGCGTTGATTTTGGGTTGCAGTGCAGTAATACGCTCCAGATGAGCACGCACCACCTCTTGCGAAGAGACTGTGCGTTTGCGGATAGCACGGGCCAGTGCCGTTGCCGAGGCGAAGATAAGTTCGTTCATTCGATAATGAGAGTTGCAGGATGGCAGGGTGGTAAAGTTGAAAAGTGGCAAAGGTGCAAAGTGCAGGGTTAAAATTCACTCTGCCACTTTGCATCTCTTATACTTTGCTACTTTTCTTTACGCATCCCCATTGATCATTAATTCGCTGTATTCATTGCTTTCGGGATCAAAGACGACTTGGAAGAAACAGTCGCCGCCATCCATCACGATCAACTGTCCGACCATCAGCCGCTTGAGGTCATTTTCGGTGCGTACATCGCAGAAAAAGCTGGTATAGATCAACTTCTTGCCGTCCCGTACAATGCCCATATATTGACGTCCATAGGTGGCCTGCTTTTCCGCAAGATCGGGTGAACGCTCGGGTGCTGCATCTTTCAGATAAGCTGCCAGACCGGTTTCAAAGTTGGCGACGTCATCTTCTGTGGGTGTCCAATGGTCATCGGCCTGTGGGTCAAGCGAATCGGCTACCATAGATGCAGGCAAAATGACACCTTGATACGCATCGGTCTTTACGATCACTGGCTCTTCTTCGGCCAGCGCTTCGGGCGTCAACGTTGCAGAGGGCGTCACTTCTTCGGTGGCGGTGACCTCAAGCGTGCTGGTCACAGTTGCTGTAGATGTTGCCTCAGGAGTGGCTTCTACGGTTGGTGTCAGCGTAGTCTCCACGATGATGGTGGCCTCTGGCGTGATTTCTTTGGTTGGGGTCAATGTTGCTGCTGCCGTTGGCGTGGCCTCGGGTGTAGCCTCTTCGGTTGGAGTCGCTTTCGCTTCGCTGGTCGGTGTCGCTGTTGCTTTCTTACCACGCAGTTCGGCGATCATCGCCTCAATCTCCTTGCGGTCGGTCGCCTTAGGCTCCAGTTCGAGATATTTTTCGAGATCGGCAATGGCATCTGCCTTGTTGCCCAACTCCTTGTTGACAAAGCCACGATACTTGTAGGAGTTCGACATTTCGGGATCGATCTCTAACGCTTTGTTGTAATCGTCGAGTGCCTTTTCGTACTCGCCCAGGCCATAGTAGGCTTCGGCTCGGCTATCCCAGATAAAGCCCAGGTCGTCGCGCAGCTCTAAGGCCTGATCGCAGTCCTTCAGGGCAGTTTCGTACTCTTCTAGCTTGACATAAGCGTAGCAGCGATTGTTGAGTGTGACTGCATCGTCTGGTTGTAGATCGAGCGCACTGCTATAGTCGTCGATGGCCTTCTGATACTCTTCCATGTCGAACCAGACCCCCGCCCGTGCGGTGTAGACATTCGGGCTATCGGGGGCAAGTTCGACAGCCTTGTCATAGTCCTCAATTGCTTTCTCTGTGTCACCCTCCAACATACGCACATCGCCACGGTTGAGATAGATGTCGGCATTTTCCGGGTCAATCGAGATCGCCGTATCGAACTCCACATACGCCGCATCGAACTCTCCCTGTTGACCAAAGACATAAGCGCGCTCGATGTAGATCTGTACTTCATCCGGGGCAATTTCGGCGGCTTTGTCTAGGTCATCGAGTGCCTTGTCGTATTCTTGTTGGCTGGTGTAGGCTTGGGCGCGGAAGAGATAGTTCTCATAATCGTCGCCCTCTAGATCGATGGCTTGGCCGTAATCGTCAATGGCAGCGTCAAAGTTACCGATCTGGCGATACGCATTGGCTCGATTGCGATAGATAAAGGCTGAGTCAGGCTCAACTTCGAGTCCCTGTGAATATTCATCGATGGCGCTTTCGTAGTCCCCGTTGACATAATAGATATTACCGCGACCGACAAAGGCAGAACTGTTCTGCGGATTGAGTTTGATTGCCTGCTCGTAGTCGTCCAGCGCCTTCTGGTACTCGTCTAGGGCATACCAGGCATTGCCACGGTCGACATAGAGCCCGTCGGAGCTGTCGTCGAGCTTGATGGCTGCGCTGTAATCGTCGATTGCCTTTTTATATTCGGCGAGGCTATAGTACGTGTCGCCGCGGCCATCGTGCGCGTCGCGGTTGTCCGGTTCAAGCTTGAGCGCTTCATTGTAGCTTTCCAGCGCTTGGTCGTACTCACCCTGGGCGTAAAGTGTGTTGCCCAGGCCGACAAACGCCTGCACGTAGGTATTATCGAGTTTGATCGCTTGAGAATAATCGGACACGGCGTCATCGTAGTTGCCTAAGCTGTAATGGACACCGCCGCGGTTCTTCCAGAAGAGGGCCCGATCTTCCATCAGGTTGATGGCCTGACTGTAGTCGTCCAGCGCCGACTCGTAGTCGCCCGACAATTCGTAGGCCACGCCCCGGTTGTTGTAGGCATTGGCGTTGCTGGCATCTAGCTCAATCACCTTGCTAAAGGTGTCGATTGCATCGGTGTAGCGCTCGGTGGAAAGTTGGGCATAGCCCCAATTGTAGAGCGTCTCAGCGTCGCCATCTAGATTCTTGCCCAAGGCGTCATAGTCTTCCAATGCTGCTTCATAATCGCCCGACGAGTAGGAGGCATTGGCCCGCTGCATCAAGGCAAAGATGTCTTCGGGGTCAATCTTCAAGCTGGCAGTGAAATCTTCAATCGCCTGCTCATACTCCTGCGCTTCCAGATGCGCAGCTCCCCGATAGTTGAGAGGAAGGGTAGAGTCGGGAGCCAACTCGACCGCCTGGTCAAAGTCGGCAAAGGCATCATCATGTTTGCCCAAGCGTAGATTGGCAAGACCACGCTGTGCATAGGCCATCACATTCTCGGGGTCACTGTCAATCACCTTCGAAAAGGCAGTGACGGCTTCCTGATAGCGGCCCCACTGCAGATAAAGCGCACCCAACGCATTGGGATCATTGCCTTGTGGCGTACCACTCGGCTGTTCATTCGGACCGTGCGACTCATCGCCACCCAATTTCTCGGCTACAGTTAAAGTGTAGTCGCCTCGACCGCTGCTGTCGGCTGCTTTGGCAAAGATCAAGATGGTTTGATTCTCTTCAAAGAAGAGATCGGCGATCTGCGCTCCCTGGTCGCCGCTTTGACCATCGGCTTCAGCCAGTGTCTGATCATTATTGGGGATGGTGTAGACTTCGAGCCGTGGATCAAAGTCGGCACTGTGCATGACAACGCTGAGCGACTCATTGGCACAGGCGCGCACCATCCAACGCTCGCCACGACGCGTGGTGACGCTGCCTTCGTTGACTTCGTTCAATGTGGTCCAGCGGTCGGTGGCGACGCTCTTTTCGTCGGCCAGCCCCAGCGACACCTCATAGTTGCCACGTGTGATCGAGGTCCGCCCACTGACCGTGAGTTTGTACATGCCCGTATCGGGCAAGGTGATTTCACCCGTGGCCTGGCGCTGTGCCCCAGGTTTAGAATCGAGCAACGATGCTTCGCTATTGAGCGCACTGACCGTGAAGCGAGGGGTCAATGTGGTGGAATTGACTTCGATCTGGAGTGTGTCATCAGCGCAACCACGAAAGATCCACGATTCAGTGAGTCCGCTACGAATGCGACCGCTGCTCGTTTCACCAACATGCAGTGGCCGCAGATCATCTTGTGCCCACAGTGCAGTGGGCGAGAGTGCAAAGAGCAACACCAAGGCAAAACTTACCGTAGCAAGACGCCAACGAAACTGATAAATTGAAAAACGCATGATCCATCCCTCCTGTGGTAAAATCTATGCACCGTTCCAGATGCACCTATTGTACACCGATATGAAGAGATTTGCCCGTTTGAGAAGCTGGCAATGCTCCTTAAATTCAGTGCAGGAAACGATTCCATGTCACATGGTACTCTGATCTTTAATCCAGTCGCAGGTGCAATTGATTGGCGGCGGATGGTGAAAGCAGTGGATGAACTCTGCCGTCATCGTGGTTGGTCGATTGAACTGCAATCGACAGCCCGTCCTGGCCACGCTACCGAGCTAGCCCGCACGGCGGCACGGCACGGCCACAAGTTGGTGCTGGCGGCGGGCGGCGATGGTACGATCAATGAAGTCGTGAATGGGCTGGTTGGCAGTGAGACTATTCTCGCACCTTTGCCGATTGGTACTGCCAATTGTCTGGCCAAGGAATTGCGTCTGCCTCAGTTGAATCTCTTGCAGCGCAACGCCCTGCTCGATGCAACGGCCAAATTACTCGACGGCACGGTGCATGCCGTGGACATTGGCCAATGTCAGCCCGAGAGGTCGCTTGCTGCCACATCGAAGAGCGAGCTTCCTGCGACGCGCTATTGGCTGTTATGGGCCAGTGTGGGCTTTGATAGCTATGTGGTGCACCATGTAGAGCCGCGCTCCCGTCAATTCAAACGCTTTGGCAAATTGGCCTATACTGCCAAGACCTTATCTCTATTACCTGGCTTCTCGGGGATCGAGGCGCGGGTCAAGGTTGATAGTCACAGCGTGGAAGGTGAGTTTTTATTGATCAACGTCAGCAATGCTCGCTGGTTTGCCGGTGGCGATTTGCGCCTCAACCCGACAGGCGTACTTGATGATGGTCTGTTTGAGGTGTGGCTGATTCGGGGTCATGCCTGGCCCGATCTGCTACGCAGCGGGATCGATATTGTGCGGCAAATTCACCCGCATCAGCCGCAAGTGGACAAACTGCGGGGCCAACAGATCGAGATCATCACCAAACGACCGTATCCCACCCATCTCGATGGCGAACTGGCCTACACAACACCCATTCGTTGCGCGTTGGTACCGAAAGCGCTACAACTCTTGACGCCAACAGCTACGTCCAGCGGACTCTTTTCGTATCGAGGGGAACGGTTGCATGGCCAAGCTGAGGTGAATGCCGCTCACTGACTTGCCCTTAACAAAAAACGTTGTATGGTCGAAGCGGGTTCGAACGGTTTTATAAAGTCAGCTCCATTCGTCGCAGGGCTGGAGGTCGTACCTGCGTTGCAATCTGCGTAAAGCTGTATTCTTGTACCACCTGGAAGCCCAGCCGTTCGTAAAGCTGTTGCGCTTTGGGATTGGAACTGGAAACGTTGAGGGCGCAGTTTTTGTAACCTTGCGTTTTCGCCAACCCGATTTCTCGCTGCAAAAAGCTGGTGCCAATGCCCTGACTGCGCCAGGCTTCTGCCACTGCAAAGTTGGCAATGTACTTGGTTTCGGGTACGGCATGGGAAAGAAGCGCACTAAACTGAGCACTGCGCCGCAAAATGCCTACAAAGCGTATTGGATCAAAGCAGTTGATCAGCGTTGCAATCGTTTTGAGATCGGGTCTGGGATGATCAGCAGCTCCGTAGAAGGCACCAATGGCGATCGCCTGATCCTGGAGGGTTGCCACGGTGTAACGTTGATAGCCAAAGAGACGCGAGCCATTGTGAAAAGCACGCTGCAAAAAGTCGACAATCGTGTAGCGGTCAACTGCAAAGACAAAGCGGTATTGGTCGGGCGCAGCACTGTAGATCAGAGGTGCTGTCACGGTTGCATCGGTAGGTTGAGCACTACGAAATGCCAATTCAGTCTCGATCATCCTCGGTTCACCCTCGTACTTCAAAGAGCCTTTAGCTTGCCATCAACAGGTAGATGCGAAATAGCTCAATTGCAATCTTCCACTGTTCGGTTACCTTGTCCTTTTTGAGCAGATCCATCGTTTCGAGCTCGCTGATTCGTTGTTGAATCTGTGCTTCGTTTAGCTGTAACCTGCGTCCAATCCCTTCGATGAGGGTCGCCATCGGTAGACCGTTGCTGTCCTGAGCAATCTCATTGAGAAGCTGCAAGTTTTGTGCATTGCGGCGCAATGCTTCGTCGACCAAACCCTGGAAAAAGGGAGCTGCTTGCCGCCAAAAGGGATGGTTGCGCGCCAGGACGGGATTGAAGACGAGTCCGTGGTCTGTGATCTGCGAGCCATAGGCAACATCGATGTTCTCTTGGCTAAAGACTGGATCGGGAAAATCCTTTTCATCTTTCTGGCGCTCGTTGAAGCGGTTGACGACCTGATGAGCCAACAATTGGATGAGAAAAGGCTGCCCATTGGTCAGGTCGTTGATGTAGTGGACTGCATCTTCCTGAAAACGCGCAATAATACCTTCGAGCGGCGTGTTGAGCAGCACCTGAACGCTCTTCTCGTCTAAAAAGGAGAGTTTGAGCGGGTAGGTGCCGTTTGCAACGTCATTACGGATTAACTCATCGATTTCCCTAGGAATATAGCGACCGGAAAAGATGATCCGCAAATTGGTGATGTGGACCGGCAGCTTTGACAGGAAGATGACCCACTGCCGTATATCCTCATAGTTTGCTCCGAGGGCCAATTCAAAGCGATCAATAACAATGACAAAATTGTGGCTAGAATCGGTGGCACAGGCTTTATCCAGAAAGTCGTGAAAGCGATGCAGATAATTTGCTTCATGCTCATTGGGTGGTGCTGTATCGGTTGCTTTGGAGACCTGCTGACCGATCATCCTTAAGACCTGTTGACTGACCGGCGCATTGGGCAAGTTGAGTGAGTCCAGGTTCACGCGAATGGGCGGAAGTGCTTTGTTCTTCGCTAATTTCTGCAAACGCAGCACCAACGAACTCTTGCCTGTGCCGGCTTGGCCATAGAGCAAAAGTGGCTGCGTGCGCTCCACGGCGCGGGCGAAAGTTTCAAGCTCCTCTTTGCTGCGAATAAAGAGCGTGCTGCTTGCATCTAATGGCTGGTTAAACTTGAATGGATTGGGGTCAATTCGTTTCGGTCGGCTTGGCTTTTCTGGATCGTCAAACCAGCGAATGATCGGTTCACGCCAGCTTTTAGCGATCGAATGGATCAGCGTCCCTTCTTGAACTGTAAATTGTTTCGTTTCCAAATTCTGTAGACGATTGTAGACAGAATTGCGCAAGATCAAACGATTGGAAGAGGCTTCTGCACACCGGCGGTAAAGCCAGGCTTCCTCCAACATCAACTTGAATTCAGTCAGCGCATCCCAGGTGTCTTTGCGTTTCGGCTTTTCGGGGCGATTTTCTACCTTAAAAAAGTCACTTTTGCGCTCCAACCAGTTGTCATTAGAAGTCAGCTTGTGTAGATGAGTGGCGAGATCGCTCATCTCTTTGGCCATGCCACTTTTACCGGCCTTTTGAAATGCTTCCTGTGCCTTGTTGGGATCATGTTTGTCAAGGTAGTAAAAACCTGCTAAGGCGGCACTAGCGCCAGTATCCAGCGGTAGATCAATGCCATGCCAACTGGGCAACTGCGGTTTAAGGCTAGAGCTTTCATTGCCAAAGAGATCAAATCTGGGTGCCAGACGATGACGTGTGCTGCTCCACCATTGGCGCAAATTGGCACGACTGGGCGTCGGCAAAATCAGGTGACTAGCTAGCAAGTCATCGAGGGTCCAGCCATAATCATTTTTCGGGTTGAGCAGCCCTGCCACTTTCTCGACGACATCCTGCTCTTTGTCCTTGGCAAACTCGTGTAACTGATTTTGTAGCGCAGTGAGTACGGGCCGCCGTAGGTTGGTGTATTTCCAGACCTGACTGGCATTTTTTAGGCCACGTTCCCAATTGTTGTCAAGCCAATAGTGCAAGGCATATTGGGTGGTAGCCGTCGGCAAGAGCGTGACGCGCGGTGCCGTCCAACTTGGATCTTTGCGTGGATTGCGCTGTTGCGTGATCGAGCTAAAGAGCCAGTCCAAAGGGCGCATCAGACCAAGTAAAAAAAAGACAAGGGCGAGGATAATATTCTGCAGCGTGTTGTCGGTACTTGGGTCGTTGGCGAAGCTGCGATTGTAGCCAACGATAAAGATTGTAATCGTCGCCATCAGCAGCCAAACGGTCACCCGTTCAACCATCAGACCATAGGCGTTGCGCCGGATCATGCCGATCAGTGTGTTGAGCATAATGCCGAGCGACATGCCTGTCAGCAGATTAAAGCCGGTCAGCGAGGAGCCAATCCAGTGAATGGAATCCATCCCAGTCGTGAAATGAAGCTGGTAAAACTCCAGAATGGCAAGGATCAGGCCCAAGAAAAATCCGAGGAGGACGCCGTTAGCGGGCCGTTTTAAGCCGAAACCAATCACAAGATAAACAACGAAAAGGATCACTTCGCCCAGGACGAGGCTGGTGAGATAACTCCCGAACGGCGAGAAGATCGGCTGCTCACTGACATCTACGCTGTAATTGAGGACTGCGCAGATCAACGAAACAAGTAAGCCTAAGAGAATGGCACTCTGCAACCAAAGTGACCATCCGATCCACTGAAAGGTACTTCGTGCCCCCTCCGACTCGAACACATCAGCCGTCGAAGATTGTAGTGTGGAGGGCGCAAATTGCTGCACATAGGCATCCAGCGTAAATGGATCGTGAAAGAACCAGAAGAAAAGTCGAACGGTATCGGGAAGATTCCAAGGTGCAAGAGGCTGTTTAGGCGGATTCGGTTTTAGGTTGATTTCTGGAAAGAGATGGTGGAGACTCATTCAGGTTTATTCCAGCTTGTGAGTGTTACGATCGGCTTCACCTCGGTCAAACGATTTCGCATCATACCAATTGTGCTCTGCAACGCCAGGAGCTCCAGCTATATTTATGAAGAAAACCCATGGCGCATGCAACCGCAATTGTCATAATTATACCATATCGACCTATCATAAGTCACAAGTCAACAGCTTGAATCGTTTCGTAGGCTTTGTTTTCACTTATCCAGTGCGCGGCAGCCGCTTGAGTACGGACCAATCGCTAGCCGTGATCCTCGTGACAGGAATTGCGACATGCACTTGATGGTCTTGAGTGGAATCATCCGATGGTTTGGGCTGAGTTTGGCTCGTCGATGGCTGTTCTGATTTTGTAGTTGATTCACCTGCAGATTCTTGCTGGTTGGATGTGGCATTGGCAGGCTCTGCATGGCGTTCGGCATGAGAAGAATACTCGTCTGAGCTTCGAACCGAAGATTGGGCTGGTTGATAGTCATGCACACGCGTGCGTAGACCTGTATCTGGATCGTCCATAAAAACGTCAATATCCCCCTCTGCGCCTCGAGTGCGGTTAAGCTGTACCCGCTGATAGTTGAGGTCGATGCCGTTGATCTTGGCGACCATCTCGAGCAACTGGTCCGACTTGAGGTCTGGCAGCGCCTCGCGCAGCAGCGTGATTGAACGGCCTTGGTTAAAGCCATCAATAATCTGCTGATTGAGGTTGATGTACATCACCGTGATCGGCCGGCCAGGCGCAGGCAGTACGCCAATTTCGGGCAAGGATTGGCTTAACCGCTGGCGTACTTGGTCCATCAAGCTATTGAAGGCAGGTTGACCTGGGAAGATCGGCAACAGTTTGGTGACAAAGGGCGCTTTGGCCGAGACCGGATGCTCCTGTTCGACTTGGGCAAGGCTTTCGAGGAGGGCATTACGAATCGTCACTTTGGTCTGGGCAAGCCGTTCGCGATCATCGAATTGTGCCAGTTCGGCGAGCGGTTGCCCGCTTTGTTGGGCAGCCGCCTGCGGATCGTTGCGCATCCAGATGTCAAAAGTGTAGCCAAAGGGGATGCCATTGATAAAGAGGCCATCGACCGAAACCTTTTTGTTCTCTTCGCGCACGTTAATGCGTCGTTCGATCGTTTCAAAGCGCGTCGAGTAAAAGACATAGCCTGGCCCGCCGATCCTCGAAAAGCGCCCAAAACGATAGAGCACCAGCCGCTCTTCCTGCTTGACCAATTCATAACGCAGACCAAACAACAGCACCGCCAGAAAGAGCAGCACCACGATGGCTAAGATCAACAGCGCCAGCCAAATTAATATGTTCGCAGCCATATCTCAAACTCCCTTTTGCCACACTCAATGTGACCAGAAGTTGCCTTATACCTCAGCCACTGAAAGGATTAGTAACCCTGTGCTATTGTCAAACATTAAACCTCTTCATCATTTTCAGTGTTGCTTCTGTCCGTGTTCAGTCTGTTGAGTGCTCGCAACAACTAAACACGGCCAGCAGGAACTGAGAATCAGCGGGCATAGTTTCGCAAAAACTCTGCCAACAGCGGGATCGACCATTCATTCCAACCGCCAGGTTTGATCAGACCGCGCACGAGCAAGTGATGGACGACGGGGGCATCGGCAGGTGTCTCTCGTCCTTGAGCCAAACGAATGGCCACCTCTTGTTCTTCGGGATGCAGACCGTCGAGAATACGCTGGCATTCGTTGCGGATGGCGCCGGCTTGGGGATGGGTGAGAAAGTAACTAAGCGGAACTGTGATCGGCGGGTGCTCTTCGCTCCACAGATGAAAGAGCAAGTAGATCAGGCGCGCATGGCCTCCGGAGTGCGCCTGGATCGCTGCCAATTCGTCTTCGTTAAGTGCCCCGTTTGCCTGCTCGTTGAGATAGAGCAACATCTGGCGCGTATCGGCATCCGTATAGAGTTCCAGCGCATAGATGGCGTTGCTGAAGAGGTCATAGAACTTGGAACGGCCACTGATCGGTGAATCACTACGCAACAGATGGGGTAGCCGTTTGGTAAAAATCAAATAGCTGAGCCGATCACGATGGTCGTAGCGCAGTTCATGCAGCGCTTCGAGCATATCAAACGGTGCCTTGGCCAGTACCTCGTCGAAATCATCCAGGATAAACATCACCTGCATCTTCTGCTGTTGACAGACAAAAGCGACCTCGGCCTTCAACTGGGCAAAGCGCTGCTCTTCAGGCGAGAGTTGTTCGAGATGAATGGTGGTTGGTGCATCAGGGTTCGGCGCAATTGTGCGCAGTGCAGCTAGCATCATCTCCCACAAATGTAGGGCTGTCTCCTTCCAGCGGTTGCCAATCACGAGTGGGAAGAGCACACGATCGTTGTCCTCGCCCAGGTACTGAGCGCGATAACCATATTCATCCTTGCTCAGAAAGTTGACAATGTTCGACTTGCCACTGCCCGCAATGCCCACAAAACAGGTCGAAAGGCCACGCCGCGCATAGTCACAAATGTGCTGAATCTCGGCTGCACGGTAGCTCTTGTCGTAACGTGGAATCATCGATGCTCCAAAACACAAGCCCTGATGTGAAAATACGAGCTACGAGTCCACTCGCAATTTTCATCGTTTTCGTTGTCGCAGGTATGTCACCTATTCTGATAAGGTTAACTGGGCCGCAAGACCTGGTCGAGAAGCGCCAGTACGTTCTCGATCGGCGTATCATTTTTTACCTGAATCATGGTGTTCAGGGTGTAATCTTGTCTTCGCTGTTGCGCAATGCCAAAGGGATCATACAAATCGTCAACATCACAGGCAAGTTGAATCTGTGCTGGCGACTTATCGCCAAAGATGATCATACGTGGCTCTGAAAAGCCCTTTTTGAAATAACGGACGATGGCTCCGCTGGCGATGGTTTTAAATATTAGGTCCGGGCTATCATGTAATAGCTTTTGATGAAGCGTCTTCAACATTTCCAGACCTGGCTGTGAGAAAGGTGAAACACCGCTTGACTCTGGTTCAAAATGTTGGCCTGTGAATGGAATCGGTCGTAACTCGGCTTCGCCATCCAGATGTCTTGTCAATTCATCCAATAACTGAACTGACTCCGCATACAGAACTGTCGCCTGATTGGGATTTGGATGTTTGTCTACGAGTGATAAAAGATGTACGGCGGCGGCTAACCAAAGACGTTGTTTCCAACATCTATCGCCAATACTTTGGGCAAACTCTTCGATTTGATCGAGTAAAGCCGTCTGAAACTTTTGCACTGCAAGACTCGTGAAACCAGGGTATTGAATCTGATTGCCAATTGCCCGTGGCTCATCCGATTTGGATGGAAACAGAATCAGATCACTCCGTTGATAGTTACGATAGTTCTCATCAAACCAGAAGCGAAAGATTGCTACATCTTCAATCAGTTCCGCAAAGTCCGAAATATAATCACCATCATACCCTAACCGATCCAAATCGATCAGTTTGAAGCGCTCATTATTCAAATCTAGCATAATGTTGCGGCTGTGACAGTCATTATGCGTGAGCATCAGCCCTGGTATCTTTAGCTTGCCACGCTGATTTTCTATTTTGCTTAAATAGTGCAGTATAGAGTTGTATCGTCGCTCTTCAAGTTGAAAGCCTTGAAACCAATCTTTGAAACGAGGAACAGCACGACTAATCCCGTTCAAATGATGTTCCACTTTAGCAAGATATAAGCGGGTAATTTGCGAGCCAATTATATCCTTGTCTTTGCTACGAGTATCCGAGTAGATCCTGAAGAGATTTGTTGTCACTAGTTGTACAATTTTTCTAATTCGCTCTTCTTGAATGGACGCAAGCCGCTTTTGATCTACCTGATCCAGTAAGTTACACAATGTATCGTAGTGTTCTGTCAGATCCTCTAACACGAGCAATGCAGACGAGGTGGGGTTTGTTTCATCCAGAATGGGTTCACCCGCATGTTTGGCAAAGTGGGATTGAACCTCTGCGGGGAGTTGTTTATAACGCTCAATTGAGCCGCGCAACGATTCGGGTTTGCCAACTTTGATGACAAGCGATTGCGCATGGGCAAAAATACGCGGTACAGACAACTCTTCTTCGGGTGAGCTGTAGCGCAGATTGAAGGTTGCCCGATAGACCTTTTCTCGCGAAAGCCCACCAGTTAGCGGTTTCCAATCTAGCTCATCGACGGCAATGCGCTGACGAATGGCCTTGATAAATGGCGACTCGAGTAGACGTAGACTTTCCTGTTTTTGTGAGGAGCGAAGCTTTCGGTCCCGCTCTAGAAGTACACCTTGAATCACTTCCCAGAACTTTGCGCCATAGAATGTACTGAGGGCACGTAAGAGCAAGGGTGAATTGCCTGATTGTTCTGGCATCGGGTTTCTTTGCGTGTTGAAGCGATGAACAAGGTTTTTGAGGAAAATGGTAATCTCCTCGTTTACGCCCGGCAGATGAGAAAAGTAGGTAGATAGCTGAATGATTGAATAGAGCGCATCCGAGGAGAGCGGTTTTTTATCCGAGTACAGGCTTTTGATCATTTGATTGGCAACGCACTTACTGATTTCGTCCGTCGCTGCGAGACGACGATGACGGACCAAAACATCAAAAGCATAGCTTACATCGCCAATATCGTCGACGCCTAGGAGCCCATTGCGACTTTCGTGCCAGGCGCCTAAATGCTCGCGAATGCAAGTCAAGCCATTTTCTAATGTCCATACCCGGTTTGAATTTTCGGCCAGCCAGTGTTCCAGGTGGCAGGTACAATCGGCGAAGATGATCGTGGCCAATAGGGGATTGCGCATACTTCGTTGAATCAGTCCTTCGTCGGAGACATAACGAGTTAGCTCCTCAAATTCGTTCAAGAGTTCGGGATCGTTGGTCTTACCTAGTGTGAAGAGGGTTTTGAAACGGCTGGGGTTGAGATAGAGGGCATCTGAGTCGTCTTCGCGAATGTTTGACGCCCCGTCCATGTTCATCAGCCAGTTGATGCCGTTGTCAATGGCAGAGCCAAAGGATGACAAATTCAGGGTAGCTAGTGCCTCAATTGCCTGACAGGTGTAACGTAACGTAGCGCTGTCGCTGTGTTGATGCCATGCGCCATCTTCCGCTTGGTTGGCGACCAAATCGTGAATTAAGTCTAATGCCAATTCAGCGGAGCGATGCAAATCACTATCTGTACCTGTGATTTGGGTAGGTTGCGATGAAGAGGGAAGTGGCATTGCGTTTTATTCTCTTTTGTTATTTGGTTTGAATCGATTCGAAGAATTCAGGTTGAGCCAATTATACTCCAAGGCTTGCCCCAAGCATCTAATCGTGTAGCAATGATCGACGCAAAGAGGATGGCGCGCTCTTTTAGGTGCGGTTCGATGCGTCGACGAGTGCCGATAAAGGTTGCGTCGAAGAGCAGCCCCCACAAATATTCGCGCTGATCCTGATAGCCAGTGACACTTTGCGCGATCTCTCGTAACCCAAAAATCACACGAAACGCCTTATACGCTTCAGGATTACGCTCGACCAAGTCGGGGCATCTTACCTTCTGCGAAGGATGATGGGGTGCGACCAGGGCACGCAACAGATAGACAAAGGTGCTGCTATCTACTGCTTTCGCGACTAAGCGGGTAACAATATCAATCTCCAACTCGGTGAAGTCACGTAAGATGTGACCCCAACCGGTGCGTTCAAAGTCGATCACCCAGGAGAATTCGCGTTCGACATAAATATTGTCCCCGTGCAGGTCGCCATGGGTAACCGCCAGATAAGTCGTCGGTAGGATCACCGAATCTTCGCCCCATTGCAACAACCACCAAACTGGATTCAAAATCTTGTGCTCAACCAATTCGTTGGATATCTCTTTCTGCTCGGGCTCAAGACGGTCAAAACGGCGACGCAATTTGAGATCCTCTTCGTAGAGATCAAAAAGCGTATTGGCCTTTCGTTCCGCTTCGTAGTCAACCGCTGCCCTGCCTGCATTGTAAAGCCGCATCCAAACTGTCTTGAAGAGATGTTCCAACGGTGTCAAAATGGTCTGGGGATCTGATTCGGACTGATAAAACTGCGAAAAGGTGATGACTGAGTTCTGTGTAGATCCAATAAACTTGTAAGTACTGGCTGCCACATCCCAGAAGATCACAAATTTTTCTAACGTCGTATGAAAGCCGCCATTCAACCTGCCCTTGACATACTTCGTATAGTTTTCGCATTCGTTGAGCCCATCTTGGGTATGCGTGATCTTGAGTGCTACTGCGGCGTACGAGTCGCGATAGAGTTTGAGCACAACAGAACGTCCACTTGAGGCGGAATGGATATCCATGATGGCACCATCCATCGCTTCGAGTACAAAGCGACTACTAGCTGGGTAGAGTTGCACCAAAACATCGGCGATGGTTTCATCGGGCAAGGGGGGGCCATCTTCGCCAAGAGTTTTGACCAAGGTTGCCAGATTCCAGGTGCGCGGATGACGAATCAGCAACTCCGGACGCATGGCGGATGACATCGTTTCGGCAAGTTGTTTGGCTTCCTCGATCAGATTGGCGGGTGAGCGGGTTTTGCGGTGGCGAAAGACCCGCCGTTGCGCACTGTAACATTCGGAATCGGTGGGAACGGCAAGCACCTTCTCGGCTTCATCGAGCACCTCGGCTGTAATAAATGATGAGTAGAGAATACAGCGCGCGGAGAGCAAATCGCGCAGGAGGAGCAGCCCAGTGAGGTCATCCTCGTCGGCCTGGCTGGAGAGGCGCAAATCGAGGATAACCAAATGGGGGCGAAAATCACTCACCTGCTTCACAATGGTCGAAAACATTTGGCGCCCAGCCGTGCGAAAGGTACTGACAGCATAGCCTTCAGCGCTAAAAAATTCAAAAAGGTCCCTGAGAACCGTCCCATCGTTGTCGATGACGGCCAAACGTGTCTGAGTTTTGGGAGCGGGCAGACTAGAGTTCATGGGCTACTGGTGTCGTAAAAACGAATTCTGATCCTTGATCTGGATCGCTGCGGACGAGTTGTGCCGTTCCCTGAAAGCGCTCGCAAACAAAGCCGACCAACGCCAATCCCGTTCCCGAAGATCGATGGCGACGTTCTGGGCGAATTGGAATGGGCTGCTTAAAGAGATAACGGGCCACTTCTGGATCAACGCCCTTGCCGTTGTCACGCACCGAAATATGGACAATGCCGTTAGCGACCTGGGTTATAATCTGGATGTGCAAGGGACGATCCAGTGCACGAGACTTAATAGCGTTCGAGACAAAGTGACGAAGGCAACGGCGCAGCCAAAGCTCATGCATGTGGGCGCAAACGCCAGCACAGCCTTGCTTGAGTTCGAGAAAGGCATCCTCCAAGTCATCCGTCCAGTCATGTTTGATGCGGCTCACCTCGCTCTCGATCACTTCGTCCACCAACGGTCGATCATAGCTATCATAAGCATCGACCCCGGCGTGGAAACCTGGGTTGGCTAGATGCAACTCAGGAAGCTCTAACCGACGTGCTGACTGTTGGATCGTGTCGAGGTGCTCCTGAACTTTTGGAGGCAGCGCATCCGGTATTCTAGAAAGTTTGTACAACTCGCGACCGATTGTGCTAGCCTCGGCATTGACATGATGGGCGATATCCGCTTCCCATGCCCCCATCACTGCAATATTGAGCGCTCGATCCACCTGTCGCTGTTGAATGCGTGATAGTTCGTATAGCTGTGCGTTGCCGATTACGATCGCAATCTGGCTGGCGATCATCGAGATCAGGCCCAGATGATTGGTGGTGAAATTATCCTGCTGGGTAGGGTTGCGCAAGATAAGGACGCCAATCAACTGATCACGATAGATCAACGCCTGGCCCAAGAATGTCTGAGAACGGGAAGGCATTGTGGTCACTTCGGGATGTTCTGCATGCCACCCTGCAAAATCATTGAAGCTGAGCAGCAACGGTTCCCGTCGATTGCCACGGATCAACCAGTTCACCAGATCTTTGCGCTCATCGAGCTGGCGCGTACGGTAATATTCGAGCTGCTCAATCTCGTTCTTATGTAGGCGCTGTCCCTGCTCGTAGACTAAGGCGAAGCGAATTGACTCGGACGCTTCGTCAAAAAGGGCGATCAACAGGTTTTCGGTGTGGATGCCGATCTCGTGCAGCGCATCCTGAGCATGGGGATAGATGGTAGCCAACTCCTTATCCACGATGTCCCCTGGTTCAATGATGCCGCTCATATTCGATTGATCGACTTCGAGCGCACTGATCTTCTGTTGAAACTTGTTGATGGCCCGCAGATCGCGCAGACGTTGTTCGTAAACCTGGGCATTGTCGATGACCACTGAGATGTGACTAGATAGCAACTCCATCAGCATTTGGTCTTCTTCGCTATAGGCATAGGTGCGTTTGTAGCTACGTAAGCCGATCACGCCTGTTACCTGATTGCCACGCTGCATCGGTATCAGCAAGCAGCTCCGGATCGAAGCATAGAATTTCTCATCGATCTGGTCACGATTAGGCCAGGTGGCGAAGTCATCCACTCTGAGGGTCTCTTTGGCGCGGATGACCCAATCGACGGTTCCCCATTCTTCACCAAAACGCCGCGGGGAAAAGATAGTGCCGAATACTTTCTCTTGCTCTTCGATTTTTTGACCATATTCATAGATAAGTGGAAATTCTATATAGCCACTTCCGGGATCAAAGAGCGCCAGAAAGATACCTTCTGTATCAAAATAGTCCGCTAATTTAGTACAGATTTGTTCCAATTGCTCGGGCCACGAGCGAATGTCGGCGATACTCTGCTGGATTTCGATCACACGTTGCTGGATTTTACGCTTCTTGGCCGCTTCATTTAAGAGATTAGCGTTTTGCAGTGCAATGGCTGCCAGGGGGGCAATGCGCTGCACTGTCTGCTGGTTTTCCGGCGAAATTCCGTCGACCATCTGGCCCGCAATGTAAATTGTTCCAATCGTCTCTTCGCCAATACGCAACGGCATACAAAAGGCGGAGCGGGTACCCAAAGTAGAATAGCCGTCGATCTCCGTGAAGGGTGTGGTGCGCTTGTGCAGCGACGTGTCGGATGCGTATAGGGAATGGCCTTTGATCGCTGCATAGCCATTCATACTTTCTTCATTAAGAGGCAGCGTCCAGGGCGGCACGGGCGAACGACCCACTTCAGAATCCCAGGTGGCGACTGCAGAGAGCGAACGGCGCGCTTGATCCACTTGCACCAGCGTGGTGTACCGAACACCTGTCAATTGTGTGATCTCTTGTGCAATGGTGAGCCAGACTGCCTCCGGATTGCCTTGAATTGCCTTTTCGCTGATGCGCTGGATGGCTTCATTCTCGCGGCGATGTTGTTCATTGAGCCTAGCCCCACCCACAATCAACTTGACGATGCTGTCGAGCGCATTCTTATCTGCGGCCAGAAAGGGATCGGCCAATAGGTTTTTCTTGTTGCAGACGCCGATCAGATAGGTCTGCTTCAGAAAGTCGAGCCGCACGATGAGCGCCGATTTAGCCTGCAAAGGACTCAAGGCGGCGATGATCGTTGGTTCCGTCTCTGCGGTTGGCGGGTAAAGCCAGGCGATGCCCTCGTTTACCAGTCGTCCAAATTGTTGTCGGTTCAAGGCTAGACGCTCTCCGACAAGGCTAGGCCTGCCGCTGATAGCGTTGATTTCAAAGAGGTATGAATTATTGTGACGTGAAGGCAACTGCTTGGCTGCAAAGGCCAATTCGGCATCCAGGGCACGGGCAAAGAGCGGCAGCAACCGTGTCAACAGTTCATCAATATGGGTATCAGAGCGAGTGGCAAGCGTCAGAACCTCATTGGCTGCCCGCTTGAGAACATTGACGAGATGGTTGTAGCGTTCAGCATCACGCTGTATATCACTTCGCATTTGAACGATCATAGGGAACCTTTATGAAACCCACAGAAACCCGCACGTTAGTAAGGGATCGTACGCTCACGCTGACAGTTTGGAGCTTTCGCACACAGCTCACGAAAAAATTGCCTCAATGATATCATGGAGCGCCTCCAGATCGAATGGCTTTTCCATATAGGCTGAGATTTGCAGCGACTGCTGAGTCTGTTGCGACATCGAGGAATCGGCCACTGCCGACAATAGAATGACGGGTACATCGGGCTGGGTGCCGGTTTGATCAGGCCCGCCATCAGGCGCACAATAGAGTCCTTGCCGCAGACGACGCACAAACTCGGGTCCTGTATGGTGCCAATGGACGCCTTCATAATGGATGTTCTGAACCTCTTGCTTCTGGTCGTCTAAACTCAAGGGGGCGATCATCTGATCGACAATCAGCAGGTCAAAATGATCCTTCGCCAACCGAGGAAGCAAAGTAGCCGCAGCCGTGAGCGTCACGCTGTAGCCAAAGACCGCCTCTAAGGCGTCTTTCAGCGGCTTCATACTTTCATAGTTGTCGTCGAGCAACAAGATCTGTTTTGCTGATTCCATAACCATCCTCGATTCTTGGAGTCCACTCACGAAACTGCTCACTTCTGTGTAAGTGGGATTGTAACGGTAAAGACCACCCGAAAGGCTTGAAGCTGCCGGTAATAGATCGATGTCCGATCACATTTAACGTCGATCTTGCCACCATGATTTTCGATCACTGCGCGTGCCTCCCAGAGTCCCAATCCAGTGCCAGGAATTCGTTCGAGCTTTGCCCCAGTCAATCCACGCACTCCTTGCAAAAAGATGCGCTCACGTTTGTCCTCTGGAATCTCGTCGCCGTCGTTCTGGATTTCGATCTCAGCATTATTGAGATCCAACGATGTATCGCCGTGAATTGCGGCACGTACCACGATGCGGGTATTGGGATAAGAGTACTTGATGGCATTGTTGAGCAGATTGCTCAACGCAATGGTGAGCCGAGCAATGTCCACTTCGGCGGTGGGGAGATACTCGATGCTGTCATGAATGATTAGTTGGCGCTGGCGTTGTGCAGCGTCGTTGACAAAACCTTGTGCGCAGTTGGCCACCAAGACTGAAAGCGGGTACGGCTCAAAGGTCATGTCGTCGCGCTCCTGAAGCAGTACAGCCGAACGCAATGTTTCGGTGACCGAGGTGCCAAGACGCATAGACAGGTCATGGGCTGCCTTGAGCGCATTGCGGATCAGGCGCAGGGCACTTTCGCTGGGCGGTGCCTGGGTTAAGATCTTGGCCGTGCCGATGTGCGTCGAGATAGGCGTCAACGCAGTGCGCACTTGATGGGTAATCAAGGCAGCCAGATTTTCCTGTTCCTTTTTCTGGTCGCGCAGGCGCAACATCTGAATTTCGGTATGAACCGACCAACTGATGATGCGCGCCATGTGAGAGAGAAAGCCAAGCTCCTCTTCCAGCCTAATCTTCTCGGCAAAGGGACCAAAGAGCATCACGGCCCGGTAGGCTTGCCCCAGTGAAATTGCCACTGCGCTGCTGCCTTCCAAAAAGTAGCCCTGGGTGCCGCCACGCAAGCCGCGCCCTAGCATCGTGGGATCACTTAACAGCGTGTGGGTGGTCTGGTTGGACGAGTTGAGGGCGAGCCCTGCCTTGCGCCAATTGAAGTGAGGTAAATTGGCGGCAATCGCCTCGGGCACGCCGATTTGCGCAACGGGAATCAAGACAGTCTCGTCGGGCTGTTGATTGGCAAAAAAGACGACATACTTAGATCGACAATACTCTTGAATCTTTTGTAAAAAGGTCGCCAATCGCTCGCTGATCTGATGGAGGTCCCGGCTGTTATCCAGGCTGCGGATACTGCGCAGTTGATTGAGAAATTCCTCTTCCAACTCGATTTTTTTATGGCGATGGCTGGTTTCTGCAATCTTCTCAATCAGAAGCACTTCCTTGCGTAACCGCTCGCCAAAGGTTGTCTCTTCGCTCTTCAGTTCCTTGCTCAGTTCGAGCAACTGTGAAATCGCTTGCGCATGTCTGGGTTTGATCTTGGTTGATCGTCCCTCCTCCAGACTATGAACCTGCGCCTGAACTGTTTGTGCTCCATCCTGTGCTTGCCACTGACCACAAAGCAAGACACCTACCGGCTGGCCCCGCACTTTGAGAATAACCCGGCTCTCATACAATCCCATGTGGCAGTGATACGAGTCATAGACAGGGGCAGACTTGGTGCGCAGCGCAGCACGGGCGATTGCTAGATCACACTGCTCGCAAGCCTCATTCCCTCCGTCAAAGTGTTCTGGATTACGCAAATACTCGCAGAATTTCGAAAAGTTCTGCCTGCGGTTGATGGTGTCCATGCGCTGTGGACGTTGTTCATCAATGTTGCTGGCATCGAGCAAGGTCAGCGATCTGCCAATGCGTTCGCAGCAGCCAGCAATAATGACAGAGAGGGTGGTTGACTCGATAATATCGCTAATCCGTTTCGGAGTGAAGGGCCATCGGTCTGGATGTAGCACGGTGAGTCTCCTGGTAGCAGAGTGGCAAAGTTGCAGAGTTGCAGAACTGCAAAGTGGAAGAGTTTCGCTTAACTTTTCTGCTTTTAAAAACAAAGGCCCCAACTACTCGGTAGCTGAGGCTTTTGGGCATCGCTAATTGACTAGAACCACTTCAATCGGACTGCTGTGGGAGCTTCAGCGACGGCAAAGGCACGACGATGTGATCCTTTGACCGTAGAGAGCAATCTGCTACAAGCTTACACCGCAAGGCGCGATCTGTCAATGGCGATTTGAAAGTGAAGTTGAGATCGATTTCATTATGGCAGAATTACCCAATTCGCACTTACGGCGGTATGCTAATAAGCCTTATGCGCAACCAAAGAATTTTACTTTCTATCTTTCTACTTTTGCTCTTGGCTGGCGGTTGTACACCTGTCGCTGATCGCCAGTTTCCGACGACTCTTGCTATTTTGCCTGAAGTAAAAATGCAGAATATTCCGATTACCGAGCCCCTCGCGGTGCCTGATGCAGAGATCTCGGGCATGGCTTGGTATGGCCAAGAGTGGTTGATTTTGCTGCCTCAATACCCCGGCTTCTTTACCCAAGATAATGATCGCGGTCACCTCTTTGCGCTGCGTAAGCAGGATATCCTCGACATTCTGGATGCCAAACGATTGTCACCCATCGCTCCGCGCGTGATTGCTTTTGTCGCTCCTGGTTTGTCGCAGAGCCTGGCAGGCTTTGAAGGCTACGAAGCGATCGATTTTGTCGGCAAGGATGCCTACCTGACTATCGAAACCAAGAGCGGTCAGGCGGCCAAGGGCTATCTGGTTCATGCCAAGATGGCCGACGATATGAGCTCACTTACCATCGACACCACAGAGCCGACGGTGATCGAACCCCAAGCCAGCATCCGCAATATGTCGGATGAAAGTCTCTTGATCGCGGGTCAGAGTATTCTCACTTTTTATGAAGTCAATGGCGAAACGCTGAACGCAAATCCAGTTGCCCACCGTTTTGGCTTCGATTTGCAGCCGCAGACGCCCATTCCGTTTGCCCATATCGACTACCGCATCACCGATGTTACCTCGCTCGACAGTCGCAATCGCTTCTGGGCGATCAACTATTTCTTTCCAGGTGATACCTTCCTGGCGCGAGACGATGAACCATTGGAGTTGCAGTATGGTTTGGGTACCACCCATCGCGCTTACAACCATGTTGAGCGACTGGTCGAATTTCAGTACTCGGAGCAGGGCATCACCCGTGTCGATCAACCACCAATCTACCTCCAATTGAGCGCCATTCAACACAATTGGGAAGGTCTCGCCCGTCTCGACCAACGTGGCTTCCTCCTAGTGACCGACAAGTTTCCGGGCACGATATTGGGCTTCGTTCCTTACACCGAGTAAAAAATTTCCTCTTGACAAGTTGGAAAATTCTGCTATGATTAATGAG
The DNA here is from genome assembly GCA_046328715.1 of Caldilineaceae bacterium. Taxonomy (GTDB): domain Bacteria; phylum Chloroflexota; class Anaerolineae; order Caldilineales; family Caldilineaceae; genus JAXLWB01. The sequence goes on along the minus strand of JAXLWB010000065.1, from coordinate 26,090 downwards.
TGAATTTCATTCATTAATTGTGGGGGAGTTATGGCTCGAATTCCAGACCCAACGTTGCGCGCAACTATTCTCAATGCAGCACGCACAATCTTCAAGCAAAAAGGTTTTTCCGATGCCCGCATCTCTGACATCGCTAGCGAGGCAGGTGTGGCAGTTGGAACGATCTATCTTTACTTTAAAACCAAGGAAGCCCTGGCGATCGGCCTGGCCGAAGAGCTTAACAAGCGCATCCTAAACGAATCAATCCCATTGTTGACCGAGGGGAGCTTTGCCGCTGCGATCGATCTCAGCGCACGCAAAACGCTCGAGATCTGTCGCATCGATCGCGACTTGATCTTGATGGTGCATCTGCAAATGAGCATGGCAGACATTAGTGAGCCGTGCGCCACCGATATTGAATTGATGCAAACCTTGGTGGCGATTTTGGAGTCTCGCATCCAGCGCGGTGAAGCCAAATCCTATAATCCAGCTATACTCGCCACCATGATCATTGGTCTAATGGAGCGGGCGGCGCTGACCCACTTCCTGAGCGACGAAAGCGAACTTCCTCTGTTAGAAGAAACGCTCGTCAAGTTCCTGCAAAATGCATTGGTAGCGGAGTAGCAGAGTTGCAAAGCGACAATGTTACTGCTTTACTCCGCCACTTTGTCCCTTTTATCTAGGAGATTGACATGACAACCCTCACTCTCAATTCGACCCATTCCAAGCAAGTTCCCATACTACGCGGCTGGCCATTCCTTGGCAACCTTTGGCCGCTGAGCCGAGATGTGATCAAGTTTCTGGAGAGTTGTGTCCACCGCTACGACGAAATCGTCGCCATTCGTGTGATAGGCAACAATTTCTACTTGGTTACTCATCCCGACTTGATTGAAGAAGTGTTGCTGACCAAAAATGCTAAATTTCAAAAGTCAAAGTCATTGAAGGAATTTTCGCGTCCCGTCTTTGGTAACGGTTTGCTGGCTAGCGATGGTGACTTCTGGCTGCGACAACGCCGCCTAGCCCAACCTGCCTTTCATCGGCAGCGCATTGCGGCCTATGGAACCACGATGGTCAATTACACCAATCGGTTAATTGCCGACTGGAAAGAGGGCGAGGTGCGTGATCTGCACAGCGAAATGATGCGATTGACCCTTGAAGTGGTGGCAAAGACCCTTTTCAACAAGGAAGCAACTGGCGAGGTCACTGAAATCGGGGAGATTCTTGATGCTATTATGGCCCGTTTTGCAACCAGTGGTTTGATTAATGTCGCCGAGGCAATTTTGGGGCGGGAATTGCCAATTGCTTCCAACAAGCGCTATCATCAGGCAGTTTCCCGTTTAGATGAAATTGTCCGAACCGTAATTGAAGAGCGACGGGCCAACCATGAAGATAAAGGCGATCTCATCGGGATGTTCCTCGCCGCCCGTGATGAAGATGGTAGCGGTATGAGCGATCAGCAACTGCTCGACGAGTGTAAGACGATGTTCCTGGCCGGGCATGAAACCACCGCGCTAACCCTCTCCTGGACTTGGTGGTTGCTCGATGCTAACCCACAAGCCAAACAAAAACTACAGCAGGAGTTGCGCCAGGTGCTCAATGGCCGTTCGCCGACCCTGGCCGATCTGCCCAATTTGCCCTATACGGGTTACATCATTGCCGAGTCGATGCGGTTGATGCCGCCAGCCTGGACGATTGAAAGGGAGGCGCTCGAGGATGTCGAGATCGGCGGCTATCTGATCCCTAAGGGCGCTCAGGTCGGCATGACGCAATATGGAGTCCATCGTGATCCTCGCTGGTACGCAAATCCTAACCAATTTCTTCCCGAACGCTGGGCGAATGATCTGCTGAAGCGCCTGCCCAAATACGCTTACTTTCCCTTTGGTGGTGGGCCACGCATCTGCATTGGTCAACAATTTGCCTTGATGGAAGCCCAGTTGATGCTAGCAACTTTGGCGCAGAAGTTTGACTTTGAGTTGATCCCCGGCCAGCGCATCGAACCACAACCTTCGATCACCATGCGGCCGAAATATGGCTTGAAAATGAGAATTAAGCAGCTTGGGTAATTCCAACTGTTTATTCAATCGTGTTACTCAATGAAGTTCAGAAACCCATCGCCTTGAAATGAATTTCAGGCTCACAGCCAAAGTCGGCTAAAGGCCGACTCAAACTCTTGGTAAACTATCAGGTTCCAAGAAGCTTGGTGTGAGCCTGACTTTAGCAGGCTTGAATTTTCAGCCTGGAATTCATTTCAAGACTGTCATACCTATCTGCAACCTTTCACTTGCAATCGTACCACCTACCATGAGCAACATCTCAGCCCCACACTACACGGTAAACACCCAGCGTCACCTACAAATCCCGGCCCGAGATGGCACGTTGCTCTCGGCCAATCTCTGGTTGCCGGAACCGCAGAGCGCTGACGAACGCTTTCCCGCCATTTTGGAGATGATTCCCTATCGCAAGGACGATTGGCGCACCATTGCCGATGAACAGCGCATGACCTACCTGGCGCAACGCGGCTATGTCTGCTGTCGGCTCGACGTGCGCGGGACCGGTTCAAGTTTGGGTATCGCCTACGACGAGTACACAACAGCCGAAACCCAGGATGGCTACGATGTGGTCGAGTGGTTGGCGGCTCAGCCGTGGAGTAACAGCAACGTTGGCATGTGGGGCATCAGTTGGGGCGGTTTTGCAGCGATCCAGGTCGCCATGTTGCAGCCGCCCCATCTCAAGGCAATTGTGCCGATGTACGCCACCGATGACTGTTATACCGACGACGTCCACTACATCGGTGGCTGCATGGTGGTGAGCGAATTTTCCCAATATGCCGCCAGCCAAATCGGTATGAATGCCTTACCACCCAGCCCTCGCTATTTTCCTACGGAGTGGCAGACGCTTTGGCGTGAGCGTTTGGAACAGACGCCTCCTTGGGTGCTAACTTGGCTGCGCCACCAAACCGACGGCGACTACTGGCGACGGGGATCGCTCGCCCCGAACTATGACCGTATCCAATGTGCGATCTTCCAAATCGCCGGCTGGCACGATGGCTATGTGGATAGCGCATTTCGTATGCATCATCGTTGTAGCGCGCCACGCAAGACGCTGATTGGTCCCTGGGTGCACACGCCTCCCGACAGTGCCGAACCAGGACCCAATCTCGACTGGCTGCACGAAATGGTGCGCTTCTTTGACTATTGGCTCAAAGCGATTGAGAACGATGTCATGGCTGAGCCAACGCTCGTCGTCTTTCGTCGTGAATACACAGCGCCAGGTGCATTTGTGCCGGAGTTGCAGGGAGAGTGGATAGGAGTTGGAAGGATAGGGAGATGGGGAGATGAGGAGTATAGAAACCCATTCCCTCACCTCCCTATCTCTCCATCTCCCTACCTCAATCTCTTCCTCACCGATACCGGCCTCACCCCCCACCCCTACCCCCTCCCAATCACTCTCTCCTATCCACATCGCCCGACGCTCGGTACCCAAGCCAGCCTCTGCTGGGGCGGCGGCGCCGGGCCGAATGGGCTGGGGCGCGATCTACGCCCGGATGAGGCACTCTCCTTGACCTTTACCAGTGAGCCATTGACTCAAGCACTTGACCTGCTTGGCTTTCCCGAAGCGTGGCTTTATCTGCAAGCGAGTGCGCCGGTCGCCCATGTCGTCGTCCGCCTGACCGACGTGGCCCCCGATGGCACCTCAGCCCAAGTCAGTGCAGGGGTGCTGAATCTAACCCATCGCCTCAGCCATGCCGATCCCAAAGTGATTGACCCAGACGAAATCATGGCGATCCAGTTGAAGTTGCGGGCTACCTGTTATCATTTTGCGCCAGGGCATCGTATCCGGGTCAGTGTAGCCAGCGCCTATTGGCCTGTGATTTGGCCTTCGCCCTATCCAGGAATGAATCAGTTGCACTGTGGCGCGTCCACTTCTTCACAGATTCGACTGCCGCTGCTCGACACTGCGGCAAAGATGACCTTGCCATCCATGAAAGCAACTGCTCCTGAGCTAATCGAGATTGGCTCCTATCAGCCTGTAGAGCCAGTCTGGCAGATGATGGAGGATGTGATTGCTGGCACCAGACATGTTCATATTTACGATGGCGATGAGCAGTGGCTGCCGAATGGGGACCGTATCTTTACCGCTGAACGGTTACAGATGCGGGTAAACGAGCAGAACCCGGCGGATGTGCGATTTAGCAGTGCTGTCGTCTACCGTTTGCAAGTGGATAACCATCTGATTGCGGTACAGGCAGATATGGTGATCCAGAGTGATCAAACCTACTTTCACACCGACATTTCCCTGCAAGTGTGGCTCGATGATCTGCCATTTTTTGAACGAAGGTGGCAAGAAAGCGTGCAGCGGCAACTTTGCTGAATCGTTGGTCGAGGAATTCCGGCAGTAACCTTATAAAATAAGACGACAGGAGGAACAGACTAACAGAATTTTTGCACCTTGTCATCCTGTTGATTCTGCTGGCGAAATTGCTGCCTGATTAAAATCGGCTACTAACATCGAGAAGTGCCTTCAGGCACTGGATACGTTCCCCTAGTGCCTTCAGGCACTTCTCGATGTTAGCAAGGGAATTGATTCCCTTTGTTGAATTCGCCAGCAGTATCATCTTGTCACCTGTCCAACGTCTCATCCAGCAGCACGTTGCTTTCGCGTACCCGTTCATAGTCACGCCGAGCGCGGACGAGTACATCGCCCAGGGCGTCGATCCGTTTGGCCAGATCGTCATTGTTGCTGGCCGCTTGCCACGCTTCGCGTAGCAGATCTTCGAATGACTTGGCCCCTTCCACATTGCCCAGGATCAAATCAAGTTCACCGATCACCAACTCAAACATGCGAATCTTACGCGCAAGCAGGTCGATCACGTGCGCTTCGATCGTCTCATTGCAACTCAGGTTGAAGATCGTGACATCGTTTTGTTGCCCCAGTCGATGTAGCCGTCCAATGCGCTGTTCGACACGCATCGGGTTCCAGGGTAGATCGTAGTTGATCAATTGATGGCAGAATTGCAGATTGCGTCCCTCGGCACCGCTTTCCGTGCTGACCAAAACGCGCACCCCATCCTTGCCGTTACCAGTGCCACGGAAAGCGGCGACTGCCGCCTCCTTCTGCTCGATCGATAGGCCACCATGAAAGCCAACGGCACTGATGCCACTTTGCTGTAAGTGATGCAAGATTGTGTCAAGCGTCTGGCGGTACTCGGTAAAAATCAGAAATTTGCCAGGAAAGCGAGCCAGAATTTCTTGAACTGCCCGTAGTTTGCGCCCGATAGGAATCGAATCGGCCAGTTCGAGAAAGCGTTGTAACTCGGCCCGGACATTGTCACTGTGGCTGGTATCCTTGACCATGGCGCGCAGTGTATGTGCCACTGCCTGCGGACTGCTTGAAAGCTCCTTTTGTAGGGTAACCAGGGTCAATCGCAGATGTTTGCTGCTATCCGCATCTTTGAAGCGGCGCCGAATGTAGTCCGTCACCTCGGCGTAGAGCTGCCATTCCTCCGTGCTGAGCGTGAGGTGATAGATGGCGGCTTTGCGCTTGGGAAATTTGACATCGACCTTGCTCCGCCGGTTGCGGATCATCACATCGTTGAGCAGACGGCGCAGGGAAGGTGCGTTCTTGGGACGGCGTGAATCTGCCTGGTCGAGAAAATGGCGACGAAAACCGCGCACCGTACCCAGTTGACCAGGCGAAAGGATGGTGATCAGGCTGTACAACTCCATCAAGTCGTTTTGCACAGGGGTAGCGGTGAGCATCAAAACGTAGCGTTTGCGAATCTGGTTGACAAACTGCCAGGCAAGCGTGCTGCGATTCTTGAGCTTGTGCGCCTCATCGACGATCAGTAAATCGTAGTCGCGTCCCAGAATGCCTTCGGAATGATTTTTCAGTTTTGCTCGATCCAGGCTGACGATCCAACGCCCAAACTCGGCCTCTTTTAGTTCGTTCCAACGGTTGGCCTCATCGATCACGCTGAACTCTTCGTGGAACTTGTTGCCTAACTCTTCGCGCCACTGCTCGGTGAGTGAGGCAGGGGTGAGCACTAGCACAGTGCGCACCAGACCACGTGCCAGCAACTCCTTCATGACGATGCCAGCTTCGATGGTCTTGCCCAATCCCACTTCGTCGGCCAGCAGCGCCCGTCCACGCATCTCACGCAACGCTCGCAGCGCCGCGTGTAGTTGATGCTCATAATGTTCCACTTCCAGCTCTTCCAGGCAGAGCAGTTGGTCAAAGCCACGGCTGAGGCGGAGCTGCTCGGTACGTTGGCGCAGTTGATAGATAGGAAGCGATTCGGGTAGGCGAATCCGCCCATGGATGCGGAAGAAATTCTCCAGGCTTTGCGGCGTTTCGATCAGGCGCGGCGGCAGGCTGACACCGAGATCAGCAATGCGCCCGGCCATCGCATGGTCGACATTGTAACGGTAGCCGCAGCGAAAGCAGGAGGTTGCCGTCTCTTCATCGAGCCAGCTACACTGTGGACAGCGTTTGCCCATCACGGCTTCGCTGCTTTTTTCTTTGTGTTTGAGCTTTGGTCCCGTGTCGTCGGGGATCTCAAGCCATTCAAATCGGTCTGTTGGCATTGGAGAATGATACCACAGTGAGTAAAGATGACAAGGGGCAAGGTGAAGAGGTGACAGAGATTTCAGTGTATCCTGTCATCTGTCATCTTGTCACTTCTGGTGCGTAACAGAAGCCAACCACCGATCCCTGCCAAAGTCGAAGCAATCAGGATGCTGATCTTGGTCATTACAAGCAGTAAGGGATCGCTAAAGGCTAGGCTTGCGATAAAGAGCGACATGGTGAAACCAATACCAGCGAGCCAGGCGGCACCGTAAATTTGAATCCAGGAAACCTGGCCTGGTAAATTTGCCCAGTGCATTTTGACTGCCAACCAGGAAAAGAGCGTGATCCCTACTTGTTTGCCGAGGACAAGCCCAACGATGACACCCCAACTGACAGGGTGGCTGAGAACAGTTGTAATGCTGTTTTCCAATCTGACTCCTGCATTGGCCAGCGCAAAGAGTGGCATAATCAGAAAGGCGACCCAAGGATGCAAATTGTGCTCAAGACGTTGCAGTAGCGATTCGGCTGCTTCGCATGCTTCTTCCAAGCTCTGAACTGCGTTCTGGCGTACGGCATTGACATTCTCGTCGTCAGCTACAGCCCGCTTCAGTTCGTGTAGTATTGCGCTGGCTTGCTCGGTGAACTGTTCGGTGTCAATGCGTCGGTTTGCAGGGATGGTCATTGCTAACAACACGCCAGCAATCGTCGCGTGGATACCAGACCCAAGCAATGCCAACCATAGAATCGCTCCGAGGAACAGGTAGGGCAGTGGATGATGAACGTTTGCCCAGTTGCAAACAAAGAGCAATAGTAAGAGCAGAGCAGCAAGCAGCAAATAGCTCCAGATTAAGCCATGTGAGTAGAAAAGTGCAATCACGAGTACTGCGCCCATGTCATCGACGATGGCCAGCGCAGTGAGAAAAATCTTGAGTGAGGTCGGAACGTGACGACCGAGCAGCGCCAAAATTCCAACGGCGAAGGCAATATCCGTTGCCATTGGCACACCCCAGCCACTTGCTCCTTCCCCATTTGCATTGAAGAGGGAAAATAGTAGGGCAGGAACCACCATCCCGCCAATCGCCGCCACAATGGGTAGCGCGGCTTTCTTAAGCGATGCCAACTCACCGATCAGAATCTCGCGTTTTATCTCAAGCCCTACGACAAAAAAGAAGATCGCCATCAACCCATCGTTGATCCAGTGCAGAAGCGAGAGCGAAAGCCCAAAGGATGAACTGCCGAGCATGACTTTACTCTCCCACAGGTTGACATAGCTGCTACCCCACGGTGAATTAGCCCAGAGTAGCGCAAGTAATGTACATACCATCAAGAGAATCCCGCTGGAGGCTTCTTGTTGTGTAAACTCGTAAAATGGATCGAGGATTCGGCGCAGCGTTGATCGTCCTGCTGGCTGGGCTGTGCTCTGCGTTGCTAAATTTTGAACTGTCGACATGCTAATTTCTCCGTAAAAATAAAAAAGACCGCCACAAAAAATGTGACAGTCTCCACCAGTGCTTTGTTTGCGAGTGGGCTCTCGTATCAAGTTGTGCTCCATGGTAATACAAAATGGTGGTTTGGACAAGTAAATTGTCCTACAGATCCGTCAAAACCCACACATCAGAACCCCGCACGTTAGTAAGGGGAAAGAGCCATCTGTAACTAGCTCACCATCCGAAAATGGCGATAGCCGCCTGTTCAGCTTTGACAAGTTTCCTAATCACGTTACACTTGCCCTATCGCAATTTGAAGGAGCTTAGAAGTTGGAGAGGTGAAGAAATTCACCTCTCCAGCCTCACCCCTCCAACCTCACCCAAACATACAAGGAACAGACCATGACAAGTAAAGTTCGCTGGGGCTTGCTCTCGACAGCCAACATCAATAAGGCGCTGATTGGCCCGATCCGGGCGGCACAACGGAGTGAACTGGTTGCCGTTGCCAGCCGGGACGCCGCCAAAGCCAAAGCCTACGCTGTCGAACAGAACATTCCCAAGGCGTTTGGCAGTTATGAAGAGATGCTAGCCGATCCAAACATCGATGCCATCTACAACCCACTCCCCAACACCCTGCATGGCGAGTGGACGATCAAGGCTGCCGATGCAGGCAAACATGTGCTCTGTGAGAAGCCATTGGTCACGACTCTGGCCGAATTGGACGCAGTCGAGACCGCTGCGCAGCGCAACCAGGTGACCATCTTTGAGGCGTTTATGTACCTCCACCACCCGCAAACCTTGAAAGTACAGGATCTGGTACGCAATGGAGAATTGGGAACCATCCAGCAGATCAATAGTTGGTTTCATTTTTATCTGCCCGCTGAACGTGCCACCAATATTCGCCTCAATGCAACTCTCCATGGCGGCTCGATGTGGGATGTCGGCGTTTACCCCAACAGCGTTTCGTTGGTCTTGGGCGCAGCAGGCGGAGCAGGTGAACTGCCGCAGGAGGTCTTTGCCAATCGCATCATTGGCGAAAGCGGTGTCGATGTGGCGATGCGCGCCCAGTTGAACTTTGCCAATGGTCTGGTTGCGCAAATATCTTCAGGAATTCGCACCCCCTTCCGTGAAGGATTACACATCGTCGGTGATCAGGCCAGCCTGCAAGTGATCGAACCTTGGAAACCAGGGTTGACGGGCAAGGAAAGCCAGTGCCTCCTGGTCCGCAACAATGGCCAACAGTCGACCATTACAACGCCAATCATGGACCCCTATCTGTGCGAAGTGGAAGCAATGGAACGCTGCATCCTCGACGGTGCCGCACCCGTTGTATCACTCAGTCTCAGCCGTAACTTCCTGCGCAGCGCCCTGGCCATCCATCAGTCGGCAGCGAGTGGGCAGGTAGTCAAATTATCGTAATCAATTTATGACTCGTGATTCGTGATCCGTAAATACTGTCAAGTTCTGAAATACGTTGACAAAAATTCACGGATCATGAGTTACGAGTCACGGATCGCGAATCTCCCAATCTCTATTCTCAACTCTAAATGGAGCAAACCTATGACCGTCCTACTTGCTGAACTCACGCGCGAGAAAATTCGCCAGATCGCACCCAACACCATTGCCGTGCTACCGACTGCGGCCATCGAACAACATGGCCCCCACGACCCGATCATGACCGATACGTTGCTCTGTGGCACGATTGCACAAAGGGCTGCTGAGCGCACCAGCGCAACGCTCCCCGTAGTTGTGGCTCCTGTCTTCTGTTTTGGTAATTCGCATCATCATCTGCCCTTCGGCGGCACACTTTCATTGAGTAGCCCCACCTATCTACAAGGGGTGACGGATGTGTTGCTGGGATTGGTGAACTGCGGCTTCCGCAAACTCGTCGTGCTCAATGGACATGGCGGCAACACCGACTCCAATGCCGTCGTCGGGTTAGACTTTGTCCACCGCCTGAATCAACCAGTGACGATTGCCACTGGTGCTTACTGGGATATTGCACGTCCTGCGATTGTTGAACGAGGAATTATGGCTGGAAAGCTCATTCCTGGCCACGCAGGACGCTTTGAAACGTCGCTGGTTTTGGCCCTGCGCCCCGATCTTGTGGATCCAGCCGTGCTGGCGGCAACGCCTGAGGTTAAACCGCAGGGATCGCTTTTTGGTGATCTCTCCGGGGCGACGATTCAGGCAAACGGCGGGTGGTCCTCGACCCCTGGCTATACCGACAACCCAGCCGCAGCATCCGCAGAAGAAGGAAGAGCTATGCTGGAGGTTATTGTGGAAAGAGTGTCAGAGTTTTTGCTAGCCTTTGGACGAAGTGAGTAGAACAGTAGGTCAGTGAGCCAGTGGGTCAGTAAGGCAGTGGCGTTGAAAATCATCCCTGCTCTACTGTCTCACTGACCACTGCCAATTAAATATATGAGCGTACTTCTCTGGATTCTGGTGGTTGGATCGTTGATTGCGAATGCGGTTGTCATACTCTATGGATTGCGGCTGCGCTTTCAATTGTCGTTGTTACGTATGGGCGTACGTGATCTGCTGCGGCAAGCCCTGAATGACATTGACCGTGTTGAGAATATGACACTCAATTTTCAGATCCAAGTCAATGACCATGTGCCAGTTCAGTCCGAAGTACCTGTCAAAGAGACGATGGATGTAGCTGTCTCTGGCTCCGTGCCCGTCAAGCAACAAATTGAAACCCAAGTTCAACTGAAATCTCCGCTTTTCGGCGCCAAGGTGCCGGTCGCTGTGAGCGTACCGCTTGATCTCACCGTTCCGGTTGACATTGTAGTGCCAGTGACGATCGATTACAAAGTTCCTGTACAACTCGACATTCCTGTCCATTTAGATGTACCTGTACAGGTCAATCTGGCAAGTACCGAATTCGGTGACTTCATTCGCCAGGTTCGTGACAGCCTCACTCAACTGAATAAGCTGATATGAAGAAGAGTAGCAGAGTTGCAAAGTGGCAGATTAACTCTTCCGCTTTGCAACTCTCTGCTCTCACTCCTACCGTGTCACCAATGGCAGGTAGAGGCTCTTCATCCCTTGCAGATAGTCAGGAACCCCATCACCATCAGCATCGACCGGTGACCCGGGATGATCACCAAGTTCGGTACGGGTGGAAATTCCGTCGTTGTCATCGTCAGCATCGCGCCAGTTGACCCCATCCTTGTCCAAATCTGGGAATGCAGCCAACTCTCTTGGATTGCCCCCCGAGTTTTCGTAAGCGGGCTCGTAGCCATCATCGAGACCATCGCCATCGCTGTCATGATTGACAGGCAAGTACTCTGCTTTACCATCAAAGTTTGAATCCCAAGCCTCAAGCGCATCGGGCAACGAATCGTTATCGCTGTCGGTGTCCAGATAGTCAGGCGTCTGGTCCCCATCGCTGTCGAGGAGTGCTGCCTGGCTATCGGCGATTACGGTTGACTGTACCTCAATTTGATCGAGAATACCATCGCCATCGCTATCGATATCCTGATCATTGTTCTTGCCATCGCCGTCGGTGTCAACGCAGGCTGGCGTACACTCAACCGTGTTTGGAATGCCATCTCCATCCAGGTCAGTCGACGTTGCCACGGAGGTCGGTGAAGGTGTAAAGGTCGGCACCGGTGTCGAACTCGTTGCCACAGTCGTTGCAGTGGCAGAGGGCTGTTGCACCCCAGTCTGCGTCGGTGTAAAGGTCGGCGACGGCGTTGAACTCGTTGCTACAGCCGTTGCAGTGACAGAGGGCTGTTGTGCGCCAGTCTGCGTTGGTGACGGTGTTGAACTTGGTACTACAGTCGTCGCAGTGGCAGAAGGCTGTTGTACACTGGTCTGCGTCGGCGATGGTGTAAAGGTGGCTTTGCTGGTAGCCGTTGGCGTTGCAGGAACCTGTGTCGAAGTAGCTGTCGGCGTTGCCGTAGGTATGGATGTAGACGTATGGGTGGGGGTCGGCGTTGCTGTGTGCGTATTAGTTGCCGTTGGAGTCGGTGTCGGCGTGTGTGTTGCCGTCGGTGTCAAGGTTGGCGTATGGGTAGCAGTCGGTGTTGCTGTAGGAGCAGTCACGTTGCTGTTCACGCTTACCTGGTGATTGCTGCTGACCGCATCATAAAGATCGCTCCAGGTTGTGGCACTGGCCGTCAGTACACCAATCATGCCATTGTTCACATTCACTGTAATCTGGCACGAACTGCTGGCTCCGACGTTCAGCGCACCCACCGACCAGGTAAAGAGACCTGCGTTCACACTACCTACCGCACAGCTATCGCTCACATAGGTCACACCGCTGGGCAGCGTTGCACTGACGACGACGCCGCTGGTATTGTTCGGCCCACTATTGGTGACGACCAAGCTGTACTGAATGGTACCATTGTAGGCGACAGGCTCTGGTGATGCCTTGAGCGATAGTTTCAGGTCCGCCTGATCGGCTTCGTAGCTGCCGAGGTCGCAATGGCTGCCCTTGGGCCGCGTTGCCCCGCGCTGATCTGCTGCCGGTGCTGGACAATAGGAATTGTTGCCTTCGTCGATCACGGACGAGGTCGCGAGCAATGGGTATACAAACTGATAGTTGCCGTAGTCGGTCAATGCACCGAGTTGAGGATCGGCTTGTACTGTGCCATTACAAACTTGGTCGGCTGCACAAGCACCTTCAACCAAGGTGTTGGCCAGAGTCGAGCCACCAGCAATGGCACCACCACTGCCTACCTGATTACCCCAAACAATACTGTTGCGCAGTGAAGTGTTGTTGTTGTCGCTATAAAGTGTGCCGCTATTGCTGGCAATGTTGCCCTTAAGCGTGGCGTGCGTCAAGGTCGGCCCGCTGTTGCTGACGTTGTAGATGGCACTACCATTGGTTGCCTGGTTGCCAGAGAAGGTGATATTGGTCAGGCTGGGCGTGCTCAGAAATTCATTGTACAGGCCACCGCCGTTGCTCGCCTGGTTGGCCACAAAGCTACCATTTAGCAAGGTGGGGAAGCTTGAGTAGTTGTACATACCACCACCCTTGCCAGAAGCTTGGTTGGAGTGGAAAGTAACATTCAACATGACTGGACCGCTGCCGCTGCTGTTGCTCATGCCGCCACCATTCGTTGCCTGGTTCGCAAAGAAGAGGGTGTTGGTGATGGTGGGCGCACTGCTGTTGAGATTGAGCATGCCGCCACCGTTTGTAGTTGCTTGGTTAGCCGAAAAGATCAGGTTGACAAGCGTTGGAGTGCTCTTGTCGTTGACCATGCCACCACCCGAGGTGTCTGCACTGCCAGCCGTGATTGTGAAGCCATCCAATAAACCACTGTTGTTGATATTGGAGGCACTGATGACGTGGCGAGCGTTGACGCCAACCAGATTCGTGGTGGATGTCACGACGCCGTTCGCATCGGTGCTGTCATTTTTGTCGATGTCACCGCTCAATACCGTGACATTCTGTACCCAATTGCGTTGACTGCGTTGCGTCTCAGTGCCATCAAAACCGCCGTAGATTGCGATCTGATTTTGCAGTTTGAAGGTTGCATTGGGATCATTGTCAATCTGACCGCCGCCCTCATCGGGTCGATAGACACCGGCGGCCACCCAAATTTCATCTCCAGGCTGGGCTGCTGCCAATGCGCTCTGTAGATTGGGATGGGCTTTTTCCCAGGTAAGGCCATCAAGGATAAGACCAGAGTTACCAGCCTTAACATAGCGAAGACCTGTCAGATAGAAGCCGACCGCTGCACTATTGCTGGCTGGATTGGCATCTTCAAAGTTGGCTGAAATGGTGACTGTGTTGCTGATCCAGGCCTGTTCGGTCAACGTGCCAGTTACGGTGATCATGCCACTCGCACCCGCAGTCAGATCGATTACCTGCCAGCGCAAGGGTGAGCTACCCGTCTGCGTAATCAGCGCGCCACTCGTCGTGATTCCGGTCAAGGCAACACTGATGGGCAGGCTGTCGGTAATAAGAACATTTTCTGCAGTATTTGGTCCAGTATTCGAATACCAAATGGTGTAGGTGATATTGTCATGTGGCGACGGTTGAATCGGTGTCACTGCCACCGCAATGCGCAGATCGTAGCGCTGAAACTCATAGGCACCGAGATCGATCACTGCGCTACCATTGCCATCCCCATCCGTCAAACGAGGGCGGTGGTCGAGGTCGCCGGTCAATGTCGGCGACACCAGCGTGTTGCTTCCAACATCTGCGGCAGGCGAGCTAAGCGCAATATGTAGATCGTCGTCGGCGGTGTAGAGTGCATTATCAGTTCCATCTGCATCTCTGAATTTCGGATCGGCCTGAAGGACGCCGTTGCAACTCAGCCCCGTGCTACAGGCAAACTGCACCAAGGTATAGGTAATGACCGGGGTGCTGCTGGTTTTGTTAAAGATTTGAAGAGAAGGCGTGGTCGGTGTGTTACCCCAGATGAGGCTGTTACGAATCAATGGATTGCTGCTGCTATTGTTGTACAGAGCACCTGCTGTCGTAATCGCTCGATTGTTGGCAATCGTCACGTTGTTGAGAACTGGAGAACTGCTTGAAAAATTGTAGAGACCACCACCACTGTCCGTAGCCAGGTTCGCACTGAAAAGCACATTCCATAAGACTGGGCTGCTGGTTGAATTGTAGATGCCGCCGCCCAGTGGGCTGCTATTCGAGATGAAGGTAGTGTTGGTAATCAGTGCAGCGCTGCTAGATTTGTTGTACATGCCACCGCCACTAGTGGTGGCACGATTGTCATAGAAGGCGACGTCATACAAGCTCGGCAAACTTGTGCGGTCATTGTACATGCCACCGCCCAGGCTAGCTTGATTGCTGGTAATCTTGATGTTGTTCATCTGTGGACGGCTGCCATAGTTGTTGACGATGCCACCACCTGATGATGCTGCCGTGTTTCTTTGCACAGTGACATTGGTTAGGATTGGGTTGCTACTGTGGTTATAGAGTCCACCCCCATCAGACGAAGATTTGTTGGAATCAAAGAGTACATCGGTCAAGACTGCATTGCTTGTGCTGAAATTGTACAATCCAGCGCCATTCGCTGTAGCTAAATTGCCGGTGAAGATAACCGAACTCAGAGTTGGCGTGCTATTGGTCGAGTTATAGAGACCACCACCATCTGCAAGTGCTAGATTGAGCGTAAAGGTGATATTCGTCAATGTTGGCTGGCTTGTGTAGAGGAACATACCAGCTCCGTCTTCATTCGATTTGTTGCCGAAGAAGATCAAGTTGTTGAGCGTTGGGTTGCCACTGCTGCTAAATAGGCCACCACCACAATGGTCAATACAGGGCGTAGTCGGGCTACCGTTGGCATAGCCGTTGCGAATCGTAAATCCATCTAATACTGCACTGCTGGCAACACCGCTAGCATTGACGACATGATAGGCATTCGTGCCACTGATTATTGTGGTGCCGGTCGTTGAGATCGTGTCATTCTGGTCGATATCGCCACTCAACTCTGTGACATTACTTTGCCAATTGCGGGCATTACGATCCAACTCATTGCCTACAAAGCCACCATAGACCTTGACCCCGCTCTTTAGCTGATAGGTTGATTTGGCAGCATTATTGGTCTGTCCTGTACCTTCATCCGGGTAGTACGTTCCCTTGGCCACCCAAATTTCATCTCCAGCAAAGGAGGACACGAGAGCACTCTGCACGGTGGTAAAAGCATTGGTCCAAGAGGTGCCGTTGTAGATCGGACCCGCAGCGCTCGGCAATACATAACGTATGCCCGTGAGATAGACCCCAACTGAAGAGAAATTGTTGCTGGGGACAATGTCGCCTGCGCTGCCAGTAACGGTCACCGGCATATTTACCCAACTAGCACCTGTCACTACGGCAGTGATTGTAATAATGCCGCTGTTGCCAGAGGCGAAATTATTCAACTGCCAAACCGCAGGTGAGTTGTTACTCTGATTGATAATCACGCCACTGCTTGTGACCGTGTTGAACGTCACTTGCGAAGGACGCTCTGCAGTAAGTACAACACTGGTCGCTGGCAATACGCCACTGTTCGTGATACGGAATGAGTAGGTTACAACCGAACCGGGAGCGACTGCAGTTGGCGTTACAGCGAGACTTAACACAAGATTGTAGCCCTGAAACTCATAGGGCCCCAAATCTACGGTGGTAGTCAGATCGCCGTTGCCATCCACCATACGTGCCAGGTTGGTATAATCGGTTGTGATTTTGTTGTTAACATAGGCATCATTTCCTACATCAATCGCAGGAGAAGTTGCATCAATCTGTAAGTTGTCATCCAGCGTGCCGGGTATATTGTCCACACCATCAGCATCCACGAAGCGTGGATCAGCATTAATCCAGTTGGTACAGGTGCTGCTGATGGGGCAGCTCCCTTGTAAGATGCCATAGTCAAGAGTTGAGCTAGATTGTGAGGCAAACTCGTCGTTATGCAGGTTTGCGTCGCCACCCGAAGCGCTATTGCTCCAAAAGATAACGTTGTAGAATTTGGGCTTGACCGAAGAAATGCTGGTGTGAAAGACTGCACCCCCACGCACTGCTTGGTTAGAGTAGAAGACAGCGCCACTGGTAGTAGGGTTTACGCCATTGTTGTAGATGGCTCCACCGTCTGCACTGGCCCGATTTCCATCGAAAATCAGGTTGTTCAGGTTTGGACGGCCGATGTTTGTGATATAAATGGCACCGCCATATTTGGCGGTGTTGCTGATCAACATCAGGTTGTTGAGAGATGCCGCGCCGTTGTCATTATAGATACCGCCACCACAAGCTCTGGGACAACTACTGCCGTTGGCATTCCCTGCTGTGATGACAAAGCCATCCAGTACGGCCTTTGTGGCCGCACCCGAACCCGTTACCACATGGATCGCGTTGTTGCTGGCCGTACCGTCGCCATCAATGTCTCCGCTCAAGATGGTTGGATGGTTTGCCCAGTTCCGCTGATCACGTGCAGTTTCTGTGCCCACAAAACCACCATAAAGGGCGACATTGTTGGTCAATTGGAAGGTAGCACTAATGTTGTTGTTGATTTGTGCAAGCCCCTGATCTGGGTAGTAGATTCCTTCTGCCACCCAAATTTCGACACTGTTGCTCACTGCTAAACTGGCGGCGGCGCTCAAAGCATCTTGAACGTTCGTAAACGCAGTGGACCAACTTAGACCATCATGGGTAGCCCCGGTAGCGTCGACGTCGACATAGCGTGTTGGGGTTGCTTGTGCGAACGCTGGATTGACTGAAGTAACAAAAGTCAGAATAAGTGCATAAAGCGAGGATAGCAGGAACAGAAGGATAAGGGAGTATTGGCTTGATCGCTTCCATCGCTTCGGATACAAAAGCGGTCCAGCAGATGTGACAACGAGTTTCATGATTTCTCCTGCGACCGTCCTGGTAGTTGTCTGCGTTGCGGCGTCGCTGGAGACAAATAGCCAGGCGTGTCAATAATGAAAGTGAAAATTATGGCTATTTACAATAATGAAAGCTCCTCATACTATATTTGGTTACAGCGAAGGAAAAGATTTCAGAATGCTTGCACTTCTCGGGAAAACCGGTGTGGAGATAGGAAATGGAGGTTGTTGGGCCATGATTGGCCCAGCGTACTGCTTTTAGAAGGTGACACCCAACTTGACAATGCCGTCCCAGATGTCGGGAAAGATGTCGGGGAAGCTGATTGGCTCTAATAACCAAAGCAAAGATTCAGGAGACTGAATGAGTGTACGGTAGAGCGGCTGTGTTGTCGTAAGTTGCAAATCGGGATAGTTGGTTGGTTGCCACCATAGTGGATCGGCGACTGAGCGGTAATGAGGGTTTTTGATCCAACCCTGTTCTACGATGTTCAGCCAGGCCGTCCCATGTAGTTCGCTCAGCGGCTGATAGACCCGTTTAATGCCCAAAGGCACAACACTGGCAAATAGCAAAGGATCATGGCCAGCATTGATGACAACATGATAGAGATTCGGTGGAACGACGATCTTATCGCCTGCTTTGGCTTGCAGCATGGCGCAAAAAGGAGCAGTCCGACTGGCTTCATCCAAGACTTGAAACAGAAACCAGGCCGAACCTGAGATTACCTCGCAAAGCTCATGGTAGTCGAGTGTACTGCTCAGCTGCTTCGAGTGGCGATGGCCGAGGGTTTTGGAACGCTCGCGGCCCAACGTATGGGGTGACAAAACGGTTAGGTTATAACGTAGACCTGTGTTAGTAACCCGTTCGCGGTCTCGGCGCTGCGACACTCCATTGTACATCCAATATTGAACCCGGTCTGGTGGCAGGTGCTCGATCGAATCAAGCGCAACTGGCAGCAAATGGCTCACTGTGCGAGTCTGTGTCTCTTCCACTTGAATCGACTCGGCAAATTGGAGTGTCTGATTATTTGCCCAACTAATGTTGAGTCCGGCACTTTCCGCAAGGGTTACATCATCTTCAGGATCGAACATGATACGTAGCAATTCACTTTATGGTTCGAGAGATAATACCAATTGCGATTGTAAAAGCCATGAATTTTCCTCGTCAGTATGGTTGAAATTCCTGGCTTCTCAGAAGACAATTGGTAGAACTATGGAGCGAAACGATTGCATTTGGCTATCGAACGTCACTGACTACGCATATTATATCATAAACCCAGTAGACAAGCGAGGAATTCAAATGGTCACTGTCAATCGGCAGCGCTCCTATATCTCCTTTGACGTTGAAATCCACCATCTGCTACTATAGTACTATCATCAATCAACTGAATTTTTCAGGTACGTTTGCAACCAAAAGGAGACAATCAATGCCAATTACTGCGCGTGGCGCACTCGCCCGCAAACCAGGTGCACCGGTAAGTATTGAAGAGTTTACCATCGATGACCCCGGTCCCAATGAAGTGTTGGTGCGAATTCTGGCCTCTGGCGTCTGTCATACTGATCTGGGCGTGAAGATGGGTGTCTATGGCAGCAGCGGCTACCCCTTCTTGCTCGGCCACGAAGGTGCAGGCGTGATTGAGGCGGTTGGCCCAGGCGTGCAGCACAAGGTGGGCGACCATGTGATTTTGGCCTGGCGCGCCCCTTGTGGCAAATGCCGCTTTTGCAAACGCGGGCAACCCAACTTCTGCTGCGCCAGCCTCAATGCCGAAAAGCGCATGCGATCCCTGCAGGGCGAGACACTCAACCCTGTGCTTGGTATCGGCACCTTCTGCACCCACACCTTAGTCCACGCCGATCAAGCCATTCCCTACGACCCGCAACTCCCTGCGCCGCAAATGTCGCTGATCGGCTGTGGCGTGATGACCGGTGTCGGGGCTGCGCTCTATGCCGCTGGGGTACGCCCGGGCAGCAGCGTCGCTGTCTTTGGCTGTGGCGGCGTCGGCGATAGCGTGATTCAAGGTGCTCGATTGGGTGGGGCGACGACCATTATCGCTGTGGACATCGATCCCAAGAAGCTGGAATGGGCCAAGGAATTTGGGGCGACTCACACCGTCAATGCCCGTGAAGGCGATCCGGTTGCCAAAATCAAAGAGTTGACCGGCGGCAATGGCGTGGACTTTTCCTTTGAAGCGGTTGGCAAGCCACAAACTTTGGAACAGGCGCTCTTCTGCCGTGACCTGGCTGGCACCTGTGTCCTGATCGGCGTGCCCGGCCCTGGCCCAACAATGACGCTCGATCTACAACGCTTCTTTGACCTGGGCGGCCACCTCTGCGTTTCCTGGTATGGCGACTGCCTCCCCACCCGCGACTTCCCGCTCCTCGCCGAATGGTATCGCCAGGGCCAACTGAAGCTCGACCAAGTGGTTAGCCGCACCGTCAAGCTCGAAGAAGTAGACGAAGCCTTTGCCGCCATGGAACGCGGCGAAACGCTGCGTTCAGTGATTGTGTTTGAGTAAGGGAATGCGTTGAGACTTTGTACGCAGATTTTCAGGATAAACAGGGATAGATGTGTTTGTTCTGGATGTAGGTGCATTTAAGTTCATGGTAGTAGTAAGATTCTGGGCCGTCAGCGTAAGCGTATGGGCAACACTGTACGTTAACACTGACGGCTCAGTCGCGATCTAGGAGAGGTGCCATTGAAAGTTTGCGAGTTAGTTACAACTAACAGGATGTGATAGAATTATTAGCGTAAGTTGAAATTAGATATTTTATATTTTATTTTGTAACCCCGGATCCTCATGCATTATCTCGACCTAGATATCGAAATCTTTAACCTCAGTGATGGCCGCTACCCAATTGTTGCGCGTGGCGATGCGGGAGAAGCGCGCTCTTTATTACGTTTGCCCTTTGATCCTACCCCTGATGTACGCAATTTAGAGTTAAACAATCGCCAGTTGGCATTGCGCGTTGCATTGCTTCGTTCAGGTGGCAAACAACGGCGCGCACTGACCCGTGAAGAAGAGCAAATACAGCAATTCGGGGCTGAACTCTTTGATGCACTGATGATTGGTGATATCCGGAGTCGGTATGATCTGTTGCATGAGCGCGCACAACGACTGGGCCGAGGGATGCGCATCCGCCTGCATATCCAGCCACCTGAATTGGCATTGCTCCCTTGGGAATTTCTTTACGATGTACGGCACGGAGAATATGTCTGTCTTTCGCTCAACACGCCCTTAGTTCGCTATCTAGAAAGCACGCAGCCGATTCAGCCGCTTGCTGTGACGCCGCCATTGCGTATTTTAGGACTCGTTTGCAGTCCGCGAGACCTTGAGCCACTCAATGTGGCGTTGGAAAAGCAACGGGTAGAAGGCGCAATTGCTGATTTGCGTCAGCGAGGTCTGGTCGAATTGACGTGGTTGGATGGGCATACCTGGCGCCATCTCCAGCGTGCCATGCGGGGCGGACCTTGGCACATCTTCCATTTTATCGGGCATGGTGATTTTGACGCCAACCGCCAGGAAGGACTGGTGGCGCTGGCCGATGAGGAGGGCAATAGCTATCGTCTATATGCCAACGAGTTGAGTCGTTTACTGGCAGACCATCGTTCTTTGCGTCTGGTTTTGCTCAACGCCTGCGAGGGCGCACGCGGCAATCATCTTGATCTCTTCTCCAGCACAGCCGCCGCCCTGGTGCGGCGCGGCGTGCCAGCCGTGGTAGCCATGCAGTACAAGATCACTGACGCCGCAGCGATTGAATTTGCCCGAACCTTTTACGAAAGTCTGGCTGAAGGGATGCCTGTGGACGCCGCTACCAGCGAGGCGCGCAAGGCGATCAGTATCGGTGTAGCCAACTCGCACGAATGGGGTGTGCCAGTATTGATGATGCGCTCGCCGGATGGTCGTTTGTTTGATGTAGCAAGCGACTCGACCAATGAGACGACCAGGAGAGGGGGAGAAGGGGAAAAATGGAATACGGTTGCCGACCCTGACATAAAGAAGCATTTTCAGAGCCCGTTGAAGAACAAGGATTCAAAGGCTCAACCGAGCTACCGATTGCGTAATCGTATCGCAACTGCCATTGGTATATTGGTATTATTGATCGTAGGGTGGCTGGGATGGCCTTATGTGCGTGGTAGTGGCAGCCAGACACCAACACCTACAACGCAGACGAATGTAGCCTTTGGTAGCAATGCGCTACCTGCGCCAGCAGCTTCGTTTACACCGACGGAGACAATTCCTGCAACCGAAACATTGCAACCAACCTGGACAGCGACCAGTAGATCGACCGCTACTACAAAATCAACCGCAACTTTTACTGTGCAGCCTGCTGCGACTGAGACAGAAACGCCTAAACCAACCAGCACTGCCACTGCTGAGCCAACTGATACGGCAACTGATCTGCCAACGGCTACCAACACACCAAGCCCAACCCGCACTTTTACTGAGCAGCCGACACTCACTGCCACAGCCACGCCTAAACCAACGTTTACTGCTACAGCGCGCCCAACCGCAACTGCCACTCCACCAGCCACAGCGACCCAAACAGTTGCACCAACTGCTACCTTTACCAAACGACCTACATTTACTCCAACTCGCAAACCTACAGCGACGTCTACGGCTACCAACTTGCCAACCGCTACTACTGCACCTAAATCTACGAGCACCTACACTCCGCTCCTAACCGCCACGGTCATTCCACCGCAACCAACCGCAGCATTAATTCTTCCTCCTTCATCTGAAATCAGCGTACAGTTGCTCGCACCCAATGACGGTGACTTGATTTCAGAAAAAACGGAGTTTCGCTGGCGAGGTGCTCCACCACCAGATGGCTATGCATATGAAGCCGTATTTTGGCAACCTGGCGGAGATGGCATGATCGATGGAAGAGGTTGGGGCGGTTCAACCAAGGGAAGCTACCTCAGTATCGATTTAGTCAGGTTTAGTCTGCAAGGCGAGTATCTGTGGGCCGTTCGCTTGTGGGATACCACCACAAACAAACCCGTCAAACTTGTGAGCGAAACGAGGCAAATTATTGTACAGTCCACTATTGTACAGTCCACTATTGTACAGTCCACTATTGTACAGTCCACTATTGTGCCAGCCACATCTACCCCTATTATTGTGCCAGCCACATCTACCCCGTGACGAACCCTTAATGTATAGGCGCATGCCGTTAATATTCACTTTCAAAAACGTACTTAATACATAATTGAGGGGTGTGCATCAGATTAAGCGAAAGCGGTTTTGAAAGTCGAAATGTTGCGCAAAGGGAGCCCCCAAATGCAATTGGCAAGCATGGCGATTTGTAAATCCAAGACAGCAAGCGCTAAACAAGTACGAACATTAGCCAGCAATTGAACCGAAAGTTGCTTTTGCTTCGCAGTGGTGCCGAGCAGTTTGGCCACGAGATCAAAGAGCGGCTCAATGGTGGTGCGCCGTTTGCGCAAGCGTTGTGCATTGAGGGGTTGACGCAGGAAACGATGATAGGCTTTGGCAAAACGCCCGTTACGCCATTTGGCAGCGGGTGTCAAGAGCGCCACCTGCTGGCGAGCCCACCGGCGAATGCGAGTGGCTTTGCAATAACTATTGTCGGCACTCAAGGTATGTGGCTTGAGCAACTGGAGCACAGTTTTCTCCTTTTGGTCGAGCACAGTAGATTCGGAAAGGGCAGCAGTTTCCACTTGCACCAGAACTGGTAGGGCATTCTGGTTACAGGTGACATGTAACCCATACCCGTACACCCAGCCATGATAGCCGCTTTTGCACCAGGTCGCATCTGAGTCGAGTCGGCCGCAGTTTCTCTGGAACCCGTCCTGCCTGACGGTCACTTTCGTGCCAGACCGGTCCGGATGCCTTAAACAGACTTTTGTCTTCGACCAGGTGCTTGTTCGAAAATCGGCTATCCATTGTGTCCGCATACTGCCCGATAAACTGCACAAACGCCTGCACCACTGGATAGAGTTGCTTGTAGCGGCGTGACAGTGTCGTGCGATCCGGAATCTGCTTCCAGTTCAACCGTGTCTGCATTTCTGGATGCGCTTCCAACCAGCGGCGTTGCGCCTTGAATGCCGTAATCTTGCGTTGTAGAAACAAGCTGAACAGCACAATCAGACTGCCATTCCTGTAATCAAAGCGTTCGCTTTCGGACTCGGGCTGTTCTTGTACAAATCGCTCATATAGGGTAAACATCAAGTTGACATAGTCGTCCATTGTTGGTGTTAACATTTTGTTTCTCCTTGAACTTGATTCGTCTCTCTTTCAAGGATCACCTTTTGTTCGACTATGTCAACTTATGCACACCCCTCACATAATTAACAGAGTGATTTTGCAACCTTCTGGGAAGAGCCTGTGCTTAAGCAAGGTCTGGCAGGCAGTGGAGATAAGAATTGATTCGGCTTTGTGCTTCTCTCGGTAATACTGCAAATGGTATGCCAACTGGGTGTGTATCAACTTTTTGCAGACTTCGAGAATACGATGTCTATCTCATCGTGAAGTTACTCCGCTCTCGCAAAATCTTGAAACACACCCATGCCAACTTTTTGTCCTGTCTTTTTATACACAATCTGCTATACTACTGAGTAATAGGAGGTGCATATGCAAACGATTTTACTAGATCAACAAATTCAGCAAAAACTACTCTGGTTGACTCCTGAGCAAAAACAGACCATCTATGATTTTATTAACTTTCTTCTCAGTACCAAGTCTACTCGACCTGAGCTGAAGAAGTCGGATTTATTGACGATTTCGGTTTGGAGTGAAGAAGATATCCAGGAAATTGAGAAAGTACAGAAACAGATAAACGCATGGACACTGGCAGCCTGATTGTTTTCAAGCGCTTTATAGATCAATTTTCCTCCTCAAACAAATGCCCCAACCGCACCAAATACACAAAAATCTTCTTCCCATTCACTTGCGTTGTAAACTCCAACGTCTCCTCAGGCAACCTACCATAGACATTCGGTCGAGCGTGGAAGAGCACATAGTAGCCCACCTCTTGACCCTCACTGGCTAGATAGTCAGCCAACTGCAACAGCCCCTCCTCGTAGAGCGCCTGTCCACGCCAGATTTTGGTTTCGATGATGTGGCGGATACCTTTGTGAACCACGATCAGGTCGAGCCGTCCTTCGCCGCTGTTGACCTCGCTAAAGTGATCGGCTCCGATTTGGCGCACCACAATGTCCAGGTAGGCCATTAAGAGATATTGCCCAGTTGCTTCCTGCGGCATTGGCGTGATTTTGAATGCTTCTCGTCCACGGCGTTCAACGAATTCGCGAAAGCGTGACAGGATCAGCTCCATATGCATTAGTCCATTGACTGCATAGGGGCGGAAGTCGAAACCATTGGCCAGCAGTGCTCCCTGGAGACCGACTTCAAACGGTGTAAAATAGTCGATCAAGACTCGTTTGTACAGCGGATTGGGAATTTGGCAGTTGCCAATCGGTGATTCACGTATGATGCCAAAGAGGTGCATCTCCTTCACCATTGGATTGCTGAGTGTAAATTGACGTTGTGCACCAAAAATGATTGGTAACAATTCTTCTCGATATTTGTCTGCACGCCGCGTAATCGTCTCAAAATTGTAGTTGCTCTCGCGCACCAGCTTTTGCAAAGCAGTGCGTAAATCTTCGATTTGGATGGTTCGAGAGCGATCTTGCATTACCTCTTCTGTCAAAATGGCTGCTGTACGGTTGACCAAAAAGGGTTGTCCAGCAGTCTGCTCATAAAGTTTCTCAATAACTCCATTGGCAAAGTCCTGTCCTGTTTCATCTGTATACTGAGCGAGCAATTCACGTACTTCGTCTAGCGAAAACTCTTCTAAACGATGTTGATAAGCAATGTTGAAGGGTGAACTTCGTCCAAAATTCAAGCGAGCAATATTTTGAATGCCAACCAGCACGACGCTATGTAAGCTATGGGGACGTCGGGCTTTTTCTAGATACATCGTGCGCCAAGTTTGCAGCAACGGCGAAAGCGCATCGAGCGGCGTGGCATCGAACTCATCTACGATTAGCACAATCTTTAATGTGGGCAGCAGCTTATGCAAGAGGGTGAAAAAAGAACGCAGCCACTGAATATCCGTTGTTTCTGACTGCGTAAACATTTCTCGAAGCTGAGTGAGTGTGGATTGTGCGTTGTTTTCTGCCCATGCCAGAATGTCTCCTTTGATTAAATTGCCAATGTCCTCGATGAAGAAATCGACTGATACTTCTTCGTATAGTTCAAAATTAAGTACAATGGGCAAATAATCAATTTCTGGGCGCAACGCACTTTCCAGGTTGTTGAGTAAGGTCGTTTTGCCCATCTGTCGTGGGGCGTAAATTGTAAAGAACTTACCCTGCTTGATCTGCGTCAGAAGTTGATCGACTAATGTCTGACGCAATACAACGTAATGTTCGGCCATATTGACTGGGCCATGAGTATTGAAGTAGCGCATAAGGCCTATTTTACACCACTCTTCTTTACTTACTATCTATTAGCGCTTGCAAGCTCTTTTTTCGGTCGATTTTGCCGGTCGGCGTCGCTGGGAATTGAGCAACATACTCAATCTTACGTGGCAACTCGTAAGAACCAAGCACGGATTTCAATCTCTGCAATAATTCATGCTCACATTTCGTTGACAACGACTTCCCCTCCATCACCAACGTCACCCTCTCCCCAAACCGCTCATCTGCCATTCCTGCCACAAAAAAACGTCTTCCCCTAACCTTCTCATCTCCCCATTCCCCTATTAGTTGCTCAATCTCCGCTTCTACCTTCTCCACCTGCACCTTCACCCCGCCGCTGTTGATCACATTATCCCAGCGCCCTAGCCAGTGGAAGGAGCCATTGGCGTGGA
>JAXLWB010000064.1:0-55493 GCA_046328715.1 Caldilineaceae bacterium | reverse complement strand
CGCATGACCAGCCAGCGTACTCGCCAGCAAGGTCAACTCTCCTTCATTCATGATCCCTGCCCCATCCTCGCCGCTGACCGTGCCACTGACGATGGACAAGTGGCTGAGTGTCACTGCGCCACCGGCATCAATCGCCAACACACGCAGATCTGGCGAGCCATCGTTGCCCGTATCGCCGCTGAGCACAACCGTGTGTCCTGCGCCATCGACGGTGATCGTCTTGCTGATGGACAAGGTACTCTTCAGATAAATGGAGTAATCACCGTCGAAGCTGATGACACCGCTGTCGCAGGTATCGATAATCGCTTGGCGCAAGGAGCCGGAGCCGCTGTCGTGGTCATTGTGGACAGTCGCCAATCCACACTCGTTGCGCAAGGTAAATGTGACCGGTGTGGTGACATAGCGAGACGTCGCTGTGACCAGATAGGTACCGATGACATCGTTGGCAGTTACGCTGAGGTTAGCACGCTGGCTGCCATCGGTTGCGGCGGTCAGACTGCTGTTGCTCAGGCTGGCTCCACTGATCGGGGCACTGAAGGTGATCACACTGCCACTGGGTACGCTGTCGCCGCTTTCGAGGGCGTTCAATGTCACTTGCAATGGCTGAGCAAAGTCGTTGAGGATGCCTGCATGTTGCTCATCGCCATTGTTGCTCGCCAGTTGATAGCCCTGCCATTCGACTGCACCCACGTCACAGTTGCCCAGTCGTGGCTTGCCGCGTTGGTCAAGGTCGGAACAGTAGGCAGCGTTGCCAGCGTCGATGGCACTGCTGCCAGTCGAAAGTGCTGCTGTCTCGACATTGCTTTCGCTACCGGTCGCCGTTCCGCCCTGGTCGGCCAGCGACAACAGACGCACCCGGTTGGAGCGACTTGCCGAGCCACAGGAGGAATCATCGCTCAGATTGTTGAGGCGCAGGATGGCCGCGTTGCCGCTACAATTTGGAGCAACCGACGACTTGCCCTTGAGCAGCGAGTTGATCAAGTAGAGCGAGCCGCTGTTATAGATGCCTTCACCGAAGTCGGTAGTGTTGTCGGCAAAGGTGCTGTTGGTCACAGTCAGCACGCTGTGGTTGAAGATGCCGCCGCCTTCAGGTGCAACATTCTCAGCAAAGGTGCTGTTGCTGACCACGGCTGTACCCGAGCGATTGTAGATGCCGCCGCCACGATAGCTTTCGTTGTGCGCAAAGGTGCTGTTGCGTACCGTCAGCGTACCCACATTGTAGAGTGTGCCGTTATTGTTGCTGTCGTTGGATGAAGCAACATGGTGGGCAAGTGTCACCGTATCCAACACCAAGGTACCGCCATTATAAATCGCACTGCCGCTGGTCGCCGTGCCACTTAACACCTGTAGGTGAGTCAAGGTGACGCTCTTACTGGCACCGATCACGAGTGGTTGTAGATCGGGCGTGCCGTCGCCGTTCGAGTCGCCGCTAATGATGATCTTGTGGCCAGCGCCGTCAATCGTCACTGGATTGCTCGCTGTATCACTGATCAGCAAGGTGCTGTGAAGGCGAATCGTAAAGTCATTGGTGAAGGTGATTGTACCGCCAGGACAAACTTGGTTGATTGCATTCCGCAAGGAGCCAGCACCGCTGTCATTGGCATTGCTCACTACCGTGCCAACACAGGGTTGGTTGCTCAAGGCAAAGGTGATCGGTGCGGTACTGGTCACACCATTGGCAGTTGCGGTTACAACATAGCTGCCCGTCAGCCGATTGGCTGTGACAGTGAGGCTGGCGAGACCGCTGCTATTGACAGTGACTTGGTTGCTGGTTAAGTTCAGACCTGCACCCTCGCTCGGTGCAACCAGGTTGATGCTGCCGCCCACTGGCTCGTTGTTAGCATTGGCGGTCACACTGATCTGCAAGGGTTGGACAAAGGCCAGACCGGCATCAACTGCTTGATCGCTGCCCCCGGCATAAAGCATCTGAAAGCCCTGCGACTCGAAGGCACCGATGTCACAGGTGCCGACACGGGCCAAGCCACGCTGGTCAACGGTTGGACAGTAGATCGGATCGGCATGATCGATGGCTGGGCTGCCTGCCAAGAGAGCGAAGGTTTGGCTGTTTCCGCCGTAGTTACCCAGAGCAGCGAGATTGGCTGGCCCAGTATAGGCAGGGTTACAGTTGCCGCTTTCGATCAGGTTGTTCCGGTTTGTGGCCAATGTACCTTGATTGACACAACTGCCAGCCAAGAGCGAATTGCGCAGATAGAGCGTGCCATTCCAGTTGTGCAGGCTGCTGCCGTAGCCACCATTGTTGGCAATGCTGCTGTTGGTCACGGTCAACACGCCACGATTGTGGATGCCGCCGCCCTCGCCAGCACTGTTATTGGCGAAGCTGCTGTTGATGACGCTTGCAGTGTAGCCGGTGGTGTTATAAAGGCCGCCACCACGCGTCACGAGGTTAGCCGCAAAGGTACTGGCAGTGACAACTAGGTTGCCTGCGTTGTAGAGTGTGCCATCGGTGGCGCGGTTGCTGGCAAAGGTAGTGGTCAACACGGTTGTCGAGCCTGCGTTATAGAACGCGCCGCCCGAGTTGGTTGCACTGTTGTTTTGCAGGACAAGCGCCGTCAAGGTCAGCGCCCCAGTATTGTAGAGTGCCCCGCCTTCGCTGGCGCTGTTCTCCTGTAAGGTCAAGCCAGTGAGGTTGAGATTACCGCCGTTGTAGAGCGCACCGCCACGGTTGGCGCGGTTGCCTTGCAGGGTGACATTCTCTATCATGCGCAGGTCGCCAATGTTATAGATAGCGCCCCCATTGCTCGACGCCACGTTGTCGTTGAGATTGGCATTGCTGAGATGGAGCGTTCCTGCGTTATAGATGCCGCCACCGTAAATCGCCGTGCCGCTGACTACGTTCACATTGCGCAGAGTGATCACGCTGCTGGCCGCGATGTTGATCGGTTGGACATTGGCGCTGCCATTGTTGCCGCTGTCGCCGCTCAGGGTGACGGAGTGTCCTCACCATCGATAAGAGTGTGCGACAGGTTCAACGTGCTGTCCAGGTAAATGTTGTCATCGTTGGCAAGGAGATCATCCCGCCGTCACAAAGGTTGCTGAGTGCCTGGCGCAACGAACCCGCACCCCGATCCTGATGATTGAGCACCACAATCGATTCCTGACAGGGAATAGCGAGGCTAACGCTGGACTGATTGTTGCTCGTGTCTTTTTCACTTTCCGGCCAGCGGATCGTCACAGTGTTGGTGAGGATGTTGCCTGTAATCAATGTGTCGCTCAAGCGCGCCGTGATCGTAATCAGCCCAGACTCGCCGACGCCAAGGGTTGCCAAGGTAAATCCTTCGTAGCTGGTGCTGCTCGTGGTGTAGCTGATCGGGGCATCACCGCTGCTACTGATGTTTTGCACGGTGACGCCGCTGGGCAAGCTATCAGTGATCGAGATTGATTCTGCACCGATCTGTCCCGTGTTACTAAAGCGGAGGGTGTAGGTGATCAGATCGCCCGCAATCGCTGAGGCAGGCGTAACCGTCTGTTCGATCACCAAATCGGGCACGAGATTGGCCAGGCTGAGCAAGAAGTTGGCATTGGCCGCGCCAATCGTGGCCGTGGCCGTATAACTGCCAAATTGGCTATTGGCGCTGATCGGTTGGCTCACTACACCGCTGGCATCGAGGGTGACGGCAAGGCTAACGGGCGCGAGACTGGCCCCACTGCTCGGCGCGCTGAGATAGACTTTGCCGCCGCTGATCGGTTCACTGGCCGCCAACGACTGCACCCCAAAGATCAAAGGTTGGGCAAAGCTGCGGTTGGCCCACGTCTCCTGCCCGTCGCCGCCCTGGAGCGTGAAGGTAAAGCCTTGCGACTCGAAGGCGCCAACGTCACATTGACCGTGGCGGGGCAAACCGCGCTGGTCACTGCTTTCGCAACTGGCGCCGTTGCCATTGTCAAGCGCTGCACTACCAGGGAGCAGGGCCAGGGTTGGTTGATCGCCGCCATAGTTGCCTAGGGTTGCCAGCAGGGCATCGCCAGTAAAGCTGCCTGCACAATTGCCGGTGCGGATCAGGTTGTTGAGGTTCACTGCCAGCGTGTTGCTGTTCTTACAGTCGGCGCTGGTGTTGTTGGCGATCAGTGTGTTGTAGAGAGCCAGCGTGCCGCTCTGGTTGTAGAGGCCACCGCCTGTCCCGGCGCTGTTGTTAGCGATGGTGACATTAGTCAGCGTTAAGCTGCCGCGGCTCAGGATCGCCCCGCCTTCATTGGCAGAATTATTGGCAAAGGTGCTGTTGACTAGGCTGGCTGCACCAGTCAGCGCAATCGCCCCGCCGCGGATCGCATGGTTGTTGCTCAGGGTGCTACGGGTGATGGTCAATTGTTTGCTGCTGTAGATCGCGCCACCGCCCAGGCTGCCGCTAGAGGTATTGTCGGCCAGTCGGCTATTGATGATGGTCAGTGAACCATCATTGTAAATGCCACCGCCGCTGCTGGCTGTACCGCTTACCACCTGCAAATGGGTCAGTGTCACCACGCCGTTGCTGCCGATCTTGAAGAGTTGCACGTTGCGGCTGCCATCGTTGTTTGAATCGCCGCTGAGCAGAATCGTATGGTCGCCGCCGTCGATGGTCAGCGGCTTGTTGATCGAGAGAGTGCTATTAAGGTAGATGTTAAAATCACCGGCAAAGTGGACCACAGGGTCATTCGTACAAGCATCGCTGACCGCCTGGCGCAACGAACCATTGCCACTGTCGTTGGCGTTCGTCACTAGCAGGTAATCGCAACGGGCAAAGGTGGCGCTGCTGCTGCGCTGTTGCCAGGTGTGGCTGATGGTCGCCTGATTGGTAATGGTGAAACTCTCGCCCGCCTGGACAACCGCTGGTATGGTGTAGGTAACAGTCTGACCAGCAGCGAGATCGAGCGTTGTACTCAGGTTGTTGCCACTCACAAAGCTCGGCAGCGTGTCGCTGAGGATCACCCCTTGCGCCGCGGCGTTGCCGCTGTTGGCAACCACGACGGTATAAGTGAGCGCATCCCCTGCGTGAAGGGAACGAGTGGGCGTCACCGTCTTCGTCACACTCAGTTCGGGGGCAATAACGGTCAACAGTGTCTCCACCGGGTCGCTGAAGGATTGACCTTGTCCATTGGTCATCGTCGCCACCAACTTGTAGCTGCCAAACTGGGTCGGTTTCCAACTGGTAGACCAAGCGGTCTCGGCCACGCCGGTGGTCCAGGCGAGGGCGTAGATGGCCGAGCCGTTGAGGGTCACCGTCAGGGTGCGCAGGTCACTTGTACTGGGACTATAGCCAGCAAGTGCGACCGGGTCGAGGCCATAAACCGTAAGCCCTGGATTCGGAGTGATGACGACACTGGCATCAGCGGCGGGTTGCGGATTTGTGATTGTCTGGGTGGTGCAATGACCAACTTGATCGCAGGCTGTCATCGATGCTGGATTGTTCTGGCGCGCCACGGTCGCCAAGGGTGTTTGCAGACTGATGGTGCGGGTTAGCGGTGCAAAGAGATCAACGAACCAGGTATCACTGTTCTGCACCTGGTTGACTGGCGTAGAAGGACAAACCCAGCCGTCGAGCGTGATGTTGTAGTCGTCGGCGAGACAGGCAACCTGCATATACTGATTGTTGAGCAGTGTGTAGGTAAAAAGGATGCGCGGGGCCAGGGTGTCGATCTCGCCGCTCCAGATGTTGGGGATATAGTTGCTGCTGCCGAGGCTGTCACTTGCCTTCATGTCGATTTTGTAGGGACCTTCCAGATTGCCAGGCAACGGATATTGCCAGCTCGTGAAGTTGGCACCAGCGCTGGTCAGGGTCACCGTGTACCAGGTTCCCTCGTCCACCCCCTGCTCGCTATCCTTGGCATGGCGGAAGCGGATCGCTGCGCTGCTGACGCCCGTGTTGAGCGGATGGGCGATGTCGTAGAGTTCTTCATCGCTCAAGGCATGTTGGTAGACCAGCACTTCGTCGAGCGAACCAGCCAGGAAGTTCTGGGTGAGCGAGCCATCGGCCCCGAGCACAATCTCACCGCCGCTGCTCTCCAGGCTGCGATCCGCCTGGGCGGTCAGAGTACCATCGAGGTAGAGGTGCAGGGTTGTGCCATCGTAGGTGAGGGCGGCGTGATGCCATTGGTTGCTGCTGATTGTCTCTGGGCTGCTCAAGCGGCTGCCGCCCAGGTCGCTGGCTAGTTTGCCGTCACTGGTCAACAACAGCCAGGTGCGTCCAGTGCCGGTTCCAGCTTTTTGAGCGATCAAGGTACGCTGGCTGCCCAGGCCGTTCACTTTGAACCAAGTCATGACCGTAAACTTGCTGCTGGCCGGGTCAAAGAGCGAGGAGAGGGTCAGTACATCGTTGACTCCATCAAAGCTGGCAGCTTTTCCATTGGCTCCGCTGCCACCTGCGCTTGGACAGTTGCTGCACATGATCGAGAGACCATTGTTGCTAGCATCGACAAAGTTGGTCGCTCCGGCAGTCTCCTCAAAGTGCAGAGCAAGCGCCCGATCTTCGCCTGGATAGGGGATATCGGTGACCACACCATTGAGCGTGCCCACACTTTCCGAGATGACACTACTGCTCAGGGCGAGGTCTGCGATGGGGGCGAGATCATCGATAGAGAGCGTGCCAACGGTGGTGGAAATGCTGTTGCCAGCCAAGTCACTGGCGACCATCGTAACACTATATTGACCATAGGGGGCGAGGGTGAAGGGATAATCGATCTGCCAGGTGTTACCAGTGACAGTGACGGGTTGGCTGCCAGCCACCGAAACAGCGACATGGTCGAGCAGGTTGAGGCTGACGCTGTTGCCGACCACCCCGCTGGCTGCACTGCCAGGGTCACTGATCTGGCCGGAGAGGGGCAGAATATCGGTGGCGGCACTGGCGGCCATTGTCAGGCGGCTAGCGCTTAGTATGCCGCTCAGACTGATGATGGGGGCGGTATTATCAACATAGAAGATTTTGCTCACACTGCTACTCGTGTTGCCAACGGCGTCGGTAGCGGTGACGTTGAGTGTATATTTACCCTCCGCCGTGGGGACAAACTCATAAAGCCAAGCATTGCCACTTTCAGAATCAATCGAGGCGGTGGCGTAGCTGGTGCTGACAGTGTTGTCTGGTTTGGTCAGCTTGACCTGCACCTGTTGGACGCTGGAACCGGTATCGACCGCCTTGATCGTAAACCAGTAGGGCTGCTGGGCGAGGTAGTCGGCGTTCATGGCGATCTCAACCTGCGGCTTGTCAGCATCGATGGTGATCAACTGCTGATAGGTGAGGTCGTACCAGGCGCTCTGGTAGTCGTAGAGGCTTTTCACCGTTTGCGCCGTCTGTACATCGTTATAGAGCAAAACCTCGTCCAGGCTACCCTCGAATGACTGGCCCAGTTTGACCGTGTTGAGGATTGGGCAGGTGTAGGTTTTACTGGCTGAAGTTTGCGCCACACCATTGAGATAGACAGTCAGCGTAGCTCTATTGTAGTACGTGTCAGCGGTTGATGCCATCGTGACCAGCACATGATTCCACTGGTTTTTCTGCAAGCTGACGGTTGTCAGGTCGGTAGTTGAACCGGTGTAACAGACGCTGCCCACATAGTAACCAACATCCACCGCCAAGTCGGTCGAGTTCGCCTTCAGGAAGAGGTTGAAGGGATCGCTCTGCCAGAGGTATTGCACGGTGTTCTTGGTCTGCGTGGGTTTGACCCAAAAGCCGACGCTGATGTTAGGCAGGCTGCCGACATAGCCGGTTAGGTCGCTGGTCAGCAGATCGTTGCCATCGAAGACCGGAGCCTCGCGCACCTGTCCCTTGGAGCCTGCCTGGGGACACGCTGAGCTTGCCGAAGCGCAGGTGGCGGCGTTGCCATAGGGGCTGGCATTGGCAAAGCTGGTTGCGCTAAGGTCTTCGTCCAGATGCAAGTTAAGCGTGGGAGCTTCCTGCATAATATCGAGAATCTCATCGTCGGTGAGCGCGGCTTTAACAATGACGAGATGGTCGATCAGGCCGTCGAAATAGTTGCCACCGAGGGCGCGCCCGACAAGTACTGGGTCGGTGCCAAAGAAGGGCGACTTGCCGATTCCACTTGCATCCAACGCGCCGTTGACGAACATGCTCTGGGTCAGGTTATCTTTGTCGTAGCGCCAGGCCAAATGGGTCCACTTGCCGGTGGGAATAGTGCTGTTGCCGGCGGTGTCGATGTTGTAGAAGCCAAAGTAGGGTTTGCCATTGCGCAGGAGCAGATGTAGTCCCTGTTGCGTCTGGCTGCGATCGGTGCCGAGGATAGCGCGGTCGCCGGTTACGCTGTCGGGTTTGATCCAGGCGAGCACGGTAAAGCTGCCATCTTTTAGTCCGAGAGTTGAGGCGCTTTGCAGCGTGATATAGTCGCCCACGCCATCATATCCGTCGTCATCGCTGACACCGCCGTCAAAGCGAGCGGCTTGGTTGGCACGACCGGGGATGCCACTGTCTGGGCAGGACTTGCTGGAACAGGTGCCATCGTAACTGTTGCCTGAGCCGTCGCTGAAAATATCTTGACCGGGAGCTTCGTCAAAGGTCAACTCCAGGCTGCGCAGCGAACCAGCATAGAGCACGGCTGCTTCGTCGGCGGTCAGGGCGGCGCGATAGA
Source organism: Caldilineaceae bacterium (assembly GCA_046328715.1). Classification (GTDB taxonomy): domain Bacteria; phylum Chloroflexota; class Anaerolineae; order Caldilineales; family Caldilineaceae; genus JAXLWB01. Next base: position 46,925 of record JAXLWB010000064.1, on the reverse strand, counting down.
GTTTGACCTCGTCCATCATGCCCTTGAAGCCGTCACTGTAGAGGTCGTAGTTGAGGTAGCCGTCCCAATCCTTATACTTTTTGTTACTGCCATGGGTGTTACGAACGTAGAGGCGCTGGCTGCCCAACGAGTCGTAGAAATTGTGGATTTGCGAGTAATCACCGCTGGCGAGCTTGTAGTAATCGTTATCATTGCCACTTGTGCAGCCAAGGGTGGCCTCGTCGTCTTCATTACACAAGATGAAGTCGAGGGCGGGTTCGGTGGTCCATGCCCATTGGTTGATATTGACAGTCGTGTTGCCATCCAGCACGTTGGCCGCCGATTCCCAGACCACCGACTGCGCGCCATAGCCGTTATTGAGCAGTGTGTCGTCCGACCAAAGGAAGGCTTCGTCATCTTTGGCACCGCTGCCCACTTCCAGGCTGTTAAAATAAATCGCTGGGCTGCGACCATGGCCAATATAGAAATCGTCGCCAGAGTGTAAAGGCTGACCGGCACAGCTTGTCCCGCTGAAGGTGCTGACTAGGCTGCCGTTGCGATAGACCTTAAACTGGCTCTGGTCAAAGGTGACAGTGAGATATTGCCAAGCATCGTAGCTGAGGATCTCGTCCGAGGTGGCCTCGCAGTAGCCCTGTTCGTCGGCGTGACCAAAACGGACCATCAGCCGCTTATCTTTGATGTAGAGCGAGGGATAGGCGTGGGTCAGGCCATCCTCATCGTAGCCGATCAGCATCTGGCCCCAGGTTTTCAGATGATCTTCGTCGGGTGTGTAGCCGCTTTGTGGGTAGAGCCAGAGCGACATGCTAAAGGTGTCATCGAGTAGACTGGGATCTAGGATGTCGCTGCCAGTCACCTTGAGCCCTTGCCACTGGTTAAAGCTGAAGCCATTCCCAGCCATGGTCGAGACTTGGTCGGGACAGTCGAGATCCGTGCTGGGGTTGTTTTGGCAGGTGACCGTGGTCACGCCAAAGTCGGCATCATCCTTGTCCGAGTAGGTGCCGCTGGTCAGGTAGTGATAGCTGGAAAGATAGAAGACTGGCTTCTTGAAAAGAAATGCTACCTCGCTGCTGGTCATGCCGCTGGTGTAGAGTTCGATCTCGTCCATCTGGCCCTTCAAACTTTGCCCTAAGGTGATGGCACTGCTGTTGGTGCAGATTGAGGCAAGGGCGGTCGAGCCGCTGTTGATGCCGTTGAGATAGAGGGTCAAGGTCGTGCCGTCGTAGGCAACCACCACATTCTGCCAACTGTTGGTGGGTAAGGCCCCACTGGTCTGGAAGCTGACAGGGGTAGTGCAGTCGCTTTTGTAGAGTGAAACAGTCACTTTGCCGCTGCTGTTGGTCTTGACATTCAATCCAGTCGTACCTTTGGCGAAGAGTGTCTGCGCCTTGGTCGTGCTAAGGTTGGTCCACAGGCTGAGGGTAAAAGAGCTCTGGTCCAATTCGTCGTGATCGGCGATGGTCAGAACGTCATCGTTACCATCAAAGGTAAGGAAACTGCCGTTGGCGCTGGGGCAGGTGTTTCCGCTACAGGTGGCGTTGTGCGGACCGTTGTCGGTCTGGGCATCGTCGGCGAAGCTGCTGCCAGAACTCTCATTCAGATGCAGCCAGAGGACATGTCCGGTATCCACCTCGTCGATAATCGCCCCGGCACGCAGGGTGAGGCTGGTGGCGGTCGTGCTGCTGACGCTCGGTGCCGTGACCGTGCCATTGAGCGTAGTCGAATCCTGCGGGTAGAGCGTCTCCATCACCTGAGTCTTTTGCACCGTGTCCACCGGGAACTCAGCTTGCAACAAGCCGTTGGCGACGCGGTTGTCCAACTCATTTTTGACGGTGGCGGTATAGGCCAGGCTACCGTTGGGCGCAATCTCCGTGCTAGAAACCTCGGCGTCGAGCGAAAGGACATTCAAGACCGAAGCCAGGTTGGGATTATAGCCATAGATTGATTCCAGGCGGTCGCTGATCGTGTCGTCGTCGCTGTCGTAGTCGTTGGGGTCAGAGTTGACCAACGTCTGCAATTTGCTACTGCCGCTATAGCCATAGACAAAGGTCCAGCCGCCGCTCCAGGTTGAGCTATCGGCGCTGTAAGGGCTCTTGCTGCCAGAGTGGAAGAACTCGGCCCCGTCGCTGAGTCCGTCGCTGTCGCTGTCGGCAAGGTTGGAGTTGGTGTCGTAGAAGGCTTCCCAGTAATCGTAAAGACCATCACCGTCGGCATCGCTGGATTCAGGATTGAAGCCGTTCGTCAATTCCCAGTAGTCGGAAAGGCCGTCGCCATCGCTGTCCCACAGGCTGTCATTCGGGTCGGAGCCACCTTTAAGTTCGCTGATCAAGCCATCACCATCGGCATCGAGCAGTGTGGGGAATTGCGTATCCCAGCCCAGGCGATAGCTGTCGTGGCCCACTGCGGTCAAGGCGTAGAATTCGTCTAGGGTGGCGGGCAGAATGTCAAAGGCGATATCCTCGCCCAGATAGGTATGGAAGGAGTCCTTGTAATCGCTGCGCTGGCAGACTTGAATCAGAAAACCCCAACATTCCAGCGTCGGTGCCTGGAAAGACTCGGTAAGGTAAAGCGGTAGGTTTTGGTTAAGACCAGGTTGGTCAAAGTCAACCGCCAGGGCAGGGTGAAAGACCGCCTGGTTGTTACTCCAGGTTGTCTGTTTGGTATGAAGTCCGGCATGGTGGTCGGTTGGGCTGTTCTGCAAAGTGTAGGTAAAGGTCGATTGATAGAGCAGGTCATTGAGGTCAAAGTCCAAATGCTCCAGGCTGCCCAATCCAGTCAGCTTCGACTTAGAGAGGGTATTGGTGACGGTGGCACTGACCTGGAGTTGGTTGCCTGCCACATAGCCATCTTCAGCCGCTTTTTGCACCAAAATGGGTGTATCGAGTGCAATCGAAAGACGGTCCTTGTCGTTAAGATTGGGGACGATGTATTGATCATAGATCAGATAGGTGATGGCCTGCGACAAAGCGCCAGTGATCCCACTACAGACCCACACATCGACCGTTGACCCAGTTGGCACGTCAATGATCGCACAAACGGACATCATCAAGACATCAATCAGCGCGATCACGCCGGCAATCGCCCAGCCAATGACGGGAATAGCAGTCAGCACCGCCATGATCAAGGCGACCACAGTATCGCCGATGGCTTTGGCAATAGCTGCGTTACGTTCCAAGTGATTGTCATATTTGCTCAAGGCAAAAAGCGTCCAGATCATCGCTGTCGTCACAACTAGGGTTGCTACGGACCATTTGATGTTGGTCTTGACCACTTCATCAGCTCGGGCGGCATAGGTGAGAGCAGCAGTCGGGTTGCCACCGGGTTGCAAATGGGTGAAATTGGCCAACGCAACCGAGGCGCTATAGCTGTTGTAGGCTTTAATTCCCCAAACCACGGTGTAGACGCCCATCCCTGCCTTGAGCGTGAGGTAGGTGCTAGTAGCAATGACACCCATATAGGAGACATTAGCAAAATTGACCAAGCCGTACTGGTTGGCATAAGCGGGCAAGTTGGCAATCGTCGATGCCCAGGCGGCGGTGGTTAGACTACCGACCGAGGTCAGGCTGGTGGTATCGACAGAGGTGGTTTTGTAGTAGTTAGCCAGTTCGCTGAGGGCCAGGCTGAGGGCGCTGCTGCTGTTGCCCTGTACGACGTTGCCAAACGCCTCTAGGATGGCAGTGAGCGATACAGCAAAGCTGGCTGCCAGCGAATTGGCCACGGCGGTCGTGTCAGAAGTAGTGGTGGACAAGGCATCGATCAGGGAGAGGTCGCCATAGTAGGATTGGATTTCGCCAACCAGCCGTTTGACGATGCTTGCCACAGGATCACTACTGCCAAGCGTATAGTTGCCTAATGAATCCGTGCTGTAGCGGCTACCATCCTCGGCCAACGTCTTGCTAACGCCGGTATAAAGTGCCAGATAGTAACTCTGCGCCAGCGCGCTGGCACCAGCGCGCACCAAGCTGTAATCGGCCACGCTTTCGTAGTTCACCAACCAGTCAAGTTGGCTGTTGCTCAAGCTGCTTTGCAGGTTATCATCCAAGCTGGTCAGGTAACTCTCCAGATCCGCCGCATCCCACACGCCAGCGCCCTTGTATTGATAGGGTGCCCAGCGCAGATCACCTGTGGTGTCGAGTGTGGCGTTGCGTAGGTCGAGCGTGACGGCGTTGCCGCTGATGGTGGTGGCGGAGTCGCTCAGTGCGGCATTGCGCGCTGTCTCCTCGCCGGCAAAGAGCAGCGTGGTTGTTGCGCTGACCGCCACACTGGGATAGACATTCTGCAAGACAGCCGTGCTATAAGTCGAGGCGACCGTTGCCAGGTCAAGTTCGTCGGCCAGGGGGTAGACATTGATCGATAGGTCGCCAACACCCCAGGTCGATGAATAGGTGGCGAAGTCATCGACGCTCAAACGGCTGCCATTGCTCTTGGCCTGCGCGCCCAAATAGCCTTGTTCGAGGCTGTCGGCCATGTGCCAAAGGTGATCCTCATAATGGCTGTTGCCGACGCCGCTCGGCTCGGCGATGATGGCAATCTTGCCGCCATGATCCTCGCGTGCGCTCAGGCCAGTGAGCGTAAAATTGTCGTAGTAGGTTTGAATGATGCTGTTGCTGGTTGTCCAATGGCTGTGGTCGGCGCACCAGGTGTCATAATCCGCCAAATCGTTCAAGCCACTGGTATCGCAGCTATCGATCAATGCCTCCACCATCCAGATCAGCCGCACTGTTGTCGCCGAGCCAAGGTTGCTCAAGCCGCTGCCCGGTCGATAGAGCATCCGCCCTGACCAGGCGACCGGGGCATCGCCTGTCTCGTCCTGTACTTCGGTCAGGGGGATCCAGAGCAACAGTGTCTTGCCATCTTTCCCTTCATTGGCGGTGATGCCTAGTTCACTCAGGGCAGCGGTATCCAGCCAGGAGATGTCACTATAATCGTGGATGTCGGCTGCGTTGTAGGTGCCAGAGATGGGTAGTCCCGCCGAAGGATTGGCGGCGTTGTAGGGAATCTGCAATTCGAGCAGCGGTACCAGCAGCATATCGCCATTGGCCGCCGTATCCAGCGAGTTGTAGCTGATGTTGTCGGCGTAGGTCGTGTCGAAGACGCGCGTCACTTGGCCTTGCGTGTCGTTGCTGGGCCAATCGAGCACGTTGTTGGTGTACCAGAGGTGTTTACTGTTGCTCGGGCGCACCGTAAAATCGACATAGATCGGCAAGCCCGCTGCAGTAAAGTTGAGGTTGAAGCTGAGCTTGCCATTGGTCACGCCACTGCTGGTGTTGCCCACAACGCTGTAAGGCGAATCATCCACGTTGTCGGGCACACCATCGCCGTCGTTGTCAAAGTCAAAAACATCGGGTACAGAGTCGCTGTTGGCGGTTGTACTGTCGTTGTTCAAACAACTCTGGCTGATGTAAGCGGTGTCAATTTTGTCGGTTTGCAGGTTGATGTCACTCAAGCCAGGGCATTCGAGCGAATCGATCAGTCCATCGCCGTTGCTATCAGGGTTAAGCGGGTCTAGATACCACTGCTTACCGCCAAAGATGAAGCCCTTGACCTCCACCCCGTCGCTGATATAGTCGTTGTCCGAATCGACCGAGTAGGGGTTCGTCCCTAACTTGCTGACCTCAACATCGTTGCTGAGGCCGTCGCCGTCACAGTCGCTGTTAGTCGCAATATTACAGTAGGAGACCAATGTTTGTAGCTTCGCAGCTTCGTATTTGGTATCTCGTATTTCATATTTGTCTAGAGGGTTAATCTCGGGGTTGAAGGTGCGACCGGCATGTTCGGCTTGTTGGGCTTCGATTTGTTCTTGCGTGGCCTTTTCGTCGTTAGTCTGTGCCGCTTTGTTTTGTTGACGTTCGCTGAAGGCGTAAAGCTGTTGGGCTTGAAGCAACGGGACGACCAAGGTCGAGGCGATGATGAGTGTCATAAGTCCGACATAGAGCAGGCGAGTGCGGCGCAGTAGAATGATGAGCACCGCAAAGGCCGCAATGACAGCAATCAGAATAAGCGAAAGCAGGGTCTCTTCGAGCGTGCGATACGTAATACCTGCCATTTGTAAGACGGTTTGGGGAATTTGACTTGGCTGTTGCCAGAGTCCGATGAGTCTGGCATTTGACGAGCTCTGCCAAGCGCTGAAGTTGCTCGTGATCTCGACTTCGGCCCACTCCCCATTCGGCTGTTCCGGTGGGAATTGCATATGAATTACCTGGCGTACCGGCAACCCTTGGGCATTGACCCAGATTTCACCGCTGCCTGTCATATCCACATATTGGCGTAGAAGCCCCAAGTTTACACCGTTGGGCAGCTCACCTTTGCGTTGCAGTTCCTTTTGCAACGCTGCACGCATGAATTCGGCATACTGTACTCCGTCCAGGTCAAAGTGGTAGCGGGTCAAGGAGGCCAGGTAGGCGGGAGGGAGGACATTCGCCAACAAGTCATCAGTGGTTGTAACCGTCTCCTGACTTCTGACTTCTGACTTCTGACTTCTGACTTCCACGTTCTTTGCGGCTACCAGAAAGCCTAACGGGTCACCACCGGGGGCAAAAAGATCGGTAGATTGATCGAGGGGTGTCCAATCGGCATTGGCGTTGAGGCGACCATAGGCATGGCCGTCTTCAATCTTGAGGTCGATCAACTGTTCGTGACCAGCGTTGTGGTTGCGCAGTTGTAGGAGCATCTTCTGGGCGGGGCGATCTATTTCGCCTTCCACCTGAAATTGTTGACTTTGCTTATGGCGGTTAGCGTTACGCAGACTCGTTTCGGGGTGCGTAGTCTGAATCACCTGCGTTTGATAGTGAAAATGGTCGCTGTTACTTGCCAATCGCCAGGCAGCCTGGAGTTGCTGCGCCTGGGTGACAGGAAAGGTACGCGCTTGTAGCGGCAGCGCCAAACCAAGCAAAATGAAGATCAGTGTCAATAAACTAAACCAACGCACAAACTTCGGCTGTCGCATAAACGCCCCTTCTTATTTAACAAAGCGTAAATTAGAATAAGCTCAAACGTCTTGAAACCTTACCGAAAGTTTGGCTGAGCGTATACTGTACCAGGTACAGTTTTGGTACAGGCGAAGGGTGGAAGCGGGTGAATTGTAAGGTGTTGGAAATATGTGTTCTACAGCGTGGTTTTCAAGTACAAGAGAGATCTGTCATCCTCGCCAGGACAAGTTTCTGAAGAGCGGCTGTTTGCGAGCCCGTCCTCGTAAGGAAAGAATCTTAGTTGGACAACGCAAGATTCTTCGCTCGAAAAAGCCCTCGCTCAGAATGACAGCTCTCCCTACTAACCTGAGTTCGACATTTTTGTTTGTACACGGATAACAGCAGATGAACACGGATTTTGGGCTAAATTACCACATCCGTGAGGTGAATCTCGCCAACATTGCTTTTAAATCCGTGAAAATCCTGGTGATCCGTGTACAACGATAAAAACTCCGAATTCACGTTACTACTTCCTGATCCGATCGGCAACCTGCGCTAACTCATAGCGGCTGCGCAGTTGTAGGCTTTCCAAGATCAAGCCGACGTGAAATTTGACGGTGCGTTCGGTAATATCCAAGCGTTGAGCGATTTCCTTGTTGCTCAGGCCTTGGGCCACCAGCTCCAGCACCTCGTGTTGACGATAGGTGAGTGTTGACCCGACTGGCTGTGCGGTCTCCGGCGGGGCAGAGGGTTTCGCTTCTACTGGAGTTGCGATTGGCGGTGTGGCGGATGCATTTGGGACTAGGGTTGAAGGTTGGGCAAAGGTTGCCAACACTTTGCTAGCCAGTTGCGGTGAAAGCACGATTTCACCGCGCATCACTTCGCGCAACAATTCGAAGAGTTGATTGGCATCCAAACTCTTGAGCAAATAGCCCGAAGCCCCTTGTTTGAGCGCTTCGAAAAGGGTTTCCTCGCTGGCGGCCATCGTCAACATCACGATCTTGACCTGCGGGAACTCGCTCTTGATCGAACGGGTCGCATCGATACCATTGCCGTGCGGCATTTCGATATCCATCAGAACGAGGTCAGGCAGGTGTTTGCGCGTCAATTGTAGCGCCTCCGTGCCATTGTGTGCAGTGCCCACGACTTGAATGCCACGGGCACTGAGCAGATTGCGCAACCCTTCGACATAGAGCGGGTGGTCGTCAACCAACAACAGACGCAGACCACGAATCTCGTCCGCTGGAGCGAGGCGATGGGACAAACGTACCAGGCGCGGCAGACGAACAATCACTTGCGTGCCTGCGCCAGGTTTGGAACGTAGCTCTAACGTACCGCCGATTCCTTCAGCCCGTTCGCGCATGATCGATAAGCCGAAGTGTGTTGGATTGGGGATTGCGGGGGCACTTCCGTTGTGGGCTGGCAGGGAAGGGGGTGTACGATGCGCTATTGACAAGTCAAAGCCCTGGCCGTCGTCGGCGATTAGGACTTGCAGTTCATCGGAGTGCAGGGTAAAGGTCACACGAGCACGCTGGACGCCAGCGTGTTTCTGAATGTTATTGATGGCTTCCTGAATGATGCGCAACAACTGTTCTTCGGCTTCCAGCGCCAGCAGATCGTTGGGTAGGTCGTGTGGCAGGCTAAGTTCGACCGTGAGTCCGTGTCGTTCTTGGACCTGTTCGAGAAAAAGTTGGAGTGCTTCCAGCAGGCGAAGCGGTGACTCGCTGGCAGGAGTACGGATGTTGAGAATGTACTTGCGAATGTCGCTGTGGGCCGCTTGGGCAGCTTTGACAAGTTGTTTGAGTGCGGCCTGCGCCTGTCCCTCTTTGGATTGTTCAAGCAAGTCGCTGACCGTCTGCGCCTGAACGCTCATGTAGCCCATGACTTGGCCCAGGTTGTCATGCAGATCGCGGCCAATGCGTTCGCGTTCTTGAAATGCTGCCACCTGCCTCTGTTGTGTTTCGATCTGTTTGCGTTCACTCAGATTGTGCAAGGTCACAACTGTAGCATCCCGACCTTGAAATGGCACCTGACGGCTGCGCATCTCCAACGCCAACTTTTCGCCCGTTTCGGTTACGCCTTGGACCTCGATCCCCGATTCAGTTTTTGTATGAGGGACTTCGGCAGGTAATGTTGGTAACAGATCGGCCAAGGATCGCCCGAGTAACGCCTCGTGCGAATAGCCAAACATCTCCTCGGCGGCCTGATTGGCGTCCAACAGCTTTCCCCGTTCATGAACCAGCAGCGCCTCAAAGGTCGAGGTGGCCAGCCCACGAAAGCGTGCCTCGCTTTCCGAAAGCTCCTGTGTCCGCTCTTTGACCTGGGCTTCCAGCAGACGATTCCGCTTTTCGATGGCGCGGACACGATAGGCATTGGCGGCAAACCCCAAGAGCAGGACACAGACCAACGCCAATCCGCGCACCCACAGTCGCTGCCACCAGGCGGGCATTACAGTTAACGACAGAGCAACTTCTTGTTTGTTCCAGACGCCATCGCTGTTGGTACCTTGCACTCGGAAGGTATAGTTGCCAGCGGGCAGACTGGTGTAGGTGGCAAAACGGCGCTGACTATCGACCTCGTTCCATTCCTTTTCCAGGCCGTCTAGCTTATAACGATAGCGAATTTTCTGTGGCGCACGGTAGCTGAGACTGGAAAATTCAAAGGAGACAATCTGATCAGTGGGTTGCAACGTCAAGTGGTCGGTGGCCCAAATCGCCTGCTGTAACGTCGATTCGCCACCAATCGGCACAGGCAGGTTGAACAGTCGCAACTGGGTAAGCAGAACAGGCGATGAATCACTCTCTTGGTTGCTGATGGCACTTGGGTTGAAGACGGTGAGACCGTTGCTTCCGCCCCAGTAAAAGGTGCCATCTGCAGCTTTCGTTACCGCGTTGGGCAGGAATTCGTTGCTCTGTAGCCCATCGCTGACATCAAAATTACGCACCGTTTCCTGCAACGGATCGAAGCGCGCTAGTCCCTTTTTTGTGCCAACCCACAACAGACCCGTCTCATCTTCGGCAATGGAAACAATGTGATTGCTGGGCAAGCCGGTTTGCTCGCTATAACGTTTTGCCATCCCTGATCCAGCATCAAAGCGCAAAAGCCCATTGCGTGTGCCAATCCACACCGCTCCCTGACGATCTACAAAGAGCGTTTCGATCCAGCCACCCAAGCCATTCTGAATCGTTGATACGGGCGCAGCAGATGGGCGCAATGCGTCAGCCGGTTTCGCACTGGTTTGCCCACCAGTGCTAGCCAGCGATTTTGGTGGTGGCATCCCAGGCGGCGGAGGGCAATTTTCGCAATCGGGGGGTGGTGCGCCCGGCGGTGCAAAAGGTGCCCGGCGTGTGAAATCACTCTGGGCCTGAAAATGTTGAAAGTGCAGCGTTTGGGGGTCGATGTGGCTCAGGCTGCCATCGACATAGCCCAGCCACAGCGTACCATCGGCTGCAAGGGTCAGTGCAGTCACATCGCCGCGCGCCACAGTTGTCGGATCATCGCCAAATGCGCCGGGTAGTCCACTCGGCACAAAGCGACGGATCGAGTGATCAGTTGCAGCCAACCGATAAAGCCCCACCCAATTGATGACAACCCAAACGTTCCCCTGGCGATCTTCGACAAGCGCTGCAATCTCGGGCGGCGGTCCCGTATGTGGCAGATCAGAGTCGACGATCAGGTCGTGTTCAACGAATTGGGCACGATTTGGGTCAAACTCGAACAAGCGATGTAACCGAGTGCCGATCCAAAATTTACCCGTGTGGTCACGCAATAGAGCGCGCACATTGTCATGCGCCATGATAGGAAGGGGAAACTGTTTTACCTGTTTGCTGGCAAGGTCAATCTGATGGAGTACGATGTCACTCGTCAACCACAGCGATTGTGCATCGAGCGCCAAGCTGCTGACTTCAAGCCCAGCCAGTTTTTGTGGGTGCAACGGATCATAGCTGTAACGCACAAACTGATTCTCGCTCGGTGAAAAACTATCCACTCCGCCCCCAGCAGTTCCAATCCAGAACAGACCTGCTTGATCCTGATAGATGGTGTTGACGCGGTTGCGACTCAGTGAAAAGGGTTGGAGTGGGTCGTGCTGAAAGGGTGGCAGTAGATTCTGACTTACCTCGTCAAAGCGATAAAGCCCACTGTTGGTCGCCAGCCAGACAAGTCCTTCTCGGTCTCGAAAGAGCGACTCGATCTCACCGGGCAAGTTAGGAACCTGGCTAAATTTGGGCTGTTGGGGGTCAAAATGATATAAACCGCTGGCACCACCTACCCACAAGCCGCCGTTGTTGTCGGGCAACAATGCGTTGAGTCGTCCCTCGCCTGGATAGGTAGCGAGGATAGAATAGGCTTGAAATTGGTTATTTGACGCATCGTAACGAAACAGGCCGGTCTCTGTGACAAGCCAGCGTTGCCCTTGCGAATCTTCCACGCTTTGGCCCACGATTCCCCAGGGCGCAGCCACGACCGATCCCGGCGGCACAGCATCGGATGACGGTGCTGCATGAAATTGCGTCACCTCGCCTGTGGTTGAATCGTAGTGGAGCAGCCCCACCCCTGGCGGACCGCCAAACCAGAGATCGCCACGCGGATCAATATCAATGGACATGAGCACCGTGTCCAGCAGTTTGCGGCTGGAAGAATCGCCTGCAAAATTGGTAAATGTTTCGTGGCGCGGGTCAAAACGGCTGGCACCTTCAGCAGTGGTGATCCAGATCATGCCCTCGGCATCCTCGGCCAAGTCGGTCACCAGATTACCCGGCAGGCTATTCGATTGATCGGGATTGTGTTTGAAAGTGACAAAATTGTAGCCGTCAAAGCGACTCAAACCATCGCTCGTGCCAAACCAGAGAAAGCCTTGTCGATCTTGCAGGATGGCTTGCACATTGTTCTGCGCCAAGCCATCTTCAGTTGTGAGATGGGTGAAGCGGGCGGTTGGGAGTAGTTGTCTATCGTCTGCAGATTGCGCCTGTGCAGTAGGGAATGGCGTTGACAACAAAGTGAGAAGCAGCAAACAGAAAAATGTGCAGCAATTGGCTATGCACAAAAATGAAGATTTGCGCGCCAAAGCGCTGTGGAACCAGGAAAAGCCACCCATAACTTACCAAAAAGTAAAGCACGGTTTGAGCTTGGTGTCAATTCCATTACGTAGTAGCTCGCGAGGAACAGTGTAGTAGTGATGCGCTTGACAAATAAGGCGGTAGAATGCGATTCTTTTTTCTCATTTGAACAGATTTACGGTTTATGATATTCTCTCCATGTTCCACAAACTTTCACGCGTGATGCACACGAGACAGGCTTGAACCGAAGCGTGACGCGCTATTTCCTGTCTCTGAATCATGGCACGTGGATAGTTCTAGCTTCATCCCATCATAGCCCTTGACCAGCCAATCATTATAGATATAAGGATCCGTGCCAGCATGAAAAATCATCTACCGAAACATTCAGCATTATCAAAACAGTTGATCTGTATCTTGCTCGTTACAACAGTTTTGATGATGATGCTCCCGCAAGCGCTATTGAGCCAGGCAACCGAGGGTCCCGCACTTTGGTTGAAATTTAACGAAACAGCAGGCGCAACGAGCTTTGCCGACAGCGGCAGCGGTGGCATCAATGGCACCTGTGGCGGCAATGCCTGTCCAACGGCGGGCAACGCTGGTCGATTGGAACAAGCTGCACAATTTGATGGTGTTGATGACCGGGTGCAAGTCAACATGAATACGCCCGTGGGGCCTTACACATTGGCCGCTTGGGTTCGTTTTACCGGTGCGGCGTGGGACAGTTGGCGTACGGTGTTGGAATTTGGCGATGATTCTCCCTGGTTTGGCGCTACGAACACGGGTCAACTTACACTCTATTCTGTCATTACTGGAGGCTCGATCCCGGTTGGGCAATGGACACACATTGCCTATAGCTGGAGTGGAACCGAAAGCCGACTCTATGTGAACGGTCAGGCAGTCGCCGTCAACACAACAGCCCCGCCAGCCAACGGTACAGGTTTGGCGTTGGCGCTGGAAACCAACGGACCCAACCCTTGGCTGGGGTTGCTTGACGACGTGCGGGTCTACACACGTAGTTTGAATGCCGATGAACTTGGACAACTTGCAAAGCCGGAAGCAGGACCAATTGTCAATCCCACACCGGTAAATCCCACCCCTAACGATGCACGCTTGTTCGATCTCACCGTCTCCATTTACAAACCAGTCACGACCGCCAATGAACGACAACCCTACGAGGAGCTTTTCAAACTTTTCGCCGATGGCATCTACGAAGTCAGTAATGGAGCCCACAAGATTCGCACGATCACAGTCTATGACAATGGACGTTTTGCCGACCGAGCCGACATCCAGTGGATCCAGTTCGAGCAGCAGCCACGCGCCACCACCAATGGCTATGGTAAAGGCCGCGGAACAGTACATATGGGAGATGCAATTTTCAGCAATAATACGCTGATCACCGACCCGAACGCACTCGGTACCTTTGTCAACACTTTAACCCACGAATGGAGCCACTATACCTATGGTGTTCTGGACGAATACGAAGGAAGCAATACGAGCCAAGACCCCAGTTCACCCCAAGTTGGAGATACGCCGCCCGAGCCTTGCTCGGTAATGTGTGCAGCACCACCCTCCATTGAATTCTCTCGGCTAAACTTCTCTACAGCCAAATCGACCGCAGGAGTCAATCGCACCAATACTGCACAATACCGTACTTTTAATGCAAGTGATTGGGAGACTGTCGCCCGAACGCCAAGCAATGACCCACCCTCGACCCGTGGGGATCGCCTCTATTGGGCAGATCTAGCGCCCAAGGCCCCTGCTGCCGGGCAAGATCCGTCCGTCGAGTTGCCCGCGCAACGAACGGCGGCACGCGATGCGCTGAACATTGTCTGGGCAGACGCCAATGCCACTGCCGCCAAGCATCGTATCTTTTTGGTCGATGTATCGGCAGATATGGCACAGGACAATAAACTCGAAAGCGCCAAACTATCGCTCAAAAGCTATATCGACCGCACCAATGTCGGCGACCTGATTGGCATCTTCACCTTTGCCGACACACATACCGTTGTACAACCATTGACACGCATCGAAAGTGATGCTACTCGCACAACCATCAAGGCACAGATTGATGCGATCCAAGCCAAAGTGGGCATAACTGACCGCAAAATTGACGCTGCTGACCAGGCGGCGATCGTAGCGCTACAGCAGGCCAGCAGCAATGCCGTGATTACAGACCGTGGTGTCTATGTGGTAATTGATGGTGCCTTTACCGATGTTACCGAGCCTCATATCTTTCAAAAAGCCTATAATGCGCATAGTGCCGTGAACATCGCCCTTTCGGTTTTCAATTTTGCCGCTCAAAAGAAGCCGAACGATCTCTTCAGCAATGCTTTCGATCTGCTACAATTTTCCACCACGGCGGGCAACCCAGCAGGGACCTATCAATTTGTGGGCGCTGGCGGCTTTACCGTTCCCGGCGCACGCAACAGACAGGTCGAAGCGATCTCGACTGGTGAGTTGAGCGAAGCATTAGAGATGGCTGATCAAAGATCTTCGCCCATCCTGGACGTAAATCTAGGAACCACGCCCAATCAACAGAGCACAGTGGACGAGCCATTTAGTACAACCATCTATGTCGATGCTTCGCTCGACGAACTTGAAGTCTCGGCCATCTACAAGGGCGACGAGAATGCAGCGGCCTTAACCCTCTATGACCCAAACGGCGATCCTACTAATGAAGTGCCGGACTGTGACAGCGACGGCGTTGAGACCTCGTGTACTTATTTGATCAGTGCGCCACTCACCGGCACTTGGACATTCGAAGTAGAGACTGCGGACGCACCACTTGAATTACAGGTTGCTGCAACCGGCTATGCCCTGAACGGTTCCACCTACCAGGCACTGCTCATTTCCGAAGTCGGGCCGCTCGTATCGTACCCGGAGAAGGTTGTTCTGGTAGCCGAGCTTAGCCGTGGGGATCGCATTGCAGATGCTGGGATCACAGCCTGGGTAGAAAATCCCGATGGCAGCTTTTCGGCCCTTACCTTCAAAGATGATGGGGTGGCTCCCGACAAGCTGGCAGACGATGGACAATACACTGGCCTTCTGCTCTATACTGAAGCGGGTGACTATCTTGTGACAACGGTCTTTGACAACATTAAGGGCACCGCCCGTTTCACGCAAGTGGGGATGGCTGATGCTACGACCGCAACTGGTCAGTTGGTCGGGGATGATTTTGGCCGGTTTGCCAGCCTGGAGGTCCTAGTACAGGATTACGCAGCCGATGATCATGGCGACACAGACGCTGATGCGACCGATCTGTTGACGGATAACGACGATGTCGCTGGTCGGATCGACCAGGCTGGGGATATTGACAGCTTCCGGATTACCTCGCCTGATCCATTGACAAATGACCCCAAAACAACCAATCAAGTGATGGCTTCGGCAACGCAAACCACGACTCGCTACATCCTACGACTGACCCACTTCGCCTTTGGCATGAATGCCCTTGTCCGTGTAACCACGAAAAGCGGCACACAGGAGTATACGACAGGAGCATTAGCCTACGACGCCTACTGGGTGCTGCCACTCGACTTGGAACCAGGAGAAGTGGTCAGGGTGGAGGTGCTACAAACAAATGGACAGAGCGCCAGCGGTCAATATGATATCAGCTTTGGCAAGCCTTTGTTTGGTGAACCAGACACAAGCCAACTGGGCAATCAGATTTATTTGCCACTCGTGAACAGATGAGAACAAAATCCCATCAGTTCTTACAGCACTAACGGAAGTGAAACGGTCGATTATCGGGTAGCGGTAACCAATCGAGGCTCTGCAGAGGCAACGGATGTTGCTTCCGGTGGGCAGTTCGCTCTTGCTGCTAGAGAATGTGCCAGCTACTTTTAGCAACAGCAACACCCTGCACTTGGCAGCAGACGATCCAGTAACAGGCGTGGGCGAGCAGCATACTCTGTTCCGGTTCCGTAGAAGCGGCAGAGAGCGCTTATACACTCTACTTGCCTGTTGTGCGAAGATAGAGCTTGATGGGAGGTAACCCGGCCACAGACAAGTCACCTGTGGCCGGGAATCTCTGTATTCGTGTAAACTCGCCTGATTTATTCCTATCAGCGGCAGGATGCTTTTTTGTTATCGGCTGACAAGCGGCAGATAGGTGCGCAATTGACCATCAAAGAAAATATAGCGCGGGGCTTGCACTTCAAAAACCACGCCGCTGAGTAATTTCCCTTCAACATAACCCTCAACCGCTACCCGTGGTGCCGTACCCTGGGCTACGGCTGAACCAGGATGGATCGTCACGGTCACCGTCGTTTGTTGGCCCGGGGCCAGCGTCGTTGTGATCGGGGTCACGGTCGCCGTCCAATCGGCAGGCAGATCGACGGGTCGCACTTGAAGATCAATTGTCGCCACCTGATCGGTTGGGTTGCCAACGGCGATGGTAGTCGTCTGGTCGAACAGACGAACAAGCGAGTGGTCGGGCACCTCTGCGACATCGGCAGCCTGCAGACCCGGACCGCCACCAATCGAAACTCCAAAGGCAGGGGGAGCGAGGATATTATTGCCTGCTTCGCGATAGGCGCTGGCCAGCGCACTCCAATCATCCAGAATATTGCCAGCGACCTGGGTTGGATCAAGCGCAATGCGCCGTTGACGAATCAATTCGATACCTGCGTCTGTCAGACCAACCTGGCGGGCCGCTTGCAGTTCCAGTGCAGTAAAACCTTGTGTTTTCAACCGCTGTTGATAGGTAGCAAAATCTGCCGCCGATACATTGACTGCGCTAATGCCTTCGCTTTGTAGTTCAGCAACCAACGCATCCCACCGATCCGCAACCTCAATCATAGCGTTGGCCGATTTGTGCAGATAAAAGAGATAAGCCCCCGCCTGGAGCGCGCTCCACTGGGTACGATTGGCTTCTGTCGCGCCAGCATAGCGATCATAGGAAACAACCGTGGCAACCAGTTTCGTGGCAAGGTCGAGTTGGGCGCTGACCAATGCATTGAGCGCCGCCGCCCGCGCCGCTGGCATCCCCGCACCTGCTTGCACTGGGGTAAAGGTGAGAGTTTCGAGGCTGACCAACAGATCATAATCCTGGCTGGGTGGATCGTTTTTCAGATTGCCGATGGTGTCGCCGGGCAATTTTAGATGGGGTCCGCTCCAACCGCCACACGATTCACCACCTCCCATTGCACAGTCTATGGCTCCGCCGGCTTCATTGATAAAATCGATGATATTGCCAAAGAGCTGATCTTGAATCAATGTCGTGGGAATGCCGGATGGTCCCTCAATTGCGCTAATCAAAAATTCTCCATCATCAATTGCATCGCCCGCCAACTTGGCCTTTTGGATCGAGTTTTTCTGGGGAGGGGTCAGAAACGGCCCTGGAGCAACGTTCAGATTGCGCTGACTCGAACCCCCTGCATTGACTGCCGCCGAATTTAGCCCATGCACAGTATAGGTCAGCTTCACACAGTAGTGACCAGAGAGCGTCGGCACCCACTGCACTTCAATCACTTTGCTGCCATTGGCAGGGATCGTTTGATTGAGTACTTCGCCCACGGGGCCGAAAGCCAAGCCAATCCCCGACTGTGCATAGCCGAAACTGGCATCAACGACCATTGGGAAATTATTCGGATTCTTCAAGCGGGCACGTAGAATGGTTGGCACGCCGCGCGTAATCGGTTCGGGAACAATTTCAATGCCATTGTCCAAATAGGGAGCCGCTGCATCGGTAAGCAGCGCATCGTCGCCATTCGGTGCGTTGAAAGTAATGCTGGTTGTGGCACTGCGTGCAAAGTTGCAATCTTGTTCAACGTCCGTCGATGCAGTCAAGCGCGCATCGCCGATCTGGCTGGAGCGGACTTGGGCGAAGGTCTTGCCTGTGACATCAGTGACGCCGCCATCGGTGACAGAGCCAAGTGTGCTTTGAAGGCGCAGTTTGACCCCAGGGAGGGGGCGGCCATTGCCATCTAGCAGTGTAAGCGCCACATAAACGATGGTGACACCGTCGGCTGGGGCAAACCAACGTTGTGGCACAACTGCGATTTGGCGCAGATCGACGGGCGCAATCAGGCCCGGGTCGGCATTTGCTGCGGCCAAAACAGGTCTGAAGGCAACGCCAGCCGAAATGCGGCTTCCTGTGCCGCCAGGGTTACAACTGTTGTCACTCGTCGGTCCGCTGGCATTTCCCCACCAATTGTTTGCTGCCAGCACGGTCCTGTGCGACGCTGCATTATAGACACCATAGGCTGCGTTGTTGACGATCTGGCTGCGCTCTATTGTGACCCCTGCCGAAACATTATTGACATAGACGCCATGCGCGCCGCCATTTCGAATGATCGAGTTAGCAATGCTGGCCTGGGCCTGGCTCAAGTAAAGGTTGGCACCTGTTGTTCCAACCCCACCATATTCGATCAACACATGGTCAAAGGTTCCAACTGCGGGAACCGCATAGGTTCCATAGAAAAGAAGGCCTTCCCAAGAACCCGCAGTTGTAACAGAGCCAGTAAAGGTGATTGGTTTGCTCGTTGTGCCCATTGCCATCAATTCACCGCGCACATCCAACCGTGTGTTCTGCGCAAAACGCAATTCAACCCCTGCTTCCACGCTCAGTTTCTGGCCAGCGGGCGAGTAGAGATCGGCCGTGATGAGATAGGGCACGCCGATTGCATCAAAACTCCAGGTATATGGAGCACTGATCGAACTGACCGCAACGCCTTCCTTGCCATTGCCAGTGACGACGACGTTCGTAAAGTTGAGATCACGGGTGGGGTCGCTGATCGAGAGCGCGTATCCTGCATTGCCGGTTATCGTGCTGTCGGTCAGATCAACATCACTATGCACTGCGCTAAAGATGCCATTGGAACCGCCGTTGCGGATAAAACTATGCGAAATTTCAGCTTGTCCATAACTCAAATAGAGATTGCCTCCCTGGCTACCCACACCCCCATATTCAAGCGTTACATAATCAAAGAGTGCCAGCGTAGGCGAGATTGCATTGCCATAAAACAGTAATCCTTCCCAAGAGCCAGGCGTTTTTGTCGAGCCAGTCAGCGTGATGGGTGCAGTCTGTGTGCCTTGCGCCAGCAGTTTGCCGCGTACATCCAGCCGGGTATTCGGGTCAAAGCGCACTTCGACTCCCGCTTCGATCGTTACTTCTTGATTGGAGGGCGAATAAAGATCGGCTGTAACGATATAAGGCAAACCCATTTGCGCAAAGCGCCACTGCGGCTCATTGTTTAACGAGCCGATCCCGACAGCATTTTTTCCATTGCCACTTGCGCTGAGGTGTACAAGTTTGGGCGCACGGGTCGCATCAGTCAGCCAAAGCACATAGTTTTGATTACCGGTGAATATGCTGTCCGAAATGGCAACCGTGCTGGCAACTGCACCAAAGATACCGTGCGCTCCACCGTTGCGGATCGTGGCATGATTGAGGGAGGCGTAGGTGTAGCTTAAATAAAGATTGCCACCCTGTGTGCCGCTGCCGCCATATTCGATGGTGACATGGTCAAAAAAAGCGGTGATTGGCGCATTGGCATTGCCATAAAAAAGAATGCCTTCCCACGAACCAGGAGTTTTGTCTACACCCGTAAACAGAATCGGCGCGTTCGCTGTGCCCAAGGCCGTGATGGTACCACGTACGTCCAGCCGGGTATTAGGGTCAAACTGTAGCTCCACTCCCGCTTCCACAATGATTTGCTGTTGGGCATTGGCATAGAGATCAGCCGTGATTAAATAAGGCAGGCCCATTTTTTCAAATCGAATGGTGGGTTCCTGACTCAACGCGCCAAACGCCACCACGTTTTGCCCATTATTGCTGGCACTTAGATTGGTCAGAATTGGATCGTGAACGGGATTGGTGAGCCAAAGTGCCTTGCTGGCATTGCCAACAAAATTTGTATTCGCAACATCGGCATCGCTCATTGTGCTTCCAAAAATGCCATTTGCTCCGCCCTGGCCAATCGTGCTGTGATCGATCTTTACCTGCGCATACCTCAGGTATAGGTTGCCGCCCTGCGTGCCACTGCCGCCATATTCGACGGTGGTATAATCAAAAACCCCGCTGACAGTTGTCGTGGCATTGCCATAAAAGAGAATGCCTTCCCATGAACCTGCGCTTTTGTTGGCACCCGTGAAGAGAATCGGTTCTGCTTGGGTTCCCACCGCACGAATGGCACCCAACACTTCCAAACGGGTATTGCCGTTAAAGATCACTTGGACTCCCGGTTGAACGGTGAGGGTGACGCCAGCCGCAACCGCAATATCCTGCGTCACTTGATAAGGACTAGCAGACTTTGTCCAGGTTGTCGTGGTGGTAATGTTGGTGGAGATAATCGTTTGTGGGGTAATGGATGGGGTATCAGGTTGCTCTTGTTGCAACGCTGCGGCGAAAGCCGGCGTTGGCATGATGCATGCCCAAAGAATGCTCAGTGTAACGATCCCAAGACTGCAAATACTCGCGGAGAACAATTGCGAAAAGAAAACTCGGCGTAAAGTAGGCATGGTCACACTCCTCCAGGGTAGACAAAGTTGCACGGCACTCTATTACAGACGCTGGAAAGAACGAAAATGTCACGAATTTACTATGTCAGGCTTGGCATCTCCGCTCATTTTGAATGGAGCAGCTTGCACTCCCTCTTGGTTGGGGTTAGGACCATACGGTCAGTGACTGCGCTGGCTTGTTGGCCCAAATCTTCGGTCACGAGCAACGAGTCGTGCCAAAGGCATTATCAGGTGAATGTGAGTTTGTAGAAGAAAGAACACAGCTATAGCAACAGTTAGAACAACTCACGCCCGTAAACAATGATGAGCTTGAACGTGCAGCCGAATCTAAGTCAGAGTTAGTAAAACAGGTTGTGCAATGGGTGCCCGAGGAGGGAAAATCTATCAAGGCAATAACGCTTAGGTCTACCAGCACCTTGTTTTGGAACATAAAGCAAACAGGTCAACGGAAGATACCGTTGACCTGTTTGTTGTACGGCGAATACTCCTAATTCAGAGTTCGCCAGGAGCGGATTCGACGAGATTTGAACTCGCGACCTCGGCCTTGACAGGGCCGCATGCTAACCGCTACACCACGAATCCATATGTGCGAAGCGACCTGTAATTTATCATGAGGTTCAGATTCTGTCAAATGTTACAAGCAATGGAAGAAAATAAATCTGCGGGGGTGTGGCAGGTGGTGGCGAGTTCATGCAATTCGCTGCTCGACCACTCATTGCTGATGCATAGCGTACTGATGATATACTAGCCTTCATCCACATAATCCTAGACACCTCAAGGAGTGTTTATGTCAGATACTATGCGTCAGGTTTTGCCGGATGATCTTTATCGTTTGCAATGGATCCAGGATGGGCATATTTCGCCCGATGGACAGCATATTGTCTACGAGCTTTCCTGGATGGAGGGCGAGGAAGAACGATCGGCGCTCTATTTGCGCAATTTGCAGGATGGCTGCGAGCGTCAGTTAACACAGGGCTTGAAGAAGGATAGCAGTCCACGTTGGTCGCCCAGTGGACGGCAAGTCGCATTTCTTTCGACTCGTACTGAAAAGCCGCAGATCTTTGTGATTGCGGTTGATGGAGGTGAAGCCAAACAGGTCACAACCCTCAAAAATGGGGTGGGAAGTGGTCCGGTTTGGTCGCCCGATGGAGCGCCCGGTGGGCGGCAGCTTGCCTTCTGTGCGCCGCCCGAGGTGGAGCTCGTCGATCTGAGCCAACCCTATCGATTCACACGCCATGTCTACCGCTTTGATGGAATGGGCAATGTCCAGAATGCGGTGCAGGAGATCTTTGTCACTTCCTTGGAGGATGGCACAACCCGTCAGCTCACGCATGATAACGCGGTCTGTTCGGGCGTTCAGTGGTCACCGGATGGCAAGCACTTGCTCTATCTCTCGTCACAGCGACCTGATACACATCGCTTCTTCCCCACGCTGCGTGTTGTTGATCTCAAAGGAAAGGTAACGCCTTTGACTGATAACTGGGGCGCAGTGGCAGCAGCAGCGTGGACGCCGAATGGCAATATTGCCTTTATAGGCAATCGTTTTGACTTGCCCATTGGCACGCAGGATCACCTCTGGCTGATGGGTGCATCTGGGGGTGAGCCAGAATGCCGCACAACAGGTTGCACGGTGAAGATCGGCGGCGGTTTACAGGCAGACATGTTGGTACGCTTGCTTGTGCGCTCGCCACGGTTGTTGGTGAGTGCGGATGGAGAGAGTGCGTTTGCGCCAGTGCAAGATGGTGGCACGGTGCAGATCTACCGCATCAGCCTGACAGGTGCGATCTCGTTTGCGCCGATTCTCAGTGGCGATCGCAGTTGTTTGCCGATTGCGATTGGACGAGATAGCTTGCTCTTTGCGCTGAGTACCCATCACGATCCAGAACAACTCGCAAGTGCCGATTTGGAAGGTGGCAATGAGCAGGTGCTGACCACACTGAACCAAAGTGTCGTTGCGGGTTGGGATACGCCTAAGGCGGAACGGCTGCTTTTTGCGAGCAGTGATGGCGAGCAGGTCGAGGGCTGGATCATGCTGCCCGAGACTGGTAGCGCCCCCTACCCTACGGTGCTCTACATTCATGGTGGACCCCATTCAGGCTTCGGTCACATTTTCCACTTTGACTTCCGCATGTTGTGCAGCGCTGGCTACGCAGTGCTCTTTATCAATCAGCGCGCTTCCACCGGCTATGGCGACCGCTTTGCCACACAGATTAAGGGTGATTGGGGCAATTTGGACTATAAGGACTTGATGGCTGGCGTTGACTATGCGATAGAAAAAGGCTACGTGGATGGCAATCGTATGGGCGTGTGCGGGCTTTCCGGTGGTGGCAATCTATCGTGTTGGATCGTAGGGCAGACCGATCGTTTTAAGGCTGCTGTGCCAGAGAATCCAGTTACCAATTGGGTCAGCTTTTATGGGGTCAGCGACATTGGCCCTTGGTTTGCGGTCGAGCAGTTGGGCGGCCACCCGCATGAGATTCCCGAGGTCTACGCCCGCTGTTCGCCCATTACCTACGCCCACCGTTGCAAAACACCAACCTTGCTGATTCAAGGGGAAGCCGACTGGCGCTGCCCGGCAGAGCAGTCGGAGCAATTCTATACGGTTTTGAAGGTGAACGGTTGTCCCGTGGAAATGGTACGCCTGCCCAATAGCCCTCACGCCGGCGCAATCGTCGGCCCCAAAGCAATTCGCAAAGCCCAAAACGATGCGCTGCTTGGTTGGATGAAACAGTGGGTATAGGAAAAAACGCAATCCCAATAGCACAATCCGCAATCAATTGTATTGCGACTTACGGATTCTTGAGCGCAAATCGGGCATCCTAGTGCCCAGGTTAGGGAGTAGCCGCCTGCGCAAGCAGGTCGCTGGGTCGTCAAGACAGAGCATCATTTGCTCTCGGCGCAGCGTGTGTGATTTATCACTACTGGCGAGACTATCACGACATTTTTTGCCGTGGAGTCTCGCTTTTTGTTTCTCCACGGATATTCAACACAGAGGAGAAGCAATGATATTGGGCGAAATGACCTGGCTGTGGATTGGATTCAACATCTTCGTGCTGGCGATGCTGGCACTGGATTTAGGAGTTTTCCATCGCCATTCCCACGCAGTTTCAGTCAAAGAAGCATCGATTTGGAGTGTGGTCTGGATCACGCTGGCACTGCTCTTTGCGGTAGGGCTTTACTTCTTTTGGCATCAGTTGGCTCCACATAGCAGCTACAACAATCAAGATGCGACATTGGCCTTTCTCACCGGCTACCTGATTGAAAAGTCGCTGAGTGTGGACAATATCTTTGTCTTCGTCCTTATCTTTAGCTACTTCTCCGTTCCAGCGGCCTATCAACACCATGTACTCTTCTGGGGTGTGTTGGGTGCGTTGGTGATGCGTGCTGCGCTGATTGCAGTCGGTGCAACGCTGATCGAGGAATTTCACTGGATCATCTACATCTTCGGCGCTTTCCTGATCTTTACTGGTATCCGCATGGCGCGTCATACCGATGAAGAAATCCATCCCGACCAAAATCCTGTGGTGCGGCTCTTCCGACGCTTAATGCCGGTTTCGTCAGAATATCACAAAGATCACTTCTTTGTGCGCCAAGCGGGCAAATGGGCAGCCACCCCGCTTTTTATCGTGTTATTGATTGTGGAAAGTACCGATCTGGTCTTTGCGGTTGATTCGATTCCCGCCATCTTTGCCGTTACCACCGATCCATTCCTGGTCTACACCTCGAATGTCTTTGCCATCCTGGGCCTAAGATCGCTTTACTTCTTGCTCTCAGGCGTAATGGATAAATTCTACTATCTCAAATTGGGATTGTCCGGTGTCCTCACCTTTGTGGGTGTGAAGATGGTGATTGTTGACTTCTACAAGATTCCAACTCTTGTCTCGTTGAGCGTGGTGGCGGGAATTTTGGCGGTTGCTGTAATTGCGTCGTTGTTACGGGCGCAGAAGATTGAGCGAACGGAGAAGATGGTAGAGGTAAGTAGCTAAGCGTAGCGTGTCAGAGAGTAGAGATCGTGTAAGTTCAATCTCTACTCTCTTATGATACAAGATACAGGGATATTCCCTTGCATCTTGCAACCTGCATCATGCTTAGATAAACAATGGAGCCAAGACCAGGGTAATCGTGCTGAGCAGCTTGATTACGACGTGGAGTGACGGACCAGCAGTATCCTTGAAGGGGTCGCCGATGGTGTCACCGACGACGGCAGCCTTGTGCGTATCACTACCTTTGCCGCCGTAAGCGCCAGTTTCGATATACTTCTTGGCATTGTCCCAAGCGCCGCCGCCGTTGTTAAGCAGCATGGCCATCAGAATACCAGCAATCGTGCCAACCATCAACAAAGCAGCCACAGCTTCTGCACCGATACCAAAAAGTTTGAAGATCAAACCCACGGCCACCGGCATCAAGGTAGCCAGCAAACCTGGAGCGATCATCTCGCGCAGCGCGCCTTTGGTGACGATATCGACGGTGCGACCATAGTCGGGTTTGTCCTTGCCCTTAAGGATACCCGGCTTCTCTTTGAATTGAGCACGCACATCGTTGATAACATAGTAGGCCGCGCGACCCACGGAACGAATGGTCAGGCCGGCAAAGAGGAAGATCAGCATGGCACCAAGCAATGCACCAACGAAGACTTCGGGCTTGGCGATGTCGACTGCGGTCAGGCTGAAGCCGTAGTTGCGCACTTCGTCCAGGTAGGCGGAGAAGAGCAAGAAGGCAGCCAGCGCAGCGGAACCGATGGCATAGCCCTTGGTCAACGCCTTGGTGGTATTACCAACGGCATCCAGGCGGTCTGACTTATCGCGTACCGACTTGGGCTGTTCGCTCATCTCGATGATACCGCCAGCATTGTCGGCGATGGGTCCGAAGGTATCCATCGCCAGAATGTAACCAGCGGTAGCCAACATACCCATCGTCGCCACAGCGGTGCCAAAGAGCCCCGCTTCCGGGAAGCCAGAATTCTTGCCCAGATAATAGGCAATCAGAATGGCGGCTGAAATGACGAGGGTGGGCAGGGCGGTGCTTTCCATACCAATGGAAATGCCAGCGATAGCGTTGGTAGCAGGTCCGGTTTGACTGGCTTCCGCAATGGTCTTCACCGGTCGATACTTGTATTCAGTATAGTACTGGGTGATGAAGACAAAGCCGACCGAGGTCAGAATGCCGACAATGCCACACAGCGTAAAGTTGATCCAGGCATTGGGGGCACTGGAATGATTGAGCAACAAGTAGGTAGCAAGCGCAAAGCCGATGATTGCCAAGATGGCTGAGACGAAGAATCCTCGGTTAAGAGCATTCATCGGATCCTCGTCCTCGCGGGCTTTCACGGAGAAGATACCGACAATCGAGGCGACGATGCCAAAAGCACGTGCCACCAAGGGGAACATCATCACGCCGATGATAAAGGTCGGATCGGCATTGGGCACCTTGGCCGCCATCACCGCTCCCAGCACCATGGCACCGATGTTTTCAGCAGCGGTGGACTCGAAGAGGTCAGCACCACGGCCTGCGCAGTCGCCCACGTTGTCGCCGACCAAGTCAGCAATAACAGCAGGGTTGCGAGGATCGTCTTCCGGAATGCCAGCCTCGACCTTACCCACCAGGTCAGCGCCGACATCTGCCGCCTTGGTATAGATACCACCACCCAACTGAGCAAAGAGCGCCACAAACGAAGCGCCAAAGCCATAACCGACAATCAAGAAGGGAATCTTGACTGGATCGATACCCGTGGTATAGCGAACAGCAATATAGAGGCCAACCACACCCAGCAAGCTCATGGCGACCACAATCAAGCCAGCGACGGCACCGCCGCGCAGCGCGATCTGCAAGCCTTCGTTGATGCCCTTCATGGCACCAACCGCCGTGCGGATGTTCGTGCGGATGCTGATCCACATACCAACAAAGCCGGCAATCACCGAGCAAAGTGCGCCCAAAACGAATGAAACCGTCACCCAAAGTGCCAGTTGAATTGAGCTGCCGACTGGATCAAAGTCGCGGTGGGCACGCACAAAACCATAGCCAATAAAGAGCACAATTGCCAGCATCAATGCCAGCATAATGATCGTCCGATATTGGCGGCGAACAAACGCTTCAGCGCCTTCTTTGATGGCGTTGGAAATATCTTGCATTTTTTGCGAGCCAGTGTCTTTGGCCATCACCCATCGTGACAAATACCAAGAACAGACCAGGCCCACTACACTGAGTAGAATAATGATAGACAGCAGTACACCTTCACTCACAAACGATTCTCCTTTTTGTAGAATACAGTTGGTTTAGTCTATTGAATACACACAAACCGACCGGATCGAAGGGCTTTTGCGATCCGGTCGGATTTATACATTGATCTTTACTCGTTGTGTGACAAACTGCGCTTGCGGGAAGCAAGGTACAAGAAATTCATTATAGTCGATAGAAATAAACATACAAAAAAGTAGACTGTAATTGCGATGCGAACGCTACTTTCGTTTGCGATTACGCTTGGCAGAAGTGGTCTTGACGGTGCTAGATACACCTGAATTTGATAATTTTGGAGTCGCCCCAACCCCAGTTGCTCCAACCGCTACCGAGACGGGTTCAAGCATTTGGGGTTGATTATGCAAGTGAACTGGATGGGTTGCGGTGCGAAAGCGCATGTTGATCAATTCAACAATAAACGAGAAGGCCATCGCAAAGTAGGCATAGTTCTTCAAGTGAAGCTTCTCGGCGCTCTCCGGGTCCCAGCCTTCGATCACCAACATGGCACCGATCAGGATCAAAAAAGCAAGGGCGAGGATCTTCATCGTTGGGTGCTTCTCGACAAATTGGCTCACCATTCCTGCCGCCACCAACATCACGATCGAGGAGAGTATCACCGCCGTGATCATCACAGGCAGACTATTGGAGATACCCACCGCCGTGATAATGCCATCCAGCGAGAAGACAATATCAATGATCACAATTTGGACGACGACCGAGGCGAGCGAAGATGCAACTTTGGCCACATTCGACTGCGTGTGCTCGGCAGATTCCAGCTTTTCATGAATCTCATAGGTACTCTTGCCAATCAAGAAGAGGCCGCCGCCCAACAAAATCAGATCTTTGCCACTGATTTCTTTACCAATCAGTGCAAACAACGGCTCCTTGAGTTGCAAAATCCAGGTTATCCCTAGCAAGAGCAGAATACGTGTAATGATGGCGAGCGCCATGCCGATGTTTCGTGCATTGGCCTGCTGCTCGCGCGGAAGACGTGCCGAAAGAATGGCAATAAAGATAATATTGTCAATGCCCAAGACAATTTCGAGCAGCGTCAATGTAATGAGCG
This sequence comes from Caldilineaceae bacterium, assembly GCA_046328715.1. Classification (GTDB taxonomy): domain Bacteria; phylum Chloroflexota; class Anaerolineae; order Caldilineales; family Caldilineaceae; genus JAXLWB01. Next base: position 19,203 of record JAXLWB010000064.1, on the reverse strand, counting down.
CAATAAGGTTGGTGGTTGTAAAGAATTCGCTCATGGGGATACCTTTCTTCCTTGTGAATTGGCGGATCTGCTAGTCGGTACACGGATAATGCTGATCCGATGGATTTAGGCGGATTTTTGCAGAGATTTTTTATCTGCGTACCGATCTACTGCAATATTCGGGTGAGTAGATTATAAAAGTTTGCTCACCTGTTTCTTCATGTAAATCATCAAAAAATGAAGCCCGCGCAGCCGTTGGGGCGTGATCGCTTCATTCAAGCCGAGTAACATATAGACATCCTCGGGCGTTTGCAGCACTTCAGCAATCGATGCATGGTGTAAGCCTTCCTGTAAGATGGCAGCGTAACCACGCACTGTCGGGGATTCCCGTGGAATATCAAAATAGAATTCAACTCCTGCATCACTCAATTCCGTGAAGAGGAAGACAGGAGTTTGGCATTCGTGAACCTGTTCCATTTGGTCGCGCATGGCAACCAGCCGCTCCGGCAGATCCGGCAGATCCATCGCATATTCCAACAAATATTCGAGTCGCTCACGCGGTTCAACATCGATGAACTGGTTGATGGTATCTTGTAATTGTGGCGGGCAAGCAGCAATCTTCTCTTCGGTTGACGCATCTTGCGACATGAGACATTCCTTTAATCGAGCCGTACAGTAACTACAAAGCTAACCCCTCCCTAGCCCTCCCCTGATAGGTGAGGGAACTGTGAGTGGACGGATTTAGTGTTCTCGTCTGTCCACCCAAGTTCATCTACCCCGTCACAATTCCCTCCCTTACCAGGGGAGGGCTAGGGAGGGGTTCGTAATTAACCGTACTTGACAGAAAAACAACAGCCATAGAGGTGAGATCAAACTCACCTCTATGGCTGTAGGATGGTAACTGAGAGTCGGCAGATAGTCAAAAGAATGCGGGTGGCGGGGAACGCCTATGCGCTGACAACTCTACCTTTATCAGCGCAACGACTCAGCAAGCTGTATAAGCCACTTGTAACCTGCACCCCGCTCTAAAAGAATGAAAAGTTTTGCTGTGGCTTCTTCACACCGAAACGCTCCGATTCTTGACGTGCAAGATGAGCACTAGCCTCAAAGAAACCATAGGTGCGGCGCAGTTGGCCATAGCGGCGATTGACCAATTCCTGTAGTTCGCCGCTCATCACTTGACCGACGGTGCGTTCAACCTCCTCGATTCGCCACAACAACTCACCTGCGGTCTTGGGGGCAGGAATATCGGCATAAGTCGGCGGTTGCGAGTAGCTATAGGGAAAGGTGATCTTCTCCGCTGGCAAGCGAGGCAGATAGCCTAAGGCAACGGCTGCCATACCAAAGGCGAGCAATTCATGGGTCGGTAGCTGTGCCTGCCAGGTGTTAAGTGGCTCGCGTTCATTGGTAACAGAAGCTGATGCCGATGTTCCCTCTCCCCAATCATCCTCGGCGGTCGATTCTCCACGGGCAGGTTGCCATTCGCGCAGGATCAGATCGAGCAAATAGCGTAATTCCATGCGGTCGTTCACCTGCGTCGTACGGGCACTCAATGTGAAACCTTCCTTGATAGTGGCAACATACTTTCTGGCTTGTTGCAACACCATAGTTTCGATGTGGCCCACACGCTGACCAGTTGCTGGTTTTGCACCCAAGTCGGTGCCATGCTGGAGATTCAGAGCAAGCAACTGGGTAATCGTTTCTGCAAGTTCACCGATGCGCACGAATTCATAGAGATCAGGTCGATTTAGCATTCTAGGCTCCTGTACAATCAAGCTCACTTGTCTGCCCAACCTATCGAGCAGATATAGAATGTACGCAAAACGTTAACTACAAGTTCCATTGTACACAGCTCCGCCGAAAAGTAAAACAGCATTTTTGCAACCCGAGTGGGGTACAGAACTATCAAGTTTGCACAAAGGTAGCTTATATCTTGACGCTATAAAAACTGAAGTGCTAGCAACATTGATTTTGTAACCTATTTCACATATGGTACGATTTATTAGAAATTTACATAGATTTAGTTAGGTTTCATGAGAATTTAATTATATTTGACTTAGAATTGAATCCAAGGTTAAGACCAAAATCGTTTGTCTAGTGTGTTCATTCTTTTGAATGCGAGCACAATGTGCAGGTTTACGAAACCGAGTGTTTACAGCCATGAACTACAACCACTTCTTCAATCAACGACTTGATGAACTCAAATCTGAGGGCAATTATCGAGTGTTTGCCGACCTGAGTCGGCAGCGAGGAGCCTTTCCCCAGGCATGTTATCATCAGACCCAAGGCGAAAAAGAGATTACCGTTTGGTGCAGCAATGATTACTTGGGTATGGGACAGAACCCAGTCGTATTAGAATCAATCCATCAGGCGCTTTACCACTGTGGCGCAGGGGCCGGCGGCACACGCAATATCTCTGGCACCAACCACTATCACATCCTTCTCGAACAGGCATTGGCACACTGGCATGGTAAGGAAGCGGCGCTGCTTTTTGCCTCGGGCTATACCGCCAATCACACCACACTGCTCACCCTGGCCAGTCAGATCCCTGGCTGTGTCGTGCTCTCCGACGAGTTGAATCACAACTCGATGATCGCAGGCATTCGTCATAGCCGCACAGCCTATAAGGTCTTCAAACACAACGACCCGGCCCATCTTGATAAGTTACTTGGTGAGCTTGACCCCGATCTGCCCAAGCTGGTGGCCTTCGAATCGGTCTACTCGATGGATGGCGACATTGCGCCGATTGCCGAGCTTTGCGCTGTAGCCGAACGTTACCATGCGCTGACCTATCTGGATGAAGTACATGCTGTGGGCATGTATGGCGAGAACGGTGCTGGCGTTGCCGAGCGCGATCACCAACAATCGCGAGTCGACATTATCCAAGGCACCTTGGCCAAAGCAGTTGGGGTCGTCGGTGGCTATATTGCTAGCTCGGCCACGTTGATTGATTTTGTACGCAGCTTTGGCGCAGGCTTCATCTTCTCGACAGCGATGCCACCCATGGTAGCCGCTGGAGCCTTGGCCAGCGTCGAGTGGATTCAGTCACATCCCGAATGGCGGCAGCGAATGCACGAACGCGCCGCCTGCGTGAAGAGCCGTTTGCGCCAGGTGGGTCTGCCCGTGATGCCTTCCGTCAGCCACATTGTGCCATTGCTCGTCGGCGATGCCAGCCGCTGCAAAGCCGCCAGCGATCTACTCCTCCAAAGGCACCAGATCTACATTCAACCGATCAACTACCCCACTGTTCCCAAAGGCACCGAACGACTACGCATCACCGCCACCCCCAATCACAGCGACCAGCACATTGATCATCTCGTTGACGCTCTGCTTGATGTCTGGCAAAGCCTAGAACTACCCGTGTAAATACCAGAAGGGAAGACAAGAAGACAGGATGAAGGAAACTTTCTTGTCATCTTGTCTTCTTGTCTTCCTGCCCCCTCTCTCCTCTTTTTGACATTCCCCTCGTAGCTACGCTACGATTTCAAGCCTCAACTTATTTTAAGCTTCGGGAGAGATCACTCATGACCACGGATGTCAGCATGGCGACTGAACGGCGCCGCGAACGAAAGGAACGCCAACGCGAGGCGGCAATCTTGCCCAAGATGCAACAGATTGAATACCAGATTCCGCGTTACGAGGTTGCACCGCAAAGTGCGATCCAAAAAATCCACGACGAATCGATGCGTATTCTGAGTGAGTTGGGCATCGATATGTATGACAACGAGGTGTGTGATATCTTCGAAGCGCATGGTGCCAAGGTGGTACGTGGGACCGTCGAGGTGGGTGGTACAGTATATCTCAGCGAAGAGTTGGTAATGAAATATGTACAGATGGCTCCCAGTCAATTCACCCAACTGGCACGCAATCCAGCCAACAACGTAACCATTGGCGGCAATCGCGCTGTCTTTGCGCCAGTCTATGGGCCACCTTTTGTACAGGATCTCGATCGTGGGCGGCGCGAGGGTACCATTGAAGATTTCCGCAACTTCGTCAAGCTCACCTATCTTTCGCCCTGGCTGCACCACTCTGGCGGCACGGTTTGCGAGCCGCAGGATGAGCCGGTTGCCACCCGCCATCTCGATATGCTCATGGCGCACATTCAGTACAGTGACAAAGCCTTTATGGGCTCAGTCACCGATCCCAAGAATGCAGTCGACAGCGTCAAAATTGCCGAAATTCTCTTTGGAACCGAAACCATTCGCAAAACGCCCGGTTTGCTTTCATTGATCAATGTCTCTAGCCCTCGCCGCTACGATGATCGTATGTTGGGTGACATTCTTGTCTATGCGAAAGCCAGACAGGCTCTGCTGATTACGCCCTTCCTGATGGCAGGTGCTACATCCCCGGTAAGCGCGGCAGGCACCTTGGCACTCCAGAATGCCGAAGCGCTGGCTGGCATCGCCTTGGTACAGATGATCAACCCAGGCACGCCCGTGATCTATGGGGCCTTCATGACCACAATTGACCTGCAAAGCGGTGCGCCAGTCTTTGGTTCGCCAGAGAGTCAGATCGTACTCTTTGCTGGGAAACAATTGGCTGAGTTTTACCACCTACCTTTTCGCAGCGGCGGCACCTTCGCCAGCTCCAAGATCCCTGATGCCCAGGCTGGCTATGAATCCTTGCAGGTGATGATGCCGACGGTGATGGCGCAGGTCAACTTTGTCCTCCATGCCGCAGGCTGGCTGGAGAATGGTCTGGTCGCCGGCTATGAGAAGTTTGTCATCGACAACGAGCTTTGTGGCATGTATCATACCTTAGCCAAAGGGTTGGATGTCTCCGATGATGCGCTGGCCTTTGACGCATTCAAAGAGGTCGCAGCGGGCGGTCACTTTCTGGGTGCCGGGCACACGATGCGTCACTTCCGCAGCGCATTCTATCGCACCGACATTTTCGATTATAATTCAGCCGAGCAGTGGACGATCAACGGGGCCGAGGATACCTACCAACGAGCCAACAAAAAGTGGAAGCAACTGCTCGCCAGCTATCAAGCCCCCACCCTGGATGAAGGGCTGGAGAAGGAATTGACTGGCTTCATCACCCACCGCAAGAAGGAGTTAGGCTTTCCTGGGAGAAAGTAATCGTGTCAGAAGCCTGTTTCTCCTGCGAGCTGATGGAACGCCGTTTGGCTGGCAACGCGCCACTTTGGGATGACATTTACCGAGGAGAATTTTGGTGCGTTGTCCATAGTTACAATAGTGCGCTCTTGGGATGGTTGGTCTTAATCCCCTATCGCCATCTTGAAGCGATTGACGAGTTGAGCCAAGCCGAAGCTATCGAACTGGGAAAATTGTTACAGCGTACCTCACTGGCGCTCAGGCAGACAACTGGCTGTCTCAAGACTTATGTGATGCAGTTTGCCGAGCACAAAGAACATCCACATGTTCACTTTCACGTCGTGGCGCGCATGAGTGATCAGCCACAAGAGCGCAGGGGAGCGAAAGTCTTCGGCTATGCAACGCCGACGTCCGAAGAGCGAGTGAGCGATGCACAGATGAACGAATTGGCCTTACGTATTCGGCCTATTTTGCAAGCGTAGGACCGCTCTTTCAGCTTATGCGTGAATCAGTTGATATAACCTTTGGCATTGAAGGCATGGATTGGCAAGCACTCGCTGACCTGCTCAGGCGCGGGTTTCAACATGATCGGTCACTAAAGTTGTTGATCGCGGCATTTTCCCAAAGTTATGCGTGCTGTTTTGCCTGGTATAACGGGGAACTAGTCGGCGCAGCCCGCGCTATTTCGGACGGCGTCATCAGTTCGGCAATTTATGATGTCGTGGTCGATCCCGACTACCAAAGGCAAGGCATCGGGCGAAAATTAATGGAAGCGCTGCTCAGCCGCCTGCCCAAACGCTCGGTCATGTTGGTCAGTACACACGGCAATGAGGAATTCTACCGCAAGCTTGGCTTTCGCAAACTACGTACCGCCTACATGCTCCAAGACAATTTCCAAGCCTGGGAAGCTGGCGGTTATTTTGATGATTAAACGATGAAAAGCACTACACAGAGGGCACAGAGATCACAGAGAAAACATAAAGTGAATTCTCCGTGCCCTCCGTGTCTCCTCTCGTGCTCTCTGTGTAGTGCAGTCAAAAAAGTGAGTAAGGTATGAGCGAACGACGATCCCCATTTTACGACTATCATTTGCGCCATGCGGGCTTTCTGGTCAAAGGTGGCGGCGATTACATGTTTCCCGATGCCTATGTTTCGGCAGAGGCGGAGCATGTCAACACGCGCACCAATGTCGGACTGCAAGATATCTCCTCGATGGGTGAAATCGACATCAAAGGCCCTGGGGCCGAGCGACTGATCAACCGACTCCTTGTAAACGAAATCAGCGGGATGGAGCCGGGCCAGGTTCGCTATTCCACGATGTGCAACGAGAATGGCGGGATCGTCGATGATCTAACCGTCTACAAGTTCAACGACGAGCACTTCATGATCATCACCAGTTCAGCACCGCGCAAGAAGGTGGCACGTTGGATCGCCGACCATGCCGTCGGCAGCAGCAGCTATGTCACCGATATTTCGGCAGCCGTGGCCCTGGCCGTTGTACAGGGACCGCGTTCGCGTGAATTTTTACGCTCCGTCAGTACCGGAGTCGATCTCAACAAGCTGCCCTTTTTCCGCTTTGGCACAGCGGAGATCAACGGAACAGAATTGATTCTTTCGCGCAGCGGTTACACCGGCGAATTGGGCTTCGAGCTTTATATCCCCGCTGAAGAGGCAGGCGGCGTGTGGGAATTTCTGCTAAAAATTGGTAAAGAGTTCGGACTAATGCCCTACGGTGCGCTGGCCATGCAAAGTCTGCGCATTGAAAAAGCACTCCCCCTCTATGGCCCCGACCTCAGTGAAGAGGTGACACCCTTTCATGTTGGATTGGATCGTTGGATCCGCTTCGACAAACGGGATTTTATCGGGCGTAGCGCCTTGCTCGAAGTCCAGCAACAGGGCATTCAGGAACGTTGGGTCGGATTCGTCCTCGAAGGCAGCACTCCAGCCGCCAACGGCGATCCAATCCATGCCATCGCCGATGTAGCTACCCAGCGCAGCAAACGGCGCAGCGGTGCCGAAGCCGACACTGCCAAAGAAGCCGTCACCGCTGGCGAGGTGCTGGGGCGCATCACCTCCAGTGCAATTGGCTATTCGGTGGGCAAAACCTTGGCCTTGGGCATGATCCGCACCAGCCACGCCTGGCCCGGCAGCAAAGTGACCGTGCTGATCGGCGGTCGCCCGGTCGTAGCCACCGTGACACAAACTCCCTTCTTTGACCCCACCGGTGCCAGAATGCGCGCCAAGGCCAGCGATGGGCCAGATCGAGTGAACAAAAAATAAAAGCAGCCCCTCCCTAACCCTCCCCAAAGGGGTGGGGACAGTGAAAGGACGGATAAAGTTTATTCATTTGTCCACCAATCATTGTCATTCTTGTGACGATTCCCTCCCCTTGGGGAGGGTTAGGGAGGGGCAGAGATACAAGGTAAAACTGTGAACGCACAACGCACGACCCAAGTCTACTCCAATCGCTTCAACACCATCGTGGTCGGTATGGGCACAATGGGCAGCGCGGCGGCCTATTATTTGGCGCGACGGGGCAAGCGAGTATTGGGGCTGGAAAAGTTTGATGTTCCGCACGATCAGGGCTCCTACCAGGGCTACACGCGCATTATCCGTATGCCCTATTACGAGCACCCCTCCTATGTCATGTTGCTCAAGCGATCCTACGAACTCTGGCGTGAGATTGAGCAGGAGGCAGGTGAAAAGCTGCTGCACATCACCGGTTCGCTCGACATCGGCCCGGCAGATTCGTGGGTCTTTAAGGGTGCCTTGCGCTCGGCGATGGAGTATGAGTTGGAACACGAGGTGTTCACGGGCTTGGAATTGGCGCAGCGTTTTCCTGGCTATCAACTGCCACACGAGATCATGGCGCTCTACCAACCCGAAGGCGGCTTCCTCACCCCAGAGCGTTGTGTTGTCTCTTACTGTTTCGAAGCGATGAAACATGGCGCTGAGATTCATGGGCGCGAGGGCGTTCTGCGTTGGGAAGCACTGCCCGGCGGTGAAGGGGTACGGGTCTACACCGAACGGGCCGTCTACGAAGCCGATTCACTCGTGATCACAGCGGGGGCGTGGAATGAGTCGATGCTCGGCTTTTTGCGCGGTTTGGCGACGCCTGAATTGCAGGTCTTGGCCTGGTTCCAGCCGCAACGGCCCGAACTTTTTACTGACACTAATTTTCCAGTCTTTAATCTGCTTTGCGACGAAGGACGTTTTTACGGCTTTCCGGTCCACGCCGTGCCTGGCTTCAAGATTGGCAAATATCATCACTTTGAAGAGCGCGGACTGCCTGAAGCCATTCAACGGGATGTCTCTCAGGAAGATGAGGAGCTGCTGCGTGACTGTGTCGCCCGCTACTTTCCAATGGCCGCCGGTCCAGTAATGACGCTCAAATCCTGCATGTTCACCAATGCACCCGACGGACACTTCTTGATCGACCTTCACCCCGACCATCCGCAGGTGAGCTATGCCTCAGCCTGTTCGGGTCACGGCTTTAAGTTTGGCAGCGTGATCGGCGAAATCCTGGCCGACCTAGCCCAATATCGCCAGACCCGCCACAACATCGATCTCTTCACCCATGACCGCTTCCGTGGCCAAACCACCCACGGCTTTAGCGGCGAACATGGCAATCTAATCCCGGTCTACGAAACTGCCGTGCGTAAACATGCGAAAGAGTCGCAAGGGGCAAGTGGCAGGGTGCAGGTGGCAGGACAAAGTTCGCAATTCGCAATCCGCAATTCGCAATTTGGTCACCAGCCAAGCGAACAACGCCTGCGTGAACAGGCTGAAAAAATCCGATCTGTATGGTAAAGACTATGCAACTTAAAGCAAACACCATCCTTCTTTTCCAAGGTGACTCGATCACCGACGCTAACCGATCACGCGAGAACACCACCGCCAATTCGCCTTCGGCGCTGGGCAGCGGCTATGTCAACTTGATTGCAGCCAAGCTCTTACGCAGCCAACCAGCCGATGGCTTGCAGATTCTCAATCGCGGCATCAGCGGCAACCGGGTGGTCGATCTCTATGGTCGCTGGAAAGTCGATGGGTTGAATCTTCAGCCCGACCTGATCAGTATTCTGATCGGCGTCAACGATACGTGGCACGGTTTTATGTACGACAATGGCGTAGAGGTGGAGCGCTTCGCCACCCTCTATCGCATGTTATTGCATTGGACCAAACAACAGTTACCAAATGTGCAACTCGTGCTCTGCGAGCCTTTTGTATTGCCCTGCGGCGTCGTAACCGAAGCGTGGATGAGTGAGATGTCGGAACGACAAAGCGTGGTACGCGAGTTAGCAAACGATTTCCAAGCGATCTTTGTGCCCTTTCAAAGTGCCTTCAACACTGCCATGCAAGATGCGCCCGCCGCCTACTGGGCCCAGGATGGCGTTCATCCTACCCCAGCCGGCCACCAACTGATGGCTGAAAGTTGGCTGCAAAGCGTTGTCAATCAGTAAAGAGGCAAGTTGCGGGTGGCAGGTTTGTGACTCTGCCACCCGCAACTTGCAACCTGCCCCTTGCCTATGCTCTACCACTATCATCTCAACGGCTTACATCTACAGACTGGCGATATCATCTGCACCACTGACGGGACAGGAAGTTCGCTGCTCGGACATTTTTGGGGATTGGTGGGATTGACCATTCCCGGTACAGTGGATCATGTTGCGCTCTATGTCGGTCCGGGAGGGCGCTGCGTCGAGGCGGCAGGCAAGGGCGTCGTGACCTTTGACATACCGGCGCAGCGCTGGGATGCAGAGCAAATGTTGGAACAACGGGGATTTCTCGATCAATTGGTAGGGGTTGCCTATCCGCTTGCCAACCGGACCCTACTCCCGCAGACCCTGGCACAAATTCGCTCAGGGGTCGCCCATTTCTGTTTGGCCCATGCTGCGGCCAAGACACCCTACAATCCCCTCTTTATTGCTCCGGAGCTTGACGTCGCCTACTATTGCAGTCAACTGATCTACAAAGCCTACCTGGCCTATGGCATTGATTTAAGTGTCGGCCCGGCGGTCACGCCGCTGCCAGACGATGCACGGATTGTACTACCGCAGGCGATTTGGCAGAATGTGCCGAAGAGGAAGTTGGTGTAGGAAGCAGATGAGGTTGGTACTTGACAATGATGGAGGACTATATTGAGCTGATCTTTGCCAGGAAGAGTGATGCGTAAAACGTGAATGGCTAGCGAAAATTCACGCATCACGCTTCACTAATCAACCTATATTAGCCAAGGACAGTTAGGCAAAATATCGCTTCTTGTTCTTGCCAGCGCCAAAGCGTGACGGAGCCGAGGGACCAGACTTGTGATGCGGATGGCGACTCTCCCCTTTGCGCCGGGGTTTGGACTGGATGGCATCCTGCGCTGTCGCCGGACGAATTTTGACCATCTGTTGGCGGATGCGGGTGCTCTCCATACTTTGTAGTACCTGGCTGGCGTAATTCGCTGGCACATCGACCAAGCTGAAATCATCGAAGATCTGAATCTCACCGATTACTTTGCCGGGAATATTGGCCTCGTTGGCAATCGCTCCAACAATATCGGCAGGGCGCACGCTACCCTGTTTGCCGATACTCATGTAGAGGCGCACCATGCCTTTTTCCGCAGGTGGGAGTTGATCCGCTTCTGGGTCATGGGTAAGGAAGAGTGGCTTGTTACCGCGTGCCATTCGTGCTGCGGCTGCGGCAAGTTCAAGCGGATGGTGTCCACTCTCGGTTGCCAGTTCCTCAATCAACGTGACATAGCTCTCCAGTTGCCCTTCTTCCACGGCTTTGAGAATACTCTCCTTGAAGAGAACAACCCGGCGCGCCGCCACATCGGCGCGAGTGGGCGGCTTACTGGCGGTCATGCGCTGACCGGTGTATCGCTCGATCTCACGCATCATCCGCTCTTCGCGGGGGGTGACAAAGGAGATCGCTTTGCCGCTGCGCCCAGCCCGAGCAGTGCGTCCAATACGATGGACATAGGACTCGGTATCGCCAGGCAGGTCATAGTTGATGACGCGGCCGATATGTTCGACATCCAAGCCACGGGCGGCGACATCGGTAGCCACGACAATCTCTACTTGGCCGTTACGCATGCCACGGATCACCCGTTCGCGCATGGCCTGGTTCATGTCGCCATGCATCGATTCAGCCGCATAGCCACGCGCCTGCAACTTTTCAACCAGGTCGGCGGCACCGATCTTGGTGCGAGCAAAGATCAGAATCGCCTCGCCTGCCACGGTCTCGGTCTCTAACAAGCGGGTCAAGAGATCGAGCTTCTGCGACTCCGAGGTAAAGATATATTGTTGCTGGACAGTCGGCACAGTCAACGTCTTGCGCCGGATTTCGACGTTGACTGGGTTGGTGAGATATTGATCGGCGATACGCCGCACCTCGCTGGGCATGGTGGCCGAGAAGAGTGCCGTCTGCCGTTCCGCCGGGGCTTGGCTTAGGATCCACTCGACATCTTCCTGAAAGCCCATACGCAACATTTCATCGGCTTCGTCGAGCACCACCATCTTGAGTGAGCGAAAGCTCAAAGTTTCGCGGCGCAGGTGATCCATCACCCGCCCTGGCGTGCCCACGACGACATGAACACCGCCTTGCAGCAACCGCATCTGCTTGACGATCGAGTCGCCGCCGTAGATCGGTGCAACACGCACACGGCCCAGATGTTTGGCGTAGGAATGAATTGCTTCGGCGACCTGGATCGCCAACTCGCGGGTCGGCGTCAGGATCAAGGCTTGCACATCCGGGTTGTGGAGCGCTAGTTGGTGGAGGATGGGCAAAGCAAATGCGGCAGTTTTGCCGGTGCCGGTCTGTGCTTGACCGATCAGGTCATGGCCAGCCAGCAGGAGCGGGATTGTTTGTTCTTGAATCGGGGTAGGAACTTCATAACCCAACTCCAAAACCGCCTGGGTGAGCGGTTGGCTAAGGCCAAGTTGGGCGAAGGTAATAGGATTTGGTGATAGTTCTGATTGCATCTCCTAAGTATAACCGAAAGTTCGTGTTGTGATAAATCTACCGAAGGGAAAAAATTCAGAACTGTTAGCGTCAGCGTGCGGCCGGGCCGGTCGCTGACGCTAACGGTTCTAACCGTTGTGCCACTTGGAACACCTGTGAATCCGATTTAGAATGAAGTTATTGCTTGAAGCGCTAGCCCCGCCGGAATGACAGCGCCTGCGGATGAGAGTCCCCGTCTATCCCTCAGGGCGCTGCCCGTGGGTTATCGTAGATTAGCCCACTGGGCTAGAATCCTAACTCAGATGTGGCAACATACACATCCATCTTCTAACTCATTAGGTAACACACTATGACTTTTGATCTCGAAGAAGCCTTTTTGCTCCTCAGCCGTTTGGTCGCCATTCGCAGCTATCCGGGCGAAGAAGGCGCAGTTCAGCAGGCGATTGCCGAGTGGTTTCGCCAACAAGGGCTCGTCCCTGAACTCCTAACCACCGAGAGCGGACAACCCAACCTGATCGTTCGTGTCGAAAATGGCGAAGGTCCAACCATCCTGCTCAACGGCCATGTCGATACCGTATTGGCCGCCCAAAACTGGTCCTGCGATCCCTGGCAGGGACGACGTGAGGGCAACCGTTTTTATGGTTTGGGAGCAGGCGACATGAAGTGCGGCGTCGTCGCCAACATGTTGGTAACACGCGCCTTAGCAGCCGAGAAGAGCCGTTGGCGTGGCACGCTCCTCTTTAGCAGTGTGACCGACGAAGAAGCCTACTCGATTGGGGCACGCGCCTTAATCCAGACCTTACAACAAAGAGGCATTCAGCCGGATGCTTGTATTGTCACCGAGCCCTGGCACGATTCGGCCTGTATCGGCGGGGCAGGCAAGGTGTTGGTCAACGTGGAGGTCACTGGCAAAGCGGCGCATGGCTTCTTCCCCAAGGAGGGCATCAACGCCGCTATTGAAGCCGCCCGCTTTGCTGCAGGCGTCTGTGAGGCTGTGCCGGAACTATCGCACGAGAAGGTTCCCTCATCGCAAACCATCCTCTCCTTCCACAGCGGCAGTGAGCAATATGTGGTAACCTTGCCAGAAAAGGCGACCATCCTCTTCTCGCGCCAGATTGTGCCGGGTGAGAGTGGCGAGGAAGTGCTGGCCAAACTACGTACATTCGCCGATTCGCTCAACTCGCCCGCCCGTTTCGATTTTACGCTCGCTCCACCCTACTATCCGCCCTGGGAATTCATCCCCCATTCTCATCCACTAGGCAATGCCTTTGCGACAGCATTTACCAAGCAATATGGACATGCTCCAGACTACATCTACACCGCCGGCGTCAGTGACGCCAATCTCTTCTCGGGCGAGATGGGCTTGTCGACGATTGTCTTCGGTCCTCTGGGTGCCAACTGGCATCAGGCCGACGAATGGGTAGACCTGGATAGCATCATCACCTGCGCCCAGGTTGTGTGTGAAACAGTGATCGGAATGGGTCGGTGAGACGGTAGGACAGTAAAACAGTGAGCCAGTGAGTCAGTACCTACCGACTTGCTGGCTCACTGTTTTACTACTTCCGCTCAACGATCGGCAAATAGATCCGTGTGGTAGCCGTCGAGAGGACGCTGATGCTGGTGCCGCTAACGATGGTCGCGCTATGACCACTTTGGTCATGGATGGCGAAACGAGCATTGGCATAGGTGTTCACACCCGGGCCAGCAATCCAATTGAAGTAATAAGGAACGCGCGTATAGGTTCCATATTGGCTCGGTTGCGCACATTCTAGCCCAGAGGAAACAATTCCCACCTGCTTCCACACGCCGCCGCCATCTTGCACCATTAAAGGGCCGCCGCTGTCGCCGTAACAGGCATCAAAGCCGCCCGCCTCGGTGCCAGCGCAGATCATGTCGGTCGTGATCGGTCCAAAGTTGAGCGGATCATAGGCAGCACGGCAGGTGGCATTCGAGACCAGGGGCACGCCCACCTGGTGGAGCACATCCGGGTAATCCCCCTCGCCGTTGCTGCGATCCCCCCAGCCCGTGACCATCGCCTGGATATTGGGTGCGACCAATGTCGCCTCTTCCAGTCGAGCCAATGGAATCAAGCCAACCGAGCCGCTGATGCCGATGGTGCCTGTCAGTTGAACAGCATGCGCCAGCCGCAACAAGGCCAGATCGCCAGAGGGCGGTGAATGTTGGCTGGTATAGCCAGGATAGACCACAATCTGGCTGACAGGAATATGCTGTCCGGCACTCGAACTCAACCGATTGATACCGACCACAACTTCGGCTTTGACAGGCACCGGATCAACAACACAGTGCGCCGCAGTGAGCACCCAGTTCGGCGTGATCAAGGTCCCGCCACAGTAGAAAAACAAGGGACCATTGGCAGTCTCTGCTGTGTTGAGAGCAACTTGCCACGGCCAAGCACCTGGCTGCGCTTCTTTCCCGCCGATGATCTGTGGCTGATTGACAGCCGCCACAGATGCGTCGGCCCCAGGTATGTGGGTAATGATCGGTTGCAATTCAAGCAGGGCGCTCTTGCTCCCCTTACCAGCAATGTCACCCAAGGCAAGCTGAATCGTATTCGACAGCAGGAGACCGCCAGAAATATAGCTGGTCCCCGGTGGCAGTACTGTCTCGGCGATGACATTCTTCGCTGGCACAGAGCCAAGATTGTGCACCGTCAACTGATAGAAGATGTGTTGCGTAGGCGTCACAATCGGCGTGCCAACGAGTTCGCCAACCAGAACGACATCGGGAACCGTGAGTGTGCTGGAAGTAATATCGCTCTGATAGCCAGGAAGATCGACGTGATGGGCCACGCTGTTGACCAACTGGGTTGGCACGCTGAGTTGTGGATCGATCTTGGCGCTGTAGGTAATCTCGGTTAAGGTGCCAACGTCGAGCGACCAACGTAGCTGATTGCCAACCACCGTTGGCGTCATGCTCGCAGAGTTGGGCACGTAGGTCAGTCCAGCCGGTAGGGTGTCGGTCAAATTGTAGTGCACCGAGGGCGCATCGTTCGGCTCGGGCAAAAGCTGAATCGTGTAAGTCACCCCATCGCCGGGGAAGGCAGCCAGCCCCGCAAAGCTCGCCTCTTTGCTGACATCGTCGTTCATACGATTGACCGACACGGGTAAATTGGCCAGCGTCTTGTTTGTCGTATTATCAATCAATTCGAGCAGACCAAAATGAGAGTAAGGCTGCTGATTGGGTAAATTCCAGTCCACTTGCAAGGCAAAGGGAACGCCCATGGTTGCACTGTGCGGTCCGCTAACTTGGATCGAGCCACTGTTATTTGCGCCGATGATCGAAGTGGCAAAGGTGAGCGAATCCGCTTCAGCCCCTGAGCCTTCCCAATTCTGGATCAAGATCCAGTAGGTGCCACTCGGCACTTGAGTTGCGTCTTTCGGGAAGTCACAGAGTTCTACAAAACTGGCATTGGCGCTGGCACACACCTCCTCGCCTTCGTCTGGCTGGCCGTTGCTGTTGCTGTCCATACCGACAAAGAGGTCGAGATCATAGGCGCTGGTATCGACGATATTAATCACCAAGCGCTTGGTCTGCGCAGGCACCGTCAGCAACTGCGTGAAGATTCCACCGTTTTCCAGATCATAGGGATCATTGTGGGTTGGGTCGGGCACTATGTTTGCCTGCGCGATCTGCGGTTCCACTTGATGCAGTGCGAGTTTTAGGTCAGCCACATCGACCGTCTGAAAACCGGAAATCGACGTTCTGCCCACGTTGCGCCGAGTATCCACGAGGATTTCCGTTGGCATACTGCCAAACGAGGCACGCACCGCTACAGGAAAGTGTGCAGCCACCGTTGCAGTCGTATTGGGCGAAAAGATGATGCTGCCGTAGCCCCATTGGTTGTTGGCCAAGCCGTTCACATTGGCTGTAAAGGTAATCGACTGCGATGCCCCAGGAGCCAAACTAAAGCTGCTCGGTTGGGCAACGACTGTCAGCGTGGGCGGGGTGTTGGCGCTGATCGTCCAGGCCACGCTGCGGTTGAGTGGATTTTTCACCGTACGCACCCAACTGCACTGTAAAATGCAATCGAATTGGGTGAGGCTGGGTAGGTTCAGTTTACTTGGATCGCCTCCCGCCGTAGGGTCGGCTGTACTAAAAGCCGCAGCGCTCTCATCGAGCAGCAAGCCAGCCTGCCCCGCCTGGCTGAGATCGATGCGACCGGCCCCCATATCAAAGGGGGTCGCCGCCAGGTCCCCATCTGGCGTGCGTGACTTTTGGTTCTGGGCTTGGGCCGTGGTCATCAGCGCCGAACGGATCTGCGTGGGCGACCAGTCGGGATGCAATGCAGTCAACAATGCGCCCACCCCAGCCAGATGTGGGCTCGACATCGAGGTGCCCTGGATCACCTGGAAGAGTTGGCCCTGTGCCCCGTATTGTGCTGTGGAACCGTCGCTCAGCGAGGTAATGTGCTGCGGCGAGGCACCCGCCAAAATATGAATGCCGGGCGCCGTCAGGTCAGGCTTGATGACGTTGATCAGCGTCATTGTCTCCTCATCGATGTTGGGGCCACGTGAGCTAAAGCCCACGACTGTGTCAACTGGAATGCGCGGATCTGGCGCATAAACTGCCGTGCCTGCGCCAAAGCTAACCTGAATCGTCTCCCCTGGGTGGGCGGCAATAAACTGTTTGATCTGTTGGCCCGTGCTTGAGAGCACTACGACTGCCGGAATTGGGTGCAGATAGGAATTGAAGTCGTAATTATCGGAAGAGTTATAGAGCAGAATCGCACCCGCACCCCCCGCTTGGACAAAGTTGCCCAAGGCCCAGGTCGGCTCCACCCCACGGCGCTGACAGAGCACCACAACTTGGGCAGCGAAGGTATTGGCGGCAAAGGGCGCTTCACAGTTCCCTTCGGTGTTGCCAGAGCTATCTGCAATCCCCGTCGCATCGACCAGCGTGAAGTTATCCACACCCGGCGTGGAGGTGCCGCCGAAGAGACCAGTCAACGACATACCGCCACTCGCCCGCAAGGTAATCTGGCTCAGAAACAAGCGGTTAAAGTAACTAGCACCCACGGTTGTCACCCACGGCGCATTGGCCGGCGAACCGATCGTGCTCGGCTCGGGGCCATCGTTGCCTGCCGAGGTGGCGACAAAGACGCCTGCCTCCAGCGCGCCCAAATAGGCTTGAGCATCGGCATCCAACCAGGGATTGGCAGCCAAATTGCTGCCAACCGAGTAGTTGATCACATCAACGCCATCGGCCACAGCCTTGTCAATGGCAGCGGTCAGATCGACCATGGTGCCGCCGTTGGGACCTAAGCCCTTATAGACGGCGATGTAGGCACGTGGGGCCATGCCTGAAACAAGGCCACGATTGATGCCATAGATGGTGGCCGGGACTTTCTCGTTGCCAGCCGCAGTGGAAGCGGTGTGGGTGCCGTGACCATCGTCGTCACGGCCCGATTTGAAGAGACCATCATAGGGGCCAAACTGCGTGTACCCGTCTAGGAAATATTGGATACCGATCAGCTTGTGATTGCAATTGTAGGGCAACGAGTTATCGGCGGGAGCTTTACATTCGCCATGCCAGCGGGCGGGCGGTGCTGGATAGGAACCATCGTCGGCAAAGGAGGGATGCTCGGGCCAAATCCCGGTGTCGATCACGCCGACGATCACCCCTTCGCCTTTGGTGCCAGGCAAGCCCCCCGTCGCCGAACCATTCCAAATGGCAGGCACGCCTAAGTAGGCGGGCGAGGCGTCGGTCTGTTTTTGGCGCCACTGGCTGCGTTGAATCGAGCGGACACCAGCAAGGTCGAGCAGTTTGGCAGCTTCCTGGGGCGAGAGCTTGACCGCTACCCCATTGAAGACAACCGCATAGTGATAGATGGTTGCCAGCGGGCGTCCGAGGAGCGTCTCGGCACGGCGCAGGAAGTCATCCTGCTGGCTTGCCAGATAAGCGCGGTAGTTGTTGCTGGCCGCGCTGCGTAGATCCAATTTACGCGTACCGAGGGTTCGTGGACTAGTAGCGCTGAACTCAGCCAACGTGCCCTGGTAGGTGGCAAGCGGCGCATCTTCGAGTTGAATGATATAAAGGGCTTGGGCAGTGCCATCGGGATCGCTTTCGGCGTAGACGGTACGCAGAGGACGGTGTTGATTGACCTGACCCAACTTTGTTGATGCCTCGCCCCTAGCGGACGCAGTTGGCGCTTTTGCCTGCGTCCGTCCGACCAGATCGCTCGCCTGGGCGTTGCCTGAAATTGAACAAAGTGCGGCTATCCCCAACGCCAGGGCCAGGAGCGCTAAGTTCTGTTTTGCTGTCATGATGGGTTTCCTTGTAACAAGCGCGTAATCGCTCAGCCGCGGGCGACTGCAAATCGATTGATTGATCGTTATCAAAAATGACCTTACTGGCTGAGATCAATATTATGAAGGATAACCTACAACACACCTTGCAAATCTACAACTTTTCTAGGGGTGAAAGCTGGGAATCAAGCATATCTTTTACATCGGATTGGTTGGACCGCAACCGGACGTCTTCGCCAGACCGATTTGCACGTTTGCTTGCGTAACGGAAAAAGCTGGATCGAAGAGGATTAGACAGAAGAAGGGATCGCCACTTGGTTTCTGGAACATGGAGTCCCGCAGATGGATATTGTCCTGGGTTTCCAACCACCGCTGGTGAGGCAGCAGAGCGAATTGGCCATGGCGTAGACCCCCTGACCGAGCTTGTCAACCAACTGCTGATCGCCCAAACCCTGACCGCGTTTGAAGAAAAAGGTGCTCGCGTATCTGCCGAAGGAGCATGAGCAAAAATAAACCGAAAGAGGACTTCCAAAGACACAGCGAGAGGGGACGGAATGTTCCGTCCCCTCTTCTTGTTTAGAACGAGTACAGCAACGGATTGCTCACGAGATTGACTAGCTTGCTGTGAGCCGTGCATTTGCTGTCAACGTATTTCAGACTTGACACAACAGTATAGCCACCTTCCATGACTATCGCCGAACAATTGTATGATACCCATCAGATATAGAATAGATTGCATACGCAAGTAGTAGGACTAAACTTGCTGCATTTGATAACCACTGCGGGCGAACTGCATCAACTATTAGTCCTCCTCCAACAATAAAAACAACAAATACCATCATCTTTACAATTCCTCTGAGAATTCTGCCCACACAAATGTCAGCAGATCCAAACAATAAAAAGTTAATCATTGCGCCGAGTAAAGGGTTACGAATAATCATCCTAATTTCCTA
>JAXLWB010000063.1:0-58919 GCA_046328715.1 Caldilineaceae bacterium | reverse complement strand
ATCTTCTCCAACAGATCGCTGTTCACCGTGATCAACTCTTCGTTCATCGACTGTAGTTCTTCTTTGCTGGTCTCAAGCTCTTCCGTGGTCGATTTCAACTCTTCGTTGACCGATTGCAGCTCTTGATTGGCTACTTTTAACTCCTGATCCGAATTGTCGTATTCCTCGATCACGCGTTGTAGCCGTTCACGCGTGCGGTTCAACTCTTCTTCCAGGCGACGCACCAGGACCAGATCAGTCTCCACCACTTCCACATTGGCGAATTCTTCGCTCTCGCCTTCTGTTTCAGCCACAAAGAGAACTTCGGCATATCCTTCAGGAAAGTCTGGCTCTGTGATCGGTCCAACATGGAGGCGAACCAGATGGGTAGCGTCTTTGTCTTCCAAACGCAGCACGCGCGTAAAGGTATGTTCGCGCTTGTTGAAAGCCTGGTAAAGCGCTGAACGCAAATCGAGTAAAAGCTCGGGCCGGATACGTTGCAGCACGTTCTGCGTGACAGGCCCTGCTGGATAATGCAGATAAGGATCGACTGCACCAAAGAGATGGGTCATCTCGTAGTTATTGTTGACCAAAAGGCGGGGCGGCAGGTGGACGCGCAGCGACCAATTTGTGTAGAGCTCTTCGATTGTGCGTGTGGCTGGAGTTTTGTTCTGGCGAACGCGATCGGCCATGCGTTCGCTGGCGGTTGGCAATAGCGTGGTTGGCAGGCGCCGCTGTAATGTCATCTCGACTTCGTTGCGCAGGTAGAGATGACATTGTTTGTCGAGTGCAGAAAAGAGTTCAGGGGCAGCATCGACCGATTCCGAGGTGCCCAGAAAAAGATATTTGCGCGCCGCTGCCGATTTGGCGCGCACGATATCTGGCTGCGGATTGAGTGCATAGTGGAAAATTTCGAGCAGTCTGGCTTGGGCAGCACGGTTAAAGTAGATCAACACATTACGACAGCTAATCAGATCGATGCGCGAAAACGGTGGATCTTTGAAGAGGTCATGGACGGCAAAGAGCACATGTTCCCGAATTTCCGCCTTGACCTGATAGCCATCCTCTTGTGCTGTGAAGAAACGTTCCAGCCGCCCTGGCGACATCTCCTTGGCAATTGTCTTTGGGTACACACCACGGCGGGCAATCGCAATCGCCTCTTCATCCAAATCGGTCGCAAAGACCTGCAAGCGCGGCGGCTCGCCCATCTGCGCCGCATACTCGGCAAGATGCATAGCAATCGAGTATGCCTCTTGACCGGTAGCACAGCCTGCTACCCAGACCCGCACCACATCGTGGCGTTTTTTCTCGAAGAAAAGTTGGGGAATGCAGTCATTGCCCAACATTTCATGGGCATCCGGATCGCGGAAGAAGCTAGTGACCGAAACGAGGCTAGAGCGGAAGAGTGCGTTTGCCTCTTCGGCGCTATTTTTGAGCAGATCGACATAGCGAGTCAAGCTCGGAACGCCCGTCAATCCCATTCGGCTGGCAATGCGGCGTTGCAAGGTTGAAACCTTGTAATGGCTTAGATCGTGGCCAGTGTGGCGGACCATCTGCTGGAGCACAGCGGCGTAGAGCGCATCGACTGGTTCGCTGCTGTCTGGCTTGAAAGCGGCAGGCTGATCCGCCAAATCGCCTCGAATTTGCACCAACTGGCGCACCATATCGCCCGCCGTGGCGACCAAACAGTTGGGGCAGGCAGCCATTGCTCGCCGCGGCAGCGCAGGGTGAGCCGCCTCGTCGGGATCCTGGATCATTACCAATCCACCCGCTGCCCTCGTCCGGACCAACCCCGCAACCCCATCCGTGCCCGTCCCCGAAAGGAGAATGGCGATGGCATCCTCGCCATTGCTCTTGGCTAACGAAAGCAATAACGTGTCCAACGGTCCATTCGTGCCTTCGCCGCTTTGCGCCTCTGCAACAGCTTCCAGGCAGATTCGGCCCTCCTCGACGAGGAGATGTTTCCCAGCGGGACAGATATAAACATGGTCGGGCTGAAGAGGCAGGTTGTCACTAGCAATGACGATCGGCATATCCGTCTGCTCTTGGAGCAACCCCGGCAAGGTCTGGATGTGACGACTTGCCAAGCGCGTCACCACGATAAAAGCCATGCCACTGTCTTCTGGCAAGTTGCGAAAGAACAAGCGTAATGCTTGACGGCTCCCTGCGGTACCAACAACGCCCACAATAGGAAATCTATGGGGAGAAAGAGCGCCAGACGGCTGCGGAACACTCTCTTTTGTCATTGTCTCTGCTTGATTTGTCATAGATTGTAGCGTTTACCGACACAAATAGAGGAGAAGCGCAACGGAAGCATACTCACTTTACTGGATTCTCACTTGTCATCATAGCGAACCTCGCGCATTTTTACAAGGTTCAATTTACAAGCATTGGGTTCCACTCCCCATTACAGAGGAATTCCCAATAAAAAGCAGTTAGGATATATCCGCTTTTATATCCTGTTTTCTTCTCGTAGTACAGGGAAACAGAACTCGCTCGTGGTAGGGTAGGTGCTGGCGAAACAAATTCAAACACCAAATCATCAAAGGAGATCAAGATGCAACGAAAACCTTGGAAATCAACGCCTGCTCTTTTTGTGGCGATTCTACTTGTGGGAGCGCTTGTCCTGTCAGCCTGCGGCTCGGGTAACAATCCCACGCCGACTGCTGTGGCGACACCGCTGGTTGAAAATACAACAACACCTCTCGTCGAGAACACACCGACCTCGGAGGCCGGCACCACCGAAACGTTGACGGATACAGGGACGCTTTCGCCAACCGAAACCCTGACTTCGCCCGGAGCGATCACCTCTACCGAAGAGATTTCTCCTAGTGAAACCATGACTGAGACGACCGGGGCTTCTGCCACCGAGACGATGACCACAACGGATGAGATCACGGGAACCGAAACTACAACTGGTACGGACAGTGTTTCGCCGATGGAAACCGTCACTGCGACTGAGGAGATTTCTCCCAGCGCAACCATGACGGCAACGGGTAGTTCAGCTTCCGGTAGCTCCGCCACGACCGACACAGGGACAATTTCCGGCACAACAGGTAGCTCGGCTGGCGTTTCCGGTGCCGAAGGCATGTTGATTCGCTCTTCCACCTTGAGCGGCTACGATTTCGTTAACGAGGATGGTCAAGTTTCAGGAAATATTGCTGATTATCTGGTCGATGTTTCCACAGGCAATATTCTCTTTGCTTTTGTCGAGTATGGTGGATTGCTAGATATCGGCGATAAGAATCTGGTTATGCCGCTCAATGCGTTCCGTATGGGCGATGGACAGTTGATTCTCAATTTCAACGAGCAAGAGCTGCAAAACTTCCCGGATGTTGGCGACAACTGGCCGGACGTCTCCACACCCGACTGGAACAGCGCCGTCTCCAATTTTTGGAGCAACCTAGGCATCAATCCTGGCGTGTCCGTTACTGCTAGTAGCCCGGTTACTGCTACCGGTTCCACTACTGCGACCAGCGGCTCTTCTGTGATGTGGCTCAAGGATATGACTGGCTACGCTCTGGCTGACTTGGGCAGCGGGGCTGGCACGATTCAGGATACGCTGATTGACCTGAGCCGCAGCCGAATCAAGTACATTCTCTTCGACTTCGGCACCGCAACTGGCACCGATCAGAACCCCTACATCATCCCTTACAGTGCACTCGATGTACAGAACATGGGCAACAACCAGATTGCCTTCAACAGCAACATTGATGCCACCGTCTTGCAGACTGCCCCGCGCTATGATGTCAACCTTTACCCCAACGATCAAGTGCTGCCTCAAGACTTCAGCACAGAGATTGACAAATATTGGGCGGATCACGGCATCACTGATTCAGCAAATCAGTGAAATAATGGGACAGTAAGATAGTGAATTAGTAGACCGTAAATCAGTAGGCAGTGAGTCGGTAGATGGTGAGTCAGCGAGACAGCGATATGTCGAAGAACTGGCACAGCCTCACTAACTTACTAGCCTACTGATTCACTTTTCCAGGCCATGCCGTGAGACTCTACAACTCCTATTCACAACAGCTCGAACCATTCCATACCCGGGCAGAGGGAGCGCCCGTGCTCCTTTATGTCTGTGGCATCACCCCCTACGACACCACCCATTTGGGTCATGCATTCACCTACGCTGCGGCTGATATTCTGATTCGCTACCTTGAATATCAAGGCTACCAGGTGCGCTATGTGCAAAACGTCACCGATATTGACGACGACATCCTGCGCAAAGCAAAGGAAGTTGGCGACAACTGGCATGACTTGGGCAACCAATGGACCCGCCACTATATCGAAGATATGCAGTCGCTCAATGTGCGTCCGCCCGATGCGCTGCCCCGTGCTACCGATGCCATCGAGCAAATTATCGAGATGGTGCAAGCATTATTGCAGGCGGGTGTGGCCTACGAAGCGGCAGGCAATGTCTACTTTCGGGTCGCTGCCTGGCCTGAGTTTGGTCAATTGAGCCATATTCCACGGGCAGAGATGCTGTCTGTAGCCAACGAGCGCGGCAACGATCCGGATGATCCTAACAAACAGGATCCGCTCGATTTCGTGCTTTGGCAGGCACAACGTCCCGGCGAACCCAGTTGGCCGAGCCCGTGGGGTGCTGGACGACCCGGTTGGCACATTGAATGTTCCACCCTGGCCACTCATTTGCTGGATGAGCAGATCGACATTCACATCGGTGGGGCCGACCTGCTCTTTCCCCATCACGAATGTGAGATTGCCCAGGTAAAGCCACTGACCGCCAAACCATTTGCGCGCTATTGGGTGCACACAGCCATGGTCGAGCAAGACGGCGAAAAGATGAGCAAATCGCTGGGCAACTTGGTCATGGTGCGCGATCTGTTAGAACATTACTCGCCCAATGCGCTGCGCCTCTACCTGGGGCAGCACCACTACCGGGAGACCTGGTCGTATGTGGAGACAGAACTCCAGCAAGCTGAGCAATTGGCACAGCAGATTGCCCAAGCGCTCGACACCGTGACCGAGGAGGGACCCGAACTCCACGTGGAACCGCTCCGTCATGCCTTTGACCAAGCGCTAGCTGAGGATCTCAACAGCTCACGAGCAATTCAAATCATCCAAGAGCTGAGCGAGCAAATTCTCCTGGCAGCCAATCGTGGTGAATCGGTGCAACTCGCCCAACAGATGCTGCAAACGTTTTGTGGGGTCTTTGGCCTCTACTTTGAGGATTCGTCGCCCAGCCTCGCAGGTTGGCAAGAGCATCTTCAGCGGTTCTGAGTAACTACGAACTCTGCCTAACCGTCACCGCCATTATGGATGTCTAAGTTGATGATTCATACGATGCTAGGTGATTCGTGATACGGAATGCGTGAATTTTCGTTAGCAACTCACGGTTCACGCATTACTCTTCATGTAGCTACCCGTAGCACAGGATATTTTCTTTTGTTACGGGTAACCGGAAAAGCGAACCAGAAACGATCTTGTTCTACAAAATTCACACTTGTCTACGTACGTCCTATCCACTAAGGAAATGTTAACTCATGCAAAGTGCCAAAGAGCTAGGGGCAAACGAGCTCTACCAGCCCTGCAACCTCGATGAATTCACCTTTGAAACCAGTGCTGATTTAGAAGATCTTTCACAGGTGATTGGCCAACCACGCGCAGTCGAGGCGGTACAGTTTAGCATCGGGATTGAGCAGGAAGGCTACAACCTCTTTGTGCTTGGTAGCAGTGGCGTGGGACGTCATTCGCTGGTACGTCAATATTTTACCGAGAAAGCCGCCAGCGAGAGCACCCCTGCCGATTGGACCTACATCAATAATTTCAGCGAAACCTATCGCCCCAGCGCCTTGCAACTGCCTCCTGGCAAGGGCAAAGAATTGAAGCAGGATGCAGATCGCCTGGTGGAAGAGATCCAAACGGCACTTTCGACCGCCTTTGAGAGCGAAGAATACCAAAATCGCCGCCAGGAAGCGCAACAGGAATTTCAGGAGCAACAGGAAAAGGGCTTCGAGGAACTTCAGCGGCGTGCGCAGGAAAAGGGATTGTCACTCTTACGCACGCCGGGTGGGCTTGTCTTTGCCCCCGTGCGCGAGGGTCAAGTGCTCTCGGCGCAGGAGGTGCAAGCGCTCGCGCCTGAGGTGCGCCAGCAGTTGGAAGGCGAAGTCGAGAAGTTGCAGGTGGATCTCCAGAAGATTTTGCAACAGGTTCCCCGACTACAACGCCAGATGCAGGATCGCATCCGTGAACTTAATCGTGAGATTGCCACCTTTGCCGTAAGTGGATCGATTACTGACCTGCTTGCCAAATATCAAAGCTTGCCCAACGTAGTGAGTTACCTGGAAGCGATGCAGAAAGATGTCATCGAAAATGTGCAGAATTTCCTTCCTCAGGAAGGTGCACAGCCTGGCAACATCCCACCGACGGGGCGAGGCAATCAGGCAGACAATCCGCTCTTACGGCGTTATCGCGTCAACGTCGTGGTCGATAACAGTGACTTGCAGGGCGCACCTGTGATCTATGAAGACAATCCCACCTTTCAGAATCTGATCGGGCGGATTGAATATGTGGCACAGATGGGGGCTTTACTGACCGATTTTAACCTCATCAAAGCTGGAGCCTTACATCGTGCGAATGGCGGTTACCTGATTTTGGACGCCGCCAAGATCTTGCAGCAGCCCTTCGCCTGGGAAAGCCTCAAACGAGCGCTGCGCGCTAACCAGTTGCGCATCGAGTCGCCAGCCCAGGCCTTTAGCCTGATCAGCACTGTATCCCTGGAGCCGGAGCCGATTCCACTCGATGTCAAAGTCGCCCTGATCGGCGATTCACCGCTCTACTATCTGCTCTCGGCTTACGATCCCGAGTTTGTTGAACTGTTCAAGGTCGCCGCTGATTTTGCCGAACAGATGGATCGCACCTCCGACACCCAGATCCAATATGCCCGCCTGATTGCCCACCTCGTGCGCAAGTGCAATCTGCATCCCTTTGACCGCTCAGCCGTCGCCCGCGTCATCGAACAGAGCGCCCGCCAGGTAGGAGACGCCCACAAGCTAAGCACGCAGGTCAGCAGCATCGCCGACCTGCTGCGCGAGGCGAGCTACTGGGCGAGTGTGAATCCTCGCAACCACAGCAACAACGGGTCCAGCGTCGTGACGGCAGCCGATGTGCAGCGCGCCATCGATGCCCGCGTCTTCCGCGCCGACCGTCTGCGCGAGCAGGTCCAGGAATCGATCGTGCGTGAGACGATTCTGATCGATACCCAAGGTGCAGAGGTCGGCCAGATCAACGGCCTTTCCGTGATCCAACTGGGCAACTTTGCCTTTGGTCGCCCCAGCCGCATTACCGCACGCATCCGCATGGGCAGTGGCGAAGTGGTAGATATCGAACGCAAAGTAGAATTAGGCGGCCCGATCCATGCCAAAGGGGTCTTGATCCTGTCGAGCTTCTTGGGTGCCCGCTACGGCACCGAACAGCCGCTTTCCCTGTCCGCCAGCCTGGTATTCGAACAGTCGTACAGCGGGGTCGAAGGGGACAGTGCCTCGTCTGCCGAACTCTACGCCCTGCTCTCGGCAATTGCCCAGGTACCGATTAAACAGTCGCTGGCGGTTACCGGCTCGGTCAATCAGCGCGGACAGGTGCAGGCGATTGGCGGCGTCAATGAGAAGATCGAAGGCTTCTTTGATCTCTGTCGCGCCCGTGGTTTGACGGGCCAGCAAGGGGTGCTGATCCCGGTCGCCAACGCCAAACATCTGATGTTGCGCCATGATGTGGTGCAAGCCGTGGCAGACGGTCAATTTCATGTCTATACGGTGGAGACCATCGATCAAGGCATTACTCTGCTGACGGGTGTTGCAGCGGGTGAGCGAGACAACGAAGGCAGCTATCCCGAAGACAGCATCAACCGCTTGGTACAAGAGCGGTTGCGTGAATTGGCGCAGAAGCGCTCAGATTTCAATAAGCCAAGTGCAAAGGAAGAAGAGGCCACATGACTGGCACGGAACCCGGCACCGCTGACCCCTTCTCGGCTGAAAACGAACCCCAAATCCGGCGTGTGGTTGTAGCGTTGGATGCAACAGAGCAGAGCGTTCACCTACTCGAAGCTGCGGCTGAATTGGCGCAAAGTATGGAGAGCGAGTTGGTTGGCATCTTTGTAGAGGATATCAACCTGCTGCGGCTGGTTGAGTTGCCCTTTGCCTACGAGCTCGGCTCCTTTTCAACGGCACGGCGTCCGCTGCAAACCCTCACCCTAGAGCGCCAATTGCGCGCCCAAGCCGCCACCCTGCGCCGAATGTTGATGCGTGTGGCCGAGCAGCACAAACTACCCTGGTCCTTCCAGGTGGTGCGTGGGGTGATCGCCACTGAGGTAAACAAGGCAACGAGTGAATCTGACCTGGTGATTTTGGGTCGCAGCAGACGCACACGCACTGGTGCAACCCCGCTCGGTTCAACCACGCGCGCAGTCGTAGTCCAGGCACCGCCGCGGCTGACACTCGTCCTTCAACGTCACATTCCCCGTAAGCAGCCCGTTCTGGTCGGCTATGATGGATCAAGTGCAGCGAAACGGGCATTGAGCTTAGCGACGCAGTTGCTTCGGGAGCAGGCTGCGCCACTTATTTTGATTTTGATCAGTGATGAAGTAGGGAGGGCGGATGCCTTGCGCCAAGAGGTCACAAACTGGCTACGACTGCATGGGATAGAGGCACGCTACCATTGGCTGGAACGCGCCAACATCGAGCGGCTGGTGAATTTGGTTTTGATGGAGCAGGGTGGGGCTTTTGTACTGCCAAGTGAGGGTCTCAATCTACACGATGCAGCATTGTTAACAATACTAGATTTAATGCAGTGTCCGGTATTGCTCGTGCGTTAGGCTGACTTTCTGCCAGATCTCGAAGAGCGTGCTTTCAAACGTTTCCGTTACGAGGTGGGTTTGAAACCACTTGAGGGAGAGTTGAGCGAGTGCCTCAAGTGCCTCTCGCTCCTGAAAGAGTGTTGATGCGCCCGGGACAATAGCCAATTCCTTCGGGCATTGCAGGTGTTCAAGCACCATCTGGTTATTCTCGACGGCGCTGGTATCGCTTGCGCCGACCACGAACAAGGTCGGCGCGCAGATGTTAGCCAGTACCTCTGGTTCTAGCCTCGATTGTTCGCCACGGGCGACCACAGCCCCGATTTGGACTTGTTGTTGCGCTGCCGCCAGTAAAGCCGCGGAAGCTCCGCTGTTCGTTCCAAAGTAACCAAACGGTAGATTGCGCAGTTGATTTTGCTGTGCGACCCAATCGCACGCCCCTAGAATGCGCCTGGCCAGGAAATTAACATCGCTGCTCAAGTGGCGAGTCTGTAGCTCGCTCTCTTCCTCTTGGGGAGTCAGCAGTTCAAAGAGCAGCGTTGCAAAGCCATTCTCGTGCAGCACATCAGCCACATAACGAGTGCTTGGGCTAAAGCGGCTGCTGTCGCTGCCAGGAACAAAGACCACAACGGCACGCACATCAGCGGGAATTGCCAGATTGCCTTCCAGCTTGACATTGTCAGATGCTACCTGTACTGTCCGCTCTACAACGTTTCGTTTGATTATATTGACCATGAACCTACTGTCTCCTCATTCTCGGCCGCTTGGTATATTCCGTGCAGAGATATTCAACGCCTTTCTTGATTGATCAAACATTTTCAATTTACAACTCGCTATTCCGAATAGACAAAGCAGATAGACATTGCATGATCACAATGAGTAGGAGCACACCCTTGCGGTTGCCCATTCGCTGATGCAAGCAGGGCACCGGCAAGCGGATGCCCCCTACAATGATCCATCTTTGCTTTGCTTTGTCTATAAGTTCTATCAGTAGACAAAGAAAGAAGCGATCAACAAGAATGTCACAAAAAGTGCTACTTCTAGCACAAGAAAAACACCGAGCCGAATGCTGGCGCTGGTTGCGGGAGCGCTTCTGTTGATTGTGATGTGAAGCGTCTCCATCATTGCCGCAATGACGAGTTCCAAATACGTTTGTCCGGAAGTTTTCATGGGGAATTTCCTTTCAATCGTCTTCTCTACAAGGCAAGGTACAGTGCTTAGTGTCATCAATCAGCGAATTGGAAGGGATACTCGACTCTCGTCATACTAGGTACGATTGCAAAAGCGATGAATTATCCCCTTATCATAGCTTTTCGGAGAACTATTGGTATAAGTCGTAATATTTCGGCTACACAAACAAGGAGATACCCAACATAAACATCACCAAAAGGATGATCGCCAACACCAGAAAGATGCCAAAGAGGATGCGAGCGATAGTCGCTGCACCGCTGGCAATTCCTGTAAAACCAAGCGCACCTGCCACCACAGCTACGATGAGCGCAATAATCGCCCACCCTAAGAGACTCATACGATGGTCCTTTTTTGCTCAGGTCACCGCGTCAAACTGCGGCGATCTCAGGGTTAGAGTAGAAGAAAACCTACGCAGAAAGCAGGGGCAGCGTGGTTACGACACTGTTGTGTAGACCATTCTGCTCGCCTGGGCGGCTCTCTGCTTGGTTGTCGGTGTACCAATCGCCATTGATCAGATAGCGAAACTGGTAAGAGCGACCGCTTGGCAGATCCAACATCGTCTGCCAGGTTCCATTACGATTTTGATTGAGACTGGTATCTCGTGGGTTCCAGTTGTTAAAGTCTCCCACAAGGTTAATACGATCGGCCCATAACCCATCCGGTAATTCAAAAACCACACGCGTGTGTCCAGCAAGAGGCGACTGCACGATTCGAATCATAGGTGTTGATGTTCTGTTGTGATGTTGGCTTTTAAACATTGCACAATTTGCCTCAGAACTCAGCCCTTGGAGATTATGCAATGTTTAGGTTTCATCTCGATTAGTTGCTATAGGTACCAGTACTGACATTTGCCGACATGTTGAGGAAGCGAATTGTGGTCGCAGGATCGATGGCAGTAGGTGCTTCCTCATGTTGGGCGGCGAAGAGCTGACGAGCAAGCATGGCTGCCTGCTTGCGACAGTGGACGTCTAGTTTGTCTAGAATGTTGTGCACGTGATTCTTCACAGTGCCCTTTTCAATGATTAATTTACTGGCAATCTGTTGGTTGTTACAACCCTGTTCGATCAGTTGAAGCACTTCCCATTCACGAGGAGTCAGCTCGGTAAAGAGGTGATCGGTGCGATTCATGCTGATGCCATAGAGTTCTTTGGTCATTTCTTTTAGTTCGGCAACGCGAGCCATCAAGGCTGAAGCCACTGTCGGCGAGATCATGAACTGCTCTTCGTGAACGGCACGAATCTTGCGCACCAGGTTGGCCAGCGAATCATCTTCCAGGATATAGCCAGCAACTCCTTCTTCGATGCAACGCAAGATGGCAGTGTTTGATTTTACGAGACCCGTGATTAGGACCTTTACATCTTGTTCTTTTTGGCGCACCATACGTGCCAAAGAAAGCGCGCTATTGTTGGGCAGATTGATGTCCGCCAGAACTGTGTTGCAGTTCTCTTTTTTAACTAGAGCGAGGGCTTCTTCGCTACTATGGGTATATCCCACGACATGAATGTCTGATTCTTCTCGGAGGACTGCAGCGAGTAGTTCACAGGTCAGGTGCGTAGGGTGTACAAGTAGTAAACGAATCATGAATTTTCTCCTCTATACTGAGTTTTGAATGAAAGGCGAAGTTTTACCGGTTCGAAAAGAGCCGAAAACTTTGCGCTCCATTGCAACCGCAGCTTCACTGATAGGACTTATGTAAGACGAGCGTGCATTGGAGAACAAGACGGCTTCCTGTTCTTTTTCCGATACCACTTCACACAAGAAAGCATCTTGTGCTACAGCGCCTTGCGTAGGTCCTGACTGAATAGCCAAGCGGAGGCGGCCTTGGAAGAGGGGGAAACGAAGTTGAACACCAATATCAATTAGCTATTGTCTGTACTGTTTGTGCACTCAAGGATACACGGTGGGTGGAATTTTGGAAATGGGGAATAACAGTACTTATAGGTGTGGATTTCCTCCATATGAGGAGGAGTGATACGTGTGGTGAAGGCTTTTGGCCAGTAATTGAGGGTATAATTGACACATAGGTTGGCGCTGAAACAAAGTTGCTTAAACCCATCCCTTGCGAACAGCCTGGACCGCCGCTTCGACGCGTGAGGAAACATTCAACTTTGTGAGCAGCGCCCCTACGTGCTTTTCCACCGTGCTTTCGCTGATGGTTAAAGAGAGGGCAATTTCCTGATTGGTCTTGCCACCGACCACCAGGGCAAGCACTTCCTTCTCGCGTGGGGTTAGTTCATTGACATTGTCTGTATTGCGGGCATGGGCATGCAACTTGGCAACGGCACGGCGACTCATCCAACCTTCTTCGCCCATGGCAATGCCACGTACCGCATCAATAATCATGTGGGGTGCTTCATCTTTAATCAGATAACCAGAGGCACCGCTCAGCAAGATCTTATTGACATAGTGATCCTCGGCGTAGGCACTCAACGCCAAAATGCGCACAGGAAACTTGCGCGCCTTGATCTGCTGTGCCACTTCAACGCCAGAGAGTTGCGGCATCTCAATGTCGAGGACAAGCACATCCGGCATAAACTTTTCTACAAGCTGTAGAACCTCTGACCCATTTTCCGCTTCTGCTACAATCACAATATCCGGCGCTCTCTCCAAAAGGGCGCGAATGCCTGTTCGTACTACTGGATGATCATCAGCTAATACGACGCGAATCTTGGTCATACTTTCGCCTCGCAGATGTGATATTTATGATTCCAACGCCTTATTTTCAGAATAAAACTGAATCACACAATAAAACTTCGCATCTCGACTTCTATAGACGGAATGACAATTCTACTCGAACTTTTGCAACGTTTCAACTAAATATTGCTATTAAATCAACCTCATACGACTCACTGACGACACTCAGGCATTACACTCTACTTTTTACAAGTCAGCCATTGTATGAGAAATCAAAATGTATCGCTGTCTGTATCCATCCAATGTATCTTGTCTGATCTTAGATCGTATAGTATTCGTATAATTATTCCTAATAAGAAGATGGCTCTGTGTAAGTTTGTCAGAGATTTAGCCAAGAGCCAACAGTCGCCCAACACCACGCAAACCACTCCTCGGGCGAAACTTTACAGTTGCACTTACAAAGTGAAACAATCATCTAGGGGATGCCTAGGGTTCAATAGCGCCCCAAATTGTTTCAAATTATTGTAGGCTGCTCTAGTGTAAGGTCGGGACAGCTTTGCGAGGAGTCTAGGTTTATGTTGTATAGATCAACTTTTGTCCCTAACTGCTCAGGTGCCTGCTGCTTGATATCAGCCACTAATTTCTGCCCGCTTTCTACAGCACAGAAGGTAGGTGACTGAGCAGTTTCCTTTTTATCATATGCTACAAATGTACAACATCTTTATAATCGAAGACCAGCTAGTCATTCGAGCAGCCTATCAGAAGATTATTGACCGTGAACCGGATTTAGTGATTTGTGGAGAAGCAGCATCAGGTGAGGAGGCGTTGGATCTACTTGAGCTTGTAGAACCAGACATTATCCTCATGGATCTATCTATGCCAGGCGTAAGTGGTACCCTGTTGATTCGGATGCTTAGGCGACTTTACCCAACGCTTCCGATCCTTGTCATTTCCGGTCAAGATGAGCTTATTTACCAAGGGTTGACTTTGAAGGCAGGAGCAAGTGGTTACATCGACAAGTTAAACGTAGTTCCTTCGCTGGTTGAAACCATTCGACAGCTTATTCTCAGCTGCGCTTACTGAAGCAAGATCTCTTCTAGAGAGGCCATGTAAACAGTGTACCGATTACATGGTGTTTCGATCAACTATGATGCAGTTCGGTGCGTTACAGATTTCATATAAAGAACGATGAGTCCCAGCAGTGTAATACCGATCGCAAGAACAAACTGGTGAATGCCAACAGCAATTCCGATACCAGCAACATAGAGCAGAGACGCAGCTGTGGTAAGACCTTCAATATCACCGCCCTCTTTACGACGTAGAATCGTGCCTGCTCCTAAGAAGCTAATGCCTGTAATAATCGCTTCAATCATACGTACGGGATCAATTTGGATCAAAGAGCGATCTACATTAGCAGATAAGGTGATCAGATCGCCGATGTTGATCAGAAAGGCCGCAATTCCTGCAACCAAGATGTGTGTACGCAAACCCGCCGGGCGATCTGCCTTTTCCCGCTCATAGCCGATAGCACCACCTAAGAGCATTGCAAGTAAGACAGATCCGAGAATTTGTAATTGAGGAAGGTAGATAGCCATAGTGTGTTATTAGTTGAAGACCCCAAAATAAGCCCTGACAGATTTGCATTGACCTGTCAGGGCTTGTGGGTTTTACTTAGTGACAACCTCTAGTACAACATCTACAACTCCATCGAGATCGGCGATTATGCCCTGCACAAGAGCAAGGTCTTCATCGCTTGCCACTGTACCTTGAACATAGGCAACTCCATCTTGCACTTGAACTGTGACATCGTCCAGCGCTGCCGTTTCACTGTTCAGGCGCAAGACGGTGAGAATATCATCCTCTAGATCTAGATCGTTGTTGTTCACCCGTCCGGGCAAGATCTCCACATCCGGATCGCTTTCTTCCATACTTGACGCAAAGCCGACCCCGATCTCGGCACCTTGCAAGTCGTCGCTGGGCAGCACTGGTGGATCGTCAGGTGAGTCATAGACCAGGCCTTGTTCCTGTGCATCCGCCGGGTTGGTGGTAGAGCCATCGGTATATTTGGTGAAGATGCGTTCGTCCATCTCAGCATCGAGGTCGCGCTTGTGCTGAATGGCCTCTTCCTCTAATTCATCCAGACTGACCTCTTCGATCGAGTCTTCGCCGATGGGCAGTGGCTCCGGATCTCTCAAAGAATGTCTTCGATTTCGTTTATTCATGCTGCGGTTTGCCCTCTTTCATCATGCAGACAGACAAAGAATTAACGCAAAGGCACAAAGTATCGTTGATGGAAATGTCCAAATCATCGGGATTCACACCAGGTACCGAGGCTTTCACGGTGTACTCTTTTTCGTTTTCGGCCACATCCAGGGCAAGGCCATAGGAACTGCTACTGCTGCTATCATTCCAGAAACGGTCGAGCCAAGGGCCTTCATTCATCATTTGATCCATCGCATTGCGCAATGCATTCATTTCGCGGAATGGGTCCCAACGTGTCAGATTTGCCAAATTATTTTCCTTTCTGTTGTGATACAATGTTTGTAGGGGAGGCAGGTACCTTAGGTAAGCTCGTCATTGTGCCTACACTTGACCTTATCTCATGCAACACCACTAACTTTCTAAGATGGCTCACGCTCTGTGCTAAGCATACCAGTTCTATTTCATGAGAACGACTATCCAGATATAAACAATAGATACAGCGCAGGTTATACCCTCTTTCTATATCAATGGATAGAAAGTGTTCGCCGTTCTTTGTTACTCTTTTAGAAGCAAAACTGAGTTTTTGGCACTGGTGCAACTGATATTGGGAAGAAAGGATGCAACATGAGCACTAAAATCTTTCTAGTAGAAGATCATCCATTGATGCAGCGCACACTAAGCGAGTTTATTATGCGACTACCAGACTTTGAAGTTTGTGGCGTGGTCCGGACCGCAGAAAACGCATTAGACCGCCTCGGTGAGGCGGCACCCGACTTGGTGTTGGTCGATATGTCTCTACCTCAAATGAATGGTGCTGAATTGATCCAGATCATTCAAATTCGCTGGCCAGGGCTACGTTGTATTTTGCTTTCGGGCCATGGAGAAGAGAATTACGTTCAGCAGGCGCTGAACGCAGGGGCCCGAGGCTATATTTTGAAGGGAAGGCCCGCTGATATTTACACCGCCTTCAAACATGTCATCGCTGGCGAGCTCTACCTCAGTGATGGATTGCAGTATCAGTGACAGATTCGTCCTTGCGGTCTTCTCGGATCGTATGAGGTCACTGATAATTGTCTGCACAAACGACGCTGTTCAATTGAATCGTCCTCTTTCGGCAATGGAGAGCTGCCAGTGCCTCTTGTATCTGGCCTTGTAACTTCACCCTAGTTCCTCGCACATGCAGGTTGCCTTGCCCCATGCGACACTAAAGCGCAACTGAAACGTTCTTGCCACGCAACCCGCCATCAAGAGGATTATGAACAGCTTGACTAACAACAACCCAGATGTGCTCGACAATCTCAAACCACGTAAACCAGCACGCCGGATGTTGGAGCATGAAATCAGCGAGGGTTTGGGGGAGATTCGGCGCTCAACTGCCGGGCTCTTTATTTCTGGTCTCTCAGCTGGGTTGGATGTGAGCTTCAGTCTCTTCTTGATGGCCGTGATGTATACGAGCACCCATACTCAATTGCCGGCGTCAATCGTTCACATCTTGGTCGCCAATATGTATGCGGTAGGTTTTATTTTTGTAATTATCGGTCGCTCGGAGCTTTTTACTGAACATACCGCACTCGCCACCTTGCCCGTCCTCAATGGCAACGCAACGCTAGCCGATCTGGCACGCCTTTGGTCGGTGGTCTATATAGCCAATCTAGTCGGCACGCTTATCTTCGCCCTGATTGCCACCGTGGTAGGTCCCAATCTAGGCGTAATCGATCCCGAAGCCTTTGGCTGGATTGCCCATCATGTAGTTGATCACTCTTGGTGGGTGATTCTCCTGAGTGCCGTCTTGGCGGGCTGGATGATGGGATTACTCTCCTGGCTGATCGCAGCGGGTCGCGATACGATCAGTCAGATTGTGCTGGTTTGGCTGATTACCACTGCGATTGGCCTGGGCAGATTGCATCATGCGGTGGTTGGCAGCGTCGAAGTGTTGGCGGGGTACTTTGCGGGACAAGCAATCACCCTTTTCAACGTCTTCCACGTTCTGGTTTGGACGACTTTAGGAAACACCATCGGCGGCATTGTCTTTGTTGCTCTTATTAAATATAGCCATGTGGTACGCAGCGAAGAAAACCAGGAAGAGATTACCTTAGGCGACGACTCTTCACAGACAAATGATTCAGAGCAGCCGGGAAATACTGATGTCTAGGTAAATATGTCATTTCGACGAGGGCAGTTTCGAGGAGTAATCTTGCTGCTTCACTCGAAGATTTCTCCCTACAATCGAAATGACAGTATTAAAAGTCAACATATACAACAGCAATATCATCATCAGCAATATCATCATCAGGAGGAACTATGAACAAAAACTGGAAATCTTTGGGAACCTTTGCACTTGCTTTATTGGCTCCATTTGTAGCAGCGGCGATTGGCAATGTTGCCACCCAACCGGCAATCGGTACCTGGTATCAAGCATTGCGCAAGCCGGATTGGAATCCACCCCGCTGGCTCTTTGGCCCGGTCTGGAGTGCCTTATATCTGATGATGGGTATGGCCTCCTGGCTGGTTTGGCGCAAGCGCGAGACCACCTTCCCTTGGCTGGGGATCAGAAACGAAAAACAGCAGCACAAGGTTGAAGGCGCTCTGCGTTTGTATGGGGTCCATCTTATCTTCAATGCGCTCTGGTCGGTGCTCTTTTTTGGCTTGCACCGTCTTGATTGGGCCTTTGCCGAGGTGGTGGTGCTTTGGAGCCTAATCTTGACCACGCTGACTCGCTTCTACCGCATCGACGCCCGCGCAGGATGGCTGCTGGTGCCTTACCAAGCCTGGGTCACCTTTGCTTCGATTCTCAACTTCACCGTCTGGCGCATGAACCGCGACAAAGTGGAAAGCACTGTTGTGGACTTACAGGGGTAGAGCCGGTGCACTATGCTAACCCCTGCCGCCCCAATGGGTCCCTCGGTCGAATGGCCAACTAGAGTACGCATTATTGGTGAAGAAATCCCCCATCTCCCTACCGCGAATTCTCCACTCCCACCTGCTGGCACATCTCTAGCAGCACGCAGGTGGAGCAGCGGGGACGGGTACCGGTACAGATGTGTTTACCAAAGGGCACGAGCAGCCGATTGATCTCTACCCAGTACTTTGTGGGGAGCTTTTCCTCTAGAGCAACCAAAGTCTGCTCGGGCGTGTTCTGCTTCACATAGCCCCAGCGGTTGGTGACCCGATGTACATGAATGTCTACACTGATGCGTGACTGTTGACAAGCAATGCCCAACACCAAGTTGGAACACTTCACCCCTACCCCTTTAAAACTCATCAATAGATCAAAGTCACAGGGCAGTTGTCCGCCGTAGTTGGTTTGAACGGTCTGAGCAATTGCCAGGATCTGCCGCGCCTTGGCTTCATGAAAGGTGCTTTGGCGGATCAGTTGGTCGAGCCGTTCATAAGATAGCTGTCCGATTTCGCTTGGTGTACGCGCCACAGCAAACAAGGCACGTGCACAGGGCAGCGAGACCTCATCGAAGGTGCGGATAGAAAGAATACAGGCCACCAACTGTTCAAAGGGAGTGGTGAAGCCCTCCTCTGCCAATTCAAAGAGCGCCGCCTTGGGATAAGGCGCCACTGCTGGGGGCAGCAATTCGAAGACACGATCAATGTCAAAGGGTTGCTTGCTCATAGAAAAATTTTGAGAAGATGAAGGGATGACAAGATGACAAGATGACAGTGTTTTCATCCCTTCACCCTGTCATCTTGTCACGATTCTATTGAAGTTGCCAGGTAACCTGTAGGTCAACACCTACATCCTGTGTTCCCGGCTGGACTGGCACTGCAGTGGTATCGCGGGCGGCGAGAGAAGTCTCGGCTAGGGGAACAGGTCCGCGGCTAAACTCACTGATGGTCAGCACATCACCCAACTCACCGCCAGACAACTTGGCCAACTGTTCTGCCTTCTGACGTGCATCCTGCCAGGCGGCATCGCGCGCTTTGGTCAACTCATCATTCGCATTGCTGATGTCGAACCGGATGCCAGCAATTTGGTTGCCACCAGCCGCCACGATCTCATCCAGCAAGCTGCCGAGGTTCGCAAGATCGCTGGTGCGTACCTCGACCGTGTTGATGGCGATATAGCCGGTAATTTCCGGTCCACTGCTTCTGGTATCACTCAGCGTCCCTGACTGTGCCGGCTCGACCGGTTGCGGTTGGGAAGGAAACTCTTGAGGGGCATTGGCATATTGCGGCTGCAACTGGATGGTCTGTGTCTGAATATCATCCTCAGCGACGCCGGCTTTCTGTAGCGCATCGAGCAGCGCCTGCATCTGTTCGCTATTGCTGTCGAGCGCTGCCGCCGCCTCGCTTCCGCTGGTCTGAACCCCTACCCGTACAATGGCCAAGTCGAGTTGGACCCGCACCTGGGCGCTGCCGGTGACCGACACTGAGCGCTTTGTCGAGCTTTGGTCACTGGAATCTTGTTGAGCAAAGGCACGCGATGGATTATACCATGCAGGCACCCATTGAATCGCCAGCAATGCAACCAGCAACAGAGCACTCAAGGCGGTTGTGAAAGTTCTCACGCTTACTATCTTCATTTGATTTTCTCCTCTACAAATGGGCTAAAAAGGATTGGATTTTAATAGTTTTCCTTTCGACCACAAGGTAACCATAAGAACAAAAGGGCAAAGGAGTGATGTCCTATGTCTCAAAGATACAGAAGTGGATACAAAGCCCAACAGCTTTTGCTTGAGTAGATTCTCCTCGGCTTCCTCTGTATCTGACTTTGTACCTAAAACCTGTGCCACAGGACTCCACTTATTTTCTGCCTTTGCTACACTGGGGTCGCACGAACTTCTAAAGTGAATGTTTCGTGATTAGAACGTGTAATTTCTTTGGTATAGCTTCATTCTATGAGAAATGGCTCGTGGAAGAGAGGCTAACCACCGATTGGTGGCTAACACTTAAATTGTAAATTTAGAGTATTGATATTTCGAGAGGTAGCTGAGTAAGAGGAGAAGTCTTCATGAATTGAAGGCTCATGTTAGAAAGACATGCAAAGACCTGGCAGGTTTTGTCAAGAGAAATTGAGTGTTTGTACGTAAAAAAAATGATGCTTAAGGTAGACTTGCCAGGTCTTCGACTCTCCCAATTTCTATAAATGAGCGAAATTGAATTCGTGAAGATTTCTCTCAACAATCTAAGTATCAATGGCTCTTCTCACTCTATCGTGAGCTCTGTTTGGAAACGGTCGTTTCCAAAGCAACCACACTTTAGACTATGCCACTCGCCTAATTCCAAGGAGAAAAGAATGAAACTCAATACAATGAAGGATCTTTACATCGACCAGCTTCGCGACCTCTACAGCGCCGAAGATCAACTGATTAGTGCCTTGCCGAAAATGGCACAAGCCGCATCGTCTTCAGATTTGCAAAAGGCGTTCCAGGATCACCTCGGTGAGACCCGCAACCAAAAGCAACGCTTGGAACAGATCTTCTCTGGTCTGGGCGTCGTACCCCAGGGCGAGACCTGCCAAGCCATGCAAGGATTGATCAAGGAAGGCGAAAACATTATCAACGCGCAAGCCGATCCCACCGTGCGCGATGCAGCGCTGATTGCAGCCGCGCAGCGGGTTGAGCACTACGAAATGGCTGGCTATGGCTCAGTGCGCACCTTTGCTGATGAACTGGGCTACAGCAATGCCAAAAGCCTGCTTCAGGCAACCCTGGACGAAGAAGGCGCAGCCGACAAGAAGCTCACCTCGCTTGCCCAAGGCGGAATGTTTAGCAGCGGTATCAACCAACGTGCAATCTAACGATTGCGCCCAGCACGAGACGGAACAAACAAGGTTAGTTTGAGAAGAAATCGTGCAGTGATTTGTAAATAGGAGCGCAATTGTTCTCCGATGCATGAGAAGCAATTTACAGATTACGATTTATGCCACGGTTGCTTCTTTTCTAGCAACACAAAAGGGGGAACGATGGTTATGCACGTCGTTCCCTCTTTTGTGTCGAATTCCTCCCTCGTAACCAACCAAGATCTAAGTAAGCTATGAATCAAGTAAAAGAAGCAGGAAGACGGAACATGCGCAAGCCTCTCCAAGCAGTCGTACCGTTGTTGGCAACCGCAGGAGTGGGGCTCTTGGCGACTCGGCTTTGGAAACAACGGCGTCGTGCCTTATCAACCGATCTCACTGGACAGATTGCGCTGATCACAGGCGCTTCGCGAGGACTGGGGTTGCTGCTAGCCCACGAATTTGCCCAAGCCGGATGTCGCCTTGCGATCTGTGCGCGTGATGCACAAGAACTGGCCTGGGCACAGGCGGAACTCCAAAGGGCTGGCGCTGACGTATTGGCGATTCCCTGTGACGTTGCTGATCGGAGCCAGGTCGATCATCTGGTTCGGGAAGCGATGCTCCATTATGGACAGGTTGATATTCTGGTAAACAATGCAGGAATCATTGATGTGGGGCCGCTGGAAAACACAACCCTTGCCGATTTTAAGCAAGCACTGGATGTAATGTACTGGGGCATGCTTTACACGATTTGGGCGGTACTGCCACAGATGAGGGCACGTAGACAAGGGCGGATCGTCAATATTACCTCCATCGGTGGCAAGGTGAGCATTCCGCATCTGCTGCCCTATACCAGCGCCAAATTCGCTGCGGTGGGTCTATCGGAAGGGTTACATGCTGAACTGGCCCAAGAGGGCATCCAAGTCACGACGATTGTGCCTGGGTTGATGCGCACAGGCTCGCATCTCCATGCGCTTTTTAAGGGCAAGCAACAAGAGGAGTTTACCTGGTTTTCATTGGGGGCGAGCCTACCCTTGATTTCGATGGCTGCCGAACGTGCTGCGCAACAAATTGTCGAGGCGACACGGCGCGGCGACTCGACGCAAATCTTGTCTCTGCCTGCCATCATCTTGGCCTATCTTCACGGTCTGGCCCCAGGGCTGACTAGTGAACTGCTAGGCTTCATCAATCAATGGCTGCTGCCAGATGCAGCCCCGGCGAATCACACAGTTCAACAGGGTCTGGCGGTAGAGGAAAGTCTTCCTCCGCTCCGCGGGCAACTGCAGAAGGCGCTTACCAGCTTGGGGCGTGATGCAGCCGAGCGCCTGCATCAGTTGCCTAATAACGCGAGCTAGGGATTTTCATAGTGATGTTACCTTACTTGTTACTCACTCTTGACTACTCAAGTTGACCATTCGACCTTGTGCTCAGTCAGGTGGTGTAGGATAGACCTGGACCAGCGCACTGAGGAGTGTGGGGATCTTCTCGATCCCAGGCGCTGCCCGTGGGTTGCCATAGGTTAGCCTTTTAGGCTATAAAGCCGAGCTCGTATTCGTTTCTTCCTCTTATAAGCTGACGCCTGCTTCGATTTGCGCCATCCATTGGCATGTTGACCTTGAGTTTGGTCATATATATCTGATTCTGTATCTATATTCTGTATCAAGTAAGTTACGGACGACTCTTGAGCATGGTAGGCTGTAGAAAATACATGAGGCAAGAGTTAACCAGCGCTCGTATTTGCTCCACGATTCTACTTTGAGCAGACAGCTAGTAACCAGTCGGCCTACAGATTCGCTCAGAGCTAGCAGTCTTCCCCCTCTTGTTAGGATTCTATAGTGCGGTTGCTTTGGAAACGACAGTTTTTTGCGTTCTAAAAGCCGTCTTCTCAAACATAACTCACTATCAATTGCCCGGAAGCAACTATATAACTCTGAATGGAAAGCGAAGCTTTGCTGCAAGGAAGTAGACTGGGAAATTTTGCTTTTCATTGCAACTGCTGCTTATAGAGATGACGCTTCAACATTGCACAATCTCCACGGTTCAAGTGCTACGGCAGATTGTGCAATGTTTAAAGAGCGTGTCTATTAGTACGAATATCTACCGTGACTACATTCTGCAAGCGTACGATCAACCCACCTTATCACTAAAGAGGGCTCGATAGCTTGCTGTGTTCACCGGGGATGCAACGCAAGATTTGGAGAGACTTCTTTTGACAAGGGATTCACTATTTCAAAGCTTTTTTATGGGAGGGTTCGAGTGTTCGTCCCATCAACTTCGCACAGGCAAACGGCTCGATCTGTTGAATGCGACCCAGCATCAACAGCATGCCCAGGCCGATTACCAACGATTGTTGGATCATGGCATCGCCACTGTGCGCGATGGTGTCTCCTGGCACCAAGTTGAAACAAGCCCTTACTGCTACGATTTTTCAGCAGTATTGCCGATGGTACGAGCCGCCCGCCAAACCCAAATGCAAGTGATCTGGGATCTCTTTCACTATGGCTGGCCCGAAGATTTAGACATCTTTCAACCGGAATTCAACCAGCGCTTCCGCGCCTTCACATCGGCTTTTGTCAACTTACTCGCCGACGAATCCGATACGGTTCCCTATCTAGTTCCAGTCAACGAGATTTCCTACTTTGCCTGGGCTGCTGGAGATGCCGGTTACTTGAACCCTTTTGCACACGAACGGAGCTATGAACTCAAGGTTCAACTGGTTCTGGCGGCAATCGAAGCAATTGAAGCCATTCGTGAGGTCTTCCCCACGGCACGGATTATCCACCCCGATCCAGTGATCAATGTGGTGGCCAATCCCAATCGGCCTGAAGATGCTCAGGAAGCAGAGGGACATCGTCTGGCTCAATATCAGGCATGGGACATGATCTCGGGACGGCTTTGGCCTTTGATGGGTGGGCAAGACAAATACTTAGACATTGTAGGGGTGAACTACTACGACCATAATCAGTGGTTACACAATGGTCCTTTCCTGGAGCCCGACCATCCCCTCTATCGTCCTTTCAGCGACATTTTGCTAGAGGTCTACAACCGCTACGGTCGTCCGCTCTTTATTGCCGAAACCGGGCTTGAAGGTGAACTGCGTCCTTGGTGGTTGAAACAGATCAGCAACGAAGTGCGCACAGCCATGAACCTGGGCGTGCCAATCGAAGGCATCTGTCTTTACCCAATTTGCGACTACCCAGGTTGGGATGATGAGCGCCACTGTCAGACGGGATTGTGGGGGTATGCCCAAGAGTGTGGGAGCAGGGAACTTTACGCTCCCTATGCCGAAGAGTTGAAACGCCAGCAACAGATCTTTGCCAATTTCACACCCGATAAAACTGCTTATGATCTGCGCGCCAGCCAGAGAGAACAAGAACGTATGTTGAGCGAGAGCAAAAGCACCATCTGCCTTTTTACCGATAGCGTGGACCCATCTGGAATGGGTGAACACATGCTGACGCTGGCAGGTCAACTACTCAGCCGCTATCAGGTACTCTTTGTTTGTCCACCCGGCGAAAAAGGCGAACCTTTTTTACAACGAGCCCGGGAGTTGGGCTGTACTGTGTTACCGTTGCTGGTACAGGGTGACTTCGAGGCTGCCAAGACATTACGCCAGCAATTACGCAGCTTGAACGTGCGTGTTTTCCACTGTCATGCTGGCATTGGCTGGGAAGGCCACGAGGGCATTCGTGCCGCCCACAATTGTGGATTGCCACTTGCCATCGTGCGCACCGAACATCTGCCCTACTTGCTGACTGACCCAAAACAACGTGCAGAGTACAAAGAGCTCCTCACCTTCGTCGACCAGATGATCTGTGTTTCGGAAAGTGCAGCCAACAGCTTCCTGCAAGCAGGCATTGCGAAAGAGCAGCTAACAGTCGTGCGCAACGGCATCCAGCCAGAACAGATCGACCGGGATCGTCAGGGCGTCCGCGCCGAGTTCGACATACCAAACGACGGCCAACTGGTGTTAACCGTGGCCCGCATGACAGAACAAAAGGGCTATCCTTATCTGCTTGAAGCCATCCCCGAAATCGCTGCCCAAGTGCCAAACGCTCACTTTGTTTGGGTTGGCGAAGGTCCTTTGGATCGGGTATTGCGTCGGCAAATGCACCACAATGACCTTACCCCACCGCGGTTGACCTTGGCAGGTCGGCGAGCGGATGTGCCACGCTTGATGGCAGCTGCGGATCTCTTTGTTCTGCCCTCGCTCTTTGAAGGCTTACCCCTAGTTGTGCTTGAGGCCATGGCCAGCGGTACACCCATCGTAGGGACAAAGGTTTGCGGTACAGAAGAAGCGATTACCGATGGCTACAATGGTCGTCTGGTCGAGCCACGGAGCAGTGAAGCACTGGTCAATGCCATTACCGAAGCGCTGACGCAGCCCCAATTGACCACTCGCTGGATCAACGAGGGACGTACTCGTTTTCAACGTGAATTTAGCGCCGAGCGTATGGCAAACGAAACATCTGCACTTTACGAAGGGTTGCTTGCGAAAAAGCATAATCATTAAGTTGCGCATTTGCATCTTGCATTCAGCGAAGGAGAACTAGATGGATCAGGTACGGGTTGGTTTTATTGGGGCTGGTGGTATCGCCAGCCATCATATTGGCAATCTGCTCCAATTCGAAGATGTGGAGCTGATCGCCATCGCCGATCCAGTGCAGCAGCGAGCGCAGGAGCAGGCAGCGAGAGGTCAGGCACATGCTTACGGCAATTACGAAGAGATGCTCGATCGGGAACAGTTGGATGCACTCTACATCTGTGTGCCTCCCTTTGCTCATGGCCCCTTGGAACAGGCTGCACTGCAACGCAACCTACCTTTTTTCGTGGAAAAGCCATTGGGGATCGAGCGAGCCACCGTACAAGCCATCGCCGACGGCGTGGCTAAGCAAAAGCTGGTGACCGCCGTGGGCTATCACTGGCGTTATCTCGACACAACGGAGGCAGCCCAGGAACTTCTCAGCAAAAATCCCGCCCGATTGGTCCTGGGCTATTGGCTGGACTTTACGCCACCGCCGGCGTGGTGGGGGCGTGAAGAGCAATCGGGCGGTCAAATGATCGAGCAGACCA
This sequence comes from Caldilineaceae bacterium, assembly GCA_046328715.1. Taxonomy (GTDB): domain Bacteria; phylum Chloroflexota; class Anaerolineae; order Caldilineales; family Caldilineaceae; genus JAXLWB01. Next base: position 33,297 of record JAXLWB010000063.1, on the reverse strand, counting down.
CGCACATCTTTGACCTGGCACGGCTTCTAGTGGGTGAAGTAGACCGAGTCTATGCCGCAGGGGCACACCTGGAACGGCCCCGTTTTCCCGACTTAAATGTCTTTGATGTTTCGCTGGCGACGTTGCATTTTGCTTCTGGCGCGCTGGGCAACATGGCCTCTACCTGTCTGCTCAACTGGCCTCACCGCATTGCGCTCCATCTCTTTTGCGATATGCTCGCCATTGAGCTGAGCGAGTTTGAAATTATGATCGACGTAGGACAAGGGCGACCGATTCGACGGGCCGAGGGTGATCCATTCGCACGCGAGGACCGTGCCTTTATCGATGCGGTGCAAGGAAAGCCGGACCACATTCGTGCCCCTTATGCCGAAGCACTGAAGACCTTTGAACTTACCTATGCTGCTACACGATCCGCCCACGAGGGGCGTGTCGTGGACCTGGCTGATGCAAAGCAGTAGAGCAACTTGTCATTCTGAGCGAAGGCTTTTTTGAGCGAAGAATCCTGCGTGGTCAGACCACCCAAGATTCTTCGTCGCAAACAGCCGATCCTCAGAATGGCAAGTTACTCTGATCGGGTTTCTTGAGAGGGCAGACTCTACAAACAGGCCTTGCTCAGAACGGCAGACAGCGAGAAGGGGAACCAATTGATTTATAAACAGAATCGAAGAGAGGCTTCATGACTGACACAAGAATGATTCAATCGTTAGGCGTTGAAGAACTTAACAAAGCTTATTTCTTTCAATATGAAGAGGGGCCGCCTCCCGACAATCACTTTCGGATTGATACACTCTATAGTGGCATTTCCGCTGGCACCGAATTGACCTTCTATCACGGTACCAACCCCTACCTGCATTCTCGCTGGGATGAAGAATTTGGACTCTTTCGTGCAGGCGAACCGAGCGCCCACTATCCTGTGCCCTTTATGGGCTATATGGAAGTAGGACAAGTGACCGAAAGCCGCACCCGCTACGTTCATGAAGGCGAGATCGTGGCAATGGCCTATGGTCACAAGACAGGCCACACAGCGAATCCCCTTTATGAATTCTACATGCCTCTCCCGACCGACATCGATCCCATTCTTGGCATCTACGTGGCGCAGATGGGACCAATCTGCGCCAATGGCATCCTCCACGCCGATGCCGAAGCAGTTGGGGCGGATGTGCGTCAACTTGGTGATGGCGTGCGCGGGCGCAACGTACTGGTCATCGGCGCAGGGGTTGTGGGTCAATTGACTGCGCTCTTCGCTCGCTATTGTGGTGCAGCCAATGTCATCATCGCCAATCGCACCACATCCCGCCTGGATGCGGCGCAGGCACTCGGTTTCACCATCATCAACGAAACTGAGATGGAGCCGTGGCGCTACTGCAAAGAACAATGGCATCACGGACCGAATGATCGAGGTGCCGATCTCGTCTTCCAATGCCGAGCTGAAACCGACAGCCTACAGATGGCGCTGCAATGTCTGCGTCCACAAGGCACGGTGATCGATATGGCCTTCTATCAAGAGGGGGCGAAGAACGTACACCTGGGCGAGGAATTTCATCACAATGGATTGACCATCCGTTGTGCGCAGATTGGTCGGGTGCCCCGTGGCCTTGCAACCACTTGGAATCGCCAACGGCTGGCGCTGGAGACAATCAAACTCTTGCGTATCTACGGTCCGGCCATTCGCGAACATCTGATTACCGATCTTGTGCCCTTTGCGGAAGGTCCAGCCTTTATGGCCGAACTGGCAACATCTTACCACCCGAATGTGATCCAAGCCGTGCTCCAGATTAAGCCTGATACTCGGTCTGGGACTGAAGCTACAGCGCAGGTCGAGAAATTTCTTGCCAATTCCCCGCCGATTCATCCCATTGTTACTCCAGCAGTCCGTGAGGTTGTACATGCCTAAACAGAGGTCGCCACGCCGCGTGCTCTTCGTCTTCTCCTGGTTGGTCGTTGGTGGTGAGGAAACGGAAGTACGCTTGTTGGCACAAAATCTAGATCCAAACCGTTACCAAATTGATGTAGTAGGTTGTTTTCGCAAGCACAATATGCCCGAACAGACGCATCAGCAACTAGAGGCATTAGGAGTATCAGTCGATAAAATCCCCTATCAGTTGTCGTTTGAAGATACGATTAACTACTTGGCGCAAAAGATTCCTCGCTATGACATTGTTGTAGCCTCTCAGGCAGTACCAGACATCTATCCAGCTTTGGAACGCCTAGTCGAGCGCCCGCCCTTGATCGAACATGGCGGACTGGTCGAAGAGGCACTGCGCGGGCCAAAACACTTTACCACACGCTACGTTGGGGTTTGTCGATCGATCTGTGCTGCGGCTGCCAGCCGTATGCCTGATCGCCCCCATCATTCGCTTGAGATTCCCTCGATGGTCGATCTACAAGCCTTTGAACCCAGCCAACGTAAAACAGTACGACGAGAATGGCCAGTAGGTGACGACACCGTTGTCATCGGCTGGGTGGGACGACTGGATCGCAAGAAGCGTGTCGAAGATTTCATTCGTGCCGCAGCGATCACCCACGCAGCACAGCCGCAGACACACTTTCTCGTGATTGGCGGGCCAGATGCCTTTATGCCTGAGTATGCCGATGAACTGAAGTCACTCGCCTGTGAGTTGGGGTTGGAACGAGCGATCTCCTTTCTAGGTGACCGCCACGATGTGCCTCGTCTGCTCAGCGGGTTGGACATCTTCGTCTGGCTTTCCCAGGGTGAAGGAATGCCCCATGTGATTGCCGAAGCGGGCGCAGCCGGGTTGCCCGTGGTGGCGACTTGCGACAACGGCACTGCCGAACAGATTATCGACGGCATCAGTGGACTCTTTGTCCCGCACCGATCACCCGACCAGGTAGCCGAAGCACTTCTGCGTTTGATTGGCGAACCAGAGTTGCGTCAGCGGCTCGGTTGCGAACTGCGCTGCAAAGTGGAGCGTGAATATAGCACAAAAGTTGTGGTGCCACGGTGGGAAAGACTTTTTGATGAATTACTAGACGAACCATGCTCCCAGCAAATTCCACCGAATCAGGTCAGCTTATGGCCTCATCAGGTTAGGAAGCAACTCTTTACTCGTTACCCGTCCGACAAGAGCAGGAGCAATGTCGAGCAAGTTGGATCATGAATTTTGAGGCTAGTGAAACTTGGAGAACAAAGCCAGTAAAGCGTAGGTGCGTGCTTGCAGCCGCCCAAAAGTTGCGTGGACCCACAGTTCGCAGCGAGAAGCAGCGACTACGACTACTACTTAAATTACCAACCCATTCTGAGCGTGAGTGCCGGTCAAGTTTCGTTGCAGCCTGATAATACCATTCTGCGAAGGAAGAAAACAATGAACAGTAACTATATTTTAGGTGGTGGTGTAACAGGATTATCGGCGGGACTCAGTTCTGGGCTGCCGGTTTTGGAAGCGGCCGCAGAACCAGGTGGAATTTGTAGCTCGTACTATGTACGGCCTGGAGAACAAGAACGGTTGCCGCGCCCCCCGCTGGATGAAGAAGCCTACCGCTTTGAGATTGGCGGCGGCCATTGGATCTTTGGCGGCGACCCGACCGTGCTTCAATTCATCCGCACAGTTGCGCCCGTCAAATCGTATGCCCGCAGTTCTGCTGTCTACTTTGGCGAACAAGATCTCTACGTGCCCTATCCTTTACAAAATCATCTACGCTACCTCGGTACCGATGTTGTACGCCAGGCACTCAAAGAACTCGTCAAAGAGCCGGGCAAATTTCATACGATGGAAGAATGGATGAGGGAGTATTTCGGCCCGACCCTCTGCCGCCTCTTCTTCTTCCCCTTTCACGATCTTTATACGGCGGGTCTCTACAAAACGATTGCGCCGCAGGATGCTTACAAGTCGCCTGTGAGCCTCACTCATGTGATCCAAGGTGCCTTTGAAGAAGCGCCTTCGGTTGGCTACAACGTCAACTTTATTTATCCGATCGAAGGGCTCAACATGTTGGCGCAACGCATGTCCAGCCTCTGTGACATTCGTTACGGCAAGCAGGCCGTGAAGATCGACACCCAGAGCAAGGAGATCTACTTTGCCGATGGCAGCTTCACCGGCTACGAGACGCTGCTCTCTACCTTGCCATTGAACAAGATGATGCAGATGGCTGACCTCAAGGTCGATGCGGTAGCTGATCCGCACACGTCGGTGCTGGTGCTGAACATTGGAGCCACGCGTGGCGAGCGTTGCCCAAAGGAGCATTGGCTCTACAACCCGGACGCCAAGTCGGGCTTCCATCGGGTCGGCTTCTACAGTAATGTCGATACCTCCTTTCTGCCCAAGTCGGCTCGTCGTGACAACAATCGGGTTAGCATCTACATCGAGCGAGCTTATCAGGATGGTGACAAACCGAGCGATACCGAAGTGACGGAATACTCCAACAACGTGGTCAAAGAGCTTCAGTCATGGGGCTACATCAAAGAAGCGGAAGTAGTCGATCCCACCTGGATCGATGTCGCCTACACTTGGTCCTATCCTGGTTCGCGCTGGAAGGAGCAGGCGTTGCAGAATCTCGAAGCGCAGGGCATCTATCAGATCGGGCGCTATGGTCGTTGGATCTTCCAAGGCATTGCCGACTCGGTGCGTGATGGTTTCTATGCCGGAGCAAGCTTTAAGCGCATGGAAGAAACCAACAAGATCGTCCCGCTCACGATCCCTCAACAGCACAAGAGCGGCAAGCTCGATACCTTGCTGCCCAATGGAAGCAACGGCGAACAAAAGCGAGTCGTTGGCAGTCGGAGTAAGTGAGGAAAAGGGGAAAGTTGAAAAGTTGAAAAGTTGAAAAGTGGCAGAGTTGAAACGTAGGTCTTTCACTTTTCAACTTTTCCACTCTTCCACTCTTCAACTTCTCCCTAGAATTAAAGGAAAAACAACGAACTGTGGCCCGAAAAGTCCAGAATGTTTCACAACCACCTGCACCTCCCCCGTTTCCCAGGCAGATCCAACTTCGTCCTGTGCAGTGGATCGGCATTCCCGTGCTGCTGTTGATTCCGTTTCTCGCCCTGTTCGGTGTGTTTGGTGAATCGTTTGAGACATTGCAAGCCAACAATAAAACTCTCTCTGTAGAGGTCACCTATCCCAACCGCTTTCGCTACCAAATGTACGATTCGATGGAGGTAACGGTCCACAATCTCTCGCCACAGCCGATCTCGACCGTGGAGGTCCTTTTTGCCAAAGATTACATTGACCAATTCGACAATGTTGACTTCACACCCCGTGTGGGCGCAGTCGAGGATGGCTACTATGTAGTCGAGTTGCACGATCTCGCAGCGCAGCAAACACAGGCCGTGAACGTGGACTTGCAAGCTGACAAAGCGTGGCGTCATGCAGGAGAGATCATGATTTCTATCGTAGGCAGCAAGTCTATCAATCTGAACCTTGTGACATGGGTCTTTCCATAACCGAAGGGTAGCAATGGCAACAGTCTTTCGAGTTACAGTTCTTTATCTAACCATCTTGATCGGCTTGCGCATCGTGGGGAAGCGTGAATTCAGCCAGCTTTCCCCGGTAGATCTGATCACCTTGCTCCTCATTCCCGAGATGGTCTCACAGTCTTTAGCAGGGCAGGATTATTCACTGACCAATGCCATTATCGGTGTCACGACGATCTTATCACTTGTTTTTATTAACTCTTTGCTGATGCACAAAGTCAAGCGGATTGAAAACCTGGTCGAAGGCACGCCCTCCGTTTTGATTCAACACGGCAAATACATAGTCGATAATATGAACCAGGAACAGGTGAGTCCAGAAGAGCTTTATGCAGAAATGCGTCAGGCTGGATTTTACGATATTTCACAAATTAAGTGGGCAGTCATGGAAAGCGATGGCAGACTCTCGTTTGTTCCAGAAGATGACGAGCAAGGGAATCCAGCGCAACGAGTGGAGAAAGAAATTAACTAAGCCACCCCACCCTAACCCTCCCCTGATAGGTGAGGGAACTGTCACAGGTCGGATCCTGTTTGGTGGACAGAAGAGAAAACTTAATCTGTCGATTTACGGTTCCCTCCCTTAACAGGGGAGGGCTAGGGTGGGGTTTGGTCGTTCAAACTACCATGGAGACTCCTATGCAAGATCTTATATGCATCAGTCATCTGCGCTGGGACTTTGTCTGGCAGCGACCGCAGCAATTACTCTCACGGTTGGCACAGCACTATTGTATTTTGTTTGTCGAAGAACCGGTAACCGACACCGAAATAACACAACCTTATTTAGAAACCTATCCAGGACGCACGCCGGGTTCGCAACCTGTTACTGTGATGCGCTTACACGTTCCAAGTCCTGAACACTTCTGGATTGGGCACAACGACGAACGCACCCAGCATTGTTATGAGCAGCTATTGTGCGAGTACCTTGGACATAAACGCTGTCAGGAGGCCAATCTTTGGCTCTATACACCCATGGCAGCTCCCTTTGTCAAGGCGATCCAGCCACGGCTGTTGATCTACGACGTGATGGATGAATTGTCAGCTTTTAAGGGCGCACCGGCGGAACTCAAAGCGACAGAACGAGAGATGCTTGAACAGGCCGATCTTATCTTTACCGGTGGGGCCAGTCTCTATCGTGCCCGCCAACCTTACCATGAGAATATTCACCTCTTCCCGAGTGGAGTCGAGATCGACCACTTTGCACGCGCCGACCGTGAGCGTTTTGGGCGGCCTGAGGATATGGCCGAATTATCATCCCCGATTCTCGGTTACTTTGGCGTCATCGATGAGCGTATGGATCTGCCCCTGCTCCAGCATCTTGCCACGACCCATCCGGAATGGAATCTGGTCATGCTGGGTCCTGTTCTCAAAATTGCTGCGGAGGATTTACCCCAAGCGCCAAACCTGCACTATTTGGGGATGAAGAGCTACGAGGATCTGCCGTCTTATCTCGCTCACTTCGATGTGGCACTAGTACCCTTCGCCATGAATGAAGCAACGCGCTACCTCAGTCCAACCAAGACACTGGAGTACCTTGCCGCCCATAAACCAGTCGTATCGACCCCGATTCATGACATTGTCGAGCTTTACGGAGACTATGTCCGTATCGGCAACACGGCGCAGGAGTTTAGCGATCACATCGCAGTTGCGCTGGCAAGCTCTGAAGAAGAGCGCGCAGCACGTCGAACACAGGAGCAACAACTACTCTCCACCCACACCTGGGACAACATCGCACAGCAGATGAGGCAGTTGATTATCCGTAACAATTTATGAGAAGAGTTGCAATTAACACTACTTTGCAACTTTTCCACTTTTCAACTCTTCCCCTCTTCCAAAGGAAACGATCATGCTAACAGAAAATTACCCACGAAACTACACACCACAAAACTATATGCAGCAAGGACGCCCTTTCCAAGGCAATTACCGGCAACAACAGCTCTACCCCAGCCAACAGATGCAACGACGATCGCCCAATGTGGACACCATGGAGCGCCAGATTTCCGTTGCTTTGGGCGGCGGTTTGGTTCTCTATGCTTTGTTGAATCGGGGCCAAGGCATGAGTAGCCTCTTTGCAGGTGCTGTCGGCGCTGCGCTGATCGTTCATGGCCAGAGCAGCCGCTCGCCCTTCTATGATGCGTTGAACATCGACACCAATGATCACCAGCGCAGCAATCAAGACGGCGATGGGCAGCGTTCGCGCGACTACCTGCCAGAGCAACGTTCCATGCCCAGCAACACAATAGAGATCAAACGGGCTGTGACCATCGACAAACCGGCAGATGAACTATACAACTACTGGCGCAAGTTGGAGAACCTGCCCAACTTTATGAAGCACTTGCAAGAGGTAACACAGACCGATGAGAAACATTCGCATTGGGTGGCAAAGGTCACTGGTGGCATTCCCGTCTCGTGGGATGCTGAAATCACGGAGGATGATCCCGGTAGACGGATCTCCTGGCGCACTCTGCCCAATTCGCTTGTCGATCAAGTAGGCACTGTTAGGTTCGAACCTGCGACGGGCGAACGAGGAACCGTTGTCTATGTCGATCTTACCTACAGCCCGCCCGGTGGCATCGTGGGTGAAACCTTTGCTCAAATGCTCAACGGCGTGACGGCGCAACAGGTCAAGGATGATATTCGCCGCTTTAAAAACCTGATGGAGACGGGCGAGGTTCCTACCGTCGAAGGGCAGTCTTCGGGACGTAAATAGTACAGGTCAAGTTCCGTCACAGCTTGGTATTGACGGGGCTGGCAGGGTCGAAAAAATCTGACAAGAAACCCGTGAGATGATCTGTCATTCTGAGTTGCCGATGATGCGAGCATCATCGGCAACTCAGAATGACAACTTAGCCTTCTAGGGACAGTCGCCACAATTGATTTCTTGAGAGTTATAAAGGAGCAAACAAATGAAAGCAGTCTGTTGGTATGGTACCAAAGATGTGCGTGTAGAAAATGTACCCGATCCCAAAATCCTAAATCCCCACGATGCGATTGTGAGAGTGACCTTAACGGCGATATGCGGTTCGGATCTCCACCTCTACGATGGCTATATACCCTCCATGCAAAAGGGCGATATTCTTGGCCATGAATTTATGGGTGAGGTCGTTGAAGTGGGCTCGGAAGTCAAGAGCCTACAGAGGGGCGACCGCGTGGTTGTGCCTTTTCCGATTGCCTGTGGTCACTGCTACTTCTGTCAGCATGAAGAATTTGCACTGTGTGACAACTCCAATCCTAAGCCTTGGATCACGGAGAAGAGCTATGGCTATGCCACAGCCGGTATTTTTGGCTACTCACATATGATGGGTGGCTATGCAGGTGGGCAAGCAGAGTATGTCCGTGTGCCCTTCGCCGATGTTGGCCCGATCAAGGTGCCCGATCATCTGACGGATGAGCAGGTGCTCTTCCTTACTGATATTCTGCCCACTGGCTATCAGGCCGCAGAGTATTGCAACATCCAAGGCGGCGATACAGTGGTCGTCTTTGGCTGTGGCCCTGTGGGACAATTTGCCGTCAAGAGCGCCTACCTTCTTGGAGCAGAGCGGGTGATCGCCATTGACAGCGTTCCCGAACGGCTGGAGATGGCCCACAACTTGGGCGGTGCCGAGACCCTGAATTTCCAGGAAGACGATCATTTCATCGAACAGATCAAAGAGATGACCGGCGGTCGCGGGCCTGACTCCTGTATCGATGCTGTGGGCATGGAAGCGCACGGCATGGGCATGGACGATTTCTACGACAAAGCCAAACAGAATCTCCTCATGCAGACCGACCGCCCAACCGCTCTGCGCTATGCCATCCAGGCCTGTCGCAAAGGTGGCACTGTCTCGATTCCTGGTGTCTACGGCGGCATCGTCGATAGTATGCCGATGGGCGTGGCCTTTGGCAAGGGCTTGACCTTCAAGATGGGCCAGACCCACGTCCAACGTTATCTGCGTCCCTTACTCGGCAGGATCGAGAACAACGAGATCGATCCATCCTACATCATCACCCATCGTATGACCTTGGACACCGCCCCCGAAGGCTACAAGACCTTCCGAGATAAGAAAGATAATTGCATCAAGATCGTGATGAAGCCTTCGTAATGCGGTGGGATAGTAAATCACTTTCTCAGTAGAAAGGTGGATCTGTCATTCTAAGGAGTGGCTGTTTGTGCGAAGAATCTTACGTTGTCCAGCCAAGATTCTTCGCTCGAAAAAGCCCTCGCTCAGAATGACAGATTTCGAAAAGGATAATTCACACAATAGTCAGTGGGATAGCACTGAATCACTGTCTTACTGTTCCACTGTTTTACTCATACGAGAAGGGAGCACTTTATGCTAGGCTTTTTCCTTCATCAGACGTTTAGCGAGCCAGTGTTGCCAGCGCAGGCTGTTCAAGATCTGCTCAAAAGTCTTTTCGCCTTCTTTATTACACCACTTCTATTGTTAGTTCTATCATGCGTTATTGCCAGCCGTGCGGGCCATTCTAATTTCCTGCATTTTTCAGCAGGGGAAAAGCTGATCGTACTCTCCAACTCGCTGCCTTCAGACGAGGGCAGTCGAGATCAACGTGTTGGGGCAGACGGTCAAAACCCGACTGTTTTTTGTGAATCGGTAACGCCTGCCAAGGAGAATAACCCATGATTGAACTTGGTTACGCACTTTCCAGTGAAGAACATACACCCAATGACCTCATCCGCCAGGCCCAACGCGCTGAAGAGATCGGCTTTACCTTTGCCCTCATCTCCGACCATTACCATCCGTGGGTCAGTACGCAAGGGCACAGTCCCTTTGTCTGGAGTGTAATCGGCGGATTGCCCAGAAAACCGAACGATTGCGGCTCGGCACTGGTGTCACCTGCCCGATCATCCGCATCCATCCGGCGATTCTGGCGCAAGCCACGGCCACGGTAGCTTCTATGATGCCAGGACGTTTCTTCTTTGGCGTCGGCACAGGCGAAAACTTGAATGAACACATTTTAGGCGACCGCTGGCCTCCATACGACATTCGCATCGAGATGCTTGAAGAGGCGCTTGAAATCATCCGCTTGCTCTGGCAAGGGGAGACGCAGAGCTATTGGGGCGATTACTATACTGTCGAAGATGCTCGTCTCTATACCCTGCCCGACCAGTTACCAGAGATCATGATTGCGGCCAGTGGCAAGAATTCCGCCGAAGTAGCTGGGCACATGGGCGATGGCATGATCAATGTAGGACCCCATCAGAATTTACTCGAAACGTTCGACAATGCGGGTGGCGCAGGCAAACCTTGTTATGCGCAGCTTACAGTTTGCTGGGCCAAAGATCTGCAAGAAGCGAAACAAACCGTTCTGCAACAATGGCCCAACAGTGGCTTAACCGGAGAGCTTTCGCAAGAGCTACGCACCGTGACCCACTTTGAGCAGGCTGCCAAGATGGTGACCGAGGAGCAAGCAGTGAAAGAGGTCGTTTGTGGGCCGGATGTTCAGAAGTATGTGGAAAGTCTGCAACAGTTTGCCGACGCCGGCTACGACGCAGTCTACCTGCACCAAATCGGGTCAGACCAAGAGGGCTTCTTTCAGTTCTGTCAACGGGAACTCTTTCCCGCCACACAACGGGGATAGATGGGATCGTACGCAGATACCACGGAAACTGCTGGGATCAATGCGGATCAAAACTGATAAAGAAATCCGTAAAAATCCATCCCATCCGCGTCATCTGCGTACCGATCCTTTTTCTCCAAAATCAACGATCACGGACAGCCAACATCTCCTCGGGCGAGACGATCTTGACCCGAGGGCGACCTTGCGCTTTGCCAGCCTCCAGCTCGACGCTGTTGATCTTCAACCAATCCGCTTGCGTGACATAGCGGACGCCTCGCTGCTTCAGTAGATCGACCACAGCCTGCGGGTTGGGGTCGGGTGCTGGTGACAGTGAACCAATGTCTTCGATCAGATGGCTAACCGTTTCTACAGAATCCGGCTTATTGGTACCGATCACACCCGAAGGGCCGCGTTTGGCCCAGCCTACCACATACATCCCAGGTAACAACGCTCCTGTTTCATCGACGATACGCCCCTGTTGATTGGGAATCACACCGCTCTTTTTGTCGTAGGGCACGTCGCTGAGGGGCACACCTCGATAGCCAACCGAGCGCAGGACCATTCCCGCCGGTATTGTTTCATATTCACCAGTTCCGGCTGCCTTCATATCACTGCCATCGGCGGTTGGAACCAACTTGTTTCTTTCGCACTTCACCGCAACAATTTGTCCTTGCTCGTTGCCAATAATTTCGATGGGCGAAATCAAGAATCGGAAATGAATACGGCGTTCTTTGCCCAGGGGTGCGCTTTTACTATAGCTGCGCAACACCTCCAGATTACGCTGAGCTTCAGCATCCCCTTCGATCAACTTCAAGCTCATGGGATCCACGTCCATCTCGTTGGCCAGTACAATCGGCTCCGCAATTGCAAGTTGGTCAAACTCTTTGATCTCGACGGGTGTAAATTTCACCTGCGCTGGCCCGCGACGCGACAACACATAAATATCCTTGACCTGGCTCTCCTTCAGCCGGGCTAAAGCGTGGTCTGCAATATCACTTTGGGCCAGTTCCTCTGGGGTTTGCGCTAAAATACGCGCCACATCCATTGCCACATTGCCGACACCCACCACTACTGCGCTTTCGACATTCAAATTGGGCGCAAAGCTTGCATAATCGGGATGACTGTTGTACCAGGCCACAAATTCAGTGGCCGAGAAACTGTTCGGCAGATCTTCGCCAGGGATGCCAAGGCGGCGATCCGACTGAGCGCCGACGGCGAAAATAATGGCATCGTAGTGAAGTTGGAAATCGTTGAGATGGAGATCGTTACAGAACTCAACATTGCCGAAATAGCGGAAATTTGAGTCGGCTGCGATCCGTTCGTAAACTTTGGAGACGGCTTTGATGTTTTGGTGATCCGGGGCAACTCCGTAGCGAACCAATCCATGCGGAGCAATCAACTTCTCAAACATGTCAATCGAAATTGCTAATCCACCTTCTTTTGCCTTTCCTTGCAGAGCTCCGGCTGCGTAAAATGCCGACGGCCCTGCACCCACAATCGCAACCCGTAAGGGTCGCTCTGTACTTCCCAATTGGACAGCCACAACATTCTCCTTGAACGATAAAAAGTAAAGTGGTGCCTGTTTTGTGCGCCGAAGGTTTGGCATGACACACTTGCCTATCCATGCTCACACAACTTGCACCACGTACCATGCATTATGTCTTCTTTACCATACTTGAAAATTGGCGCGCCAAGGTCAGAATTGCCATACCGAGTTGAAAATAGTCGCCTGTGCTCAGCGCAGCAAGGCCAACTGGGTTGCCTTCGTCATCCTTGTCACCATCAGTGGCGATCCAGGCCAGCGCAACTCCAATAAAAGCACCGGCAAATGCGCCGGTAACAAGCGTCTTTGTACGTTGATTCACGATGATCCTCTCTTCCTTTAAACCCGGTCCGGGCAGATTCACACTCGTTTCATTCTGATCTACAAGCAATACTAATTGCGGTAATTATGGCTACCTAGCGCTCAGAGTATTACTTGGGCATCATCTCTGAAATTGTCTTCTGCCAGCGCGTCGTTTGTCCTTTAACCCGAATCAACGGATTGGCAGCAATGGTGCTGTAGCGCTCTACATACTCCTGAGCCGTCTCACTTCCCTCGCGGGCACGGCGAAAGATCGGCCTAGCATGCTCGGTTACCCAATTTAACCCTCGTACTGCAAAGTAAAGGATCACCAGCGGTGGAGCAAGCGCAATGAAACAGAGGAAGGACAACCAGATGAGTGAAATGTTCCGAGTCGTTTCTATCATAAGTATGATCAACCTCATTTGTTCCTCGGCAAGCCGTTCATAGCGACTTGACCGGCGAACAACTGAATTTCGTATAAGTATACACCCAAAACACCAAAAATGCGACCCTCATCGCATATCGGTGCATTTTACTTTGGGTTGCGTTTGCGAAACATCATAAAATTTCCCATCTTGTGTAAGCCCTCATTCAATAGAGCACGAACCGAACTCGATTGATACCAGCAGCCCCATCTTCGAGCGTTGCTACTACAATTTCTGTAAGAAGTTACCTGATTGCCGATCAGAGCCGAGTCAAAAATTGCCTGGGAATAGTCTCATTTATTGCCAAAGTTCTGTAAGACCGTTATATTTCGGTATAATTCAGGGCTTATGCATTTGCCAATCCAAATGAGTCAACCCTTACCAGGGCATGCTTGATCAGATTTTTCGTGACATGCGCAAGGCCCATGATCCACGGTAGGTTGCACTCAACTGATGCAAGGAGTAAAGTGTCATTGTGTCTTCGAGTGTAGAAGAGAGTTCGCGTGAGTTGTACAATCATATCAACAATCCTCGCCCCGTGTTGGTGGTCATTTCCGGGCCAAGCGGCGTGGGGAAGGATGCCACGCTGCAGTTGATGAAGGAAAAGCGCTATCCGTTTTATTTTGTCGTCACCGCCACCACCCGTCCACGCCGTGCCGCAGAAGTGGACGGAGTCGATTATCACTTTGTCTCGGTAGGCGACTTTGCAGAAATGATCGAGCAAGGGGAATTGCTTGAATATGCCGTGGTTTATGGCCAGTACAAAGGCATTCCCAAGCGCCATGTGCGTGCGGCGTTAGCCAGCGGCATGGATGTGATTATGCGCATCGATGTGCAAGGGGCGGCTACGCTGCGTCACCTCGTGCCAAATGCGATTTCGATTTTTATCACGGCAGAAAGTGAAGAGGAACTCGTGCGACGTTTGCAAGACCGCAAAACCGAGTCAGAAGATGATCTCAAAATGCGGATCGTGACGGCACGCAAGGAGCTAGAACGAGCGAATGAGTTTGACTATATCGTGGTCAATCGAGGGGGTAAACTACAGGACGCGGTCGATAAGGTGATGGCCATTATTATTGCCGAAAAGTGTCGCACAGATTGGAAGCCTGTGGTGTTGTAGAAAAGGATAAGAGTGGCAGAGTAACAAAGTGTCAGAATCGTATTCATCGTTGCCACTTTGCCACTCTGTCACTTTTCAACTAGAAGCTTCAACTGATTGTGTTTTAAGGAAATACATTTATGAATGAACCATCGGATCTAAATTCCGAAGGCTGGCCCAATCATCCGCCAGCTGCGGAATATGTACAACGGACGCAATTTTATATACCGCTTTCGGTACCTTGGGTAACACGTGGATTGATCGCTGCCAATTTGCTGGTCTTCTTGGCCATGATTGTGTATGGCTACCTGCAATATGGTGACCTGAATGGAACCGAGAACACGGATGTACTGATTACCTTTGGGGCGAAGTTCACACCGTTGATTGTGGCAGGTGAATACTGGCGACTGTTGACTGCCATGTTCCTTCATATCGGCCTTATGCATATTCTTTTCAATTTGTACTCACTCTATTCATTAGGTACGTTGGCGGAAAGCTACTTTGGTCATGCCCGCTTTCTTGTGATTTATTTGCTCGGTGGTCTGTTCGGTAGCCTGGCCAGCTACGCCTTATCGCTCTCGCTTTCGGCAGGCGCATCCGGAGCCATTTTTGGGTTGGCAGGTGCGATTACCGTCTATTTTATGATCTATCGTGAGAACTTTGGGGCGCGCGGACGTGCCATCCTCCAAAACATGCTGGTCGTGATTGCGATCAACATCTTCCTAGGTCTATCCAGCACGGGAATCGACAACTGGGGGCACCTGGGTGGATTGTTAGGTGGGGCAGCGGTTGCCTGGGGCATCTTGCCTCGCTACGAACGTCCACAAATCAGCCTACCTGGCGTCTACCCGCTGGCTTTGCAACAACGTACGACTACGGAAATTGGCTGGGCCGCGCTCTGGTTTGTCATTCTCGTTTTGGGTACCTACTGGGCAACACAGATTAATATCGCTCGTTATCCGCAGCTACTTACCATTCGTTAACCGATGTCTACGTTGCAGATTTCATGAAAAAAGCAACAGGGCTGCCGCAATGTAACCCGCTCTTTTTGTTGCATTGTGCAACCTTGCAGCGCTGTTAAATCTTTGGAGAAATTAAAATGAGTATTCAACGCAGAAGTGGTGTGCTGCTCCATCCGACCTCGTTGCCAGGGCGTTATGGGGTCGGCAGCTTTGACAAAAATGCCTACGATTGGGTGGACTTTCTGGCAGACACCCACCAAAGCCTTTGGCAAGTATTGCCCTTGGGCCCGACTGGATATGGAGATAGCCCGTATCAAAGTTTCAGTTCATTCGCTGGAAATCCATACCTAATTAGTTTGGAAGATATGGTGAAGGAAGGGCTGCTCTCGCAAGAGATTCTGGACAGTGCGCCTGACTTTCCACGCGCTCGGGTGGATTATGGCGCCATCTATCATTGGAAATTACCGCTCCTGCGCGAGGCCGCTCTTGCCTTTAAGGATTTCGCCACCGATGCGCAGAAAGAGGAGTTCAAGCAATTCTGCCAGAACGAGTCCGACTGGCTCAACGACTATACACTCTTCATGGCACTCAAAGACGCTCACGGTGGGAAACCGTGGCATGAGTGGGACATGGATCTGCGCAGTCGCAAAAAGAAGGCATTGGAGGCTGCTAACAAGAGCTATGCCGATGCCATTCACGCCTATAAATTTGCCCAATGGCTCTTCTACCGTCAGTGGCACCAACTCAAGGCCTATGCCAACAGCAAAAACATCCAGATCGTCGGCGACATTCCGATCTTTGTCGCCATGGATAGCTGCGACGCCTGGACCAATCCAAAAGAGTTCTTCCTTGATAAAGAGTTCAAGCCGACAGTGGTCGCCGGTGTGCCACCGGATTACTTCAGCGAAACGGGTCAACTGTGGGGCAACCCGCTCTACCGCTGGTCGGCGATGAAGGAGAGTGGTTACGCCTGGTGGATCAAGCGCATTCGCGCGGCGTTACGCCTGTATGACATTGTACGGGTTGACCATTTCCGTGGCTTTGCTGCTTACTGGGAAGTCCCAGCCGCTGAGACCACGGCGATCAACGGCAAGTGGGTAAAGGGTCCCGGTGCCGACTTCTTCAATACCATCAAACAAGAACTGGGCGATCTGCCGATTATCGCCGAAGATCTGGGCGAGATCACTCCCGACGTAATCGAATTGCGCAATCAGTTTGGCTTGCCAGGCATGAAAATCCTTCAATTTGCCTTCAGCTCGGATGCCAGTGATAAATTCTTACCCCACAACTACGAACGCAACTTCATTGTCTACAGCGGCACCCACGACAACGACACCTCGTGGGGCTGGTATCGCCAAAGCGCCACGCCCAAAGAACGAGATTACTTCCGCCGCTACCTGCGCACTGATGGCCACGACGCCGCCTGGAGCATGATCGATGCCTGCTTCCGCAGTGTGGCCAATACTGCCATCGTCCCCTTACAGGACCTGCTGGATTTGGGCACCGAAGCACGTATGAACTTTCCGGGGATCGCCAGCGGCAACTGGTCATGGCGCTTTGTCCCCGAGCAAATTACCGAATTTCTGGGCAGTCGCCTGCGCGATGTCACCGAAATCTACGGACGCGATCCCAAGATTTACGAAGGCAAAGCAGCAGAGGCGGGTGGGCAGGAAGGGCAGGATCGGAAGAAGGAGAAAGGATGACAGAAAGACAAGAAGACAGAAAGACAGAAAAAGGGATAGACTACCACTTCTTGTCCTCCTGTCCTCTTGTCTTCTTCACTCACGTAGGCGCCGCAACTGCCAGACGGCAACATCAATTCTGCGTGCAAAGTGCAGCAGTGGTTTGGTGGCGGGTAGCTCAATGCCACTCGCTGCTGCCATTTCATTTACCTCAAACTCTGCTTCAGCCGGTTGCAAAGGCCAGGGGATGTGATGAATTTCCCCGATGTAGACCCTTCCCTGATGTACTGTATACAAACTATAACGTTCAGTTAGCCAGCGCTCAAGTGTACCCGCTTGGGCTACATAGGGCGCGCCAGTCGGCCAATAGCGAGCCGCAAAGTTCGCTTTAGGGGCATTGCGGTGTGTGCGTTGCGAACGATAGCAAATCTGTTTTCCATCGTCCTGGCAAGACATAACTGCATTGAAATAAGGCAATTTGAAAGTAGTACGCGCAATCCAGACTGCAACCGGGTTGGCCGCCTCCAAGCTAAAAAAGTAGACGCCAGGCTTCGGGTTCTTTGGGTCACGCGAACGAACGTAGGTGCGCACATTGAGTTCGGGAAAGGCCGACAGCCAGGGCACCGGCATGACCGCTCGCGGCCGTACGCCTGCCATACGAAATGGGACGACTCCCACCCAAGCCTTCCCATCGAAAAGATCAAGTTCCAATGGCTCCGGGACTAGCGCCCGCATCGTTTGGACCGGAATCGGCCAGTGCGCAAAGAGCAGATCCAGCCAGGATTGCGCCATGATCCAGGGCGAGGTTGGCTTGGGCCAAGGGCGATGTGAGGTTTCAAGCAAAATCGAAGATAAGCTCATGATAGGTATGAGAGCGTACTGTGAATCAACCAGAAATGCGGTAAACAGTAACACATCGATAATAATACATGCGGCTGCGAGGCAACTGCTCAATATCCTTGATAAAGGGATTGATACCAACACAATCCTTTCGATCAAATGAATAACTTGTATACCATATTAACCATTTTTTCATAACTTCTCAACAAAGAGGTGGTAGAATCGATGTATTGTCTTCTGCAACGTTGAAATCTACGCATTGGTATAAGTTGAGTTTTCACACCCTTCAAAAAGCCGACTTGTGACCATGCAGAGTATAGCATGAGCGAACAACCAACCTTACCCAATGAAAAATGGCGACAACGGTTCCTCTCACTGCGCTCCTTTGGGCGAAGGACCCTTCCATTTGTCTCGGGCGTACTGGCAACCTTTGTAGCACTGCTGCTCTATAATGCCTTTGTACCCAAACCTACCCCAATTACAGTAAAAGATGTCAATGACACGATTGAGCAGGCAATGGCGGAAGCAACCCCGGCCCCTGCCTTCTCGGCCAGCGTGTTCCAAATCATTCACCCCTCGATTGTGCTGATCCAGGTGAACAATGAAGATGAGCGCGGACGTGAATCAAACGGACTGGGGACGGGAGTAGTTGTAAATCAGGATGGCAACATTCTTACCAGCTTGCATGTTGTGACCAATACAGACACCATTCAGGTCATCTTTGCCGATGGGACAAAATCGAACGCCCAAGTGATTGTCGCCCAGCCCGAACATGATATCGCCGTGTTAGCCGCCAGCAAGTTGCCCTCGGTCGTTGTGCCGGCCACGTTGGGCAACCCGAACGCGCTACGCGTCGGTGATGAAGCCTATGTCGTTGGTCACCCTTTGGGATTGTATGACTCGATGAGTGCGGGTATCATCTCCGGCTTTGATCGTAGCTTTACCCCTCAAAACAGTGCACAGAAATTGGAAGGGCTGATTCAGATTGATGCGGCTGTCAACCCTGGCAACTCTGGCGGCCCCTTGCTCAACCGTTATGGCGAGGTCGTCGGCATTGTCGCCGGGCTCGTCAACCCGACTGAAGAGAGCTTCTTTATTGGCATCGGTTTTGCCGTGCCAATCAACGTTGCCGGGGGTGCCGCAGGTTTGCTGCCCTATTGAGAACCCCACCCTAGCCCTCCCCTGATAAGTGAGGGAACTGTCATGGGAAGTATTCAGTGTTACGGACAGAAGATAATTCGTAATCTGTCCCTCCACTGTTCCTTCCCTTAGCAGGGGAGAGCTAGGGTGGGTACGCCTAACTCATGGAAGGAAATCGACTCATGGATCAACATACGTATGCCGATAGTAGTTTGCCGATGGAACGCCTACTCTACGAGGTCAAAAAGATCATCGTAGGACAAGACCATTTATTGGAGCGGCTGGTGGTTGCCTTGTTGGCCCGTGGGCATATTTTGGTCGAAGGCGTGCCTGGGCTAGCCAAAACCATGGCCATCAAGACCTTGGCGGAGGCAATCGGCGGCGAGTTCAAGCGCATCCAGTTTACCCCCGACTTAGTACCAGCCGATCTGGTCGGTACACGCATTTATAACCAAAAGTCTGGCGAATTTAACACCTCCTTTGGTCCAGTTTTCACCAACTTGCTGTTGGCGGACGAGATTAACCGTGCCCCTGCCAAGGTGCAAAGCGCCTTGCTCGAAGTGATGCAAGAACGGCAGGTGACGATTGGCCGCGAGAGTTTCCCGGTTCCTAAACCTTTCCTAGTATTGGCGACACAGAATCCCATCGAAACCGAAGGAACCTACCCGCTGCCCGAAGCGCAGGTCGACCGTTTTATGCTCAAGGTGCTGGTTGGCTATCCCACCACAACCGAGGAATTTGTCATCGTGGAACGCATGACCAGTGCGCTTCAAGCGGTGCAAAAGGTGTTGACCACCCATCAACTGCTCGGATTACAACAAGAGGTGGATCGGGTCTATGTGGATCCTGCCTTGATTGAGTACTCGGTCAAGGTGGTCAATGCGACACGGACGCCTTCAATGGTTGGTCTCAAGGAACTCGACCGCTACATCACCTTTGGTGCCAGCCCACGTGCGTCGATCAATTTGATTCTCACAGCGCGAGCCCTGGCCTATGTTCGAGGTCGGGAATATGTGCTGCCGCAGGATGTATTCGACATGGTGTTGGATGTGATTCGTCATCGTTTGGTGCTCTCCTACGAGGCGCTTTCCGACAATGTGACCAGTGATGATCTGGTGAAGAAGATTCTCAACCGTATCGCCCTGCCCGAGGTGCCACTGCATGAGCGTTCCAACTCTCGCTAGCACGCCCGAACGGATCCTCCTCCGGCTCGATTGGCATGTCATTCGCAAGTTGGATGGCATGCTTCAAGGGGACTATCGCAGCCTCTTCTACGGCTACGGGGTCGACCTGGCTGACCTGCGTGAATATCAGCCGGAAGATGACGTACGTTATATCGATTGGAACGTTAGTGCGCGTATGGACACTCCGTATGTCCGCCAATATATGGAGGACCGCGAGGTTACCGCCTGGTTCTTGCTCGATCTCAGTCCATCGATGGACTTTGGCACAGTTGAGACACACAAACGTTCACTGTTGATCGAGTTTGTCACTACGATTTCTCGCCTACTCACCCGGCATGGCAACCGTGTCGGTGCCATTCTCTACGGTAGCCAAGTGGCGCAGACCATTCCGGCCCGTGGTGGGCGAGTTCAGGTGCTGCGCATCATCAATGATCTGCTCAAACAACCACGCCTGGAGAAGGCTCCTTTTACTAATCTGGCCCCATTGCTTGAAGCGGGCGTAAATTCCATCAAGCGACGTTCGCTGCTCTTCGTTGTTTCCGATTTTATCTGTGAGCCGGGCTGGGAACGGGCACTCACACTGCTCAGTCAACGGCATGAGGTTCTGGCTGTACGCATGTGGGATCCACGCGAAGTCGAACTACCTGATATTGGCCCGATCTGGATGGAAGATGCCGAAACGGGTGAGCAGCTTTATGTCGATACGAGTGATAGCGGCTTTCGTCAGCGCTTCTTTGAGGCAGCCAAACGCCGCGAGGAAGAGCTAAGCGCCACCTTCAAACGGGCTGGTGTGGACGAGATGTCACTTTCGACAGAAGAGGATTTGGCACGCGCTGTGGTGCGCTTTGCTACATTGCGTAAACAGAGACGAAAGAGATAGAGTGGGACAGTAAGACAGTAGGACAGTGAGTAATCTTACATTGTCTCACTGTCTCACTGTCCTACTGTCCGACTAAAAACTTATGAGCTTCATCTGGCCTGTCATGCTGGTTTTTCTCATACTCGTCCCAATCTTTGTCGTATTGTATCTGCGGATGCAGCGGCGACGAAGGGAGATCGCCGCGCGTTACGGTTCGATGGGATTTGTCCAGCAGACAGGCAGACGCGTCTTGGGTTGGCGCCGTCATCTTCCGCCGATCCTCTTTCTTGTGGGGCTGACCGTGATGCTCTTGGCGATGGCACGACCCGAGGCTACCGTTCGCCTGCCCCGCTTAACGGGTACAGTGATTCTCACCTTTGATGTCTCTGGCAGCATGGCCGCCGAGGATCTTAAACCCAATCGCATGGAAGCATCCAAGGCCGCCGCGCGTAACTTTGTCGAGCGCCAACCGACCAGCGTCCAGATTGGTGTGGTTGCCTTTAGCGACAGTGGCTTGATGGTACAGCCGCCCACCAATGACCGTGAACTGATTTTCTCGACGATCAATCGCCTTGGGCCGGCTTTGGGCACATCGCTGTCACAGGGCATCTACGCCTCATTGACAGCCATTTTTGAAAGGCCTAAAGAGCCAGGCGTCGTCTACAGCGATCTGACTCCTACGCCAACGGTGGAGCCTTCGCCTGTACCACCTGGCAGCAATCGGTCGGCTGCGATTGTCCTTTTGAGTGACGGCGAAAATACGGCACCGCCCGACCCGTTTGAGGCGGTACAGGCAGCAGCAGATCGTGGGGTGCGAATCTACACGATTGGAGTTGGCAGTGCAAAGGGTACGCCGTTGGAAATTAACGGCATCAACGTGGTTACCCGCTTGGATGAAGCGACATTGAAGCAGATGGCCCAGATGACCGAAGGTGAATATTACAACGCCGAGAATGAAGAAGATTTACGTGCCATCTATGATACGCTCACCCCGGAACTGGTGATGAAGTCAGAAAAGATGGAAGTGACCGCACTTTTTGCAGGCGCGAGCATCCTGATTCTGCTCATTGCAGGAACGATGTCGATGCTTTGGTTTGGGCGCATCCCGTGAACAGGTTAGACAGTGCGTGAGAGAAGAGTGACAAGATGAAGGGATGACAAGATGACAGGATGAAACGTGACCTCATCTTTTTATCCTGTCATCTTGTCATCCTCACAGCGGAGGAAGGTAACTATGGCGCTACTTTGGCCTGGATTTTTATCACTGCTTGTTCTCATCCCGCTATTCATTGCTGGTTATGTCTGGATGTTGCGACGTCGCCGGCGCTTTTCGGTGCGCTACTCAAGCCTTTCCTTGGTTCGCCAAGCCGTAGGCCGCCAATCGCACTGGCGACGCCATCTGCCCTTTGCCCTTTTGATGTTGGCACTTTCCAGCTTGATGATGGCTGTCACTCGGCCTGTAACGATTATCAGCGTTCCCGATGGGCGAGCCACAATCATTCTGTCCATCGATGTCTCGCGTAGTATGTGCTCGACCGACATTGCGCCCAACCGCCTGGAAGCGGCGGGTGAAGCGGCACTCTCCTTTATTCGTAGCCAACCAGCTAGCACCCAAATTGGCATTGTCGCCTTTGCTGGCTTTGCCGAACTGATCCAGCCGCCCACCTCGGATCAAAGCGCACTTGAAAATGTTGTAAAAAGCTTGATCACCGGACGCAGAACCGCAATCGGCAGTGGCATTTTGAAGTCGATCGATGCGATTGCCGAGCTTGATCAGAGTATTGCACCCAGTGATCTCGGCAACTCTTCAGCGGAGAAACCGACACCCGTTCCCAAGGGGGCGTATGCGCCAAGTATCATTGTATTGTTGACTGACGGTGCCAGCAATGCTGGTCCACTGCCAATTGATGCGGCTCAACAGGCGGCGGATCGAGGAATCCGCGTTTACACGATTGGGTTTGGCACTGCCAGCGGCGGCATGATGAACTGTGGCGGACGCTTTGGCAGTGAGCCTTTCGGTGGTGGACAGGGATTCGGTGGGCAAGGGTTCGGCGGTGGCTTTGGTGGCGGTCAATTCCGGCGCGGGATCGATGAAGAGACACTGAAGCAAGTTTCGGACATGACAGGCGGCACATACTATTCGGCAGAAAGTGCGGATGAGTTACAGAAGGTATTTAAGAATCTACCCACGTATTTAATCACTCGCCATGAGACAGCCGAGGTGGGTGCTTTCTTTGCAGCAGCAAGCGCCTTACTTGCCGCCCTAGCGCTTGCGCTAGCGATGTACTGGAATCCAATCAGTTGAGAAATGCCATTAAAAGCTTGGCCAGTCTCGTTGTACTCAACAATGCAGATGCGCAAGCGCTTACGCATCTGCATTTCCCATCTTTTTGGACTCCCTTAATTTCCCTTCTTCTTCCTCCTCAGTTGAAAGTAGTAGGAAGTTTCGGCTATTTGTTTGACAAAACGCAGATCGATCCTCTCTATAATAAGATGTAGGAATTCTATAAATTTTATAGAGTAACGATCTGTGCTAGCAATCGATGTAACCTTTCCTGCACGCTATCGGTGGTCTTACCAAAGGCGCCCGACCACAGAATACCCATTGGCATTACGAACGTAATTGATGTTACTCCGCCGTACAGGATGATTCAGCGCGTTTGAACCTCATTGGGTAGAACATTCCACGGATCAAATTTATATTACTGACACAGTCGCAATGGGCTATGCACTTCTCATTTACGAAAAGTTTCATGCTACTCTCTTCGATCTGTGTACAAAATTAAACGGTCAGCCTATTAGCGCTCGCTAAAATGTACCATTTATTTTGTTATTTCGATATACGATGTAGTAAAGTAGCAGTTCCAAACCTACCAGAAGCAGTTGCAGCCAAACAATTTAGATATTTTATATTTTCAGGGTGCGGAACGGCACTCTCCTTATTTATGTTAAAAGCAAGGAAGTATAAGTATTGCGGAAAGTAATTTATGAATTTATATTTTGTCAGTTCTTTGTTGACGATCACCGCGGTTGCTTTGCTTTTACGCATCATTCGATTGGGCCGATGGAGCTTCTGGGAAGACGAGATTTTCTCGATTCAACATGCACTTCTTATCAATAAGGAAGGCATCAAAGCCATCGATTCGCCACACCCGCTCTATTACCTCTGTATTGCCCCTATTTTTCAGAAATATGGCGTCAGTGAAGTGACTGCTCGTTCGGTTTCCGCCGTAATTGGCAGTGTGAGCATTCCGATTTTTATCTTGTTGCTTCAACTGCAAACCTCTTTTGGGCTTGTGGCATCGCTATTGTTTGGTGCGCTGTTAGCAATTTCGCCCTGGCATATCTACTGGTCACAAAACGCCCGCTTTTACACGATGACGTTTTTGTTTCAAGGATTGGCGCTGCTCAACCTTTACCAGGCAGTCCAAACTGGACACTGGAGCTCGCTTTTCTTTTATTTGCTCTTTTACTCGATTGCAACCCTGGCCCATGAGACGAGCTTGTTAACAGTTTGCGTGGTTGCGGTTTACCTTGTGGAGTTGTATCTTTTTATCCCACAATCCCTTGCGCATCTGACCCTTGTCCAGATCGCTACGGCCCTCTTTGCACCGCCTTTGCTTACTGGGGTTGTCTATCTTTGGGTGGGAGGAGGATTGCACAAACGGACAAAGACGATCAAACAGCAATGGCACATCCACTATGGCAAACGCCAAGCGAGTCCCCTACGCATTTTGAGCGGAACCCTACGCTATGTAGGTGTCCCGGTCGTGATTGTCGCGCTGGTGGACATTGGCTATAATTTTATGCATCCTGCCCCCCTTGGCTTGTTGGCGCAGACAATCATGATCGTCCCCTTGTTCGTGGTATTGGCCGGTTCCTTCTTTGCTTATGCGGCCAATCGCCACATGCTGCTGGCGCTCTTTGGGTTCTTGTTGGCCGCTTGTCGCTTGATCGATAGCACCGTTCACGAATCGATCTGGCTAAGTTTGGCACTCGTCGGCGTCTTGCTGGGCACAACCTTAGATGACCTATTCCTCTATTACTTGATCCAACATGGGAATCGCCCCAAGTGGAAGGAAGTGGTACAGAACATCCGCAGCCAAATCACTCCAAGCGATCAGATCTACTCGACCTCACCGCACATCGTTCAATATTACCTCAAACGCTACACTCGCTGGCTCTTTGAACCACAACACCAATCCCTGGAACAACTTCCGTGCAGAGCCTGGTTTGTCCTCGACCGGACGGAAGAATATCTACCTGCAAATGTTCAGGAGTGGCTGCACAAATATACGCGTGTGGTCTGCAGCGAAGAGGTGCGCTATCATATGTCAACCTGGGTGGTGACTGTACGTGTTTACGAGCCAACGCAAGAAAGCTTCGCCTTCCATCCTGGTCTGAAAGAGTCGATCCTTTTCCCAGTAAAATAGCTGGCATCGATGTCGGCTACTCTGGCAGGTGTCTGCCGCTTCCTCCTTCGCTCTTCTACTTTGCCACTTTGCCACTCTTCCCTCTTTCTACTTTGCTACGCTTCCACTTTACGCTACGATTCAATCCATGACCAATGTACGTAGAATTCTAGCTGGCTGCCTGATCTTAGCGGGCATCGTGTGGTTGTTTCTCATTCCTCGACCGCTTGAAAACAAAGTGGAAGCGGCGCAAGTGGTTACACAACTGGTGCCTGGCACAGTCGCCCGCATGGACAGTCCGCCGTTTGCCTACACCCCAGGCTGGAGCGTTGATGCCTCGGGCGCAGATCCAGCCGAACCGAGCGATCCGTTTACAACACCTTCGGGCGTGATCAGCTTCACCTACCAGGGAAGCGAAGTAGCATTGCTGCTAGCCACAGGCGATTACTGGGGCTATCTTTATGCCAGCGTCGATGGCGCTCCTGCCAACCAACTCGCCGTGATTGCTGGCAATCTAGACAGCGAAGGCAAAACGGCAGGCTACAAGACCTTCTACGAGCCGGAGAATCAAAGTGCTACGGGTCCAGGCGTGCATTGGATTCGCATCCATACAGCCCCTTCGCCAAACCTGAACCATCAGGTTCAGCTTGAAGTCTGGCGCAGTTGGGGGCAGCAACCAATTCGAGCGGTAGCCATCGATGCACTGCCAGCCACAGCGCTGCCCCGGTGGCCGGGCATGTTACTGATCTTGTTGGCTGGCATTGTTCTATTGAGCGGCTGGCGTAATGCAGCAACAGAAAAAGAGTTGAACAAGCCTCAGCTAATCCCTGCGGAAGAAGATCGGTGGTTATCAGAAAAACGAGCATGGCCGGGATGGTTTACCCTTGGCCTAGCGCTGATTGGCGTATTCCTTGCTGCAGCAGGGGCTTGGGATGCGCTTTGGTGGCTCACGCTGGTGGGCATCGGTATGCTTGCGGCGGCTTCGTTGATCGAGCCAGTGCTTTGGCTGGCGGCATTGCTTTTTGCACTGCCCTTCTATTTTGCTTTTCCTCTTCCTCTCCTTCCTGGGCGTTCACTTGGCATCATCGATGTGGGCGTGCTGGGTGGAATTGTTGTGCTGGCGGCGAATTTTGTCCTGGCAACCGTTGTGGATAGGCGACAAGGGCGAGTGAATAACCTTGAGCGCAAACAATGGTGGGAGATTGACCGTTTTCCTATTCTTGCGTTGATTGTGGGTTGGGCGTTGGTCTCGACCTTTGCCGCTGACAAATTTAGCTTGGCGTTGCGTGAATGGCGTACTGTTTTTCTAGCGGCACTACTCTTTAGTTTGTTGCTCCAATATGTCAAGCGCAAGCGATCTAATCTGCTCAAACCACTTTTCCCTGAGCAAACCATACTGGTCAGTGCCTGGCTACTTGGTGCAACAGCGGTTGCATTGATTGGACTTTGGGCCTACCTTACCCATTACGAAGCCTATTTGGTAGGTGCCGAAGGGGTAACACGGTTGCGTTCTGTCTATGGCTCACCCAACAATCTGGCGGCTTATCTGGATCGAAGTTTGGCGGTCACGCTTGCCTTTGCACTCTTTGCACGCTCCCGGCGTCTACAGATACTAGCCGCAACCCTGGCTCTACCTCAAGCCCTTGCCTTTCTCTTGACCTTTAGCAAGGGCGGCACTTTTCTAGGCCTACCAGTTATGCTGGTTGTTCTGGCGATTGGTGGGACGATCGTACTGCGCGCAGAAGGCCGTTCTACTCGTCTACTTTGGGGATTAGCGGCAGTGGTCTTGGTCGCTGCCCTGGCGTTGGTTCCTGTACTCGGTGCGGAGCGTTTCCGTGGCTTACTCGATCCGTCCTCTGCCACCAGTTTTATGCGCATCAACCTCTGGCGCAGCTCCTGGCAGATGGCATTAGATCATTGGTTGCTCGGCGTGGGACCGGACAATTTTCTTTACACTTACCGCAGCAATTATCTCCTGCCCGCCGCCTGGAAAGAGCCGAACCTCAACCATCCCCACAACTTCCTGCTGGATTGGTGGACGCGCTTGGGTGTACCGGGGTTGGTGTTGGGACTCTTTTGGTGGGGATCGATTACAAGAAGGCTATCGATGGAGATTAGATGGTTCCATCACAAGGATCGGAGAGTGGAGAGTACCCCATCCCTCACCCCTCACCCCTCACCCCTTCTTACCTTAGGTCTTTTGGCCGCCGTAGCCGCCTCACTTGCCCACGGGTTGATTGATATCAGCTATGCACTACCCGATCTGATGATTGTGTGGGTGTTGATGGATGAGGTTGGTTAGTATCCTCATCGTATCGCAGCAATATTCTCAGCAAGGGTGATGCTGTTCATTTCCCCTAGGTGGACGCCACGAATGATGCCCTGCGCATCGATAAAGTAGGTGGTCGGCATCAGGGTGACATCAAAGGCAGTAGCAGCGTCGTTGTTGGCGTCGAGCAGGATATCAAAGTTTACACCTAGTTCATGGATAAACTGGCGTACGGTTTCGGGTGGCTCGCTCTGATCTACACCGATTATGGCAACATCGCCAGCGTACTTTTCTGAGGCTTTCTGCAGTGCAGGCATCTCATTGCGACAGGGGCCACACCAAGTCGCCCAAAAATTGAGCACAACTGGCTTGCCACGCAGATCACTCAAGGCAAAGTTCTCATCTTGTAATGATTTCAAGCGAAAATCAGGAGCCGGATAGCCCACCACTGGGCGAGGCGTATCCTTGGCAACCACGATTTGCTCTGGCACCCGATTGACCCAAATCCAGCCGCTGCCAACGAATAGTAGAAAGATGAAGAGAAGGTGATATCGGTTCATAGGTGAGTGACTGGTGAAACGTGATGCGTGAAGTGATCACAATCTAAATCCTACTCTTGTCGATTCTAGAGTAAAGAGAACCTACACTTCACGCATCACGTTTCACGCATCAAATCTCCTAACTCCAATCCGAATGAAACGTCCCTGCTTTATCCGTCCGCTCGTAAGTATGGGCACCGAAGAGATCGCGCTGGGCCTGGATCAGGTTGGCAGGCAAGCGGGCGCTGCGATAGCTGTCATAGTAGGCGAGGCTGGCACTAAATGCAGGAACCGGAACACCCAGTTCGACTGCGCTCTTGACCACTTGGCGCCAGGCAGGCAGTCGCTCGGCCACGGCGGCACCCAATTCTTCATCAAGCAGCAGATTAGCTAGATTTGGATTGCGCCGGAAGGCGGCAGTGATGCGGTTGAGAAAACGAGCACGGATGATACAACCCGCCCGCCACAGGGCGGCGCAGGCGGCCAAATCCAGGTTGTAGCCATACTCCTGGCTGGCGATGCGCAACATGGCCATACCCTGCGCATAGGCACTGATCTTGCTGGCGTAGAGTGCTTGACGCACAGCATCGATCATCACTTGTTTGTCACCGCTAAAGGTGGCATTGGTCCCTGCGGGCAGTACACGGCTGGCATTGACTCGCTCATCCTTCAAACTGGAAAGGATACGTTCGGAAACAGCGGTATTGATGGTGGGAATGGGTGCGCCGATGTCGAGTGCATCCTGACTGGTCCATTTGCCCGTACCCTTTTGCGCTGCCTTGTCCATGACCAATTCAACCAGCGGTTTGCCGGTCTCCTCGTCAATGCGACGGAAGATCTGAGCTGTGATTTCAATCAGGAAACTATCCAACTCGCCTTTGTTCCACTCGCTAAAGACCTCGGCCAACTCGGCAGAGGAAAGTCCGACGACATTGTGCAGCACATTATAGGCTTCGGCGATTAGTTGCATATCGCCATACTCGATGCCATTGTGTACCATTTTCACATAATGACCAGCACCACCGGGTCCGAGATAGGTGACACAAGGCTGGCCATCCTCGGCAGCTTTGGCCGCAATCGCTTCGAGCAGTGGCTTGACATCCTCCCACACCTCTTTAGAGCCGCCAGGCATGATACTCGGCCCCCAAAGTGCCCCTTCTTCGCCACCGCTGACACCGACACCCAGGTAACGCAGCCCATTTGCTTCTAAGCCTTTAGCACGCCGCTCGGTGTCTGGAAAGTGGCTATTGCCACCGTCCATAATCAGGTCGCCCTTATCAAGCAGCGGCGACAGCAGTTCGATAAAGGCATCGACCGGCTGACCAGCCTTTACCATTAACATAATTTTGCGTGGTTTCTGGATCGATTGCACAAACTCTTCCAGGGTTTTGGATGGAACCAGATTCTTGCCAGGGTGGTCGGCAATAAATTGCTCTGTTGTCGCCGTTGTACGATTAAAAACCGCAACTCGGAAGCCATTCCGCTCCATGTTTAGCACGAGATTTTGTCCCATTACGGCCAGCCCAACCAGTCCAATATCGGCCTTTGCACTCATGTTCTTGCTCCTGTGGTTTGATATATGCAACTTGTTTACCCTATATTATGACCCTGTCAGCCCAAAAGTGTGTAATCTAGGAATCGAAAAGTCCTGAATTGCTCGATCCATAGTAAAATGGAGGCAATCCTTTTTTGTAACTACGCAGCCATTGCACAACAACAAATGGAAAAATAAGCGAAAAATGCAAAGTTTCCCTTCGTTTCTTTCACAATTCGTTGTTGTTTCTCAAAGGATTGAATAGTTACCTTTTTTGATAAATCAAGCAGACAGCAAAAACACAATGGATCTCGAAAAATTTAAAGATTATCAGCGCGAATCACGCAAAACGTGGAGTGTGATTCCGATGAACCATCCGATTGTCTACCCGACGATGGGACTTGTGAACGAAGCCGGCGAACTGGCAGGCAAGATCAAAAAGATCTTCCGCGACAAAGGCGGTGTGATTGACGACGATTCCCGCCAGGCACTCAAGGGCGAATTGGGCGACATTCTTTGGTATCTGACCCAAATTTGTACAGAATTAGGACTTACGTTGGAAGAAGTAGCCGAAGCCAACATTGAAAAACTCTTCTCGCGCCTGGAACGGAATAAAATTCAGGGCGAGGGGGATAACCGTTAGATGGGGAGATAGGGAGATAGGGAGGTAGGGAGGTTACTCTCCCTACCTCCCTATCTCCCCACATCCCTATCCCACCTTTCTCAAACCTCATGACCAAAACCAAATACGCCTTTGCCGGTGCCAGTTTGCGGGCGCTGGAGATGTACGGCAAACCCATCACCAATCACTTTGCTCAGTCGGCGCAGGTCGTCGGCGTCTTCGATATCAACCCAATTCGTGCTCAGCGTGTCGGCGAAGCGTGTAACAACGCCCCCGCCTTTACCGACTTTGATGAAATGTTGCGCGCCACACAGCCAGATGTCGTCATCGTCACTACAGTCGATCGCTATCATCACGAATACATCATTCGTTCGCTGCGGGCGGGTTGTGACGCCATCACCGAGAAGCCGATGACGATTGACGACGAAAAGTGTCGCGCCATCCTCGCCGCCGAACAAGAGACAGGCCGCGCCGTTACTGTCACCTTCAATTACCGCTTTCAGCCTTATGTGACCAAAGCCAAAGAGTTGCTGCGCTCTGGGGTGATTGGGCCGGTCTACCATGTCGATTTTGAGTGGCTGCTGGATCGCTCGCACGGGGCCGATTACTTCCGCCGTTGGCATCGTCGCAAGGAAAATTCGGGCGGCTTGCTGGTGCACAAGTCAACCCACCATTTTGACCTGGTCAACTGGCTGCTCGACAGCGAACCTGAACGAGTCTTTGCCCTGGGCTCACGCCGCTTCTACGGGCCAACCCGTCAGGAACGGGGGGAACGGTGCAGCACCTGTGCCTACACGCAAAGCTGCGAATTTTACGTTGATCTTGCCAGCCGCCCTGGGCTCAATGCCCACTATTTCCAGGCCGAACAGCATGATGGCTACTTCCGTGACCGTTGTGTCTTCTCGGAAGAGATCGACATTGAAGACACCATGAACGTACTGGTGCGCTATACCAACGGTGCGCAGATGAGCTATTCGCTGACCGCCTATTCACCCTACGAGGGTTGGTACATGGTCATTACCGGCAAGGATGGCCGTATGGAACTGCGCGAAATTGAAAGTGGCCCCGAATCAGGCGGCGACACCTTGGAGATCCGCATCTTCGACAAGAAGGGGCAACTGACCAAAATCGATGTACCGGTCGGCCGTGGCGGTCACGGCGGCGGAGATAGTGTGCTATTGCAACGGCTCTTCTCAGGTGAAGACCTTCCAGATCCGCTCAACCACATGGCAGGTTCCCGTGCCGGTGCCATGTCGATCCTCACCGGTATCGCCGCCAATCACGCCATCGCCAGCGGTCAAGCGGTGACGGTGGCGGATTTGTTAAAAGGATAAGTGCAGGGAAGACAAGAGGACATGAAGACAAAAGCACATTGTTCTCCTTGTCATCTTGTCTTCCTGTCATCCTGTCAGGTCACAAAAAGGACACACTATGTCTCAAAACTACTACCACCTCGGCATCTTTAGCGATTGGGTGGAGGCGGCTGCACAAATTCGGCCCTTATGCCCGCTGGCCCCTCCCGGTAAGGAAACGCAGGAGAAGATACGTCACTGCCTGGGCTTTACTGGCGGTAATGAGACGCCTCGTTCCGTTCAAGTCGATGGACAGTGGGAGAAGGATGGTTTGATTGGCGAGGCGATCAGTTGGAGTGTAGGTTATGGACCACGCACGCAAGCTTGGTTGTTGCGCCCAGCGAATCACAGTGGACCCTTGCCTGGCATTCTTGCCTTGCACGATCATGGCGGCTTCAAGTTTTATGGCAAAGAAAAGATCGCAGATGGCGAGAACACACATTACCCTGTGATTCAAAGCTTCCGGGATGATTGTTATGGCGGGCGGGCATATGCCAACGCACTGGCCAAGGAAGGCTATGCGGTTTTGGTCCACGATACCTTTATGTGGGGCAGTCGCCGCTTTCCCTACGAGACAATGACCGAATGGACCAAATTTCTCACCGAACTCCAAGAGCCAACTTGGACTGCCGAACGATTAGGCACTTCACCGCATGAAGTATGGAAATACAACACTGCGGCTGGGTTGCATGAGCATCTGATCTTGGAGAAGTATTGCACACTCTTGGGCACGTCAATGGCGGGTGTGGTCTGCTATGAAGATCGAGTTGCGCTGAACTATTTGTTGAGTCGCCCAGAGGTGAACGCCAGTCAGATAGGCTGTATTGGGCTGTCGGGTGGTGGCAATCGTTCTGCCATGTTACTGGCCACCCACGACGCCATCCAAGCTGCGGTGATTGTTGGCTTAATGACCACCTATGCCGAATTGCTCGACCATAATGTCGCCAGCCACACCTGGATGCTCTTTCCGCCTAATCTCTCACGCTATGCCGACTGGCCCGATCTGGCCGCTTGCCGCTCACCCATGCCACTTCTGGTGCAGTACGACACCGAAGACAACCTCTTCACGCCGCAAGGCATGAAGGACGCCCACGAACGGATTGCGCTTCACTATCGCAACCTGGGGCAACCAGAACGCTACAGTGGTCAATTCTACCCTGGCCCGCACAAGTTTGATTTGACAATGCAGGAAGCAGCGTTTGCCTGGTTGAAAGAACATTTAGGTGCCAAATAATCTACAACTCCGGTACGTGGTAATTGCGTAATTACCACGTACCAATCTCAAGAGCAGTTTCTGAAATTGTGATCTATGATTCAAACACCTCCCGTCAGTTCTATACTCGATTTTAGCGAACAAGTCGTCCTGGTCACTGGCGCAGGGAGCGGGTTAGGACAAGGCATTGCTCGCCGTTTTGCGGAGGCAGGGGCCAGGGTGATTGTTCACTATCGCTCCAAAAGTGAAGGAGCACGGGCAGTTGTGGGGCAGATCGGGCAGTCGGCGATCGCTTTGCAGGCCGATCTAAGTGACGAAGCGGCAGTTGCAACATT
>JAXLWB010000062.1:0-59878 GCA_046328715.1 Caldilineaceae bacterium | reverse complement strand
TGAGGGAATTGCCACGCCCAACTATACCTTTGTCGATTTTCCAGCCGAACATGCCAAAAACGCCTCTGACAACAGTGGTGTAGAGAAGACCGATCCAGCGATTTATGAACAAGGCATCGAACAGATACGGGCCGTGGTCGAACGCGAGCAGATCGACGTGATCCACGCTCACTTTACGGAGTTTGGCACCTACTGTTGTGCGCAAGGCGAATTGCGGCCGTTGGTGGTTTCGATTTGGGGTAATTTTAACGATCTGCTGGTCGACCGTTCTGCCCAGCTTGGGCGCAAAATGCAGAAGATTTTGGATCAAACCGACGGGTTAATTGTCGAGTCACCAGCTTTACTCGGGGTTGCGCAACGCCTGCGCCGCCCACCACCCTGCCCGGCAGTCATTCCATTGGGGACCAATACCCAGCGTTTTCGACCAGCAAGCGCAACCCAGCGCGCTCAGGCTCGTCGCGCCTTTGCGATTCCTGCAGAGGCAGTGGTGATTCTCTCGCCGCGCGGGTTAGGCCATTTCTACAATCATGACAGGATTCTGGCAGCGTATTTGGAGGCACGCCAGCACTTTACCCAGCCTACGATCCTAGCCTTTGTGCAAATGAGCCGCGGTTCCTATGACAGCGAAGCCCAGGATATTCACGATGCCATCCAACAAGCGGCCATCCTAGCCGGCATTCAGGATGAGATTCGCTGGTTGCCCTCGTTGCGCTACGAGTTGATGCCGACGATCTATGGTCTGGCCGACATTGTTGTCAGCTATCCAGAGAACGACGCCTTTCCTTCGACCCTGGTCGAGGCAGCGGCGTGTGAGTGTGCAATCATCACAGCCTGTCTACCAAGCTACCAGAACACGTTTATCGAGGAATTTTGTCTGCAAGTCGAACCTCGCAACACGCCAGCCTTAACTGACGGTCTGGTTGAAATGGTCAATGGTTTTCCCAAACAGTGGCGAGCGCAAACGCAACGGGCACGTCAGGTAATTATTGAAGAGTACGAAGAACGTATCATGCAGAATCGCCTGGTCACACTCTATCAGACCGTGATTGAGTATGTTCAGGCACAGCAAAAAGAGGGGATCGATGCAATGCCCGTCGCTGCATGAGCTGCCGCCGCCACCAGCAGGCAAAAGTGGCTGGCCGTGGACAGAAGCCAGCCCTGCTTGGACTGAAGAGGTGGAAAGCGACGCTGTGCCAGCGTGGCCGAAACTCACGATTGTCACGCCAGCCTACAATGCGGCAACCTTTATCGAAGAGACGATCCGCTCGGTTTTGTTGCAGGGGTATCCAAATCTGGAGTACATCGTGCTAGACGGCGGCAGCACAGACAGCACCCTCGAAATCGTCCGCCGCTATGCGCCATGGTTGACCTGCTGGTGCAGCGAGCCAGATCGAGGTCAATCGCACGCTCTCAACAAAGGTTTTGAACAAGCTACTGGAGAGTGGCTGGCCTGGCTCAATGCCGATGATCGCTATCAGCCGAATGCGCTCTATCAGGTTGCCGCTGCCGCCCGCCGCCACCCGACAACGCAGTGGATCGTGGGGGTGTTGCGCTGGATGGATGAAGAGGGCACAGATGTTGGCGCATCTGCACCGACACACTTTACAGAAATCACCAATCCCGAACAGTGGCAGGGCAGGCGCTGGTTGGCGCAGGTCTGCTTTCGCGGGTCAGGTCTCTTTTGCCCACAGCCAGCATCGTTCTGGTCACGTACGGCACACAACCTTGTCGGACCACTGGACGAAACCTTGCATTACTCGATGGATCTCGATCTGTGGGGTCGATTGGCCCAGGCACAGTTTGCCCCCCTATTCATCGCCGCCGACCTTGCCAGTTTTCGGCTTCACAGGGCGCAAAAGTCGGCGGGTGGCGAGTTGCGCTTTATGGTGGATGAATTGGCAATTGTAGAGAAGTGGTTATTACGCAACATCACAGCGCAGGAGCAGCAAATCTTGCACCAGTACCGAATCTGGCTGGCAGGCCATATACGGTTACAGCAGCAGATAACACAAGTCCAGGGCAAACGAGATCGTTGGCAGCAACTCATGCGCAATCCACAGTACCATGCGCTGTTTACACTGGCCCGAACCTTCTTACATTCGACAAAATTATCCAGGCGGCTCTTGCTGGAACTAAACAAACGTCGCCCAATCTGGATGTACTTTTACGGCTAGCCTTTCAGGCAAAGCTTTAGAACCCCTTACTGACGTGCGGGGTTCTGAAAGTGGGTCGGCTTTTCTTACAACATCGACTTTACCGCTTCGGTTGATCAATGCGGCCGCCTGATCTAATCGAAGGAAACAAATTATTATTCTTCTATTACTTATAGAGATGACACTTAAACATTGCACAATCTCCAAGGTTTAGGTCTTGGGCAACTTGTGCAGTGTTTAAAAAGTGTGTCGATCAACTCAAAACTCATGACAAGGAAACACAAGATGAGCGAGCAAGAAATAATCAACAGTGCGGTGCTAGAGACGCCGAGTACACAAAGTATGCGTAGAGATGCGCAGCGCTTTGCCACTCTCACTCTGGCACTGGTAGGTGCGCTGTTGTGTTTGGTACTGGGCCAACCTACTACGGTTCAGGCCGCCAATATCACGGTAGATGGCACTAGCTGTAACTTAGTCAACGCAATTACTGCCGCCAATAATGATGCAGCCACCAGTGGTTGTAGTGCAGGCAGCGGCGCTGATACGCTGGTGTTGAGCAGCAATTTCACCTACACGCTGAGTACATTTAACAATACGAGTTCGGACAGCATCCGCAATGGTCTGCCTCAAATTACTACAGACATCACCGTTAATGGCAACAATGCAACCATCATCCGCCCTTCGGCCACCATTACTGGTTTTCGTATTTTCTACGTCAGCAACACCGGGGCACTCACGTTGAACGACCTTACTGTGCGGGGTGGCTCGATCCAGGGTAACGGTGGTGGCATTGCTAACATTGGCGGCAATGTCACATTGAATAACGTCAAGCTGATTAGCAACGCTTCTAAGCGAACCACTGGCAGCGGTGGCGGTGGCGGTCTCTACAGCAGCGGCGGGAACGTATCAATGAACAGTAGTTTGGTCCAGGGCAGTTTGGGTGGCAATATCAATGTAGCTGGCGGCTCCTTGATGATCACCAGCAGCACGATCTTCAGCGGTATTGACACCGGCGAAGGCACATGTGGTGGTATCTTCATTGCCAGTACACTGGTAAACATTGATAACAGTACCATCACTGGCAACACCAGCAGCACCAACAACACTACCAATAAGGGTGGCGGTGTTACAGTCACTGGCAACAGTTCATTGACCCTGAGCGACAGCACAGTCACTGGCAACAGCACACTCAACAATGGTGGTGGCATCAGCGTTAATAGCGCTGGCAATAGCCTGACCCTTGTGCGCAGCTTGATCGCTGGCAACAGTGCCACCAACAGCGGAGCTGAAATTTATAACAGTGGCGGTACGGTTACGGGCAACAACTACAATCTGTTTGGCCATAACGGCAAGACCACGGCGCAGGCACTCAGCGGCTTTGTAGCCAGCGGTACAGATTTGATTGCTAGCAGCGACGGTACCAACGCCACGCTGCTGAGTAATATCCTAAACACTACCTTAGCTAACAATGGTGGTTCTACACAGACCCATGCACTGGTAGCGGGTAGTCCAGCCCTGGATGCTGCGGGTAGCACAGGGCCAACCACCGATCAGCGTGGCATCGCTCGCCCACAAGGATCGGCCTTTGACATCGGTGCCTTTGAGTTAGAACAGGCAAACCCGCCGACTGCAACACCAACGAACACGCCAACGCCGACGGACACAGCCACCGAAGTGCCAACAGCAACGGCAACCAATACGCCGACGCCAACCGACACAGCCACCGAAGTGCCAACAGCAACGGCAACCCACACGGCGAAGCCAACTGACACATCCACCGAAGTGCCAACAGCAACGGCAACCCACACGGCGACGCCAACCGACACCAACAGCAACGGCACCAAACGCCGACGCCACACAGCCACCGAAGTGCCAACAGCAACCCACACGGCGACGCCAACCGACACAGCCACCGAAGTGCCAACAGCAACGGCAACCCACACGGCGACGCCAACCGACACAGCGACCGAAGTGCCAACAGCAACGGCAACCCACACGGCGACGCCAACCGACACAGCCACCGAAGTACCAACAGCAACGGCGACCCACACAGCGACGCCAACCGACACAGCCACCGAAGTACCAACAGCAACGGCAACCCACACGGCGACGCCAACCGATACGGCTACAGCCACGGCCACTGATGTGCCCACCGCCACATCGACACACACGCCTACGGCAACAGCAACCAATACCGCCACGGCGACACGCACATCAACGCCAATTCCTACAGCCACAGCCACAGCCACAGCCACACGCACATCAACGCCGACCAACACTGCGACGGCAACAAAAACTCCAACACCTACTGCCACAGCCGTGAAGGTGAACAACCAACTGGAGCAACTTAGTTCACAGGTTGTCAGTTCTTCTAACAATCCCGATCCCACCTATCCCAGCCAGTCTACCAAGGGCGTTATTGTACTGCGCATGGTTGTACGTAACGAGGGAGTTGGGCTTCGCAATGTGGTGTTCAAGGTAGCCAGCTTGCCGAACAACAACTACTTGCTGAACGCTGATAGTGGACCAGGCCAGGCAGGCAGTAAACTTAGCATACCCAATGCCAATCTGCCGGGTGGCAATCAGTTGTGGAATGATGACGAGAACTTGACACAAGACTTCCGGGTTGGCTTGCAGTCTCGCAACAGCTTTGTCTTACTCGTGGATGTTTATGCGGTCAAAATGCCAATGGCTGCTGCCACTCCCAATGAAAATAACAATGGCGAGAATGAAGAGTTGATCGATAGTTTCAGCATCACGATCGATCCTGAAGCCGAAGTTGACTCGAGCTATAGACTCTTCCTGCCAGCCGTGAGTAGGTAGTAGGAAGAAGAAAGCCCTGCTCGCCGAGAGACAAAGATAGAAATGGAAGTCATTGTTTCCATTTCTATCTTTGTCTCTCGGCGTAAGGTTCCATCTTCCCGAAAGAGGAGCGCCTAAATCGGCACAAGAGGTTTCCTATGGGTCAATCTGATCTACAAGCGTTGCTGTTGGCTTGTCTCAGTCGTAGATTACCAGCGGGCAGCGAGACAGAGTTAGCCAAATTGTCGATAGAGAAGTGGAGAGCCTTACATGAACTCGCATGTGAACAGCGGGTTTCTTCGCTTTTTTGGCAACGACTGGAAATGCATGGATTGACCGACCTGATCCCCGAGTCAGTTCGACTTTTGTTGCAGGATCACTATTATGAGCTGACAGTGGAAAATCTACGCCTATACCACGAGTTAGGTGTTGTTCTGCGCCATCTACGCGCCCAGAACATTCCGGTCATTGTGCTCAAAGGCGCTCATTTGGGCAGCTTGGTCTACCCCAACTCAGCACTGCGACTAATGAACGATGTAGACCTGCTCTTTGCCCAGAACGACATTCCTGCGGTTGCGGCTCTCTTTGAAAAGCTAGGCTATGCGGGCGACGAAACACTTCTTT
Source organism: Caldilineaceae bacterium (assembly GCA_046328715.1). Lineage (GTDB taxonomy): Bacteria > Chloroflexota > Anaerolineae > Caldilineales > Caldilineaceae > JAXLWB01. The sequence goes on along the minus strand of JAXLWB010000062.1, from coordinate 54,299 downwards.
TAGAACGGCACTTCGCCACGGATCATCATCTGCCCCGCTACTCCAAAGCAGATAGCACAGCGAGTTTTGAAGTCCATTGGTTGATCACCTACCCAGATAAAGCCTACACGATCGCCATGAATGAGCTCTGGCAGCGCGCACAGCAGGGTACAATCGCTGGGGAGCCGGTGCTGACACTTTGCCCAGAAGATCTATTGCTCCATATCTGTGAACATGCCACTTATCACCATCTCCTGGAACAGGGTATCCGTTTTCTCTGTGATATTGATGCGCTGGTATCCCGCTATACATCGAACTTAGATTGGGCCGCAGTCCAGGAGCGTGCCAAACAGTGGGGATGGATGAAAGGGGTCTATTTGGCGTTGACACTGGCGCAACGGTTGCTTGGCACGCCAATCCCAGTTGCAGCGCTGGATCAGTTGCAGCCTGCTCATATAGACAGTCGCTTGGTGGAGCAAGCCATTCAGCAACTCTTTGCGGATCAAAGTGAATCGCTGACCGTCTCCAACGAGTTTGCCCAAATGTGGGGGGCGCAATCGTGGCGTCAGAAAGTCCAGATGATCGGGCAACAGATCTTTGCACCAGAGCATATTGTCCAGCGCTATCCCGTGCGCCCCGGCACGATTAAGCTCTATCTCTATTATCCGGTACGGTTGAAAGACCTGCTTGTGCGTTATACCTACACGCTTTGGCGGCTCTGGCGACGCGACCCATTGCTCAGCGCAACGACGCAGAGCAAACACCAATTGGCAGCGTGGTTTGAGCCTGCGTGCGCTCAGCGGCAGTTGCCTTCGATTGAGCGCACGCCCCACGGATAAAGTTCGCCAAAGGAGTACTCTACTTCGATGCTGCGCAAAATCATCGATACCTTATTCATGAGAGCAACCCTTTGGTTTCTCGACACAAGCTTAGGCCAATTTGCTGTGGCCCAACTAGCACTTAGAATGCCAGCACATCAACCCAGCGTAAATAGTAAGTCCTTAAAAACTTGCGGCGACAGGGTACGCTTTCAAGGGCCGAGTTGGATCGAGCAGCCAGAGGAGGTAGTAATCGGCGATGATGTTTCTTTTGCGGGGTATGTGCATATCTGGGGCGCAGGCGGCGTACGCATCGGGGCACGGACGATGATCGGTGCGCACACGGCAATTAGTTCGGTGACACACGATTACACCCGAGCGGACATGTATACAACAGTGGTGCTAAAACCGGTCGAAATTGCGCAGGATGTCTGGATTGGTTCGCACAGTATGATCATGGCGGGGGTTACGATTGGCGAAGGTGCGGTCATCGGTGCGGGCAGCATCGTTACGCACGATGTCGCGCCCTTTACCATCGTGGCAGGTGTTCCAGCAAGAATGATCAAGCAACGTATGATTTCAAGTGAATGAGTTTATGACCAGCAGAACGTCACTTGTAACTATTACTGAGGGCTAGACAATTGATTCATATTGGCTTTTTGAAATGTGATGCGTGAATTGTCAGTCGAAGCTTTACGCTTCACGTTTCAGTTAAGGACATAAGTTATTTACCCAGACATCAGTAGAGGGATGCCTATGCATTGTCCCGAATTGCACGAATTACCGCCAGCCCCACCTGGCAAAAAAGGCTGGCCATGGACGGCAGTGATGCCTCGACTGCCAGAAACAATGCCCAATGGGAGTGCGTGGCCGAAAGTTACGATTGTCACGCCATCCTACAATCAGGGAGAGTTTCTGGAAGCAACCATTCGTTCCGTGTTACTCCAAGGCTACCCAAATCTGGAGTATCTGATCATGGACGGCGGCAGCAGCGACAACAGTGTTGCGTTGCTCCAGAAGTACGAGCCATGGTTGGCAGGGTGGGTCAGCGAACGGGATGGCGGGCAGGCACAAGCCATCAACAAAGGCTTTCGGCAGGCCAGTGGAGAATGGCTAGGCTGGCTCAACAGCGATGATTGTTATGCCCCCAACGCACTGGGCAAACTGATACAGGCAGCCCAACGGCAAGCAGCTAATTTTGTCCACGGTGCCTGTACCCATTTTGGCGACACACTGGACGCACCGTATCTGCGTCAACCGCTGCCAGAAGCCTTTCGGGCCGACACTTTACGTCTGACGATGGAGTTTGACCAGCCTGCCTGCCTCTGGCAACGTACCCTATTTACCCAGGTTGGGCCGCTGAGTGAAAAGTTCGCCTATGTCTTTGATTGGGAATTTTTCATCAAATGTGGTCCCTATCTTCAGCTTGCCTCGCTCAGTGACAATGTCGCTTACTATCGGCATCACGAACAGCATAAGTCGGGCAACGGCGGGTGGAAGCGAACCAACGAACTGTTACAAGTCTACCTCACCCATTTGCCATTCCGTCAGCGGCTGCTCTTTATCTCGCTCTACGGTTCATTTCGGCTGCTGGAGACGTTTGAACGTTGGCACCACCGTCACTATTGTTATCGTCTTTCTAGCTGGGCGTTGCGCTGGCTCGATCGAGGGTTGCAAAAACAACATTGGGTCCACCCGTTTATTTTGACGATGTTTGGACTGAACACCCGCCCAGTGCCAGTGCCGGTGCGTTATATTTATCCAGTGCCGGGATTATAAGATGGGTCTTTTACGTCTATTACACGCCATTGCCGTGATTATTGCCCACTCTACCCCGATTTTCGGCATGCCCCTGGTCGGCGGTGTGGGAGCGGTGCAAACCTTTTATATGGTCTCCGGCTTCTATATGACGTTGATTTTGGAAACCAAATATGTGGGCTCAGGCAGCTATCGACTCTTCCTGGTCAACCGTTTTTTACGCCTCTTTCCGATCTATTGGGTCATCCTTTTGCTGACCGTTGTTGCCGCTGTGGTTGCGCGCTTGAGCATCGGCCACTGGGTACAACTAGAGCCATTTGTGGCCTGGCGGCACCAGCTTAGTGGCTTCACCTGGTTCTATCTGCTCGGCACCAACCTGGCGATTGTGGGCCAGGATTGGCTGCTTTTTATGGGGCTGAACCCCGAAACAGGCAGACTCTTTTTCACACCCAATTTTCTTACCCTTGATCCACCGATCTATGGCTTTCTGCCGATATTCCAAGCCTGGTCGATTGGCGTAGAGATCAGCTTTTATCTGCTAGCGCCTTTCATCGTTCGACGCAGTGTGCGTCAGGTTAGCCTGCTGATCTTGATCAGTCTGTCCCTGCGGGCCGTCATTTATTATGAGCTGGATTGGCACTTTGACCCGTGGACGTATCGTTTCTTTCCAACTGAGCTGGCCTTTTTTCTCTTTGGCACACTGGCCTATCGGCTCTACGAATGGCTCAAACAGCGCCCACTGCCGCAGATTATTCCCTGGATTGGCACGCTGTTGATCTTGGGGTTGACTGTGCTCTACCCAATCCTACCTGCGCCATGGGGCAACGAAGAACTGAAACTGTGGACCCATTATGCGCTGATCCTGGTCGGTTTGCCCTTTGCCTTTCTGGCCTCGGCAAACTCTAAAATTGATCGCTGGCTCGGTGAGTTATCCTATCCGGTCTATATGGCCCATGGGTTGATCATCACATCATTGCGTCTGATCCCTGGTGTCACTAATTTGGGGCTATCGGAAGGCACGCTGACGCTACTGATCTCTCTTGCGGCAGCCTGGCTGTTAAAAATAGGAATTGCCGATCCAGTTGAAAAGATTCGCCAAAGTCGTATTGAGCGGTTGCAGGTGCCGACTGATGGTCACAAAAATATGACGAACCATATCTTACGAACGCGTCGCCACAGCAGTAAAGGGTCAGAGATGATATTTGTAGAGGAGTAAACATGAGCCTGTCACACATTGATCGCCCTAACTCAACCGATTCCTTCTGGACGAACAAACGGGTCATTGTCACTGGCGGGGCTGGTTTCCTTGGCTCTCATGTCACTGAGCGACTTCAACAACGGGGTGCTGCCGAAGTGATCGTACCCCGTCGCCAGATGTACGATCTACGCGAGGTGGAGGCCATCCGTCAACTGCTACAAGATACAAGTTACCGCTCGCCAGGTGCGCAGCAGTACACATCAGTAGATATGGTGATTCATTTGGCTGCCAATGTCGGCGGCATCGGGGCCAATCGCACTCGACCGGCTGAATTTTTCTATGACAATCTGATGATGGGGACGCAGTTGCTGCACGAGAGTTGGCGAGCCGGTGTCGCAAAATTTGTCGCCATCGGCACGGTTTGCGCCTATCCGAAGTTCACACCAGTACCGTTTCAGGAAATCGATCTTTGGAATGGTTATCCCGAGGAGACCAATGCCCCTTATGGGTTGGCGAAAAAAATGATGTTGGTACAAAGCCAAAGTTATCGTGAACAATATGGCTACAACTCTATCTTTCTCTTGCCAGTTAACCTCTATGGCCCGCGCGACAATTTTGCCCTCGCTACCTCGCACGTGATTCCAGCCTTGATTCGCAAATGTTTGACCGCCAAGGAGAGCGGCGCAGAACGAATTATTGTATGGGGAGATGGTTCACCCACGCGCGAGTTCCTCTATGTGACTGATGCGGCGGAAGGTATATTGTTGGCGGCTCAACATTATAATGCCAGTGCACCGATCAATCTGGGCAGCAGTGAGGAAATTAGCATTCGCACATTGGTTGAAACGATCGCCAAGCTCACCGGGTTTCGTGGCCAAGTGATATGGGACGCAACTCAGCCTAACGGACAGCCAAGGCGCAAAGTAGACACCAGTCAGGCGGTTGCGCACTTCAATTTTAAGGCAAAAACGGCTTTGGAAGACGGGTTGCGGCACACCATTGCCTGGTATCAAAATAGCCTGCTCACCCAGTCATACAGTGATTTAGTCTCGAAAAATTCTCCGCCGATGCAGGTCGACAGGCAAGTATGCTGCGTATCCTGATGATCTCGCCGATCCCGCTCCAGCCCATGAATGTGGGAGATCGTGTACGCATTAGTCACCTGGCACAAGGATTAGCGCGCCACACCCAAATGACCTTAGTGACACCTGTAGAAGAGTCGCTCACGCCGTGCCAAGGGCGGCCAGAGGGTTTAGCGAACTTGCGACTTGTCCATGTGCCAGGGCAACAGCCAAGCCGACGTCAACAGTTACAAAGTTTTGCTTCAACTTGGCCCTATCATGTGCGACTACGTTACAGTCGAGCGATTGAGCATACTGTTCAACAGTTGTTGAAGAGCGAATCCTACGATCTTGTCTACTGTCACTTTCTCACTACACTGCCTTATGCCGTGGACAGGGGTCTTCCTGTGATTTGGGATCAACACAATGTGGATCGGATCTATTGGCAGCACAAAGTGGATCTTCATCGCCAGAAACCTTGGCGCAAGGCACTGATGAAGTGGAATTTAGCCAAGGTGATACGTATGGAAAGCAAGATGTTGACCAAAGTGGCCGGTGTTGTTGCGGTCTCACCTGCGGATCAAATATTCATGCGCACACTGCTCCCCAACTCAACCCCATGTTGGGTAGCACCCAATGGGGTTGCCACCGAGTACTTTCAACTGTCAACCTGTCAATCAACGGCTGCAACAGACAAGCAACCATTGATACTCGGCTTTTTTGGCTCGCTCGATCTGGAACTCAACCAGATGGCGGCGGTGACCTTGTTACAAACCATCTTCCCTAAGGTGATGCAGCAGTTACCGGATCAGCAACTTTCGCTCATTTTGCTGGGCCGCAACCCGCCGCAATGGCTGCATGACTTGGTGGCGTGTACGCCTCACCCTCGGGTTACCTTGACTGGTACGGTAGACGATGTGCGCCCCTATCTGCAACAAATGGACATTCTAGTCTTGCCGTTAGAAAGTGGCGCTGGCACCAAATTGCGCGTGGTCGAAGCGATGGCTGCGGGTGTTTGTGTGGTGGGTAGCGAATTTGCCCTAAGTGGACTGACAGGGGTACAAGCTGGCGAGCATTGTCACCTAGCCCAGCACCTCGATGAATTTGTTCTCTCAATTTGTAGCCTAGCCCGCAACCCAGACGCACGGTATCAGATGGCACGGGTTGCTCGTCAATTGATAGAGGAGCGTTATCGTTGGCAACAAATTGCCGAACGATTAGCAATCCAACTACAAGGTGCGTTTGGGCAAAGTCAGAAGCGCGAGCGTGAGCGAGTGGCTGTCACTTGCTCACGCTCGTGCTTCTGAAAAAAGGGAAATCGATATACTGTTATGCCTAAGTCACCACCCACCAAGCGCCTAGCACTAATTTGCCAACACTTCTACCCGGAGATGATCTCAACTGGGTTATTCATTACCCAGCTAGCCACCGGTCTTGCCCAGATGGGCTGGGCTGTGCGCGTTTACTGTGGCCGACCGATTTACGAGGAAGGCGTTGAACAGCCGATATCACCTAGTTACGAAACCTACCAGGGGGTTGAGATCATCCGTGTGCCGGCTTGGGGAAGTGGCCGGGGTGCGTTATGGCAACGGGCGCTCAATGCCATTACGTTTTTGCTGTTTGTCGGCTGGCGACTTTTGCGCGACCGCAGAATCTTATACGGTGTGGTCAACACGACCAATCCGCCATTTTTGGGCTTGCTGGCCGTGCTAGTGCGTCGGCTGGTTGGTTTACCCTTTGTCACTGTCGTCCATGATCTTTATCCTGAGGTCGCCATTCGACTTGGCTTGTTATCAAGCACTTCGCTCGTTACACGCACTTGGGAATGGTTGACCCGCTGTATTCTGGAACATTCGGCTGGAGTGGTGGTGATCGGGCGCGATATGGAACAACTGGTGCGCAGCAAACTCAAAGACCCCTCAACCGCCAAGGTAACACTTATCCCACATTGGTCCGATGTGGAACAGACTCCGCCAGCGAACGCAGAAATCAAAGCGTTTCTTCAACAGCATGGCATCCAGGACAAGTTGGTGGTGCAATATGCAGGGAGGCTAGGCCGAATCCACAACTTGGAAGTGCTCTTGGACGCAGCACACCTATTACAAAATGAACCGGTGCACTTTCAATTTATTGGGGATGGGGCAAAACGACGGGCGTTGAGTGCCAAAGCACAACAGCTAAAGCTGACCAATGTCCAGTTTTTGCCTTCGCAGCCCTACCACGAACTTCCTACGATGCTGGCCGCTGCCCAGGTGGGCGTCGTTTGTTTAGAGTCAAACTGCACTGGCGTCTCTGTACCGAGTAAAAGTTACGGCATCATGGCCAGTCGACGACCGATTCTTGCGCTGCTTGATCGAGCGAGCGAAATTGGTCAAATGGTGCAGGAAACAGGCTGTGGTCTTGTTCTGGATGCAGCCACCGGCATTGAGGTTGCAACTGCGATTCGCCAATTGCAGGCGAATCCAGCACAGTTATGCGCACTGGGCGAACGAGGCTATCAAGCGTTTCAACAAAATTACACGCAAGCCCTGGCACTAAAACGTTATGCAGCTTTTTTGGAATCTCATCTGCCAGTGGTTGATTGAAATTTCAGGTGTAGAAGTAAAGACAAGAGACCTATAACAAGATATAGGAACGAGATATATTTCTTTAATAAAGTAGTATTTATTACGAATTATTGCCAATTGAGACGCTATAACTGTGGCAGAGTTTTACAAACAAAGCTTTACATAACAAACAAATCAAAAAAGGAGTGTGAGCAGTAGTATCAACAAAAAGCTGGTCATTGTCCACGAAGGCGTGGATCCCCACAGAAGTTGGCTGGTAGCGCCGGGATTACAACAGATAAACAGAGCAGCAGAGAACGAGATGTATGTATGATGATGAAAAGTTAAAGAGTTGAAAAGTGTTCGACTACTCTGCCACTCTTCATCGTTATTGATGGTTGGTTTCTGCTCTTTTCCGTTCTTTGCTTACCCTTTATCGCTCTTTTGCCTGTTTTCATCTCACCCAGCGTCGGTTCGATTCTAATCCACACCTGGCAAGCCATTCGATTCGAAGTCGGCTTGTTATAGAGCAGAGTCGACCGCTACGTCTGAGACAAGCGCATCTTACTATTCTATCTACAGTGGAAGACCACGAAAGGACCAGTTCATGAAGATTCTACGCATCATCACGTTTCTTTTTCTGATTTTGGGCATCTTTGTTAGTGCCTGTACGCCACCCCAAGCGCCCGGCGCGCCAGCCAATCCAGGCGCAAACAGTGCCAACAGTGGGGGCCAAACGGCGTCAACCGTCAGTGGTGCTGTCGAAATTTGGCACTTCTGGGGCTCACCAGTGCGTCGTACGGCATTGCGCCGTCTGATCGCAATCTGCCAGGAGCAGTTGCCCAACATCCAAATCAGCGAAACCTTCAAGCCCTTTGGCGACATCTGGACCGCCAATATTGCCGCAGTCGCCGCTGGTACGGGCATGCCGGGCGTGATCGTCGAAAATCGTCCGCTTTTGCCGCAACGGGCACGCGACCAGATCGATACGAACCTACAAACCTACATCGATCGCGATAAGTTTGATACCTCTGTCTTCTGGCCCTTTACCTGGCAAGAAACCCTCTACGAGAACAACAGCTACGGCATTCCCTTTGAAACCGATGTGCGCGTCCTAATTTGGAACAAACAAGCCTTTGCCGATGCCGGTCTCGACCCGGAGAAGCCGCCCACCACCTGGGACGAACTGAAAACCTATGCCGACGCGCTTGACATCAAGAACGACGATGGCAGCTACAAACGGATTGGCTTCTTCCCTTTGTGGCAGGCAGGCGTTGATTTTTGGGCACGAACCAACGGTTGGCAACAGGTCGTAGACGGCAAACCGAACTACAACGACCCCGCCTTTATTGAAACGCTGCAATGGGTCAAGGGGTGGGTGGATCGTTATGGGGGTTGGCAGAATATACAAAACTACGCCGCCAGCTATGCCTCGCCGCCCAATGATCTCTTTATGTCGGGTGCGACGCCGATGATCGTCGATGTGGCAGGCTATCTCTCGCAGCTCAATCTCTATCGCCCGCAGGCGGTCCATCCTGATGGCAGCCGGGAGAATATGACCTGGGGTGTGAGTTATATTCCCTATAAGAAGGCACAAGCCGATTGGAGCGGCGGCTTTGCGCTCTCGATTCCTAAAGGCTATGCCAATCCCGATGCAGCCTGGGAAGTGATCAAGTGTCTATCCAGCAGCCAGTCGCAAGAGTCGTGGACACGCGATACCTTGGCGATTCCGACCAACCAGACACTGACCAACAGCGCGGTGCTCAACGCCGATCCCTTCTGGGGGCAGATCATGGAGATCATGAAGACCAGCCAGGGCAGCACCTATGTGCCGCAATATCCGAACTTTACCCAAGAAGCCGATACGCGCTTCGAAAAGGTTTGGACCGGCGAGTTGACACCGGAACAGATGGCCCAAGAGACGCAAAAGGCGATTGATGACACAATGGCAAAGGCAGGGGGATAATATGACAAGAAGACAGGAAGACAAGATAAAATTCGACCTACCTCTAGTCTTCCTGTCTTCCTGTCTTCCCTTCATCCCCTCCGAAAGGATACAGGCGCATGGCTACAACTTTTCCACAGCGCGCCCCCGTCGCACAACGTCCCTGGCTGACACCGGCGCGCCGCGAAGCGATCAATGGCTGGCTCTTTGCCTTGCCTTGGCTGTTTGGCTTGTTAATCTTTACGGCAGGGCCGATGATCTTTTCGCTCTATGCCAGTTTTACCCGCTACAACATCACGACAGCCCCGCAATGGATCGGCATACAGAACTACCGGGAAATCATGGACGATCCCTTCTTTTGGAAGGCACTCTATAACACCTTCTGGATGGTGATCGTCAAAACGCCGCTTGTGATTCTCTTCTCGTTGAGTATTGCCCTGCTTTTGAATTTGGATCTGCCAGGCGAGAAGTTCTTCCGCTCGATCATCTACTTCCCGAATGTGCTTTCGGGCATCGCAGCTGTCTTTCTCTGGATGTGGATTTTGGCACCAAATGGGTTGCTTAACCGTGGGCTGGACTTCTTGGGCATTCAAGGACCAGGTTGGTTTGTCGACCCGAGTTGGACCAAACCAGGCATGGTCGTAATGGGCATGTGGTGGATCGGGGGCAATATTCTGATCTATCTGGCGGCACTCAAGGGCATTCCCCGTACCTTGTATGAAGCGGCGGAAATCGATGGCGCAGGCGGCTGGGCCAAGACTTTCTCAATTACCCTGCCCCTGTTGACCCCAGCGATCTTCTTTGAATTGATCACCAACATCATTGGCGCCTTTCAAATCTTCACCACTGCCTACATCATCTCTGGCACAAATGCTCCCACCGGTGGACCGGGACAGTCGATGCTCTTTTATGTACTCTATCTCTACAGTCGTGCCTTCGGTCAGGTCGGCCCGGCAGGCTTCCAGATGGGGTATGCCTCGGCCCTGGCATGGATTCTCTTCCTGATCATTTTGGCGGTCACGCTAATTCAATTGAGTTTGGCTAATCGATGGGTCTACTATGAGAGTGAAGAGTAAAGAGGAATATGGAATCAACACTCAGTCGTCCCACTCAGCTTTCAGAGCCCCGTGCTGATGAACCGCAACGAGCCTTCTTGCAGCTCTCGCTTGGGCATATCCTGGCCTGGCTGGCGCTGGTCATCTTGGCGATTCTCTGGCTTACACCGCTGGTCTGGATGCTCTCAACGTCGCTTAAGACGCCGCAGGATCTCTTTGGCTTTCGCTGGATTCCCCAACCGGTTGCTTGGAATAACTATATCGACGCCTTCAGTTTTGGCATGTGGGATCGCTGGGCGATCAATACCATTATCATTACTGTGCTCAGTGTGATCGGAGTGGTCTTCTCGTCGGCAATGGTGGCCTACTCGTTTTCTCGGCTGCGTTGGGTAGGGCGAGAGACGGTCTTTAAGCTTGTGCTGGCGACGATGATGTTGCCTAGCGTGGTCACACTGATTCCTCAGTTTATCCTGTTTGCACGTTTGCCAGCCTTTGGCATTCAAGGGTCAGCGGTCTGGGTCAATACCTTTTTGCCGCTTACGGTGCCTGCCTTTACGGCCAATGCCTTTTACATCTTCCTCTTGCGGCAGTTTATGCGTGGCATTCCGAATGAGTTGAGCGAGGCGGCCAAATTGGATGGCGCATCCGAGTTGCGCGTCTGGTGGAGTATCGTCATCCCGCTTTCCAAGCCAGCATTGGCGGCGATTTCGATCTTCGCTTTTCAAGGGGCATGGCAGGACTTTATGGGGCCGCTGATCTACTTGCAGAGTGAACGGCTCTACACGTTGCAGATCGGTCTGCGCCAATATGAGTTTGCCTTTGGCGGTTCGCCTGCCTGGAATTGGCTGATGGCAGCCAGCTTAATAGTCATGTTGCCCGTGCTGCTCGTCTTCCTGGCCTTCCAGCGTTACTTTATCGAGGGCGTGACGATCACGGGAATGGGGGGACGGTAAAACAGTGGGAAGGTAGGTCAGTAAACAGTAGAGCAGTAGTTTACCGATTCACAAACCTACTGTCCTACTGACCCACTGTCTTATGTTGATCCGATGCCTCTTGCTGCGTTTCCAGGCCCCGTATTACCAGGAGAGGAACCGAGACACTGCGAATGACATGGTTGGCCACACTACCATGGACCCAACGGCTAAAACCAGTGCGGCCATGTGTGCTGATCACGATCAAATCGACTGTTTGCTTTTCGGCCTCATCGACCACACAACGTGCAGGATCGCCTAACAGCACATTTGTCTCCACCTTGATGCCAGCGCTTCTCAATTCGCCAGCGACGTGGCTCAGGTAAGTGTCCGAAAGCGTAAAGCGGCGCTGTAGAGCCCGATCCGTTTCACTCTGCGTTGGCAAGCGCGTGATCGCATATTCGATATCGCTAGGCGAAACGGCCTGGATCAGGCGGAGTTGAGCATGATGCTCTTTGGCCAAAGTGGCCGCGTAGGGCAATGCCTTCTCGGAAAGCTCAGAGCCATCGAGCGGCACCAGGATAGACTTGATCTCTTCGTGGCGAGCGTCGGTTTGACTGCGCACCAGCAGGACCGGCAGAGATGTGTTGTGGATGATGCGATCCGCCACGCTGCCGAGTGTCCAGCGCGCAATGCCTGATCGGCCATGGGTCGTCATGGCGATGAGGTCGGCTTCCGAAGCGACAGCGTTGTTGATGATCTCCTCTGCCGCATCGCCTTCAACGATGGCAGTGTTGACTAGGTAGCCCTTCTCTTGTAAGCTTTGGCGCATCTTGAGAAAGTACGCTTCATATTGTGCTCGAATTTCAGCAATCGCCCGCAACGGGCCATACTCTGACACCGAAGCTGCGTAGCGTGACACTTCGAGTACACCCACCAGTTCAATCCAGCTTTTACCTGGTTCAATAAAACGAGGCAACTCCACCAGTACCTTCTCAGCGAACGGAGAACCGTCTAATGGGATGAGTACACGTTTGAACATGAGGTTATCTCCTTTTCGGTTGGTAGCGTATTACGAAGGGAATGGAGCTTAGGCTAGAGGTTCCGGTCACGCAACACGCACAACGTACGATGTAGGGCTTTTATGATAAGTCCTAGATTATACTGTGTCAGTATCGCGCCCCTCAGAAGATAGAAAACCCGTCTCTCGCAGAGCAAGCCACCTGTCTAGCAGGCAGGGTGTACCCGGTCAGGTGGCTAGATCACAAGGTATGCTGCGGCTACAATCCGAAAGATGTGAGGTGGATCAGCAGTTAAGCATGGTCAAAACTTACATCATTTCTACTCGCCACGTAAGGTTTCCAGAGTAGCTTCGTCAATAGGATTCTTGCCAGCCTGCAGCGCTTCGATCCAGTTTCGGCGCACGTCCGCCTCAGCGGCAAACGCGCCTGTCTGCTCAGACCATTCGACGAAAAACTCAAAATCCGCCTGAGCGCCTGCGAGGTCGCCAGTTTGGGCACGGGCAACACCGCGGCTATCGCGAATGCCGCCATCCTCCGGTGCTAGGACGACTGCTTTGTCACAGACGGCCAGCACAGCAGCGGCAGCATGATGAAGGGCACCTTGCCAACAGAGATCATTTAGATCTTTTGCGCTGACAGGCGATTCGGAGGTGAGCGAAATTGCCTCCAGGTAACGCACAGCAGTTTGGGTATAATCGGCGCTGGCTTTGAGTTGAGCGGCCTCCTCCAGCAGTTCATCCACACGCAATGTCGCGGTAAATGTGCGGACATTATCGCTCACCGATGGATCGACTTGGCGAGCAACTGCCCAAAGTGGTATGGCGCTAGTGATTGCACCGCTTTGGGCTAACGCTTTGCCATGTTGCAAGAGTGAGATTATCGCCCGTTGATTTGCCAGCTCGGTCGTGCTGATAGCCAGGAGCGGATCAAGTGAGTTGGCTTGTTGGTAAAGGGCAAGGGCCGGGGTAATCTCTCCAGTGGCTGCCAGGCGATCGCCATCCAATAACAACTCCTGCGCCTGCAAACGTCGAGCCAGTGGGTTCTCGGTCTGCGCTGGGCAGATAGCTCGATAGGCTTCGCTGGGAAAGTAACGTTGCCATTCGTCATCGGTCAGATTGCGCCCAGCGGCCAGGCAGGTGGCGTCGGCCAGTTCATCGAGTCGCAAATTCCACAGTTGTACGTCATTGCTGGCCGTGACCAGCCAGGCACCATCGGCGCTGAAAGCCGAGGCACCATAGGCTGCCAACCAGCGGCTATCCGGGCTAAAGTTAACCTTGACACCGCTGCCACTGCCCTTCGGCGAACGGATCACAACAAAGGCCGTGGCCGGATTGACGGCAGTCAGATCCCACAGGACCACCCGCTGATCCTCACCCGCAGTTGCCAGCCAATGGTTATCGGGACTAAAAGCGAGGTCGAGGATGCGACCACGATGTTGTGCCAGATTGAGCGGTTCATCGTCCGGATGTTGCAGATTAATCAACTTGACTGTACTGTCCCAACTGCCAGCCGCAGCCCACTTTTCATCTGGGCTAAAGCCAGTGGCAAAGAGACGGGCACCAAAACGCCAACTGCGTACTGTGGAGGCGGGAACTGTTTGCTGTAAATCCCATAGACGAGCGGTGTAGTCCCAAGAACCACTCAGTACCCAACGTCCACTCCGGCTCACAGCGACCGAACGCACAATGTTGCTATGTCCGTTCAGTTGATGGAGTAGCTGCGGCCGCTCCGTAGCACTCAACTTCCAGACTCGTACACTTAGCTCTTGTCCGCCTGTATCCCCAGTGCCAGTGACTAATAAGGAACCATCGCCACTAAAGGCCAGGGTACGCACGGCGCTATCGTATTGGAGTTCAAGTGGGGTACTATCGGCAAACGATGGGGCCGTCAGATCCCACACCAGCGCAAGACCAGACCACGTGCCAGCGGCCAACCAGTGTCCATCTGGGCTGAGTGCCATTGCCTGAATGCTGCCATTGGCGGCCAGTTGAATCGGCTTTGCCAGTGGATCGGCAGGTTGCAAGAGCGTAATTGTGTTGCTATTGGCCTCATCGGTAAACGCAATATATTTACCATTGGGTGTCATTGCCAGCAGTGGCAGAGCCGCCGGGATCGCGGCCAGTGAGCGCCGAGTTTGAGATGGATCGGCGGTGCGGTTGTCCCACAATTGCACGTTATTGACCGAATCATCGTTGTGCAGGATGATCGGCATCACCATCGGTGAGGAAATCTGCCAAAGACGGATAGAGCCATCGGCGCTGACGCTTGCGATCATTCGATCATCAGGACTAAAATCGACAGCACGGATTTCACCTTCGTGACCACGATAGACATAGGGCGCTTTGCTTATATCTTGGGTATCCCAACGATAGAGTGCATAATCGCTGCCACGCGTCACAAGCCAACGGCTGTCATGGCTAAAAAGTGGGGAACCAGTACCATCAGGCGGACGATTGGTGAGCGTAATCGGATCGCTCCACGCTCCTGATTGATTAAGTTGCCAGAGTTGATTACCATTCGAGATCATTCTGCTGTCCGGGCTGAACTGCATAAATGCATAAGCATAGTTATTGGCTGGAAGGTGCCCAGCACGTTTTTCTTCTGCTGCATCGAGATTATATACTTCCATTGACGCCTCCGTCGAAAACACCAGCCAGCGACCATTCGCACTAAAATCGACATTCCAAGGGCCACTGACAAGCGTAGTTGGCATTGCAAAGTGATCGGAAGCCTGCCATAGCAAAATATCACTACCGGAAACTGTCACAATCTTCTGCTCGTCAGCGCTAAATATGACACGCCTGACATCCGGGTATTGATGAGGCAAGTTTTGAGGTGTAGTCGTTTGTGTGATCGACTGCATCGCCCAAAGTTGAGCATAGGCAAGACCAGTTGCCGCCGCCAGCCAATGCCCTTGCGGGCTGAAGACAAGTTCGTACAAGGTGCCTTCGTAGGCAAGCGTTTGAATGAGCCGGGGTTGGGGTGTCAACTGCCAAAGATACACTTTGGCGTCTGCACCGCCACCTGCCAACCACGTTCCATCGGGACTGAAGGCGAGCTGGGTTACTTGGGTTGAAACTCCAGCCAACTGCACAGGCGGGGTTAGCGGATGCTGCACATTCCAGAGCGAGGCTCCGCCATCATCTCCAGTCGCCAACCATTGGCCATTGGGGCTAAATTGAACATCCTGCACTTGCCCATAGTGAGTATAGAGTGGTATCCCACCGAGCAAAGACAGGCCATTATAATATTGTTGCAAGCCTACAGTTTGGCTAAGTGCATTCAACTGTTGGCCGCTTTGGATTGTTTCGGCAATCAGTAGGTTGTTGAGTTGGGGGTTGATCGAGACATCGAGTAGACTCTGGGCAGCCAGCCGCTGTAATCCAGCAATTTGACTCTGACGTGCCTTCTCATCGCGCTCAACAATGGTGATCATCTGCGCCTTTACCACATCAGTTGCTGCACTTTCGGCATGCGACTGTGCAGTGTGGGCCTCGCTAGCCGCAGCCTCAGCGGTGGCTTGCGCTTGACGCGCCCGTGTTTCATTACGCAGTGCCCACCCCGTTACGACCAACAGGACCAAACAGACGCCACTGATCACACCAATCAAGAGACGCCGCCGTCGTGCCTCCCGCTGATCGGAGAGCGCTTTGCTGGCGACAACAAACTCATGTGTAACCTCGTCGAAGGCATCCGGTTCCGCTTCCAGTTGACGGCGGGCTTCGGTTAGCAGGCCACCACTCAGGAGTAAGTTCGGTGGACGGCCTGCCGTGTTCCAAGCCGCCGCCGCCTGGTTGAGCGGGTGTTGGTTCTGTGCAAACCAGGCGGCATTGGCGTTGATGATTGGTTCAAGTAGGCGGTCATGCGCCAGTTCATACCAGGCTTCGCCGCCACGGATTTCGGCCCGCACCACATAGCGGCTGTTGAGCAGGTCGATCACGGCGTTGGGCAAGCCTTCAGTAGTACCGCTCTGTTCATCATAGTAGACCAGACCACGCGTGCGCGCTGGGGTAATCAGATGTTCGTCGATCCATTGGCGCAGTTGGCGGGTCGATACGGCGGTCTGCTCGCTGGCAGCGCTGAGGGCGTCTTCGTAGAAATCGCGCAGCGCCTGATCGACATCGCCAAATTGTTGGACATCCTCGGCTAGAATCTCAGTGCGGTCAGCAGGCAAACGCTCCCACAGTTGGCGACAGACAATCTGTAAATGTACCGGTTCGACAAATTCACTCCGTCGCAAGGTGGAGGAACCTGCCAATGTCATCTGAACATTTTGAGAGCGGCGCAAGTTATCGACCAGCGACTCGGCCACACCGGTAGCAAAGGGACGTTTGGCCTGTTGGGCTGGCTGTTGGATGGCAGACAAGGCGGCAGCGCTGGTCAGACGCTCTAAACGAAAGCGGGTGCGGATGCGGTCGGGCAACTGCCCTGCATAGTTATCGAGCTGGGCGATGTAATCTTCGCGCATCGAGAGCAGGAGGCTCAGTTGCGGAAAGGTGGCGAGCAACTCCTGCAATTGGCGGAAGAATTCCTCCCGTTCGGTATAACGCTCCAGATTGGTAGTGAACAATTCTTCAAACTGGTCGATGATCAAGAGCCAAGCACGCGGCTGCCGTTCATCTGCACCGCTGCTGATCAGAGGCTCTAAGCCTTGCATGAGTGAGAGGTTGCTCAAATTCGGGCGATCCGGGCGATCCAGCCAGAGTTTGACGAGCAGGTTGTAGCTGTAGATGTTCTGGGCAGGTTCGTTGTCAGTGCTGCGCAATTCGCCGCTGACACGCGCAATCGGCAAGGTCGCAACCCGCTTCCGCTCTTTGAGCTGGGGAATCAACCCAGCTTGAAGCAGCGAAGTCTTCCCTGCGCCTGAAATAGCATGGAGCAAGACCACACGGTGGGCAATCACCAGGGCGCTGAGTTGGCGAATCTCTTCGTTGCGGCCAAAGAAGTTACTGCGCTGGCTCTCTTCAAAGGGACGAGGGCCAACATAGGGATTTTCCGGTAGAGCACTTTGCGGAGCAACTGCGGCAGTTGGAGTCGAGTTCTCAGCCATGTTGCCACTCCTGCCAGCGCTCATGCAATTCAGCTACAAATTGCTGCGTGCTTCCCCAATAGACATCGATTTTGGCACGCGAGAAGTAGCGCTGTAAGAACTGTTCTGCCTCCTTCTGCTTTTTGGGATCGGGTGAGGGCATTTCAAGTTGGACGGCGACATGCAACATGCTCCACCGTTCCAGATCCAGTTTGGTGAGCAGACCGCGCAGCAGCACCCGCAATTCGAGATCCTCCATCCGATAGCCAAGAAAGAGCAAGGTCGTTGAGGCCAGCGCCTGCTGGATGCTGGTGGGCAACAAGTATTCATAGTCACGCGCAATGCGCGCCAGATAGTCGAGATAATCATCCTCGGTGAGAACCATCGACAGCGGATCATCTTCACGGCCAAAGAGGTGATAGACCACCGGTGCTGTTGGCGTGGCAGGCTGCTCAAGGTCAAAGTGAGGGCGAGCGGCATCCATACGCAGCGGGGCCCGCCAATCGACCCGTTCGCTGCGCACCGTCTGTTCAAGTTTGGCTCCCAATGCCTGCTCCATCAATGTATCGAAGTTGGTGGTTAAATAGAGAGGCAGGTTGAGATCGGCCAACTGCTGATGTAACTCCTGCTCAAACAGTTCACGGCTGCGGCTCAACCAATCCGAGGCAACAATCAAGTCAGCCAGTGTACGTTTACCTTTGATTAGCTCGGTCGATAGCCCAAGGCGACGTACAAACCCTTCGCTGCAATGGCGCAACCATTCGCGGCGCAAACGGCGGTTGTCGATGGCACCCAGAAATTGGGCGACACGCGGCAACGAAGTGGCATCATCAAAGGGATAGTTGTTCTCCACGGCCAGGACTTGGGCAAGTTCACCGGGGCTGGGCAAGAGGTTACCATTGAGATGTGGTCCAAGAAAGGGCGTGCACTCACCGCTGGCAATGTTGTCGAGTAAGGTGCTCCAAAAACTATCAGCTTGTTCGCCCAACACAACCCCACGTTGCCCCAACAGCCGACCATTGCGCAGCCGCATATAGAGTGCAGGAATGGCTGCACCGTTGAGGTTGGCAGTCATCACCATCGCCCGCGCCTGATTGCAGGCCAAATCGACCAGTCCATGTTGCAGCAGGTTGGAGTAAAAGTTCTGGCTGAAGTTCTGGCTGGTGACGACTTCGATCAGACTTTGCATGGCAACCACGGCTGGCACGCCTGCTGCCACCAGCTTGGGTGCTAGTCCGCGCCAGGCGTCATCGGTGGCCCGGGTGGCACTTTCGCAGGCATCCAGATAGACGAGGCGCAATGGTTCGGCGCTGGGTTGTGTGGCAAAACTCATCTGGCGCACCAACATTTCAACAAAGGCATCATCACTGATCAGTTCAGCCTGATTATTGCTGTTGGCTAGGACCAACGCAGCCGTTCTGCTGCGTTCATCGTAGACGCCATGGGCAACGACATGCAGGATGTGATAGCCCTTGCTCAATTCAGCCGCCAATCCGACCAAGGTGCAGGCCGGAGTTGAAGCGGATCCAACTGTGACGATTTCGCCCTCACGCGTGCGCAACTGTACCGATGATCCGCTGCGTGCTGGCGGGTAGCGAGTCAATTCTACATCCAACCCAGCCACTGCCTGTTGAATGATGGCGAATTCCTGGTCGGCATCAAATTCGCCAAGGCCTTGTGCCGCCAGATTGGAAGGCGTCGCAATTGCTACCAGCATTTTGACTGGACGTTTGAGGATCGGTGAGCCAGGTTGCCAACTTCCAGCCAGATAGCGCGAGAATGGAGTAGAGGTAGCAGCGGCCAGGTCCACTGTGGCGTGCCCTTCGGAATGGTCACGCAAGGCTTCCCAGGGCAGGGCGTGGATTTCGGGCGCACTGGCATCAATGCGCAAACGGATACGCAGATAGGGATAG
This sequence comes from Caldilineaceae bacterium, assembly GCA_046328715.1. GTDB lineage: Bacteria > Chloroflexota > Anaerolineae > Caldilineales > Caldilineaceae > JAXLWB01. The sequence goes on along the minus strand of JAXLWB010000062.1, from coordinate 35,064 downwards.
AGAATGCGCACCGTGCGCCACGCTTCGTGAAGGGTAGGGTCGTGAAAAAGCCAGGCAAACAGATTTTCGCCCTCTACGTGCGGTTCAGTTGTAGCTTGTGCCGATTGCCAGTTGGGATCGAGAAAGCCGCGCGGAAACTCACGCTCATTGTTGAGTGTCAGTTCAACCGGGTAGCCTTGTTCTTGACGTTCAAGAATACGGATTTCGAGATCCCCATAATCAGGAGGCAGGTTCATGAATATATTCTACGCTGGCGTAAGATTCCGAGCAAGTCATTGTGATAGACCACTGATGCGGAGTGGGACAGTGGCTCAGTGAGACAGTGGATCAGTGACAGATCTACTGCCCTACTTTCACAGTACCTCCGTAATTACTAGTCACCTGGTCGGGGAATGGACTATGCCTTTACCGGATATAAAGAGACGGTTAGGCGCTTATGCTGCAAGATGCAGGACACAAAGTAGTGTGCGACCTACATTTGCCAGCGTTCAAAGGAGCAGTCGATGCAACTGGAACAGGAACAGATCGAATGCTATCTTTCACACTTTTGGAATGCCCCGATTCAGGTAAAACAGATGCGCGACTTGGGCGGCACCTTGTCTGGCTCAAGTGCGCTCAAAGCCTTTACCTATGGCAAACCACTCTTGATTGAGTTGGAAGTCGAAGGCCAAAGCGAACAGGTGGTCCTTCGCCAGATCAATCGCAATGGTTTTGGCCGCGAGCGAGATCCAGACCGGATGGCAGAGGTCTGGCTCAACTATATGACCTTTAACAAATTACCCAGACATGTGGCGGCGATTGACATCATCGCGCTCAAGGACGATGAGCAATTAGTCTCCTGCAACCAGATCAGCGACTTTCTACTGTTAACAACCTTTGCCGCAGGCACTCCCTATGCCAGTGACCTGATCCGTATCCGAGATGAACAAACATGTACACCGCTTGACATCGAACGGGCAGAGACACTGGCCAGCTATCTGGCCGAAATTCACGCCAAGCGCTATGACGATCCACTGCTCTGGCGGCGACGGCTGCGCGATCTGATCGGTCATGGCGAGGGAATTATGGGGCTGACCGACAGTTATCCCGTTGGCTTTGCGCTTGCCAGCGGCGATAATCTGCGCAACATCGAAGAGGCGGCCAATCGCTGGCGCTGGAAGCTCAAACCGCTCAGTCATCGGCTGGCCCAGGTGCATGGCGACTTTCATCCTTTCAACATTTTGTTTGAAGGAAGAACCGATCTCCATCTGCTTGACCGCAGCCGCGGCGAATGGGGCGATCCTGCCGATGATGTGAGTTGTCTCTCGATCAACTATCTCTTTTTTTCGCTGCAAGCCTTTGAAGAATTCAAGGAACCCTTCGTCACGCTCTACCGGGCCTTTTGGCAGCGCTATCTAGGCGAACACACAGATCCTGAACTCTTCCACGCAATTCAACCGTGGATTGCCTGGCGAGCACTAGTACTGGCCAGCCCGCAGTGGTATCCCAATCTCACGCCCACCGTGCGCCACATACTGTTAACCTTTGCCCAACGGGTGCTGGAAACGGAGCAGTTTGATTGGGTAGGAGTGGAGAGGTATTGGCAGGAAACGTGATGCGTGATCCGTGATGGGTGAAGGATTGACGCGCGCGATTGTACAATCGGCAAGTGACAAATGTAGCTTGAATCTGGTTCACGCACCACGAGTCATCCACAGGAGATTCTCACCATGTCACTCGGCTTCGTCCTTTGGTTCAGCGGGCTGCCAGCGTCGGGCAAGACGACGTTGGCACGGGCCGTGCAGCAACAATTAGCCGAACGTTCGATTCAGAGCGTGATCTTCGATTCGGATGAATTACGACAGATATTGACGCCTACACCCACCTACTCTGAGAAGGAGCGTGACTGGTTTTACACTGCCATCGCCGGATTGGCGACATTGCTGGCACAAAACGGGGTCAATCTGCTGATCGCCGCCACGGCCAATCGAGCGCACTATCGCCAACAGGCACGACAACAGATTGCTCGCTTTGCCGAAGTCTATGTACACTGCTCGCTCGAAACTTGTCGCCAGCGCGACCCCAAAGGGATCTATCAACGTGCCGTCAGCGGTGCGGCAACGCAAGTACCAGGGGTCGGTGCAATGTTCGAGATCCCCAATGCGCCTGAAGTCACAGTGGATAGCGAAACGCTGACACCGGAGCAAGGGGCAAGGCAGGTGATCGAAGAGCTAAAGAATTTGATAGAATCATAATTTTACTCGGGTTGTGCAGGCAGAAACTACCGGCCTGTATCCCTGTGTAATCTGAAATGTCAAAGTGAAACACAATTAATGAATATTGAAACAACACCCACCCGCTACGCCTGGCTTTCGATTGCTGCGGCGCTCGCCACCATCGCCCTCAAAAGCGGCGCCTATTTCCTCTCCGGTTCGGTCGGTCTACTCTCCGATGCGATGGAGTCGATTGTTAATCTGGTTGCGGCGGTGATGGCACTGCTGATGTTGCGTCTTGCCGCCCTGCCACCCGACGAAGAACATGCCTACGGCCACAGCAAGGCCGAATATTTTGCCAGCGGCATCGAAGGTGCGCTGATCCTAATTGCGGCGCTTGCCAGTGCCTACGCGGCAATCGACCGTCTGCTGCACCCGCAAGAGCTTAAACAACTTGATATCGGCTTGGCAGTGAGTCTGACAGCGGCTCTGATCAATTTGGTCGTAGCCCAAGTACTACGCCGTGCTGGGCAACGCTACCGTTCGGTGACCCTCGAAGCAGACGCCTCACATCTGATGACCGATGTTTGGACCTCCGGCGGAGTTTTGTTAGGCGTAGGTGCAGTTTGGTTGAGCGGGTGGGCTTCGCTCGACTCAATCGTGGCCTTGCTTGTCTCGGCCAACATTATTTGGATGGGCGTTCGCCTCATGCGCAGTTCGGCCTTAGGGCTGATGGACACCTCGATTACCAATGAAGAGCTTACCCTGGTGGAGGGCGAGTTGGAAACATTTCGCCGTCAAGGCATTCAGTTTCACGCTCTTCGTACACGCCAAGCAGGCGCACGGCGCTTTATGGCTGTCCATGTGCTCGTTCCCGGGCGTTGGACAGTACAATATGGCCATGATCGCCTGGAAGAGATCGAAGAAGCGATCCGAACCGCCCTGCCCGGCACCACCATCTTCACCCATTTAGAACCCCTAGAAGACCCCGTTTCGATGGATGATATCGAGATTGACCGTAGGGGTGAAAAAGTGGCAGGCTGAAGAAATGAAGGGATGACAGGATGAAGTACTAGCTTCCCGTGTCATCTTGTCATTTGTCATCCTGTCAGTATGGAGTTGACCTATGACACTTCCTTCCCCCTCCTCACCATCGCCCCATAGCGAATGGTATGTGCTTTCGATCTACGAGACGATGGACGCACTCGATAGCAGCAGACAAGGGCTCAGCGAAACGGAAGCCAGTCAACGGCTGGCGCAGGTTGGGCCAAACGAGTTACTCCAAGTCAAAGGTACTACGGTTTGGACATTGTTGGTCAGCCAATTCAAGAATCTGTTGATCATCGTCCTGCTGATTGCGGTCGGACTTTCACTGATCCTTGGGCATACCTCGGAGGCAATCGCCATTGCTGTGATTGTGTTACTGGCAGTGCTCCTTGGCTTTGTCCAGGAATATCGAGCAGAACGTTCATTGGAAGCCTTACGTCAGATTGCCGCGCCGAAGGCAACGGTGTTGCGCGACGGGAAAGAGCTTGACATCCCGTCGCGCCAACTAGTACCTGGTGACGTAATCGTTCTACAAACCGGCGACAAAATCCCGGCTGATGCGCGACTCTTCGAAGCTGTAAATCTCCAAGTGGTTGAGTCGGTACTCACAGGCGAATCGATGCCAGTTCAGAAGCAGACTGCCCCACTCAGTCAAGAAGCGGGCAGGATACTGGCCTTGGGCGACCGGACCAACATGGTCTACTCTGGCACCGTTGTCACCTATGGACGCGGGCGAGCACTGGTCACGACAACCGGGATGCGTACGGAATTTGGCAAGATCGCCGAGATGCTCGAAGCGGTGGAAAACAGCAAGACCCCACTCCAGGCCAATCTGGACAAGGTAGGACAGAATCTTGCCCGTGGTGCCTTTGTCATTATCTTGTTGATTGTGGCACTCGGTCTTTGGCGTGGACAGCCGTTGGTCGAATTGATCATCTTTGCCATTGCCCTGGCCGTGGCTGTGGTGCCGGAGGCGTTGCCCGCTGTGGTGACGATCTCACTTGCCATTGGCGTCCAACGTATGGTACGGCGCAATGCACTGATCCGTAGGCTGCCAGCGGTAGAAACTCTCGGCAGTGTCTCGGTGATCTGCTCGGACAAGACGGGCACCCTCACCCAAGATGAGATGACCGTACGCAAGATCTTTGTCTCAGGTGCCATGCTTGATGTGTCGGGCGTAGGGTACGACCCAAAGGGCGAAATTCTGCGTGAAGGTGAAAGCATTGCAGATGATGGTGCTGTCAACGCCCTGCTCCACGCCGCAGTCTTGGCTTCGGATGAAGCAGTCAAGTTAGACAGCGATGGCAGCCGTCCCAGCCGCGTCAAAGGCGATCCTACCGAGGCAGCCTTGATCGTCGCCGCGGCAAAGGTCGGTCTGCACAAACCGACGCTCGATGAGCAGTACCCACGCATCCATGAGATTCCCTTCACTTCGGAAAGCAAACGAATGACCACGGTCCACGAAAGTGAGGACGGTTCGGTTGCCTATGCGAAGGGTGCTCCCGAAGTGATTCTGGATAGTTGTGCTGATCATCTCACCTTGGGTGGAATTGAAGTGCTGGAAGAGCCAGAGCGTGAAGAGATTTTGGCGACGGCTCAGGCGATGGCTGACCAAGCATTACGTGTGCTGGCCATCGCACGCAAACCCGGCACGGAGTTGCATTGCGCCGAAGAGGGGATGACCTTTCTTGGCCTCGTTGGTATGAGCGACCCGCCCCGTCCCGAGGTCAAGGCAGCGATTGCAACCTGCCGCCGTGCAGGCATTCGCCCGATTATGATCACAGGCGACCATCCGCTAACGGCGCAGGCAGTTGGGCGTGAACTTGAGTTACTCAGCGGCGGTCATGTGGTGACTGGTGCTGAGCTAGAGCAGATGAGCGAAGCAGAGTTGGATCGACGAGTCGATAAGATTGATGTCTACGCCCGCGTTTCGCCCGCCCATAAGCTGCGCATCGTCACTGCCCTGCAAAAGCGCGGCCAGGTGGTGGCAATGACCGGTGACGGAGTTAACGATGCGCCTGCCTTGAAGAAGGCCGATGTTGGCATTGCGATGGGTGTCGCTGGCACCGATGTTACACGCGAGGCGGCGGAAATGACATTAACCGACGACAACTTTGCTTCGATTGTCGCCGCGGTCGAAGAAGGACGCGGCATTTTTGACAACATCAAGAAGTACCTGATGTTTTTGCTCTCCTCCAATCTGGGCGAAATTGGGCTAATGGCGATCACAGCGCTGGCTGGGTTGCCATCGCCGCTGAGCGCTTTACAGATCCTTTATGTCAATCTGGCGACCGACGGCCTTCCTGCTATCGCTCTCGCCGCCGACCCACCGGACGATGACCTGATGTCGCGCCCGCCACGTAACACCGAGACGGGCATCTTCACTCGCCCTGTCGTGACGATGATGAGTATCAGCGGGCTCTGGTCAACTATGGTCAACGTCGGCCTCTTCTGGTGGTCTTTGCAACATGGTCGCAGCTTGTCCGAAGCAATGACCATGGTCTTTGTCGCGCTGGTGCTGATTCAGTTCTTCAACGCCTACTGCTTCCGTTCCGATCGACGCAGTGCCTTCGTTCATCCCTTTGCCAACCACTGGCTCAACTGGGCGATTCTGGGCGAGGTCATACTACTCTGTGTCATTTTGCTCGTGCCCTTCTTGCGTACACTTTTTGGCATGAATGTCCTCAGTGGGATGGATTGGCTGCTGGCCATTGTAGCTGCGGCCTCGGTGGTGCCGGTGTTGGAGATGGCGAAGTGGGTAGTGAGAAGAAGGAGGTAGGGGTTAGGAAGCACATATACATTTCTTTGTCCTAGCGGGACACCTTGAATTTAGCATCAAACAACATTAGCCAATCTTTTTAATCATTTTATAGATATATTCGCACTAAATTCAGGTGTCCCGCTGGGGCAGGATTTGATACGGGTAGCCTTTGGTTGTCTATCAATATCTCAACAATGCCCCAACCTTTGCCTGGGCGGGCATGGCGCTTGGGCTGACCTCTTGTACTTTGCCACCAGTTTGTAGGGTCAGGATGGCGGCAAGGTTGACCAGATCCTCACTGTTAGCTACGGCTTGATCCATCTTCTCGAGCCGATCCATTGTTGCATCATAGGCACCCCAGGCATTGGCATCCGGGGTTACAAAGAGCGATTCGACGCGCCCTTGCTTTGCGGCACGGATAATCGAATCGATATTGGCCAATCCGCGGCGGTCGCCTGCACCGAGCCATTCAGCCAGCTGGTGAAGTTTGGCCTGCAAGGCCGTATTCCGTTCCACATTCAGAACGTGTAACGCAGCCGCCTGAAATTCCTGTGCGCTCCAATGATCGCAGTTGCCCGCAATCCCCGCATCCAACAGGTTAGAATAACGATTCACCTGACGATAGATAGCACGAATATACTCGACCCCAGCAGTGATGAGGGGAACCTCGTCGCCTCGCAACAGTTCAGTCACCCCGTGTTCGAGCTCTTGGAGAAAACGTTGCAGATACTTCTTGGTGACTGCTTCCTCGCTGGAACTGCCCTGGCCATGAAACATGGTTGCTTCACGCCCATTCACACTGCTGCTACCCGTAGTGTGCGTCTGGAGCTGTTTTTCGAATTCATCATAGCGCAATGCTTCGGCCAGATTGGTCGGTGCATTTTCGATCGCCACCTCGTTGATCGAGTTCGCCGTGCCACGGTAAAGGCGTACATTGCCCTGACTGAGTGCCAAAACGAAGAAGTGATTGGCATCATGCAGCATAGGCAGCAACGGGCGAATGTTGAAGTGACGCGCCACTGTCGCCGACTCTGGGCAAGGGTAAGGGAGGTTATAGATCAGTTCGACCTCCTTAGAAACCAGGAAGGCAGCACCTGATTGAATCTGTCGCCAAAAAGCCGACGAATCATTGAGGGCACGAATCGGCATCAGCAACTGCTCCACCGCTGTCACCGGAAGCACCCTCAGCAACGTTTCTTCGACATCACGCAACAATTGACGGGTGCGCAATGCGGCATGGGCCGAATCGTTTAGCGGCTGATGGACAGGAACATAGACCGAAACGCAGAATTCTTCTTGCGCGCCAAGCAAATATTGCAGGTCTGATGGGCAAATTTTATCTTGAAGTCTTGTAACAGTTTTCATAGTCCCTCCCTACTGTACAAAGTCGGACAGTAAGAAAGTAGGAGAGTTTGCGGGGACTCATTCACTGGGCTACTGACCCGCTGTCCACTTGCTCTGCATTGAATCTCAAAGTTTCTAAAATCATTCGAGCGGTCTCCGGCGCATCCTCCAATAAGTGACTCACTGCTGGGCTAAAGCCTTCTCCCATACCAAAGTCGTCGCCTGGAATGGTGACCAGCCAGGCGAGGGGCACAGTTCCATAGAGCGCCGAAGCCATCGCAAGCAAGGTCTGGGGGCTAGTCTGGTGGGTGAAGGAGGCAGGCAGCAAGTGGCAAGTGGCAAGTGGCAGGTGACAAATCTGTATTTCGCATTCCGCAGTTTGTCCCTTGTCACCTGCTGCCTGTGCCCTACAATCGAAGAACACAATCAATGCCACCGACGGATCGATGATTTCGTTGACAAGCTCGGGTACAAGTTGCTGAAGTTCGAGAAGGCGAATTGCGAATTGCGGCGGGTGCCCACTTTGGGCACGGATTGCGAATTGCACGCGCCGCGCCAGTTCGAGCCCTGCGCCGTCATCACGGCGGAGAGGGTTGCCATAGGCAATGAAGAGAACATTCTTTCTAAGCATAAGGTTTGAAGAGACTAAGAGATGAGATGCCCGTACAAAATTATGCGCAACAAAATGAAATCAGCATGCACATGTTGCAGGGGACCAACGATTCCGCAATCCGCAATCTCTGATCTCTTCCCTATCGCACGACTCGATCCACCACCTGCCCCGCTGCATCAAGCAGTTGTACGTCCAGCGGCATTTGGCCAACGGCATGGGTAGAACAGCTCAGGCAGGGGTCAAAGCAGCGGATGCCATGCTCAATGCGATTCAGAATCCCCTGGTTAATCGTACGACCATCGCAATAGGCTTGGGCAATCTGCTTGACTGTACGGTTCATGGCTAGGTTGTTCTGTCCAGTGGCGATGATCAGATTTACCTTTTTGAGAATGCCGTTTTCGTCCACCTCATACTCATGGAAGAGGGTTCCACGCGGGGCCTCACTGACACCGACGGCACTCAGCTGATTGACACCTGCACTGCTGCGCACGCGATGGTCGGTGATCGTCGGGTCATTGACCGTCTCTTCCAGTTTCTCCAATGCAAAAAGAATTTCAATCAACCGAGCGTAGTGATAATGGAAGCTGCTGGTCACTGGTTTGCCGTTGGGCGCAAGGCTGCGGAACTGTTTGAGTTCGGCATCGGCACGCTGCGTACCGGCAGTATCGCACAGGTTGACACGCGCCAGCGGACCGACACGATAGATGCCCGCCGCATAATCACCATTAGCAATCGGTTTGTAATAGGGGAATTTGAGATAACTCCACGGCTCCACTGCCTCGCCGATGATCTCTCGGAAGCGCTCAGGCGGGAAGCCAGCTTGCAGCAGGTTGCCTTGGCTATCCATCACCCGTAGCAGACCATCATAATGCTCCAGCCCACCGTCTGGAGTGACCAGCCCGATAAAGAGGCTGGGAAACTCACCATAGTCGCCCGCCTCCCGTTCGAAGCGAGGCAGTGCATCCTTGAGCAGTTTGAGCGCCAGATCAAGCCCGTCAAAGGCATCAGGCAACATGGTGCGGATTTGATCGCGCCGTTCGTTATCGAGTGGCTCACGCACACCGCCTGGCACGCTCCAGGCAGGATGTACACTGCGCCCACCCAGGATGCGGATCACATCCTGGCCAAATTGACGCAGTTGAATTCCTTTTTTGGCGATCTCTGGGTAGTGCTGAATCAGCCCCATGATGTTGCGCTGGGCAGGATCGCTCTCCATGCCGAGGAGCAGATCGGGGCCGCTCAAGTGGAAGAAGCTGAGGGCGTGGCTTTGCACCAATTGTGCCCAATTTAACATGCGGCGCAATTTGACCGCTGTTTCTGGAATGCGAGTGCCGAGAATCGCATCCCCAGTTTTGGATGAAGCGAGGATATGGCTGATCGGACAGATGCCACAGATGCGCGCCGTGATCCCAGGCATCTCCCAAAAGGAACGCCCTTCGCAGAATTTCTCAAAACCACGAAACTCAGTGACATGAAAGCGCGCATCAGCCACCTTCCCCATCTCGTCGAGATGGATCGTAATCTTGGCATGACCTTCGATGCGGGTCACAGGGTCGATAGTGAGGGTGCGAGACATAGTAAGGTCCTTAAATAATCGGGTAACAGTGAGGCGTGATCCGTGATCCGTGAATTGCAGACAATCTTTATCCTTCGCTTGTCGATTTACAAAACGAGAGAATCGGCAGTTCACGGATCACGAGTCACGAATCAGGATCATCCAAACTTCCTCATTTCCTCCGGTAATTCCACCTTTTTGCCTTCGAGTAAAGCACTAACGGCAGTCCAGATACGGTCTGGTTCGGGGGGGCAGCCGGGAAGAAAGGCATCGACAGTGATGACCTGGTGGAGAGGAAGCACTTTTTTGAGCAAGGTCGGCACGATCTCGGCGCTTTCCGCAGTGGGTGGTGATACGCCCGGTCCTTCGTGATAGACTGCGGTGAGCAGATCCTCAACGCCAAGGCGGTTACGCAGGCTGGTGACGTTGCCGGTCACGGCGCAGTCGCCAAAGCTGACCACGATTTTGCTACGCTCACGAATCTGCTTGGCCAGTTCAAGATGATCGGTATTGGCAACTGCACCTTCGACCAGGGTAACATCGACACCAGCGGGAAACTCCTTCACGTCGGCCAGCGGGCTATAGACCAGTTCAGCTTTCTCGGCAATGGCCAGCAGTTTATCGTGCAAATCTAAAAAGCTCATATGACAACCGGAACAGCCGCCGAGCCAGGCGGTGGCGAGGCGGATTTTGGTAGAATCACTCATAGGGTATCCTTCAATGATGCGTGAAACGTGATCCGTAAATTTTCAACTATCCTGCTTCTTCTCTTGCGGAAAAGTGATAATCCGCAGTCACGCATCACGTTTCACGGATCACGTTTCACTTTTATTCCCAATTCCAGCGCCTCTTTTCGCGGCCGCCGACGATCCATTGTAAAAAGTCGCTGCGTTTTTCCATCTCGGCCACGGTCGAGCCTTTGGCAAAGAGTGCGCCAGTCGGGCAGACCTGCACACATTTGCCACAACTAGTACAGCTTTCAGCGTCGCCCCAGGGTTGGTGCAGATCGGTAATGACGAAGCTGTTGACGCCACGCCCCATCAGATCCCAGGTGTGGGCACCTTCGACTTCGTCGCAGACGCGCACACAGCGGGTACAAAGCACGCAGCGGTTGTGATCGATCACGAAACGTTCATGGCTGGCGTCCATGCTCAGGTCAGGATGCATATAATCGAGGCGGACATGGTCCATGCCCTGTTTGACAGCCAACTGCTGCAATTCACAATGACCGTTCATAACACAGACCGAACAGACATGGTTGCGCTCGGCGAAGAGCATTTCGAGGGTGAGGCTGCGATAATTCTGCAACTTTTCGCTTTCGGTATGGACGACCATCCCCTCTTGCACTGGCGTGACACAGGCAGCCTGTAATTTTGGGTTGCCTTCGATCTCGACCAGACAGAGCCGACAGCCGCCGCGCTCACTCAACCCATCCAGGTGACAGAGGGTGGGGATGGGAATCTTATGCTCGCGCAATACGGCCAGCAAGCTCTGCCCCGACTGGGCACTCACCATCTCGCCATTGATTGTCAAGGTTACAACTGACATAAGGATTGCTCCGTTAGTTGACAGATTGCGGATTGCGGATTGGCCCCGTGCTAACGCGTGGGGTTCTGAAGTGACCCCGTGCTGACGCGTGGGGCTCTGATTCGGCATTCGCTACTCGCATCACTCCTCCACTTCGCAGACACCGGCTGGACAGCGATGTTCTCGAATGTGCGTCAGATATTCATCGCGGAAGTAGCGCAGCGTGCTGACGACGGGATTGGGCGCATTCTGACCCAGACCGCAAAGGCTAGTGTCACGCACCATGGTGCAAAGCTCCTCTAGCAGCGCCAGATCCTGTTCGGTTCCTCGCCCGTGGGTGATGCGGTCGAGCAGGCGGTACATCTGCGCCGTGCCAACACGACAGGGCACACACTTGCCGCAACTTTCGTCCATACAAAAGTCCATGAAGTACTTGGCGACATCGACCATGCAGCTCCGCTCATCCATCACAATCAAGCCGCCCGAACCCATGATCGAACCCAGGCTCTTGAGGCTTTCATAGTCGATTGGTGTATCGAGATGGGCGGCTGGGATACAACCGCCGCTGGGACCGCCGGTCTGGGCGGCCTTGAAGGCTAGGTCATCAGGAATGCCGCCGCCAATGTCATAGACAATTTCTTTCAGCGTAATGCCCATCGGCACTTCAATCAGGCCGGTGTTCTTGACTTTGCCAGCCAGCGCAAAGATCTTGGTGCCCTTGCTCTTCTCGGTGCCGATGCTGGCAAACCAGTCTGCCCCATTCAAGATGATCGGCGCAATATTGCCAAAGGTCTCCACGTTGTTGATCAAGGTCGGTTTGCCCCATAGACCACTTTCGGCAGGATAGGGCGGGCGAGGTGAAGGTTGGCCGCGTTTGCCCATGATCGAGGCCATCAACGCTGTCTCTTCGCCGCAGACAAAGGCCCCAGCGCCGATACGCACATCGATACGGAAGTTAAAATTGCTGTCGAGAATACGAGTACCTAACAGACCTCGTCGTTCCGCAGCACGAATCGCTTTTTCCAGCCGTTGGGCAGCCACGGGATATTCACCACGTACGTAGAGATAACCCTGATCTGCACCGACGGCATAGCCAGCAATTGCCATACCTTCAAGCACACGATGGGGGTCTGATTCCATTAACGTGCGATCCATGTAAGCACCAGGATCGCCTTCATCGCCATTGGCGACAATATATTTCTTGTCGGCGACCGCTTTGCGCACCATGTTCCACTTGAGGCCAGCCGGGAAGCCAGCCCCACCACGCCCGCGCAGACCACTTTTGACAATCACATTGCAGACCTCTTCGGGCGTCTGCGAGTGGAGGGCGTGGGAGAGGGCGCTGTAGCCTCCGGCAGCGATGGCATCCTCCAACTTCTCCGGGTCGATGATGCCACTGCTGGCCAGGACAACCTTCTTCTGACGAGTGAAAAATGGCAGGTCGGCAGGCATGACATGGTCATTGGGCGCGGGTGAGTCGGCGTTGAGATGATGTTCAACAATCGACCTGGCGATTTGTGGGTTTACGGCTTCATAGACCACGTCAGGTTGGTCAGCTTCACGGACAGTAACGACTGGTCCGTGACTGCACGGTCCCATACAGCCGGTAGCGACAACCTGCGCCTGCTCTTCCCGGTGCTGTTCGGAGATAGCAGCAGAAAGTGCCTCTTTCACTGCCGCGCCACCTGACGAGAGACAAGGGGTACTGGCGCAACAAAAGAAGCGGCAGCGATAACTACTCTGTTTTTCTTGCTCACGTTGAGCAATGGTTTCCAGTTCTGTGCTATTCATAGTTTTGCTAACTTTGTAGCTAAGCTACGTAATGAGGAAGAATGATGCGTGATGCGTGAATGGCTGACAATCGCTTAATCTGCTCTTGGCTTTTTTAGAAGAGAGATATATTACAAATCACGAATCACGGATCACGTTTCACTTTTCCCTATCAACCAATCGATGCACCTGCTCGACTGCACTCTCGGGCGTTTGGCGGGCCAGGACGTTGCCGTCCACGACAATGACCGGGGCGAGTCCACAACTGCCCAGACAGCGGGCAATGTTGAGGCTGAGTTGTTTATCAGCAGTCGTTGTGCCCGCTTCCACATGAAATTCCTGTTGCAAGGCGGCTAGAATCTCTGCCGAACGCTTGACATAACAGGCAGTCCCCAAACAAAGTGTGCAGCTATGCGAACCTTGAGGGTTGAGTGAAAAGAAATGGTAGAAGGTCGCTACTCCATACACCCAACTGAGCGGTAATTTGAGCTGACGAGCGACATAGCGTAGGAGGTCTAGTGAGAGAAAACCAAAGGCTTCTTGCGCCGTGTGCAAAACTTCAATCAGTGCATCAGGCTCATATTGAAAGCGCTTGAGTGTACGGTCGATTAACTTGTAGCGACTATCCACCTCGTTAGACGATGAAATCGTTTTTTGTCGAGTCGTGGTTGTCACAGAAAACTCCTGCGTTTGAACATGACAGGAGGAGAGGGCGAAATGAAGGGGAATGGGTAAGCTGACTCTATACATATGCGCCACACGAAGCGACACGTTCTTACAGTGCAGATGGTGTCGCTTCATTGCAGACGCTAGTCTCTGCTTTAGACTCTCATTTTGTCATCATGCCATCCTGCCAGCAAGGTAACGACCAAGGCTACGTTGAAACTGACAGGCACGTTCTCGTGTAAGCGTTCAGGGAAAATTGAGTTTCCGATACATGTTGACCGTGAAGTGCCAGTCAGGTTGGCATGGCTTCGTAGTTACCTGGAAAGCATCTACTCAGGACGGAAAAGCAAGATTGGAATACGCACTTGCCGCATCACGGATTCCGCCACACTGCCAAAGATCGCACGGCCCAGGCCAGTGCGCCCATGGGTGGTCATAGCCAACACATCGATCTTGTCACGCTCGATGGCGTGGATGATCATGCGTGCTGGATCACCGAATTCCACCAGGGTCGAGACCGTAAAGCCAGCCTCGCGTAAACCATTGGCCAACGGCTGCAACGTCGTCTCCAATTCAGCGCGTTGATTCACTTCTATCTGGGTAGCATAAATTGGGTGATAAGCAGCTTCAATCTCGCGTTCACCGATATGGCGCATGGTATCGCCAAAGGTCATCGCTTCGCGGGCTAATTCAGCCTGAGCTGCGATGGAGCTGTAAATTGGCTCGCCTACACGGAATAGAATCAATTCAGTGCCTTCAGTTGGGAAGAAGCGTTGGATGTGCGCAATGATTTGCTCGCTAAAATGCGATCCGTCGGTGGGAATCAGAATTCGTGTTTTCATAGTTGTGCCCCTTTGCACAAAAGATGCGGCTTGCAAGTGATAAGCGACAGAGCTTGTGACTTGTTTTTACACTATAACAAGGCTTTCCACACAGCGCGTCCACAGAGTGGATAGAAGATCGGTCACCCTTAGCGCAGTTTGTTTCCTGTCCTACTGGCTAGGGTGGCGGGAGGTAATGGCAAGGTGAAAAGGTGAAAGGGTGAAAGTAGCCCTCTGCGTGCAGAGGGCTACTTTATAACATCTTCCTGGAAAGTCACTAGTCAAGTGACTAGGAACCGCCCTCCTAATTAGACAAGTAATGAAGCTCCCCAGTTGTCGGTTTATCACTTTCATTTCGACAGTTACAGTGTTTAGAAGGTCCTTTCAACTTGGCGTAACGTGCCTTTTGTACGACATGCCCAGCCTGCTTGAGCGGGCGTTGCTCGCTCGCCAAGTGGATTTTAGCCCTTTACGAACCCGATCAGCACCATTGCTTAGCTGCAAGTAAGGCAGCGACCGCTCGTATGTATTTCCTGTTTCCCTGTATGTGGTAGGACGTATGGATACTTTAAAGCCAAACCAGACATTGCTCCCCTTACCCGAACTGTTGCATTCGGCACCAGTTGGGGTGGTGGCCGTCGATGAGTCGGGCACAATCTTGTTTGGCAATGAAAGGCTCGAACAACTGTTTGGCTATACAGAAGAAGAGTTGATCGGCCAACCGATCGAAATTTTGTTGCCCCTCCTCCGACGGTCAGCACACCGTCGCCATCGCAGCCGCTATCTCGAAGCACCGGCGCTACACTCGGTGCAATCGGGACTTGACCTCACTGCGCTCCACAAAAATGGGAAGGTCTTTCCCGTAGAAATTGGTCTCAGCGTGCTACAACACCAAGATCATCAGTTGGTGCTGGCTTCGGTGGTTGACATCTCCGTACGCAAGCAGATGGAAGCAACGCTTGAACGACGGGTTAATGAACGGACTCATGACCTCGAACGGCGTCGCCAAATCTCTGATGGTCTCTTCAATGTGTTGGCGATGATCAATGCCAATCGTCCTCTGGATGAGATTCTGGACTCGACCTTACGGCAAGCGAGTCGAGTTCTGGGGGTTGCGGCTTGTGCCATTCATCGCCGTATTGTCCCCGAGAATCAATTAGTTCCACAGGTGACTCGTAATTTGCCTGAGGAAGCTGCTATTTTTACAAACCGTGAGACGTTGCCTGGTGAGCGCACGGTTTTTAAGCGCCTGTTTAGTGAACGTGAAGCCATTGCCGTCCCCGATCTAGCTGTTGCTCCCAACCGCAGTGATGCAATTTTTGCTCAACAGCGGGAACGAGCGGCGGCGAGTGGGTTGCGTTCGCTCTTGATCACACCTGTGATCGTACGCCACGATGTCTACGGCGTTTTGTCGTTGTTTCATGCGCAACCCCATGAATTTAACGATGAGGAAATCGGATTAGCCTGGATTTTGAGTGAACAAGTAGCGTTGGCAATTGAAAATGCGCGTTTACACGCAGAATTGGAGGAGGCTGCTGTGACTGCCGAACGAAGCCGGATCGCCCACGATCTACATGACTCTGTGACCCAAACACTCTTTTCTGCCAGCATCATTGCTGACATCTTGCCGCGACTGTGGGCACGCCGCCCCGAAGAAGGTGTCCGTCGGCTGCAAGAATTACGAGAACTGACGCGCGGCGCCCTAGCCGAAATGCGCACCTTGCTGCTCGAATTGCGCCCAGACACGCTCTCTACCACCATGCTATCCGAACTAATTGTGCAGTTGGGTGCGGCCTTTATCGGTCGCTCACGCATTCCGCTGCGTTTGCAGATCGACGAAATTTTTGATCTACCCGACAACGTGCGCATTGCCTTTTACCGCATTGCGCAAGAGTCTCTGAATAATATCGCCAAACATGCAGAGGCGACCGAGGCAAGTCTGTCACTTCATTGTGAAGATCATCACCTCAAACTGATGATCGCCGACAATGGGGTTGGCTTTGACCCCGCAGCCGTGAAGGGCAATCATCTGGGGCTCAACATCATGAGCGAACGAGCCCAGGAAATCCACGCCCTGCTCGAGATCAAGAGTCAACCTGGAAAGGGAACCACCGTCTGCGTGTGCTGGCACTCCAAAACCGAGGAGGGTAAATAAAAGGATATGTGGGAATAGACGCTGTGAGGGCCGTGCGGATTGCTGAACCAATGATACGACTCGAGCATCTGGCATGGCAACGCACGCTGGCCCCGTTTATTGTTCCCGAAGGAGCAGATTTCATGACAACACAAGGAACGATGATCCGAGTCATGATTGTCGATGACCAACCTGTTGTACGCAGCGGATTGGCGGCTTTTCTAGAGAGCTACAACGATCTGCAATTGGTGGCCGAGGCAGGTGATGGGGCACGAGCCGTGCGGCTTTGCTCCCGCCATCAGCCACATGTCGTGTTGATGGATCTACTGATGCCCGTAATGGATGGAATTGAGGCTACCCGCCAGATCCACAAACATTATCCCGAGATTCAAGTGCTGGCGTTATCAAGCTTTAAAGATGATGACCTGATTCAGCGCGTGCTCCAAGCCGGTGCGATCGGCTACCTTCTCAAGAATGTCGATGCGGATGAACTGGCGAACGCCATCCGTGCGGCCCGAATTGGGCAACCTACACTCTCCCCAGAGGCAACCGCAGTACTCATCCGCAAAGCCACCCAATTACCAGAACCGCTGATTGGTTCCAATTTGACCAGCCGAGAACGGGATGTACTAACCCTGATGGCAGAGGGTATGAACAATAACGATATTGCCAAACAGATGGTGGTAAGTCGCTCCACGATAAAGTTTCATGTCAGCAATCTACTGACCAAGCTCCATGCAACCAATCGGATGGAAGCGATCAGCATCGCCTTACGCAATCATCTGGTTACCAATCAGGTGGAACGACAGAATTAAGGGACTGTCCATCTGACCAGTGCCTACACTCACCGTAATGCAGATGCACCACTAGCAAGGGAGAGCATAGAGTAGGGATAGAGATAAGAACATTGACAAGAGAAACCAATCGTCAGCTTCTGATCTCCAGATTTTTTCTTTGTACAGGAGGACCTATGCTCGTCCAAGAATACATGTCAACCCCGGCCGTGACAATTCATACCGATACGGGAGTTCAGGAAGCACTGCGAATGATGCGCACACACCGCATTCGCCGCATACCAGTTGTTGATGAAGAGAAGCGCTTGGTTGGAATTGTCTCGGAACGGGACTTGCTGTATGCCTCGCCTTCACCTGCTACATCCTTAAGCGTTTGGGAGATGAACTATCTGCTCGCAAAATTGAAGGTAAGTGAAGTGATGGCTCGCCATGTTCTGACGACAACCCCCGATGCTCCACTGCAAAGCGCAGCGAGGTTGATGCTGAATCATAAAATTGGCGGATTGCCCGTGGTCGATGGTTATAACCATGTGGTTGGTGTGATTACTGAATCGGATATTTTCCGAGCTTTTCTCGATCAGGAGGAGCGCCCCATTTCCACTGACCGATTGGTTGCCGCAGCAATGGGGAAGTAATGCCACTTGCGGTTGCAAACGCCACGAATCTTGCTCGACAACACGAGTAGAAGCAGTGGCGTTTCAGGCATCATTGGTATAAACCATAAGGAGGAACGCCATGAAACGAAAAATCTTAGTTACACTCGACGGATCCGCACTGAGCAAGAAAGTTTTATCGGCGGTCCGCCAATTATTTGCACCGCCTGACACGGAGTTGATCCTACTGCAAGTGATTGATCCGCTCACCTACTCACCCTACATTGTGCCCATGACGCCGACCCTCACCTGGGATCCGCAGTTAATCGAGCATGAATGGGTCGATCATCGTCGCATGATTGTGGAAGACATTAACAGTGTCGCCCATGCACTGGAGGCAGAAGGGTATCATGTTTGTGTGCACATCCCGGTTGGCGATCCGATCCACGAGATTTGTGGAGCGGCTCGTTCCGAACAGGTGGATATTGTTGCTATGGCCACTCATGGCCGCTCAGGCATTATGCGTCTGATGTTGGGCAGTGTTGCGGAGGGTGTATTACGTTCTATTTCGGTCCCAGTCTTGTTGGTGCGCCCAGAAGAGGTTGCGACCCACGCAGAAGCGAATAAGGCAAATGCAACAGAGCCGCAGAAGGACCGAAGGTCTGAGGTGGTTTATGAAACGCCATCTGTCTGACGTTGGCAGTTGGATGACAGCCCCTGCGCTTACCATCCATCCTCAAGCTTCACTTTTTGAGGCCTACAATTTGATGTATGAAAATGATGTACGTCGCCTGCCAGTCGTGGACCGGGATGGAGCGCTGGTAGGCATTCTCACAATGAGTGATGTTCAACAAGCCGCCCCGATTGCCCCGGGTGATGATGGTGATACTTCACGTCGTTTTTTGGTCTCTTCGCAATCAGTCGAAGAGTTAATGACGCCCGATCCCGTCACCGTCGGTGCCGATGATACCGTACAAGACGCAGCAGAACGTATGCTTGAATATGAAATCAGCGGTTTGCCGGTTACCGAAGGAGAAAAGGTAATTGGCATCATCACCGAATCGGACATCTTCCGTCTCGTTGTTGAGTCGTGGTCACGAGTAGTCAGTGAAGAGCCAGCGCGCATCGCACAAGTTATGCCGGTCAGGTAAACAAGGATTCGGATGAAAATTTATGATTTAATCGTGGTTGGTGCCGGACCGGCAGGACTAGCGGCGACCGCTTACGCCAACCAGGTTCAATTGGATGTGCTGCTGGTTGCACCCGATCTTGGCGGCAAAGTCAGTTCCAGTTATATTATGAATTCCTCATCGCCCCACAATTTGCTATGGGGCAGCGAACTGGTGAGCGAGCTTGTGCAGCAGATTCGAGAAGAGACCGATCTTTACCAGCGCGCAGCGGTCGAATCGATCCGCCAGAATGGGTTAGGCTTGTTTGAACTCAGCCTCCATCATCAGGGTGAACCACTGCTTGCCCGTGCGGTAATTGTGGCCTCGGGTGTCAAACCGCAACGGCTCTATGTAGCTGGCGAGGAACAGTTCTGGGGGAAAGGGGTCAGTTACTCGGCTTTGAGTCACGCCCCACTCTTTGTGGGTCGTGAAGTGGCGGTGATTGGTCAGAATGAGCGGGCCTTGGCGGCGCTGCTTAAACTTGCATCGATTGCGCAACGGGTCTATTGGCTCCCCCTGGGTGACGAGGTCGGCTCACCGGCTCAGTTGAAATTGGTCGAACAGAATCCGAAGATTGTCTCGCTAGAGGGCTGGCACATTGAACGGATTGCGGGCGAAGCCTTTGTCACACAAATCGAGCTTCAGCAAAGTTACTCGATCCGTTATCTGCCAGTTGAGGGGATTTTTATTGAAATGGGACTTCTTCCCAACACTGATCTTGTGCGCAATTTGCTTCATCTCGAACTGGATAGCCTTATTCCAGTCAACCAGCGCTGTGAAACAGAGGTACCTGGGCTCTACGCAGCAGGGGATGTCACTAATGTACATGCCGAGCAGGTCCCCGTGGCAATTGGCGAAGGGGTTAAGGCAGCAATCAGCGCCTGGGAGTGGCTCGTACATCAATAACAACAATTCAGGACACGGAGTACACACGCGAAGGCACCGAGAACACAGAGAAGCAGCATCACATTTTCTGCTGTGCGCTCCGAGAACTCCGTGCCTCCTCTAAGATCTCTGCGTAATACCTGAAACAACATTCGACAAAGGCAACGATGATCTTCAAACGCATTCTCATCCCTCTCGATGGTTCTGAACTGGCAGAACAGGTTGTTCCTCATCTGCAACGTTTTTTTGCACCTAACCAGGTCGAGATCATCTTAATGGCGGCATCTTCACCTGCTCTTGCCATGCTCGGCGACTTTAGCCAGCCTTCGTCAGATCCGGCGTTGCCGGCCACTTCAGATCCAGTCCGCGCCCGCATCCAGGCGCTCACGCAACAACTCACCGAACAAGGATTCAAGGCCACCGCTCACTTTCTTGTGGGCTCGCCGAGTGAGTGTATTCTGCGCCTGGCCGAAGAAGAGCATGTGGACTTGATTGCCATGTCAACCCATGGTCGTACAGGCATTGGACGAGCACTGTTGGGCAGTGTCTCGGATCAGGTCGTGCGCAATGCGCGCCCTCCGGTCTTCTTGGTGCCTGCCGCAGCGGTAGCAAAGCCAGAAAAGTCGCCAGAAGATCTGTTGGTTCCGCTGGATGGTTCTCAGTTCGCCGAGACAGCCCTGCCTATTGCCCAAAGTTTTGCCCAAATGACAGCCACAGCGATTCAACTCTTGCGTGTGATCGAGCCTGCCACAACCCACGAACGCGAGTTGATGTATGGCAACGCTGACAGTCTCAGCGCAGTGTTTCAGACCCGTGCCAAAATTGCCACCAATTACTTAGAACAGATTCGTCTCCGCCTGCAACTGGCAGGCATCCCTTCCTCGCATCACGTTGTCTTTGGCAAACCAGCCGCTGCCATTGCCCAGATCGCCAGCAGCGAAGAGATCGATCTAATCGTGATGAGTACCCACGGACGCTCCGGTGTTGAGCGGTTGGTCTATGGCAGCATCGCCAGCCAGGTCATCCACGATGCAACCTGTCCGCTCCTGTTGATGCACGGTCAAGAAACCATTCCCGTTCAAGAGCCAGCCGGCAATGTCGCCCCAGCCACATCGGTTTCATAACTCATGTAACACAAGAGTGATTCAACACCTGCTACACTGGGAAGCGTGGTCTCAACGCGACAAGACAAGCAGTCATTCCAAAGGAATCCGCTTAATACGGCGTGAACTTCATTGTTTCTTCCACTCATCTTCGAGGATGGCATAGATTAACGTATCCCAATAGCGCCCTTTATAGAACTCGTTCTGCCGCAAATGGCCCTCTCGGCGCATCCCCACCTTCTCCATCACCCGGTACGAACCCACATTATCGGCAATACACCACGACCAGATGCGATGAAGATGCAGCTTCGTAAAGCCATAGTGGACGATCCGCTTAGCAGCCTCGCTAGCGTAGCCATTGCCCCAATAATCCGGGTTCAGTTCATAGCCAATATCACCCTCAATGGCGTCAATCTCCTTTAGGCGAATACCACAATTGCCAATGAGCTGACCATTTTCCTTGTGTGTCACTGCCAGTTGAAATTTGGTGCGCGGCGTTGCCGTTTGCTGATTGAGGAACATCTGGACGAACTCGCGTGCGCCCTGCTCGGTCTGCGCGTCCTGGGCGTAATAGCGAAAATAAAGCGGATTCTGTTGATAGGCCAACACTGCCTGCCAATCTTCCTCAACAAATTCACGTAGAATCAAACGATCGGTGGTGAGTTGCATTCAGTTCGACCCTTTTGTCGTTATTACAGCATAAATGCTAAAATGTAATCACTATTTACAAACATTTGTGGAGAGACAAGGATGGTACGTACACAAATTCAATTAACCGATCAACAAGCTGCGATATTGCGCGACATGGCACGCCGAGAAGATGTGTCGATTGCCGAATTGATTCGTCGCAGTATCAATAATTACTTTCGCCTCGCTAAACAACCTAGTTTAGAAGAAAAAAGGCGGCGCTCACTAGAGATCGTAGGCAAATATTCTTCTGGTCAAAATGATGTAAGCCAAAATCACGATCAATATCTTGCCAACATTTACGCCGAGGTTGCTTCCTCATGATCTTTATTGATACCTCGGCGTTGTATAGCTTGCTGGATCGTGATGATAACAATCATGCAATGGCAAAACGAATTTGGCAATTGTTGCTGACTAGCGGCGAAGATCTCATTACTTCCAATTATGTGGTTGTTGAATCAACAGCACTCGTACAGGATCGCTTAGGAATGAATGCGGTTGAAGACTTGCATGATCATATGATTTCTTTGCTAGCTGTCGAGTGGATTGAGGAAGATCTTCACCGTGCGAGTTTATCAGCATTACGGACGGCCAAACGGCGACCATTGAGTTTGGTTGATTGCAGTAGTTTCGAGATTTGCCGGCGAAACAGTATTGAGCAAGTCTTTACCTTTGACAACCACTTTGCCGAACAAGGGCTTCAATTGTTAACGGCATAACAACATAATGCGCACTTGTCGGCAATGAGAAGCCGATCTTGACTAGTTTTTCCAGTTCGTGCGCAACATGAACGCATACTTGAAAGCGCTCTCCATGGTTTGGCAAAAACGGTATATTACTTGGGTCCAAGGGCTGGCCTGGGTTCAAAATCGCGATGTGCTCCTCGTCACTCTCATCGGTGTGTTGCTGGGATTTACGATCGATGGTGGTATCTTCTCCGTCATCTTCAACCTGTATCTACTTCGTTTGGGTTTTGCCCCGGATGCGATTGGCCGCATCAACTCGGCAGGCGATCTCATTTTTGCCATTGTTGCCATCCCGGTTGGCATGTTGGGTGGCTACTGGATGCCGCGCACCGTGATGATTTGGGGCGGGGCGTTGACAATCCTGGGGGCAATTGCGACTGCGGCGGTCGGCTGGTTGCCGCATCCCTTCTGGCAAGTGGGGTTGATGGCAGGAAAGTCGTTACTCAATATCGGGCTGGCGGGCTTTTATGTCAATGTCGTGCCCTTTGTTAGCAATCGCACCAGTGGTCACCAACGGCAGCAGGTCTTTTCGGCGCAGTCGGCGCTCAATTCGGCGGGTGGCTTTTTTGGGGCGCTGCTCGGTGGTGCGCTGCCGGGCTGGTATGTACGCTGGGCAGGTGGTTCGCTCACAGAGGCACAACCCTACAACGTGCCACTTTGGATTGTCGTGATCGCCGCCCTGCTGATGTTCATCCTGCTCTTGCTGACCAGCCGCGTCAAGGAGCCAGCGCCCGTTGAAACTCATCCTAGCGAACGACTTGGGGCACCGAATGCCGCGCAGGGCTTTTGGGCGCTCTTTATTGTGATGACCCTGGTACGCTTCTTCCAGGTGGGCGGGCTGTCGGCGGTGAGTAGCTTCTTCAACGTCTATCTCGATCAAAAGCTGCACGTGGATGCGGCCTTGATCGGGCAGATCATCGCTGCTGCACGGTTGATGACGATTCCAGCAGTCTTGGCCGTGCCCTGGCTTTCACGCCGTTTCCCACGTCAATGGGTCTCGGTCGTGGTAGCGATGGGTGCTGCAATCTGTCTACTGCCGATGGCCTTTCTGCCGGTCTGGGGCGTGGTGGGCAGCAGCTATGTGCTTACACAAGTGCTTTTCAGCATGCGTTATTCTTCCTATATCGTTTACCTGATGGAACTGACACCCCATCAACAACGGGGCATTATGACCGGTGCTGGAGAGATGGCAGCCGGCTTGAGTGTTGCGGTGGCGGCCTTTGTCGGTGGCTACCTGATCGAAAATGCAGGCTATACGCCACTCTTTCTGGTAGGCGCAGCGTCAATTGTGTTGGGGACGGTGTTGTTTGCGGGGTATGCGTGGTGGCATGGGAAGGCAACAACGAGATGAGAAAGGAACGAAATTGCTACCATGCTTTCTTCGTTCTTTTCTCACTTCGTTGTTTTGATATACTAGCGGTTGTCAGGGGATAACATTTTTTACGGTATAAAAAGCGTGACTCCTTGCAGAGCATCAGTATAATTGTGCTACGTTCTTACCGTACCCACATGCCCATCGGATCCTGCCGATAGGATTGCAGCACCTTCATGTAGTTAGCACGTTCGAAGGCGGCGGGTTCGCGTACGTTGAGTTGGCTCATGCTGCCGCGCATCTGCTCGACTGATTCGTAGTCGTGCTCTTCCATCCAGCGCTGCAGATCGTGGACCAACTCGCCGATCCGTTTGGCCCCATGATGAAGCAATGCGGAAGCGAGCATCGTTGCATTAGCCCCGGCCATCAGCGATTTGAGGATATCCTCGTGGCTGTGAACGCCACTGGTGAGTGCAAAGTCTACCGGGACGCGGCCATAGAGAATGGCGATCCAGTGCAAGGGCAGACGCAACTCGTTGGAATTACTCAACACGAGATGAGGGGTCACTTCCAGATGCTCAAGGTCGAAGTCGGGCTGGTAGAAGCGGTTGAAAAGCACCAGACTGTCGGCCCCTGCCTTGTGCAGGCGAGTTGCCATGTTGCCAAAGGAGCTAAAGTAGGGGCTCAATTTGACTGCCAGTGGAATTGAAACATGTGACTTCACCTGTTCAACCACGTCCAAATAGACCTGCTCGACATCGCGGCTAGACCAGTCGAGATTGGTGGCGACGAAGTAAATGTTGAGTTCCAACGCATCAGCCCCGGCTTGTTCCAACATACGGGCGTAATTGGTCCAGCCACCGGGCGATGAGCCATTGAGGCTGGCAATTACGGGAATGTCGAGCGCTTCCTTGGCGCGGCGGATCAGGTTGAGGTAACCATCCGGGCCTACATAGTAGTTGGATTTGGCGGGAAAATAGCTCAGTGCTTCAGCAAAGCTGTCGATCCCATAATCGAGATAGTGATGTAGTTGATAACTCTCAGCTTCCAACTGTTCCTCGAATAGCGAAGGTAACACAACAGCTGCGGCCCCTTCATCTTCGAGATGGCGAACCCGATCAAAGGTGCCGGTCATCGGTGACGCCGAGGCAATCAATGGATGACGAAGTTTAAAACCGAGATAGGTGGTTGTTAAATCCATAGGAGTCTCCATTTCGGATTGCAGAATGTGGATTGTGGATTGCGGATTGAAACTCAGTCTACACCGAATCTGCAATCCGAAATCTACAATTCGCAATCCGCAATTACTTTGCTAGTTCCTCATATCGTTGCCAGTGTTGTGTCACCACGGTTTGTGCATCTTTGATCAACTGTTCGGCGGTGTCAGGGTCGCTTTGCGCCAACAGACGGTAACGGTTCTCGTTGTAGGCATATTCTTTGAACGGAACCTTGGGCGCCTTTGAGTCGAGTTGGAGCGGATTCTTACCTTCAGCGCGCAGTCGTGGATCGTAGCGATAGAGCGGCCAATAGCCTGATTCGCTGGCCAGTTTCTGCTGGGTCATGCCCTTGGCCATGTCGATGCCGTGGGCGATACAGTGGCTATAAGCGATAATCAGCGAGGGTCCATCATAGGCTTCGGCCTCGCGAATCGCCTTGAGTGCCTGAGCATCATCAGCTCCCATAGCAATTTGGGCGATATAAACGTTGCCATAACTCATAAAGATCTGGCCGATATCCTTCTTGGGGCGAGCTTTACCACCCGAGGCAAACTTGGCCACCGCGCCCAACGGTGTTGACTTCGAGGCCTGGCCACCCGTGTTCGAGTAGACCTCGGTATCGAGAATCATCACGTTGACATTTCGCCCACTGGCAAGAACATGGTCGAGTCCACCATAGCCGATGTCATAGGCCCACCCATCACCGCCCACAATCCAGATACTCTTCTTGACCAGTACATCGGCCAAGCTGAGCAGATCGCGGACCGGTTCACCATCTTGGGCTGGGTGCAACCCAACCACATGCGAAACCAGGCGCGCCTTCAACTCGGTCACTCGTGCGCGCTGCTGCTCAATACCAGCATCGGTAGTTTGGTCTGCATTGAGTAATTCATCGACCAAGGTTGCGCCGACTTGGTCGCGCAGGTCATTCAGTAGCTTGCGAGCATAGGCAAGTTGTTGATCCAGCGTCAATCGCATGCCGAGACCGAATTCAGCGTTGTCTTCAAAGAGCGAATTGCTCCAGGCTGGGCCACGTCCGGCGGCATTTTGTGACCAGGGCGTCGTCGGCAGGTTACCACCATAGATGCTCGAACAGCCAGTTGCATTGGCGACAATCGCGTGATCTCCGTAAAGCTGCGTAACCAGGCGCAGATAAGGCGTCTCACCACAGCCAGCGCAGGCACCAGAGAACTCAAAAAGCGGCTCGAGCAACTGCACGTTCTTGACATTGTTAAAGACCAGGCCATCGCTGCGCGGCGTCTCAGGCAGACTCATAAAGAAGTCCCAATCTTTGCGTCCTTGCTCGCGCAATGGCAACTGCGGCTTCATGTTGATCGCTTTGCGGCCAGCAGCACGTTTGTCCTTGACGGGGCAGACCTCGACGCAAAGTTGGCAGCCGGTGCAATCTTCGACAGCTACCTGCAGGGTGTAAAGCATGTCAGGCAACTCGCGCCAGCGCGCCTTGGCAGTTAGGAATCCGTCTGGTGCGCCTTCGGTATCTTCTGGTGTCAGCACCTTGCTACGAATTACCGAGTGTGGACAGACAAAGACACATTTACCACATTGGATGCAGATATCGGGATCCCAAACCGGCACTTCTTGAGCAATGTTGCGCTTTTCCCAACGGGTTGTAGCGCTGGGATAAGTGCCGTCGGCGGGTAAGGCACTGACGGGTAGCAGATCGCCCTGCGCAGCCATCATCTTGGCGGTGACATTGCGTACAAAGTCGGGTGCCAAGGGCGAAACGACAGGTGGCAACTCGATAGTGCTGGTAACTGTGGCGGGGACTTCGACCGCAAAGAGGTTTTGCAGGGTCGTATCAACGGCGGCAAAGTTCTTCTGCACCACTGCCTCGCCGCGTTTGCCGTAGCTCTTGCGAATGGCGTTCTTGATCTGCTCAATCGCCTCGTCATGCGAGAGCAATTTGGCATCGCTGCTCACAGCCTGGTCGAGCAGGCTGAAAAAACAGGTCTGCATAATCGTGTTGATGCGTACACCGAGCCCTAGATCTTGGGCGACTTTGTAGGCATCAATGACATAGAGTTTGAGTTTCTTAGCAATGATCTGCTCTTGGGTAACCCGTGGCAGTTGCGCCCATACCCGATCTGGCTTGTAGGGGGCGTTGAGCAAAAAGACTGCGCCTTCCTGCGCGCTCTCTAAGACATCATAGACCTGGAGAAAACCGAACTGATGGACAGCCACAAAGTTGGCTCGGTTGATGAGATAGGTGCTTTTGATCGGTTGCGGACCAAAGCGCAAATGAGAAATCGTGCGGGCACCCGATTTCTTTGAGTCGTAGACGAAATAACCTTGGGCAAAATTGGATGTCTCTTCGCCGATGATCTTGATTGAGTTCTTGTTGGCGCTCACCGTACCATCCGAGCCGAGTCCCCAGAAGACGGCACGCACGACATCCTCTGGTTCGGTGTCGAAGGAAGGATCGTACGCGAGCGAGGTGTGGGTGACATCGTCGTTAATACCGATGGTAAAATGATTCTTGGGTTTGTCCTTGCACATCTCGTCGAAGATGCCCTTGACCATGGCTGGCGTGAATTCCTTGGAGGAAAGTCCATAGCGTCCGCCAATGATGCGCACTTCCCCGCCGCCGGTCGCATACCAGCCTTCGTGAAAGGCGGTCACAACGTCTTGATAGAGCGGTTCACCTGCGCTACCAGGCTCTTTGGTGCGGTCGAGGACGGCGATGGTTTTGACAGTCTGGGGCAAGGCGGCGACAAATTGGTCAATGGCAAAGGGGCGGAAGAGATGAACCTTTAGCAAGCCAAGTTTTTCGCCGTGGCGATTGAGATAGCTAATCGTCTCTTCTACGGTCTCACAGCCGGAGCCCATCATGACGATCACACGGTCGGCATCCGCTGCGCCTATGTAGTCAAAGAGGTGATAGGAGCGCCCTGTAAGCTTGGCAAAGCGATCCATCACTTGCTGCACCAGCGTGGGTACTGCTAAATAGTAAGAATTGGCGGCTTCCCGGGCCTGGAAGTACATATCGGGGTTTTGGGCGGTGCCGCGCATAAAGGGGTTATCGGGGGTCAGGGCACGGCTGCGATGGGCACGCACCAATTCGTCATCGATCATGGCGTGGAGATCGGCGTCGTCGAGTGATTCGATCTTATTGATCTCGTGTGATGTGCGAAAGCCATCCATGATGTTGAGGAAAGGAACACGGCCTTCGAGCGTGCTAGCCTGGGAGATTAGCGCAAAATCCTGCGCCTCTTGCACCGAGTTAGAAAAGAGCATGGCCCAACCGGTCGAGCGCGCCGCCATCACATCACTATGATCACCAAAGATCGATAGACCATTGGTCGCCAGCGAGCGGGCAGCAATGTGGAAGACAGTGCTGGTCAACTCGCCAGCAATCTTATACATGTTGGGGATCATCAGCAGCAAGCCTTGGCTTGCCGTGAACGTGGTGGTTAACGAGCCGGTTTGCAGCGCACCATGGACTGCACCCGCCGCGCCACCTTCCGACTGCATTTCAATCACTTGGGGTGTCATTCCCCAAATATTCTTCTCATGATACGCTGCCCACTGATCGGCAAATTCGCCCATCTGCGAGGCAGGAGTGATAGGGTAGATGGCAATAACTTCGTTCGTCTTGTAGGCAACATCAGCGACGGCTTCGTTGCCATCGAGTGTGACTTGTTGTCGTGACATGAAATACGTCCTCTCGTTACGGATTAACGTGGTACGTGATCACTGCTCCATGAATGTCTGAGTAATGCTGGCATTGGGCAACAGAAAAACCGGGGCCTTCGTTGTCTAAGAGGTCACGGCTCACGTTTCACAAACGTCTCGGACCACTGTAAACCAAATGGCTATATAAAGAATCAGTACTTTGGCGAGAAGACGAACTGACCCTGAAGTGGTTTATTTCCTAGTCAAGTGGATAGGTAGAATGAAGAGTTGTGGGTGGTGATGGATATGGTGGCAACAACAGTGGTTGTAAATCCATAAAGAGAAGTCCACGCCGCCCCTTTGCAGTGTGGACTTCTCTTCCTTCCGTGTGTTAGAGACAAGCTACGTCCCAGGCACAGCGCAGAAAGTTGTAGGTAGTACGCAAGTCGTTTGCGCCGTGGCTGAGACGTAGCTTCACACTTTTTTAACCGTGAAAAGTGCTATGTAGCGACAACTGCGAGTCCATCTCTATCAGCGCAGGACAATTGGAAGATAGAATTTGGGCAATGAGTTGATTTCACGATTGTCAATCGGATCCATGTAATCTGGGGTGCCATCGCCATCTTTATCGGCTGTGTTGCTCTCTACATAGTCAGGAATGCCGTCTTTGTCTGTATCCTGGCAAGGCACACCTGTTGCGCATTCACTCGCATCGCTCAGACCGTCACTGTCGCTATCGCCGCCATTGGGCAACATAGCGCTGTCGTTGGGATCCAGGTAAGCAGGAATCAGATCGCCATCAGCGTCATCATTGCGCCAATTACCGTCGTGGTTTAGATCTTCCACGCTGGTGGGAATACCATCACCATCGTCATCATTGTCCTGATGGTTGAAATTGGTATCCCCATCTGTGTCAGCATGATTGTTCTCCAACCGGTCTGGGATGCCATCAAGGTCAGTGTCCTTGGTGCCTTCGCTTGCATCTAAAATCCCGTCCCCATCGCTGTCAGCATCTAAATAGTCGGACAGGTCATCGCCATCGCTGTTGGGGCAAGGAGTACCGTTTGGGCATTCCACATGATCGCTGATCCCATCGCTATCATTATCGCCACCATTGGGTAGTTGGTCTCTATCATTCGGATCATCCGCAGAAGGAATTCCATCCCCGTCCAAATCGTTTGGTTTTGATTGTGGATCCAAGGGATCGCTACCAGCCGCAAACTCGTCTTTGCTAGTGGCTCCGTCTCCATCAAAGTCTTCATCGCCATCGTTGATGTTATTATTGCCCTCGTTGGCGACTGTCTTGTTCGAGTCGGAATCAGCATCATTCGGATCGGTTCCTACTTGCGCCTCTTGTTGAGCGGTCAACCCATCTCCGTCACTATCCACCGTATTAATAATGAAGCGATTGCCGTTTACGGGGCCAGTGACATTACCAGCGGCATCCTGGAGTGTGAGCGTGGGTGTGTAGACACCATCTGCCAACACATTGATGACAGTTACCCGCCAGTGACCGTCTGCACCCACTGTCGTCGTAAGCACTTGTCCAGCCAAAGTGGCAGTCAAGTAGGCACCAATTTCTCCCGTCCCATGCAAAGTGGGTGTGCTGTCGCCGGTGATACTGTCCGGCGCAGGTGAAGTCATCGTTGGTGCAAGCGGTGGAGCTAGATCGATCATAAATGTTCGCGTTGCTGCCGAGCTGCTGTTTCCCGCCGTATCGGTTGCTGTAACCAACAGTGTGTGTGTGCCCGCGGCCAACACTGCCGGCGTACAACTCCAGTTGCCAGTTGAATTCGCGATTGTTGCACATAGTGCCTGATTTCCCTCCCGTACAGATACAGAACTGCCAGCCTCTGCAGTGCCCACAATGAGCGGTGTTGTTATATTCAAGACACTGTTCGTTGCTGGCGACGCAATCGTTGGGGCAGCGGGTGCAATACTATCAATCGTAAACAGTACACCTGCACTTGATTGGCTGACGTTCTGTGCTGCATCGGTCGCAGTTGCAGTCAGAGAATTGTTGCCCTGTTGCAATGCGGGTGAAGGTGTACATTGGAACTGACCACCCGAATTTGCCGTCACGCTACAAATCAGTACTCCTTGGTTATAGACCTTTACCGTACTGGTGGCTTCAGCGTTGCCTGTAATGAGCGGCGTGGCAGTATTAAGGAGACTACCCGCAGTTGGCGCAGTGAGCGTAGGCGTGATTGGGGCCTGAGTGTCGGGTGTGGCGTTTGAAATTGTGATGCTGACCGAGTTCGAGGGAACACTGACATTCCCAACCAAATCAATTGCGGTCGCCGTGATCACATGGTTACCTTCCAGCAAAGCGGCAGTTACAGTGCAACTGTAACTACCCAAGCCATTAGCAGTTGTGCTACAAATGACACTGCCATCAGCATAGACGTGGATCACGCTGTCGGCCTCTGCCGTGCCTAGGATGATGGGAAGCGTGACGCTCAGAACTGCACCACTGAGCGGGCTGACAAGGATCGGAGCTGCTGGTGCGAGTGTATCAATTGTGATCGCAAGAGGCAAGGAAGGCAGACCGACATTGCCCACGCCATCGGTAGCCGTGGCCGTAATTGTAGTGGAACCAGTTGGCAAGGTCGTGCTGACCATGCAACTGAAAGTGCCCACGCCATCAGTGGTTGTGCTACAAACGACACTGCCATTTGCATAGACATCGATCACGCTGTTGGCTTCTGCTATGCCTTGGATCGTCGGCAGTGTGGCGCTCAGGATTGCACCACTGAGTGGGCTCAGAATCAATGGCGGCAGCGGCGGAACTAAATCGGGTAGGGCAATCGCCGTACCACTCAAATCAACCGATAGTAAAGGCTCATTGCTATCATCACTTGAGATATCCAGACGGGCTGTTTTGTTACCAATAATATTCGGCGCGAATGCGATCGCAACCGTACAGTGCATCCCGGAAGCAAGCGAGGCAGCACATGTATTACCCGTAATCGTAAACTCACTGGAGTTTGTACCGGCTAGCTCAATCGTATTCAAATTAAGGGCACCGCTGCCTGTATTGCTAATCGTGACAGTCGTTGTGAGTGAGGTCAAGGTCACCAATTGATCGCTAAAATGAATCCCGTATGCTACTGTAGGGGCTTGAATATAGGCATACTTAATATCAATGTCTAGCACAAGTCCACTGAATGAGAGTTGAACTCCATCGAAATCCCGTGTCGTGGGAAAGCCGATCTGATAATCGTTTCCGCTTAACAAACTAATCGCAAGCAACGTGCCGCCTGTCACCTGCTCTTGCAGTACACCCGCCTTATAAGTGCGCAACGTCGTATTTGTTAACAAACTCACATCCAGTAAACCACCTGTGTTGACGACAAAACCTACCTGGTCGCTGGCAGAAAAGACTTGGGTCAGGGAAATAGCGACTGAACCTGTCGCTCCAGCAATCATCGTCAAATGGGCGGCGTTGCTGAGCGAGGAATCGACAACATTGCCGGGGTTGATTAACGAGCAGGTTATATTCATTACACACAAGCCACCTCCGACGCCTGTGTTGTTGGCGTCAATGACTGCACCGGCGTTTGTATTGGTAAGCGCCGTAGATGCACCATAGATGAGTGTACGCGGGGCCACATCGATCTCGCCGCTGCTTGAGGCGAGTGCTTCGAGCAACTGAAGATCCTTGGCGGTGACAAGTTGAGAGCTTGCCACTGCTTGCTTAGGCAAAAGCAGAAAACCGAGCAGGAAACCAACAAACAAAACACCAACAGATAATCGCAAAGAGGACAGAACAGAAGAACGACATGCAGAGTGAAATACCTGGAACATAATTTTCCTCCATCAGTCAAAGAACATTACGATTACGATGACGAAGATATTGTTCGGCACTACACCGGAACAGAAGAGGAGCGGCAAAATGTTTAGCAGTTTACTCTAAGAATCCATAGTTAGCTTAACAACATATACTTTTCCTTGTAACAGAATAATTTTCGTAATGAAAGCAATGTATCGTGTTGTCCTGACAGGAAAGTCATCTCATCTGGCTGCTCCATTCAGCCATACCTTCAAATTCTGATGTCAATGCATTTAACAGCATAATGAATATTACTTTTTTGCGCAATGATGATTACGACAGTCTTACCTTTCCAGATTTGGAAAGCACACCCTGTCGTTTGCGACAGGGTAAAGCTGCCGAAATGAAAAGGCTCACTACATATACAAATATGCAGCGAGCCTTTCATTTGTAAGGAATAATAGGGTTACGGAATTAACAACCTGTTTCCAGCATTATACTACCAACTGTCCACTGAAAAGCCATGAATTTCAACCCCATTGACAAAAGGGAAGATCCCGGCTTTTGCAACTGCAATTGGATACCTTTACAACTTGTCCAGCCCTTCCTTGAGAGCCCATATGAGCACTTCGCTACGCGTATTCACGCCTAGCTTACTAAATATGTTGTGAAGGTGAAAGCGAACAGTACGCTCAGTAATCATTAAGTCTTTTGCAATTTGCTCATTGGTTTTTACATGGGCCAACAAACGCACAATTTCCTGCTCACGCTCCGTCAACAAATGGTGGGGTATTTGCTCTTGCTTGGCCTGAAGCCAAGCTGCCATTCGCGCTGCAACTCGACGACTGAGCCAACCATTTTCACCACGCGCAATACCACGTACAGCGGCAGCGATCGTCTCTGATGATTCTTCCTTCAGCAGATAGCCGCCCACCCCTTTGCTCAGTACACTATGGATATATTCTTCGTCATCAAAACTACTTAATATCAAGATATGAGTCGAAGATTTCACCTTTTGGAGCTGCTCCACCACTGCGATCCCGCTCATATCAGGAAGCGACATGTCCAATACCAACACGTCTGGCTTCACTTCTTCAACCAGACGTAGCGCTTCCGCGCCATTTTTCGCTTCACCTACCACAACAATCTCATGGGTCTTTTCCAATAGAAAGCGAATGCCGTCACGCATAACGGGATGATCATCGGCCAGTACTACATGAATATTCGACATAGGAGATACTCACAAATATACTGCAACATACATCTCGTCAACACTCAGGCACCATGAGGACCTGATAACGGTTGTGGAAGTATGACTGAAAAGCAACTTCCTTTGTTGATTTCACTTCTTACTTCAATTTTGCCCCCTTGCGCTTCGGTAAATGCCTTGCAGATCCACAACCCCAAGCCAGTGCTCAATTCCATGGCAGTACCCTGGCGAGTAGCTTTGGTAAAAGGCACAAACAGGCTTTGAAGGATCTCGTCATCCATGCCTACACCGTTGTCATGAACGCCAAAGATAAGCGTATCTGGGCGTTTTTCTGCACTAAGAACTATCTCTCCATTGCAGTCTGATTTAATGTACTTGACTGCGTTATGCACCAGATTATTGAGAATCTGTGCAGTCTTGGGTGGATCAATGACGACAAACGTCGATGGCGCAAGCCCGCTGCCCAACTCAATGCGTAGCTTTATCCCTTTGGCTGAGGCAATTGGCGTGGCGGTCTGCTCTATATCTTTGAAGAGATCCATGATCGGAGTTGCTAGTGGCGTAACACTAATGGTTGTCGATTGCGAGCGAATCAGATCGATCATATGATTCATGATTTGTAGCTGCTCCTTGGCGATTTTCCGAATTGTATTTGCATCATGAATGATCGAAGCCGATTTCATGTCGCCACGTTCGGCTTTTGCCTCAAGAATCTCACCTAACAACATGATTGTTGTCAGTGGAGTACGCATATCGTGAGAAAGGATTGCAACAAATTCCATGCGAGCACGCAGCAGCGCATCCAAATCAGAGACAACGCTCTGAATTTCAGCCATCAGGGTTCCGATTTCATCCTGGAATTGAACCGGTAAATGTAGAGCTTTGTGTTCGTTGCGATACTGCTTTAATGATTCAACCGTCAATAGGAGTGGACTCATCAGTTTTTGGTGAATCCATACCGTGGCCAAGGAGCCAACCAAGGTCGCAATGAGTGTCACGACGATAATAGGAAGTACACGCGAGAAGCCAATGTCGCTGAACCATAGCAAATACACAACAAGGCATATCAGGGGAAGATGAACACCGAAAAAGGCAACTGTTTGAAACTTACGAGGGTATGAGTTCTTAAGTGTTGGAATATTGAGAAGTTCATATATTGACATATTGTTACTCCCCTTCCTATTTACGTTCATATTAAAAACTAGGCTAAAAACCGTTATTTTCTTACTCCCGGTAATTTAACTTAATTTTTCCGGTATTATGTCACAATCGATATGCTTTGTAAATCACTAAATATGTTAAAAAACTTTCAATATTGCGCTTTACAAAAGCCACAGCCACAGAGACTGAGGTTTCGTAAACCAGTAGTCTCTGTGGCTGTGACTGTCCACACTTATTTTTTTGCTCATCTCTTGGAAGTATGAGCGACACACAAATCCCCACCACGGCGCAAACGATTTCTGCAAAACCCAAAACGTTCTGCGCCATGCCGGGGACGTTTACCAAACATACT
>JAXLWB010000061.1:0-60398 GCA_046328715.1 Caldilineaceae bacterium | reverse complement strand
CCTCTGGCTCTCGATGGGCCACGATGCGTCTCTTCATCTGGGAGAGGGTGAACGGCTCGGCTGGGGCATGGAGCAAGGCGAGGATATCTGCGACGCTTATGCCGAATATCTGGAAGCACTAGAGCGATCCCAAAGTGATGAGATCCCGCTCGCCCATGATGATTTTCACCTTTTGGAGGCCGAATTGGAAACTTTGGCCAACCTGGAGCGGGAATTTGGCTATCTGTTGCCCGATCAATATGCGCGCAAGGATGAACTAGCCGAACGCCTCTTCATTGACCCGGAAACCCTGGTCGATCCGGGATGGGATGATCCGGATGCCACTGGCTATGATGGGCCACCCTTTTGGAATAATTAAGTCTTAACGTTGAATTAATCGACACATCATCTAGTCATGGTACAATCTACAAAGAGTTGGCTTGTACGATTGTGCTATAGGGATGTGTCGTCTTTATAAGAAAAGATAATGGAAAAACCTGTAAGTTGTCGATACTTCTACGGAGATTATTTTCGCGGTAAAAACAAGGAAGAATGTCGTCTGCTTGCTGCCAATCCCAACAACGAACGCCCTTGGCAGCGCAAACACTGTAACACTTGTCCTGTCCCCGAAATTGTAATCGCCAGCAATAGTCGAGATTTGGCACTGGAAGCGGAAATTAAGCGGAAATTTCTGTGGAGTGAACAGGTCGAAATCACCTTAGCTGTGTGCAGCAAACACGTGCGCGAATTGAGCGATCCACTCTATTGCCCTGACTGTGCCGCCGAACGTGAGAAAAAGGTTATGAAGGCCAATCCGCAACCGGAAGCCTGAGCGATTCTGGTACCTCTAACAAAAAAGTGCAACGGGAAACATGACTATCGTGGCTCCCGTTGCACTTTTTTATTTATGAATGTGTGATGCGTGAGGTGGTGGCGAAAATTCATGTATCACTGATCACATATCAACTTGAGTTCGGGATTTCAATGAATAATTTTACCTTCCATACTCACGTTAGTAGAACGCTGTACTTCTGGCTTTACTTCCTAACAATATCTACTTTTACCCGCACCGGCTCCTGAATCGGTCGGCTGGGCCACAGGCGGGTTACCTGCTCGGCAATTCGTTGATGGAACGGCTGTTCCTCGCCCGTCGCCCGTCGATTGCGTTTGAGGCGATCAAAGTGTTCCACCGTGATCTGATAGCCCTCATCAATCAGCCCTTGTGCCTGCGAAAAATCAGTGGCATCTGGCCGCAGATTGACCATCAGAGGAATGTAGTGCAGCTTGGCTCTGGATTTGACCTCTGCCAGCAGTAGATCATGTTGGGCTTGGGCCCGCAACATGGTGCCGACACTGTGGTTCAACACGCCAGCCACGCCGCGAATCAGCCGCTGATCGACCCGTTCTGGATCTACATCCAGGATATGAAAGGCATAGATTTCGGTAGCACCACGTTCCATTGCGACTCGTAGTGGCAGCGGCGTCACCGTGCCGCCGTCGATATACCGTTCGCCGTTGACCTCCCACGGTGGATGCATGGGCGTCAGGGCGGTGCTGGCCATCATGGCATCCAACACCCGTTCATGGACATTGTCGCCAAAGACATGCAGCCGACCACTATGCAGATGGGTGGCCGTGATGAAAAGTTTCGTTGGGAGTGTTCCAAAGGTTTGTGCTGGGGTCGCACCATGGCGCTGCAAAAAGGCGTAAAAGTTGCGATTATCGTAAAGGCTATCTTTGCCGGTTAATAAGCGCCAGGTAGCGCTCAACCGTGAGCCCGGATAAATTTGTTGAGTCGTGACACTACGCCAAACTTCTGCCAGTCGTTTCACCTGTTCGAGCGATACGTCACGGGCCAGAAAGCCTGCATTTAACGCACCTGCCGAACATCCCACGATCATTTGTGGTACTAGGCCACGTTCAAGCAGTGCCTTTAGTGCACCAACTTGAACAGGTCCCATATTCCCACCCCCACTCAATACAATCGCACGCATACTTCCTCCTCTTACTACACACGTTGTCCCAATTGTGCTCTGCAAATCCATGTCGTTTGCAACCGCAATCGGCAGTATCTCGCCATTGAGAGATCAGAGCCATCGCTTCGGTCTGATTGTGTGATGGTATTATCACACCTGTAGATTAAGAAAACAAGTAAGCGAAAACCATTCTCGGATACGGTATCCTGACAATGTGTCTCTTGTATATCGTCGATTGTATATGGATAGAGGTGTTTCGCAGCTTACAATCATCGAGCAAAGCGATTGTTGTCAACAAAGTCCATGTGTAAGGGTGTATGTCAGAATGGATGCGACGATTCAGAGCCCCGCACGTCAGTAAGGGAAGGCGTGCCCCTTACTGACGTGCGGGGCTCTGAATCGCGTGCGTGCCCCCAACTTTGGATATACCCCTATCGAGACACCTGAATTTAGGGAATATTCGCCAGTCCAATTCAGCTATCCCGATGGGACAGAGTCACGCATTTACAATTGGAGCGGTTAATTTGCTTCCCCACGTGCGATGACCTCGACTTCGGCCAGACTGGCCACTCGTTCGCCGCCCATTGTGCCGGTCACATTGGTGAATTCGATGCGAATGGCGCGCACCTTGACGTCAGTAAAGCCGACATCGGTACCCGAAACTGCGAGAGCTCCAACTGACTTCACGGTCACTTGTTGGGTAGCGGCGGCGTCGGTATAGAGCTTTACGTTGGCTCCGTTGACCTGAATCGACGCTTCGCCAGTAGCATCACCTGGGCGAGGGTTGTAGAGCCGCACCGTACGCACGGTCACAGGCACGGGGAAGACTAGTTGTACCCACTGCGTATTGGGATCCTTGCCATTCTCGCTGCGCCAGTAATCGGTGATGCGCCCCTTCTGCACCTTGCGATCAATCAAGCCTTTGCCGGTCTTGTCGAGCGACGGATGTTGATTGGTGGACGAGAAGCTGATCGCCGCACCGGGGGCCAGGTTGGTGAATTGTGCGTCCGCAGGATTGGCAGGAACCGGCAACAAGCTATGTCCGGCATGACAGCCGACACAGGTCACCGTCTCGCCTGGACGTCCGTAGTTGAGACCTGCTACATGGGCGGCACCGCCGTTGCGAATCTCCGTGCGGCCGGTCAAGGGAACTAGATATTGCGGCTTGGGGCTGCGGATCTGCTCAAAGAGCGGCAGGTTGGCAGGCATCGCCGCGTTTACCACCGAACCATTGGGGCTGACTGCCATTTCTGAAAGCAGGATTGGCCAATCCAGATTTTCCTTAGAACCAGTCTGCTCATTGCGCTGATGATCAAGGAAGAAGCGGATCGTCCCAGCCGAGCCGACGGGCATGGCTGTCACCATGTCACTATCCACCGGTGCGTTGAAGTAAACATTGAGTGCCTTAAAGGTAAAGGTGCCGTCGATGTCATAGGGTGGGTTGCTGGTCGGCGGCAACACACTCGCCACCTTCGTTACCTTGTCGGGTATGATCGGTGGCAGCGCACGGGGTGCCAAGACTTTGGCGCGCAATTCAGTCATGCCCGGCAGATCGTAGACGAGTTGGCGATTGGTGCCATCGGGATTGAGCAGATAGAGTCCATAATCCTGATTGATGTCGGCTGCCCACGAGATCAGCAGACGGCCATCAGGAAGCACTACCGGCTCGGCGGCGTAGTCATGTTTGTAGACGCCGTAGGAGGCGGGACTGCTGCTGGCCAACTCATAACCAACTTCGGAGGTGACGCCAATGATCGAGGTATAGCCATTCGGCCCGCGCGTATAGCGGCGAATGCCACCAAAGCCCGCCGCCTCAGACATGTTCTTCATCGGGAAGAAGTTGGCGTAAAAAACACCGTTGGACGCAAAGGAGCCGCCATAGGCATGGTTGCCATCTTCGCCCAGCAAGAAGATCCCTGATCCGCCTGCAAAGAGCCGCAAATCGGTGCCATCGGGATTGATCGTGCCTAACTGCCAGGCGTTACGTTTGAGGTTACTTTGCCCGCCTGGCCCATTGGCGTCCGTAACCTGATTGGCCGTGACGAGTCCATCTTTCATAAACCAGCCGCCTTCTGGGCTGGTGATTGTGTCGAATGTATTGGCCGCCGCACGGAAGTTGCGCCACCAGCGCGAGTAGACAATGCGCCCGGTCAGCGGGTCAATGGTTGCCCGGTCGGCACCGTTGCGTTCGCCCGTGATACGATGCATGGCGCTGCCGTCGGCATTCATCACATAGAGATTGGAGGTATGGGCTGCGCTGTACATGGCATAGGATGGCCAACGGGTAGAAGAGAAGACGATGCGACCATCGGGCATCCAGGCTGGATCGAAGTCATCGTAGAGATTCAGTGTATGTCCTTGCTTAAACTGCGAGTAGTTGAGCACCAGATCGGAGCGAGTCAGTTGTTTAAGCCCAGAACCATCGGCATTGATGAGGTAAACGCGCCAGGCACTCGGATTGCCCATCGGTTTGTTGTCATAGGTACCTTTGGGTAAACCAGCAAAAATAATCTTGCTGCCATCATACGAGACATCGGGGGCATTGACATCGACCAGATTGAGTGAAGCGGCGGTCGGATTGTTGCCATCGACCAGGGTACGGATGGTCCCATTGACCTCACGTACCAACAGTTTGCCTGCGCCGCCTGTTTGCAAACGTGCCCAGGGTCCGACGCCGGGCAGACTTTTGGGCACATTCCAATAGATCGACCCATTGGGTGGAATGGCGCGCGAGACGAAGACGATGGCTTGGTTGAGCGCTCCACTGCCGACAATCGGTGTGGCCGTTGGCTGCGAAGGCAATGGTGTGTTGGTTGCTGGAGGGACTGGCGTGCGCGTGGCTGTTACCCCCGGCACAGGGGTGCGGGTTGGGGTCGCTGCCGAAGCAGGCGTCTTGGTCGCCGTGGCGGTCGGTGCAGTTGGTGTAGCTGCACTTGGCCAATAACATTCGAGAATGCCTTGAGTCATTTCGGGAAAGCCGTTACTCCCATTCGTGCGTAGAATGCGCAGTTGGCTACCATCTTTGCACTTGACCGAGGCGGTCTGCCCAACAGCTAGAACCAAGTTGGCGGAGGCTGCGGGTGTCGCTGAAATGATGTTTATCGGCCAGTAACACTCCAAAATGCCCTGGGTCATATCAAGCGAACCATCCGAACCGCTGATGCGCAACAAGCGCAGGCGACTGCCATCGCTACACTTGGCGCTGCTTTTTTGACCCGAGGTAAGTGCTACAACTGTCGTCGTTGACTGAATGAGAGCGAGCGGGGCAAGTTCAACCGCTGGATCTTCCACCCACTCTTGTGGATTGTTGTTGGTAATCAGCGGCAAAAAGACGGTATTGTCTTGTGCAAAGGTAATCGAGGCCAAGGCAAACATCAATGTCGTGGCGACAACGATTGAACGTATGGACAAATATTTCATGGGAATTCCTTCTCGGTCAATCCAAGTGATTGCAATGAATGATGACCGGCTAAGGGCGCAGTGAGACAGTGAGACAGTGAGACAGTGGGACAGTGGGACAGTAGACTGATTCACTGTCCTACTGTCTCACTGATTTGCTCACTCGCTTCTGCCGCAGGGAATAAGGGGAATGCGGGGCGGGATAGAGAAT
Organism: Caldilineaceae bacterium; assembly: GCA_046328715.1. Lineage (GTDB taxonomy): Bacteria > Chloroflexota > Anaerolineae > Caldilineales > Caldilineaceae > JAXLWB01. The sequence goes on along the minus strand of JAXLWB010000061.1, from coordinate 54,833 downwards.
CAGTTCGCTTCGCCGCGTGCGATAATCTCCACCTCGGCCAGGCTGGAGACGGCTTTCCAGCCCATCACGCCGCTGACATTGGTGGTATAAACTCGCACGGTACGTGCCTTAAGGTCGGGGAAGGCGACATCGCTGCCGCTGACAGCCAGCGCTCCTGTAGCTTGATTGGCCACTTCTTGGGTGGCGGCTGCATCGGCATAGAGACGCACCGTGGCCGCATTTACCTGAATGGTTGACTCATTGAGTTCGGTACCGGGGCGTGGATTGTAGAGACGGACGGTCCGCACAGTCACTGGCACGGCAAAGGTAAATTGCACCCATTGCTGGTTCGGGTCTTGGGCGGGATCGCTGCGCCAATAATCGTTGATGATCCCATTTTGCACCTTGCGGTCAATCAAACCCTTGCCGCTCTGGTCGAGCGCCGGGTTTGGGTTGACTGAGGAGAAGCCGACCGTTGCACCAGGTGCCAGATTGCTAAACTGCGCATCGGCTGGATTAGCGGGAACGGGTAACAGGCTGTGGCCAGCATGACAGCCCACACAAGTCACCACCTCACCTGGACGACCATAGTTTAGCCCAGCCACATGTGCCGCACCGCCATAGCGTATTTCCGTGCGCCCGGTCAGTGGTACTACATAGCCATCCGCCTGTTTGGTGCGGATCTGTTCGAAGAGGGGCAGGTTGGCAGGCATATCACCATTCGTCACCGAACCATCCGGGTTGACCGGTAACTCTGTCAGCAGGATCGGCCAATCGACTGCTTCATCTGAGCCAATCTGCTGGCTGCGTTGGTGATCTAAAAAGAAGCGAATCGAACCTGCCGAACCGACCGGAATGGCCGAGATAATGTTGCTATCTACAGGCCCGTTAAAGTAGACATTGAGTGCCCGGAAGGTAAATTTGCCATCGATGTCGTAGGGTGGATTGGCCAGTGGGGGCAACGCGCTCGCCGGCTCTGTTACCTGATCGGGAATGATCGGTGGCAATGGACGTGGGGCAATCACATGGGCACGCAACTCGGTCATACCTGGCACATCGTAGAGCAACTGGCGATTGCTGCCATCGGCGTTGATCACATACAGCCCGTAATCCTGGTTGATGTCGGCGGCCCAGGAGATCAACAGCCGCCCATCGGGCAGCACTGCGGGTTCGGCGGCGTAGTCGTGGGCGTTGACCCCAAAGGCCGCTGGATCAACCAACTGGTAGCCAACTTCCGACGTCACGCCGATGATCGATGTATAACCATTGGCTCCACGTACGTAGCGGCGAATCCCGCCAAAGCCAGCTGCTTCGGACATGTTCTTCATAGGGAAGAAGTTGGCATAGAAGGTACCATCCGGGGCAAAGCCGCCGCCATAGGCGTGGTTGCCATCTTCTCCCAAGAGAAAGATGCCAGAGCCGCCCGCAAACTGATGCAAACCCGTGCCATCGGGATTGATCGTCACCAGCATCCAGGCATTGCGCCGCAGATTACTTTGGCTGCCAACCGAATTGTTCTCCTTGGCATAGTTTGCTGCTACTAATCCATCCTTCATCTCAAAGCCGCCTGCAGGATCGGCCACTGTCTCCATGCTATTGGTGGCCAGCCGGAAGTTACGCCACCAGCGCGAGTAGACAATGCGGCCCGTGAGCGGATCGACTTGAGGCCGTTCGGCAGCGTTACGTTCAGCTGTGACACGACGCATGGCACTGCCGTCGGCGTTCATCACATAGAGGTTGCTGGTATGCGCCGCGCTGTACATGGCGTAGGATGGCCAACGCGTCGAGGAAAACATAATGCGCCCATCTGGCAGCCAAATCGGGTCAAAGTCGTCGTAGCGATCGAGAATATGACCTTGGGCAAACTGCGAGTAGTCCAAATGCAGGTCGGAGGAGGTCAGTTGGCGCAGTCCACTGCCGTCGACGTTGATCTGGTAGATGCGCCAGGCATTGGGATTTTCCATTGGCTTGGTGCTGTAAACGCCTTTGGGCAGGCCGGAGAAGAGGATCTTCGTTCCATCGTAAGAGATGTCAGGCCCATCGACATCAATCAGATTCAACGAGGCTTCGGTGGGATTGGCACCGTCAACCAACACACGTAGGGTACCATCGGCCTCGCGCACCATCAGTTTGCCTGGAGCCGCCACTTGAAAGCGTCCCCAGATTCCCACCCCTGGGATACTCTTAGCGGGTGGATAGTAGATTGAGCCATTCGGAGGAATCTGGCGCGAGACGAAAACGATCGCTACATTGACGTCAGGGTTGCCAGTTTGTGGTGTTCCTGGCGTGGGGGCAGATGTGGGAGTGGCGTCGGAAGCTGGGGTAGGCACATCGGTCGGAATCGGTGTTGCGGTAGGTCGGGGGCTGTTGATAACTACTGGGAGAAATACGTTGGAGGACTGGGCTAATGTCACACTGGCAAAGAAAACGAGCAGTGCTGCTGTCACCATGACAGCGCGAACGGGTTGCTTGAACATGCTTGGTTCCTATAGTGAGCGGACAAGGAATACACGGAAGCAGGTACGATCAATCAATCTTATACTGTTCCTTGTCCACACATTGCACACGCCAATTCAGGCGTTTCATTGTTCGCATTTGGCGAGCAAGTGAACGGAAGAATTTCGTTGATTGGCGCGCAAATTGATAAAAGGCAGGCCTTTACCGTCTTGCACCTAACGCGCAAGCAGATAAAGGATCGATTGCCATTTTTGCCACCCGGTTGGGTGTGTCACCTTCATTGGATTACGACATAATGATGTTGTTGCAGGCGGCGGTGGAATCTAGAAGATGCAACGTAGCCAGTATAGCTGGAATTTCTAGCGAAGCGCATTACGTTTGATCAATGTGATCTGAACGCATAGTCGGCGATTTTTAGCGCAATTAAATGCTGGAAAACGAAAAACCTACGAATTGGTTTCACTCACTCTACGTCGAATGGCTGGTTAGCATACGAGGCTCGAAGGATGGCTTACTTTACCTCTTTGGCTAACTGGATAAATTTCTGAATTTTTTGGGGATCTTTGCGTCCAGGGGCTGCCTCTACACCGCTACTTACATCGACGCCCCACGGACGTACGGTGCGAATTGCCTCGGCGATGTTCTCTACAGACAGCCCACCGGCAAGCAGTAGATTAGGGTAGTGGCGAGCAATCTCAGCCGCTGCATGCCAATCGGCTTTTTTGCCGGTTCCACCATAGGCCTTGGCATCGTAGGCATCGACGAGCAAGCGCGGACATGCTTCAACTGGTTGCGCAGAAGAGGGACTTGCAGTTCCGGATCGATAGAATTGTTTTGCCTGTGCCAATCCATCTTCGTAATCAACAGGTCGAATGGCGCGGAAGGCACGTTCACCCAATTGCTTCAGGAGTTCGGGTGATTCGTCTCCATGTAATTGCGCATAGTCAAGTTGAGCTTCAGTCAGGATAGTTTGAATTCGTTCGACTGACTCATTGACAAATAGGCCAACAAAACGGGATGAACTGCGGATTGCGGATTGCGGATTGCGGATTGCCTTCACGATCTCACGTGCGCGCTCGACCTCGATATATCGTGGCGACTTGGGGTAGAAGACAAAGCCGAGCAGGTCGGCACCGGCTTCGATTGCAACCTGAGCGTCTTCTAAGGTGGTGATCCCACAGATTTTCACAATGGTCATAGATCGTTGCGTCCTAAATTCTGTCCTAATTTCTAGGAACCATTTTACGGTAAAATAGAGGAAAATGATACAAGATGCAAGATGCAGATAGAAAAATAATCGTTACTGAGCGTCTTGCATCGTGCATCCTGCATTTTGTATCTTAATTCAAAAAGGAAGTCCATTGTCTACTCTTTCTACAGTTTCAAATCGAATGTCGGCGTTGCCGAGCTGGTGGCGAGAATTTCAGCCCAAGTTGCGCGACTCGACCTTGAACATTCGACGCGCGGTTGGTCTGGTTTGGCAGGCCCATCACCCATCAGCGCTGGCGATGGCGGCCTGTACGCTGGTCGGAGCCTTCTTGCCTGTGGCCCAAGCCTGGGTGGCAAAGTTAATTGTCGACACCGTAGTTGCCGCCATCAACGGTAGCGGTGACCCAAGCATTGCCTTTTGGTCCGTGGCACCTTACCTTGCAATGGAGGCGGTGCTTGTCTTGTTGCTGGCTGCCAACACACAGGCGCGTACTCTGGCAGAACATGTGCTGCATTCGCAGATCAACCTCTCGATCAACAGTCGAATTGTACACAAGGCGTTGGAACTCGATCTGGCGCACTTTGAGAATGCCGAATATTACGATAAGTTGGAAAATGCGCGGCGCGAGGCCGATTGGCGCAGTCTGGACATTGTCAATGGCGGCTCGATGCTGATTCAGAATTTGCTGACGCTGCTTTCGTATAGCCTTCTTTTGATCCGATTCAGTTGGCTATTGGCGCTCATCCTCTTTGTGGCAACGATTCCGACCTTTATCGTACAAAATCGCTATTCCGAGTTGCGCTTTCGTGTTCTCTCCTGGCGTGCCCCCGAGTCGCGGCGCTTGAGCTATCTGGAATATCTGTTAACCAACCTTGACGCAGTGAAGGAGATCAAACTCTTTGGGCTCGGACACTCGTTGCTTGATCGGTATATGAAGCTTTTCTCCAGCTTCCTGCACGAAGATGAGGAGATTGCCCGCAAGCGCAGTATCGCCTCCTTTGGCTGGGGGATGTTGAGCACGATTACCTACTACGGTGCCTATGCCTGGATCGTCTTTCGAGCGGTCGGGCGTGGCATTACTCTGGGCGATATGACGCTTTATCTGACCCTCTTTCGGAGTAGTCAGGGTATGTTTCAGGGCATTCTCAAGGGCGTCAACAGCTTGTATGAGAATGGGCTCTTTATGAGCAACCTCTTCACCTTTCTAGCACTCGAACCGGAGATGGTGAGTACCTCAAACGCACTGCCCGTACCCAGCAAGTTCAAACAGGGCATCGAGTTTCGCAATGTCTCTTTCCGCTATGCCGGACAGAGCGGTTGGGCACTGCACGATGTAAACCTAACCATCCATCCCGGCGAAAAGATTGCCCTGGTCGGAATGAACGGTGCTGGCAAAACGACCTTGATCAAACTGCTCACCCGCCTCTATGATCCAACCGAAGGACAGATCCTGCTTGATGGCGTGGATCTACGTGACTACGATCTCACCAGTTGGCGCAAACAGATTGGCGTGATCTTTCAGGACTTTGTACGCTACCATCTCAAAGCCAGCGAGAATATTGGCTTGGGTCAGATCGAACGGTTGGAAGATCAACCACGCATCGAAGAGTCAGCCGGTAAAAGTGGCGCTAACAGCGTGATCGAGCGCCTGCCCGACAAGTATGACACGACACTAGGCCGTTGGTTTAGCAAAGGCCGTGATCTCTCGGGCGGTGAATGGCAGAAAGTGGCATTAGCGCGTGCCTTTATGCGCGATTGTGAACTGCTCGTGCTCGACGAGCCGACTGCCGCCCTCGACGCCGAGAACGAACTGCGTGTCTTTCAGCAATTCCGCGAGCTGATCGCCGACAAGAGCGCGGTGCTGATCAGCCATCGCTTCTCCACGGTACGTATGGCTGACCGCATCTTCGTCATCGAAAATGGCACAGTCAGCGAAGAAGGTACCCACGCCGAACTACTCGCCCGCCAGGGCACCTATGCACGGCTCTTCACCTTGCAGGCGGAGTCGTATCGCTAGTAATCTCCTCTAGATAAGGTGACAAGGTGAAGAGGTACAATCAACTTGTCGCCTATCATCTCCTCACTCTCTTTCAATCATCATTCGGTAATACGCCTTCACTCAACCCCTTTCTGATCCGGCTTTTGTGATGAGTCTCTGTATTCAGGTACAGAGCATATGAATTTTCTGTATCTTTCTACAGGTATAAGATATAAAAATAGATACATCTTTGCGTATATTATTCAGTTCTACTATACTATTTATGCCTCCCTTCGTAATTGTTTGCTGTTTTTTCTTAAGGAAAACATGTATGCTAGATGTTACTCTCATTTTGCAGGAAGCTGAGGCGCTGTTAGATGACCATTACGCCACCTGGCAGCAGCATGGGTCAGGTCGAGTTCGGGTCTATCATGCATCACAGAAACATCAGATCCCAGTTACAGTGAAAGCGCAGGACGCTCATCCACCTGCCCCAAGTAACCAAGAGCGTGCAGCATCCTCCTCAACGACGTCATTCAAGGCTGGTGAGCTTGGTGAAGTAGTGGCCAATGTTTTTGTGCTTATACTGCTCGGGGTGTTGAGCGAAAGGCTGGCCAGAAGAGGATCACGCTAGCTCGATCATTGCTACTGATATTGTGAATCGTGTCAATGGTAGACGCATTTTCTGATCGTTTACCCTCGATTACCCCCTCATCACTTTTACCTTGTGTGTTGTCTTCTACATTGTCTTGTCCCTTTCGTACCTATCTGGTCTGCTGCAACTTGAACGGTGTTTTACGTTTCAAATCATAGGTGACACATTCCGTAAAGGGCAGTTCAGTCATGAAGATGCGGAAACCCGTGACAACTGTGGGAGTCTGTTCAGGCAGCGAGCGGTGTTGGAGGTTGAAGGTGATTGGGAGATTAAGAGATTAGAGATTGGCGATTGACATACCCGATCTCTGATCTCCAATCTCTACTTTTTCGCTGCGTAACTCTGTCCGCCAAAGATCGCACGTAACTCGGCGGCGGAAGTGGCCTTTTGCAGTCTTCCCATACGATCTTCTTCCTCCTTGCGGAAGGCGTGGGCGTTCTTGAGCACCGCTTCGAGTTTGTCTGCTGGGAACTTGCAGGCACCGTTCTCGTCCATGTGGATGATCTCACCAGGCGCTACGTCCATGCCCGCCACATGCACCGGCACGTTGACCGCCTGTACCGCCTGCGCTCCATGCCCGGGAGTGATGCCACTAAGCATATATTGAAACTTGAGCGGACGAACTTCATCGACATCGCGCGAGGGTCCATTCGAGAGCAAGCCAACACAGCCAATCGAACGCATGGCCGAGACCATGTTGCCACCTGCCAGGCCAACCTTACCCGCAATCTCCGGCGGAAATTTCTGTTGCAATACGAGGACGGTCGGTTTGGGCATGGCATCCAGTGCGTCGAGCACATCCATAAAGGTGAGACGCTTGAAGTTCGGGTCGGGCAGGCCGTAGACACAGGTCACGGCGTAGCCGGTCAGCGCACCCAGTTCTGGATACATGCAGTGAATGCTCTGGTCAGTGTACCAATTCTCGGTCCAGGGATTGTAGAGCCCAAGACAGAGCGGGTGTTCGGGATAGGTAGCAACCACATTGGTGATGGACGGAGTGTCGAACTGGCGCAGTTCGATGAGCATGGATTCGATCGATTGAGTGGTCATAGTTTTGTTTTTGAATGGGAATGATTGAACAAGGGATTGTTATGTTGAAATTATACTCGAAACAGGGTTATGATCTCCCCGCTTCCACAAACTCCTTCACTTTCGCCGCTCGTTCCTTCTGTGGCAACTTGCAGAATGTCTCACCGACCAGGATAGCATCGCAGCCCATCGCAGCCATTGCTTTGACATCTTCCAAAGTGCGTATGCCGCTTTCGCCGACAACGATCTTGCCTGCTGGCAGCAGCTCGCGCAGACGGGCGGTGGTTTGAATGTCGACTTCAAAGGTCTTAAGATTGCGGTTGTTGACGCCGATGATCTGCGCATTCACTTTCAACGCACGTTCGACTTCGGCTTCGTCATGCACTTCGACCAGCACGCCCATGCCCAACGATTGGCTCAATTGGTAGAGTCGTTTCAATTCGTTGTCGCTCAGACAGGCTACGATCAGCAAAATGGCATCGGCTCCGGCCATCCGCGCCTCGTAGACCTGATAGTCGTGGTAAATAAATTCCTTGCGCAGCACCGGAATCTCTTTTTTGATCTGGCGCAGATGCTCCTTGATATTGGTGAGGTACTCCAGTTGCCCTTGGAAATATTTGGTGTCGGTCAGACAGGAAATCGCTGCCGCTCCGTTGCGGGCATAGGTCTCGCCGATCAGTTCGGGATACCATTCTTTGGCGATCAAGCCTTTGGAGGGGCTGGCCCGCTTCACTTCGGCGATCAAACTAGCCCCACGTTGGGCCGTTAACGCTGCGGCAAAATCCAACGGTTTGGGAGCCAACGCGGCAAAGGCCTTGACCTGGCTTAAAGAGACCAGTTCCATCTGCTTCGGCACTTCCAGCCGCTTCCAGGCCATAATCTGATTGAGTACCTCGCCTTTGTGTTTGGCTATGTCGAGTTGGGAAGGTTTTGTCATGTTGATCTCCCTATCCCCCCATCTGCTTGCTCTTCTCTACAAAACGCTCCAGTACATCCAACGCCCGCCCACTGTCAATGCTCTCGTTCGCCTCTTGCAGACCGGCGGGGAGATCGCCGCATTCGGTGCTGAGGGCGAAGGCGGCGTTGAGCAGGACAGCGTCGCGCATGGGGCCGCGAATTTTGCCACCGAGGATGCCACGGGTGATCTCTGCGTTGTGGGCGGCGTCGCCACCACGCAGATCCTCGATGGTCGCTCGATTCAGACCTAGTTCGCTGGCATCGAATTCGTAGGTGCGCACGCTGCCTTCGTGTAGATGGCTCACCTTGTTGGGACCGAGCAGACTCAATTCATCCAGCCCGCCCGCACCGTGGACTACATAGGCTGCACGTGCTCCCATCTTGCCCAGCACGCCGGCCATTGTTTCCGTGAGATTTGGGTCATAGACGCCGATCAGCAGGTTGGTGGCGCTGGCTGGGTTGGTGAGCGGGCCGAGGATGTTGAAGATGGTGCGCGCCGACAGTTCACGCCGTGGTCCAATGGCATACTTCATGGCCGGATGATAGGCAGGTGCAAAGAGAAAGGTAAAGCCCACTTCTTCGATCAATTCCGCCGACTGTTCGGGGGAAAGCTGAATGTGTGCACCCAGTGCCATCACCACCTCAGCCGCCCCTGAACCACTGACCGAGCGGTTGCCATGTTTGGCTACCTTGACTCCGTGCCCGGCGACAACAAAGGCGGAGGTCGTACTAATGTTAAAGGTGCGTGACCCATCGCCGCCCGTGCCAACCACATCGACCAACATCTGGTCGCCAATGTTGGGGCGCACATGATTGGCGGCCCGTTTCATTGCCGTGGCGCAGCCGGTGATCTCATCGACCGTCTCGCCCTTCATGCGCAATGCGGCCAAAAACGCCCCAATCTGCGCCTGCGTGGCCTCGCCGCTCATGATCTCACTCATCGCTCCGTCGGCTTGCTCGGTTGTGAGATCCCTATGTGCAAATAAACTATGAATTGCGTCTTGAATTGCTGGCATTGGATATGCTCCTCTCAAAGCTTCAAAAAATTCGCCAACATCTCATGCCCATATTCGGTCAGAATGCTCTCTGGGTGGAATTGTACGCCGTGAATGGGGAGGCTTTTGTGGCGTACCCCCATTAGTTCACCTTCGGGGGTCCAGGCGGTCGCTTCGAGCACGTCGGGTAAAGGCTGATCAACGATCAGGCTGTGATAGCGCGTGGCGGTGAAGGGCGAGGGCACCCCGGCAAAGACGCCCTTGCCATCATGGGACACCGGGCTGACTTTGCCGTGCATCAGACGTGGCGCTCGCACCACCTGTCCACCAAAGACATGGCCCATGCACTGTTGACCCAGGCAAACGCCCAAAATCGGCACGCCCTGTTCGCCCAGCACGCGGATTACGTCATTGCTGATGCCGCTGTCCTTCTCCGGCGATCCCGGCCCTGGGCTGATGATGACGTGGCTTGGCTGGAGATCGGCCAACTCTTCGACCTCGATCTCATCGTTGCGCCAGACCCGAATCTCTTCTTTTGTCAATTCGCCAATGTATTGCACCAGATTGTATGTAAAACTGTCATAATTGTCGATTACTGCGATCATTGATTGGCTCCAAAAATGAAAGGAGATTAGGAGATTGAGAGATTGGGAGATTAGCAATTGCTTAATCTCCTGATCTCCCAATCTCTCAATCTCGATTTCTTCTACCGATACGTAACATCTCCCTCCCGCCGCGCTGGAACTCATACGGTACGACTTCAATTGTGGCTTGCATCCCAATCTGGGCAGCATGGTCAATCACCTTGGCGATGTGTGCAGACCGTTTGCATTGCAGGTCGAGGATCGGAAAGATGCGAACTTCCTGCGCCACTCGGCAGAGTTCGTCGATGGCGGCGCAGTGAAACGCCGCATCGAGCTGCTCGGAGTAGAGAAAGAGAAAATGCGAACTCAGCGCCAGGTCAAAGGAATCGTCAGCAAAGTCGAGTTTGGGCAGGGCTTGACATTGGTAACGGTTCTCGACTTTGCCACTCTCATAGTCGTCCAGGAAAGTTTCCATCACAGCCAGTCGATGTCGGCCCAAGTCGTCTGGATCGCGGAATTCAGTCCAGAGATAATCCTGCGGTGTCAACTTCACCTTGGCCACGATCTCGTAGCGCGTCTCCTGCACGCGTTGCCGAATCTGCTCTCGATCAAAGGCGTAGATCGGGTCAATCGACACCACACTTCCCCCTCGTGCCGTCAACTCGGCATTGAAACTGGCCGGGCCATCGCCACAGCCCAGAATCTTCCCTGCCAGATCCACCTCGCTCATGGCAAACATGCGCTGATACTCCGAAAGCGACCTTCCCCAGGGGACGATTTGGTTGAGTGACATGGCCATAGGATTGGTTTCCTTTGCGGGTCTATCGGTGATTGAGAGATTAGGAGATTGGATGACAAACACAATCACCTAATCACCCCGCCGCCTTCTCTAACTTCTTTCGTCGATTTTCCGCTGCGCGACTGATCTTGTTCCAGACGCCAGTCAGGCCCATCGCTTTTTTGGCTTCGATCACCGTAGCTCTGGCCAGCTCGCGCCCTTTGAGCGTGCCTTCGTAGAGTAGCTCATCGACAAAGCCAGTTTGTGATTCGTAGTAAGCGCGGCGCTCCCGCGTGGGCTCCAGGAAGTTGTTGAGTGCAATCATCAACTTTTCCTTGACTTCGACATCGCCAACTCGCCCAGTTCGATAGCGCTCCTTGAGATCCTCGACTTCGGCTTTATTCGGGTTGAAAAAGTCGTGATAGATAAAGACCGGGTTGCCTTCGACGGTGCCAGGAATGTCGGCGCGCGTGCGGTTGGGATCGGTGTACATGCCATTAACACGGCGTTTGACTGTAGCAGCATCGTCGCTGAGGAAGATGGCATTGTCGAGACTCTTGCTCATCTTGGCCTGACCGTCCGTGCCAACCAGTGTGCCGCCGATCACGAGTGAATCCGGGATCGGGAAGACCTCGCCATAAGCATTGTTGAAGCGACGGGCAATCTGGCGCGTGATCTCAACATGGCTCTCATTGTCCTTGCCAACCGGAACCAGGTGTGCCCTGGGCAACAAAATGTCCGATGATTGTAATACCGGGTAGCCGAGCAGGTTGTAGGGAATCTGTTCCATCCCGGCTGCTCCGGCCATATCCTTGATGGTCGGCAACTGTTGCAAACGCTCAACCGTGACTAGGCTGCTCAGCAACAACTGTAACTCGTAGCTCTCAGGGATCGCCGATTGCATATAGAACGTGACCTTCTTCGGGTCAATGCCAATCGCCAGGTGGTCCATCACGATTGTTCGTGCATTGTCGGCGATCGCAAGAATGCTCTCCTTGTCGGGCTTGGTCGTCAGCATATGCAAATCGGCAATTAGGAAGTAACATTCGTACTCATCCTGTAATGCCAAGCGATGTCGATGTGAACCGACATAATGACCTAGGTGTAATTTCCCTGTTGGGCGATCCCCGGTGAGAATACGTTTTCTTGGTGTAGTCTCAGTTGACATAATTTCTCCTCTCTTTGTTCCTTTTTTCTGTGTTGATAAACTATAACGCTTGTAAACACAGACAGAAGGAACACGGAAATACTGCTAAACATTGACTTGGTAATTTAGTTTGACTTCATCCCCATGCATCCCCCGAAAGCCCCAATCGTGCGCAGGTGCTTCTTGAATGCAGATTTCCAGATCTTGTTTGGCGATGCCGATCTGCTCACTGATGCGTTCGTAGAGCAGTCGTATCAATTTCTTCTTGGTCTCGACTGTGCGCCCACTAATCATTGTCAGTTCAAGGATCGTGTACGCTTCGGATCGCCCATCGGGATAGAAGAAATCCTCCCGCTCTAAAGGAAAGAAGCGATGCGCCCGCTTGTCTACCGGAAACTGCAACGCCTCCACCACACACGAATGAATCACGTCCGAAAGCTGGCGTTTGATTGGATTAAGATGCGACTTCAAACCATAGATCTTGACTTGCGACATCGTTGCTCCTTTGTGAGATTGGCGATTAGAGATTGGAGATTGAGCTGATAATCTCTAATCTCTAATCGCCATTCCCTACAGCCCCTTCTCCGCTTCTTGCACCGCCACCGACAACGCCTTAGCCTTGTTCATCGACTCGTTGAACTCGTAGATCGGGTCACTGTCAGCGACGATGCCGCCGCCTGCTTGCAAGTAACAAGTTTGCCCTTTCATCGTGATCGTGCGGATGGTGATACAGGTGTCGCTGTTGCCATCGTAGCCGATGTAGCCGACAGCGCCACCGTAAGTCCCTCGGCGCACCCCTTCCAACTCCTCGATGATCTCCATCGCTCGTACCTTGGGCGCACCGCTGAGCGTGCCTGCTGGAAAGGTCGCCCGTAACAGGCTAAAGGCATCGTGCTCGGGACGAACTTGGCCACGCACGTCGCTGACAATGTGCATGACATGGCTGTACTTCTCGACTACCATCATCTCGGGCACATGGACCGTGCCATATTCGCAGACCCGTCCCAAGTCGTTGCGCCCGAGATCGACCAACATCACATGTTCGGCACGCTCCTTGGGATCGTTGATCAAATCTTCGGCCAGTTGTTTATCTTCTTCGGCGCTTTTGCCGCGCCAGCGTGTGCCAGCAATCGGATGGAGCTGGGCAAAGCCATCCATCAGCCGCACATGCATCTCCGGGCTGGACCCGACAATCGTCACTGGCTCACCGTCGACCCCCGCCACACCCTTGAAGTCAAGGAAGAACATGTAGGGGGACGGATTCAACATGCGCAATGCCCGATAGATCGTAAAGGGATCGGCCTCGGTTTTGCGCGTCAGGCGCTGGCTGAGCACGACTTGGAAGATGTCACCGGCAGCGATGTACTCCTTGGCTTTAAGCACATTTTGGGTGAATTCCTCTGTCGTGAAATTGCTGCGCCACGGCTCCTGGCTGATGCATTCCTTGGGTTGCGGCGGAATCAGCGGCTTGCGCAAATCGGCGATGATCTTGTCGATACGGGCCACTGCGTCAGCGTAGGCGGCGATCAAGTTCTGCTCGATACGCATCTGCGCCATGATGATCAGTTTGTGGCGCAAATGGTCAAAGGCGACAATGTTATCGGCAAACATCATCAGCATGTCGGGCACTTCGACTACCCGTTGGGCCGTGGCTGGCAGACGCTCCATAAAACGCACCAGGTCGTAGCCAAAGTAGCCGACAACGCCACCGGTGAAGCGCGGCAATCCTGGCTGGTGGACCGCTGTCCGCCCAGTCATCAAAGACTTGACGACATCCAACGGATCGCCCTGGGTGCGGTCGAGAATTGCCCCGCCTGCTCCACCCACGATCACCTGGTCGCCGTGCGCCGTCACCGTCATCGGCGGGTGGACCCCGATAAAGCTGTAGCGCCCCATCTGCTCACCCTTCTCCACCGATTCGAGCAAGAAGCTCTGTCCACCGTTGCGCAGTTTGAGATAGACAGATACTGGTGTCTCCAAATCGGCTGGCAGATCAGCATGAACCGCAATCATGTTGCCCTGTGATGCCAACGAACGGATTCCTTCTAGGGTTGGTTTGTATTGAATCGACATGACTTCACTCCTTTCTTAAGGGAGAGATCGGAGATTAGAGATTGAAGACCGGTCGTACGCCCAATCTCCAATCTCCAGTCTCTAATCTCCAATTTTCGCCAATAAAAAAACTCCTCGTCCACGACGCGTTCATCACACGTCGGGACGAGGAGTTGATTTCCCCGTGGTGCCACCCGAATTAGGCAAACATAGTGCTTGCCTCACTTTATCAGGAACGGACATTTTTCTACGTCGATTCCCGTCGCCCGCTAACGGTGGCGCATCCGAGCAAATTTACTAAGGGTCAACCGTTACTGGGTTAACCATGTTCAATTGCCAACTCGCCGGCCCATTCATCATCTGCGCTGTCGCCTTCCTCACACCCAAGTGGTCGGCTCTCTGAGACTCGCTTCGACAACTACTCTTCCGGTTCACAGTTTTTGTAAACTTTGGTATATTGTGCATGAAGCGATTTTTTCTGTCAAATAAGCAATATACGATTTTTCTTATCAGTCGGACAGTAAGACAGTAACTGACCTACTGTTCTACTGATTTACTGTCTTACTGTCTCACTGACTTACAAAAGCAGGTGCAAAATGAAACATTCTGAATCGACCGTTGCCAGCGCCGATGGCACGGTGCTTTATAGTCAGAGTTGGAAGGCCGACGCTCAGAAGGCAGTCATCGCCCTGGTTCATGGTTTTGGTGAACATGGAGGACGCTACAATTATCTGGTCGATGCGCTGGTGCCACAGGGCTATTCGATCTACGCAATCGATCTGCGCGGGCATGGTCGATCGCCTGGCAAACGAGGTCATGTCAATCAGTGGCAGGAGTTTGACCAGGATGTTGCGGCCTTGCTGAAATGGGTTAAAACCAATGAGCCCGCTGCGCCGATCTTCCTGATGGGGCACAGCATGGGAGGGTTGATTGTGCTGCACTATGTCGAGCAGCAACCAGAAGGATTGAAGGGCGTGATTGCATCTGCGCCATTTTTGGCGGCGGCCAAACTCTCTCCACTTCTCGCCATTGCCAGCAAGGTGCTCTTGAAGATCAAGCCAGACATGAATGTGAGTACAGGGTTGGATGTCAACACCATCTCACGCGATCAACAAGAGGTGGCGCGCTACGCCACCGACAAGCTGGTGCATGGCTTAGGCACACCCAAACTCGATGTCGAAAGCCGTGCTGCCATCGAACGCACCCATGCCAACGCTGGCAAGATCCAACTTCCGATTCTGCTCTATCACGGCACGGGCGACCATTTGGTGCCAATTGCAGGAACTCGTCGACTGGCTGCAGCGCTGACTGTCAAGGACAAAACCTTTATCGAATACCCTGATGGTGCACATGAAAGCCACAATGATTTGCATCGGGCGCAGGTATTTGCGGATCTAGTAGGGTGGCTGGATCGGCATATTTGAAGGCTTGGACATTGCTGATTCGATTGCATTTTTTCTAGCGATCTCAGCATATAGCCTGCCACTAGGCCGGATTGTACGCTCTTGCGTCGTTGGATCCATCTCCACCAGTCCAAAGCGCAACTTCCAGCCCTCGTGCCATTCAAAATTGTCGCTGAAGCACCAGTGAAAGTAGCCACGCACATCGTAGCCTTCGCGGATAGCACGATGAACCGCCTGCAAATGGGCTAGGAGCCAGCGCGGGCGTTGATCGTCGTCCGCATCGGGCAGGCCATTTTCGGTGATGTAGATGGGGATGCCTAACTTGCTCACCCGCTTGATCGTCTCATACAACCCTTCAGGAAGCAGCGCACTATAAGCCCGACCATCGCGTGTCGGTTCGGATAGTTCAACCCCGGCTGGATATTCCTCCTCGCCGAAAAGTTTGAAGGGATTCGGTGTGAAGCGCACTCGATCCTGCGAGTAATAGTTGATGCCGATAAAGTCGGCGCTGCCATGCAAGGGATGATGATACTCGCCGATGCCGATTGGCGGTCGGATGCGTCCATCGGTTGTCGCTGATAGCCAAAGATTCTCGAACAAATAGCGCTTGAGCCAGGCGGCAAACTTATCAGGAGTGCGGTCGGTGCGAGCGGGTTGGAAAGCACGAAAGGGCTGCGCATTGCCTACTTTGGCCTGGGGCTGCACGGCGTGGATCGTGTGATAGGCTGCGGCGTGAGCCAGCAGAAGATGGCGAAAGACTGTCAATGCCTGCCTACGAGGCCGCCTGAGGGGAGGCCAAATGCCTCGATAGTAGACCTGCGACAGATAGACGAGCGGTTCATTCAAGGTGAGCCAGTGGTCACAGAGATCGGCCAGGGCCAGGGTCAAGGTGTAGACATAACGTTGAAAGGTAGCAACGCTTTCGCTCGCCTCCCAACCACCTTTGGCTTCAAACCAGAGCGGATTGGTGAAGTGCCAGAAATTAACCCACGGCTGGATTCCTCGCTGGCGTAACCCACCGATCAGCGCTCGGTAGCGGTCAATCGCAGCGTGGTCAAAACGGCCCGGCTGTGGTTCGACTCGGCTCCATTCGATGCTCAGTCGGTGTGCATTAAGACCCATCGTCTGCATCAAATCGAAGTCGTGTTCGGCGTTGCGCCACCAATCGCAGGCCAAGCCACTGCGATCTCCGTGCCAGATCGCCCCTGGTTGCTGCTCAAAGTGCCACCATTGATTGTTAGTGTTGTTGCCCTCAACTTGATGGGCAGAAGATGCCGTTCCCCACAGAAAGTGCTCGGGAAAGATAAGCCGCGTCTTAGCCATTGGTGACAGGATGCGATTTTAGCGGGTGATTCTCTAGGGGTGCATCAACCAACAGATCGGCGAGGATCTCTTGCACGTCTATTGCTTCGGGTGTAGAAATGAAAACGGTCTGAAGTTCAGTCCGATCCGGTTCGCCAGTCTTGGTGAAGGTGCGCGTGACCAGATAGTCTACGGCTATCGTGGGCAGCGACGTGCGCCCATAGGACAACTGACCCGTTCGAATGTTACGAATGGTGGATGGATAGAAGAAGACATACCACAGCCCAACCTCCGCGCTGTTCCAAGACGCGATGCCAAAAATTCGGCGCTTTTTCACCTGACAGAGCAAGGCATGTTCGCGTGTGGCAAAGGTGCGATAAAAGCCAGGCAGACAGGTAAAACGGCGATGTTTACCCTCCACTGCACATTCCCCAGTAACATAGATGGCGATCTTGTCCTCAATAGGTAACACCGCTGGACAGGGTGTATCACTTTTCGAGACTTGAAACCGGATAAAATCAGCCCGGCGTTGCAGATAGAAATGTGCATAAAATGCAATCAATGCTAACAACAAGACTGGACTGATCCATCTGCCGCCAGGGAATGCATCAAGAAAGCCCAGCACCATGACAATTACCCAGAGCATCGTGATCAGCCTCAGCAGCGGGAGGCCAACAAATTGCGCCACGGTTAGATGGTGAAGAAAGGAGCGCCAACTGGAAACCGCTAACTCGTTCAGAAAGACACTGGAACGCCGATGCGGTCGTGGTGGAGTGAGTGTTGTTTTGGACGGTCCATTATGACCATTGAGCGAAGGGTGTGGATCGAAGTACATATTTCTTGTGAGAACAAAATCAGAACCCCGCACGTCAGTAAGGGGCCTATAATACGCCAATAAAACAAAAAGGGGAGATCAGGTCAACCTTCTCCTAATCTCCCAATCTATCAAATTTACTGCGTACCTACAATGCTGGGCTCACCTTAAGCGGGTGCTGGCACAGTACCGCCCAAATCAATGCCGCCTTCGTGACGCTTCTTGTCATCCCGTTCGTTGCGTACTTCGCGGGTTGGCTTCTTCGGTGGCTGCGAACGAGTGTTGGCAAACGGATCTTCACCACGCATAATCGCCTGGAACTCAGCAGCGTTGATCGTCTCTACTTCAAGCAGGCTGCTGACCAACGCTTCCATCTTGTCCCAATTCACCTCTAGTACATGATGGCAGCGATCATGTGCTTCTTCGACCAGCGACCGTACTTCGGCATCAATTTCCTGCGCTGTCTTGTCACTGTAGTTGCGTCGTTCGCTAAACTGGCGATTAAGGAACATCATCTCCTCGCTCTCGCCATAGCGGATCGGCCCGAGCTTCGTGCTCATACCCCAGCGAGTCACCATGCCCCGTGCCATCTGGGTTACTCGTTCCAGGTCGTTGCTAGCCCCCGTTGTCACATCGACAAACTTGATCTCTTCAGCCACACGTCCACCCAAGAGCGCTGCCAACTGATCACGGAACTTGTCTTTCGTAACCAAGGAGGTTTCCTCGTCTGGCAAACTCATGGTGTAGCCGCCTGCCATGCCACGCGGCACGATCGTCACTTTGTGGACTGGATCGTGGTTGGGCAGGAAGTGCATAGCCACCGCATGACCCGCCTCATGATAAGCTACGATCTCTTTCTCTTTGACCGAGATCAGACGGCTGCGTCGTTCGGGACCGGCGATGACACGCTCAATCGCTTCTTGCAATTCGGAAGTACCAATCGAGCGTCGATTGCGGCGTGCTGCCAAAATGGCCGCTTCATTGACCAAGTTCTCAATATCGGCACCGGCGAAACCAGGTGTCTGTTTGGCGATAATGTCCAGATCCACATCTGCGGAGAGCGGTTTGCCCCGTACGTGGACATCCAAGATCGCTCGGCGACCCTTGACATCGGGCGCATCCATGGTGACACGGCGGTCAAAACGACCGGGACGCAACAGCGCCGGGTCGAGGATATCAGGTCGGTTGGTAGCTGCAATAATGATGATATTGGTTTCGGTATCGAAGCCATCCATCTCAACCAGGATCTGGTTCAGTGTCTGCTCGCGCTCGTCGTGGGCACCGCCCAAACCAGCACCACGATGACGACCCACTGCGTCAATTTCGTCGACAAAAATGATGCAGGGAGCATGTTTCTTAGCCTGTTCAAAGAGGTCACGTACACGGCTGGCACCGACACCCACAAACATTTCCACAAATTCTGAGCCAGAAATGCTGAAGAAGGGAACGCCTGCCTCGCCAGAAACCGCCTTGGCCATCAAGGTCTTGCCTGTGCCGGGAGGACCAACGAGCAACACACCCTTCGGAATGCGTGCGCCGAGCGACTGGAACTTCTCGGGTTCCTTGAGAAATTCAACCACCTCTTGGAGTTCCTGCTTGGCTTCTTCGCTACCAGCCACGTCGTTGAAGGTGATTGTCGGTCGATCCCCAGTAAACATGCGAGCTCGACTCTTGCCAAAGCCAAAAGCCTGGTTGCCTGCCCCCTGGGCTTGGCGTAGGATGATAAAGAAGAAGACACCCAACAAGACCAGTGGAAGCAGTGTCAAGGCAACGTTGCCCCAGCTCTCCCACCATTGTGGTGTCTCCACTTGGATGTTAACTTTCTCCAAATCCTGTTGAGTAACGCCCAAGTTGAGGAGCGTGGTTACCAGGGAGCTATTTTCTTCTTTACGGGAATCCTTGCGTGAGCCATCACCGTAGACGACAGTGACGTTGTCGCCATCGATGCGCAACTCTTGAATTTTGCCGGCACGTACAGCGCTGGCAACTTGGTCAAGTGGCAATACATCGGAGGTTGTACTTGTTTGACGCGATAAGGTCGTGTAAAGAAAAACACCAATGGCTGCAATCAGTAAGAAATAGATAATCCCATTTCGGATGCGCTTTGAGTTCATGCCAAATCCTATAATAAGCTGTGAATGCTTTCAATGGCTGGATTTCAACAGTCGTTACGGACCTACGTACTTGTTTGGTCAAATCTGTTGATGGTCGAAAATCACCCTCGCAAACCAAAAGCATTCATAAAAAAGACAAGCAATCAGTACATTTCGCTATATGTCGAGTGTATCATACGGCTCAACCTCGGTCAAGGGAGTTTCGTAAGTCTTTTCTATGTGTTTTTGAACAACTTTGTAAATTACTCCTATTATACTGCCATTCAGTCAAAACTGAACTATTTGTCTGCATCAGATGACACTCTGCTACATTTGAGATTACCAGTATCGCTTCAGGTAGCTATCACGCTTTCGCTGTCAATCGATGTGTAATTGTGCTGTTCCGGGTCATCTGCGCTCTTAGGATCTACGTTTTTTCGGCATGAGTAGTTCCCTGTGGCTGCAAAGAGTGAGATTTTTTAATGTGCGACAAATAATTGGAGTAGCCACAAGGCACCCATGCCAATCACAATCGTCCAAAGTACATTGCGTGTACGCCAGGCAACTACAGTGGCAATGATACCCGCAATCAAACGCAAATTGCCTGGGCCGATCACAAGTTGCCCTTGATGCATCAACAATTCTGGCGCAATGATTGCAGTCAAAGCTGCAATCGGGACAAATCGTAGCGCCCGACGTAATGCTGGCGACAATCCAAGCCGATCGGCAAAGACGATAAACGAAAGCCGAGAGGCAAAGGTAAACAGACCTATACAGAATACCACTAACCACAATTGCCAATTTGTGATGTTCATGACTTTTCTCTATACATCTCTACGAAATGATCGCTTCGTCTTTAAGGAAAAGGCATCCACGATATATCCAACTGCGATTCCGACCAGGATCGAAGCGAGCAAGCTTAAGCGTAATGGCAGCCAACTCAGCAAAATGGCAGATGCGCCAGCTGTCAACATGGCGGCTGCACCAGCGCGGTCGCGAATGGCGGGGACAACCAGCGCGATAAAGGTGAGCGGCACGGAAAAATCAAGCCCCCAACTTTCGGGAATTTGTCCACCGACAAAGATACCAAGCGCTGTGCAAAGATGCCAGCAACTCCACAACGCCAACCCTGTCCCCAGAAAATACCATTTGCGATAGTTTGAATCAGACTCAGGTTTGGCTTCGAAATGGGTGACAACCACCGCATACGCTTCGTCGGTGAGCAGATATGCTAGAAGACATTTCCAGCCGAGGCTGAGTTCTTCCAAGAGTGGAGCAATCGATGCGCTGTACAAGAGGTGACGCAGATTGACGACAAGTCCCGTGGCGATGATAATCAGGGCGGGGGTTGCTTCACCGAAAAGCTGGGCCGTGATCAACTGGGCCGATCCTGCAAAGATGATCGTGGACATTGCTTGTCCTAGCAACCCTGAAATACCTGCATTGTTGACAACAACTCCATAAATCAACCCAAAAGGAATCACGCCGAGCAGGATCGGGGCGGCTCCTTGGCAACCAGCGAGAAAGGCGTTCAAGCGAGAATTTGGCATAACCCTATGGACACAATATTATTTTTGCGTGGACTCATTCTTGGTTTTTCGATTGCGGCCCCTGTTGGGCCGATCGGTGTTCTCTGTATTCGTCGCACCTTACATGAGGGGCGGCTGAGCGGCTTCTTATCCGGCATGGGCGCAGCAACCGCCGATGGCTTCTATGGTGCAGTTGCCGCCTTTGGGCTGACGTTGGTAACTGATCTGTTGGTTGCCCAACAGACCTGGCTACGTCTCTTCGGTGGGCTCTTTCTCGCCTATCTGGGCATACGCACCCTTTTATCTCGACCAGCTACCCAAGCGGCCAACGCTCAAAGTGGACGAAGCCTATTGGCTGCTTACAGCTCCACCCTCTTACTTACTATCACCAACCCGCTGACGATTCTTGCCTTTGGTGCGATGTTCCTTGGTATTGCGCCAACCACCAGCAGTTGGAGTCAGGCTACGTTGCTGGTCGCAGGCGTTTTCATCGGATCGGCCCTCTGGTGGTTTACCTTATCGGGCGTCGTCGGCGCGCTGCGTCAACACTTTTCACCCACTGCCCTGATCTGGGTCAACCGTCTTTCTGGGGTGATTATCCTCGGTTTTGCGCTGGTGATTTTGGGTTCGCTCGTCACGGCAATGGTAAGTTGATGTTACCAAGATGGCTGTGTGATTGGTAACTGGTAATTGCATGATTACCAATTGCTTACTTCCAAGAGCATGATTTTTGCGCGTCTTTTATCATCACACCTTTTTCACGCTTTGCAAGCGACAATCGTCATCACTTGACTGAGTCAATGGCGCGCCGCAATCCTTGCACGCCCAGGCGGATCTTTTCGGTCGAAAGACCTGCGTAGCCGAGCACCAATCCACCTCTTTGTAGTGGATTCAAGGCATAGGTGGAAAGCGCAGGCACTTCGATCCCCTGGCGAAAGGCTGCTGCCGACACTTTGTGATCGTCTACTCCACATTGCAGCAAACCAGTGACATGTAATCCTGCCTCGGCCAGTCCAATCGTGAGCGCATCGCCGAGGTCGGCGCGCAGCGCCTCGACGAGAATTTGCTGGCGTTCGGCGTAGAGCATACGCATCTGCCGAATGTGACGCGCAAAATGTCCTTCCACAATAAAATCAGTCAGCACTGCCTGCTCCACGCCGGGGAGATGATGTTGCATCGTGCGCAATACGTTGGTGAAACCATCAACAAGGGCAGTAGGCACCACCAAATAGCCAAGGCGTAGCGCAGGGAAAAGCACTTTGCTAAAGGTACCGATGTAGAGAACACGCCCTGCATCGTCCAACCCTTGAAGCGAAGAGAGCGGACGCCCTCGGTAGCGATACTCACTGTCATAATCATCCTCGATGATCCAGGCTTCGGCACGCCGCGCCCAGTCAATCAATGCAAGTCGTCGCGCGAGGCTCATCGTGACACCCATCGGGTACTGATGGGATGGGGTGACATAAACCATACGGGCATCGGGCTGGAGGCGAATGCCGGCTTCGATATTCAGCCCTTCCTGATCGACCGGCACTGGTGTCACCGCCGCCCCGGCTGTGAGCAAGGCTGCCCGTGCCCCACGATAGCCTGGCTCTTCCATCCACACCGCATCGCCTTGGTTGAGTAGTAAAAGCGTTGCCAAATTCAGCGCATCCTGCGAACCGCTAGTGATAATCACCTGTTCGGGTGAGCAGCGCGCCCCACGGGCCGCTCCTAAATAGTCGGCGATCGCCTGCCGCAGTGGACGGTAGCCAATCTGCGAGCCATAGCCTAACAGATTGCTGGAGGCGTTGCGCCAATGGCGCGCAATCAGCCGCGCCCAAGGCCGAACCGGGAATTCGTCCAGACCGGGCGAGCCGGCGCGAAAGGGGCGGACTTCCCCATTGTCGTCGATAAATCCAGTGGGACTCTGGGCAATGGCATGAAAGCGCTGCGAAAAAATTGGCTGTCCACTTGCGGTCGTCTTTGCCGATTTTTTCTGCTGTCCCTTCACAGTCAATTGTGCATCGGGCAAGGCTTGCGTGACATAGGTGCCATCCCCTACTCGACTTTCCAGATAGCCTTCGGCAATCAACTGCTCGAAAGCTGTGACCACGGTGTTGCGTGAGATGCTAAGCGTGGTGCAAAGATCGCGCGTGGAGGGCAGTCGGGTATTGGGTGTCAGTTGCCCCTTCAATACGGCCCCACGCAGCGATTCGTATAACTGGCGGTGAAGAGGAAGCGCTCCGTTGTTTGAGAGCACAATGGTGGCAATATCAAAAGTTGATGTGCGTTTAGACATGGTATGTTAGGGTGGCGGGCGACAAGTGGCGAGTAAACAGTTTGCCTCAAACCATGCAATCCTACTTTCCCACTGCCCTATTGTTTACTATTATAATTGGCTCTACTAACCTATTGAAAATGGCACTTGCTATAGTACCATTCTTTGAGTATAGTAGCCCAGTTACGCCACTTGCCGTAGCCTTGCAGATAGGCGTCACATCTCACTGTGAACTTGGGTTGTCTGCCGAAGAAGCGATGTGCGTATGCCTGTATTTCTTGCTCTCCTAACATAGAAAGTGATTGTATGTCGACAAAACAAGCCTGGATTGGTTTTGGGATTTTAGCCCTGATTTGGGGCTCCTCCTATTTTTTCATTCGAATCGGTGTGGAACAATTGCCACCCTTTCAATTGGTCTTTATCCGCACAGGGATTGCTGCAATTGGACTGATCGTGGTCGCTATCTTGCGCGGCAAGCGGCTGCCAGCCGACCGTCGCAGCGTTACTGATTTGCTCTTTCTCGGCATCGTCAATACGGTGTTTCCTTTTGCGCTGATCACCTGGGGCGAGACTCACATTGAAAGTGGTTTGGCCAGTGTGTTGCAAGGGACAACGCCGCTCTTTTCGTTGGTAATCGCCCACTTTGCCTTTACGGATGAACGGATTTCTGTGCGCAAGGTCATCGGCTTGGTGGTTGGTTTTTTCGGTGTGTTGATCCTTGCCAGCCGCAGTGGTAGCCAGGAAGTAACCAGCAGCGAATCAACATTGCACCTGCTGGGTCAGGCGGCGATCATGGTCTCCTCGCTCTGTTACGCGATAGGCGGTGCTTACAGTCGTAAGGCCATGCAAAACCGATTAGAACCGATCATCGTCTCGGCAGGAGCGATGCTTGTCGCGTCGGTGATTACAGGCGCGATCACCTACCTCGCCCCGCTTTGGGGTGGCTCTGTGCCGGTTGCATTGGGTACCCTCTCACCGCGTGTCCTCGGCTCGGTAGTCACCTTGGGCTTGCTCAACACCTTTGTCGCCTATCTAATCTTCTACTCGTTGATTGCAGCCTTGGGCGCATCGCGCACCTCGATGATTACCTATATTCTGCCTGCCATTGGCCTTGTGCTTGGCGCAATTTTCCTGGATGAAGTTGTAGATTGGCGCTTGATCGTCGGTGCACTGTTGATTATCGGTAGTATTGGTATTGTCAACCTCAACTTGCAAACTCTGCGCAGGTCCTTCGCGAAAACGCCCGCTCCCGCCTCTCCGAACTAGTGGTTCGACTCCATAATTTCTAGACAGCCAGACGGGCACGGGGTGTGGTGGATTTAAGCCTAAGCACGAGCCGCAATCGCTCCCGCCGCACCCCATGCCCCTACAATGTCAGTCCACTAGCCATCGTGACAAGATAATCAAGCGCTCATCTTGTCATCCCTTCACCCCTGAAAACATTGGTGCTATCGATCTGCGAAAAATGGCCCTTGGCAGAAGACCGCTTCTCTGTAAAATAGGTTTGCCCAGCTCAGGATTGCCCAAATTTCGCTTATACACAAGATAGTAGGTAACAACTGATGAAACTTTGTGGTGAGGGTTTGTACAAACAATTGATTTCATGGGGTACGGTTTTGTGTTGGCTGATGATTCTGTTGCAGATTGGCCTGGGAAGTGCTCAGGCTACAGCGCTCATCCAAACAGCAACGCCAACAGCCTTGCCAACCGAACAACCCTCGCTCAAGATAGCCCCGAGCAAAATCGGCACATCATTGAATGGCGTACGCAATCAACTTATACAACAGATCAAAAATGAGCATAATCTACACCTGGGAAAACTTCCCGAAACATATCGTTTACGAAACTCAGAGTCGTACTGTTTTCTGCCCGAAGCCTATTTTGACAGCTATTACACCGGCATCACCAAGGTAATTGCCACCCTTGTGAACCATCCTTCTGCCAAATTATTCAGTTTGGATGAACTGGAAGAGATGCTGTGGGAAGTTGTGCCCTTCCCGGTTGATTTGATTGCAGGTGGACAAGATGCAGTGTTAGCTGCTGTCAAAGCGAATCGTGGCTGCTCGATTGGTAGTCACTATCCACCTCAAGATCTCTTTTATGTGATTGACCGCGCTGGAACGGTTTGGGATCTGCAGGAGGCTGGCTTCTTGCGCAATACCTGGTTTATCGATGGGCGTTGGTTATTGGCATTGGATAAGAGAGCCAATCCCGGAAGCGATACGCCTGGCCCCTACGTACTATTACAGATTGGGAAGGTAGGTAAAAAATGGAGTGTTGTTGTAAATCATCCCTTTGAGCCCTACCCGGATAGCACAGTGAAGCTATCCTTTACAAATGGCTATGCAACCATGATTGCCAACCTCACCTACGGATTTGGTACCGATCCCTGTGCGTTTAGTCAAGAATTTCACCAAAAATACGAGCATCAGGAGTGGATGACACGCCAAACTTTCAAGCTGGTTGATGGGAAGTATCAACGAGTCGATCTGCAAATTCTTGACTTCGTGGTCTACGAGCGCAACAGCCAAAATGTAGTTGATGTCGACTGGCTTGATTACTGTCTTGAGTAGCAATGGACGATCTGAATTAACAACACCAGGAGCAACCGAACTATGACGATTCAAGCGCCACAACCAGGCGAATATCATCCCTATTATTTCGAGTATATCGGTCGTGTACAGGGCGATGTACTGGAATTTATGCAACGGCAACATGCCGAAACGAATACGCTTCTGCGTGGGCTGAGCGCAGAACAGGCCAGTGCCCACCCTGCGCCGGAAGAGTGGAGCATCAAGCAGATCATCGGCCATCTGAGCGACACCGAACGCATCTTCTCCTATCGTGCGCTTCGTTTTGGTCGCAGTGATGAGACTGAGATACCTGGCTACTATCAGAATCCCTACGTGGAAAACGGCCACTTCGACGAACGTCCGCTTACCGACCTGCTCGATGAATATGATGCGATCCGCAATGCAACGCTGTTCCTCGTTCGCAATTTCACTGCCGCCGACACGGAGCGGATCGGCGTTGCTAGCGGCAACCCAATGAGCGTGCGCGCCCTGATCTACGTCATCGCTGGGCATGAGCACCATCACACAGAGAGTATCCGCACCGTTTACTTGAGCATGAAGGGATGATCAGAAGGGCGAGCCGTTCTCGCTTCCTGTTTTCTTGTCACCCCTTCATCCTGTCATCATTCGTTTAACCCAAACTTCACACAGAGGAATCCATGTCGTACCAAACACAGTATCAAAGCTTATATTCCTATCTTGGCGTGACCTACAACAAACTACTCGATTGTGCCGAAAACTTGAATGAAGCTGACTACAGGCAACGTCTTCCCTACACGCCTGGCTCATTGCATGATAATCTCTTTCATGTGATATTCTGGTTGAATAGTTGGCGCGATGGCTTCGAGACCAACTATGCCAATCCCGGTCTGCAAAAAGAGGAGTTTCGTACAATTGAATCGCTTCGTATAGGGATGGAAACTGAACTGAAGGAGTGGCGACGCTTCCTCTCCAGTCTGAGTGAAGAAGATTTCGAATCCGAGCGCGATTTGGGTGGCAGCAAGTTTATCGTGTGGCGGTTGGTGCAACATCTCGTGCTGCATGGCATGCAACATTACGCCGAGATCGCCACCTATCTCACGACAAAAGGCTTCTCGCCCGGTGCGATTGACTATCTCTGGTTCACAGGATAACGACCTTTATGTATATTCCCAATTCTTTCAAGATCGCTGAGCGCAAGTCATTGCTTGCTTATATGCGCAACTACAGCTTTGCCACGCTGATCAGCGTGATCGATGGTAGCCCCTTTGCCAGCCATTTACCGTTGGTGGTTGAGGATGCGGGCGAGACGATCCGGCTCAAGGGTCATTTCGCCAAAGCCAATCCACACTGGCGCGCTCACGAGCAGGGCGGCGGAGCGTTGGTGATTTTCCAAGGTCCACATGCCTACATCGCGCCTGCTCAGTATGAAGCCAGCGAGGCGGTGCCGACCTGGAACTATGTGGCTGTCCACGCCTATGGCGAACTACGGCTACTGCCTGCAGGCGAAAGCACAATTGCAATGTTAGAGCAGATGTTTGACACCTTCGATGCCACTTATCGCACCCAGTGGCAAACGCTCTCCGAAAAGTTCAAAAACGGCATGCTTAACGGTATCGTTGCCTTTGAGATCGTAGTAGATCGGCTGGAAGGCAAGGCCAAACTCAGCCAAAACCGCCCTGCTCACGACCAAGCCAACGTGGCCGCCTGGCTTCTGACGCACGAGGATGGGGTTGAACAGGAAGTAGGTCGCCTGATGCAACAGAATCTTGAAATTGCGGGTGGCGTGTGACGGGTTAACCCGTAATTTGCTATTTTCAAATTACAGATTGGAGATTGGGCCAGGAAATGATAACCTCTACTCCTACTCTCATTTTTCAGAAGGAAAAATTATGTCCATAAGCGCTCCGCAACCCGGAGAATATAGTGAGTTCAATTACGAGTACATTCGACGTGTGCCCGCTGGCGATGTGCTGACCTTTATGGAGAGCCAGTTTGCACAGACATTGGCACTGCTGCGCAGCTTGAGCGAAGAACAAGGCAAGTTCCGTCCTGCACCAAGCGAATGGAGCATCAAACAAGTGGTCGGTCATATGTGCGACACGGAGCGCATTTTTGCTTATCGTGCCCTGCGCATTGCCCGTGGCGACCACACGCCACTGCCTGGCTTTGACCAAGATCCGTATGTGGCCAATGGCCATTTCGACCAGCGTACGTTGGCCGATTTGATCGATGAATTTGTTGCCATTCGCCAGGCAAATCTCTACCTGTTCCGCAACTTTAGCAGCGAGGATGCAGAGCGACTCGGCACCGCCAGCAACAATCCGATTAGTGTGCGCTCACTGGTCTATATGTGTGCCGGTCACGAACACCATCATATGGAAAGTATCCGTAACGTTTATTTGAAAAGCTCTACTTAAAATAGCAGCATAAAGGAAGGATGTTGGTTGATGTTGAATTTTACTCCTGTAAGTGAAAGAACAACGACTCTCGCCGAGTTGACCCAGGGACTCACGATCACTGATTTGCGTAATTTGACCAATGAAATGATCGATCTGATATTGAAAAAAATTGCTGGCTGTACAGATGCAGATGTCGTTTTCCAGCCAAGCGATCCTGCTGCCAACGATACCTATGCAGCGAATGATGCCGACGTGAACTTGGCCTGGACATTGGGCCACCTGATCGTCCATGTCACTGCGAGTTCCGAGGAAGGTGCTGCTCTGGCGGCTGAGATGGCGCGCGGTGTAGAACCGCATGGTCGCTCACGCTACGAAACACCGTGGGAAACGGTCACCACCATTGCCCAGTGCCGCCAACGCCTGGAAGAGAGCCGCAGGATGCGACTGGCCAGTCTGGAAATGTGGCCACAAGCACCACACTACGAAGTTACTTGCGAATACCCTTGGTTGGCTGGCCCAGTCGATGCTCGCGCTCGTTTCGCGCTTGGCCTTTATCATGATGACAGCCATCTCGACCAAATTGATGATGTTGTGCATCAGGCAAAGGCTGCACGATCTTAACTGAAAGCAGGAGATTGGGAGAGTGAAAATAGGACTTAGGCAGGACGTCATTTCGACTTTCCCAATCGCCGATCTCACCGATCATGACCACACAAACTTTTCCAAAAACCCCACGCAACAGTGTCAAACGGATGCCTGAACGGGGTAACTACGACAAGGCTACCATCTATCCGATCAT
This sequence comes from Caldilineaceae bacterium, assembly GCA_046328715.1. Taxonomy (GTDB): domain Bacteria; phylum Chloroflexota; class Anaerolineae; order Caldilineales; family Caldilineaceae; genus JAXLWB01. Next base: position 25,858 of record JAXLWB010000061.1, on the reverse strand, counting down.
TGATGCTGCGCCAATTTGCCATGTCGGCTTTGTTCAGGACGGGCAACCTTTTGTGATCCCTACCATTCATGGGCGCATCGGCGACACTTTGGTGCTGCACGGTGCCAAGGCCAGTCGTCTGCTCAAACACATTGCCAGTGGCGAACCGGCTTGCCTCAGCTTCACACTGCTCGAAGGCATTGTATTAGCTCGTTCTGTCTTTCACCATTCGATGAACTACCGCTCGGCTACCGTCTTTGGCAGAGGTCGTTTGATCGAAGATGAAGCAACAAAAATGGCTGCTCTGGCTGCAGTGAGCGATCATCTTCTCGCAGGGCGTTGGGCCGATGCACGTCAGCCCAATGCGTTGGAACTGAATGCAACCTCGGTGGTCGAGATCGCCATCGAAAGTGCCTCCGCCAAGAGCCGTAGCGGCCCGCCTAAGGATGACGACGAGGATTATGCCTTGCCGGTTTGGGCAGGGGTGCTGGCCGTTGAGCCTCAGTGGTCAGTGGTCAATGATCCGAAATTGCGGGATGGAATTACTGTGCCCGCCTACATCCGCGACCGCATCGACAAGTAGCGATGGGAGAGAGTATGGTCGGTCTACCGACGATTGATAAAGTTGATGGACTTGCACAGCTTGGCAATGTCGTCCCCGACGGCTATTCATATTACCAGAAATGGGTCATGCCGCGTGAGGATCTGCATTTATCTTCGGCTTATCTCAAGTGGTATGACATCTACCCAGCCGAGGTTGCGATTACGGCAGATGAGTTTGTCGAATGCCGTACGTTTGTGACAAACGAGGCAACACGAATTCCTTTTGAGGGGGACTTGGGCTTTGTGATGCTTCACCGCGCTGGTGCCGCTTTGTTGCTGCTCATCACGACTTGGCGCAACACCAACGAGATGTGGGAAGCTGTTTATTGGAAATTGGCTGGTAGTATGGATGCTTATCAGCATGTCCATTTCCCCACAGAGCATCGGGGCACCTACTGCGTCTGGGAATTGGCTGTCGTATGGCACGAACGCCACGCCTGGGTGCGTTTTATCTCCTCCAAGCGCGATCCCGAAGCGAAGTTAGCCTATATCAATGACCGCTTTTCGGGGCTTGTCTAGCGACAAATCGACCTGATAGATAGCAGCAGAACTAGCCGCTTGGCGATTCCATTCCTCGTTGCTTGTCGTATCCTTGATGGTATCGTGATTTTGCCAAGGAGGCGATATGCAAAAAGCAATGAACAAGCGTGAACGGCTGGAGGCAACGATTGCTGGCGCGCCGGTCGATCGTCCGGCAGTGGCCTTATGGCGCCATTGGCCAGTCGATGACCTACATGGCGGTGAATTGGCGCGCGCTACGCTCGAATTTCAACGTACTTACGACTTTGATTTTGTCAAAGTGACACCTAACAGTAACTTTTGTGTCGCTGGCTACGGAGCCGAATGCAGTTGGCAGGGCAATGATGAAGGCACCTACGTTTGGGGACAGCGTGTCATCCAATCCCCAGAAGATTGGTACAAACTGGAGCCACTGGATCCGAACGATGGATTGCAAAGCGAGGTATTGGGTGCCAACCACGCCATCTGTAGTGCCCTAGGTGCAGAAACGCCAGCCATCCAAACCATTTTTAATCCACTGGCCCAGGCCAAGAATCTAGCCGGTCCCTTGCTGGCAACCCACATTCATCAATACCCCGACGCTGTCAAAGCCGGATTGGCAACGATTACCGAGTCGATCCTGCGTTTCATTGATGCCCTCAAACCGACTGGTGTGGCTGGGATCTTTCTGGCAGTACAACATGCCAGTTATGCGCTTCTCAGCGAAGAGGAGTATCGCACCTTTGGCCGTCCCTACGATCTGCAAATTCTCGACCTGGCGAGCAGCCTCTGGTTCAATGTGGTTCACCTACACGGCGAACAGGTTATGTTCGACCTGATTGCGGACTATCCCGCCCAAGTCATCAACTGGCACGATACCGAAACACCGCCTACGCTCGACGCCGCGCTCAAACGTACCAAAATGGCACTCTGTGGTGGTCTGCGCCAATGGGCAACCATGGTGCGCGGCAATCCAGACGCAGTTCGCCACGAAGCACTCCATGCACTACGCGCCACTGAAGGCAAACGGTTCATCCTCGGTACCGGCTGTGTCACACCCATTATTGCGCCAACCAGCAACCTAATTGCTGCGCGTCATGCGGTAGAGAAGTAGCTGTTGCTTACGTCCATTCGATAACGACGCTCCATTTAAGTCGATTGATCTTGTGACACGTTAAAAAGGAACTCGGATTTTGAAAGTAAGATCCGGGTTCCTTTCCCTCCGTGTCACAATCTGTTGCTTCCGTCCCGCATTCTCAATTTTTCCTGCTATCCGCCTTCTAGCAATTACTCCTCAGGTTATTTCCTGTTATAATGTTGGCATGACTCAGCAGGCGATCCAATGGTATCCAGCGAACCCAGCGATGCGCGCGCTCTTGCTGGCTTGCATCCAAGAGACAACTCCCGTGTATGCGGTGGGTGGCTTTGTACGCGATCAACTGTTGGGCAAAAGCAAAGAACAATCCGATCTTGATTTGGTGGTGCCACAGGCGGCGATGACCACGGCTCGTCGTGTTGCCGATCGCACAGGGTGGGCATATTACCCACTGGATGAAGGGCGTGATGTTGGTCGCTTGGTCTTCACCGCCAACGTCGGGGAACCCCTGGTCTGTGATGTTGCCCGGATGCGCGGGGATGACATTGAAACGGATCTCTTGGCGCGTGACTTTACCATCAATGCGCTGGCGGTAGCTTATGCGTCAGGAACACAGCCCCGCTTGCTGGATGTGACGGGCGGTCAGGCGGACCTTGGCCAAAAGCTGGTGCGCCGGGTCAGTATGGCGAGTTTGGCCGAAGATCCCGTGCGTATGGTGCGGGCGGTTCGCCTATCGTTGCAACTGGGTTTTACAATCGAAAAGGAGACGCGCCAGCAGATTGAGCGCCTTTCCGGAACGATCAGTGCAACCAGCCCGGAACGTCTGCGCGACGAACTTTGGAAAGTATTGGCGCTTGACCAGCCAGATGTGGGGCTAGAAGAGTTGCGTACCCTTGGTATCTTGCGCCATGCATTGCCTGAACTTTCGGCGACGATTGGCATTGAGCAGTCGTTGCCGCATACGCTGGATGTCTATTGGCATACATTGCACACAGTGCGGCAGGCGCGTATGCTGCGGGACTGGCTAAAGGGATCGCAGGAGTTGGTGGACGAGCAGGCAACGCTTAAGGATACACTTCAACCCTATCTATTTTTCCTGCGCCAACATTTTTTGAAGCCCTTGGCTGCACAACGTCAGCGTGCAGATTGGTTGGTCTGGCTTGCATTATTGCACGACATTGGCAAGCCGACCACGCGCAGCAGTGAAAAGAGCGAGTCTGGCCCAGTTCGTTACCGTTTCTTGGAGCATGAGTTGCGCGGCGCTGAGATGGCTGTGCGGCGTCTCGAGGCAATGCGCTTTAGCCGTAACGAAATCGACCTAGCGAATGTAGTTATTCGTGGACACATGCGGCCTCACTTGCTCGATCAAAGCTTTCGCCAGCAATCGCTCAGCCCTCGGGCACGCTATCGTTTTTTTCGCGACATCGGCGGATCACAATTTGCCGATCCGCCTGGGATTGACACGATCTTGTTGGCGCTGGCCGACGTGTTGGCAACAAATCCGCACTTTTTGCCTGAGCAATGGGACGATTATCGCAAACATATGGCAGAATTACTCTACTTTGCCTATAGTGATGAAACTGCTGCCAATTCGCGCCAACAGCCGTTGGTCGATGGCCACATGGTGATGCGTGCAACCGGAATCCAACCAGGTCGGCAACTGGGAGCGTTGCTCGAACAGATATTTGAAGCGCAGGTTGCCGGTGAAATCGTCAGTGAGGAAGAAGCCCTGGTTTTGGCTCAGACACTCTGGGAAGGAACGAAAAATGACAAGATAACTGGATGACAAGATGGTAAGAGCGGACCTAGAAGTGTATGGTCATCTTGTCATCCTGTCATCCTGTCATCTCCAACAGTAAGCATGGCACAACAACTCTGCCCCTACCTGGCGACCCTCGACCAAAACTTCAATCAGGGGCCACCGGTCGATTACCCTAGCTTTGAGAATCGTTGTTTGGCCAGTGGCGAGCAGGACAGTCTGCTCTTTCCACACCAGGCGACCTTCTGCTTGAGCAGTGGACATCGTATGTGTCCACTCTTTAAAGCCGCGCGCCATTCGGCCGGACGCATTGGGAAGCGGCAGGAAGCGACCGGTTGGCAGCCAGTACGCCCTGCACAGGCCAGCGTAGGTGAGCCGAATACACCAAATGGTGGCCTATCTCCGCGCAAGAACCTAGTGCCCAGCCGTGACCTACAGAGCGCTTCCCACAACCAACCTGTTGAAGCTTCCACGCAGTTTGTTCCAGCGGATGGCAACTTACAGCATAGCGGCGTGCTCTCGGCGGAGAATAATCTTGCAGAAGAAGATTGGCTGGAGGGCCGTCGCCGCTGGGGCTGGATTGGGGCTGGAGTGGTCTTTGTCGTGGTTTTGATCTTTGGCGGTTTGACGGCAGCCTGGGCAGGTTGGACCTTCGCGAATGCACAACTTGAATCGCCGCCCGGTGCGGTCAGTGTCGCCGAGGTATTGCCGACGATAGGTGCAACGCCTGAGTCATCGGCTTTTGTGGTGTGGACCGCAACCCCGTCAACCGGTTCAGTGCCTGCTGCAGTGGGAGCCGCTCCAGCCGTGCCAATGACACAGACGCAGAAAGAGTCTTTTGAGTATCCAGTGGCCGTGACCGCTACCCCTGGTGCCCCGATTGATAACAGTGCCAACAACGGAACAAACAGTTCACAAAACAACGGTGAAGCGCCATTGATCGTCGTTCAGCCGCCAGAATCACAACCAGTACAGGTACCGCCCGGCGGACAGCAGTTGCCCGATATTAATGTGGAAATTCCGACGCGTCGCCCCACCCCACCGCCAGATGTGGCGGTGGATGCCAACGGCCAGGTAATCGATACGCCCACTGCGACGCAAACCCCTACCCCGCTTGGTACTCCCGTGGTAATCTTCGGCCCAGATGACAAGATCTTGAAGCCAGGCGAGTGTACGACTGTGCGCTGGTCGGTACAGAACGTGCATGAGGTTTATTATGAAAACCTGGGCGTCAACGGTCAGGGCGAACGAGAAGAGTGTATCCGAAGTCACGATGGCATATACAGCTTGCGTGTGATCCTGCCCAGCGGTGAAACACAAATTTATACAACTACGGTCACCATCGAGCAACCAACCCCGACGCCCACGGTCACCGAAACCTTTACCCCGGAACCTTACTTCACGCCCACCTGGACGCCGATACCGCCTACTGCTACTGCCACGCCGAATATTCGACGTGGGGTGTCCATGTCTGTACAGGGTGATGCGAATCCCAAATGTTCAGCCAATAGCAACTGTGCCATCGGCTTGCTGGTTTCAAACACAGGTGACCAGATCGACAACCTGACGGTCCAGAAACAATCGGGCAGTGAGTGGTCGGGGCAACTCTGCCGATCGGATGGCGTTTGCGGTGATCAACTGACATTGGTCTCGGTTGGTCCAGGCAATACCGTTTTCCTGGAACTTCGTCTGATCATTCCAGCAGATGCAAGCGCAGGACAGAAAAATAGTTATCAATTTATGGCAACCAGTGATGGATCCGGTGGTATGATTGGGGTCGGTCCGATGGTTGTGGAGGTTGTGATTCAATAAAAGAGTGCAATGGATGCAGCAGACAAACTGTCTGCTGCATCTTCTCCTCTCTTCTCCCATGAACGTCTTTATTCTCATCGTAGCGATCATCTTCCTGCTGGCCCTCAATGGGCTTTTTGTGGCGGCCGAATTTGCCGCTATCAGCGTAAAAAAACAGCGGCTGGCCCAACTGGTCGAAGAAGAAAATTTGTTGGCGCGCCATATCCTGGAAATGGCCGAGGATCCGCACAAACTGGATCTCTTTGTCTCTACGTGCCAACTTGGCATCACTGTGTCTAGTCTGGTGCTCGGCTCCTATGGCCAGGCACAACTGATTCAGCTTCTTGCACCGTTGTTTCAGCAAATCACCCCGAACAGCGAGACCGTGGCGACGACCGTCGCTACGATCCTCGTATTGCTCGTCCTCACTGTACTGCAAGTGATCCTTTCTGAGCTGGTACCCAAAAACATCAGCTTGCGCAACGCCGAAGGAATGGCACTCTTTACTGCGCGTCCGCTTCTTTTCCTACAAACGATCTTTCGTCCTTTGATCTTGTTGCTCAATGGCAGCGGTGCATTGGTGTTGCGGCTCTTGGGGCAAAAAGTGGCAGCAGAACATAGCCATGTACACACGCCCGAGGAAATCGTCATCTTGCTGGAGCAGAGCAATGGGGAGAGTCAGCTCGACCAGGAGGAACGCACCCTCTTGGTCAACACGCTTGCCCTGCGCAATCAACGAGCGCGCAAGGTGATGATTCCGCGCAACCGAATCGTGGCGGGGAATGTTGACGAATCGATTGAGGATCTACTTGCGACCCTGGCCCAATCGCGCTTTTCGCGGCTGCCCATCTATGATGGCACCATTGACAACATTATCGGTATGGTCCACCTGAAAGATCTGTTGCTTGCCAGTCAGCAGCCGCACCTAGATAACCATGTCACAGTCAGCATGATGTTGCACCCGATTGAAGAGGTGCCAGATTCGCTGGAAGTGCAGATCGTGATGGAGCGCATGCAGCGCAACCGCCACCATCTGGCCATCGTGGTCGATGAATATGGTGGCACTGCCGGGATGCTCACCTTCGAGGATCTGATCGAAGAGATCATCGGCGAGTTTCGCGATGAGTTTGACCGGGGCGAACTGCCTCCGCACGAATTACGCAATCGCAACGAACTCTGGCTACGTGGCGATCTGCAAGTCGAAGAACTCAATGAATTGATCGAAGGCGATTTCCCGACCGAGGAAGCGGATACGGTTGGTGGATTGATTGCCAACGAACTAGGGCGCGTGCCAGAAGTGGGCGAGCGGGCGGAGATTGCTGGTTATTACCTGCGTGTGGAAAGGATGATGGGTCAAGGCTTGATGTTGGCGAGCATGCTCTTAACACCGCAACAAGTGACAACCTATCACAACCAACAGCCTGGCAAGCCACTTCATAAAGTGACCGAGTCTCTGCGGGTGCAACGCAACGTCAACAAAGCAACCTCTGTGGTAGCATCGGTGTCATAGAAGATGATTGAACTGCTATTTCTGATTACAGTTATCCTGATCCTGGTCATCATAAACGGCTTCTTTGTCGCAGCCGAGTTTGCGATTGCAGCGGTGCCTGCAACTCGCATGGCCCAACTCGCCGAGCAGGGATTGGCCAAGGCGCAACAGGTGCTCAATGTGTTGCGTGAGCCACAGCGGATGAGCAATTATCTCTCAACCGTGCAGGCGGGGATCACCTTAGCCAGCCTGGGATTGGGTATGTATGGTGAACATGCCCTGGCCACGGTCTTACTTGGCCCGCTCGAACATATAGGGTGGGTGGGTGAAGCGCTGGCTCATACCATTGCTACGATTGCAGCGGTGGCCTTGCTCACCTTTTTGCATGTGGTTCTGGGCGAAATGGTGCCAAAATCGTTGGCACTCCACGATCCGGAAGCTGCTGCATTACGTCTGTTGAGCATCATGCAGTTGGTCGAGCGTGTATTAAAACCTCTGACCGTTATCCTCACCTGGCTGGGCGATCATGTGCTGCTGTGGCTCCATGTGGCACCGATGGATACCAACGCCGGCCTGTCCACCGCTTCCGAACTGGAATACATCGTCGAAGAAAGTTCGGAGCAAGGGCTGATCCTGCCGATGGAACAGGTCTACCTGGAGAATGTCATCGACTTTAGTGAACGTACGGTGAACCAAGTGATGACGCGACGCACCAGGATTGTCGCCTTGGAGGTAGAAGCCACGTTGCCCGACGTGCTGAGAGTGATCGCCGAATCACGTTTTTCGCGCTATCCCATTTATGAGGGGAGCCGTGACAATGTGATCGGCGTGCTTCATATCAAGGACCTGGCGCGTGAACTCGTCCGCAACAAAGATTCACTTTCTTTGCGCTCTCTGCTACGGCAGATTGCTGAGGTGCCAGTCGGTGCTTCGCTGGAAAAGACGCTCGACCTCTTTCGCAAACAACATGTGCAGATTGCCATTGTCATAGATGAATTTGGTGGCACGGCTGGCCTGGTCACACTCGAAGATCTGGCCGAGGAGTTGATCGGCGAGATTCTGGATGAGTTTGACTTTGAAGAGATGCCGCCGATTTCTGTGCTTGAAGAGAACAAATTGCTTGTACGAGGCGATCTACTCCTCGATGAGTTGGAACAGCACTATGATCTAGTCTTCACCTCCGACGAGGCAGATACGGTTGCTGGATTGATCCTGCATGAACTAGGGCGCACTGCTCAGCCAGGGGACGTGGTTGATGTGCAAGGTGTGCGCTTTGAAGTCGCCACTATCGAGCGGCTTGCCATCGCCACCGTCATCGTGACTCTGCCCACAGGCAATCCGCCTCCTAATAACTCTGCCGATAAAGCGGTTGATGATGGGCTGGAAGTTACGATATAATGCGGTAAATAAAAAGTGGCAAAGTTGCAGAGTTTTGGAATGACTTGCCACTCTGCCACTTTGCCACTCTGCAACTTTTAAACACACCCAGTAGGAGTTTACCCTTGAATCTCAACGAACTGATCCGTACTCGCCGCACGGTTGGTGGTTTTAGCGATCAACCGGTTGATCCTGACCTCATTACAGAACTATTGGAGACAGCCATCTACGCTCCCAATCATAAAATGACTCAACCCTGGCGCTTCATTTTTTTGCGGGGAGAGCTGCGCCATCAATATGCCACGCTACGCGGCGAAATGGGTGCAGAAAAGGGCAAAAATTCTGAGAAAGAGTATCAAAAGTTCATTAACGTGCCGCTCTTCCTCTTTGTGGTGATGAAAAATTCCGATCACGACCACACTCGCCTGGAAGATTACGCTGCTACCTCGGCCCTGATTCAAAACCTCTTGCTCCTCACCTGGGAAAGGGGCATCGGCTCGGCCTGGAAGACCTATCCCGACGATCGGCGCCTCAACAAGCTGATCGACCTGGCGGACGATGAGTCGGTCGTCGGTGTGATTCACTTGGGCTATGCCACTGGCGAAAACAAAACTCCTATGCGTCAGAGTGCCAAAGCAAAGGTCAGCACTCTTTCGTAACGAACTTGCCATTCAGCCGCAAATCAAGTATACTCTTTTGGTATACCGTTTTGCCCGTTTATTCAGCTTTCAAAAATTACTGTGAACTGCTTCCCGGTTGTCTTTCTCGTCCAGTGAAAACTGAAAGCTGAAGTCGTAGTTGTACTCCCTTCTTTCGTTCGACAACTTAATAATTCACCGACTTCAAAGGAGAGTAACCATGGCAAGTGCATTGTCTCGACGTGAGTTTCTCAAAATCGCTGGCGTAACTGCATCCACGGCAGTGCTAGCAGCTTGTGTTGCAGCGGCCCCTAGTGGTTCGACCGGTAGTAGCGCGGAAAGCGCACCTGCCAACGCACCCGTTGACCTCAAGTGGGATACCTTCCGTGGCCCTGGCACGGGTTGGAATGAAGAGCGCATTGATACCTTCAAACAGACGCACCCCAATGTCAACATTGAGTTTCGTCCACTGACGGGTGCCACACAGCAGGATAACTACGCTAAGATGTATGCCTCCTTTGCCGCAGGCGACCTGGCTGACATCTGCGCCTTTGACCCCTCGCACTTCCACTTCTGGCGGGCCATTAATAAGCAGATCATCATGCCGCTGGATGATTTGGTCGCGTCCGACAATCTTGATGTCAAACAATGGTTTGAGCAATTCATGGTGTTGCAGCACTACAATGGCAAGTTGTATGGTCTACCCAGTTGGGGATGGGCGGGGCAAGATACCTTCGTGATTAATGCAGTCCATTTTGCGGAAGCTGGCATCGACTTGCCTGACCCCAAGGGGCATGATACCCCAATGACCACCTATGACGAATGGGCACGCAAGCTAAACAATAAAGATGGTGGACGTTTTGGTTTAGCGACCGCCTTTGACGAAGGCCATCTCGTCACACTGGTGCGTGCCTTCAATGGTGAGCTAATCAATGCTGAAGGCACCAAGAGCCTGTTGATGGATGATAAGAATGCTCAGGATGCACTGCGCTGGATGTACAAACTAGCTGTAGAAGATCAGATTCTGCCCGCACCAGGTGATATTGAAAACGCTCCCGCTGCTCAGGTTGAAGGCAAGATTTCGATGCGCTGGGGTGGTTCACTCGATGTGCGCAACTTCAAGCGCGATATCAAAGATGAAGCCGTCGCCAAGGCGCATCAAGGTCTGCTGCCCACCGACAAGAATGGTAAAGCGCCCTCGCAGATTCGTGGCGGCACGTGGAACATCTTGAATGGCACGCAGCACCCGCAAGAATCCTACGAATTTCTCAAGCATATTACGAGCAAAGAGGGTTGTGTCGGCTTTAACCTCGTTGCGGGTCAGGGTGCCTTTGTCCGCCCCGATGTGGTCCAGGAATTGATCCAGAAAGATGCTGTCCACGAATGGTTTATCCCCAACCTGGAGAACGGCATTCCCGCCAACGCCCCTGCCAACTCGCGCGGCAAGGAGTACACCGACGCCTGTGTGCAATGGGCAACGATTCTCTTTGATCCCAAGGCCCCTGTGCCCTTCGAGAAGGGTTTGCAGGACCTGCATGATAATATCCAGAAGGTATTGGATCAGGAACCGGCATAACTATGAAATACCAGGTACGAAATACGAAATACGAAACTCGCAATTCATAACTGCATTTCGTATTTCGTATTTCATATCTCGTATTTAGGAACTAGTATGGCAACAGCAACCAATGTAACACCGGCTGGCGCAGTGCAGGTACAGACGAGGCGTAGGTTTTCTCCTGCCCAGCGGCGTGAGAATTTCTACGGCTATCTCTTCCTGACTCCCTGGCTGATCGGCTTCTTTGGCTTGTTCTTGGGGCCGAGTCTCTATTCGCTCTATCTCAGCCTGACCAAGTCGGACGTGATCAGCCCGCCTGTCTTTATTGGCGTGCAGAATTATGTCAAAATGGTCACCGATGATGACCTCTTCTGGCCATCCTTAGGGCGCACCTTCTACTTCGCAGGATTGGGCGTACCGCTGAGTGTGATCGGCTCACTGTTGTTGGCGCTGCTACTAAATCAACAGATCAAAAACGTGACCATCTTTCGCACGATGGTCTTTATGCCCTCGCTGGTACCGCTGGTGGCGTCGGTAATTCTGTGGAAGTTGCTCTTCAACAATGACTTTGGCATGGTCAATCAGATTCTGCGCGGCATCGGCATCGCAAATCCGCCGGGTTGGTTTAACGATCGCACCTGGGCGATTCCGACCCTGATCCTGATGCGCCTCTGGAGTTCGATGGGCGGCACGCAGATGATTATCTTTCTGGCCGGTTTGCAGGGCATCCCGACTGAAATGTACGATGCTGCCGCCATTGATGGAGCAAATGCCTGGCAACGGCTGCGCCATATCACCATTCCGCTGCTTTCGCCTACCATTTTCTTCAACACGGTGCTGGGCATTATCGGCGCGCTGCAGACCTTCGCCGCTGCCTTTGTCGCCACCGAAGGTGGACCTGGCTTTGCTACTTGGTTCTTTAGCTTGCACATTTGGAAAAATGCCTTCGACTACTGGAATATGGGTTATGCCGCTGCGTTGGCCTGGTTCTTTGCCCTGATTATCGTCGGGCTGACCGTGATTCAGATGCGTATGTCGCGGCTTTGGGTTTTTTATTATGGGGATTAAAAGTTGAATAGTTGAAAAGGGGAAGAGTTGAAGAGTGTTCGATCTACGCCTTCACTTTTCAACTTTTCAACTTTTCAACTTTTCAACTTTTCAACTCTTCCACTCTTCCACTATGACCACAACCACTCTTTCACCCTCCAAACCCCGCTCACATTTCCAATGGGGCACTGTGCTGACCTATCTGATCTTAACCGTGATCGGGGTGGCTTTTGCCTTTCCGCTCTTTTGGACGGCTTCGAGTTCGTTGCAGACCTGGCAGGAATTGCGCTCTTACACGCCGCATCTCTTTCCAGAGAACCCACAATGGGGGAATTATGTCAAGGTCTTTCAGTCGGTACCCTTTGCGCGTTGGATGTTGAATAGCTTCTTAATTGCGGCGCTGACCATTCCAGGCACCATCATCACAGCCACGACCACCTCCTATGCCTTTGCGCGCTTTAACTTTATCGGCAAAAACATCTGGTTTGTTTTGCTGCTCAGCACCATGATGATCCCCTCCACGGTGACCGTGATTCCGCAATATCTACTCTTCTTTAAGCTGAAGCTAATCAATACCTACGTGCCGCTCACGATCGGTGCCTGGCTGGGGGGCGGAGCCTTTATGGTCTTCCTGCTACGCCAATTTATCCTCAGCATTCCCCGCGATCTCGATGAGGCTGCAACGCTAGATGGGGCCGGTCCCTTCCGCATTTTGTGGAGCGTGATCGTGCCGCTAATGAAGCCTGCCTTGACCACCGTCGCCATTCTCCAATTCCTTGCCGACTGGAACGATTTCTTCGGCCCCTTTATCTACCTCAACCGCATCAACCTCTACACTGCTGCAGTCGGCTTGCGCACCTTCCAGACCTTCCCCATGGAAAATACCGACCCTCGTGACCATCTACTCATGGCAGGTGCCGCCATCATGACCGTGCCCGTTCTTGCGCTCTTCGCCGTTGCTCAACGCTACTTCACGCAAGGCGTGGTGATGAGCGGGCTGAAGCTGTAGCCCTATATCAGAACCTCGCACGTCAGTAAAGGGGACAGCCGTATGCTGACACTAACGACTCTGAACACTGGACATGAGTAAGGGGTCATTCTAATAACGCCAATTGAAGCTGGATTTCAAGTAAAGAAATGCGCAAGCTGATGCAAGAGCGAACTATTGGCTCCATGAGTCAGCATCAGGCCATCAGTAAATTCACCCTTCTTTGTCTCAATCCTCATAAACGTGTTACAATCTCTATACCCAAATCCAACGAACCAATATAATCTCCCAATCATGAATCTCTTTCTATGCCCAAACACTTGCGCGTATTTGCCCTCTTTGCCGTTGCTCACATGCTTTCCTACTTTTTTCGTACGGCCAATGCGGCGCTGGCAGGTGATCTTTCGAGTGAACTCGGCTTAAATGCTGCGCAGTTGGGCTTGATGAGCAGCCTCTTCTTCCTGGCCTTTGCCGCAGCGCAGATTCCACTGGGCATCGGGCTGGATTGGATTGGGCCGCGTTGGGTGACGCCGGGGTTGATGTTTTTCGGCGCAGCAGGTGGATTGATATTTGCCAATGCGCATTCCTTTGCCATGTTGGCGCTAGGGCGGGCACTGATCGGGCTAGGGACGGCAGGCATTTTGATGGGTGCACTCAAGGCCTTTAGCCGTTGGTTTTCACCCGAACGTTATGCTACGATTTCGGCATTGATGGTTGGTTTTGGCTCAATGGGTGGGATTGCCGCCTCGATTCCACTAGCCCGTTTGAATGCGGCCTTTGGCTGGCGTGGGATCTTCTGGGGCGGTGGGGTGGCAATGGCGGCGGTTGCTGCTGCCATACTCATTTGGGTGCGCAACACGCCACCGGGCGAAGTCTGGAACAAACCGGTTGCTACCGACGGCTCGCTCGCCGATATCTTTCGCAATCGCCATTTTTGGCGCATTGGGTTGCTCAGCTTTACCATGAATGGCGTCCTGATCGCCATGCAGGGGTTGTGGGCTGGACCCTATTTCAACGATGTCTACGCCTTGGATAAGCTGGCTGCCAGCAACCTGCTCTTTGTCATCGCTATTGGGGTAATGTTCGGTTTCGGCTCTAGTGGCTGGCTGGCCGACCGTTTTGGGCTGGAGTGGGTCATGGTGCTTGGCGCGGCTTTGCAGGTTCTTGGCACCTTTTTCTATGCCGTACGTCCAGCGCCCGCTTGGTTTCCACTGCTCAATTTTTTGTTTGGCTTTGGCGGTGCGGTGAGTCTTTTGCTTATGCCTCAGGCTCGGCGGCTTTTTCCCAACGGTTTGGTCGGACGGGCAGTCAGTGCAACCAATCTGTTCTCCTTCACTGGTATCTTTGTCACACAGTGGGCGATGGGGGCAATCATCAATCTCTTTGGCAAAGACGGTGCAGGTCATTACCCAGCCCAAGCCTATACAGTGGCCCTGGTTATCGTGGGTGCGGTGACGCTGGCGACTTTGATTACATACTTACCAACCGCTGCCAACGGATTTTCGGGAACGGATTGAACGGATTGTTATCACTTACAAATCCGTTCCCGAAAATCCGTTGGCAGCGCGCCGATTCTAAAGGACCTTTTTTCATGCGACCTGAAACTCGAGCTATTCACACTGGCCATGAACTTGACCGAGGCACTAGTGCGGTCACACCGCCGCTGGTGCTTTCAACCACCTTTGCCCGTGAGGCCGATGGCACTTTCCCCAACAAACATGTCTATACCCGCGCCAGCAATCCCAATCGTCAGGCGCTAGAATCAGCCTTGGCTAATCTTGAGGGAGGGGTTGCTGCGGCTGCTTTCAGTTCGGGACAGGCGGCTACCCAGGCCGTCTACCATTCGTTGTCGGCGGGTGACCATGTGATCCTGCCCAGCGATATTTACTTTGGCACGCGCGCGCTGCTCGAACAACACTACAAACGCTGGAACATTGATCACACCATTGTCGATATGAGTGATGTCACCAATATTGAGCGAGCGATCAAACCTAACACCAGGCTGGTCTGGGTCGAGACGCCCTCCAACCCACAGTTGCGTATTACTGACATCGTGCGCACTGCCGAAGTGGCTCATGCTGCCGGTGCGATCTGTGTGGCGGATAACACCTGGGCCACCCCTGTTCTACAAAACCCGCTGGCGTTGGGCGCAGATCTAGTCGTCCACTCCACCACCAAATATATCGGCGGCCATAGCGATGTGCTGGGTGGGGCGGTGATTGCGAAAGAGGAGAGTGAAACGTTTCAGCGTGTGCGTAGTTTTCAACAGATGGGCGGTGCCGTTCCCTCGCCCTTTGATTGTTGGCTACTTTTGCGCAGCATCCCGACCCTTCATCTGCGCGTGCATGCGGCAAGTGATAACGCCGAAAAGATCGCCCGCTTTCTCGATGGTCATCCCAAGTTAGAGGCGGTCCACTATCCTGGTTTGGCGCACCACCCTGGCCACGAGATTGCTGCTGAACAAATGCGCCGCTTTGGGGGGATGCTCTCGTTTACAGTCAAAGGTGGGGCGGATGAGGCACTTGCAATCTCGTCACGCGTCAATCTTTTTACCCGCGCCACTAGTCTTGGCGGTTTTGAAAGCCTGATCGAGCATCGCTATTCAATTGAAGGTCCAAATTCGGTAGCTCCACCTGCACTGCTCCGCTGCTCCATCGGGCTTGAGCATGTTGATGATTTGATGGAAGATTTAGCACAGGCACTCGGGTAAGGAGCATCACACAATTGCGGTTAGGAGAATCGAGCATAGAACGTATGCGTATTTCAGCCGATGAACGATCTGCTTCTGAGTCCCCCGATGCTAGTGACAGCACAAACGTAGTCATCAGCCGTCGTACCCTACTCAAATGGATCGCTGCCGGTGCAGGAAGCTGTAGCCTGGCGTCTTGTCTTCCGTCGTCCGCTTCGCAGAGTACACAGACTCTAGGAGAAAGCACGCCAACTATTGAATACAAGCAATTGCATGTGCTGGTCTGTTGCTACACTGAGCCGGAGACCACGCTGCGTGAGCAATTCAACAAGCAATATAGCGCCACCCGCTCGGGTCTGACGATTGACATGGAGATGCTTGCCGAGGGGCAGAACTACTTTGAAAAGCTGCAAACCCACATTGCGGCCGGCACCATGCCCGATCTTTATGATTTGTGGGAAGGCTATGTCCAGCCTTATGCCAAGAGCGGCGCGCTGCTCAATCTAGACCCTTATTTGGAAAACGACTCAGAGGTCAAAAAGAGTGAGCTTTTGCCTCCTGCCATTGAAGCGGCGGCCTGGCAAGACAATCTCTATGCCCTGTTGATTGGTTTCATGCCTGGTCCGGCCTCAGTCTACTACAATCTCGACCACCTGAGTGAAGTCGGAATTGCCGAACCGAATGCAGACTGGCGCTGGGACGATCTACGAGCCATGGCCCAAGCACTCGTCAAGCGCAAAGACGAGTCGACCGAACGATATGGCTTGGCTTTTGATCTTTGGTTTGTCCCCTGGACCTATTGGATCTGGTCGAATGGCGGAGATATCCTCAACCCAGAACAGACCAAGGCGATCCTCGATCAGCCCCAAAGCATCGAGGCGCTTCAGTACTGGGCGAATCTGGTCAATGTCGATCAAATTGCGGTGCCCACCGACCAGATTCGCAAACTGGAAGGAGGCATCAATGCCTTCAAGAGTGGTGTCACGTCACTCTATTTGGGCAACACCTGGGATGTGGCCAGCCTAAAGCAGAGCAGCGACCTACACTGGAAGGCTGTGCTTTCCCCGCGCGCCAATATCGGTAGCCGCACCTGGTACGAGCACTCCTGGTGTTGGGGCATTTCTACCCAAAGCAAAGAACCCGATCTGGCCTGGGATTATGCACGTAACTTTGTGCTCAACCGTGTCATCGACCCGGCAACTCCGACGATTCCGCCGCTGAAAAAACTGCTCGACCGCTTCAACACGGAAAGCAACCAGAAACTCGGTTACGCACCATTGATTGCACTTGCCAGCCAGCCTAATCAATTTCGCATTCCTGCTGCTGGGGAAAAGTGGGCCGCCATCAGCAGCATCATCCAATCGGAACTGGACCTGGTCTTTACCGGCGAAAAGTCGGCTGCTACTGCCGCCGAAACCATTTCACCGCTGATCGACGAAGCATTGGTGTCAGCGACGTGAGGAGTGCATGAGAACCTGACCGGCACTTTGCGTGCAAGCGTGTGTAGCATTGAGTTTTCGGCACAACTCAACCGTGAAGTGACGGTCAAGTGAAATTAGAGAAGGTAGAGATGAAATCCATGTTTTATTACGGTGCAATTTTACTGGCTACGTTTTCAGCCGCCGCCTATCAGGTCGTACAAAAGAATACGCCTAGTGCTGCCCATCCTCTGCTTTCTGTCGCCGTGGCGTATCTGGTCGCTGCGGTCATTTGTCTGCTGCTGCTGCCCTTCTTCCCACTCGGTCGCAGCCTGGGCGATGCGCTACGCCAACTCAACTGGACAACTTTGGCGCTCGCCGTCACCATCATCGGTATCGAAGTGGGCTATCTGCTCGCCTATCGTGCTGGTTGGAATATCGGCATCGCCAGTCTGTTGAGCAATTCAACCGTTGCCATGTTGCTCATCCCTGTCAGTCTTTACTGGTTTCGAGAACAGTTGTCAACGTCCCAATTTGTGGGCATTGGTCTGTGTTTGGTTGGGTTGGTGTTGATAAATAGGCATTAAAGTTTAGCGACCACCCGCAATACCCATATCCCGCCCCGTAGCTGTCCCCTATCTACCTTTGATGAGGAGTGGGGTTAATCCGTGTCTCACCCTCTTCTTAGTGTCACCAACAACACACCCAATAGCACGAGCACGCCGCCAATCGCCTGCTGCAAGGTCGGCACGGTCTGGAAGAGTAGAAACGTTAGCAGAATCGAACCCACGGGGCTCAGCGTCAACACAATTGAATGGACTGATAGCGGCATCTTACGCATAGTCATATAGTAGACCGTGCGGCTTAAGGTCACGTCGATCGTGCCGACCAGCAACATCATCAGCCAAGTAGTCAGCGGTGGCCAGGCCCATTGTTGGCGGCTAGCCGCAAAGCTGAGCAAAAAGAGCGAAGAGAAGAGCACCCGGTAAAAGAAGAATTCCACAAAATCGAGTTTTCCGCCCCAGCGTTTCACGGTGAGCGCGTGGAAGGCATAGAGCAGACTGGAAGTCACCACGATCAGCGACCCCAAGCGCAAATAATCGCCAGGTTCAAAAACGATAATCACTGCTCCAAGGATGGCAACTGCACCGCCGAGTTGCTGACCCAAGGTCAAACGCTCATGTAGTAGAATAATGCCAAAGAGCAGGTTGAAAAGTGTCGTCGTCTTGGAGAGTACCGAAGCGATTCCGGGGCTGATGTAGCGCACCGACTCATAGGAAAGCATCGTACTCGCCCCAACAAAGAAACCAATCGCCACAAAGAACCAGAAATTGCGGCGTAAGCCAGCCCAGGTAATTCGTTTTGTCCACCAGCCAAAAATTCCCATCTCCAACGCCGAGGCCGAAAGCACCATCGCCGCTGCAAAGGTCGCTGGCAAATTCTGGTCTTCGAGCAGCTTAGCGAAGACAAAGTGCAGACTTTCAAAGCAGATCAGAAGGGTGAGTAAGCCAATTTGGTTGGCTTGAAGGGTTGTGGGTTGCTCAACTGCTGCTATTTTTTGCATAGAGAAAATTTGCTACCTTTGTGCTATACTGGTAAACAAGATAGTTTCTTGTTTTGTTGATTCAAGGACACAGCGCATACAAAAGGAGGAACCAAGGCACGGAGAAATGTATAGGTTTTCTACGTTCTGGCTGTTCCGTGCCTGCTCTGTGCCCTCTATGTAGTGTATTTTTTGTTACAAGAGTTGTTACAAGAATGGAGTGACATGGCATCACCATTTCCTGGCATGGACCCTTATCTAGAAGGCTATCTCTGGCCCGATGTTCATCATCGACTTGCTACTCAGATCAGCGACCAACTGATGCCGTACCTTCGACCGCGTTATGTCGCTCGTATTGAAGTGCAAATGGTGACCGATGAAACCCCAGAAGCCGAGATTGGTATTCTTTATCCTGATATGGAGATCGTTCGTACACCGAATTCTTCTTTTCAACCTAGCAGGGGCGGGGTCTTTGTGGCTGAACCGTTAACCGCCTCACCCGTTACAGCTACAGTGCCACTCGCTGAATTTGAACTGCGTCTTGCTACAGTCGAAATTCGCGATACAGCCCAAAATCAACTGGTGACGAGTATTGAGATTTTGTCGCCAATTAACAAACGCGAGCCTGGACGGGCCAAATATCGTGATAAAGTTCGTCGCCTTTATGAAGCAAATGTCAATATTATCGAAATCGACCTGCTTCGCCGTGGGCAACGCTCTTTTACATATCCCCGCAGCCCAACCAGTGCCTATCGCATTTCACTTACGCAAGCAAAGGCGAAATCGGTAGATATCTGGTCAATTCAACTGACTGATCCCTTGCCTGTCATCAACGTGCCATTGCGCTCACCGGATGCGGATGTTCTGCTTGATCTCGAAACTGCCTTCACATCGATTTACGACAAAGCCGCATACGATTTAACTATCGACTATACGACTATGCCGCCTCCTCCTGCACTGTCACAGAAGGAAAAGGATTTTGTTGAGCTTTTGCTGCGAGACCATTTTTCATAAATTAGGGTTAACTGCCTCCAATTTCTCAACACTCAATCACATTCACCGCTAACCCACCGCGCGCTGTCTCTTTGTACTTTGTCTTCATGTCCGCCCCCGTTTCGCGCATGGTCTTGATCACCTTATCGAGCGAGACGTAATGTTTGCCATCGCCACGCAGGGCAATGCGTGATGCGTTGATCGCCTTGACCGCCCCCATCGCGTTACGTTCGATACAAGGAATCTGCACCAGCCCACCGACCGGGTCGCAGGTGAGACCGAGATTGTGCTCCATACCGATCTCGGCTGCGTTCTCCACCTGGTCAACACTGCCACCGCGCACCTCGGTTAGTCCTGCTGCCGCCATCGAGCAGGCCACGCCCACTTCACCCTGGCAGCCGACATCTGCGCCCGAGATTGAGGCATTCTTCTTGTAGAGCGAACCAATCGCCCCGGCTGTGAGCAGGAAGCGCACAATGCCATCGTCATTCGCCCCTGGCACAAAACGCGCATAATAATGTAACACCGCAGGAATGATGCCTGCCGCCCCGTTGGTCGGAGCCGTGACTACTCGTCCGCCCCAGGCATTCTCCTCATTAACTGCGATGGCATAGACATTGACCCAATCCATCACGTTTAGCGGATCTTGTAGGTTGGCTTCTGGGCGCTCGACCAATTTGCGATAGAAGTCGGCAGCGCGGCGGCGTACCTTCATGCCGCCGGGCAGAATACCGTCGCTCGTACAGCCACGCCGCACACATTCCTGCATTACGTGCCAAATGTTGAGTAATCCAGATCGGGTCTCGGATTCGCTGCGCCACGCACCTTCATTTTCGAGCATGATTTGGCTAATCGACTTGCCATGCGCTTTGCAGAGCACCAGCAACTCCTCAGCGCTATTGAACTCGTAGGGTAAAGGCGTATCGTCGGCCTTGACCCGTTCGTGCCCCACTGCCAACTCATCGACCACGAAGCCGCCGCCCACCGAATAGTAGATGCGACTGGTCAACTCGCCACCGTGGGAGTCGCTGGCGGTGAACTTCATACCGTTGGGATGATAAGGCAATGACGTCTTGCGGAAGAGCAGATGCTGCCGGTCGATAAAGGGAATCGCTCGCTCTCCCAATAGGTTGAGTTGCTGGCGGGAGCGAATCTGTACTAGGCGCGTCTCGATCTCTTCTACCGGTACGCTGTGCGGCTCTGCCCCCTCCAGGCCGAGAATCACTGCTTTGTCGCTGCCGTGTCCTTTGCCGGTTGCACCCAAAGAGCCGAAAAGTTCACTGGTCACACTCGCCGTGTGGGCAAGATGGCCACTCGTTTGCAGCCGCAGTGCAAACATGCGCGCTGCCTTCATCGGTCCCACCGTGTGCGAACTCGAAGGGCCGATGCCGATTTTAAAGAGATCAAAGACGCTGATAGACATAAGAGTTACGAAATACTAAATATGGGTTGCGAATTGTGAGTTATGAATCACAACATTATAGAGGATCGCTGGCGTAAGGGCAGGATTGAAAAGGGGGTGGAGAGACATTTGTAGAACAAGATAGTTTCTTGTTCTACTGTGTGTTAGGTTATGATTGTGCGTAACCGTAATCAAGATGTTTTCGATCATCCACCAATCTCAATCCTCCCCTTCACCATCCCCTCCCTGTTTTGGGGATGGTTAGGATGGGGTAGACGTGTAACAAAAACTTGATTCATGTTCCGATTCCGCACTTATTTTCACGTACTTATCTTACTTTCTTTGCTAACTGGCTTCTTGCCTCCTGCCACGCTGCGTGCACAGACTTACTCTGGTATCACTTCACCGGTATCCGGCGCCTATCTCTCGGGTTTGGTGACCATTGCTGGCACTGCCGATCTTGATCGCTTTTGGAAGTATGAACTGGCCTACAAAGCGGAGCCGAGCGATGCCGATGCTTTTGCCTTCCTCTTGCTCGCTGAAAAACCAGTGGTCAATGGTATGTTGGGGCTGTGGGATACAAGCGATCTATCACCGGGTATCTATACCTTACGATTGCGTGTGGTGACCAATGATGGCAACTATCTAGAGTTTTATGCTGAAAATCTTCATGTCAATCTGCCTCGCCCGCCGGTCTTTGTCTCGCCCTTGCCAACGCCCATCCCGCAGGTGGCACAGCAATCCCAGCCGCCACGGGGTCTGCAACTGAATGAACTCAAGGGCAAGGTTGTGCTGGATCGCCTGTTGCCTTCACCGAACTATGCGACCGATCACACGCTCTATGCCATCGGGGAGGGCAAACTGCTCCGCTCGCTAGATGAAGGGGTCAACTGGGAATTTGCCGACGAACTGGAAGGGGCACCCATCGACTGGTCGCAAGCGCCGTTGGCACTGGCTACCACTGCTTCCAATCAGGTGGAACTCGAGTTGGCGACTCCTTCGCTGCTCAGCAATCCCTTTTCCGCCCGCCCCAATCCTGCACGTACGACTTTGGTCGAGGCATCCTTTGCGCCTGAATCGCCCTACTTTGCCCAAGGCAATTTGTTGCGCATCGATCCTTCCACACTCACCTGGCGCGGCATCGATATCCCATCCTGGTTTAGCAACGAAAATTGGTTGCTTTCGTATAGCCAGTATGGAGAGCTGTGGGCGACCCGCCTAAAGTCGAATGAGACGATTACCCTACTGACACGCGAATATTTACAATCCTTGCTTGGTGTCTCGTCGCTTTTGCTGCAAAGGGCCATTCCTTCTCCCACGGGTGAGGCGGTGGCACTGGTCGTGGATTCTCAAATTGTCGATGACCCGGAACAGGCAGTAGGGCTGCAACTTTTGGTTCTCTCCCTGCGTGATGGTAACTTGCGCCTTGTTGCCCCGCTCCAGGAGAGCAATACCAAGCGTCAGTTTGCAGATCCAGAAACGTATGTCGCCAGTCGCAATATGGCAGTCTCGCTCGGTAGCGTCGCCTGGGCGCACGATGGCAAACAGTTCGCCTTTGCCAGTGCTTTTGGCAGCACCTCAGTCGATCTCTATCGTTTTGAGCTGCAGACCACACGGATTCTCCGACTCAGCGATGAGCCGGATAGTGTAGAAGGGATCCATTGGTCGCTAGACGATAGCATCTTGCTCTACACGGTGCGCCATCGCCAATTTGAAGCGATTAGCAACAGCAGCGCCGATCTTTATGCCGCCAACGCTGACGGCTCCGGCTATCGACGTCTTTACAACGACAACAGCTTCAACACCAAGGTGCTGGATTGGATTGGTCCCAAAAGTGCTTTGATCTACAGCCAGAATCGCCAAGCGGACTGTAGCCTGCAAAATATCCGCAAACTGACCATCGCCAACCAGGCCGAGGTGGGACAGACGGTGACGGTGACCCAAACGCAAATCTTCACGGATACCGCCACGGGTATTACCACTACCCAGGAAATTCAAGTCCCCGTCCTGGTGACGACAACTCAAAAGCTGGTTCCGACCGAAATTCTCACCTTAACCACCGAGCCATTCCAGACCCTCGGCTATGCGCCAACTCGACAGGAATTTCTGCTGACCGATGGCCGAAACTGTGGCGGCGTTAACCCACCAGGGCTTTATCGGCTACGACTCGATAATCAACCACCGCAGCGTATTGCCGATCCGCTCTTTACCACGCGACTACAGCCCTTGCCTGATGGCCGCTGGTTGCTACAAAATGAAACGGACCCACCTACCTTCCTGGGTATCGACAACACCCTGCAACCAATTGCACCTTTTACCGACACCCTGACCAGTGGTGAAGTCGTGACACTCGAACTTTCGAGCATTGCCGACAACCAATGGCTCTGGCGTTTGCCGAACGATCCACAGAGTCAATTCTGGTTGGCCGAAGTTGGCTCAACGCCCCAACGTTACCAGTCGCCTTTGATCAACAACACACTCGTCAGCGTTGCCAATCAGACGCTGCTGTTGGCGGGCGTGAATAGCGACGGCCAGGTGGTCGTCGCTCGTTATCCGTCAGCCCAGGTCAACAACATTATTGAGACCAACCAGATCAGTACGTTGCAACTAGTGGAGCCGGTGCGCGCCCGAGTTAGCTTCGAGCGTGCCTTTCCTAAAGAGCGGTGGAGTATTCAGCGCCTGCCCCAGACTGACGCTCCCATTGTCCAGATTCTACCCTCGCCCAACTACGCCATCGATCAGACGATCTACCTGCGTGGGGAGCGCGAGATCTATCGTTCGACCAACCGTGGCCAAAGCTGGTCACGCCTGCTCAGCGATCAGATTGATGGTCTGCCGGCTGTCTGGCTCAGTGCAACGACGATGCGCCAAAGTGCTGACTCCCATCTTTTGCTATTGGCCAGCGGACGAGGTGAGCTTTTATGGATCGATCCAGTCCGTCAGCGCTGGCAATCGGTTGCACCCTTGCCCCAGTGGTTACAGGATGAGGATTGGCAACTGGTGACCAACGCCGACACGCTCTGGGCGCTGCGCTCCGACGGCAATGAACTGGTCAAATTAACAACCGTGCCAGGGGTCACTGTCAATGATCCGAATCCTCAGGACACAGTGCCAGCCCCATCACCCTTCGCCTCACCCTTGCGTTCGCCAGATGGCAAGTGGCTAGCCTTCACCGCCGACGCTAATTTTACGATCTCGTTGAGCCCGATCCCGGTACTCTATCTGCTTTCCTTACAAGATGGTTCGCTGCGGGTCCTTGCGCCGCTGCGCCTGCCCTACAATGCCGCCGCCCTAACCGGACCAGATGATGTACGCACTTCGTTGAACACGCCAGGGCTGCTTTGGTCCAGTGATAGCCGCAAACTCGCCTTTGTGCGTGAACAGGTTGATAGTCAAACCGATCTCTTTGTCCACGACGTGGCCAGTAACACGACGACTCGGCTCAGCAACGAACCAGGGTATGCCTATCAACTGCGTTGGTCGCCTGATGATAAATTTGTCGCCTTTACCAGTGCCTATTCCTTTGGCAGCGGCGAAAGTTATGCGATGGCTGGGGTTTGGGTGGCCGATGTCAACGCAGGTGTTACCAACGCCCTCTATTCTTTGCCCTCTGCCTCGACTGGCGAGCAGTTTGTTGGTTGGCTCAACCCGCACACCTTATTGACCAATTCGACTCATCCGCTCTGTGGTACGCTCTACTTGCGCGGTGCCAATCTGCTCAGCAACACGGTATCCTCCCTGGTGCCAACTACCTTTGGGCAAATTGAATTTAATCCAGCCCGGCAAAGTGCACTTACCATTGCCCTGCCTAGCCGGCCCGAATGCCAGGCACTCTTTATTGCCCTGACCAACCCTGGTATCGTTTCGCCGACCAATGGCATCACCGTCCCCATCGATTTGAGCCAGACTAGCGTGATCTCGCCTGGCATTTATCATAGCTATATTACGGACACAGAAGAACTAGTAACTGAGCGCGTCGGCGGTGACTTAGCCGGGATCGATGAAGGGCAGACGGCTGGTGAGTTTGCTACACTAAAGGCAACCCTGATAGATGACCCCAACCCGCCGCCCAATCAGGCAACCGTCGCCCCGGTTGTCAACCTTGCCTGGAGCAACGCCACCTACTTCGATAACGGCCTCAACTCAACCGTCCAACTCGGCGATGCGCAGGGGCAACAGTTGACCGTACAGACGGATACGTCGGTCAAGCAGTTGCTGAGTAGCAGCGATGGCCAAAATGTCTTTGTCGTCAGTGGTAACGCTACACTTTCCCTGCAACGTCTGCGTTACCCCGTGCCGCGCCTGGAAAGCTCCAGCCTGATCAGCAATCCGCTGGGCATTTTGTCGGTGCGTAGCAGCGCGCTCGCTGCCAATCAGGTGGTTACAACGACGATTCAACCACTTGTGCAGCAAAATCTACAGATCGGCGCTCGCGCAACGTTGCCACCCTTGGATGGTCGTCTGCTGACCTTGTTGCCTGCCCCTGCAACCGATCTCACCAATTCGATCTATCTTGCCAGCGAACAGAGCCTCTGGCGTTCAACCAATGGGGGCAAAAGCTGGCAAGTCACGAGCTTTGCCAAACCTGTGCAGCATGATTCACTTGAGATGCGCCTGACCAGCGTCGGGCTGGCAGAATCGCCCAGCGGTCGCTTGTTGAGCCTGTCGATTGCGGCTGGTGCGGAAGGCGGCCAGTTGCAGCGAACCGATCTGGCCAGTGCCATCTGGAACAGTTCACTCACCATCGATTCGTGGCTCGTGACCCAACCTTGGCAACTCCTCGTGCTCAGCGACACTCTCTGGGCTTCCCTGGGTGCGGGTGAACCATTGCTGCAGTTGACACCGTCGATCACGAATAGCGAGGTGTTGAGCAGTGGCTTGCAGACTTACTACCAGATTACACCTTCGCCCAATCAGCAACAGATCGCCTGGCTCAGCCTAACCGCCCCGCCCGACCCGAACACGCAAACCATTTCGCCGACACTCCAAC
>JAXLWB010000060.1:0-60412 GCA_046328715.1 Caldilineaceae bacterium | reverse complement strand
TGTGATTCAGGCGTTGTTGCTGCTGGTGACGCTGGCGATGTTTGTCTTGCAGCGCTATCGAATTGTCAGCGGCAAAAATATCAGTAAGTCAGTAAGACAGTAGGTCAGTAGAACAGTGGGTCAGTGGGTCAGGACTGTCTCACTGTCTCACTGTCCTACTGTCCTACTGTCCTACTGCCCTACTGTCTCACTAAGTTTATTTCTTCGCAATCTGCCAAAGATACACTATCATGCAGGAACTTCTTACTTCGACATTTTTGATCGGATTGATTGCAGCGACATTGCGTGTGGCGACGCCGCTGATCTTTGCCACGATTGGCGAAATTTACACCGAGCGCTCTGGCGTGCTGAACCTCGGCATCGAGGGCATCATGTTCTTGGGGGCGTTCGTCGGTTTTGCCGTGGCCAAGCAGAGCGAAGGGTTGCCTGGTCATCTCTGGATCGGGCTGCTGGCGGCGGCGCTGGCTGGGGTGCTGATGAGCCTGGTCATGAGCTATTTGAGTGTCGTCCTTGGTGTCAATCAGCATGTGGCGGGGTTGGGCATCACGTTGCTCAGCAGCAGTTTGGCGCTCTATAGCTTCCGTTTGGTCTTTGGACAGAGTGATACGCTGCCCAAGGTGGAACCCTTTGCCCAGATCTCACCCTTTGCGGGAATTCCGCTGCTTGGTCCGATCTTCGAACAATATTTGCTCACCTACTTTGCCTTTATCCTGCTCATCCCGCTGGCTTGGTGGGGATTGTATCGTACTAACTTTGGGCTGGCGCTGCGTTCGGTGGGCGAGAATCCCGAAGCCGCCGATGCGGCTGGCATCAACGTCTTCCGTATGCGCACCTGGGCACTGGCGATTGGCGGGGCACTGATGGGCATGGGCGGGGCGTTTCTCTCGCTGGCTCAGTTAGGAGCGTTTTCGTTAGGCATTGTGGCAGGGCGAGGCTGGGTTTGCATTGCACTGGTGATCTTTGCCCGCTGGGATCCTGTGCGAGCGGTGTGGGGAGCGCTGATCTTTGCTGGGATTTCGGCGTTGCAACTGCGCCTGCAAACCTTAGGCTTTCAACTTCCCTACGAACTTTTCCTGGCACTGCCCTATCTTGTTACAATCATTGCACTCGCCCTCGCTGGACGCAATGCAGCCTATCCGGGGGCGTATTTGAAGCCATATACGAGGGAGTGATTGAAGTAATTACGCTACTGTTAATCTCCAAATCTCCCAATCTCTAATCTCAACTATGAAAGGTAAAACTCATGGACGAATTCATGCGCGCCGCCATTGATGAGGCGAAAAAAGGCTTAGCAGAAGGTGGCATTCCGATTGGCTCGGTGTTGGTGATCGATGGCAAGATCGTGGGGCGCGGGCACAATCGTCGTGTGCAGCAGGGCAGCGCCATCTTGCACGCCGAGATGGATGCGCTGGAGAATGCCGGACGTCTGAAGGCAAGCGATTATCAACGGGCAACGCTCTATTCCACGCTCTCTCCTTGCGACATGTGCAGCGGCACTGCCTTGCTCTATAAGATTCCCAAAGTGGTAATCGGCGAAAATGTCACCTTTCAAGGGCCAGAAGAATACACCCGTTCGCGTGGCATCGAGTTGGTGATTTTGCAGAACGAAGAGTGTATTCAATTGATGCGTGATTTCATTGCTACACGCCCAGAGTTGTGGAATGAGGATATTGGGGTTTGAGTGACAAAATGACAGCGAGTTTACAGGCGCAACCACTCAACTTATATAGCACCACTGTCCTGCCCGAGTGGATCGATTACAACCAGCACATGATGGATGGCTATTATGGGGTGCCATTTAGCCATGCGACCGATGCCTTTCTGGATTTTGTGGGGCTGGATGCGGCGTATCGTGCGCAGAGCGGTTGTTCGACCTACACGGCGGAAGGGCACATTCTCTTTCTGCGCGAGATGAAGCTGGGTGCGCCGATCCGCATCACCACGCAACTGCTTGGCTACGATGCCAAACGGATGCACATCTTTCACACCATGCTTCACGCAGAAACCAACTATGTCGCCGCCACCTGTGAATGGATGATGATCCATGTCAACGTGACCTCGGGCAAGGGTGCGCCAATGCCCGAAGCCACGCTGAGCAAATTAGGTGAGATTAGCATCCTACATCAGCAACTACCTATCCCGCCTCAAGCAGGCCGACAGATCAGTTTGCAGTCAAGAAAATAGTAGAAATTACCTATTGTTCACAAGAAAAATATAGGAGTACTTATGTTCAAGCAATCCCCCGAATTGATCGATCCCAATGAACTTATTCGCATGGAGACTTGTCCCTCGTGTGGAGCCGAAATTCCACGCTATCGGGACCATGTCGTCTGGTGCAAAAACTGCAATTGGAATCTAGCATCGCCAACCAGCGATAAGCCACAATCGCGTATCGAAAAACTCTACGAACGGCTGGGCAAGCGCAGCAGTCTGCGACTTCACCAGCAAATGATGGAGCTTTCCGAAGTCAAACATGCTCCCTCATCCTCCCGAATTCTAGCATTCATTGCAGCAACATTGGTTCATATAGTGACATTATTGGTGTTGGCAGTTGGGGTTGCCTTGCTTGTACTAGGTTTCCCGAACGTTGTTTTTATGATAGTCGGCGCTCTCTTTCTGTTGCTCGCCTGGATTTTGCGGCCTAAATTAGGTAAGATGCCTTCCCAGATTTTATCTCGTGATCGATTTCCAACGCTCTATAAAGTTATAGATGAGATTGCGGACTCGCTCCATGCACCACACGTGGCAGGCATTATACTTACCCCGGATTTTAATGCCTCTTTTCAGCAGGTGGGTTGGAAAAGAAGTGCACTTGTACGTATCGGGATTCCGCTCTTTGCCATTCTCGACAAAGAGCAGCAGGCCGCTGTACTGGCGCATGAAATTGCACATGGTGTCAACGGCGATCCCATGCGTGGATTGTGGGTTGGTTCGGCTGTAAACTCACTCTTTCACTGGTCATATTTGCTAAGGCCGCATCAGATTTGGGAGACACCAATGCGTGGTCTTATCGGAGTGATGACTTCCATGTTAATGGTGATTGTCAATTTGTGCCTATTGGGCATTTCCAACTTACTTTGGTATGCGGCAATTGGGTTTATCAATTTGATCTACTATGACTCGCAACGCTGCCGAATATCTTGCAGATTATCTCGCAAGCAGCGTGAGCGGCACAACAGCAATGCTTTCGGCTCTGGAGAGGATGTATCTTAGGAGCAGCTTTGACTTTTAGTACAAAGATTCACACTCAATAATTACAACGGCAATCTGTTAACTGAATTCTGGATTTTGTGGGGCTGGATGCGACGTATCGTGCGCAGAGCGGTTGTTCAACCTACACGGCGGAAGGCCACATTCTCTTTCTGCGCGAGATGAAGCTGGGTGCGCCGATCCGCATCACCACGCAACTGCTTGGCTACGATGCCAAACGGATGCACCTCTTTCACACCATGCTTCACGCAGAAACCAACTATGTCGCCGCCACCTGTGAATGGATGATGATCCATGTCAACGTGACCTTGGGCAAGGGTGCGCCAATGCCCGAAGAAACATTGAGTAAGTTGGCCGAGATCGCTGCACAACATCAAAAATTACCGATTCCACCTCAGGCGGGAAGACAAATCAGTCTTCAATCAAAGAAGCTCTAGTATTTGTCCAGACTTTACTGCTACTATGCCAAAACGCCTTGCCAACCTGGATCGCGATCTGCGTCTGATCTTCCTCAGCACCTTCTTTTGGGGGTTTGGACTCTATCTTTACATCTTTTTGCAACCACTCTTTGTTACCCAGTTGGGGGCAACGCCGGCGCAAGTCGGGGCCACACTGGGGGTGGGCAGTTTTGTGGCAGCGATCCTCTATGCGCCGATTGGTCTCTGGGCGGATCAACGTGGGCGCAAGGGGGTGATTGTCACCGGCTGGGTGATCGGTGCGCTGTCTGGCTTTGCGATGGCCTTCGCACCTGATTGGCGCTGGTTTATTCCGGCGATTGCACTTTACACCTTCTCCAACTTTGCCGGTTCCGTGCTCAATGGCTACATTGCCAGCAAAGTGAGTGGACAGGAGCGCACCGCCGCCTATGCCATCATTTCGACTGGACCTGTGATCGGGAGCATTGTCGCCCCGGCGATTGGTGGTTGGATTGCTGGTCATTATGGTTTGCGTGTGGTTTATGCACTGGCTGCCTGTTTTTACTGCCTTTCGGCGTTGACGATGGCGTTTATCCGCCCGCAACCCAAGGTAGATCAAGCCACGGGTACTGTCGCCATTAATTTGCTACGGGAAGGCAAATTCATGTGGAATATCGCCGTGATCTTCATGATCTTCTTTGTGGTCGATGTTGGACAGGTGCTGGCCCCCAAGTTTCTGGAGGAAGTGCAAGGCTTTAGCGTGGAGCAGATTGGTTGGTTGGGCACGGCCAGCGCCACCGGGATGGTGTTACTGCTCAATCTTGCGGCACGTTTGCCAGCACAACGCGTTACATCGATGCTGCTTCCGCAGGTGTTAGTGCTGATATTGGTTTCGACCATTGCGGCGGTGCCTGTTTTTCCACTGTTGCTCGTCGCCTATTCCATCAGCGGCAGCAATCGCCTGATACGAACGCCGTCCTTGGCGCGCATGTCTAACCTGCTGACTCCTGCCTCGATGAGTTTTGGTTTGGGCATTTATCAGACCGCTATGCAATTTGGCTATTCGCTTTCGCCCTATGCGGCTGGTTTGCTCTATGAACGAGCGCCCGTCCTCCCCATCTATCTTGGCATCGGCGGATTGGTGATTACGATGTTGCTCACGCTTACACTGCACCAAGCCGAATAACCACACACGTGCCCCTGTTGACTTGACTCTCCACTGTGAGTGTGCCGCCCAACATCGCTAGCAGCGTGGTATGCAAAGCGAGTCCTTGGCCCGTTCCATTGGTGCGGCTAAAGTCTGTTTGTAAACCCACTCCATCATCAGCAATCACAACCTGAAGCCCATCTTTGTCGGCGATATTGATCGTCAGCATCAAGGGGCGCGTTGAATCGCTGCCACGACCGTGACGAGCGGCATTGCGCAACGACTCGCGTACTGCGTAATAGACCACCTCCGTCGCCAAAGGCGAAAGATGCGCAGTTGCGCCCACGGCACTTTCATCAATCTGCCACTGCACCTGGTCAAACAAGCCACGCATCTCCAAATCGACCAGTTCACGCAGCCCTGCCAGCAAGCCCCGATCCAACTTCACGGTAGACTGCACAGGCGAAGAGCGCAGAAGTGCCGAGATACGACGATGGACGGAGATGAGTTGAGTTGGGATTGTACTTTCTGGTACTTTGTTCTTCTTGTCCTCTTGTCTTCTTGTCTGATGTTCTTCCTCTGCGGCTAAGGCGATGATGGCGGTATGCAGTTCGGGGAGTACTTCATCGTGGAGAATGCGTCGGGTTTGGCGGTCGAGCACCTGGCTTTCAGCCAGCCGTTGACGTTGCAACGTTAAGAGGCGACGGGTCACTTCGGCGCTGGCCTGGGTGTCGATCAGGCGTTCGCCGGTGGCGCGTGCTACTTCGATCTCCTCTTCGGTGTAAAGTCCGCCATCCCGCCGCTCGCCCAAGATCAGCACGCCAATCAAGCCACGCATGCCCCATAACGGCACCGCATGGAGAAAAGGCTGTCCCTCGCTGTCCAGTGGCAAAATCGAAACCCGTGCAGATGATTGCGCCGCCAAACGGTTGACGATCTCTTCGCTGACGGGTGGAATTGTCGCTCCTTCGGGAAAAACCAGTGGGGCTCCTGCCAGTGGCGTCATCGGGCCAAGCGGCAACAGCGTTGCAAATTGGGTCTTGAGCACATCCAAACAGAGCGTTCGGAAGGGCGAATCGGTGTCAATCGGTGCCTCGGTGGCCGAACTTTCCTCGCCTGGTTCCAACACCTGTTCAACCATGTGCTGGCTCCCAGCAAAGGCACGCAGGCGGCGCATCATCTCTTCGTTGCGGTGAAAGTTACGCCAGTTGAAGAGTGCATAAAAGATCGCTAACAAACCCGATGCCAGAATCACACCGTAAATGGAGGGCAAATTCAGCACAAGTGTCGCACTGACCGACAAGCTATAGCCTGCCGCCAGGAGGATGATATTGCGCCAATGACGACGCAGATCGCCACGTGGCAGCGCACGTCCGGAAAGAACCTCGTAACTGACCATCGCCTGACCAATCAAGTAGATGGTGATCGTAACCAGGGTGGCAATTAACAGATCAAACTCAGCCACGACCCATTGCGCTGGCCCCGGCTCCAAAAGCCGGGAATGTTGCGGCGTATAAAAGCCCTCCTCATACCAAATGCCGTTGCGCGCCACCACAAAGACCCAGGCCACCAGCCCCGCCACCAGGAGGCTAATCGCCAGCAACAGCCCGGTTGCCGCCATCAGCCACGGGCGTGCCCGAATGCGAGCGTCATCGCTATAACGATTCGGGGCAGGAATCGGGCGACGAAAGGCATCCAGCGCCAGACTGGTGCAGAGAAAAACATAGAGCGGGAAGATCACCAACAACACAGGCACGCCGCGCACAGTCCAAGCCGAAGAAAATTCAAAGAGCGCGACCTCGGTAAACGAAGGTAGCAACGTGGTAAAGAGAAACATGCAAACCAATACGATCAGCAGGCCGCCTGTAATCCAGAAGAGGAAGGAGTGTGGTGTACGATTCGTAATTCGTAATTCGTAATTCGTAATTTCTTTTGCTTGTCTGCGTGCTTGCCAGAAGCCAGAATACCAGAGGGCGAAGATATACCAGATGAAGGGGACAGCGATCAGTGGTGTCCAGCCCAGCCGCCACCAGAAATTGAGACTCCATCCTATAAAGGCAGTGACGCTGGCAAGGATGGCCGTATGCGCGGCAAAGAAGGCGCTGCCCATCAGAGCAGCCCCACCAGTCAACCACACACCCCAGGTGCGATACTCGGCATTGAGCAACATCGTCAAGCCCAGCCAAAGCAGGAGAATGGTGTTGATCAGCGATATGGAAAGCGCAAGCCAGTCGAAGAAGAGATAGCCGGTCATGTTTAAATCAGTAGGACAGTGAGTCAGTGGGTCAGTGGCCCAGTGGGTCAGTAGACTGATTCACTGACTCACTGTCCTACTGTCCCACTATTCGACCCTTACCCACTTTCCATTTGTGTCCTGCATCTGCGGGATGCCTTCTTCGTCCCAGACCAGCAGCCGTCCTTCGCGGACAATGATGGCGGCGCGGGTGCGGGCGGTCTTTTCGTCGGTGGCACTGGCATCAAGGCCCCAGGCGGTGTAAATCTGGCCATTGACGCGGCTGATGGTACGTTTGTCACGAAAGCCAAGCCGGGTGGCGATCTGCTCGTTGGTCATACCCTGAGCCAACATTTTGGCCACGGCCTGTTCGTTCGGTTCCAGCAAGGCCATTGGGTTGTTGGCATCTTTGGCTTGTACTTCATGGACACGAGCTTCAATGTCGGGATCGATAAAACTCTTGCCAGCCACAGCGTCCTGCAACAGCGGCACAATCATCTGCGGCAGCAGGTAATTCGATTTGCGTACATAACCATAGTGGCTCAAAATCCCCGAACGACGAAAGTCGCGATAGTAGACATCGTCATCTTGGATGGAATAGAAGACGACCGGCAGACGAGGCAACTCGCGACGGATCGCTACTGCCGCCTGAATGCCGTTCATCTGTCCCGCTAGTTGCACATCCATCAGAATCACTTGCGGCGCATGTTGTAAACAAAAATCCAGTGCCCCCTCGCCACTGTCACAGTGACCGACCACCTGAACTCGACCCGTCGCCTCCAGACCACTTTTCAAGGCAGTGCGCAGATTCTGATTGTCCTCGACCAAGTATAAGTTCAGCATAAAAATGAAGATACCAAATACACAAAAGCAAAAACAACCACAAAAATCAATGAAACAACAACGGCAGTGCAATCATCAACACAACCGTCCACACCACATACCAATTTAGCCCCGTGTTGACCGTGGCATGAACCGTCGCCAACCACTCGGATGCATCACTGCGCCATTCACGATAGAGCAACTGCACTAAGAGTGCGATATTCACCAGGTTCCAGCCGATCACTGCAAAGCGGTTGGGTGTGATACCGTCACTCCAAGTGCGATAGAGCACGGCCGCCATCGCATAAACAGCTACTAGCAATGCTAGCGCGGCCAAGGTCAGCAGCCCACGACGTAGCCAACTGCGCAACGCTGCGGGGACATCCTCTTCGTGTACCGGCGTCGCCCCCACAATCAAACCGAGGACAGCAAAGAGCATCACGTTGTAAACAATCAGCGTCTCACGGTTTTCAAAAGGACGCATAAAGTTGAACGGGATCAGTACGACATAGACGACCGCAACGACCAGAGCCAAAGGCAACAGGATACGCAACACCAAGGCAATCAGCCGACTCAACCCTTGCGTAAAGGATTGTGCCTGCGGCGGTAGATCAGGACGATAGACTGCGGCAACGGCGAGTACGGGCACCAATCCCACTCCACCTGCGACAAAAAGATGCATCACCCAATCGGGCGGGTCGATGCCGAGCGCTTGAAACAGTGCATAGCTCACGCCAGTGAAAAGCACCCCCGCTGCCAGGAAGATTCCAGCAGTGATAACCGTTTCGATCGCTTTGTTGAGTGCAGCAAACCGTGCCAGCGAAGAACGTTCTTCCCACAACACGAAAAACCCTGTTGTATAGAGTGCGAGTGCCGTCAAGTGGATGAGTAGCAGAATGCTTACCGGATCCTCCATTCGCAGTGCCTGACGCCACCAGGCGGTCCCAATCGGATAAGCCGCAGCAACCGCCAACCCAGCACCCAATGCGAGCCAGCGTGACAAGGATCGCCCACCTGCAAACACAAGAAACGCCATCAGGATCACTGCATAGATCGGTGCCCAAACAATTGCGAGCAGTGGTACCTTGTCGAGAACAGTCACCCGTTGCATATCGGAAAGCAACCAAAATAGCAATCCATTGATTACGCTGAGGATCAAGGCCGTTTGCCAGATCGTACGGGTTGCTGTGAAGTCGCTCGGTGGCGCTAACGCGGGTTCATCTTCAACAAAGCGATAGTGCCAGGCGGCGTATAGGAGATTTTGCGGCGTCTGCTGATAAAGAGTATCGACTGCCTGGGCAAACTTGCTTGTCTCACCCGAACGTTGGGCAGAGCGGAAGAGTGACTCAATCTGACTGGCATTATCACCGACTTGATGCAACGAATCAACGTAATTCATAAAATCACCTCCAGTGATGGGATTACAATTACTTTAGCATACCTCAGCCGTAAAAATCTACAAGCACTTGTGTGCAAAATCAGTTGCATCTGAGAGGTAGAAGAAGCAGAATTGGAGGTTTATGATCATCGCATTCAAGCGCAACTCGGTAATTGAGTAATTACACAATTATAAATTGCTACTTACTCAACTGTTCAAACTCATACTAGATAACGATACTAGCCAGCAAAGGAGAAACAGAAGATGAATCGCCTAGTAGAAAAAGCACTCTATGTCGTTTTAGCAATCACGATTATCAGTTGTGCAAGCGTGGCACCCATGTTGCCCAGTGCCGGTGAATTGCAGTGGACCTCCTACAGCAATGACCGAATGGGAATTACGCTCAGCGTCCCGACTGACTTTCTCGTACAGGAGTATGAAGGAGATATCTTCTTTCGTTACCAGGATCGGGTTGCCCTGCGTATTACCCTGACCACAATTGAGGATGCCAGAGCGCGTGGGCTTTGGCCAATTAGTTCGCCTGTAGCTGATCTAACTGTGGCAGGGCATTCGGCACAGGAGTACATCTACGATCACTACGACGGTCCCGTCTTCGACCATTTCGTCGCCTATGTCTTTAATTATCAGGGGCAATCGCTAGCCGTCGCTTTTCACACCGAGCAGAATGAACTCAACTCAGCCCAAGAACAGATTTTAAATTCGCTGATCCTCAAAGGATGAGAGACTATCTCAGGGGAAGGAGAGTGAATCAGTAGAACAGTAAGACAGTAACTACTTTACTGTCTTACTGTTCTACTGACTTACTGACCCACGGACCTACCTTTGGACCACTGGCAGGTAGAGGGTGTGTCCCGCATCCGGTGGATTGACCGTCAGCGAGCCATCGACCGGGGTCGTGCTCAGCGGCTGTGCGGCAGCGGTCACGAGTAGGGCACCGGTGAAGTGCACGGGTGTGCTTCCGGTAGTGTTGGGGGGTGTGGTGTAGGAGATGGTGAGAATCGCACCACTGCCAGGTGGGATGTTCAAGCGGTCCAGGTTGTAGAAGAGTACCTGATAGCCGCGCAGGTGGGCATCACCCGTCGCAAAGCCACTGCCCACGGCAGTGAAGCCACTCATGCGCTCGGTCACCTGGACACCGGTGATTTGGATGCCCAGTGAGGCGTCATAGGTAAAGTGCAACTGACCGAGGCGATGGCGTCGCTGTTGTCCAGCAAGAGTGAGAAGCTGCCACTCGTCTCCAACCCCGTCGTCACCGTGTTGCCCACTCCTTGGGTGCCCAGTCTGTCCTGCGGTGCAACCAAGGCTGCATTGGCAGCGAAGATCAGGTTAATCAACAGCTGTAGGTCAAGCACATTCCACTGGCTGTCGTGGTTCAAGTCGGCACGCTGCCACCACTCAAGGGCGTAGAGCGTGGTGTTGGGTTGGCTGCCAGCCTGAATCATGTTAATCGTCAACTGCAAGTCAATCACATTGACCGAGGCGTCGCCATTGATGTCACCAGACGGCACCACGACATCCTGCGTGAAGGTGGCGGTAACCACTTTGTTGCTGTTCAGCGTGATGCTGGTTGGGCTGCTGTTGCCACTCAGGTCACCACTCCAGCCAGTGAAGCTCCAGCCCGTGGCGGCGGTGGCGGTGATCGGTACCACCGTGCCAGAGAGGTAGCTACTCGTGGTCGGTGTCACCAACCCGTTGCCCACGATGTTCACAGTCAGCGTGTAGTCACTGAGGCGGCTGAAGGTGGCGGTCAGCGTTTTGTGGCTGTCCATCGTCAGTGTCACTGCGTTGCTGCTGCTGGTCACGGCGCCACTCCAGCCAGCAAAGAACGAGTTGGCGTTGGCGGTGGCGGTCACGGTCACCACTGTGCCGTAGGCGAAGCTGGTGCCGCTCGGTGTGTTGCTCAGCGTGCCAGTGCCCGTGCCCATCTGGTTGAGGGTCAGGGTGTAGCTTTGCAGTGCAAAGCTGCCGGTGATGGCCTTGTTGCTGGTGACGGTCAACGTCACGGGGTTGCTGCTACTCACCAAATCACCACTCCAACCGCTGAAGGCACTGCCCGTAGCGGCGGTGGCGGTCAGGGTAATCACATCACCGTAGCGGTAGCTGCTCTGCTGCGGTGCGATTTGAATCGTGCCATTCCCGACTGCGGCGCTGGTGACGGTGTAGCTGTTCTGGGTGAAGGTGGCGGTGATAGTCTTGTCCGCATCCAGCTTGAGGCTGGTCGGGTTGGTTGTCGTCACCACAGCCCCCGACCAGGCGGCAAACGACCAGCCAGGGTTGGCAGTCGCTGTAATCGGCACCACCGTTCCCGAGATGTAGCTGCTCAGGCTCGGTGTGACCACACCACTGCCCACCACACGCACCGTCAGCAGATAACTCTGTGGCGGAATGACAGCGAACTGGGCGGTGACTTCACCCACCACCTGCGTCGCCTGATTGCCCGCCAAGTCAGTCGCCACGGCCACCACCTGGTAGACACCGACCTGGTCGAAGAGGAAGCTGCCGGTCCAGTTTGCGCCATTGAGCGTTGCTGGCACAATCGTGCTGCTGCCATCCGGGCGCACGACATAGAGTTGTACACCGGCCACCCCATCGCCATCGCTCACTGTGCCATAGCCGAGCAGCACAGCGACATTCGAGATGAAGACCCCCTGGTTGATGGTGGTGGGACCAAAGACGGGCGCAACCGAATCGACTAGCACTGTCTTGGTCAACGGCTGGCTGAGGTTGCCTGCCACATCATCGCCGACGATGCTCAGGGTTGTGGTCACACCGTCACCCAAGGTGGGGGCGAAAAGGGTCCAACTGCCGTCGGCCAGGACCGCTTGTGCGGTACAGTTGTTACCGTCACTGCACAACTGGGCACTGTTGGCGGCGACCGTGTCGGTCAAGGAACCAGTCAACCCCAGTTCGGCATTGCTCAGTCGTCCATCACTCAGGGCAGTTTGGCTGGCGGCTGAGAGGGCCAGGGTCGGAGGCGTGCTGTCGACCTGCACCGATTTCACGTCACTCCAGGCTTCGTTGCCGTAGCTGTCCGTGGCTTTGCCACGCAGGCTGAAGCTGCTGCCCTCCGTGGCGCTGCCCGCATCCCACAAACATTGATAGGCAAAGCCGAATGGAGTACAAGCGGTGAGCGTGCCGTTGACTTCCAGGTCGAAGCGGCGAATGGACGACTCGTCCTGGGCAAAGCCGTAGGCGGTGTTGCTGCCTGGGTTGGCGTAGCTGCTGGCGACCGTCACATTGCTCGGCGGGGTGAGGTCAACCGTGTAGTCCAGCGTGGTCAGCTGGTAGGCTCGGTGGTAGCTATCGGCCAGGGTCAGCACGATAGCACCGTCAGCATTAATCGTGCCGTTCAGGGTCAACTCGACCGTGCCCGAAACCGGCAGGTTGTTTGCCGTCTGCGGGGCGTTGTTGAGCGTTGCGCCACCTGAAGTGCTTCCGTTCACACTCAACTGGGGCAGCGAGGCACTGCCCACATTTTGCACGGCAACGGTCAGGCTAACGCTGTCACCTGCCCCTACCACACCCGCTGCCGGACTAGCGAGCACTTTCGCCTCAAGTTGGGCATCCGCCCATACCCCAGCCGACGGCACAATCCCTGACCCGAGCGAACTAAACTGGATGAACTGGTTCCAGCTCTGCCCCAGATTCTTGTCCGGGAGAGTCGCCCAGACGTTGAGCGCATCTTTGGTCGAGGCTACCCCTAAGACTTTGAGGGTTGTTCCTGCTGGGTTGCTGATACCCAAGTCGGCAAAGGACAACACAACATCGTTGAGCGTGCCGTTGCTCAAGGCAGCCACTTCGGTCTGCGTTATCCAACTGCCGCTGTAGGCGAGCAGTGTCGGGGTGATGCCATCCGAGAGACGCACCAGATAGTTGGCAGCAAAGGGTAACACACCACTTTGGCTGGGACCATAGGGGTTGTAGAGGTCAGTTGTGCCGCCACTGCCCGTGCCAAGGTAGAGATAAAGGTCGCCGTCGCTGCTCAGGTTGGCACCCTCCCAGCGCAGCCGCAACTGGCTGGCATCCCAGCCCGCAAAGAGTTTCTGTGTCCCGTGTTCGGCCGTACTCATCTGCCCGACCTGTTTGCCGCCGCTGTCGAGCCAATCCTCGTGGTTGAGGTCGGCGATGGCGTCGGGGGTCTGAGCGCTGTCAAAGTAGAAGGGACCGACGCTGTACTCCCGCTGGTTGCCCACCCCATCGACTGCCACCACATGGGCGTAGCGCACACTGCCTTCGGGCAGCGCCTGGTCGTGGTTGCCTGCCACAGCACCGTAAGTGGTGAGCGTGTTCAGTGTTGCCGTGGGTGACACGGTCCAACCAGCATAGACACTCACCGCACCCGCAACCGCTGGCCAGCTAATCCGTGCGTTTAACTCAGTCACCACCTGCGAGGGTGAGATGAGGGCACCGCCGAGCAAACTGGTGGTGGCCGTGAAGAGCTCCGGTGCTGTCACATCCACGACCACGTTGGCGGTATCGGCGCTGCGTCCAGCCTTGTCAGTGGCCCGCGTCGATGGCCAGCGTGCCGCCATCCGGGTTAGCCAGGGAGATCGGAGCCAGGGTGAAGCTCCAGTTGCCACCGTTGAGCGCTGCTCGTTGCCAGTCGCCACCGTCCAGCCGCACTTCGACCGTATCGACCTGGCTGTCGTCGCTCGCTGTCCCTTGCAGCGGGTAGCTGCCATCGCTCGCCAGCTTTGCTAGCGTGATGGTCTCGGAGACGACGGTCACATTGGGTCCAGCCAAGTCAACATAGACCACATTCGCTGGCTGGTGGCGGTCAAGCCAACACTGTCGGTTATCAGCGCCGTCAGGCTATAAGTGCCAGCACCAGCCGGGTCCGCTTACCGGCCAGGTCACATCCTGCTCACCCGGTCCAGGAACATAGCTGTTCAGCCAGCTTCCATTGACCAACAGCGCTGCCGCCTGCATCGTGTTCTCCGTATTCAACCCCACCACCACCGTGATCGGTTGTGTGTTCGTCAACGCACTGCCACTCACAGGCGCAAGGACAGCGGCGCTGATCGGCGGCGCAACGTGATTTGGTGGCTGTGGCGTTCCGGTCGGCAGCGGCACCGGGGTCGCATTCGGGTTGCGACTTTCGCTCACAAGGCTGTAATCGCTGCGGCAGAGATTCGCACCCAGGCCAGCATCGGAGGTTATCCGCAGATAATAACGCCCGCTGCTCGTGGGTGTATAGCTTATCTGATTAGCAGCCGTGCGAATCAACGTGGTTCCATCTGCCTGATAGAGCGAGAGCGAAGCACCCTGTGCCGAATCCACTGCGTTCACAGTAAAGGTATATTGCAAGCCAACAGTCAAGGTGATGACTTGCCAGTCGGCGTCCGCTACCTGGTCAAAGTTATGACCAGCGCTGCTGCCAGCCGCCAGATCAAAGGCTTTGGCGCTCAATGCACTGTCATCATCCTCGAAGGAATCAGCGGTCAGCGTGCACACTTCCGTCGTTGGGGTAACCACGACAGTTTCACCAGCCGTTGCCCCCGTAGGCCCACCATCCGTTGGCTGAGGTTCTGGTGTGGAGGTTGGCACTGGTGTCGCTGTTGGGCCAGGTGGGTTGCCATTGTCCACACAGACTTCCAGACCCCAACTGAAGAGATCTCCCGTCGTGTCGCCAGCATCAGTGTCATTGGGATCAGCCACGAAATTGTCTGTCACATAGAAGGTCCAGGTGCCGTTGCTGGCCTTGCCGTTGAACTCTGCAAGGGCACTGCGGCTGGGGCGGAAGGTTCCGCCATTATTTGGGAACTGGGGTGGGTGCAGCCCTGCCTGAGCGGCGTCGTCAAGCGAAAGTTTGCAGTTACTACCACCGCACCAGGTGTAGAAGCCGTAATCGTCGAAGGCAAAGAGATCCTTCACCGTGCCATCCGGCGCACCCAAACCAAAGGAAAGATTCCACAATCCGCCGTGATCGAAGGTGATGTCTTTCAGACCGATATGTGTCACGGTGCCGGAGACAGGCACGGAGACGGTCGAGGCAAGCGTCATCAGATCACCGATATGTTTGGGGATGTCGCTGCTCGGATAGACGCTACAGCTCCAGTTGTTGGGTAACGGCGTCGGCGCAGGCGGCGCGACGATTTCTATGTTGTACTCGTAGGGCAGGTTTTCGGTCGTATTGTTTTGCGGTGGGTAGATACCCAGGCGGAAGTCACCTGCACTGGTGGCGATATAATCATAGGCACCATCAATAAAGCCTACACCGCCGCTAGGGAACCCGATGGCAATGCGCATCCCTGGCACCAACGAACGTGGCGTGATGTAGATATGGTCACCCACACTCATGGGGAAACTGTACCAGTCGTCATCCCCCGTTTCGCACAACATGGTCCGTAGCGTCACCGTGCGCGTGAGAATCTGGTGTGGTGCAAACTCATCGTTGTTCGGCTCATAGGGATCGAGGCCGGAACAAGCAGTGTTAACACTCAGCAGTAATTGATACTGACTGGTTGTCGGCTGTAGATTTGGGTACCAGACCACCAGCGTCCAGCGACCGGCACTGTTAAGTGTCAGTTTGTCACCGTAGTTCAACCACGAGCCAGGGAAGATGCCGTTGACATAGTTGCCGTTCGGGTCATAGATCGAGACGTAGTAATCGGCTGGCCGCACTGGCAGATCGATGGTCACATTCTGACCGACTACGCCGTCAAAGGCATAGTAGTCCTTGTCGCCACTGTAGCAGAGTGCCGCTGTGATCGGCGTGTTAAAGCCAATCAACGTCGCTGCATCGCGCGTTTGGTTGCCCAAGTAACCAGGTTGGTCATAGACGTCGTAGGGGGCACAGG
This sequence comes from Caldilineaceae bacterium, assembly GCA_046328715.1. Taxonomy (GTDB): domain Bacteria; phylum Chloroflexota; class Anaerolineae; order Caldilineales; family Caldilineaceae; genus JAXLWB01. Next base: position 44,385 of record JAXLWB010000060.1, on the reverse strand, counting down.
CATCGGCGGGTGGTGCAGGCGGCGGTGGTGGCGGTGGAGCGGCACCTTCCTCCACCGTTAGGGTGTAGGGCAAGCGACTGCTGTTGGCACCGCCACGGGAGACAAGAATGGTATAGACCACCGGTGACCCACTGCGGTTGATGTGCGTGAGGAATTCATCGACTGTCCCGCTGTTGTAGCTCCAGCCGACACCCACACTACCGGCAATTAGCACCAGACTGTAGTCCTGCGGCAGATTGGTCAGCGTGACCGAAATCTGCCGTCCATCCGCTACAGTAAGTTTGTAATAATCGTAGAGATCATTTTGGGTCAGGCTGGCGGTACAGAGTGCTGCGGTTAGCGTGCCAGTTGTAATGCTGGCAGCCGTAGCCATGGTATCGTTTGGCTCGTAGATATCGACTGCGCTACAGGGCTGCTCAAAGGGTACGCTGTTGGCTAAGGCTAGGTTCGAGCCGGGCGGAGTGAGCACAGTCGGATAAAAAACGTTCGAGTCGAGATTGCTGACGCCGCTATAGTCACCATCCAGGCGGGCTATCGACACCGGGTTGTTGCCGTTGCGATCGGAGCGCCAGAGTTGGCTGTCGGCAACAAAGTAGAGTTCGTTGAGCAGCGGACGAACGACAAAGCCGCGTGCACCAGTGACGGTGGCAATCGTGGTCACGTCGCCCCCATCGGCGGGAATTTGCTGCAGTTGGTTCTGCGTCGGGTCACGCCAGTAAAGCGTCTGCGCAAAGGGATCGACCGTCAGTTCACGGATCTGACGACCTTCAGGCGCAGCGTAGATCGTCTGGGCATTGCTGCCATCCAGATTGGAGCGGCGGATATGATCGACAATGGCACCATTGTAGAGCGTGGTTTGTGCCCAATAGATCCGTCCGGCGACCGGGTCAATCGTCAGTCCGTGGTCATCGACCACACCGGTAATCACGGTTTGCACGTTGCTGCCGTCAGCGTTGGCGCTGCGAATATCGCTGACCACGCCAAAGCTGGCCTGTGTCCAATAGATGTGTCCGCTACGTTCATCCACCGCCAACGACTCAGTGGGACGGAGCACGCCAGGGCCAGTATCGGCCACGACCACTTGTGCAGCCGTACCATCAGGATTGGCGCGGACAATGCGTTCGCTGTAGTCAAGAACATAGAGTTTGCTGCGCACACTGTCAGCGGCAAGCACAGTTCCGCCAGTGAAAGTATTGGGCAGCAGAATTGGCTCGACTGTACCCGTGACAAGAGAGGTGCGGATCAGGTCGCTGACCCGGCTATAGTATACATAGGGCGAGCCGCTGGTCGGGCTGGTTGGGCTACCCAACAACACTTCAAACAGGTAGGGAAGCGCCGAGCCGCTCAAACTGTTGTTTTCCACCCGTAGCAGATAGTCACCGTTCGCGGGAACCGTGAAGATCCCTTGATTGCCAGCCGTAACCACGCCCAGGTCAGCACCGCCCGCCGCTGGCACCACACGCAAGGTGGCGCCGGTAGCATTGGCAGGATAGTTGACAGTTAATTGCTGGCCTGTGGTGGCACTGACTTGATAGAGATCAACGTCGCTGGCGCTGCATAAGGTGGCACGCACACGGCTGCCATTGCTCAGCACTTTGGCGAAGGCTTGGCTGTTGTTTGGTTCGTTGTTGTCGCTGGCCACACAATTCTCGTCCGTCACCAGCAATTGGTACTGGTTCGTCGTCGGCGTCAGGTTGGGGAAGGAGACAGCAACGGTATAACGTCCACTGGCGTTGAGGACGATGGAGTCAGCGTAGGCTGGCGATGTGGTAGACGAGATCACGGCGCTCTGCGTCCCGGCTGGACTGTAGAGCGTCAGGTCGTAATTGTCAGGGCGCACTGGCAGGTCAATCTTGATCGACTGACCGGCCAGGCCATCAAAGGCGTACATGTCCACATCGTTGCTGTAGCAAAGGGCAGCAGCATACGAGGTGCCGAAGGACAGACTCGTCGCCGTGGCCAGCGTGCCGTTGCCGACACCGGGTGCATCATAGTTATCTACCGCACCACACTGCAAGTCGTCCGGGTTGGGCGGCGGTGGCACATCACCCAGTTCAAGCGTCAACTTGTAACGGTTGTTGTTGACAGGACCATAGCCCATAACAATGACTGTGTAGTCAAGTGTTGCACCGCTGCTGTTGCTCACCGCGACAACTTCGTCGGCTAATCCGTCGTTGTCACTGAAGGCTTGGTTGACGCCTAGCGGGCTTTGCACAATCACCCGATAGTTGGCAGGCAGTTCACTGAGCGTCACACTGAGCGTCTTGCGGTCGGCCACACTGACCTTGTAGTAGTCCACATCGCCATAGTTACCGCAGATGGCACCGTACGCCACCGTCTGCGTGACGACCGACAACGCAGTGGCTGTGCCGGCATCGTTGTTCGGTTCATTGCCATCGGCCAGGGTGCAGGGGTTGAGCAACGGTGCGCCAGTGGCCAGCACCATGTTGGATAAGGGCGGGCCAATCGGGGCCGGGAAGTTGCTGTTCGGGTTGAGGTTCCACGGTCCATTGTACTGGCCGCTGAGCGTGGCGATCTGCACCGGGTTGCTACCGTCGAGATTGGCGCGCAGCAGGGCATCGCCGCTGGTGTAGTAGAGTTCGTTGCGCTCGGAGCGCAGGACAACGCCGTGCGGGCTGCTCAGTCCACTGACCAGTGTCGTTTCGCTGCCATCGAGCAAGAACCGACGCACCAGTTGGTTCTGCTGCGTGTCGATCCAGTACAGCTGGCGTGCCAGCGGGTCGAGCGTCAGATTGGCGATCTGCTGACCGGAGATTGCAGCGCGTACCGTGACTTCAGCGCTGCCATCCTGCTTGCTGCGCAAGATAGCGTTGTTCGCAACCCAGTAGAGGTCACCCTGCACTGGATCGATGAGCAGGCCGTTTTGATTGAGAATTTGCTTAATTTGGACAGGGCTGCCACTGCCGTCGAGGTTACCGCGCAGGATCTGCGATGCGGTACTCGCCACAGCACCGACCGGCTGGGTCCAGAATATCTGCCCGGTCATCTCGTCGAGTGCGATGCCATTGTTGATGGCACCGACGCCGTCGGGATTGGCATTGGCGATGAGCACTGTACTGGTGATGCCACTGGTCGTGGTGCTAATGAGCGCGGTCTCAGTCGAATCGACGAGGTAGAGTTGGTCACGTGTGGCATTGGTCACCATCGGGTAGCCAGCACCGCGTACCTGATTGGGGCCAGCCCCGGCAATGGAGAGCGCTTCGATGGCGTGATCTCCGCTAAGGGCGACACGCAGCAGATGGGGTAGGTTGCCCAGGTAAATGTAATCGGTTCCTGTGGCTGGTTGTGGTGCATTGATCAGCCATTGGAAGTTGTAAGCGGCGTCATTCGTCGCCAGCGCGCCATTGTTGGTGGCCAGTGTGTAGTTTCCAGTTCCTAGGACAAAGTTTCCTTGGTTGCCGGGGAGGACACGTCCCTGTTCGACGCCGTTGGCATCGAGTAAACGCAGTGCACCGCCAGCATTGTTGACTGGATAGTTAAGCGTCAGCCGTTGACCTGCTGTGGCACTAAAGTAATAGAAGTCAGCATCGTTGGCGTTACAGAGGGTGGCGCTCACCCGGTTGCTGCTCAACGAAGCGGCTTGCACAGCAGTATTATTGGGTTCCCAAGCATCGTTGAGGCTACAAGTGTCATCCTTGACCAGCAACTGGTAAGTCGCCAGCGTCGGTGTCAGGTTGGGCATGCGCACCGCCACCGCCCACTGGCCGCTGGCATCCAGAATGACCGACTGGTTGAAGCCGCTCGGATTCCAAGCGTTAAAGAAGCTGCCATTCGGTCGGTAAAGATGCAGTTCGTAAGCGGCTGGGCGCATCGGCAGGTCAAAGGAGAAGGTTTGCCCAGCGACGGCATTAAAGCTGAAGAAATCGACGTCGTTCTCGTAGCAAAGTGCGCCCGTGATCGGCGTGCCCACGCTCAGCGGGGTCGCCTGGCTCTGCTGGTAATTCCCTGCCCCGCCCGCCGCATCGTTGGGATCGACCGCCAGACACTCGGCATTGGTGAAGACGGTGCGTGCTGGTGCCTCGCTCAGGCTGACATTCAAGGTGTAAGGGTTGACATTGTTGCCCAACAGGTTACTATAGACGGCGACGACATAGGTGCCATCACTGTCATAGTTGGGCTGCGCAATCGTCTCATTGGTCAAGCCGCTGTTTTGGCTGGTGGCTACGGTGACGCCAGCACGCTGCACGTAGAGATTGTAGTCAGCCGGCAAGTTGCTCAGGGTCAGATTGAGCTGCTTGCCACTGGGTACTGTAACGGTGTAGAAGTCAATATCGGCGGGCTGCGAGACACGTAACTTACAGAGAGCGCCCGTTGTATTGCCCACACCGATGGCGGTGGCGGTTGCTGCACTGTTGTTCGGCTCGTGCGTATCGTTGACAGCGCAGGGTGGCGAGGCAAAGGGTGTACCACTCAACAACACCAGGTTACCGCTGGGGCGAGTCAAAAGGACCGGGCTAAAAGCGTTGGAGTCAACTGGTAGGCGCAAACCATCATAGGTGCGGTTGCTGAGATTTGCTACTGTCGTTTCGTTGCTGCCATCCAGATTGGCCCGCAACAGGTCGGTGTAGCTGACATAGTAAATGGCATTCTCCGCTGGTTGTACAATCAGCCCACGAGCATCGCTGCCCAGATTGCCAGAGAGTGCAATTACACGCCCACCATCAGCATCGGCCCAGAAGAGAGAACCGCTTTCTGTAGCAGGGTCGAGCCAGTAGAGTTTTTGGTTGTAGGCATCCAGCGCCAGGTAACGGATCTGGCTGCCAGCCGATGCGGCGTAGATGATTTCACGGTTGCTGCCATCCAGGTTGCTGCGGTAGATAAACTCCTGACGCTGCCAGGTGTCCCCCGCCACCCAGAACAACTTGCCACGAATCGGATCGACCACCAGCCCGCGCTGATCCATGACATTGCTGACCACAGTTTGCACATCGCTACCATCGGGCTTGGCACTTTTGATCGTGGTGAGATAGAAGGTGGCGATTTCCGACCAATAGACACGACCGGTGCTCTCATCCACGGCAATGTGCAATCGTCCCGAACTGGAAAGCCCACTCGGGTTGGCATTGGCCAGTTCGACACGTCCGCTGCCATCGGGGTTCATCATCACCAATTTATCGAGCGGGTCGATCAGGAAGAGTTTGTTGCGTACATGGTCAGCCGCCAACACCGAACCTGCCAGCGACGGCGACAAGAAGAGCGGCTCGGAGGTGTAATCGCCAAAGAGCGGCACACGGGTCAGCTCCGTGACGTTACCATAGTAGATGTAGGGCAGACCCGAGAAGGCGCTCAAGTTGGGGGCGGCGGTGATGTTGCTGTGAACGGCGCTGTTGTTAGCCGGATTGCGTTCGAGAGTACTCGAAGCGACACTCACCGTGGTAGTCAGCGGGTGTACACTGCTCGTGACAATCGTCAGGCTGATCGAGAGCGACTGTTGCGTCAGTCCATCGAAGCTGCCAAAGTCACAGCGCACGGTGGCACCGCCATCCACACAACTGCGGCTGGCGCTGGCAAAGGAGGCACCCTGCGGCAAGGTCATTGTCAACGTGGTGCTGAGGGCAGGCAGGGCAGCGTCGTTGCGCACAGTCATGTCGTAGCGCACGCTGCCGCCATTCACAACCACCGTCGAGGGTGCGGTGATGCCCACCGCCAGATCGGCATCCTGCTGCACGACCTGGGCGGTTTCGATCACGGTGAAGGCCGATAGAGTGCTGCTGTTGCGCCGGCTGCTGCCTGCGGCGGCAGGGGTGTTATCGACAAAGGTGGTGAACTGGGTAAAGCTGCCATCCCGCTCGCCGCGTACAATTTGCGTGTCAAGGCCAACAAAGACTCCAACAGCAGCACCGTCGATATACATTTGGGGCAGCGGTGCCGTGCGCAACCCATGAGAATTGCCACTCAAACCCAGCGCTGCCACTTTAAAGGTAGACGAGATAGGAGCACGACCATAGACACCAGCATTGACTCCGTCGGCGTCGATGGCACTCCAATAGAGCGTGCCGTTGCGCACCGCCAGCGATTCCACATCAAAGCCGTCGCTGCCCGAGGTGAGACAGAGGGTCGGTTGCTGCCCTGCGCCCACGCCTGAACCCAGGTTGTTATAGAAGTTGGCATAGGTACAGCCGTCTCCAACCCCAGCAACGAAGGCGGGATTGTTACCATTGAGGTCGGCGGCGACGATTAATGTGTGTCTAAAGATGCGGCCAAAGTCGCGGATGCCGCTGTTATAACCCGCCAGGTCACCCCGTTGGCGGCGTTCGCTCAGGTAGAGATGGCCATTGCTGTTGTCTACCACCACATCACCGATCTGCATAATCTCCAGCGCACCACCGACATAGCGTGGATCCGCCGGAATCGAGTAAACCACCTGTTTGAACGTGCCGTCGAGGTTGGCCCACCAGAGTTGATAGCCCTGTGTCCAATAGAGTTTGTTACCGGCAGAGTCAACGGCGATCTGCAAGGCTTCGGCGGCATAGGCATTCAAGCCATTGACAAGTTGTTCGGGACTGCTACCGTCGAGATTGGCGCGCCAGATGGCAGCCGATTGATTGTATTGACCTTCGACCATTTCGGCCCAGTAGAGTTTACCGTGCGCTTCGTCAACGGCGATATCGAGAATCAATTGTCCTGGGCGTTCGATCAGACGCACTCGGTTCTTGGGATCGCTCAGGTTGACGCGCTCGATAGCGTTAGGTAGGCTGCCGAATGGGCTGAGCGTGTTCTGATAGGTGCCAATATAGGCAACTGATTGCGGCGGAATGGCAGCCGCGCAGTGACCAAATTCGTCACAAGCATTGGCAGCAACCAACGAACTCTGAAAGCCAGGACGGGTACACTGGGCGGCGATCTCTGCCAGATCCTCTGCGCCTGATCCAGCGAAACGGAGTAATGCCGGGTCGGTGGCATAACGTAACTGATCCGGTGTCAGCGGGCAGGCGAACTTGTAATTGTCAGCGCTCAGGTTATCGTCGCGCACGGTGGCACTGTAGATGGTGGTGGCGCTGCTACCACTGCCAGCGTAGGCAACTTTCAGGTCGAAGCTGGGCAGTTTGGTGTCGATGGCAGCCCGGAGTTGACGCCATTCGCTACGATTGTCACCATAGTTACCGACGGTGTCGGCGGCACGCATATCGACCTGATAGGTTCCTTCCAGTCCGTTCGGTACAGTGACCGACCACTGGTTGCCACTGAACGCAACTGGTTGCCATTGGCGGTAGAGGGCAACCGCTGACTCTGGTTCCAATGCGCCCTCATAAATAACGATGTCGTCGAGTACGCCGGTCAGGAATTTGCTAGTTGCCGCAGGGGCATAGCCGATCAACACCCCATCCTGGGCGCTAAAGGTCGAGGCGGTGGTGGGGCTGCTGGCCGCCAGTTTTCCATCCACATAAAGTGCATTGCCATTGACACCGAGCGTGTGGACAACCTGATGCCAGTTGCCGTCGGCGTAGATGTTGGCCGCAGTGCAGCGCGTTTCGCGGGTGGCATTGACCAGGATCGATGAGCAGACCTTGCCCGTGTCGAGGAAGAGTTCACGGTCATGTTCAGTTATCGCCGGATAGACACCTTGAACCGTGCTGAAAAGACCACAATTGGCACAGGTCGTCTTGAACCAAAGCGCCGTAGTCAAGCCGCTCTCCGGCAGGTCGATGGGGTCGAAGGAGCGCAGTAACTGATTGTTGGCAAAGCTTGCCGCCAGACCATCGGCGCCGTCGATTCCGCTGGTTGGACAGTCGTCAAGACAATAGATACGGGTCTGTGCTGATGCTGTGTTTTCAAAGACCACAGATTGGGGCAGATCGTTGAGTGGCAAGCGCAGCAAGGTTGTCCCGGTGGAGAAAACGGTGTTGGCCGAGACAAAGGCTACATCCACACTTTTGACTGCGCTATTGGCATCTTGCACGGTACCCGTGAGCACTGCACCATCGGTAAGCTGCATTTCGTCTTTGTGTGAAAGCAACGTCACCGTGGGCGGCGTCATATCGATGACAAAGGGGATAACCTGCGTCGCCGGGTTGCCGTCGGGTAGTGCGTTGTCGCGGGCGGTGACCGTTAGTGTGTAGTTACCGGTTGGATGTGCTTCGGCGTTAAAAGCCGGCTCGTCAAAGGGATAGTCAAGGCTCCAAGCACCACCAAGGTTTATGGCAGTTGCAGTAATGATCGCATTCGAGCTATCGCCAATCTGCACGGTTAGCGATTCAACGCCAGCCAGGTTGTCGGAGACGGTGCCGTTCAGCAGCAACGACCATTCCCCGCGGGCGTTGCGTCGCACCTGACGCACATCGCCGGGGGTGAGTACAACCGAAAGCGTGGGGGCGACACCGTCGATTCTCAGGTCGTAACTGGCAGAGTTGGTATTGTTGACTGCGTCGGCGGCACGCACGTTGATCGGTACGATGCCGCTGGGCTGATTGGGAATATCGACCGGAAAAGCCCACACCCCCGTGCCCGTGGCGGGACTAAAAGCGCCACCATTGACGCTAACATCCACTTCGGCAATGTATGAGGTGGGATCGCTAGCTGTACCGCCGATGATCACCGTGTTGCCAGGCTGTACAAACGTTCCTTGAGTGAGGGCGGGCACGCTAGGCGGATCGCTGTCAATAGTGAAGGGAACAGGATTATCGAGAATGATGTCATCGATGGGTCCCGATTGCGTACTGCCCACTGGCACCAGATCGGCTGCTACGCTGGTGTTGATGTTAAATGTGCCATTGGCTGCTCCAGCCGTGCCATTAAGCACGATATCTTTGCTGGTGGAGGGCAGCAAGGTAAAGTTGCTGGTTTGCGACGCGCCCCCCAGTTGGGCAGGCAGGGAGGAGGTAAAGACACCCGCTGCCACCAACGAATTCTCGACCGCGGTTCCATTGAGCACAGTTGTTGTGGCGGTTGTCGATGCGCCAACCGCCAGCACACGGTCCTCGTCGCTGAGCGTGGTGTAGAGACGCGCTGGGGACTCATTAAACACGTTAGGGTTGAAAGGATAGCGCGCTGGGTTGATGCTGTTCAATCGGCGCTCAGCCCCGTCACTGATCCCGTCTGTATCGCTGTCGCGCTGGGTGGGGTTACTGGTGACACGGATCGTTACCCCATCGAAAGTCATGTTGTAGCCTTCGATCTCATCTTTGTCGCTAATGCCATCGCCGTCGGTGTCGGCGCTGCGCGGATTGGTAGCGAAGCGCAGTTCGATCGGGTCGAGCAATCCATCGTTGTCGACATCGGCTTGACTCGGGTTGTAGCCGTATTTGCGCTCAATCCCGTCGGGCAAGCCATCACTGTCGCTATCCCACTTGAGCGGATTGGGGTCAACTAGACTGGTCAACCCGTCACCGTCTTGATCGATCTGGGCACCGAGTTCGCTCCAGTTGACAAAGCCGTCGAGGGTGGCGGGCAAAATGTCCAACACAATGGCGTCGCTCAAATTTTGCGCAGTGGAACTCTGCGCCACTTTATGTTCACAGAAGCCAAACCAACAGTTGTAAGTGGGCAGCGCCATGCCGATACTCAGAGTCACTGGGAAGTTTTGATTGATCTTCGGCTGAGCAAAGGGATAGACCGGCGATTGTAACGTGTCCTCACGGATGGCGCGCCACAGGTCTATGCGTTTGACAATCGGCACCAGCCAACCCACGATCGGCGAAGGAACTTCGGTCTCGTTGTAGCTGTAGACATCCCACCCATTCCAGTACGTCTGGTTCAAGGCAGTTTTCAACTTTTGCTGCTGCGGGCCGAGCGCATATTGCACGCTGGTCGAGCGAATATCTTCGGCGGTAAAGAAGTTGTCCCAATGATAGACCGGCCCCGGTTCGGGAGCAGCATGGCGGACGAGCGTTTGAATGTTGACTTCAAAGCGCACCCCGTTTCCCGCCACCAGCCCACGTGTCGGGTCAGTTAGCCGCGGGTTTAGGTCGGTGACAGTGGCAATCGGCGGCTTGCCGGAGGTATCGATCATCATACCGCCAGTGTAAATCCAATCGGTCAACACTTTGGTAATCGCCGCGGTGATGCCGATGTCGCAGGCTTTTTTCGCCCCTGCTTTACAAGCGATCAACGCAAATAGGTCAAAAATCCCAAAGATGGCTAGGACGATTGCGCCGACCACCGTGAGCGAAATAAAGAAGGTGAGAACGATCACCAGCGTGCTGGCGATGGCACCTGCTAACAATGTGTTGAAAGCCACGCTATCGGTGGAGATCCCGCCTTTGCCCCAAGCCGCAAAAAAGAACGCCCAGGTGACGACGATGCCAATCGCTGCGCCGACTGCACCCGCTTTGGCTACGTCGGAACTAAGCGAGTGACCGAAAGAGAGCACTGCCGATTGGATGCCGCCCAGCTGCTGAGCATAGGGCAATGACTTGAAAGTGAGTTCAACGACTCGGTAGTTTGCTATTGCTTCGACAGTATCGTGAACTGACGTCAAGGCGGAGAGCATGATCTCACCCGCCGTTTGCCCACCTTTGACATTGGTTAAAAAGAAGCCGAGGGCAAAAAAGACCAGCGCCGGAGCCACCGCAACCTGTCGATAGCGGGCGATCGTGGCAATTTCAGTTGTGTTAATGGCTCTTAGCCTCTGTAAATTGCCATTCAATTTAGACCATTCTTTGATAGACAAACCGCGTGTCTGCATCTGAATGCCAAACAAAATATTGCCCGTCACCTTCTTCCACATCGCATCGCTCAAGCCGGTGCTGCGCAGCATGGTGCCTTTTGCCAAGTAAGGTGCCATTTTGCCAATCGCCGTTAGCGCATCCTGATAAATGTGTTGCAAACCAGCATCGCCGATGTCTGCGGCTTGCAAACGGATGGTACCATTGGCAGTCAGTGCGCTGCCCAGCCCACTGGGGCCATTTTGCGAGAGCACCGCCTCCGTACCGTTGTTACCTGTCACTTTTACCATGATTAGCGCCATTTGCTCACCCGAAGTCACCGTGCTGGGAGCAGGAGTGTTGCTGTCGTCGATTGGGTAGCGCCGTTCGATCTCCTTCACCACTTCCTGCGAGGTTTGGCGTGTCCAGCTATTACTACCGCTGTCGTAACGATAGGGGGCGAGCGTGTAGTTGCCAGTGATCATTTCGGGCACGGCGCTCAAGTTGAGCTGCACGTTGCGCCCGACCCAGTTGACGCTGTCGCTGCCACCCGCACGCACATCGATGTTGCTAGCGCGGAAGCGAGATTCGCGCACAAAGAGTAGCGAAGGTTTGGTTGCTGCCGTGTTGCTAAAACGGCTGTTGAGGATCGCCGGAGCATACTGACTGCCAGCCATGATTGTCGCCTCGTCGGCGTGAGCAAAGCTGTACGTCTCCACGCGTAGGCGATTAGCAGGGATGCCCCAACGCTGACTATCGGTGATGCCGCTGTTGCTGTCGCGATCCCAGCGTTGTTTGAGGGTGGCAATGGTGATGTCGCGCTGGCCGTTGCCGACACAGTTGCCAGCGTTGTCGCTGAGGTCGCAGTCGCGGTTGATCATGTAGCTATTGTCCAGCCCATTCATCATCTGTAGCAAGACATCGTCTTCTGTCACATCGGGATCGCTGGCCGGATCTTCGTAAATGATCGCCATTTCTACGCCGTGATCTTCACGCACATTCAACCCAGTCAGTTGGAAGTCATCGTAGTAGGCGTGCAAAATCGTGCTGCGGTTGAGACTGGCAGGCGCAGCGTTCTGAAAATCCTTTTCGTTGGCAAACTCTTCTTGCAACACATGAATTGACCAGACCAAGCGCGTCGGCAGCGTAGGCACGGTTGCGCCCGGCTGCAAGACGATCTGTGCCTGGAATGCCACTTTCTGCCCTGTGAGGTTGTCTTCGACCAAGTTGAGTGGAACATAAAGGTAGTAACTGCCGTTGCCCGCTGGCTGCACGGAAATATTGTACTTCTCCAGCAGTTGGCTGTTGAGCGAACCATTTGGGTTGCGCGGCAAACTACTGAGATCGGGGATGGTTACTTCGAGCATCGGCACCACTTTGATATCGCCATTAGCATCGGGGGACATATTGCAGTTGCTGCCACCCGCTGATTTACAAACATCAAAAAAGGTTTTGCCATCCCAATCCTGCATGTTGCCCTTTTGATCTTTGGGCCAGTTGAGGACATTAAAAGCATACCACAAGTGATTGGCATCGGTAGGGCGCAGTTGCAGATCAACAAAGGCATAGCTGTTGGCTTGCAATCCGCCGATGTTCAGTTGCATTGGCAGATCTTTGGTAAAGGTGATCGCGCTATTGTCGTTGGCTTTGCTGCCCACCAAGCGCGAGATGTCGAGTGCATCCGGCACGCCATCGCCGTCGTCATCAAAGTCGTAAAGATCGGGCGAGCCATCACCATCGCTATCGGGTGCGCTTGGATTCCATTCTTGTGTATCAATCGCTCCATCTTGATTACTATCTGGGAGCAGGGGGTTGCCATACCACTGTTTGCCAGCATAATTGAAGCCGGTGACTTCGACATTATCAGGGATAGTATCGAGGTCGGTGTCGCTGGCATGTGGATTGGTGCCAAGCAAATTTTCCTGCGCATCGGTCAGGCCATCACCATCAGAGTCGAGGGTCGTCGATTGGAGGGCAGGGGCTTCCGCCATCAGATTAAGCGCAGCTTCGGGTGGGGCATAGGGTGCGGCTGCGACTGCAACCCGTTGACTCTCCGATATTTTTTGCTCGGCTGCTCCTTGCCGTTCGGTTGCAGCTTGGTCATCCTGTTGCGCGGTAAAGCGATCAATTGCGATTGAACTAGCTTGTGCCTGCAACGTGGGGGTGATCACAATACAGAACACGACGACCAGCGTCACGACTGTTTGCACTGTGCGATTGGGGCGGATCAGGGCAGCCAATGCGAGAAATGCCAATGCGATCAAGCTAAAATTGATCGCCATTGTTGAAGCTTCCGATGGTCTGATTTCGGCAATCGGTTTGAGCAAGGGTTGTAGCCAGGGAGCAGACGCCAACAATGGCGGTGCGAGCTGATAATTGCTGAAGTAGATGTCCATCTCTGTCTCGGAGCGATTGTCCGAACCTGGAGCAGGCGGCATCGAGAGGAAAATCTTCTGGCGCACGGGCAGGCCACGTTCATCGACCCACAGTTCGCCTGTGCCGCTCATCTTTGCCAAGTGATCAGGAACCTGGATCGCCGCACCGATGGGCAATTCGCCGCTGCGCACTAACTGTTGCTGGGTAATGCTGGTAAGCTTTTGGGCGTAGGCTTGGCTGTCGAGGTCGAAAGCATAGGCGGTTAGATTATCATTCAATGAGCCTGTTTTGCCTTCTGTGCTGGTTGGCGCTGGCTGACTGGTCAGTTTTACATTCTTTGCCATGTCGAGGAATGCCAGAAAGTTGCCTTCGGGGGCAAAGGCGACTGCATTCTCGCGGCTTGCCTGCCATTCACCATCGCCCACACGCGTCTGGTAGTTGCCATCCTGCACGCGTACTTGGTAGGCATTGGCACGATCTGCCACGCTGACACCGCCGCCCCAAAGTGCCATTTGCAGATTTTGCTTACGCAGGTTGTTGGTGCCCTCCAGATAGAGGCTGTCGGTCTTGCTAAAACGACCGATATTGCTAGCCGTAGCTAGGGGAATCGTCTTGACTGTAACATCGGCAGAGAAGTCATATTGTTGGCTGTTACGGACTTTCTCCCAGACTTGCGCCACCTGCGCGGCGGCTTGCAGCGGACGTCCTGCACCGGTTGCCAGTGCAATGGCTCCCCACCATTGCTGAGAGACCAACAAGCCCAGCAACAATATGAACGCGCAAATCACACTCTTTCGGCCAAATTTGGAAGTCCGTTTATTGCTCATCTGAAGTTTCCTTAAACAAGAACAGCTCTACATAACGACTTTTTCTCGATTGCGGCTATCGTAGCTAGGATATATTTTTCCCAAAGACGTACAGCGCACAGTTCGATTCCTACCTTCAACATCTACTTACTTGTAACACACGAAATCGCTTTTCCCTTGCCGGTAAAATATCCTTACAAAAAACGAATCGCTTGTTTCCACAGTGTGTCACAATGGCTCAAGCCATTGGCTTAGAATGCTTTTTGTTTTGAAATCGCCTAAGTCGATTGTTACTTTCAGTTGGTTTCCTTGACGCCTGGCAAGCTATCAGCAATTTGTGACCATGCTGTCTGTGTCGCCAAGTAGGCGAAAAGAGCATCCAAATTGGCAAAGTGCGTCGTTTCTTGGCTCTGAATCGCTTTTACGGTTGCGCGCCAAGGGGATTGTGGATTGTCTTGCCAAAATCGTAATATAAACGATTTATAGATTACTGTACAGTCGCTCATATTGTTAATTTACTTACTCTTTTCGTATTAATCAATGCATACTGCTTTTATTATACGCAGCATCATTAGCAAATCATTAGCAATCTTTAGGGTAGATTGATTCGGCCCACAGATCAAGCAAAACGGATCACAGGCAAGTTAGCAGTGCAGAAGGAGAAAGCGATAGTAAATCAATTACTATCGCTTTCTCCTTCTGCACTGCTGATTCGCTGCTCTGCTGTTCTGTACTTACTTTTGGACCACGGGCAAGTAGAGGGTATGCCCTGCTGCTGGCGCATCGATGGTCAGCGAGCCATCGACCGGCGTGGTTGTGAGCAGCGCCGCTAAAGAGGTAGCAAGTACTGCGTCTATGAAGTGCACGGGTGTGCTTCCAGTAGTGTTGGGGGGTGTGGTGTAGGAGATGGTGAGAATCGCACCACTGCCAGGTGGGATGTTCAAGCGGTCCAGGTTGTAGAAGAGTACCTGATAGCCGCGCAGGTTGGCATCACCCGTCGCAAAGCCACTGCCCACGGCAGTGAAGCCACTCATGCGCTCGGTCACCTGAACACCGGTGATCTGGATGCCCAGTGAGGCGTCATAGGTAAAGTGCAACTGACCGGAGGCAATCGCGTCACTGTTGTCCAGCAAGAGTGAGAAGCTGCCACTCGTCTCCAACCCCGTCGTCACCGTGTTGCCCACTCCTTGGGTGCCCAGTCTGTCCTGCGGTGCAACCAAGGCTGCATTGGCAGCGAAGATCAGGTTAATCAACATCTGTAGGTCAAGCACATTCCACTGGCTGTCGTGGTTCAAGTCGGCACGCTGCCACCACTCAAGGGCGTAGAGCGTGGTGTTGGGTTGGCTGCCAGCCTGAATCATGTTAATCGTCAACTGCAAGTCAATCACATTGACCGAGGCGTCGCCATTGATGTCACCAGATGGCACCACGACATCCTGCGTGAAGGTGGCGGTAACCACTTTGTTGCTGTTCAGCGTGATGCTGGTCGGGCTAGCATTACCACTCAGGTCACCACTCCAACCAGTGAAGCTCCAGCCCGTGGCGGCGGTGGCGGTGATCGGTACCACCGTGCCAGAAAGGTAGTACTGCGTGGTCGGTGTCACCAACCCGTTGCCCACGATGTTCACAGTCAGCGTGTAGTCACTGAGGCGGCTGAAGGTGGCGGTCAGCGTTTTGTGGCTGTCCATCGTCAGTGTCACTGGGTTGCTGCTGCTGGTCACGGCGCCACTCCAGCCAGCAAAGAACGAGTTGGAGTTGGAGTTGGCGGTCACGGTCACCACTGTGCCGTAGGCGAAGCTGGTGCCGCTCGGTGTGTTGCTCAGCGTGCCAGTGCCCGTGCCCGTCTGGTTGAGGGTCAGGGTGTAGCTTTGCAGTGCAAAGCTGCCGGTGATGGCCTTGTTGCTGGTGACGGTCAACGTCACGGGGTTGCTGCTGCTCACCAAATCACCGCTCCAACCGCTGAAGGCACTGCCCGTAGCGGCGGTGGCGGTCAGGGTAATCACATCGCCGTAGCGGTAGCTGCTCTGCTGCGGTGCGATTTGAATCGTGCCATTCCCGACTGCGGCGCTGGTGACGGTGTAGCTGTTCTGGGTGAAGGTGGCGGTGATAGTCTTGTCCGCATCCAGCTTGAGGCTGGTCGGGTTGGTTGTGGTGACCACAGCCCCCGACCAGGCGGCAAACGACCAGCCAGGGTTGGCAGTCGCTGTAATCGGCACCACCGTTCCCGAGATGTAGCTGCTCAGGCTTGGTGTGACCACACCACTGCCCACCACACGCACCGTCAGCACCACATTTTCCGCTGGAATGTCGGCATACAACGCATCGATTTCGCCAATCACCGCAACACGCTTATTGCCAGCCAGATCAGTCGCAACTACCACGATCTGATAGATGCCCACCTGGTCGAAGAGGAAGCTGCCGGTCCAGTTTGCGCCATTGAGCGTTGCTGGCACAATCGTGCTACTGCCATCCGGGCGCACCACCATCGATTGGACACTAGCCACGCCATCGCCATCGCTCACAGTACCATAGCCAAAGAGCGTGACATTGCGCGAAATATAAACACTCTGGTTGATCGTTGTCGCCCCAAACTGCGGCGCAACCGAATCGATGATCACGGTTGCCGTGGTCGCTTGGCTGGCGTTTCCTGCCAGATCATAACCGACAAAGGTGAGTGTGCTTGTCACGCCATCGCCTGCTTCTGGGGCAAAGAGTGTCCAACTGCTGTCAGGTTGCACGCTTTCACTTGAGCAGTTATTTGCTGCCTCATCGACACACAAACTGGCGAAATTGGCTGCGACGTTGTCGGTCAACAAACCGGTCAGTGTTCGTTCCGCATTGTTGATACGACCATCGCTCAGTGCAATCACGCTTGCCGGTGAAAGTATCAGGGTTGGCAGAGTGGCATCGACCGTTGCCACAACCGTGCCGCTCCAGCCGACATTGCCGTGTGCGTCGGTCGCACGTCCCCGTAGGCTGAAAGTGCTGTTCTCGGCGGCATTGCCAGCGTCCCATTCACAGGCAAAGCCACCACTCGCTGCCACACAGGGATAGAGCGTGCCATTCACTTCGAGGTCGAAGCTGGCAATCCCCGACTCATCCTCGGCTGTGCCAAAGACGGTGTTGAGGCTCGGCTTGACCGAAGTGACAACCACTGTCACGCTGATGGGCGGTGTTACATCGACTTGGTAACTCAGGGTTTGCAGTACATAGGGTCGGTGATAACTGTCTGCCAACTTCAGCGCAATCTCGCCGTCGCCGTTGATCATACCGTTGAGTGTCAGTGCCACCGTACCAGAAGTGACGATATTGCTTGCCACTTGCGGGCTATTGCTCAGGCTGACACCGCCACTGGTTGTGCCATTCACACTTAGGTTGGGCAAGGGGGCGCTGCCGACATTGACCGCCTGCACTGTCAAACTTACTGTGTCGCCCACACCCACCAGTTGACCGGATGCCGGATTGGCGATCACCACTACTTCGAGTAGTGTGTCGTCCCACACGCCGCTGGCAGGCACGATGCCGCTGCCCAGCGAGGCGAATTCGACATATTGTGTCCACGTTCGCCCCAAGTTTTGGTCGGGCAGGGTTGCCCACACACCCAGCGGGTTGACTGTTGCCGCTACGCCCAACACTTTGAGCGATGTGGCAGTTGGGTTGGCAATGCCGAGATCGGCGAAGGAGAGCAACACGTCAGTATGATCACCATTGGTAATTGCTGTGATCTCCTTGAGCACACTCCAGCCGCCGCTGGCGCTGTAAAGCGTGGGTGTGATGCCCTCCGCCAGCCGCACCATGTAGCTGGCGGCAAAGGGCAATACGCCGCTTTGGTTAGAGCCGTTCGGGTTGAAGAGATCGCTCAAGCCGCCGCCTGTGCCCAGATAGAGATAGAGTTCATCACCAGCGCCTGCGCTAGCACCTTGCCAGCGTAGGCGTAGACTGTTTGCATCCCAGCCAGCAAAGAGCTTCTGCACACCCCGTGCTGACACCATCTGGCCTACCTGTTTGCCACTGCTATCGACCCAATTGTCGATGTTCAGATCGGCGATCAGGTCAGGTGTTTGGGCACCATCGAAGTAGAAGGGACCGGCGACAGTGACGCGCTGGTTACCTTGATTGTCCACTGCGATCACATGGGCATACATGGAACTGGCTTCAGGCATAGTCTGGTCGTGATTGCCTGCGCCTGCACCATAGCTGGTCAGATCTGCCAGTGCGGCGGTGGACGAGAATGTCCAGCCAGCGTAGATGCTGGTTGCGCCGTTAACGGCTGCCCAGTTGATCCGTGCGCTCAGATTGCTGATCACTTCGGAGGCAGAGATCACCGTGCCGTTGAGCAAGGTCGTTGTCACCAAAAATGGATCGGGAGGCGTGATGTCCACGGTCACGTTTTCACTGGCGCTGGTGCTGCGACCGGCTTTGTCAGTCGCCCGTGCTTCGATTGCCAGTGTACCACCGTCAATGTTGGCAGCGCTGGCAGGCGAGAGTGCAAACGACCAGGTG
The DNA here is from genome assembly GCA_046328715.1 of Caldilineaceae bacterium. Taxonomy (GTDB): domain Bacteria; phylum Chloroflexota; class Anaerolineae; order Caldilineales; family Caldilineaceae; genus JAXLWB01. The sequence continues at coordinate 26,096 of JAXLWB010000060.1, read as the reverse complement.
TTACCATTGAGCAACGCCAGTTGCCAGTTGCCACCATCGAGTCGCACTTCGACCGACTCGATCTGGCTGTCATCGCTGGTGGTACCCTTGAGCAGATAGCTGCCATCGCTTGCCAGCTTCGCCAGTGAGATCGTCTCGGCGGTGATCGTTACGCTTGGGTTTGCCAGATCGACATAGATCGTGTTGATCTGGCTGCTGGCGGTGACGTTGACGCTGTCCTTGACCACCGCACTCAGTTGGTAGCTACCTGCCTGAGCTGGTGTCCACGAGGTTGTCCAGCTTGCATTTTTGCTGTTTGGTGCGGCGCTGAAGTTGTCCACTGTTGCGCCATTGACCAGGAATTCGGCGCTTTGGACGCCCGCTTCGGCATTCAAGCCGATCACAACGCTGATCGTTTGGGTACTACTCAGCACAACGCCATCTGCCGGAGTGATCACCGCTGCGCTACGCAACGGTGCGTCGTGCCCTGGCGGCAGCGGGGTTCCTTCTGCGGTTGGCACAGGCGTGGCGTTGGGGTTGCTCACTGTAAGACCGATGCTATAGCGTGTATCGCAGGGCAGAGTGATGCCAGCATCGGACTTGGCACGCAGATAGTAGATGCCATCAGCGCTCGCCGTGAAGAAGACGCTATTGTTTCCTGACGCCAGGTGTGTTGCGCCATCGACATCGTACAGCGAGAGCGTCACACCATTGTCGCTGCTCATGCGGTTGACCACAAAGTCGTATCGTAGATTGGCGGTTGCGGTAAAGGTCATCCAGTCGGAATCGCTGATCGAATCGAAGGTGCGCACGCCGCTGCTCAAGTTCGTCATGTCGAGCAGCACAGCCGCGCTCGCACTGTCGTCATCCTCATACTCGTCACTTGTCACCGGACAGAGTGTCGGAGCCGGTGTCGGCGTGGCTGGCGTTTCGCTGCTGGTGGCAATCGGCGTGCCGTTGGTCGGCTGTGGTTCCGGTGTCTGTGTGGCGGTGGGTGTCGGTGGTGGAGTGGGCGGGTTGCCATTGTCCACACAAACTTCCAAACTCCAGCCATAGAGATCGCCCGTTGTGTCACCAGAGTCGGTGTCACCAGGGGCAGGAAGGAAATCATCACTGACCAACAAGGTCCATGTGCCATTGCTCGCTTTGCCGTTGAATGGCGCAAAGCTGTTACGGCTGGGGCGGAAGGTGCCACCATTATTCGGGAACTGGGGTGGGGCCAGACCTTTGATAGCACCATCATCAATCGACAGTTGACAGTTCGGTCCACCACACCAGACGTAGAAGCCATAGTCGTCGAAGTGGAAGAGATCGACCTGCGTACCATCCGGTGCGCCCAGACCGAACGAGAGATTCCACAACGCACCATGCTTGAAGGTGATGTCTTTGATGCCAACATGAGTCACGGTGCCATTGACCGGTACATTGACCGTTGAACCCAATGTCGCCAAATCGTCGATGTGCTTGGGAATGTCACTGCTCGGGTAGATGCTACAGCTCCAGTTGTTGGGAAGCGGCGTCGGCGCAGGCGGTGCGTCAATCTGAACATCAATTGTATAGGGCAGGTTCTCGGTTGTGTTGCCCTGTGGCGGCGCAATTCCAAGCAGGAAGTCGCCACTGCTGCTGGCAATCATATCAATCGGCCCATTGATCTCGCCGAAACCGGAGCCGGGGGCCTGGACACTCAGGCGCATCCCCGGAACCAATGTGCGCGGGGTGACATAGATATGGTCGCCAACGCTCAGCGGGAAGCTGTACCAATCAAAGTCCCCCGACTCGCACAACATGGTGCGCAGTGTTACCGTGCGCGTGAGGATTTGGCGTGGTGCATAATACTCGTTGTTTGGCTCGTAGGGATCCAGCCCGGAACAGGCTGTGTTGACACTCAGCAGCAGTTGGTATTGGCTGGTTGTCGGCTGTAGATTCGGATACCAGACCGCCACGGTCCAGCGCCCTGCCATGTTGAGCGTGAAGTTGCCGCCATAGTTCAACCAGGAGCCAGGGAAGATGCCATTGACATAGTTGCCGTTCGGGTCATAGATCGAGACGTAGTAATCCGCCGGCCGCGTGGGCAGATTGATGGTCACGTTCTGGCCGACGACTCCGTTGAAACTGTAATAGTCCACGTCACCCTGGTAGCAGAGCGCGGCGGTGATCGGTATATTGAAGCTGATCGAGGTCGCCTGGCTGCGGTTCCAGTTGCCAGCCAGACCAGGTTGATCATACGCATCAAACGGTGCGCAGCTATCGGGTGGTGGCGGCGGTAGTGGCGGTGGGGGTGGCGGCGCGCCGATTGCCACGGTCAGGCTGTAGGGAACGCTGCTGCTGGTTGTATCGCCAAAGCGTTCGACCAGGATAGTGTAGACAGTTGGGCTGCTGCTGTTGACATGCGCTGCCGTCTTGTCCATCAATCCAAACTGATAGTTCGATGCGACCCACTGATTGCCTGCGTAGAGTGCCACACCGTAGTTCTGTGGTAATTGGCTCAGCGTCACACTGATCTGCTGACCGGCTGGCACGGTGGTCGAATAGAAGTCCTGCATGTCAAGATGGTCGAGATCTCGGGTGCAGAGGGCGGCCTGGACGCGACCCACGCCGATAGCCGCCGCCGTGGCGACGCTGTCGTTGGGTTCGTAGCCATCGACTGCGCTACAAGGCTGGGCAAAGGGCTGACTGTAGCCAAGCACCAGATTCGAGTCGCTTGGTTGCGAGCCTGGTGGCGTGATGATCGTCGGGTAGAAGACATTGGCGTCGAGATTGCTGACACCGTTGTAGGCACCGCTCAACTGGGCGATTGGCCGGGCGTTACTGCCATCCAACGTCGCCCGATAAAGTGTGTTGCCATCGCTATAGTAGAGTTCGTTCTGCAGTGCGCGCACCACAAAACCACGGGCCACACTCCCTACATTGCGCAGCACTGCTGCCTCGCTGCCACCTTCGGCGTCGATCCACAACAGTCGATTCTGCGATGGATCGCGCCAGTAAAGCTTCTGGGCAAAGGGATCAAGCGCCAGTTCACGGATCTGGCGACCGGCTTGCGCAGCGTAGACAGTCTGCACATCGCTGCCGTTGAGGTTGCTGCGGCGGATCACATCCACACCACGGAAGGTGTCGGTCGCCGCCCAGTAGAGCAAACCAGTCACCGAATCGATTGCGATGCCATGATCGTAGACCACCTGGGGAACGATCTCCTGGACATCGCTGCCATCGCCATTGGCGCTAAGAATGCGCGTGACCACGCCAAAGAGCGACTCCGTCCAGTAGATGCGACCGCTCAACTCGTCCACCGCCACCGATTCAGTGGGGCGCAACACCGTGTTGGGGTTGACGTTGGCGACCACGGTTGTGCGGTTTCTACCATCGAAGTCCACACGGTCGATTTTGCGATCAAGGGTCAGGATGTAGAGTTTGCCGCGCACGCTATCGGCGGCGAGAGCGCTCCCACCTGCCACTGTCCCAGAGGTAAGGATCGGCTCGACTGTGCCACTCAGCACATCGGCGCGGATCAGGTCGCTGACCCGGCTGTAGTAGATATAGGGCGAGCCAACGGGTGGTTGAGTCGGCGCGCCGAGCAACATCTGGAAGCGATAGCCTACATTGCGGCTACTCAGGCTATTGTTGCTCACGCTCAGGGTGTAGGTACCGGCAGCACCAATCGTGAACTTGCTTTGTGTTCCAGCCGCTACCGTGCCAATCTGTCCGCTGCTGTTCGAGACAAGCAGTGCCGCACCGCTGGCATTGTTTGGATAGTTGAGAAGCAATTGCTGCCCGGCGCTGGCATTGACCTGATAGAGATCGACATCGCTGCTGCTGCACAGGCTGGCGTGCACCCGAGCGCCATTGCTGAGCGTGCTGGCGTGGGCGGCATCGTTGTTGGCTTCGTAGGCATCGCTGGCAACACAATTCTCGTCGGTCACGATCAGTTGGTACTGGTCGGTGGTCGGCGTGAGATTTGGCTGCTCGACTGCCAGTGTGTAGCGACCGCTGGCTGCCAACTGAATTGATCCGCCATAAGCCGGCGACGTGGTGGCAGAGATCACGGCTGTCGCTGTGCCATTCGGCGCATAGAGCGTCAGGTTATAATCCTGCGGTCGGGTGGGCAGGTCAATGGTCACGGTCTGACCAGCCAAGCCGTCGAATGCGTACATATCGACATCGTCAACATAGCAGAGGGCGGCGGCCAGTGGTGTGTCGAAGCTGAGATCGGTGGCAGTTGCCAGCGTGCCATTGCCCACACCTGGCGCATCGTAGCTATCTACGGCGCCACACTGCTGGTCGTTCGGGTTGGGTGGCGGCGGCAGATCGTCCAGCGTCAACGTCAGTTTGTATTGATCCGTGTTTTGGGTCGGATAGCCGTTGAAGACGATCACGCTGTAGGTCACATCTGCCCCGCTACTGTTGCTGACCACGCCAAGCTCATCGGCCAGACCAGCGTTGTCGCTAAAGGCAAGGTTATAACCAGCCGGGTGGCGGATGATCAGTCGATAGTCGGCGGGCAGTTGGCTCAGGCTGACGGTCAGCACTTTGCCACTGGCGACGGTCACGCTGAAGTAATCCTGGTCGGCGGGCAGGTTCAGCGCCGTCTTACAGATGGCACCGGCGACCACCGTCTCGGTGACAACCGTCAGCGTTTTGGCAGCGACTTCCGAGTTGTTGGGCTCGTTTGTATCTGCCAGCGCACACGGGCTGAGAATCGGCGTACCTTGACCCAACACGATGTTTGATTGGGGCGTGCCAATCGTTTCGTAGAGGAAACTGTTCGGGTTGAGATTGTACGGACCCTGATAGACGCCGCCGAGGGTGGTCACACTGACGGTGCTGCTGCCATCGAGGGTGGCGCGCCACAGAATGTCGCCGCTGCTATAGTAAAGTTCGTTGGTAAAGGAGCGGACGGCGAGGCCGCGTGCATTGCTGTTTAAGCTGCTCAACAGCGCGCTGGCGCTACTGCCATCGCTTTTGGCCCGATAGAGTTTGCCCTGCGCCGGGTCGAGCCAGTAGAGTTGTTGGGCCAAGGGATCCAGCGCCAAGTCGCGCACTTGTTGACCAACAATGGCTGCCCGCACCAGTTGGGCATCGCTGCCATCCAGCTTGCTGCGGTGGATCGCCTCGTCACTGACCCAATAGATCAACCCCTTGACCGAGTCGATCCACAAACCACGCTGATTGAAGATGGCGCCTGTGATCAACGTCTGTTGATCGCCACCACTGAGGTTGGCACTCATCAGGTCAACTGCCGTGCTGGCGGCTGCTCCCTTAGGCTGCAGCCAGTAGATGCGTCCCCCCAGTTCATCCACCGCCACGGCGATGTTGAGCACATTGACCCCATCCGGGTTGGCGTTGGGGATGATCACCGTGCGGTTGCGACCGTCGAAGTCCACGCTGATCAACGATTGCGAACTGGCCTCCACCATGTAGAGCTTGCCCAACACCGCTGACGCCGCCAGCGCTTGACCACTGACGCCGCTGTTGTCGATGTGCAGCGGCTCGACGGTGTGGTCGTCGCTCAGTGCGACACGCGCCAGGCGCAACGAATCAGCATAGTAGACGTACTGCGTGTCGGCAACGGGCGCAGTGGGCGCATCAAGCAGCCATTGGAACATGTAGGGCACATCACTGCCGCTGAGATCACCCTTGGCGGCGAAGAGACGATAGGTACCAGCATCTGCCAGGGTGAAGTTGCCCTGCGTGCCCGGCGTCACCTGACCGAGGGTTGCGCCCGCGGCATTTTGTAGCAGCAGTGTTGCCCCTTCGTTGGGATTGGAAACAAGCGCGGGGTAGTTAATGGTCAACTTCTGCCCGGCGCTGGCGCTGAATTGATAGTGATCCTGGTCGGTGCCGGAGCAGAGTGTGGCAAAGACACGCGACTGACCGTTGATGCTGGCAGCCTGACCCGCCACATTGTTTGGCTCGTAGCTGTCGTTGACGCCACAGGTGCTGTCTGTCACCAGCAGTTGATATTGCGCCAACGAGGCGGGCAAGCCGGGTCCAGCCACCGCCACCGCCCATTCGCCACTGGCATCGAGGGTGAAGGAGGAGCCAAATGGATAAGCTCCGTTGGCGCTGTAGCCGTTGAAAAGCGTGCCATTCGGTCGATACACATAGACCGAGTAGTCGGCGGGGCGCACGGGCAGATCGACGCTGAGGATCTGACCAGTCGCACCGGTGAACTTATAGAAGTCTTGGTCAAACTGATAGCAGAGCGCACCCGTGATCGGCTCTCCAAGGGTCAACCCTGTGGCGTTGGCTTGGCTGCCATTGCCCGCCGCACCCGGCGCATCGTGGCTATCGACTGCCGCACATTGGGTGTCGCTGAAGACACTTTGTGCTGGCGCATCGCCGATCGTCACGTTGACAGTGTAGATAGGCACTGAATTGGCCAGCACCACGGTGTTGCTAACGCTGTTGCGATAGCTGTCAAAGACAGTAAAGTTGTAGGTCGAGACTGCGCCATCATAATTGGCAACGGTCACCACATCCAACGCCGGGTTGGCTTCCTGGCTGACATCTACTGCGAAGTCGCCAGCCTGTAGCGCAATGTCGAGATCGCGAGCAGCAGGCGATTGTAGAGTCACCGTCACCTGTTTGCCGATGGGCACGGTGACGCTGTAAACATCTTTGTCGGCGGGCTGGGTGCGCAGAGTGGTGCAGAGCGATGCGCTAAAGCTGCCCAGGCCCACCGCCGTCGCTTGGCTCGGATCGTTATTGGGCTCGTTGCCATCCGCCAGCGTACAGGGTGGCGTCGGGAAGGCAGACGCGAAGGCATAGGTTAGGTTGGACTTGGGTGTGTTGATAAATCGATAGAGGAAGCTCGCTGTTCGCAAGTTATCCAGTTTGTTGTAGAGCGAGTTGCTCAGATCGGCCAACTCAACCGGGTTGAGACCATCCAGTGTGGTGCGTACGAGCCTAGAACCAGACGTAAAGTAGAGCGCGTTTTCTTGCGGACGCACGACCAACCCGCGCACATCTCCGCCCAGATTTTCCTGCAACAGAGCCAACCGCCCACCGTCGCTGTCTGCCCAGAAGAGCGAGCCACCGTTGTAGTCGGGGTCGATCCAGTAGAGCTTCTGGGTATAGGGGTTGATGCTCAGATATCGCATCTGGCGACCCAATGGTGCGATGTAGACAACTTCGATGCCGCTGCCGTCCAGGTTGCTGCGGTAGATGATATTCTGCGCCTGCCTGGTGTCGGTTGCCACCCAAAGCAGCTTGCGCCGCAGCGTATCGAGGACAAGACCATCCTGGTTCAAGATGTTAGCAACGTGGGTCCTGACATCACTGCCATCCAGCTTGGCACTCTTGATAGTGGTGAGATAGTTGCTCGTGATCTGATTCCAATAGACACGCCCTTCCACTTCGTCCACCACCACTGCCATACGCCGCGTGAAGTTGGGCGAGCCACCTGGCGACGTGGCGATCACGGTGTAGCCCGTGCCATTGGGGTTGACAGTGGCGAGATCACCATTGTAGGCGTTGTTGACAATCAACTTGTTGCGCACGGTATCAGCGGCAATGGCGCGTGCGCCATAGATGCCACCATTATCCATGCTCAACAGTTCAGGGCTGTGATCATTGCCCGCAAGTGGGATGCGCAACAGACCTTCGTCATCGCCAGCATAGAGATAGGGGGTGCCGGGTAAGGCGGTGAGCGCTGGTGCAGCAGTGATGTTGCTATGGCTGGCGCTGTTGTCTGCAGGGTTGGCATCGGTTCCAGCAAAGCTGACTTGTGCGCTGGCACTCAATTGGCGCAACGTAGTTGTGGCAAGCGAGAAGTTGATGGTGAGGCCTTGTTCCGCTTGGGCAGTAAGCTGGGTAAGGTTACAGGTGACCACTTGCCCACTGGCATTACAAAGCGCTCCGCTGGCAGTGGTATAGGTGGCACCGTCGGGTAAGGTCAAGCTGACGGTAGTGGAGCCAACATTGAGTGCGCTGTTGTTTTTCACGCGTACTTCATAGCGTCCGCTCTGCCCGTCCACCAGCACCACATCGGGCGAGAAGAGTGAAATCGCCAGGTCGGGCTGCGTTTGCAGGCGGTTTTGGACATTCTGGTTGGTCTGGATCACCGCCATTGCCGTGAGTAAACTGCGCCCGCGAGTGGCGAAGCTGCCAAACGAGCCAGGCACGATCTGGTCGAAGGTGCTAAATTGGGTGAAGCTGCCACCCGGCTCGCCGCGCACAATCAGCTCAGCAAGCATCATGTAAACCGCACTGGATCCCGGTGCGACGTAGAGATGGGGCAGTGGGGCGCTGCGTCGTCCGTTGAGATTGGTAGCGCCGGTTTGCCGATCAAATTCGCCGACAAGCGCCACGGGTGCGATCAAGGTTGGTGCGTTGCCACTTGCCATGCGGTAGACGCCAGAGGTGGCATAGCCTTCATCAAAGGCCGAATAGTAGAGCACGCTGTTATCGACAAAGAGCGACTCGACATCCATACCGCCCTTTTGTTGCACACAAAGGGTTGGCTGTGTGCCAGCGCCCTGACCACGACCGAGGTTGCTATAAAAGTTGGCATAGGTACAGCCTGCGCCAGCACCCGCCACAAAGCTGGGATTGGTACCGTTGAGTTTGGTGCGCACAATCAACGAATGATTGAACAGCCCATTGAAGGTCTGTCCTGCCCAACGGGGTCGGCGTTCGGAAAGATAGAGTGTATCGTTGGCACGGTCGATCGCCACATCGCCGATCTGTTGGAAGGCGCGCCCACCGTCAAGAAAGCCAGTGTCTGCCGGGATTTCGTAGATGGCGGCGCGCTGTGTGCCATCCAGATTGGCCCACCAGAGTTGATATTCTTGTGTCCAGTAGAGTTTGTTGCCGACCGTGTCGAGTGCGATCTGCAGCGCTTCGGGAGCCGAAAGCGCGGTTAGTTGTTGCGAGTTGACCAGCAACTCCATGCCCGATCCGTCGAGGTTGGCGCGCCAGATTTGACCGGGCTGGGCATATTGACCTTCCTGAATTTCGCTCCAGTAGAGTTTACCGCGGGCCTGATCGATGGCAATATCGGTGACAAGTTGTCCGGGGCGTTGGATGATCTGCTCGCGCTTCAGGGGGTCACTGATCACCGTGCGTTCGATGGCGTTGGGCAATTTGCCATAGGGTTCCAGGCGGTTGTAGTGGGTGCCGATGTATGCCACCGTCTGCGGGGCCAGCACTGCGCCACAGTGACCAAATTCATCACAGGCGCTTTGTGCCAGTGAACTGCTCTGGAAGCCAGGGCGCACACAGGTGGCATCGATGCCCATCAACTGGTCGCTGGGACCGGCATAGGCCAAGCGGACGGGGTCGAGATTGTAGCGCAACTGGGCGTCGCCGAGTTGGCAGGCGCCGCTGTAATCGACCGTGGTCAGATTTTCATCGCGCACGGTGACCGAATAGGTGGTCTGGGCGGCGGCACCCGAACCGGCGTAGGCGACGCTAAAGTCGATGGTGGGGAATTTGGTATCGATGGAACCACGGAATTGCGCCCACTGGCTGCGGTCATCGCCATAATTACCGGCGGCATCGGCGGCGCGCATGTCGATCTGGTACGTTCCTTCCAAGCCTGCGGGCACGGTAAAGCTCCACTGCCCATTGTTAAAGCTGACCGGTTGCCATTGGCGATAGAGCGCGGCGGCGGCTGGCGCAGAGAGGGCACCTTCGTAGATCACCAGATCATCAAGCGCGCCGGTCAGGAATGGGCTGCCAGCCGACGGGGCATAACCGATGAGTACGCCATCCTGTGTGGTAAAGCTGGAGGATGTGGTTGTGCTGCGCACGGCCAATGTGCCATCTACGTAAAGGGCGTTGCCATTTGCACCCAGTGTGTGGACAACCTGATGCCACTGACCGTCGGCATAGGTGTTGGTATCGCTACAACGGGTTTCACGGTTGCTGCCGATCAGAAGCGACGAACAGACCTTGCCTGCATCCAGATAGAGTTCACGGTCGCGCTGTGTGATTGCGGGATAGACCCCCTGCGTCATGCTCATCAGACCGCAGTTGGCACAGGTCGTCTTGAACCAGAGCGCAGTGGTGAAGTCGCTTTCGGGCAGGTCAACCGCGTCGAAGGAACGGAGCAGGTTGTTGTTGGCAAAGCTGACAGCCGTGCCATCGGCACCGTCGACGCCGCTGGTTGGGCAATCATCCAAACAATAGATGCGCGTCTGTGCTGCGGCCGTGTTTTTAAAGATCACCGTTTGGGGCAGATCGTTGAAGGGCAGACGCAGCAGCGTGACACCCGTGGAAAGCACAGTGCTGGCCGAGACAAAGGCTACCTCTACCCGCTGCACTGGCGAATTAGCATCCTGTACAGTTCCGGTGAAGACTGCGCCATCGCTGATCTGTTCCTCGTCGCGGTGCGAGAGCAGATCAACGGTGGGCGGGGTCATGTCGATGACAATCGGAATTTCCTGTGTCACCTCATTGCCATTGGGCAAGGAACCGTCACGCACCGAGACGGTGACGGTGAAGTTGCCCGTCGGACGCGGATCGGCGTTGAAGTTGAGGTCATCAAAGGCATAATCAAGCGTCCAGTTCCCGTTGCTTGCAATGGCAGTACGTGTGATCACGGCATTGGAGCTGTCGCCAATCTGCACGGTCAAGGTGTCGATGCCAGCCAATGCGTCGCTGGCGGTGCCGTCCAAATGGAGCGTCCAGTCGCCTGCGGCGTTGCGGCGCACCTGATGGGAACTACCAGGGGCCAGATTCACTGTCAACACGGGCGAAACGCCGTCGATGGTCAGGTTGAAATTGGCGTTGCTGCTGTTGTTGACTGCATCAAGCGCACGCACAGTGACGGGGACTGCACCACTGGAAATCGTAGGAATATCGACTGGGAATGCCCACAAACGGGTACCAGTGGCACTGGTAAATGGGTTGCCATTGGCACTCACTTCCACTTTCGAGATGTAAGAGGTGGGGTCGCTGGCAGTGCCGCCGATGATCACGCTGTAGCCAGGCTGGACAAACGAACCAGCGGTGAGTGCAGGCACATTCGGCGGATCGCTGTCGATGGTAACAGGAATCGGCTTATCAAAAATGATGTCATCGGGTGCTCCGCTAGGTGTGACGCCAATCGGAACCACATCGGCAGCAGCGGCGGAGTTGATGATAAAAGTGCCATTGGCCGCGCCGGCCGTGGTGTTGACGACAATCGACTTGCTGGCTTCAGGTAATAGATTGAAGAAACGAGCTTGCGAACCACCACTTAGCTGTCCCGGCAGGGTGAGGCTAAAGACACCGGAGGCGAGTAAACCGTCCACTAAAGCGGTGCCGTTCATAACCGTGGTGGTGACAGTTGTACTGGCACCGACAGCGAGGACGCGATCATAATCATCAATGCTGTTGTAGATGCGCACCGGCGGATTATTAAAGCTCTGTGGATGGAAGGGATAACGCACAGGGTTGAAGGCATTCAGTCGGCGCTCAACGCCATCACTCATGCCGTCCAAATCGGTATCACGCATACGGGGGTTGCTCGCGGTCAGGCTAGTCACACCGTTGATCGTCACCGTATATTGTTTGATCTCTTCCCCATCATTAATGCCATCACCGTCACTATCAGCTCGACGGGGGCTTGTACCATAGCGAAGCTCATCGCTGTCAGAGAGACCATCATTGTCAATGTCTGTAGTGGCGACACGCGGGTCAAGCCCATCGCGCACCTCAACACCATCGGGAAGCCCATCGCCGTCGGTATCCCATTTCGTGTCATCCGGGTCAAGCGCGCTGGTATTACTGCCAACCACGACATTAGTCAAACCATCCCCGTCACGATCGATTTGAAAGCCCAAATCTTTCCACTTGACAAAGTCGTCAATTGTCGCCGGAAGAATATCGAGTATGAAGTTTTTGCCCAGGTTCTCGCTGGTAACTGACTGTACAGATTTATGTGAGCAGACGGAAAACCAACAGTCATAGGTAGGCAGTGCCATGCCAATGCTCAGGCTAAGCGGGAAAGTTTGATTGATCTGGGGTTGTGAAAAAGGGTAGACGGGTGAAACCACGGTGTCGTCACGGGTAGCAAGCCAGAGATTTTTGCTTTTTCGTAATGGCACCAGCCAACCAACACCGGGCGAAGGTACATCGGCTTCCACAAAGTCATAGACACCCCAAGCACTCCATTGTGTCTGATTCAGCGTTGTTTTTAGCTTTTGCGGCTGCGGTCCCAGCGCATAGATGACGCTGGTCGAGCGAATATCCTTATCGGTAAAGAAACTGCCGTAATGATAAACCACGCCCGCTTTGGGTGCAGCATGACGAACCATGGTTTCGAGTTTCATCTCGAATTGCACACCATTGCCAGCCACCAGCCCACGTTTAGGGTTGGTCAGCCGCATCTGCATCTCCTTGATGGTGGAGATCGGCGGTTTCCCAGAAGTATCGATCATCACCTCGCCCGTATAGATCCAGTCGGTGATCACTTGGGTGAGGGCTGCAGTAATGCCAATGTCACAGGCTTTCTTTGCGCCCGCCTTACATGCAATCAAGGCAAAGAGATCAAAGACAGCGATGATCGCCAGCACAATTGCACCAACCACTGACAGCGAAAGAATAAAGGTGACAACCACCACGAGCGTTGCTGCGACTGCGCCAGACACTAATGAGTTAAACGCAATGCTCCCTGGCGCCAAACCGCCCGTCGCCCAGGCAAGAAAGAAGAGCACCCAAGTGACAACGATGCCGATCGCTAAACCCACTGCAGACGCCTTGGTAATAAGGTCATTGAGCCCGAACAAAAACTTAACCACAACTTGTGCGCGCGTAACGTTATTCAGTGAAGAGACTTTGCTTACCATACTACCAACCGTGATGGTTGCTTCGTATACAGCGGAAATGGCACCTACAGCAGCGATAATGGCTTCGCCCGCGGTCTGTGCCCCTTTGCTCTTCGTACTGAGGGCAAAGATGCCGCCAATGCCTGCCATCATCAATAGCGCATTGCCAATGACCATTCCTTTGCGGATATTCGCTTTTTTCGCGTCAAATTCTAGCTGCGTCCTAAAGTCTTCTTGATTTCTTCTACCTAAATTTGCATCCTCCTCAATCCGAACTCCGTCCTCGTCGAGCCCAACGAAACGCATGTCTTCTGGAACGTTCACGATTTCCTTCGTGATGCCAAACATACGCGCAAGGACTTCATCCGATAAGGTTGGTGGACGAATCACCTTTCCAGAATCATCGACGGCTCCAGGTGAGGCAATCGCTAACCAGAATATAGCACCACCCACTGCATTCAACCCTGCCGCATAGAATGAGCGCAATTCCTTGTCACTCACATTGAAGTTGAAGATATTGGCGGCGTTTAGCACGAATGCTGGGTTATTGTTTGGGTAGTTGCCTTTGGCCGCGTCGGTGCTCAAAACGCTACTTTGCCCTTTCATATTTAGGACAATATTGAGGCTTGCATAGGAAGCCTTGGCATCGGCAAGTAAAATCTCTTCCTTGGTCGCGTTGGGTTTGGCCCCCTCACCTTCTGAGCCATACTGCTTGATCATCTCATCGGCATAAGCAGCAGCAGAATAAGGCTCCCACCCTGTCGCGCTGGCAATCTGGTGGTAGGGAGCCAGCCGGTAGTTGCCCACGGCCGTGACCGTTTGTCCACTGAAATTCAGCTTCACCTGATTGCCACTCCAGGCAAATTCTGAGGTAGCGGTGCCACCATCGGCATTGAGCGTGCGCAGGCGTGATTCCTGGACAAAGAGCAGGGCCGGCGCTTTGACCTGGGTATTTTTAAAGGTGTTATTGAGAATTGGCAGCGCATGTTCGCTGCTACTAATCATCGTTGCTTCATCCTGGGTGGCATAGGCGCGGCGTTCGACGCGCAGGTAGTTGCCAATGCCCCAGCGTTGCTCGTCGGTGATGCCGCTGTTGGTGGTGCGATTCCAGCGTTGGACAATGGTGTCGATCGTGATGTCGCGTTGTCCATTGCGAACACATTGACCGGAATTGTTCACGAGATCGCAATCGCGATTGGTGAAGTAGCTTCGATCCAGACCCACGGTCATCATGAAAAGTGCATCGTTGTCATTGAGTGCAGGATCGACCAGTGGGTCTTCGTAGACAATCGCCATATCTACGCCCCGATCTTCGCGCACGTTGAAGCCGGTCAACTGGAAATCGTCATAGTAAGTATGCAGGATCTCGATTTTGTTATTGCCTTTTCCACCATTCTGCTTGAGCGTTTGCTGAGCAACCTTGGCATCTTCATATTGTTCATTGAGCATGTTGATCGTCCACACCAGGCGCGCCTGCTGTGGTTTCCAGGTTCCCGCAGCCTGGTAAACAAGCGTTGCACGGAAGGCAACTTTATTCTCGGTGACGGGGTCTTGCACCAACGTCAACGGCACGTAGACAAGCCAGCTTCCATCGCCGCCTGGTTGTACAGCGATGCCATAACGGGTGAGATAGTCCTGGTCAAGCGTGCCATCGGTACGGCGTGGCAGGTTGCTCAAATCCGGCATGACAACTTCGAGCATCGGCACCAACTTCAGGTCGCCATTGCCTTCGGTCTGCATGTTACAGTTGCTGCCACCTGTGGCAATACAGTAATCGTAGAAGGTAAAGTTATCCCAATCCTGGGCATTACCCTTTTGATCTTTAGGCCAGTTGAGCACATTGAAGGCGTACCACAGGTGGTCGGGATTCGTAGGGCGCAACTGAAGATCGACAAAGGTATAGCTGTTGGCATTCAAGCCATCCACGGTCAATTGCAAGGGATTCGCTTCACTAAAGGTGACGGTGACACCATTGCTCGACTTGACGCCAACCAGGCGCGAGATGTCAACTTCGTCGGGCACACCATCGTTATCATCGTCATAATCGTAAAGATCGGGTGTACCATCGCTATCCGTATCGGGAGCGATTGGATTCCATTCAAGACCATCAAAGATGCCATCCTGATTGGTGTCAATCAGAAGTGGGTTGCCATACCATTTCTTACCTGCATAAGTGAAACCTTCTATCTCGTCTTTGTCGGAAACCATATCCGAATCAGAATCAACACTGTAAGGGTCGGTGCCATTTAACCCTTCCAACGCATCATTCAAACCGTCGCCATCCGAATCCGTTGTGGCTGACAGGGCGGCAACCGGCGACGCTGGCACACTGGCGACTGCGGCTTGGGGCTGATAGGGTTCGGCTGCCATCTTCGCCTTGCGTGCATCTGACAGTTCGCTCGAACGAGCGTGACTTTTCCTGTTTTGTCGCACAGATTGCCGCTCGCTGTAGCGATCCAGCGCCTTTGCCTGGCGCACGCCTGCAACGTGGGCGTAATCACGATACAGACTACCACGACCAGTGTAATCACCGTTGCAGTTGGCGATTCAGGACGGATCAGGGCTGCCAGGATGCGGCAATTTGCGAAGGCGATTGCGCTAAAATTGATCGCCGCTGTCGAAGCTTTCGGCGGTTTCGGCGTGCAATCGAGAGAGTGTAGGGATTGTAACCAGGGCACAGAAGCCAACAGTGGCGGGGCGATTTGGTAATTGGTGAAGAAGATCTCCATCGTTGTTTCCGAGCGATTGTCGGAGCCGGGGGCGGGTGGCATGGCGAGGAAGATCTTTTTGGCGTACGGGCAGATAACGCTCGTCGTCCCAGTTCTTCCTGTTCCCGTCATCTGGCCAAGTGGTCGGGAATTTGGACACTGCACCGACAGATGGCTTTCACCACTGCGCACCAACTGTTGCTGGGTAATACGCGCAAGCTTTTGCGCATAAGCCTGGCTGTCGAGGTCGAAAGTAAAGTGTGTGAGACGCTTGCCCCACCTAGCCGCTATCCCAGGGAGGGGACAGTTTCGAGCGCGCTGCTTGTTGTCCCGAGACAGACTCCTCTCCCGTGACAGTCCCTCCATACAAGGTACTGGGCGAGGTAGGAGGGGGCTGTCTTCGTTGCATTCTTCGCCATATCGAGAAAGGCTGAAAGTCGCCTTCGTGATTGCAAGGCGACTGCGTTCGCGGCTTGTTTGCCATTCGCCATCGCCACCGTGTCTGGTACTCACCATCCTGCGCACCTGATAGGCATTGGGCGATCGGCCACGCTTCCAGCGCCGCCGCCCCGCATTGCCATTTGCAGATTGCGCTCTTCCGGGGACTGTTGCTGCCTTCCAGATATAGGCTATCTGTTTTGCTAAAACGACCGATATTGCCAACCGTGGGCAAAGGAATCGTCTTGACGATGACATCGGCGGGAAAGTCGTAATTGTTGCTGTTACGGACGTTGTCCAGACTTGCGCCACTTGGGCGGCGGCTTGCAGCGGTCGTCCTGCCATTGCGATGGATCCCCACCATTGCTGAGATACTAACAAGCTCAGCAGCAATAGGAGGATACACAAATCACTCTTTCGCCCAAATTTAGAGATCCGTTTGTTACTCATCTGAAGATTCCTTAAATAAAATAATTCTCTACTTATAACGACTTTTTCTCGACTGCGGCTACCGTATCTACGTAATATATTTTGCTGAAGATTTGCGTAGCGCCATTCGAAACCAAAGCCAACGTCTACCTATGCGCGACATGTAAATCGCTTGTTCCCTTACTTGTAAAAGATGCATGCGAAAAACGAATAGCTTAGAGCGAAACACATTTGCAATGGCGTAGAGACACGCTCTTGAATTGCTCAGTTGATGCTCACTTGTAAGTACTTTCTTGTATACTCAGCGAACATTCGGCAGTTTGTGACCGTGCAGTTTGGGTCGCCAAGTATGCGAAAAATCAAATTGGCAAAGTGTGTCGTTTCTTGGCTCTGAATCGATTGCACGGTTGCACGCCAAGGTGATTGTGGATGATCTTGCCAGATGCGTAATATATAAGATTTATAGCTTGCTGTAGAGTCACTCACAATATTCATTTTACTCATTACGTGTTGACTGCACTTGATGTCTTATCCTATTCATTACCGACAGCAAATCGTTAGCAATCTTTAGGATCGATTGAATTCGCACCTGGATCAGGTGTGAAACGGCTCACAGAAAAACTTAATCCGGACAGTGCAACAGTGAGACGGTAAACGATCTGCTGTCTCGCATGCTGATGCTGACTTACTGACCCACGGGCCTATCCTGGACTGACAGTAGAGGGTATGCCCCGCATCGTTAGTTGACCGTCAGCAGTATCGACCGGGGTCGTGCTCGGCAATGGCAGCGGTCACGAGTAGGGCACCGGTGAAGTGCTGGGTGTGCTTCCGGTGGTGTTGGGGGGTGTGGTGTAGGAGATGGTGGTCGCACCACTGCCAGGTGGGATGTTCAAGCAGTGCGGGACTATCGAAGAGTACCTGATAGCCGCGCAGATTGGCATCACCGTCGCAAAGCTGCACACGGCAGTGAAGCCACTCATAACCGGTCTCTGAACACCGGTGATTTGGATGCCCAGTGAGGCGTCGCAGGTAAGTGCAACTGACCGGAGGCGATGGCGTCGCTGTTGTCGAGCAAGAGTGAGGAAGCTGCCACTCGTCTCCAACCCCGTCGTCACCGTGTTGCCTCTGTAGGTGCCCAGTCTGTCCTGCGGTGCAACCAAGGCTGCATTGGCAGCGAAGATCAGGTTAATCAGCAGCTGTAGGTCAAGCACATTCCACTGGCTGTCGTGGTTCAAGTCGGCACGCTGCCACCACTCAAGGGCGTAGAGCGTGGTGTTGGGTTGCTCACCAGCCTGAATCCATACCGTCGTCAACTGCAAGTCAATCCCATTGACCGAGGCGTCGCCATTGATGTCACCAGACGGCACCACGACATCCTGCGTGAAGGTGGCGGTAACCACTTTGTTGCTGTTCAGCGTGATGCTGGTTGGGCTGCTGTTGCCACTCAGGTCACCACTCCAGCCAGTCAGAAGCTCCAGCCCGTGGCGGCGAAGGCGGTGATCGGTACCACCGTGCCAGAAAGGTAACTGCTGCTGGTCGGTGTCACCAGCCCGTTGCCCACGATGTTCACAGTCAGCGTGTAGTCACTGAGGCGGCTGAAGGTGGCGGTCAGCGTTTTGTGGCTGTCCATCGTCGAGGTGTCACTGGATTCGCCGCACTGGTCACGCTCCAGCCAGCAGAACGAGTTGGCGGTGGCGGTGGCAGTCACGGTCACCACTGTGCCGTAGGCAGGGAAATGGTGCCGCTCGGTGTGTTACTCGGCGTGCCGGTCACGCCATGCCCGTCTGGTTGAGGGTCAGGGTGTAGCTTTGCAGTTGGCTTCGCGGTGATGGCCTTGTTGCTGGTGACGGTCAACGTCACGGGGTTGCTACTGCTCACCAAATCTGCTCAACGCTGAAGGCACTGCCCGTAGCGGCGGTGGCGGTCAGGGTAATCACATCACCCGTAGCGGTAGCTGCTCTGCTGCGGTGCGATTTGAATCGTGCCATTCCCGACTGCGGCGCTGGTGACGGTGTAGCTGTTCTGGGTGAAGGTAGCGGTGATAGTCGCCGTCGCATCAGCTTGAGGCTGGTCGGGTTGGTTGTCGTCACCACAGCCCCCGACCAGGCGGCAAACGACCAGCCAGGTTGGCAGTCGCTGTAATCGGCACCACCGTTCCCGAGATGTAGCTGCTCAGGCTTGGTGTGACCACCACCACCACCTGCCGCACCGTCAGCAGATAACTCTGTGGCGGAATGACCTTGAACTGGGCGATGCTTCACCCACCACACCTGCGTCGCCTGATTGCCCGCCAAGTCGGTCGCCACGGCCTGCCACCAGTAGACACCGACCCTGGTCGAAGAGGAAGCTGCCGGTCCGGTTTGCGCCGTGCAGGCGTTGCTTCGGCACAATCGTGCTGCTGCCATCCGGGCGCGCGACATGAAGTTGTACACCGGCGCACATCGCCATCGCTCACTGTGCCGCCTTGAGCAGCACAGCGGCGTTCGGGGCGTCGAAGACCCTGGTTGATGGTGGTGGGGCCCAAAGACGGGCGCAACCGAATCGACTAGCACTGTCTTGGTCAACGGCTGGCTGAGGTTGCCTGCCACATCATCGCCGACGATGCTCAGGGTTGTGGTCACACCGTCACCCAAGGTGGGGGCGAAGAAGGGTCCCAACTGCCGTCGGCCAGGGCGCTTGTGCGGTACGATTGTTACCGTCACTGCACAACTGGGCACTGTTGGCGGCGACCGTGTCGGTCAAGGAACCAGTCAACCCCAGTTCGGCATTGCTCAGTCGTCCATCACTCAGGGCAGTTTGGCTGGCTGAGAGGGCCCAGGGTCAGGCGTGCTGTCGACCTGCCGTTACGTCACCTCCAGGCTTCGTTGCCATGGCTGTCGTGGCTTTGCCACGCAGGCTGAAAACTGCTTTGCCCTCCGTGGCGCTGCCCGCATCCACAAACATTGATGAGCAAAGCCGAATGGAGTACAAGCGGTGAGCGTGCCGTTGACTTCCAGGTCGAAGCGGCGAATGGACGACTCGTCCTGGGCAAAGCCGTAGGCGGTGTTGCTGCCTGTAGGTTAGCGTAGCTGCTGGCGACCGTCACATTGCTCGGCGGGAGTGAGATAGCAGTGTAGTCCAGCATGGTCAGCTGGTAGGCTCGGTGGTGGCTATCGGCCAGGGTCAGCACGATAGCACCGTCAGCATTAATCGTGCCGTTCAGGGTCAACTCGACCGTGCCGAAACCGGCAGGTTGTTTGCCGTCTGCAGGGCGTTGTTGACGAATTTCGCCACCTGAAAAGTGCTTCCGTTCCACACTCAACTGGGGCGGCGAGGCACTGCCCGCATTTTGCACGGCAACGGTCAGGCTAACGCCATCACCTGCCCCTACCACCCGCTGCCGGACTGGCGAGCACTTTCGCCTCAGGTTGGGCATCCGCCCATGCCCCAGCCGACGGCACAATCCCTGACCCGAGCGAACTAAACTGGATGAACTGGTTCCAGCTCTGCCCCAGATTCTTGTCCGGGAGAGTCGCCCAGACGTTTGAGCGCATCTTTGGTCGACTGCCCTAGGGCGAGGTTGTTCTGCTGGGTTGCTGATACCCAAGTCGGCAAAGGACAACACAACATCGTTGAGCGATGCCGTTGCTCAAGGCAGCCACTTCGGTCACGTTATCCAACTGCCCGCTGTGAGCCGGCAGTGTCAGGGGTGATGCCATCGAGAGGCCACCAGATAGTTGGCAACAAGGGTAACACACCACTTTGGCTGGGACATAGGGGTTGTAGAGGTCAGTTGTGCCGCCACTGCCCGTACCAGAATGCGGAATAAAGAGTCGCCGTCGCTGCTCAAGGTTGGCACCCTCTGGCGCAGCCTGGCGGCTGGCATCGGCCACCAAGGGATTTCTGTGTCCGTGTTCGGCGTACTCATCTGCCCGACCTGTTTGCCGCCGCTGTCGAGCCAATCTCGTGGTTGAGGTCGGCGATGGCGTCGGGGGTCTGAGCGCTGTCAAAGTAGAAGGGACCGACGCTGTACTCCCGCTGGTTGCCCACCCCATCGACTGCCACCACATGGGCGTAGCGCACACTGCCTTCGGGCAGCGCCTGGTCGTGGTTGCCTGCCACAGCACCGTAAGTGGTGAGCGTGTTCAGTGTTGCCGTGGGTGACACGGTCCAACCAGCATAGACACTCACCGCACCCGCAACCGCTGGCCAGCTAATCCGTGCGTTTAACTCAGTCACCACCTGCGAGGGTGAGATGAGGGCACCGCTGAGCAAACTGGTGGTGGCCGTGAAGAGCTCCGGTGCTGTCACATCCACGACCACGTTGGCGGCAGTATCGGCGCTGCGTCCAGCCTTGTCAGTGGCCCGCGCTTCGATGGCCAGCGTGCCGCCATCCGGGTTAGCCAGGGAGATCGGAGCCAGGGTGAAGCTCCAGTTGCCACCGTTGAGCGCTGCCTGTTGCCAGTCGCCACCGTCCAGCCGCACTTCGACCGTATCGACCTGGCTGTCGTCGCTCGCTGTCCCTTGCAGCGGGTAGCTGCCATCGCTCGCCAGCTTTGCTAGCGTGATGGTCTCGGAGACGACGGTCACATTGGGTCCAGCCAAGTCAACATAGACCACATTCGCTGGGCTGGTGGCGGTCAAGCCAACACTGTCGGTTATCAGCGCCGTCAGGCTATAAGTGCCAGCACCAGCCGGGGTCCAAGCTACTGGCCAGGTCACATCCTGCTCACCCGGTCCAGGAACATAGCTGTTCAGCCAGCTTCCATTGACCAACAGCGCTGCCGCCTGCATCGTGTTCTCCGTATTCAACCCCACCACCACCGTGATCGGTTGTGTGTTCGTCAACGCTGTTCTGTCTACCGGGGCGAGGACAGCCGCGCTAATCGGCGGTGCGTCGTGGCCGGGGGGTATGGGAGTGCCAATGGGTGTAGGCACGGATGCGGCGTTGGGGTTGGCGCTGTCCATTACAATGCTGTAATCGCTGCGGCAGAGATTCGCACCCAGGCCAGAGATAGAATTCGTACGCAGGTAGTAACGTCCGCTGGTAGTAGGCGTGTAGTTCAGTTGACCACCTGACATGTCGATCAGTGTTGTGCCGTCTCCCTGGTAGAGTGCCATTGCGACGCTCAGCAGTGAGTCAACGGGGACAACGTTGAATCTATAGTTCAACCCTGCAGTGAGGATGATCTCATGCCAGTCAACGTCGTCGACGCGGTCGAAGTTGTGGCCGATGCTCCTGCCGGTGGCCATGTCGAACGACTTGGCCGTGGCGAAGGTATCGTCGTCTTCGAAAGTGTCGGCGCTAGCGGTACAGACTTCCGGCGTCGGCGTGATAGTGATTGGTGCGCTTGTAGCTGTGACCACAGGTATACCATCGCCGGGCTGCGGTGCGACAGTAGGTGTAGCAGTGGGTGTCGGCGTTGGGCCGGGTGGGTTGCCGTTATCCACGCAGACTTCCAGGCTCCAATGGAAGAGCTCTCCAGTAGTGTCACCCACATCACCACCACCAGACTCATTGCTGTCGGTCATATAGAAAGTCCAGGCACCGTTGCTGGCCTTGCCGTTGAACCCTGCGAAGCTGTTGCGGGTAGGCCGGTACGTATCACCGGTGGTGGGGAAGTGCGGAGGGATTAGTCCTACCTGGGCAGCGTCGTCAAGTGAGAGTCGGCAATTGTCACCGCCGCACCAGTTGTAGGAGCCGTAGTCCTCAAAGGCAAAGAGATCCTTCACCGTGCCATCCGGCGCACCCAGGCCGAACGAGAGACCGTACAGCCCACCGTGAACGAACGTGATATCTTTAAGGCTGACGTGGGTCACTGTACCATTGACAGGCACATTGACCGTTGTGCCGAAGGTCATTAGGTCGCCAATGTGCTTGGGAATGTCACTGCTCGGGTAGACGCTACAGCTCCAGTTGTTGGGCAGTGGCGTCGGCGCAGGCGGTGCGTCAATCTGAACGTCGATCTCGTAGGGCAGGTTCTCGGTCGTGTTGTTGAATGGCGGTGCGATGCTCAGTACGAAGTTACCTCCGCTACTGATAATCCCGTCAATGTTCTCGGTGACTTCGGAGAAACCGCCGCCAGGCCCTGCGGCGTTGAGGCGCATGCCAGGTGTCAACGAACGCAGATTGATCTTCAGGTGGTCGCCGGCGCTTACTGGGAAGCTATACCAATCCCAGTCGTTGGTTTCGCAGAGCATGGCGCGTAGTGTTAGCGTACGCGTGACCACCGTGTACGGGCTGCCCTGGTCATTGTTCGGTTCGTAGGGATCTAGGCCGGAACAGGCGGTGTTGACGCTCAGTGCTAACTGATATTGTTCGGTCGTTGGCTGTATGGAAGGATACCAGACCACCACCGACCAGACGCCAGACTGATTCAAAGTGAAGCTGCCGCCATACCCCAACCACGAACCAGGGAAGATGCCGTTGACGTAATTACCGTTCGGGTCATAGATCGAGACGTAGTAATCGGCTGGCCGCACCGGCAGATTGATGGTCACGTTCTGGCCCGCCACGCCGTTGAAGCTATAGTAGTCCTGGTCGCCCTGGTAACAGAGCGCAGCCGTGATCGGTGTGTTGAAGTTGATCGGCGTGGCATTGGTGCGCGTCTGGTTGCCCAACACGCCAGGCTGGTCGTAGGGATCGAAGGCAGCACAGGCGTCAACGGGGGGCGCAACCGGCGGCGGTGACGGTGCGTCAGCTACCTCCACCGTGAGTGTGTAGGGAAGACGGCTGCTGAAGGCAATCCAGCGCTGCACATCGATGATGTACTCCACGCTCGAACCACTGTTGTTGATGTGCGTGATAAATTCATCGGCCTTGCCCACCTGGTAGCTCCAGCCCACACCCACATCGTTGGCAAGCAGGACGAGGCTGTAGTCAGCGGGAAGATTGGTGAGCGTCACCGAGATCTGCTTGCCATTGGCCACTGTGATCTTGTAGTAATCTTCACGATCGTCCTGGGTCAGGCTGGGCGAACAGAGTGCCGCAGACAATGTCCCCGCAGAGATTGCGGCTGCCGTAGCCAGGGTATCATTCGGTTCGAGATTGTCAACCGCGGTGCAGGGCTGGGCGAAGGGCGTGCTATAAGCCAGCGCCAGATTTGAGCCAGGCGGTGTGATCGTCGTCGGGTAAAAGACGCCAGCGTCGAGGTTGCTGACACCGTTGTATTCGCCGTCGAGACGGGCCAGAGCCACAGCGTTGTTACCATTACGGTCGGAGCGCCAAAGCTGGCTGTCGGAGACGAAATAGAGTTGGTTGCTGAGCGATTGCACCACGAAACCGCGTGCGTCACTCACCTCGGCTACGGTGACCACATCACTGCCGCCGTCCGCCGCCGTGCGTAACAGCCGATTCTGGGTGGGATCGCGCCAGTAAAGCGTCTGCGCAAAGGGATCTACCACAAGATCACGGATCTGACGTCCTGGCGGCGCAGCGTAGACTGTCTGCGCATTGGAACCATCGAGGTTGGCGCGGCGGATGTGATCGAGGATCTGGTTATTATAGAGCGTCGTCTGCGCCCAGTAGAGGTAGCCGCCCACTGGATCGATGGCGATGCCGTGGTCCTCCACTGCGCCGGTGACCAGGGTTTGTACATCGCTACCGTCAGGATTGGCACTACGGATATCGACCACAACGCCGCTGGTGGCCTGCGTCCAGTAGATGCGTCCGCTGCGCTCGTCCACCGCCAGCGACTCGGTGGGGCGGAGCACGCCAGGGCCGGTATTTGCCACCACAACCAGCGGTGCAGTGCCGTCAGGGTTCACCCGCACGATACGATTCAGATGATCGAGGATGAAGAGCTTGCCACGCGTGCTGTCAGCGGCGATGGTTCGCCCACCGCTAAAGCCGTTCGGTTGGAGGATCGGTTCCACCGTGCCGCTGACAATGTCGGTGCGGATCAAGTCGCTGACCCGACTGTAGTAAACGTAGGGGGAATCGCTCGGCGTTGCCGTAGGTGCGCTAACCAACACTTCAAAGAGGTAGGGTACTGCCGAACCAGCCAGTCCATTGTTTTCCGCGCGCAGTATGTAATCGTCGCTGGCAGGAACGATGAAGACGCCTTGGCTGCCTGCTGTGACTGTTCCCAACTCCGCACCGCCGGTGGCACGGAGGATGTGCAAGGTCGCGCCGCTGGTGTTGGCCGGGTAATTGATGGTCAACTGCTGACCGATTACGGCATTGATGCGGTAGAGATCGACATCAGTGCTGCTGCACAGATTGGCGCGCACGCGGCTGCCATTGCTTAACGCTTTGGCGCTGACCGAGGTGTTGTTCGGCTCATTGACATCGGACGCCACACAGTTTTCGTCTGTCACCAGCAATTGGTACTGGTTTGTCGTCGGCGTCAGGTTGGGGAACGAGACGGCGACGGTGTAACGCCCACTGGTATTGAGTACAATCGAATCAGCGTAGGCCGGCGACGTGGTCGACGAGATAACGGCGCTCTGCGCTCCCGACGGGCTGTAGAGCGTGAGATTGTAGTCTGCCGGGCGCACGGGAAGGTCGATCTTGATCGACTGACCAGTCAAACCGTTGAAGGCGAACATGTCTACGTCGTTGCTGTAGCAGAGCGCAGCGGCGTAGGCAGTGTTGAAGGCCAGGCTTGTTGCCGTTGCCAGCGTGCCGTTGCCCACACCAGGCGCATCATAGAGATCCACGGCTCCGCACTGCAAGTCAACTGGGCTGGGCGGCGGTACATCTCCCAGGTCCAGCGTCAACTTATAGCGGTTGTTGTTCATTGGGCCAGCACCCAGCACGAGGATGATGTAATCCACCGTGGCACCGCTGGTGTTACTCACGCTCACGGCTTCCTCGGCTAGACCGTCGTTGTCACTGAACGCCTGGTTGACGCCAACCGGGCTTTGCACAATCACCCGGTAGTTGGCGGGCAGATCGCTCAAGGTAACGCTGAGCGTCTTACGGTCGGCCACGCTGACCTTGTAGTAATCCACATCGCCGAAGCTGCCACAGATGGCCCCATATGCCACCGTCTGGGTGACAACCGGCAGTGCCGTGGCCGTGCCAGCGTCGTTGTTTGGCTCATTGCCGTCGGCTAGGGTGCAGGGGTTGAGCAGCGGTGAACCGGTGGCTACCACCATATTAGATGTGGGCAAACCAATGCTGGCCACCAAGTTGCTGTTAGCATCGAGATTCCACGGTCCATTGTACTGGCCGCTGAGTCTGGCAATCTGCACCCGATTGCTGCCGTCGAGATTGGCGCGTAGGAGGGCGTCGCCGTCCGTATAGTAAAGTTCGTTGCGTTCGGAGCGCAGGGCGAGTCCGCCGGGATTGTTTAACCCACTGACCAAGACCGTTTCGCTATTATTAATCAACGAGCGGCGCATCACGCCTTTTCCCTTGACGTCGATCCAATACAACTGGCGCGCCAGCGGATCAAGGGTCAGATTTTTGATTTCATCGTCAACCGACGTGGGTGGGCGGAAGTTGATCTGGCCACTGCCGTCGAGGTTGCTGCGGAAGATCCAGTTGTTGCTGCCGATCCAATAGAGATGGCTTTGTGCCACATCCACGAGTAGACCCTTTTGCGCGAACACAGACTTGATCTGAAGCGGGGAGCCACTGCCATCGAGGTTGGCACGCATGATGTAGGCATTCAGGCTATCTGGCACATCGCCGTACGGCTGCGTCCAGAAGAGGTAACCATGCACCTCGTCGATGGCAATCCCATTGTTGCCGGTGGCGAAGTTGCCAGGATTAGCGCTGCTGATGATCACCGTGCTGGTGATGCCGCTGGTGGGAGCGCTGAAGATTGGGAAGGGAACTGCGGAATCGACCATATAGAGCTTGTTG
>JAXLWB010000006.1:0-288259 GCA_046328715.1 Caldilineaceae bacterium | reverse complement strand
AAAATTATAGCGCAAGTTTGATGTTTTGTCCCACTTTGGCCAGGATTTATATGATTTTACCACAAATAATTCCCTTTTCTGCTACTATTTTGGTAGTTTCTTCCCACTAGCGAGCATCACCTTGCTAGCTATCGGCAAGGCGCAATCATAGGAGCAATGGCTGTATACGCAGAAGTTGCCGAATCGCTCTGTTGCCACAAAAATGAGTGCCTTTTCCTCGTAAATCGATCCGAGCCAAGCATACTACAGGGGTGTAATTGCCCTTGCGAGCATCCTCGGGAAGCAAGCGGCCTGCTGCGATGCTCGATCCAGAAGTCAGGAGTCAAAAGTCAGCCGTTACAAGTCAGAAGTCGGGATGGCAGATGACTGACTGATGCCCTGATTTTCAATCTTCCGCAGCTAGACCAGGTAGAGTTCTGGGTCATTGGGGGGTGGACTGCCCACGGTTTCGACACGCGTTAGACAGGCAGCACACATTGCATAAAAGCGGACCGAGTCTTGACTGTCGACCAAGTGTTTCTCCAAACGAGCACGCAGTTGCAGATATTGACGCTCTGTCAAAAAGCACTCAAAAAGGCTGTATTGTGTCCACTTGCCATAACCGCTCAACGTCTTATGCACCTTCGTGCGCCGCTTGTCCGAGCTAATGTCATAGGCAATAATATATAGTGTATTGGTTCGATGATCGGACATAAGTTGCAGGTTGCAGGTTGCAAGTCGCAAGTCAGGAGTCAGAAGTTGGGATGACAGACGAATGACTCCTGACTCCTGACTTGTGACTTACTATCGCACCTGAAAGGGTTTGTAGATCGGGATTTCACCAGTAAGAAACTTGGCCAAGAGGCGCGCTTGTAACTCAAGACAGCGACGATAGGTGGCCTTGTACTCAAAGATTGGATGCTGGATTTCGGTGTTGAGCCGTTGCTCAAATTGTTGCAAAAAGAGTTTACGCCCAGTTGCGGTCAATTGGAAGATGCCAAATTGTTCCTCAAAGTGTTTAGGCTGCAAAATCTGCTTGTTGATCACGGTCAGTACCACTGAATCGACAATTGGCGTGCGCATCTCTTCCATCAAGTCAAGGGCCAGCGAGGGTTTGCCATAGCCTTCGCTGTGCAGATAGCCGATGTAAGGATCAAAGCCAACAATCTGCACTGCACTCATGGCATGGTTCATGAGCAACGTGTAGCCAAAACTGAGCAGTGCATTGACCGGGTCCGGCGGCGGACGACGATGGCGACCGTTAAAGCTGAAATTGGATTTCAGCAGATGGCCAAAGACGCCAAAGTAAGCTGCTGCCGCCGCCCCTTCCATGCCCTGCAACGCACCTAGAGACGATTGAGCCTGGGGTCGAGCGGGGTCGGGTGGGCCCTCTTCTTCCACTTCCAGCCGCTCTACTTGGCCGATCATCTTGCCGATGGTCTCACAGGCAGCGCTGACAGCAGTGGCCGCATCGTCCACCGCCATCTCGCGCTTGCTGCGCAGGAGCAGGGTACGCTGATTGTGCAACTTGCCGCGCACAAACCGAGCGGCCAATTGCACACGCTGCCGATAGTTTTCGTGAACACGAAATTGCGCCGAACGGACAAAGACATTCTTACTCACCGACGGGGCCAATCGCCCCTTGAATTGACCCCAATAGTTGCAGAAACAGATGTCAGCATTCTGTTCGAGCAATGCCAACATGGCTGGCGTAGTGAGGGTGCTATCTCCCATTACGACCACCTGCTCTATTTTCATTAGAGGAATAGTCACCTTACGTTCGGGAGTAGCTGTCTCTTTGTTCGCAGGGATCTTTATCGTGAGCGTTTCGCTATCTTTAGTAACAACGCTGTATGGTTCAGTTAGGTAAAGAGTGGTCATAGTAGTAGTGAATGGCAGTGCCCTCAGGCCCTGGAAATTCAGTCGCCTCAGCGACTTCTCGTTGTCAGCAGCGGGTTTCAACCCGACAATGGTCATCGATTACGATGAATGGTCATCGATTACGATGAATGGTCATCGATTACGATGATTGACATTGATATAACAAATGGGATCAATCCCATTTCTGACAACGAAAAGTGCCCTCAGGCACTGGAAATTCAGTCGCCTCAGCGACTTCTCGTTGTCAGAAGTCGGATTGATCCGACGGTTTTGCGAAGTTCACGATTGCCGCATTTTGTCTGTTTCCTTTGGCAAACAGACATCGACCAGACTACAGCCATTGCAACGCTGACGTTGGTGAGTATGTGCAGGAATTTCGCCTAAAGCGATTACCTGTGCCATCTGCTGGATGAGATGTTCGGTGTGTTGACGCAATTCGGGGCTGAATGTGACCGGTAGGCGGCGGCGACTGCCAAAATAGAAGATGGCCCCGTCGTCGATCCGCTTGCCCGTCATCTCTTCCAGACAAAGAGCTTGGGCACAGAGTTGTGCTTCGTCGTTGCCCCATTTGCCTTGTTGCCCTTGCTTATATTCAACCGGTGTCAGCTTCCCAATGGCATCTTCTTCAACGAGGTCGCAGATGCCGCTCAGGTTCAATCGTTCGCTGCGCACCGTGACACGGCGATAAAGGGTCAGTCCTTCAGATGTACTCTCATAGCCGGGCGTATTCACCCGTTCATGGTTCAAGGTACCGCGTAGCACATGCACATTCTCTTTCATCTCACCCTGAGCATAGATATACCAAAAACGCCGCGCACAGTAGTCGAACTGGTTGATATAGGAGAGGGGGAGAGAGTCGGTGGTAGTCATAAGTCAGGAATCATTAGTCATTAGTCAAAAGTCTAGTGCCTGAGGGTACTTTTCAGTGTTAGGGGAGGGTTTAAACCCTCTAGCTTGGTCAGGAATCTCGAAGGTTTCTAAGGTCGAGTTTAGATTTTGGCGTTTGGATTTTCGAGTTTGCATCCCGTTTAAGGTAATCAATCAGTCCGTTGAGGGCATTGCGACATTGAAGGGCGAGATCGGTAAGAGTGTTGAACTCGGTCGGACTAATATAGCCTTGATCGATGGCAACATAAAGTTCAGAGCGTACCTCGGCTGTGGAACGACGGGCGATGCCCAGAAAGCGTACAAACTCTGCATCCGAGCCTGAGTCAAAGCCCTCCGCAATGTTATGCATGACTGAACCCGAGGCTGCTCGTATCTGGCCGCGCAGTTCCCCATCCTGGCGGAAACCATCCCGTTTGGTAAGCTCATACACTTCCTTCGTCAATCGTCGTGCCAATTGCCATGCCTTGATCTCTTCAAATCGACTAAAAGTTGACATAGACGGTTCCTTGAAGTCATTCGTCATGAGTCACAAGTCACCCGTCAGAGGATCGACTAATGACTAATGACTGATGACTAATGACTAATGACTTGTGATTCCTGACTCGTGACTTAACAACCGTACCTGCCCCAAGCCATGTGTGGTTTTGTAGCCAATGCCAGCATAGAACGCCAATTTGAGTAGGCGGTGAAAGTGGACAGCGTTGACATGATTGCCTGGGTCGAGCAGATGATATTCGACTACGCCCAGACCGCCCACATAGGATTGACGCTGAAAGGTGAAGCTCTCGGTCTGCCAACTCTTGACCCAACTGACGATGATGTTGCGCTCCACCCACTCCTCAAAGTCACGCCCCCACTGCTCGCCAGTCATGCGATCCCAGCGGGTGCGCAGACCGGCAATCGCCATGCGCGGGTGCGGAAAGAGCAACACACGCCGCGTGCCATTGTCTGCCTCGCCCCAACGGATGGCAGTCGGACTCTCAAAGTTGAGCAGCCAGCGCTGGGGCGTCTCGTTCATGGCTTGTAACTCCTCCACCGTGGTATAGTCCACCCAGGGGTGACTGCCGGGTGCGCCATAGACATGGGTGATCAGAAAGGGAATCGCCCCCAGGCGGATCGTAGGCAAGGGGCTATTGAGCAGATGTTGCATAAAGACATTGAAGAGTTGGTTATCCAGCACACCCAAGCGCAGCCAACCTTCCTGCCCCTGGCTCACGTGAACGCGCCGATCCTGTTTGCCCTGCCAGAAGCCATAGAGCGGCGAAAGGCTAAAGGCGCTGCGATCCTGCGCACTGTGCATCTGCGCCGAAAGCTGCGGATCAACACTCTCGACTGCCGCATAAAAGGCCGCATGGGCCATCTCGCCAATCGATTGTGGCAACACCCCCGCCTCCAATGCAGCAACTTGGATGACGAGGGCGTGGAGGGAGTGGGTCATAGGGTAGTCCTTGGTTGTGAGTCTAGTGCCTGAGGGCACTTCTCGTTGTTAGAGGAGGGTTTGAACCCTTCTTCATTCCGTTTCGTTGTTAACAAACGGTTTTGACCATCATTTTGATTGGTTAAGCCAGTGAAAAACGATAGGCAAGACCGGCTGGTATACATCTTTTGTCACCAAATAAGTAATATGCACCGTGTAACCGTGCCTGATCGACCAGACTGACCGGTGGCATTGATATCAGATCATAGGTTAGTAGTCGTGTATCACTTGGCAGGTCAAGTGGATTTAGTGGGAAATCACTCGTGAAGTAGCCATGCTTTTGCTCTGCACACTCCGTTCCTTTAGAGGTCAGTTCCGCCTTGCTCATCCACTTACCCAAACGAATCCATCCTGGAAGCCTTACTAGTGGCTTTGTACTCAATATTGCAAACTGAAATGTGCTACCGGTTGCCAACTCTTTTGCCCGACCAAAGCTAGGCGTGTTGCGACTGCCAAGCTCCATTTTTACCCGATAGCGATTGTCCGCATATTTGAAGGTGTTTAACTCAAATTCCACAGCCAGTGGTCTAGCTGGCGTAACATAGATGGTATCCAAGTTAAGTGCGCCCAGCTCTTCGGCATAACGTGGCAATGCATTGTTATTAAAGTAAGGTGCAATTGCAAACTCAAGCGCATAGGTCAAGCCGTAGTTGTGCAAATAACGTCCCGTTTCATAGAGCCGTCCGATTTCACGCGTTGCATAAAAAAGATTTTCATGCAATGTGAGCTGACAGGTTGTGATATGCATCGCTCCTCCCTACTTCTTGGCTTTTGCTTTTGCCAACCATGCGTCGTGATAGGCTTGGCTGGAGTTGAAAGCTGCCTGTAGTAATCCCTTTGTGCCTGCCTCCTGCGTCGTTTCGTTCATCAGTGCCTGGATCACGCCTTTAAGGGCGTCGCCCACCAGTAATTGATTCACGGCAACACCATCGCTCTTGATCAGGGGCGCTATAAGGTCATTTGTAAGTGCCATCGCCTTGGTCGGGTCAATGGGATCCGGCGGAGTAATTGCATTGTCATTTTTCAGCGCGTCATACAAGCTCTGGGTAAACTTGAGATTGCTAAAGATTTCACCGTCTGTGAGTGCAATGGCAACGATCTGGTTTTCAATACGCCCCGTGCGCGTTGTCTGTGCGCCATAGCGCTTTGTACGCAGAACATTATTCAAGACATAGCGAAAGAGTGGCAAAGTCAGATCACGCAGTGTGAGCACAGCCGGGAAGATGGTTTGTGGAATTACATGATCCTGCTCGTTAATGCGGCTGGCAACCTGCCCACGCTGGCTCATGCTGCCACTTTCATAGGGTGCATTAAGCGTAAAAGCTTCATGGCTGTCGTCGTAGGGTGTCACAGAGTAGCATGTATCGCTCAAAACTTTACTACGTTCTGAGCCACTGTCACCAATGGCATAGCCATAGGCAATTGCATCGGGTGTCCATTGGCAAAACTTCACATTGTATTCATCGAAAGGTAGACCCGCAGCATCTTCACCACGCTTCTCGCCGCCATCGACCGACTCGGGACTGATAAAGCCATAACGCCGTAACAGTTCGCGTCCAACCAAGCGTTCTGGCGTAGTTTGCTTGCGTTTGAACATGGTCAACCGAGTGATGACATCAGAGTTTGTCAAACCTGCCTTGACACGTGCTGTATTTAGCTCGCCATCGGTTTGGAAGAGCGGATAGCTTTCGGTGACTCGCAACATAATGATGTGGGCATAGTGGCCCGATGGTTTGGGTGGTACTTGCGCGGGAAACCAGCTTTCGTTCAAAGTAGACATTTAGAGGTTCTCCTAGTGGTTTGAGAAAGTATTTATCAAGTTGAAATCGTTGATTATGATAAAAATGATTGAGCATCCCTGCGAACCTGACATTTCTGTCGGCACTTTGGACTCAATCGTTGTTTGCCGTATCTGAGATTAGTCATCCAACACATCGTCGATTGGCTCCTCATCTTCGATAACACCGGCGGCTTTTCGTTCTCGCCAATATTGAGATTCAGCCACTCGGTACAGAACTTCGCAAGCGTTCTTGATCAGGTTCAGTTGCTTGCCACTCAATGCTGCCAAATCATGACGGAACGCCTTGCCATATACTTCTTCGACAAAGTAACAAGCAAAGTCTGCCATTGCCGCATCTTGTTCTTCAACTGAACTTCCTTGCGGTGGATATGCCAGCTTTTCGCGAAACAACTGGCGAATACGGGTATAAAGACGACCATGCACCACTTGAACCAGTGCCTCGGGTTCGTTCCAGAAATTCTTATCGGCATTTAATAACGCTTCGGCAGCAATGCTCAAGGGTCGCACCACAGCGTGAGTCTTAAAACTGCGCGTGCGATAAAATTGCCGATACTTGGTTGTTAATGCTTCTGCTCTTGTCATGTCATCTCCTTTCGGGTCTAAAATATGATAAAGTTGAAGATACAAAGCCGCTTTCGCTTCTGGAATGCCATCGGCCCCTGCTTTGCGTTGCCATTTCTTAAGATAATGAAACGCAAAAAGCGACGATTCATTCAAGCTACGTGCCAATGCTGGCAAATCCTGCCAACGGTAATCATAACCGCCTGCTCCTGTGCTGCTATTGCCATCCATATGGATCAAATAGGCCGTTGCCAACCGATTCAGCGTACTTAATACGTGATCCACATTGATTCGCTCCTGACCTGTAATATAGCCAATGGCAGCGTGTGCGCCATCCAGGAATACTGTTTCATGTAACTCATTTGCTTCGTTCATCAGAGGCATGGTTGACTCACTGGCAATTACCTTAACGTCCACACAAAGTGGCAGCAACAGTGCCAGAAATGCAGGATGCACCCAGGCTTCAGCATCTTTGCTGTCACGTCCTGGTGGCGGTACACCCATGAAAAAGAAGGTGATCGGCATGTTGTCTGCAAAATGTAGACGCAGATAACGATCTTCTTCCGGATTTACCTCTTGCCTTGGCGTTAGCATCACTGGTTCCAGCCGTTGCCAGGTTTTTGCGTCAAACTGGACAGCGGGTACTTCGCCGCTTTCGTCCACCAACTGCTTGCGTAACTCTGTAAAACTGACTCGCCGCAGCCGAATGTAGGCAGACTGAAACATTGCCAACGTTTCTGGGGTAAAGAAATAGGTGGGATAAAAGTAAAGATAGCGAAGATTGCGCCCTTCGAAACGCCCACCCGTTGAATTGGTGCGATTCATCAACAGTTGGCGCAGCATGGTCTCTAATCCACAGACTGAGCAGATGTTACGAATGGCAGTTGAGCCATGCAAGGTCAACTTGTTGCTGTACACTTGCGGCGCAAAGAGAATTGCCGACTCCTGTTGTTTGTCGACGGTATACGGGGATGAACAAAGCGAACACATTGCATTGGGGCCGCGCTTTTTGGCAGTGCTATATCGTTCTAGCTCCAAACCAAAGAGTGACTGGCGAGTTAGCGTAGCAGTTGCCTCGCTCTTTGCAGCCCCGATCGTGACAACTTGCTGCACATATTGACGCAGGTCGGCAAAGCCATCATCGATAGACGCAGTGGCCTGTTCACTCTTATTCTTCTCTTCTGTTAGAAAAGCAATCAGTTGCCGTGCCAACCCTCGCATCTCTTCCTGCCACTGTTCAGGATCGCGGCCAGGATTTCGTTTTAGAAAGTTGCCCGCCGCAAAATACCAATGGTAGCCAACGCCACCTGCTCGCGCATCGCGTGGCACCTCTAAAAATGTGGCATAAAGTTCCTCTAGCCCCATTGCCTCAATCAAAATTCTTGCTGCACCTTTGCCGCCCGGCAGATCACGAGCAATTCGCTCTGCGATATAGCACCATTCCGCCATCTGATCCACCCGCACATCATCCGGCAATGCCAGATCAACATCGGGGTCTAGCCATTGACCCTTTGCCATCTTGTCAAAGCGTTTCCCCGCCGAAGGCTTTTTGCCTTCGTGGATCAACTTTGAACTGGCATTCAAGGCAATCACCAGCATCTCCAGCTTGTCAAAGAAGAGGTCATAATAATCGGCATGTTTGATGCCTTTGCCGTCACGTCCAAAGCCCGTCAGGCTCAATTGCAAACGCTGTCCTGCCACTTTCTTGACTTCGGCGACAACGGCGTCCGCTAACTGTGCTAAGTCAAGGGTTGGCGTTGTGGTTTTGCGAGTTAGATAGACGACTCCAGTCGGCGCAAAAAGCAACGGAACGCAATCGTTGCTTTGTAGTTCAGCCAGTGCTGCGTTTTGAATCAGGTTGGTGAGTACACCGCGTACTTCGGCGATATGATGATAGAAAAGCTCGGCGCTTTGATCACTCAACATGCTGATTTGGCGATGAATACCCAGGTGTGCAACGACCTGGCGCGAATTACGTCCTAAATAAGCCAGGTAATCTGCTAATCGGCTAAGATTTTCGGCAAGCGCCAGTTGTCGAGGATGGGTTCGTAGTTTGGGTAGTGCTGCCAGATTGCGCAGCGTCCCCCACTTGATCTGTGTATTACAGGCGATGTAAATAAGGTCTTGCAACAATTCTTCTAGATCGCCCAGCGCTGCCAGGAATTGATCTAACCCCAATCGTTGACACCACTGGTGAAAAATTGTTTCGACGATTGGCAAATGCAGTACAGCATTGACACGATCATGTTGCAGCCCATGACGCGCCAGTTCCTCATCAACACCATCTAGTTTTAACCAGTCATGGAGTATATAACCAGCAATAAAGAGGCGACGCACCCTATCATCGTAGCTGCGCATTTGTGGCGCGCCCCAGTTTTTCAGTGTTTTGGCAACATGTAAGACTGGAAACAAACCATTGATCAAGTGAGCGCGCATTGATTGATCGTCTTGATAGTCAAAGACGCGTTCATTATCATTACCCTCGCCTGCCTCTGCCAGCTTCATAAGGAAAAAATCGCCACCCTTGGCGGGTTGCTCCCCTAACTCATTGGACAGTTTTGGGGCTATCAGCGTGACGAAATCATGCATAACTGCGTCACCTGGCCACAAGCGATCGACTGCGCTGCGCAACAGGCTGCTAAACAGCGGCTCCGCCGCTAGCGTAATGGGTGCTATCGGATCATGTGGTTCTTCTTCTACATCGCCGATGGTCGCATCGATCTCATCGATTTCAGATAGTTCAGCATCCTGTGTTGCACTAATTGGAATCATTTGAATAAACCCCTTGTTACTTACTAATCTTCATTGTTGACAAGATCGAACTCGCTACTTATGGCAGTAAGTCGAATGTCTAAGCTGATTCTTAGTTCGTCGAGAAAGTCATACTCTGTTAATGAATCACATTGAAGTAATTTCTTGGTAATGAGCTGGTGAATCTTAAGAAGAGCTTCATATTCATTCCATAGAATTTCGCCCTTTAGTGAAAGTTCAGATTCCATGCTAGAATGTAGATACTTAACTAGGATTGTATCTTGATGATATGTCGCTAGCTGTTGTGTCCAGGCCGATATCAAATCACTAACAGTTTGATTTGATATATGCTCTCTGTATAGTAACGATTTTTCTTTTGCCATGCAGCGAGTATAGCAAGAAGTATTCGCGCTGTCAAGCCTTTTTTGAAACTTGCCGCCCTTTCTCCTTTTTGATATCATTTACGTGTCGCTTGCTTGTGATTAAACCCAACTAAGGGATTGAAATACTATTCAGAGTGCAAGCGATGTAATGAGAAAACCCACTCGTGGGATCTTTTTAACCTGTTACAAAAATATTGCACCACCGCCACATTGAATGCCGCGATACTGCATCGCAACCTCTAACAACAACGCTTCCCGCCCAAAGGCAACCGAACCGCTCACCCCATCACGACTGCGAAGTTCATAGAGCGGGAACAACAGCGGGAGACGTAACTTGCGTTTGAGATCGAACGGTCCATTTCCTGCACAAATCAGGGCAGGTAGGCGCACCCCTTCCAGTGCCCGGTTGATGTCATTGAGTCCTGGGATTTCATGGGCAAACTCACTCTCAATTGTGAATCCTTGCATAGCATGGGCAACGCCAAAGCGATCAGCACCCCAGCCCGCTAAATCATCGTTGATCATCACCCAATAGCGAGTTCGCTCTTCTCGAAATCCTCGTAAACGAAAGTAGGCAACGGGTTTGTGCCGCTCGATGGCTTTACGCTCCATGCCAACCTTATCAACGGTTGTCCAGAAGTCGCTTGCGTTCAACGGGTCTAGCTCTGCGTTGGCAATGAGCGACAGCAAGTTATAGTGCTTCACCTGATCGACACCCGTCTCTTGGTCATCCAGAATTCCGCACGTAAAATAGCTGCCGCCACGAAAGGCAATCGCTTCGTCTAACAAGACACGCTGTTGTTTGTCGTCCTCTAGTTCCTTTGCCCTTCTAGCAAAGTATCCGACGTTGATCTGGAATGTATCATTGTATTGCTTCATCAATTTTTTACTGAGCGCATCATATGTGCCTCTGATCAGCGGATTGCGCAATTCTCGAAGCACTTGTGCCGATTGCAGTCCACCCCACCGTTGGACGTACCGTGCAAAATCGGCCACCTGTGGAAAGGCTTCGTTGATCGCATTGATGAGGGTTTGCCGATCTGTTTCCATGCCTTCCTGCAAAAGTGACGGCGTGCTGCTATCGCCTTGAAAGAGTCGCTCAAGTGTCCAACGGGGTAGCAACGCGTGAGCTTCAAAGTGATCATCAAAAGAAATATAGCGGCCGTCCCGTATATATCCTTTGTGTCGCCCCATGCGTCCTAAACGTTGTAAGAAGGAGCCAGCGTCTCGACTCTCAAAGAGTAAGAAATTGATCTGAAAATCCACTCCAATATCCACTGTGCTGGTGCCGATCAGAAGATCACAGTCATACGATGCCGTGCGTTGTGTCCGGCTAGTTAGACCGGTATTTTCACCGACCGTTATTCCATAGGGTTCTAGTACATCTTTTAAGCGTAGATAGAGCCGTTTTGCCTGGGCGACACTGTTTACGATCACCGCTCCTTTTGCTCCAGGATGATTTTTCTGGAAAAAGGAGAGAAGTGTATCTTCAAGATGTTCGGTTATCCATTCATCAATACTCTGTGCACTAAAGTGGATGTCGCTGCCTTGCAATATTTGACGCCAGCAGTTTGGATCAGGAGTATGCCGAGTGTGCAGATATTCACCCGTAATAATGATATGACGTAAGCCTGAGCGTGATAAGTAGGTCTCCATCAGCGGTTTTGGCGTAGCAGATTGAAATAAGAAGCGCGATTTCCAATGCCCTTGCATGGCATGAATTAGCAACATCGCGTTGAGGACGCTCACGATTTGAGGTGTTTCAAAGATATGAAACTCGTCAAATGTGAATTGTTGTTGGCGAACAAGCTCGCCGATGATCTTGTCCGGCGCATCACCTGTTTTCCCCTTGCGCCGGTAAAAGAATTGCATGATGTAATGGAAGATGTCGGGATTGGTTAGCAATAGTTCAGTATTTTGCAGCACACTTTGCAGCGCTTCGCCTCGTTGCATGTAATCGCCCATCTCAAATACCCGGTCCAATTGATTACTATCTAGCAATCGTGGTGATATGGGCTGATTCCATTGCGCCCAGGTAGACTGCACTTGGCGTTCCTGGTCGTGGATTAGCTCATTCGTTGGGTATGTCGCAAAAATTGAATGTTCCCAACCCTTTACCAATGCCGGGAGCTGTCCCGCTAGGCTCTTCCCGTCTCCGGTCATTGCGGTGTTGAAGATCACGTCAGGCCCGTCTGTTGCCGTAAGAGCCAGATATGTATCCACTTGATGCTGTGATAGTTGCCATCCCGCTGGTAATTTCGCCTGTAACTCAGGTGGCACTTGATTTGTGAGTTTCGAATAAACCGATAATGTACGGATTTTCATCGTCTTGTCCCTCGCCTTGCAACTCCAATCTTCACTATCTTTATCCTCGCACAAATGCTCCCCTTGTGGATGGGGAGTTTTGATTTTCCGTGAAATTCGTCAATATCAAACGGGATCAATCCCGTCCCTGACAGCGAGAAGTCGCCGCAGCGACTGGGAAACAAATGGATGTCCAGTGCCTGAGGGCACTTCTCGTTGTCAGCAACCGGTTTTAACCGGGCTTTACGTGTCAGCCGCCGATTTCAATCGGGCTTACTATCGACCCTTCTCGTTGGGTTATGTGATTGCATAGTCATCTGTCTGCTCGATCACTTCTGGCCCTACATTCCATTCATGAGTCTCCTCTAACTCCTGTATCAATGAATGTTCACGGTGGTGTATTTTTTGATTGAGGACATACGCTTTCACTGAATCCATATCCCGTTCTGAAATGCTAAAGACACCGTACCCGTTTTGCCATTCAAAAGGTCTACGAAATTCCTGGGTGATGAACCAGGAAGAACTGCCTTTCAATTGCTTCATGAAATCAGCCGGGGCGATGCTGGGGCGTACTGCGGTCGCCACATGAACATGATCGATAACACCACCAATGTAAAAGTAAGGACAGTAGAATTTTTTCGCTTCACTGTACAACCACCGATATAGCGGCTTTTCCAACTCCTCTGTGATGTAGGGACGCCGCTCTTTCGTCGTCCAAACAAAGTGATAACAGAGTCGCCAATATGCCATAAAAGCTCCTTTCCTTCGTGTCAATGGATCACAAAAAATACTAGCTTTACATGTCCGTTGCCAATATCAAACGGGATTAATCCCGCCCCTAACAGCGAGAAGTCGCCGCAGCGACTAGGAAACAAACGGATGTTTAGTGCCTGCGGGCACTTCTCTCTGTCCGCAGCCGGTTTTAACCGGGCTTTGCACGTTACATTTACATGTCCGTTGCCATCATCAAACGGGATTAATCCCGTCCCTAACAGCGAGAAGTCGCCGCAGCGACTGGGAAATAAACGGATGTCCAGTGCCTGCGGGCACTTCTCGCTGTCAGCAGCCGGTTTTAACCGGGCTCTCCGAATTTGCGTCTCCGAATTTGCGTCTTCTCGCAGAAATAGCAAGATGAATTCGAGTGTGATAAAATTGCTTTCTGGTTCAAGCCAATATCATTTTTAGCAGGTAGACACGTGCCCGTCATCTTTCGTCAAAAAGGCTATGCCTTCTTTTTTGTCATGTTTGATCTCAGCGAACCTGTACATATTCACGTACGTAACGCTCATAATGAAGCAAAGTTTTGGGTGCAGCCCATCACTTTGGCTTGGAATCGAGGCTACCGTCGACATGAACTGAACGAAATCGAACGTTTAATTCGCGAGCATCAAACCTTGATCCTCACGACTTGGGAGTCAGAACGGAACAAACGATGAACATCGTACAAGTAAAGGTCAATCTTGCAATACAGGACGAACTCGCCCAGGCAGAAGATACCACCACGATTGTGCCAGTCGTTGTGCCAGAACTTGACCGTGTACGGGCATTGGCACAACTCCTGCATACCCGCGGTCAGCCATTCCGTGATACCCTTTGGGGTTGGGCCGTTCAGTATGAGCCGGAGATCAATGAAGCTGCGGCTGAATACCAAATCCCAACGGCTGAGGGCGGCTATCGAGTCGAAACTCGCCCCTTTTGGAGCCCTGCCAGTTTTACGATCGGCGAAAGCGGGCTCTGGTTCTTCTCGCTGCTATGGGAAAATGGCCCCGATCAGCCACCCGTCGAGTTTCTCGATCAACAAAATGTTGTGGCAGAGTCCCCCTATAAGGAGGATCTTGATTTGTCATTTTTGACCCCATAGCTATTCATACAACTTCGCCAATTCCTCTACCACCACCCTCATCTCCCGCCGTGCCTCTGCTCCACCGGTCACCTTGCACTTGGAACCGTAGTGCAACAGTTGGCGCACCGCCATAAAGAGATCATCGGTCGTAGCGTTCACCTGGACCCACCCATCCTTGTCCGCCTCTCCCACCTGCATATCTTCAAAATGGCGCGTAATCTCACCCAAACGGGCAATCTCCGGTGCCAGTAGATATTCCAACCGGTAACGCGGCCGCTTGGGCTCAAGCGCAGCAAATTTATCCGGTAATACCTCGATCCCCTCGCCTTGAATTCTGCCCAGTCGATACTTCTGCCACTGCGCTTCTTTCCACGTTCCGTAGGGACCTGCTACCTGCAAGCGATAGGCATCCAGATATTGATGGTGGCGCACCGTATCGTAGGTCAGGTACCAGGGTTGTACGGTATGAAGGCGTGGCACCCCATCTGCCTGCCCTGGTGACAGATAGGAAAAACGCAACAATCTTCGTTGCTGAATGGCTCGGTTCACGGCATCTTCGACCTTGAAATTGATTTCGTCTTCATCTCGACGCCGCAAATCAATGCGCAGTCGCTGCCGGCGCATGGCGATCGTATTGCGCTGATTCTCTGGCAACCAATCACTAATTGTGCGTACCATGTGTTGAATCGCTTCACTATTAGGGGCACCGGGGCTGAATGTCTCTGTCACAAAGGCCAAGGCTGCAAGATCCTCTTCACTCAGCCCCACCGGATTAAACTCCCCATAGCTAACCAAGTGATAGTCCTTATCATGGTGATGAATGTCAACACCCCAATTGCGCAACCGGCTAATGTCGTTTTCAAACTGTTTGCTCCGATTGCGCGTCTCATTAAAGTCACTGTAGGCCGATTCGGTACAGTCGATGTTGACGAATTCGATCAACGCTTCGCGACTACACGGTTGACGCTGTAAGTGACGCAGGATGGTTAAGCAGCGTTTGAGTTCAAAATATTGTGGTGGCATAGGTCAATTCGTAGTAAGGCTGGTAACTAGACGCATCCATTTGGGGTTGGCAAGCGCACTTGGAGCGAAATCGAATGAACTGAACGATTACAATTGATGGGTAGTGCGCTATACGACAGTCGAAACAACTTGCTATGGTAGCGTACCACACAGCATTCTGATTCGGCTGTGGAAGAGAGCTGTAATTGGTGAAAACACTGGGAAGCTGCATAACGCCTCGGGAGATTTGTGGAAGAAAATTGTATGCTACTTAACAAGCCATTCTACAGAAGCAAAATCACTTCGTCAACCGACATTTGTAGCAGGCGGTGGGTGGTGGCGCTGAGGGTTCTGCAAATCAACACGAGGGGGCGCACAGTCCCCTGCAAGAGTGGCGAGCGCATTGGGTAGGTGGGTGAAGAATGCACGAGTACATCCTGTGCATCGCACTGTCGCAGACCCCTGGATCTGACCAAGCCTGCTGCCGCCACGGCGTGCAACGCAGTGATGTTGTCAATGTCTGCCAACTGGCAAATTGCCTCATCCGCACGGATGAGTACGCTTTCCCTGCTGGCGGTTCATTGATCCGCACTGACGAACCCGCTTGCCCCAGAGGAAATGGATTCATCCGTCCACCGCAGCGCTTTTGCCAGGTGGAAGAGGG
This sequence comes from Caldilineaceae bacterium, assembly GCA_046328715.1. GTDB lineage: Bacteria > Chloroflexota > Anaerolineae > Caldilineales > Caldilineaceae > JAXLWB01. The sequence continues at coordinate 272,725 of JAXLWB010000006.1, read as the reverse complement.
ATTCATCCGCACGGACGAGTGGGATCGCCGCCAGCGAAATGGATTCAGCCGTACGGACGAAGGGCTTTCCCCAAGTGGGCACTTCATTCGTCCGTACAGATGAGGACTATTCCCACTTGGCCGAGTGACTTATCCGTCCGGCGCACTGCTTTTCCCTCATAGCGAATCTGTCCATCTGCACGGATGAAACGGTTGTCCATGAGGGGAGATGGCTTCATCCGCACCGACGATTTGATTTTCCCAAGTGCGCATCGATTCGTCCGTGCTGACGAGTTTGTTGGTTAAGCTGGAAGATGGATTCGTCTGTCCGGCGTACTTCATTTCCCCGACGGCACATGCATCCATCGGCACGGATGGGTGAGATCGCAACGCTGCCGATCAATTCGTCCGTACTGACGAACCTATTTCCCACCCGCGTCACTCAATTCATCCGCACTGCACAGCGATTTCTACAAAAGCGACACGGATTCTGACGAAAAATTCCCTTCTACTCATAGACAAAGCAAAGCAAAGATGGATCATTGTAGGGGCATCCGCTTGCCGGTGCCCTGCTTGCATCAGCGAATGGTTTTGCGGTCGTTGCCCGTTTGTCGGGCGATTTCACTAATCGACATGCCATTCTTGTACTGTTCCTTGATCATGAATCGTTCCTCCACGGGTAGCATCGGGTACCTCCTCTTGTTCGTCTGGCCTGACCATGCCTTCTGAACAAGCAGTTTACACCCTATTCCCTGAGGAATTTTATCTGGCCATTTTTGAGGAATTTATCATGGCCACTGACACCCGTGACGGTTCCCTCCCGCTACCAGGGGAGGGCTAGGGTGGGGTTGGTGTCGGCAGAACCTCGATGTAGGTCAGCACCACTGCGCCCCCTCTCTAACTCTCCCCACCCAAGGGGTACCCGGAGGGAGAGGACTGTGACGGGAGGCATTAAGTTTTCTCTTCTGTCCACCAATTAAATCCTTCCCGTGACGGTTCCCTCCCGCTACCAGGGGAGGGCTAGGGAGGGGTTGGTGTCGGCAGAACCTCGATGTAGGTCAGCACCACTACGCCCCCTCTCTATCTCTCCCCCGATGGGGGAGAGGACTGTCACGGGAGGCATTAAGTTTTCTCTTCTGTCCGGCATAGAAAGTCTACCCCGTGACGGTTCCCTCCCTTCGGGTACCCGCTGGGTGGGGAGGGCTAGGGAGGGGTTGATCGGTCGGCGCGAAAATGCCTTGGTATGTTGATTGGTTGATTGAATCCTCGATCTTTAGCGTCTTTGCGCGCGTTCTGCACTTCAACTCTCCACTGCCCCCAATGCCTTGAGTGCCGCTTTTTGCGCTGCGCTGATCCCAGTGACTCGGCGGATCTGCATCCCTTCGTAAGGCCCTTCGGGGCGCAAGGTCTGAACACAGGCAGTAGCGCTTGCCTCCTCGTCTGGAGCGAGCGCCAGCGCAACGGCGACATCCCACAGTTTGATCGTCTCATCGGCACCGCCACTTGCCAGCCAGCATCCATCCGGGCTAAAGGCCACCCAGCAGACCAGTCCCGTATGACCGCGCAGGGTGACCAGCGCTTGGGCGGGGCTGACCTGCCACAATCGCAGCGAGTTATCCCCCATTGCCAGGGCCAGCCACTTGCCACTCGGGTGAAAGGCCACCCGGTAGATCGATTGGTTCTGGGGTGGCGAGGCGTAGAGCTGCTCGCCGCTTGCCACATCCCAGAGGCGGAAGCTGCGGTCAAAGCTGCTGCTGGCCAGCGTCTGTCCATCGGGGCTAAAGGTCAGGGAAAGGATGCCATGCGTATGACCGAGCAGACGCTGGCGCAGTGTACCCCGCTTGCCGTCCCACAGACAGAGGGTGCGATCATAGCCACCGCTGGCGATCCAACGACCGTCGGGACTGAAGGCGCAGGCAAAAATCTGGTCACTGTGACCCTGCAAGAGGATGTACGGCGGGGTGGGCGGCTGGCGTGGGCTGCCGAGCGTGGAGAGATCCCAGAGACAGAGACGCTGGTCGCGGCTGGCGCTTACCAAACGACGCCCGTCGGGGCTGAAGTGGAGCGACTTGATGTCATTCGTGTGTCCCGTCAAGCGACTGACCAACTGCCCATCGCTGGCGCGCCAGAGATAGATGTGGGGGCCACGTCCGGCACTGGCCACCCAATCGCCGCCTGGGCTATAGGAGATGGTATAGATGCTGTACTCATGACCGAAAAAGCGTTGTGCCACTTTGGGGTGACTCCTGTCACCCTCCGCCAGCAGTGCTGCCATCTCCCACAGCTGCACCACACAATCATCCCCGCCGCTGGCCAACAACTGCCCATCCGGGCTGAAATCCAGCGCATAGACCTCGCTGCGATAGACCTTGAGCCGATCCTGGCGTTGACCGCTGGCCACATCCCAGAGATAGATCGACTGGTCAATGCTGGCAATGGCAAGCAGCCGACTGTCGGCACGAAAGGCCAGGTGATAAAGGGCGTAGTCGTGGTCGAGCAGCGTATGCAGCAGGTGACCATGGGCAGCGGCACTTTCGCGCACGTCCCACAGACAGCCAAAGGTATCGTGGCCACCGCTCGCCAGTGTATAGCCATCGGCGCTCATTGTCAGCCAGCGGATCTTCTGGGTGTGGGCACGCAGAACTGCGCGCGGTTGGCCCGTCTGCACATCCCAGAGGCGAACGGTGCAGTCGTAGCTGCCGCTGACCAGGATCGTCCCGCTGCCATCGAAGACTAAGGCGGCGGCTACGCCACTGTGGCCACTCAGTTGATAGCGCGGGGAGGGTCCATCGCTGGCGTGCCACAAACAAACCATGCCATCGATATGACCACTCGCCACCCACTGCCCATCCCAGGAGAGCGCCAACCCTTGCACGGCTGAGGGATGCGCTTGTAGCGTTTGGCGCAACTCTCCCGCCGCTACATCCCAAAGATAGACCGTGCCACCGGCACCACTGCTGGCTGCGCTCTGCCCATCGCCACTAAAGCGTACCACCCATGGCGTCTCCCCATGGCCCGCCAGGGTGTGTAACAGTCGCCCCGTCGTTGTGTCCCAAATGCGCACCTGATGGTCGGTGTCGGCGCTGATCAGCCGCGTGCCGTCGCTGCTAAAGCTGGCGATGATCGCACTGCCGCCAAAGCTTTGATATTCGCGCAGCAATTGCCCGTCAAGCGCCCGCCAGAGACAGAGGTTGCCCTGCAGTACGGCAGCCACCAGCAGTTGACCCTCGGCAGTAAAGTGCAAGGCCAACATATCGCCAAAGACATAGGTAAAGGTGGAATGGGCCAGATCGGCACCCGTCAGATTGACGCCCGGCAGGCGACGCCCTTGTAAATCCGCTTGCCAGATGGGCAGACCGGAAAAGTCATAGCCGCGCAGATCGACCTCCATCTGTAGGTAGAGGTTGAGCAAGTTGCCGGCGGCATAGCCAGGCAGGGGTCGGATCTGGCCGCGCAACGCCGCCAGGATCCCATCCAACCGTTCGACCACCCCCGCTTGTCCCACCTGTGCCGCCACCCGATCCAGCACTGGCTGCACGATCAGCCGTCGCTGGCTGGCGCGTACGTAATCCTTGGCGGTGGCCTTGAGTAAGGCAAAGCGGTTTAGGGCTGATGGGGAGGGAGGGAGATGAGGTGATGAGGTGAACTTCTCCTTATCTCCCCATCTTCCTCCCTCCCTCTCTCCCGCAACCTCTCGACACACCTGCTCCACCAATCTGTCCGTCAGATATTCGGTGACGACATTTTGCAGCAAAAAGCCCTGGCCATTCTGAGCGAGCAGCGAGCGGCGTTGTAAGGCGCGCAACGCTTCGACCAGGGCGCGCGGCGAGCCTAGATCGACTAGATCGGCGCGCAGGGTCTGGACCGTGATCGGTTCTCGTTCAATCGCCAGCCAGGTCAGGATCTCCTGTTCCAAGGGGGAGAGGCGCTGAAACTGTTGGTCTAATACTGTGCGAATGTCATCAAAAATCGGTGCCTCGACGGCCAGAAAGGCTGCCACATCCCCGGCAAAGAGATCTTGCACGGTTTGGGCGACCAATTTGAGCGCCAGCGGGTTACCCGAGTAGCGTTCGACCAAGGCCCTGGCATCCGCCACCGTCCCGGTTAAGCCCCGAGCATTAAGCATGGCCTGACCGGCAGCGGGTGCTAAACCTTCCAGTGGCAGGACGCGCACGAAGGGTGTATCCTCTTCCCACCGGGCCAACCCTTGCGGACGTTCGCGACTGGTGAGCAGCAGACAACTCTGGTGGGGGGTGGCGACCCACCGCTGCAGCAATTGCGCATAGCCCTCATAGCCGGGGCGCATCTCGCCTGGTGCATCTGGTTGTAGAATGCTTTCCAGGTTATCCAGGATCAGCAGCGTGCGTTGCTGTTGTAGCCGGTCGAGCAGCAGCGTCAATTGCCCGTCCAACGTGCTGGGCAATTCGAGCACTGGCTGCCCGGCCAGCGCGGGCAAGATGCCGCGCAACAGCTCATCCAAGAGCGGAGCGTTGAGCAATGAACGCCAAATCACGAGCGCGAAATCTGTGTCCGTCGCTGCCGCTGCTGCCAACGTAGTCTTGCCCACGCCGCCGATCCCGACAACTGCCACCAGGCGCGCTGTGTTGGTGCGGCCCGTCGTTGTAAGCCAGCGCCTCAGTTGCGCCATCTCCGCCTCGCGCCCGTAGACCTTGCTCAGAATCGGTGCCCCCTGCCAGTCGGGAGACTGCGACAAGGTGACCGGGTGACTGGGTGACAAGGTAACATCCTCTTTACCTGTCAAATTTGATCCGTGGTCGTTGTCGTTTTGTCCTGCTTGATTCGTAGCCAACGTCGCCTTGTCACCTTGCCACGTCCGACCTGTGGTTGGCGTCACCTTGTCATAACTCCCTGCCCGTATTTGCTCATACAGCGCCGTCGTCTCCAGGTCCGGCTCGATCTGGAGTTCGTCGCGCAGCAAACGGCGGCAGCGTTCGTATTGTTCCAGGGCTTCGCTGCGCAGCCCGCGCTGTACCAGCAGACGCATCATCTGCCGATGGGCTTCTTCCTGATAGGGGTCCAGGGCGAGGTAATGGCTGACATAACGATGGGCCAGCGCCACCTCCCCTCGCTGTTCGTAGCCTTGGATCAAGGTAGCCAGCGCCACCAGCACCTGTTGATGGAGTGCTTCGCGGCGCAACAACAACCACTCTTCGAAATCGGGGGCATCCGCCAGCCCAAAGCCGCTCAACAGTTCACCCCGATAGAGTTGAACGGCCTGCGTCAGATGCGCCTGGCATTGCTCACAGTAGGTGGCAGCGGGGTGTTTGTGTTCGGCGCAGGCGGTCAAGGCACGCTCCATGCGGATAACATCCACGCTGAGCAGGCTGGGGTTGAGGTGCAGTGTTTGGCGCGTACTGCTGATCAAGGTCGCACCCAAACCCGGCTGCGCCCCTTCCAGGGTATCACGCAGCCGGTGCAAGGCCAGACGCAAATTGGTCAAGGCGGTGGTCTGCGGCATCTCTGGCCAGAACAAAGCTGCCAATCGCTCGCGCCGATGGGGTTGGGCAGTTTCTAGGGCCAGATAGACCAAAAGCGCACGAATTTTATCGGTGGGAAAGGCCGTGATCGGTGTGCCATCGAGCGTAACGTCCAGTGCTCCCAGGCAGTTCAGCACAAGTGATGGCATGGCTCTATTATCGCATCAAAATGGATGGTTGTGAAGTCCATTTTGCTCCCATCAGAACCGGAAGCGTAAGCGACCGGCCCTAACCCGGCGCTGACGCTTAGGGTTCTGAAAGTGCACCATCACCTCAGAACCGCAAGCGTGAGCGAGCGGACCCGGCGCTAACGCTTAGGGCTCTGAATGTGCACCATCACCTCAGAACCGCAAGCGTGAGCGAGCGGCCCTGATCCGGCGCTGACGCTTAGGGTTCTGAAATTCGCATCGGTTTGCTACGCTCTTGACACGTTTTTGACACGATGGCCGGTTAGGCTAGCGCCATTGTTTTTTTGCTACACCCAAGCGACCCATCCAACGGAACGAACATGTCTACCCAATCCGAAGCTTTTCAACCGCCACGCTACCGGGCCTATCTCATACGGCTCTGGCAAGAGCATCCCCAGCGCTCCTGGCGTGCTTCAGCCCAAGCCGTGCAGAGTGGCGACAAACGCTATTTCAGCGATCTGCACGAGCTATTCGCCTTCCTCCAAGGGCAGACCGAGACCGCCGCCGGGGATGAGAAGGTTTCGTCGCCAGGTGTGGAGTGTGCCGAAACCCGCGGCCAGGATAGCCACGTCGCATAGTAGAGGAATAGACAAACCAGATAGAGATTGCAGGATCACGATGCGTAGGGGCACACCCTTGCGGTTGCCCATTCGTTGGTGAAAGCAGGGCATCGGCAAGCGAATGCCCCTACAATATCGACCCAAAGAGGAGAGCTTATGAATTCTTTGATGCAGCACCGTCGGCAAGTCGTCGTCTTATTCACGCTAGTCGGCATCCTGGCCCTAGGCTGGATCGGGCTGCCCAGGGTCAAGGCGCAAGGTTTCAGCTTCAGCGCACCAACCGACCCAGTGACCGCAGCCTGGGAAAAGGCGCGGGCGGCTGGCTCGTACTCCTTCACGAGCGACGTGACCCAGATCACGGTCCCGGTGGCGAAGGTGAGCAATGTCGGGCGCAGCAGCCGCACGGAGCAGCTCCATTTGAGCGGACAGACCGATCTGCGCGCCCAGCGGCTGGAGATGCAACTTTGGTCGGCAGGCGGCAGTGTGTTACAGGCCGAGAGTGGCGTTGCCATCAAGGTGGAGCAAGGCAGGACGTGGATGCGTCGAGGGGCTGGCGACTGGCAAGCGGCGGAGGGCTATGCCGATGGCTTGGCCCCCCAGGGCGACTTCCTGACCTATCTGCATGCCATGCGTGCGGTGCAGGCGCATGCAGCGGAGCAACGGGCAGGGATCGAATTGACCCGCTACAGCTTCACCATCGACGGCCCCACCTTTGCCGCTTATATGCGTGACCAGATGGAAGCCGCCTTGCGCGCCAAAGGCGAACTGCCCACGGGTGTCAGCCTGGATCCACCCAGCTATTACCAGCAGATGACGGGGGACGGCGAACTGTGGGTTGGCGCCAACGGTCTGCCTCTGCGCCAGATCCTCAATCTCAACTTCCCTGAGCAGCGCGAGCAGACTACCCACGCTCAGATTGTCGTTGACTTTTCCCACTTTGGTACGCCACAGGTGACGCCGTTGGCCTACCTGCAAAACGGCGATCTGATGGGGCTGGCAGCGACGTTGCTCAGCAGCCTGCCAGCTTTGACCCCATTAGGGCTGCTGCTGCCCCTCCTGGTTGCGGTCGTGCTCTTGTTGCGTTACCGCCGCTCGCGCACCGTCTACATCGGGCTGGTGACGGCCATTCTCTTCAGTCTGGTCATCGGACCGCTCTTGACCACCCTCAAACTTGAGACCTTCCTCGCCGCCCAGCAGGCCAAAGCCGCAAGCCAAGACGAAGAGCAAGCGCTGGCCGACGCCGCACGTGAAGCGAGCGCCGATTGGGGCCGCCCGCAGTGGAATCCGCAGGTGAATCCAGTGGAGGTGGGGAGATTAGGAGACATTCGTGAGCCTCAGTCGAACGATTGGGAGATTGCTGCACAATCTCCTAATCTCTCAATCTCCCAATCCCCCACCCTCCAACTCTCCGACCCCGGCACCGACAGCGACAGCGACGGGCTGAGCGACTTTGCCGAAGCGCGTGTGGGCACCGACCCGACGCTGGCCGACAGCGACGAGGATGGCATCAGCGATGGGCTGGAGGTCAAGGGCTTTCCGCTCGGCGGGCAGAACTGGTACGTTGATGCGCTGGCGCTTGACAGCAACAACGACGGTATCGCCGACGGCCAGGAGTGGAGCAACGATGGCAACAGCCAACCGGATGACACGGACGGCGACAATATCCCCGATCTCTTTGACCCGGACAACGACAACGACGGGGTTCCCGACCGTCAAGACCTGGCCCCCTTTAGCCAGGGCGGCACCACCTTTGCTGAAAGCACTCCACTCAAGCTGACCCTCAACAATTTGACGGCGGGCAGCCCAACCTTGGTCGATTTTCAGGTGCGCCCTAATGTTCCTGAGCATCTTTGGTACGCTTTCAATGTGCTCGATTGGCCGCGCAACGACAACCAGGGGCAGGTACAGGATGTAGATGGCAAAAGCTTCGCTGACCTGGCCGCCGCCCAGGGACGCACGGCGGGCACCAACGAAGCCTTTGGCGATATGAAGCTGGTGCCGATGTTGGAGATTCGCCTGCCAGCCAGCGGGGCCAATCTGCCGCCGCAGAGCGAATTGACTCCTTACAACATCAGCGTCAACCGGCTCAGCGCCGATGGCAGCCAACAGGTCGTCTATATCCCCTTGAGCATTGTCAGCGACGAACAAAGCGGGCAACGGGTGGCCTTTAGCGCCCGCATGCGCTATCTACCCAGCGGTTCGTGGCCCACGCCGCATGAGGTACGGCTGGCCTGGGTGGTGCAGATGCTGACCGACATCCCCTGTGACCCCAGCAACGCGCAGGATCGGGCCGCTGGCTGTGCCGACGATCGCTATATCCACAACGTGCCACAGGTGGTGCAGAGCTATTATGACGCCTTTACCCTCAGCGGCCTTTCCGTCAGTGAGGAGCATGGCACCAAGAGTGCCCTCATCTACGAAGACCCCACCGTCGATCCCGACCGCAAGGACGACGTCGCCTTGACCGCCCTCAGCTTGGGGCTCGATCACAGCTTTCTGGCCGCGCGCGATGCCGACCACAACAGTCAGCGCGATGTCGATATTGACGAGTTGGCGCGCCGTGTTGACCGCACCGTCAACCAGAACGTTGCCAGCGACCAACGCTGGGGATTGGATGGCGCGCTCAACGTTCTGCGCGTTGAACGCCACGACTATGCCACCTTGGATCAGGCGGCGATCTTCACCGCCATGACCGATACGGTGCGTCTGCTCAACAGCAACTTCAACGCTGTTTGGGCAAGCGACAACACAATCAAACCGACCGTTGCCTATGTCTACGAACAACAGGCGCGTGGGCTGGGCCTGGATGCCAGCAAAACCGGTGAAGGGTATGTCACGCTTGCAAGTAACTTGGTTACCGTGGACATGCAGCCCAGTGGCCGAGCCCGAGCTGGGCTGGCGACTCTGGCTGGCGTGAAATGGGGCCACTATTGCCGCGCCAACAGCAGCGCCACTTGGGATCTCTGTGCCAGCGACCTGATGTGGGAGGAGTTGCAAGCCCGTTATGGCGCTCAACCACTGCCCGAGGATAACTTCGACCCTGACGTCAGTGCCGGCAGCAATGTGGTGATGCAGTTACACAACCTGGCGCTCAGCCAAGGCATCAACGCCGTGGTCCAGGTCGATAATCAACTCGTCTCTGGCCAATACACGCTCAAAAGTGACTCGGAATTGGCAAGCAATGTGCGCAGCAGCGTGAGCGCTGGCGGCGCAGCGGTCAAGGCCATCTCCAACATCGTGGTCATGGATCGCTACATCAGCAAAGGGGTGATCAAGGCCCAAATGGGGCAAAACGTGGTGAACTTTCTGGAGAAGGGCACCTCGCGCAAAATTGTCAACGCCTTCCGCAAAGACCCACTCAAATCGACCCGTACTGCTGTCGGCGTGGCGCTGCTGATCAATGCATTGCTGATCGGCTCCTACCAGTTGAACGATGCGGCTGGTGGCGGCGCGCGCGAAGGCAAGATTGCCTTGCGTGTCCTTGCCGTCACGCTCCAAACCTATTTCAGTCTGGTCGATCCGCTGCTGACCGTGGCGCGCTGGGGCCGGGAGGTGGGCAAGGTCAGCGAACTGCTTTCGAGTAGCTCCACCAAGCTGGGTGCCTCACGCACGGCGGGTGCAATTGGGGCCGTGATCTCAGTTGCCATTGTCTGGGGCTTCTTTATCGCCAGCATGGTGAGCAACAAAGTCTCGGCCTTTAGCCCCGAATTTAACAAGGCATTGGCCGAAACAGTGGCGGCTACGATCTATATCATCGTGCTGGCCATCCTCTCCGCTACGGTGGTGGGCTTGATTATCGTGGGCGTTGTCGCCGTGATCGATGCCATCCTCACCGCCGTCTGCGAGTTAGGGGTGGATCAGCTACGCAGCGACACCTTCTATGGTGGTGCCTGTATCACACTGGGTACGACTGCCACCAAAGTGATTGCCTACTTCCTCTATAACTACGACCTGATGATCGACACTGGGCGCGACGACCTGGTGCAGCCGGGCGCGCCTAGCTCGCGTCTGGCTGACCCGATCAAGGGTTTTGTGGCGGGCAACGACCTCACCGTCTCGCTCCCGATTACGACCCACATCGTCCACAAGAGTCCTGACCCCGCCAATGGTCTCTACATCAATGCCTATCTCTATTTCTTCTCGCCGGATAACCTGCGCTCTACCACCTTCAACTACAGCCTGACCCGTTCCGCTCCGCAGGATCTAGCCGCCAGCCGTGGGCAGATGAGTGGTGCCTGGCAAAATGTGGGCGTGGATCGCAAGTATATCCTTACTCCGATGTATGGGGGTACCGCCCAAACCACCCTGTCGATCAACGGTTTGAGCATGCTTCCGGGGATCAATCGTGCGGCGGACTTCTATCTGAACATGGGCTATGCGCTGCCTGCCTATGAATGTTGGGGTGTGCCGCTGCCACCTTTGTTCTATCCGGTCCCCTTCTGTTCGGTGCGCACCTTTACCGGCAAAAACTCCAGCAAGCTCGATAGTCTGCGTTACGACATCTTCCCCAACAGCATCGACGGCTTGATGGCGATGGGCAACAAGGGCAACGCTGGCCGCGGCTTGAGTTGGGATCCGCAATTCCCAGCGCTGCGCGACAGCGATGGCGATGGGTTGATTGCGCAGGCGCGCGGCGGGCTTGACCCGAATGATGCTACCTGGGATAGCGACGGCGACGGTCTGTCCGACAGCTATGAACTTGAACGGCGCAGTGCGGGTCGTGCCTTTTCGCCCAGCCAATGTGACAGCGACAGCGATGGCCTGACCGACCGCCAGGAAGCCGAGTTCGGCAGCAACCCCGCCCTGCCCGATTCGGACAACGACGGTCTGGGCGACGCCGATGAGGTCTGGCACCGCGTCTACACCATCAGCAACTGCCAGCCGAGCAGCCAGTGGAGCGGTGGCTGGGATGTCACCATCAACGCCGCCACGCCCTTTACGATTCATGTCTCCTCGGACCCATCCTTGGCCGACACGGATGGTGACGGCGTCGGCGACCTGGCCGAGCGGCAACTGGCCCAACACGCCGATCCTGCCCAACGGCTGGACGATCAAAATGTGCCCTACAACCCCAACCTGGCCAACACCCCGCCGCTGGCCATCTACACCGCCAGCGACAAACGCTACGTCGCTCCGGGCCAAAGTTTGATCTATACGACTACCGTGGTGGCACGCACGGCCTTGGCCCCGAGTGTGCTCAATGTAACCGTGCCCGCCCAATTGGGCCTTTCGCCCGCCCCCTACGTCCTGCCTTTTAACCCGCTGACCTTTAGCGGCGCGCAGACCGTGACCCAACAGACGAACCTCAGCGCACAGGCGGGGCCGAACACCCAGCCGCTGACCCTCACCCTCAGCAGCCAGGTGCGCGCTCGCCTGGCACCCATTGCCACCGCCACGCTCGCCTGGGAGCCGGTCACCTTCCAATCGCTGGGCAGCCCGGCCCAGACCGCCCGACGGATGGCGTCAACCTGGTCGGTGCCCGACCGCCAGGACAGCTATCTGATCGCCACGCTGACTTCCAGCAACAGTGGGCGCAGCGGCGTGGGCAGTGCGCTGGCCAATACGCTTCCCGGCGGTCAAGCCAACACCCTCTTCACCACCAGTTCGGACACATTCGGTGGCAGCTTCATGGGTGACGATCCAGTCGATGTGGCCTGTAACCGAAGTGGCATCTGTCTCGCTGTCTGGGATTATCATCTTACCAGCATCTTCGGCCCCTCGGACCGGGTGTTGGGGGCCGTGATGAATGCCGCTGGCCAATTACAGCGCACCTTCTTGCCCAATGATATTGCGCCTAACTCGTTTTATGCGCAAGTGGCCAGCGATGGCACCAACTTCCTGGTCGTCTATGAATACACACCCCTTGCCACCCTGCAGACCTTCCTGCGCTGGGTGCGCTATGACCAGAATGGCAATGAACTGAACCGCGGTGAACAGTTGATCGACAACGCCCGTACCACGCCGCAGACTGTTCCGAGTATCGCACTGGATCTGGCCTGGCTCGGTGACCGCTATGGTCTGGTCTGGAAACCAATCCGGCCGCGCAGTAGCACGCTGCTGCCCTTCTATACGGGCACCCTGGATGCAAACGGTGCGGCGATCGGTTCGCTCGCCAACTACAATGGGGCCGGTGGGCTTGAACCCGAATGGGATGAAAGCGGGGCACCGACCCTGGCCTATGACCCGGTCAACAAGCGCACCCTCTTACTCTATCGAACCTATTTTTCCAATTCTCCGGTAGCCGCCTATCTCTACCAGGGGGCGATGACCAGCCTGATCAAGGCCGACCTGCTGTTTAGGCTGATCAATAGTGGCTCGTTCGTCACTGTTCAGCCGCCGCGTGCTGTGTACAACCCGCTGGTAAATGGCTGGATGGTCACCACTTACCAGGTCACCCGCCTCTACAACGCCGATCTCACAGGCGATTTGATCCCACCCGTGGTGACCAATCTCCCCGATCTGCCGCTGGCCTGTCCGGCACCCAACGCCGTGCCGGTGGCCGAGCTACGTTTTGAGGAATTGCCAGGCAGCAGCAGCTTTGTTGATAGTTCAGTGCGCGGCGGCAACAACGCCTTCTGTCCCACCGGCAGTTGTCCCGCTGGGGGGTATCCGGGCGCAACCGTGGCCCAACGGGCGATTGGCGCTCCCAGTTCGGATACCTCGGTGCAGTTCGACGGTATCGATAACGTTTTGGATATCCCCAACCCGCTGGGTAGCGAGTTTTCCGTCGCCTTCTGGTACAAGGCGAGTGCGACCAGCGACGCCACCCAGTTCATCGTCCAATCCGGCTTTAATCCCTTTGCCGGCCAGCCCGATGGCTTTAGTGTCCGTATCAGCAACAAGGTAAACTCTGTCCAATTCATCGCGGGTGGGGTCAGCGCCAGCAATGCGTCCCCGACCCCGCTCTACGATGGTCAATGGCACTGGCTCGTCGCCACCCGCCGCCTGAATGGCGATCTGGCACTCTACGTCGACGGGGGGCCGACCCCGCTTGCCACGGCGAGCGGGTCGGCCACGCCCGCCATGTTCAATACTGTCCGTCTGCGCGGTGGTGGCACTGCGCTCCAACTGGACAATCTTCAGCTTTACCAATCGGCCTTGACGCCCAGCACGATTCAAGCGATCTACGAACAGCGAGCCCAAGCCTATTGTATCGGCGTCACCAACTATCAATGGAGCAAAGTCAACGCCAGCATCCCCGACACGCGCGGCGGCCCAATCACGGCCAGCGCCAGCCTGACCGTCGTCGTGGACAGCGACAAACCCACCTCCACCATCAGCGGGCTGACCAACAATCAGGTCATCCAGGGCAACCAGGTGCAGACCATCGGCGGCAACGCCGACGATCCAACCTCGGGTGTCGCCAGTGTGGAGGTGCAGATCAACAACGGCGGCTGGCAGACAGCCACGGGCGTCGCCACTTGGGCCTATAATCTCACCCTGGGCGAGGGCCTCTACACCATTCAGACACGCGCCACTGACCAGGTGGGCAATGTGGAGACGCCGGGTGCGAGCATCACCCTGCGCGCTGACGCCACACCGCCCCAGGTGACGCTCACATCCCCACCGCTGCCCTTTGCCACGGTGACGCGCAACAGTGCCAACCAGTGGGTCACCCCCTTGAGCGGCACGGCCAGCGACAGCGGCAGCGGTTTGGCCCCGAATGGGGTCGAAGTGCGGCTGCAAGGTCAGGGCGACGCCGTCGGCAACAACTGGCAGCCAGCCACCCTCAACGGCAACAATTGGACGCTGAATTATGCCTTTGCGCCGGCGCTGCTTGACCCGACTGGCATCTACACAGTCAGCGTGCGCGCCGTCGATGCCGTAGGCAACCAGACCGCAGACGACGCTGCCAGCGCCATCCTGCGGCTGGATGTCACCGGCCCCACGGCAACGCTCAATGAGCAAGATGCCACCCGCCTGCTGATCACAGCGACGCTGACGCTGGGCGGTCTGGTCACGGACACCGGTACAGCAGGGGTGGATAAGCTCGAAATCGCCTTTATCCCGGTCGAACAGATTGCAGCCCTCGCCAACGACATCACCGCCGAGCAGGCCGATGCGCAGTTGAACCGCACCTGGTTGCCAGCCAGCCTGGCCCAGCGCGGGGCAAATGCGACCGCTTGGAGTCTGCCCCTCCCCGCTGACATGGAAAACGAATACCAGATCGATTTGCGCGCCACCGACAGCCAGGGCAATCTCCGGCGCAGTGACAACGTCTGGCGGGGTGTCATCGACATGCTGCCACCCCGTCTGACGGCGGCAGCGGGGCGGGCATCCATCGCCTTCCTCTATCAAAACTTTATCAGTTGCAGCGCCAGCGACCGCTATCTGGATGAAGCCAGCTTTGACTGCCCCGCCAATGCCTTCTATCCACCCACTCGCAACTTCGACAGCAACGGGGCCCTGCAATCGCTCTTCCCCGACCGCACCATCGTCAACGGCTTGCTCAACGGCGTCTACTACTGGTCGCCGATCAATGTGCCACCCGCCACCGTGCGCGCCTGTGACAACTACGGCCACTGCGCCACGCTGACGTCAACTAATGCAGTCGCCACAGCAGATGCGGCAAGCGCGGAGGTCACTGTCAACGCCGCGGCGGTGGGTGAGCCGCAGGCAGTAATCGTGGCACCGACTCAGGAGAGCTTTGTCGCCGCCAATGGCGCGCTCAATGTGACTGTTGCCGCCGAAGCCAGCGCCCTGCTCAAGACGGTGACGATCTCGCTCGACAATCAGGTTGTGCAGAGCTTGGCCTTACCGCAGAGCGAAGCCATCACCCGTACGCTGCGCACCCTCAGCCTGACCGGCATTAGCGAAGGGCAACATACCTTGACGGCACGGGCGACCGATTGGGCGGGCGCAACGCAGAGCAGCGACTTCCCCGTCACCTTCACGCTGGACGCCCAATCGCCGACCGTCACCATCGACCCCGCGCCGCTGACCAACGCCGACACCTGGCAAGCGGGCAGCGACATCCTGCGCTTCAATGGCACGGCCACCGACAGCATCGGGTTGGCTGCCGTGCAGATTCGCGAAGGCAACGGCGAGTTCGTGGATGCAGCCTTTGCCAATGGCCTATGGCAGACTGCTCTGCCGGTGACCGACCCCGAAGGACGTACGCTCACTATTACCGTGCGCGCCATCGACCGCGCCGGACGCATCAGCCAGGTAACTCAAGCCATCGGTACCAATCTGGGAACGGCTGCCCCACCCGAGACGACTCTGCTCAGCGGCCCGGCCAACCCCAGCGCAGCGAACAGTGCCAGCTTTGTCTTCACCGGCACCCTCAGCACCGTGGCCTTTGAGTGCCAACTGGACGGCGGAGCCTTTGTGCCCTGTGCCATTCCGCAAAGTTACAGCGAGCTGAGCAAAGGCAGCCATACCTTCCGTGTCCGTGCCATCGACAGCGCCGGTAACGTTGATCTCTCCCCAGCCGAATTCACCTGGACCATCAATGCCAGCGCTCTGGATGCGACCCTGACCGCCAGCCCGGCCAATCCAAGCAACAGTCGCAACGCCACCTTCGCCTTCACTGGCAGCGGCAACGCCTTCGACTGTGCCCTGGATGCGGGTGCCTTTGCGGCTTGCAGCAGCCCAATCGCCTACAGCAGCCTGAGTTACGGCGAGCATAGCTTCCAGGTGCGTGCCCGCAACGGCAGCAACGTGGGTGCCGCCACGCGCTTTGTTTGGGTAATCACCAACACAGCACCAGTCGCCAATAGTCAAACGGTGACGACCACGGAGAATATCTCCCTAACCTTAACCTTGGTAGCCAGCGATCCCGATCCCCTGGGCTACCAGGTGGGCACCCCGGCTCATGGTCTCCTGTTGGGTGCGCCGCCCAACCTGACCTACAACCCAGACAGCAAATTCTTTGGCACAGATAGCTTTACCTTTGTCGCCAACGACGGGTTGCTGAGTTCTAACGTGGCGACCGTGACGATTGTGGTCAAAGCGGGTGACAAGATTGCACCGGAGACCACCCTGGTCAGCACACCCGCCAACCCAAGCACCAACCCGGATGCCAGCTTTGTCTTTAGCGGGACAGACAATCTGGCTCTGGCCAGCTTTGTCTGTCGTTTGGACAGCGCAACCTTTGCACCCTGTACATCGCCCAAAACCTACACGTCCCTGGCCGATGGCAGCCATACCTTCCAGGTGCAGGCGGTGGACAGTGCCGGCAATGTCGATGCGACGCCGGCCAGCTATACCTGGGTTGTGCAGCGCGGTACGGTGATTGCGGTTTGTGGTGGTTTTACCGTCATCCAGAAGACCGGTGGCAGCTATGTGGCCCCAGGCTGGAGCGGGACGATCAAGGTCGGAACTGCGAGCAACAACACGCTCAACGGCACGGCAGGCGCCGATCTGATTCTGGGCTTGGCTGGCAACGATGCCATCGATGGCCAGGGCGGCAATGATCTGCTCTGTGCTGGCGATGGCAATGACTTGATTCAAGGCTTTGCAGGCAACGACCTACTGGATGGCGGCAAGGGCAACGACGTGCTCAATGGCGGCACAGGTGACTATGACCTGCTGCTGGGCGGTGACGGCAACGACACCCTGCTCGATGGCGACGGGGTCAGCAATGCCAGCGCTGGGTCCGGCAACGATCTGTTGACCCTTGCCCTGCGCAACGGCTGGCGCAACGCTAGTGGTCAAGCCCGCTTTGCCGGTCTGGCGGCTGGCTATGGCAACGATGCGGTGGGATTGGCCATTCTGGGCAGCACCCGCTTCTTGCTCGATATTACTGGCGACGAGCGCGATACCCCGGCCAGCCCGCTCGAAGGCAAGGGCGATACCCTAGCGCTGGTCGGTCTGATCGACCCAACTTCGACTATCATCAAGTTCGAGCAGCGCCTCGGTGTCACCGGGGCTAGCACCGATGATATAGCGGTGATCGATATGGCGATTCCAGGCGAAGAGGCAGGTGCAGAATACTTGACCGAACCCGTCGGCGATGGGAGTGAGGAGATCGAAACGAGTAATCGAATCTTCCTGCCGTTGATCAATCGGTAGGGATCGAAGTATGTCGAAGGCAGGCAAAGTACCGAATCGATCACATTGAAAATTGAGTCTTTTGGCAGAAAGTAGAACGGTCATTCTGAGCGAGGGCTTTTTCGAGCGAAGAATCCTGCGTTGTCTAGCCAAGATTCTTTCTTTACGAGGACAGGCTCGCAAACAACCGCTCCGTCGTGCCGACCACTTCGTGGATTCTGTTCACAAAGTGGTCGGCATTCTTTGTCGCTACGCTCCAGGTAACCGTTTTCCTACAATGTGGCTCTTTACTTTTGAAATGAAGCAATCAACGGGTTGAGATAGTAAAAGAACATCAACAGACAACACAAATTTACAGCTTTGCAAGGAGAGAGCCATGCAATGGAGTTATGCCACACAAAGCGCAGTGACAGAGCCAGGAGTTTACCATGCACTGCTTAATGGGCTACCCAGCCAATCTGCCGATGTCGCCCGTGTCGTCCAAGGGTTGGTCTATCACTATCGCTCAGGCAAACACTTCTTTGGCTATCAACCGCCCAAAGAACGTATACCCGAAATTGATACACGCACGCTAGAGCAAATGCTCAAACGCATCATCGCCTTAGACAAGCGATCTTTGCACGAACCACGCGCCTATGAGCGCCGCCTTATCGGTTGCTGCCGCGACTTCTCTTTGATCGCCTGTGCCATCCTGCGCCACCACCACATTCCAGCGCGCTTACGTTATGGTTTTGGCACCTATTTTCACGAGGGCTATTGGGAAGACCATGTCATTGTCGAGGTGTGGACGGGAAGCCGCTGGCAGCAGTTTGATCCACAGTTAGCTGGTGTCTTGCGCACAGAGGTGGACTTGTTCGACATGCCACCCGGTGCCTTTGTCACAGGAGGAAGAGCGTGGCAACTGTGCCGCAACGAGGGTTCAGACCCAGCACGGTTTGGGCTTGGCCCGCATGTGCCTGAGGTGAGTGGCTGGTGGGTGATTCGTGGTAGGCTGCTTTTAGATATCGCAGCGTTGCACAAAACGGAGATGTTATGCTGGGATGAATGGAGTTACGGCGATGCGAACAGCGAGTTAACCCAGGAAGAGGAGCAGCGGTTGGATCGCGTAGCCCATCTCTCCTTGCAACCAGCGTTTGAAGAGCTTACAGCGTTATGGCATGAGGATAAACGGCTCGGAGTGCCAGCAGAAGTCAACTGTTTCAGTCCAGCCGTTGGCCCACATTCAGTGAAAATATAACGCCACAAGATAGAGTGAGTAGTGATCTGCCCTGGGAGCGCTGCGTTCCTTATGCGGACAGGTCGGCGGCATTCCGGACGCAAGCGAAACGCTGACGCTCTGACGTTTGTTACGACGAACAGAAAGCAACATCAGAAGCTAAAAGCTTGCGTGTAACCCCTGTTAGTAACTCTCGAAACACAACAACGAATGGAGCAAGGAACGAATCCGTTGTCGGATGCTCTTCGTTCCTTGCTCCATTCGTTGTTGTGTTATTCTCTGGATTCTCTCTGCGCTCTCTGTATAGTACTTTTTTTATCCTACTTCGATTCGTACTCGGCGATCCGTTGCTCGAAGTCCTGAGGTCGCTCCGCCGGGATCAGTTCGCCTTGCCACTCACGGGCCTGGAGACCGATCACCTTATCCTGCATCCGAGGGCCGAGGC
This sequence comes from Caldilineaceae bacterium, assembly GCA_046328715.1. Classification (GTDB taxonomy): domain Bacteria; phylum Chloroflexota; class Anaerolineae; order Caldilineales; family Caldilineaceae; genus JAXLWB01. Next base: position 253,844 of record JAXLWB010000006.1, on the reverse strand, counting down.
CGGTGTTCTTGTCCTGGGCCAGCGAGAAGACCAGGTTCTGGTGACCGTTCCAGTTGATCACGGGTTGCAGAGCGTTGTAGGTCGCTACCTTTTCATCGACCGTCACCCAACCGTTGAGTGCAGCAGCGGCGGTCAACCACCAGCAATCGCCGTAGGCGGCATAGTCGGAGAGCCAGGTCTGTCCACCCGCACCCCAGAAGACGGTGATCGTCGTCGGGTTGCTGTCGGGTGCGGGGCAGAAGAGCGGGCTCCACGGGCCATGTTCGCCAATCTGGAAGCCGTAGACAATTCCTTCGCGGGCAGGAATACCATCGAACTTGACATAGTTGCTCACACTCTGCATGCCGAGGCGAGCGATTGGTTTGCCTTCGTTGGCGATGGCAGTGATCTTGGCATTGATGCCATGCCCTTGCTTTTCAAAGGCCCACAGAATCAGCTCGACCTTGTCGCTGCCGTTGCCGCCGTCGAAGGGCAGTTGACCGACGCTGGGGAGGTGGCTTGGTTCGCTGCTGCGTTGGAACTTGCCTTCCGGGTTGGCTTTGGCAAAGGGACCTGGGTCGGGGATCAAGTTGTCGTGATCCTGGGCGTGGCCAGTTGCGGTGCAGTAGGCTGGCTCGGCAAAACCCTGGACGTAGACCCACGCTTCGTAGATATAGCGGCCAAAGCCGACATCCATCACTTCTGGTTCCGAGACCAGTTCGAAAGGTTGACCCGTCAGCCACGGCCCCTTTTGGTTAGCAGTGGGATAGGTTACGGTGGCGACGTTATCCCAGTTGATCACAACCTTGTTGATGGAGAGTTGGCTGAGTTGGCGGGTTTGCTGTTCGTCCACCACCCAGGTGGTAATGCGGCTCTTACCGATGGGGTCGCCATAGTGGCTGGCTTCCAGGCTGCATTGCACAGCGACGGTGGCAAAGCGCAAGCTACAATTGCGGTTGGCCTGACGGCTCCAAGGATGCTCTTGATTGGCCACTTCGACATGATAGGTGACGTTGGGCAGGGCATGAAAGCGCATCACCGGACTGGAGCCTGGGGGGACGACCTCGACATTGTTTTCATCGACAATACGATAGAGAGTGGCATTGATGGCATGGCAGGTCACCTCGACCTTCTGTCCTTCACTTGGAATGGGGCTGCCTGAGACAAGCGTGCTGTCGATCGAGAGACAGATGGCGCTATCGACTGGATCCGGCTCATCGACGACGGAATAGAGCAGTGCGCAATCCTGACTCGAAACCCACTGCGAGTGCTCGCCCGAACCAGTCACCTCAAATTGGTAGAGAATCCCTGGCTTCGCCAAGAAGGAGACGGTGTTACGGTTGCTAGGCCCCGCCACGATCTCGCCATTCGGACCCGTAATACGGTATTGAATTGCATTGAGCGCCTTGACCATCACTGTTGCGTTCTGCCCTTCTTTGCGAATCGTTGCCCGATTCACTGGCGTGGCATCAAGCGATTGGCAGAGGGCTGGCGGTGGGGGCGGTGCCTGATATTCAAGCTGGCAAGCTTCGCTAGAGATCCACGCTGCATCTTTGCCCGAACCAAGCACCTCGATTTGGTAGTGCGTATCCGGTTTGGCCAAGAAGGAGAGGGTGTTGCTGCTGCTCGGGGCGACAACTACTTCGCTATTCGGGCCGAGAATACGGTATTGGCTTGCGTTGAGAGCGTTGACCGTGACCTGCACGGTTTCACCTTCCTTCTTGATCTCTGCGCCATTGATGGGTGAGGCATCAAGCGATTGGCAGAGGGCTGGCGGAGGAGCAGGCGGTGCCTGATATTCAAGCTGGCAAGCTTCGCTAGAGATCCACGCTGCATCTTTGCCCGAACCAAGCACCTCGATTTGATAGTGCGTATCCGGTTTGGCCAGGAAGGAGAGGGTGTTGTTGCTGCTACTCGGGGCGACAATCACCTCACCATTCAGGCCGAGAATACAGTGATGATTTGCGTTAGAGCGTTAACAGTTACCTTCACAGTTTCGCCTTCCCTTGTTGATCTCTGCCCGATTCACTGGCGTCGGCATCAGCGATTGGCAGAGGCTGGTGGCGGAGGGCGGTGCCTGATATTCAAGCTGACAGGCGTCACTGGAAACCCGTTGCATCTTTGCCGAACAGCGCCTCTGATTTTAGCCAGTGCGTATCCGGTTTGGCCAGAAGAGTGCGTTGCTGTACTCGGGCGACGTCACCTCATTCGGGCCCAAGATACGGTATTGATTTGCGTTGAGAGCGTTGACTGTTACGTTCACGGTTTCGCCTTCCTTGTTGATCTCTGCCCGATTCACTGGCGTGGCATCAAGCGATTGGCAGGTGGCTGGCGGTGGAGGGGGCGGTGGCGTATATTCAAGCTGACAGGCGTCACTGGAAACCCACGTTGCATCTTTGCCCGAACCAAGCACCTCGATTTGATAATGCGTATCCGGTTTGGCCAGGAAGGAGAGGGTGTTGCTGCTACTCGGGGCGACAATCACCTCACCATTCGGACCCAAGATACGATATTGGCTTGCATTGAGGGCGTTGACTGTCACGTTCACGGTTTCGCCTTCCTTGTTGATCTGCGAACCCTTGGCAGGTGTAGCACTAACGGATTGGCAAACGGCGGGTGGTTGGTAACAGGGATTGGCGACATTGTTGAACTCGTATTCGTTGATCAAGTCAGTCATCGCTTCATCCTTGTAAAACTTGGCGTGCCAGTTGACCGTGGGTTGGTTGGGGCCTTCTAACCAGTCGGTTTGCCATTGTGCGCTGCTCAGATGGCGGGTGTAATTCTTGTCACCTGCGCTAAAGCTCGCCCACGGATCGGTTTCGCCGATGAATTGAAAACATTGTTGGTTGGCGACATCGCTGCGGGTATTGATTTTGACCCAAACTGGTGGCTTGCCTGTGTATTGGGTTGCAATTTCGCCCATATCGACGCCGTTGATGCGGGTGTGGAGTGCCACACGGTCGCCAGCGTTCAACGCAGTCCAGATCTGGTTATAGGGATACGTGGAGCCATGATCGTTGAATGTGGTAAATTGACCGCTGGCGTTTTGAATTGAGACAATCTCCCAGTCAACGGTGACGATGCTGCTACAGTTGCTCCACTCGTAGATCACCTGTACCCGCTGGGTGCGGTGGAGATTGAGCGTTGCTGTCACGTCACAATTGCCACTGCTGGCCGCATTGACCGCTGTCCCTGAGTGAACTACGGGTAGCGAAAAATGTTTGGTGACGCTGTCTACTTCGGCCTGGGCATACAGCGGTGTTGATAACAAAGCTGCCTGAGCTACGAGTAGTGAACCGAGAACAAAGAGAAAGACGAAGAATTTTTGCGTGTTCATAGTTTGCTCCTGATGTAGATAGAGTATTGGATCCTGTTTAAACCTTATTACTATTCATGCTTTCGTAAAATGAGAGCGAATGGGGAAAGGAACGAAGGGCAGATTCAGGTTTTTTCGTTTCTTTCTTGATTCGTTGTTGTGAACCGGCTAAATGGGTGCGATCCCTTGCGCAAGCCCTTCCGTGCAAAGCGCTTGCTCGATGTGGTTAACGACTCGGCGGTGCTGTGAGAATGACCCAATAGTCAGCAAAGGGGCTGTTCGGGTCGTGATAGTAAGCGATGCCAAATTCGGTTTGGGCTGCCCAGAACTGCTCGCCACCCAGAATTTGTGAATTGTGGGCGAGTGCTTCCCAGACCCCATCTGCGCTGGCATAGCCCGCCGCAATCGACTCGATGTTATTGCCGGTTGGAGTGGCGTTGTAGTAGTCGGGCAGGTGATACCCGGCCTGTCGCACACGGCTGTTGGGGCCAACGCCCTCAGGATTGATCGAGCTGAAATAGCCACGGGTTGCCATATCGATGGCGTGTGCCTTGGCGACCCTTGCTAAGATCGAATTGCAGTTAAAGGAACTGCGGCTCTTCTCGGATACGGACTGAATTCGTTTGGCTAATTGCTGCTCTTGCTCGTTCATATCGCACCGCCCGATTGCTCTGGTGGCGTTGGCAAACCAGGGGTAGAAAGACGTGGTGGCTAGACTCTTGTGCCTGGGCGGCAGGATGCTGCTGGCCAGCGATGCGTTAAGATGATTCCTACAACCAGCAACTGGGAGCGAACCGCTTGGGTATGGATTGTGAAACGTTTCATCTGAATTCTCCTTTTGAATTTGTAAATCTGTACTTGACTTCGCTGCTCTCAGTTTAGAGAAGGTTCGTCTTTGAAAAGTCAGAAAAGCGCGCTAGCAACGTCCAGAGAGGTGCCGAATCGTCCAGAGAACATCAGAGAGTCATTGGCTGCCGAAAGCAAGCGAGGCAGAAAGTGAAGCGGAACGAACGACTTCCGGGAAGGGTCCGTCTACGGAGAAAGTTGACCGGCAAAGCCTTCCTGGAAGTGGCTGGTGCCGTCGCTGCATTCCTTAGGTCATCGTTTTCCCTTTATGGAACACCTGCGGGTAGTATCTGCGGAAAAATGAGAAAGAGGGAGTCAATCAGGTTTCTTCCTGGTTGGCTCCCTGCTCATTTAATTGGCGAGTAAGCGGTGGAAGAATGGCTTTATCAATGGGCAATGCAAATTGACCACTGCCAACACAACAACGTGCATTACCTGATCGACCCAGATTTCCACGATGAGCGTCTGCGGCAACTGCGATTTGGGATCGGCGGCGGTTTTGCCGACGATTCGTTTCCACCATTGGACCGGCTTGCGGGTGTCGATCAAAACGTGGCTGAAGCCGATCAGCAGGGCGAGCGACCCGGGAAGGATGAAGGCCAGTGCCAGCACATGAATGCCACCATGCACCCAAGCCGCCGGATGGCGTAGATTTGTCTTGTTGCGCACCATCCATTCATTCTGGAACAGCCAATCGGCAACCAGATGGGCAAAGCTGCTCCACACCAACAGTGTTGTGAGTTGATTCATCGCTCGTCCTGACCAGGGTTATTAATGATTTCTTCTAGCGGTTTCCTGCAGACTTGATCGGTACCGATTGCAAATAGAGCCAGAGTGCATCCAGTTCATCGTCGGTCATCCCCTGAAAGGTTTGCCAGGGCATAACGGTTGCGATCGGTGTGCCATCGGGTCGCATTCCTGTGCGCAGGGCAGTCACAAAGTCGGCTTCTTGCCAGCTACCCAGGCCGGTCGCCATGTCGGCGGTCAAATTGGCAGGATAGGGCGGTTGGGCAGGGATGCCGGGAATGGGTCCACCGGAGAAACCCGCGCCGTGACACCCTTTGCAGGTATTGGCAAGATATTCGCCATATTCCTTGGTTTTGCCCTTTGCCACGTCCCGCGGACGGGGCGCGCTGTGGTCGATCACTTCAGCGGGGACAAGTGGGAACAGGGCAGTTGCATGGAGGATACGGCTAATTGGTCCCACGTAAATCGGCTGCGGCGTGTGATCAACCGGTGCCAATGATTTGACATAAGAAACTAGGGCGGTGAGGTCGCTGTCGCTGGTTGGATAATATTCTTGCGATGGCATGATGAAGAGTGGCTTGCCATTCGGCTTGACCCCGTGACGGATGGTGCGTTCCCAGTCGCTGTTCTGGTAGGTTGCGCCGATGCCACCCTTGCCATTTGTGAGATTGGCAGCCATTACCGTGCCGATGAGTGGATCGTCAACCACCAGCTTGCCCGCTCCATCTGCGCCGTGACAATCGGCGCAGCCACGGGTCGTAAATTGGCGCTTGCCCTCAACAAGCGTGTCGGCATCGCTGGAGATGGTCAACGGCGTGCCTGCAATTTCATAGCTGTGATTCAGCCGTACGATACTGACGGCATAGATGACTGCCAGTGCCAGTACAATCACACCGATCCATGAAATAAGAAGGATGGCTGTCCACTTGAAAAACTTTTTCATGATTGCTTTCCTTTTGACTGCTGTTGTGCTTTGTAATTATTAGTGCTTGGTTGAAACGACAAGTGCGTAACATGAGTTGAAAAATAGGGCTCAAGGGGAATCGAAGGGGTGTAATCCGATCCGACCTCCGGGAGGTGGCGGCGGCGTGAGACGAATGAGCCGACTTCATTGCGCCACCTCCCGGAGGTCTTGTCTCTGAGATCCCACTGAGCCAAAAAATTACATTGGAGGCAACGCGGCAAGTGCATGCTCTCGATCCGGGTAGAGTTCCCAGAATTGACCCATGGTGCTGCTCGCCAGACGCCTGGCGACGGCTGGCGAGGGTGCCACTACTTTCACCCGTTCAGCCAACTCTGGCGTGATCTCCTCCATTGCCTGGCGCAATCCATCCCAGCCACTTTCTGGGTCGAGCAACGGCTGTCCACTGTAGAGTCGGGCAATGCTGAGCAAGGCGAAAAAGCCTGAGATCTCAATTTCACTCACCTGTTGCAGCTCGAGCAATAGACTCCGCCGCCCTAGGCTGTGATGGGTGCGGGCGGTTTCGATCAAGCGCAGATAGGTATGGCGGTTGAGTGCCCCCTCGACTTCCAGACAGACAACGTCATTTCGGCCTGGCATCGGCGCTTCTCGCAACGTGAGCAGCATGGGCTTCGTGTCGACGATTGTCGCCGCCCTTTTGCTAGAGGACGAAGGTCGTTTCCGACGCTCCCACACGGTCTTCAATAGCGTACGGATACGTTGGGGTAGGGCGATGGACATTGGATTGGATGAGGTTGGGTTGATCATGGTGCTTCTCCTTACTTTCTGGTTTCACATCTTTGTGGGTTTCATTTCATTCACTGCTTGTTCTTAGGATAGCTGTTCCTGTTCATAGCAGGCGAGGAAGTGGTTGGCTACACTTACCAGTTGTGCCATCTGCTGGCAACGTACCGACGGCGTAGAAAGCAGGCCAAAACGGCGATCCCAAGCGGCGGCCAGTTCTGGTCCGGTGGGAAGAACGGGGCCACTGCTCATTTGGCAAAGAAACTCCTCGTCAAAGCGGCGCTGCACCCACTCTGGGTGACGCAGTGCAAGTCGTTTGCAGGCACGATGCAAGGCGAGATGATGGCGCTGGATGGCATCCTGGTCGGCCAGCGTCTGAAACTGCTGCTGCGCACTCCTCCTGGTTGGCTGCCCGATCGACAGATGTAGCCAGAGACGTAGCTGGTTTTGGAACGAAGCCAGATGGATCATTGTCCCTCCTTATTGCCTTATAGATCCGGGCATTTGCATGCTGATTCACGTTACATAAAGAAATCGGCTTGTTGGCCAATTTCCTGAATGCTGACCTTTCTGCCACAGGTCAATCGGTCATTCCGAAGCAATCCTTGGTATCACCCAACCTACCCGTTGGCGACCAGAGTCGGTTTCTCCAATAACTTCTTCAAGCCCAGATGACCTTTGCGTGAGGCATCATTATGGCTCCAGGCAAAGAGTGGTTTGGCGATGGGTTCCAGAAGGTTAACCAACCAGTGGTGTGACTCGACCGTCCAGGTGAAGATGGCATGCGTCGTATCGCCTTCCTGAATAAATTCCCAGTCTCCCGTGCCGGCCAACTGTCCCGTGGCAATGGTCTTCACCCAAGCTGGCGGCTCACTGGCGACTGTTTGCGCCTCTAAGGTTAAGCAGTAACCCAGCGCTGACTGGACAACCAGCCGCACTTTCCCGCCAATCTGCCCCGGTTCGGCAGCTTGTAAAATTTCCACCTTCGGGTAGACCGGCCACCATTGCGGATAGGTGCGGGCATCGGCGATAAAACGAAAGACCTCTTCGCGCGGTGCGTTGATATACCAGTGATCGACAAATTTATACTGTGCCATGATTTCCTCCTTTGGATCTCGACTGATCTATCTAGAAACTGAACGAACGACTTCCGGGAAGGCTCTGCCGATCAACTTTCTCCTTGGACGGACCCTTCCCGGAAGCGGCTACTGTTGATGATGAAGATTGACAGTTAACGGGTCAACCGGGTTGCGACTGCTGTAGTCAACGGCAGGGCCACGGTGGATTGATGCTGCGCCATTCGTTGGCCCCAAGCGGTCAACTGTCGTCCAAGCCAAACCCGGATGGGGTTAGGCTGACCAGCAGTGGCCTGTTTAACCAACAGCCATTGTTCGGCTTCGCCCCTGTAGGTGGTCAGACGGTCGGCGGTTAAGATTGCGATTTGATAATCGTTTAGCATAGTGCCTCCTTTGAGGTGAAAGATAAGGTTTTGTTCAGCTTGTTCCAACTGACCGGCTCGACGTGAGCTCACGTCGAGCCGGTCAAGTTCTCACGACCATTGTTGCGCCTTCTGTTTCACAGTTTACCTGGCGCACGTCCAGCCATCGCCAGCAACGACGGGAGAAACGTCCAGAGATCGTCTAGAAATATGAATTCGGTCCTATCTGTTCACTATTACTTTTTATCTAGATCTCAACAGATGGTTCTCCTTGGACGTGGCGTCCTCAAAAGCGTATTTCACTTCTGAAAGCGACCCTGTATAATGAGTGCTTACCACACCACAAATCGATCTCAGCTGAATCTCAAAGGAGACCCTATGATCGGCTTCCCTATCAACCCAGCTTTCAACGCGCCAACCCCGGCGCTCTGTAACAGTGCCACATACCATTCACGGATCTGGCTGCGCCCTAGCCGTGGGCTGCTCATTCTGCTTGTAGTCATCGCGAGTGGGGTGGCCTTTGCCCCCCACCCCGTAAAAGCAGAAGAGCCAACCTTCACTGCGCGTCGCCAGTTTGGCACGGGGAATGACGACACCGGGAGTGTGGCGGTTGGGGATGTGAATGGGGATGGTCATCTCGATCTGGTCAGCGGCAATGGCTGGTACTCGCGTGGTCAGCAGAACATGGTTTACCTGAACGACGGTTACGGGAACTTTCCCCAAACGCTGGGGCGACCCTTCGGTACAGGAACAGACTTTACAGCGCAAATCGCACTCGGCGATATGAATGGGGATGGCTATCTTGATCTTGTCACCGGGAATCAGTATGAACAGAGTAGGGTCTATCTCAACGATGGGCAGGGCAACTTTCCCCAAGCGCTGGGGCATCCTTTTGGCCTGGCTGGCGGTGAAATTGGACGGATCGCTGTCGGCGATCTGAATGGCGACGGCCATCTCGACCTGATCAGCGGCAGTCGGAATGGAGCGCACACGGTCTATCTCAATGATGGGCTGGGCAACTTCCCGCAGAGGCAACGTCGCCCCTTTGGCAAAGGTGATATCGATAAGGACATGGCCCTAGGCGATCTGGATGGCGACGGGGATCTGGATCTGGTTACCGCCAATTGGAATCAGGCGGCCATTTATCTGAATGATGGAACGGGCAACTTGGTCTTCAAGCGCCTGGTGGCAACCGATATTGGCGCCAATTGTGTGGTGTTGGCGGATATGAACGGCGATGGCGCGCTTGACCTGATCACGGGTGCTCGACGAAACGCCATCTATCTCAACGATGGGAAAGGCAATTTCCCTTCGGAGAAGCGTTATCTTCTCCAGGCAGAGGTCAAACTTATGCTCAGCTTGGCCGTGGGTGACATGGATAGCGATGGAGATCTCGATCTCTTTGCCGGAACGGAAGGGCAAAATATACTCTACCTGAATGATGGCGACGGCCATATTGACCGTGAGCAGGCATTGGGGGGAAGCAGTGAGGGATCCCACAGTGTAGCGATGGGCGATCTCGATGATGATGGTGACCTTGACCTGGTTGCCGGTCGCGACGGGCAAGATGCCATCTTCTTGAATGATGGGCAAGGGAACTTCCGGCAAGCGCAGGAGAACGCCCTTCCTCTCAACAACCATGCCCTAGCGCCTTTGCCTGTTTCTGGTCTGACGGGAGACGGTGCCCCAGGTGCTGTGTGGCCCAAAGCGGTCGGCGATGTCGATAACGACGGCGACCTTGACCTGATCCTCGGTGCTGGTAGCTACGTCGACCCGCAAGCGGACACAAACTTGCAACCCAATCGGATCTACCTCAATGATGGGCAGGACCACTTTCCGCTTGCAATGGCACGCCCCTTTGGTGCGCCTGGCAATCCCGCCGATGTTGTGGCCATCGGTGATCTCGACAACGATGGTGACCTCGATCTTGTGGCTGGCAATCGTGGCTACTACGACCCGCAAGAAGGGGTGTACAAACGCCTGAATAGGATCTACCTGAACGATGGGCAAGGCAACTTCCCTCTGGAAGCTGGGCATCCCTTTGGCACAGGTCAGCATACCATTACCGCGTTAGCGCTCGGCGATATGAACGGAGATGGTGCCCTGGATCTGGTGATGGGGACGATTGGTGAATCGAATCGGGTCTATCTGAACGACGGGCAAGGAAACTTCCCAAGCGAAGCCGGACGCTCCTTTGGCACGGGGAGTGATCGAACCCAGGCGCTGGCCATCGGCGATATGGATAGCGACGGCGATCTTGACCTTGTGGTCGGGAATGATAGTCCCTTTGCAGGGGAAGGCTTTCAGCCCGAGAGCATGGTCTACCTAAACGATGGCGATGGCAATTTCCTGGCGGCCACTGCGCGCCGCTTTGGTGATTACTTTGTAGATCGTGTAGCGTTGGCCGATCTTGATGGGGATGGCGACCTGGATATCCTCACAGATCAAGCAAACTATCTGAACGAATGGCGCCATACAGCGGGGCTGGCGAATCAAGCGCCGCAGATCCGCATCACCAACCTGAACGGCTATGCCAATCTTGGTGCGACGACGCCATCCGTTATCCTCGATAGCGCTGTCATTTCGATTCCCTATACGCTCTCTGACCGGGAATCGGACAATGTGGGAGAGGTGGCGGCCTTCTACTCGCTCAATGGCGGTGGACAATGGTTGCCGGCCATCGCTGCCCCTGGCACGCTGACCCGACATTTAGCGACCGCGCCAGATGGCGTCGCCTATATCTTCGAGTGGGATACCTTTGCCTCTGGTTTCTTCGGTCAGTCGGACAATGTGGTAGTACGACTCGTTGCCTACAGCCAGCCACTTTCTACGACTACACCTATCACTGATACCTATCGCTACACCAACACGACAGCGGGACCCTATCAATACCCTTCTGTCAGCACCACTACCTCTCCCTTCCGGGTGCGCGGCACCCAGGTGCGGGTGCTCGATGACGAAGGCAACCCGGTCGCCAACGCCCAGGTTTATCGCTTGCCACGTGGCACGGTCAGCGCCGCCGAGTTGATGCCCACTGCCACTCAACCACTGACCACGCCACTCAATGGCTACCTGGGTGGGCGAGGTGCACTGGCAATCGGCGACCAACTGCTGGCGCTGGTGCCGATCAGCCACAACCTGAACTATACGCTTTACGCTACCAGCGGCATCCCGAATGAGAATGGACTGACGATGAGCACCGTTACTCAGGCGGGCGTGCAGACGCTCAGCGTGAGTCCAGCCCATCCTTTGCTGCTCTTCGACCTGGACATCTCCCTGGAATGGGATGCCAGCAACGATGGCCTTTTCTATCAGCAATTGACCACCGCCTTCGAGCGTGCCTCGGCCATTCTCTACGATGTGAGCGACGGACAGATTGCGCTGGGCGAGGTTCGTATTCATCCCAATCGGGAACAGTGGCTCTCGGCGGATGTGGTGATCTACGCCAACAACAACTTGCGTCCACGCGCCACGATGGGTGGGCTGGTGGCAAGTGCCCAGGACGAAACACAGGGGTTGCACGGCGTTTTGCCCAACGCCTATACGCCTGGTCAAGTACGTATGGGGCCGATCTGGGATCCCTTTGCTCAGAACTTTGCCGAGTTGACGCAGGATTGGCAGCGGGCACTGGCGCATGAACTTGCACATTATCTGCTCTATCTGCCCGATAACTATCTAGGGGTAGATAAGGGCATCCTGCGCATCACCAACTGCCAGGGCAGCCTGATGACCGACGCCTACAACCCTGACTACAGCGAGTTTCTGACCCCTACCGAGTGGACACAACCGCCTGGCAATCCCTGTCTGCGCACGGTCGCCGCAACCCTGTTGACGGGGCGCAGCGACTGGGCAACCATCACCCACTTTTATCCTGGTTTGCACATTCCCCAAAACAAGCTGCAAGGGCCAGCACTACTGCCGCTTGCAGTGACCAAAGTGCGAGTGATCCCCGCTGCTACAGGGCAACTCCAACCCGTGACCGCCCGCAACTACGATCTGCGCAACGAGGCGGGGAACGTCACCCTGTTGCGTCAAGCCCAGTCCTATGTGCTGCAAGGCAAGGGGACAGCTACCACCACAGATGACTCCTTGCTCTATCTTGGCTCGACCGGGGTGGGCAGCGACCGTATCCTGGTACGCGGTGCCGAAGCTGGTGACAAGGTCTGTGTGCTCGACACTGTCAGCGAACCAGCACGCGCTGGCTGTGAGTTGGTGACCGCCCAGAGCACCTCGATTCAGGTGCATTCCGTTGCAGGGTGGAGACCTGACATTCAAATCTCCCCTGTTACCTCAACCACCTTCCAGATCACAGTGACACAAGTGGGCGATGTGGGACAACTCTTTGTCCAATTCTTGCCTGCCTATGCGCCAAACCCTGCTTCCGCGGCCGTTCGATCCATGACAGAGCGCCTGACCCCGGTTGCCAGCACGCCGGATTACACAGCAACCATCACCCTTGCCTATCCCACCTTTGAGGGCTTTGTACGAGTTTACAGCGAGCAAGATCCAGACCACGCTCAGTCCATCACGCAATTTTTCCTGAGTGGCGATTGGGGTCCGCCAGGTGGGTGGCGCGGTGGCAATGGCGTCAATCGCGCTTGGGGCGCCAACAGTCGTTCGCTAGAAGCACCGGTCGCCTCGGGCGATGGCAAAGTGACCATTCTCAACCTGAGCGATCTGCTGGCTGACACAGGTGATACGACCCTTCAGACAGTCACCGACCTGCCCAACCTTCCGAACTGGTTGGCAGCGGTCGGCTCAGGCTATCGCATCCGCTCCAGCAAGGATCTCACCCGCACCCTGATGTTTCAGTATAACCAGCGTGATGTGCCGCCTGGCTACGAACAGACTTTGACCCTCTACTATCTGCCCTCTGGTGGCAGCGAGTGGCAACGACTCGTTACGGGACCACTGGCGACTGGAGTCGATCCTGACGACAACCTGGCTACGGTGATCATGCCTCACACCAACCGCGGGGACGGTATCTACGCCTTGCTGGCCACTGTGCAACTGCAACCGCTGTTTCCTGGCTGGAATCCGCTAACCTTCCCAGTCGGTGCTGCCCAATCGGTGACCAGGGCGCTCGCCTCTGTAGAAGGCACCTACACCACGGTCTATGCCTATCAACGCGGTGCCTCTTTGCCCTGGCCGCTCTTCGACCGCACGGTTGACCCTACCTTTGCGCCGCTGGTCAATACGCTACAGACCTTGCAGTTTGGCCACAACTATCTGATCTACGCCACCCAAGTTGTGACTCCCTATATCGGTGTCGTCGGTGATGGGCAGGAGGCAAGCGTCGCCGCGGTGCTTGCCCTCGATAGCCAAGGAATTGGTGGTGCAATCGCCACTGTCTCTGATGAACTGATTGCGCCACCAGCCACTTTTTACGGCTTTGTGACAGGTCGGGATGGGAATGTACTGCGGGAAGGAATGACGATTCAAGCGCAGATTGGTGGTGTGGTCTGTGGTGACAGTCAGTTGCAAAGCTGGCAGGGTCAACTTGCCTATGTCATTCAGGTGAAAGCGGATAGCGGTGACGGCTGTGGCAAGATTGGGCGAACCATCCGCTTTGCGATCGAGGGGCAACCGGCGTCGTTCACAGCCACTTGGGACAATCGGCAGACAACGTTGCTCCTGCCGGAGGGGAAGTAATTATCTGCCCATCGCTGCTGGTGAAGCTTATTTTGTCTGCCTTCGATCAATCAACCGTGGATAATGGAGCGGAAAAATGACAAAGAGGGAGCCAATCGGGCTAGAAACCTGATTGGCTCCCTCTTTGTCGCCTGGTCAGCGATTTTCTTCCGGGGAAGGCTCCTGTGCAAGCGAAACTTGTATCATAGACCCTTCCCGGAAGGATACTCTCTGCCGCTACTCCGTCACTGTCAAATAGATTTCACTGGTCACAACCGTGTTGTTGCTTTCGGCGACGATGGGAATAATGTATTCACCTGGCTGTGCCGAATCACTGGAAATCGTGACTTGGACAAACTCGTTGCTTCCGCTCGGTACAAAATTGTTCTTGTCAAACTCAACCAAGAAGCCGTCACTCTCGCGGCAGGGGATTGCGGCTGGCTGCTCGATTGCACTTGCTGCGCTGTTGGAGCCACTGCCAAGCACGAGTGGCAGGTAGACTTGATGGTCATTGGTCGGTTGAGCGTCTTGACATCCGTCGTAGAGAAAGAGTGGATCGGGAAACTCTGTCACAGCGTCAGTCAGAGCGAGCGCAGTAGTGGCACTCTGCCCATTCGCCAGGGTGAGTGGTTCGCCATCCACCGGTGGGTGAAGCTGGAAGTCGACGGATTTCGTCGTTACTGCCACTTCTGGTGAGAGAACGTGCCGATCATCTGTACCTGCGTCTGCACTCTGCACCCCATCACTGCCTGTGTCGTTGGCGGCAATTGCCACATAATAGGTCTCCTGTCCATCCAACCCTAAGAGGTCGAATTCCTCATCAGCGCCGACTACAAAGGCATCGATTGCTTGCTCAGGATTGGCTGTGCCAGGCTCATCGCCCAGATAGACGGTGTAATAATCGACGTCGGCGTCGGGGTGGGGCGTCCAGGCAATGTCCGCATCCTCGTAGCCAGCGGTAGCCGTGATCGTCGGTGTCCAGCTTGTCTCCCACTCACTGCTGTGATCGACCACTAATGGCTCTGGCAGATATACTTGCACTGGGTCGTTGATACCATCGTCGACCTCCAGCCAAATGTGATAACTGCCGCTTTCCAACTCAGAGGTGTCTACTTCGTAGCTTTGTGGTGTATTGTCCTCGCTGGTGGGCAGATCCAGTGCCAGTGGAATACCTTCATAGGCTGTGATTTCGCGGGTTGAAGTCGTGCCATCGCTGTTATTGATCACCAGTGACTGGTTGATTGGATCCGGATTGGCATAGATAGAGACCCGTGTATCGGGGTTATTGGCGGTCAACTGCCAACTGATGGTGGCGGTGGCGTCGGCTGCCTGGGCAACGAACCCCTCGGTACTCTCTACCATTGGCTCGTCGGGGTTGCCGACGGCATAAAAAGCATAGAACTCTTGTGGCTCCGGTTGACCGCTGAGGATCGCCTGCCACTCGCCTGGCTGCGCATCGCTGACACTAAAGCTCACCTGGGTCACAGGCTCTTCGTCTGCGTCGTCTGCTACGATCTGTGATTCGTCGTAACCAACATTGTCGGGCAGCGCATCGGGCGTGATCTCTGTGCCATCGGGGGCGATGAGCGTCATCTGGACGTTGGCACTATCGCGCAGCAGGATGAAGACCAACTCGCTCGTTTGTGTGATCTGGGTTGGAATTGTCAGCGGAAAGCTGTCGGCGAGCGAGGCAAATTCAATGCCATGAGTTGCATCTATCCCTGCCGCATCAACCCCGGCGGCCACCGCATTGCTCCAGGCGTGGTGCGCTGCCAGCACCTCCTCGCGCGTCACGAGTTGGTATTGTTCTACTTTGCCAAATGTAACATTGCCGCTCTGATCAATATAAAAGCCTCGTTTATACTTCCCCAGAAGATTCACTGTGCCTTTGAAGCCCCACTGTCCATTGCGGAACTCGCCCACACGCACCTCTGCTTCGCCAATGTCGTCCACCGGAATCTTGACAGGTGGCAATTTGGCGCATTTGTGCTTGATAAAAAGGAACGAGAGGCACTTCTTATAGATGCCTTTGGGCACCTCGACTTTAACCAGTCCTGTGCCAGTGAGATGGAAGCCCTGATCATTGACCCACGATTCCACAGTGGCACTGCCCTTGACGATCGCCAACTGTACCGTGACGCTGGCGCTAAAGCTGTTATTGGCGATGACTGCGTTGGAACTGGCGACATCAAAGACAAAAAGCTTTAATTTGCTCTCTAAGCCCAAGCGAAAGGGATCGATGTCTAGCGTCATGTCGCCGCTGGCACTGACGACGGGGATGGTTGCCAGCTTTGCGACGGTGGCAATCTCGGCGTTAATTGAGACCGATGTGTTGCCGGAGTCAATATTCACTGTGCCGCCGACGCTGCGCAGTTCGAAACCCGTTGTGCCGATGGGAATCGCACAGGTTAAGGTCAGGCTTGCTTCACGAAAACGCACGCCCAGATACTCCTTTGCTGTGGCTGGGCCTGCGCTGGTTTCGGCCAGGATGGGTGCCGCCTGCTGTGTCGTATTGGGAGAGGACGCCACGGTAAGCATCGTATTGCCCAGCGCATCGACTTCGAGTGTGGCACTTACCTGGATGCCATCGCAACCTGTTGCCCGCCCGATGCCCGGGGCAGTAAAGTCGCCTTTTGCGCTGATCAACTGCCCGCCATTTTCGGCTGGCTTGATCTTCCCGCTCAGCACCATCTCGAAGCTGGGGCGATCCTTGGCACCAATGCGAATGCGCGGTAGATCAAAGCTGCCGCTACCGATAGAGACCGCACCATCCTTGACTGTGACATCGTTTACGATCACCGATCCGCCGCCCAGTTCATCGGGTGCGACCAATTTGGCGCGATTGGCATGGATCGATCCGTCGGGGCGCTGTTCAGGCGCTTCGAGTTCGACGCGCAAACCGGCGAGCGAAAAGACATCTTGCATTGGCGCATATGGGACATTTACCAGGCTTTGTGCGTAGAGCTGTCGTGAGCCAATGAGGGCACATAGGAGCGCAACGAACAATGCGCCGTTGCGAGCCCATTGACGAACATATCTATTTTGTAATGGTTTCGTGATGAGTGTTGCTGGCGTATTCATAGGGTTTTGTCCTTTCATCTTTTAGGCTTTTTTCATTCATGGTTGTTGTGTCGTTCGGTGGTCTGAACCGTTACCCTGGTTGTTTCATTTACTGCTTGTTATAAGATAATCAGCGAATGTCCACACGCCGCCCAGCAACAGGTCGAAGAACGTCCAGAGATCGTCCAGAAATGCTACTTGCGGTTCACAGGCTGTGTACTGGACGATCTCTGGACGTTGATGTGAAATCATGCAGCCAATCAATCGCAGACGATGTTGTGATTCAACCGATAAGGGAGGGTTTATGGAGCAAACAAGATTTGATTCACTCTTTCGCCAAGTCGCTGTGCATAGTCTCGCAATCGTGCTAACCCTATTCTGCTCGCTGCTGATAACTACATTGAACGTCCACGCCCAAATGCCTGAGTTTGACGAGCGGAGCACTTTTGGCTCACCTTTTGGCTTCAGCAATGCTGTGGGTGTTGGTGATATGGATGGGGATGGCGATCTTGATATTCTCGCGGAGCGCTATGAAAGCAATCTTACCCCCAATGTACTGTACGAATTGATGCTAAATAACGGAGATGGCACTTTTGCCGCGCCGCACCGTATTGACATCGCTCCTTTTGGATATCCAAGGGCGACTAATAATGTCTTGTTAGCAGATATGGATGGCGATGGGGATCTCGATCACATTACACGATTAGGTGGAATCAGTGTCGTTAACATGAATGACGGTGCAGGCAACTTTTCCACCTACCGCGAAGTGGGAGCATCGGTGGTGGAGCAGACAGTGGGCGATGTCGATGGGGATGGCGATTTTGATATTGTTGTCTACAACACGAATCAAACTTATCAGCTTTACAGAAATAACGGCAGTGGTTTCACATCGTCCCAGCCGTTGGATACAGTTGACCAGAATATCGTCGAACTAGTATTGTGTGATGTTAATGGTGATCATGCGCTTGACCTGGTTGCACTGGGGAATGAAGTCAAAGTCTATCAAAACGACGGTCAGGGCGCTTTCTCTTTTCTGGGTTCATTTGGTAACTTAAATGGCTTCTCTTATTACTGGGATATGAAGCTTGGCGATTTGGATGGCGACCTCGACCAGGATGTGGTAATTGCCCAAGGTGATCAGCAAAGTCTGATCTTTTTAAACGATGGCACTGGACATTTCCCCGTCACACGCACGCTGGGTGCTGCTGATAGCTTTGTTACCATGTTGGAACTGGGGGATGTGGATGACGATGGCGATCTAGACATTGCCGCAGTGGCCGCGGGCCAAAGTACTGTTTTTGTTAACGACGGCACCAGTAACTTTACTCAGTTGCTGCGCTTTAGTTCGGCTGGCGATGCCACCACAGCTGTTGAGTTGGCTGACCTTGATGGTGATCACGATCTTGACCTGATCGCTGCTGGCGATAGTGGACCCAACCTGATCTATGTCAATAGGGGCGCCGGTAATTTTACAGTACCTCACGCTTTCGGTCTAGCAACTGCAAATGCTAAGCAAATTGAAGTAGGCGATCTGAATGGCGACCAGCAGCTTGATTTGATTGTAGCAGGAGGGCTTACGAACAATGCGCCTAATGTGCTCTACTTTGGGGATGGCAACGGATCGTTTCCTGTGTCAGCAACTTTTGGTTCACCCGATTCGATTTACAGCATTGCAATCGGTGATATGGATGGGGATCGTGATTTGGATGTGGTCGCTGGTGGAAAGTTCGCCGCACCCAGCCTCGTCTATCTGAATGATGGGGCAGGCAATCTCACGCCGGGCTCAATATTTGATGCGGGCACAGATGGTCAGCTTTCAAAAATGGTTGTAGGGGTTGGCGATCTGGATAATGATGGGGATCTGGATATCGTTGGCGGACGAGCTGGCTTTGGCTTTCCTGCTCAAAGTCAAAGTTATATCTACCTAAACGATGGTAAAGGGAATTTTAGCACCTCTCGCTCTTTCGAAACACAGTTTGATACCAATGCTGTCGCACTCGGCGATATGGATAACGATGGTGATCTGGATATCGTCACAACCCACTATAATATCGAGGATAGCTTCTCATTGATAACTAACCTTGTCCATTTGAACGATGGTCAGGGCAATTTTCCAACTGTGCACTCCTTTGGTCTCGGCAACGACCAAACCCAAGACCTCGCCTTGGCAGATATAGATGGGGATGGTGCTCTGGATATCATCGCTGCCAATGCAGCGAAGCAAGGTTCAATCTATCGCAATGATGGACAAG
This sequence comes from Caldilineaceae bacterium, assembly GCA_046328715.1. Classification (GTDB taxonomy): domain Bacteria; phylum Chloroflexota; class Anaerolineae; order Caldilineales; family Caldilineaceae; genus JAXLWB01. The sequence continues at coordinate 234,870 of JAXLWB010000006.1, read as the reverse complement.
GCAACTTGGTAGCATCACAAAATTTTGGTTCGTGGCTCGATGCGCCGCAACACGTGGCAACCACCGATATCGATGGTGATGGCGATCTGGATATCATTGCTAATGGCAACAGTGAGCAAAATTTTATCTATCTCAATGATGGTCTGGGCAATTTTTCAACCCCCATCACATTTCCTGGTACCCTGACGAATCTTGCCACGGGTGACATGGATGGCGATGGTGACATGGATATTGCAACTGTGAACGATCCCGGTCAGGGTGTTGTCTATCTTAATCGCAAAGGTAACGGCCAAATTCTGGCAAGACGCCCCGGAAACACCCCATTGGCAGATTTTTTCTCGACCACGGAGATCTTCGCCGAACGACTGATCCCCATCTCCTATACGCTTACCTCACCAGACAATCTTGCCTTTGGTTCAATCTCTGCCTTCTATTCGCTCAATGGCGGTGGAAAGTGGCTGCCTGCGATTGCAAGCCAGGCAACAATTACCCAAAATCTGGCCGCCTCGCCCACTGGTGTTGAGCATCTTTTTGTCTGGGATACCTACGCCAGCGGGCTGTTGGGTCAAGCTGATGCAGCCGTGGTGCGACTTGTCGCCTTGCCACAGGCGCGCGCCTATTCACAAACTGTATCCTCTCTGACCAGTCCATTACTCACTCTGACTGACGCAGAAACCTATCATCAGTTCTTCCCACTCATTCTCCAACTGGGCGCTTCTGGAACATTTCGTTATCAAAATTTGGTTGGTGCACCCTATCAACATCCCTTTATGAGCACTACCACCTTTCCTTTTCGTGTGCGCGGCACCCAGGTCCGTGTAATCGACGACCAAGGCAACCCCGTCGCCAGTGCACAGGTCTACCGACTGCCAAACGGCACTACAAGCAATGCTGAACTAATGCCAAATGCTAGCCAACCTGCCACAACAACTGTCAACGGCTACCTGTCCGGTCGTGGCGCGCTGGCAATCGGCGATCAACTGCTGGCAATGGTGCCGATCAGCCACAATCTGAACTACACGCTTTACGCCACCAGCGGCATTCCGAATGAGAATGGCTTGACGATGAAGCCTGTCTCGCAAGCAGGTGTACAGACACTTACCGTCAGTGCTGCGCATCCGCTGCTGCTCTTTGACCTGGACGTTTCAGTGGAATGGGATGCCAGCAACGATGGCCTTTTCTATCAGCAACTGACCACCGCCTTCCAGCGTGCCTCGGCCATTCTCTACGATGTGAGTGACGGACAGATCGCCCTGGGCGAGGTGCGTATTCATCCCAATCGCGAAGCGTGGCTGTCGGCGGACGTAGTAATCTACGCCAACAACAACTTGCGCCCACGGGCTACGATGGGCGGGCTGGTGGAAAGTCCTGCGAATGATGTACAGGCGGCGAGCGGTAAAGCGTTGAAAGATGCCTACACGCCCGGTCAGGTGCGTATGGGGCCGATCTGGGATCCTTTTGGCCAGAACTTTGCCGAGTTGACGCAGGATTGGCAGCGGGCATTGGCCCACGAACTGGCGCACTATCTGCTCTACCTGCCTGACAACTATCTTGGTGTAGGGATGGATCGCTCGCAGGGCGGCGAGAATCGGATCTTGACTCTCACCGACTGCCAAGGCAGCCTCATGACCGATGCCTACAATCCCGACTACAGCGAATTACTGACTGACCCCGAATGGAGAAGCCGTCCGCCCTGTCTGAACACGGTGGCTGCTCAACTCTTGACCCAGCGCAGTGACTGGGCAACAGTGAGACATTTCTACCCGCAGTTGATTACACCCGCAAATAAACTGGTTGGCCCGGCGCTGCTGCCGCTCAACGTCACGCATGTGCGCCTGATCGAACCGACCACGCCCCAAGCGCAACCCGTCGCCGCCCGTAACTATGACCTGCGCGATGAGAATGGCACGGTTACTGTGCTGCGTCAAGCCCAAGCCTATCTGCTGCAAAGTCACGGGACGCCCACCACGAGTGATGATGCTTTGCTCTATCTCGGTTCCACAGGCGTGGGCAGCGATCGGATTATGGTGCGTGGCGCGCTAGCGGGGGATAAGGTCTGTGTCATTGACAACGCCAGCACGTCATGGCGCGCAGGTTGTGAAACCGTGACACCACAAAGCACCTCGATTCGCCTACGCTCAGTTCCCGGCTGGCAACCAGATATTCAAATCTCCCCTGTTACCTCAACTACCTTCCAGCTCACCGTGACACAGGCAAATCAAGTGGGGCAACTCTCCGTCCAACTGCTGCCTGCCTACGGCCCATCCGACGATGCATCTGCCATTCGCTCGGTTACACAGCCGCTTAACCAGAGTCCAGCGGCGAAAGACACCTACACAGCAAGAATCTCACTCCCCTATCCAATCTTCGAGGGTTTTGTGCGAGTCTATAACGACAGCGCACCCGACCAGTTTCAAGCCATGACCCAGTTTTTCCTGAGTGGCGATTGGGGTCCTCCGGGTGGGTGGCGGGGTGGCAATGGTGTCAATCGCGCCTGGGGTGCCAATCGACGTTCACTGGAAGCCCCGGCTGCGTCGGGCGATGGCAAAGTGACCATTCTTAACCTGGCCGATCTGCTGGCTGACCCGGGCGATACCACGATCCAGGCGGTGAATGATCTACCCCACTTACCGCTCTGGTTGACGCCAGTTGGTGCGGGCTATCGGATTTACTCGGGCAGCGCGCTCACCCGCACTCTGATGTTTGAATACAGTCAGCGGGATGTGCCGCCCGGCTACGAACAGACCTTGAATCTCTACTACCTGCCTGTCGGCGGCAGCGAGTGGCAACGCCTCGTCACAGGACCCCTGGCGGGCGGCGGCGTCGATCCGTCTGACAACTTGGCCACGGTTGTCATGCCCACTGCCAATCGCGGCAACGGTATTTATGCCTTGATGGCCACGGTGCAACTACATCCACTGGTTCCTGGTTGGAACCCTCTCAATGATCCAGTCGGCGCCGCTCAATCGGTGACCAATGCACTGGCCTCTTTGGATGGAGCCTACACCACGGTCTATGCCTATCAGCCTGGCGCACCGCTGCCCTGGCCGCTCTGCGACCGCACGGTTGCTCCTGCCTTTGCACCACTCGTCAACACGCTGGTCACCATGACTTTTGGCAGCAACTACCTGATCTACGCCACCCAAGTCGTGACCCCTTACATCGGCGTCGTTGGTGATGGACAAGGGGTGAACGTTACGGCGGCGAATGTGCCCGATGTCCTGGTCGAGCCGCCAGCTACCTTCTACGGCTTTGTGGACACGCAGCGTGATCCTTCTCTCCATGCGGGGATGACAATGCGGGCGAAGATAGGTAGCGCAATTTGTGGAAATGCGACACTGCAAACCTGGCAAGGTCAACTCGCCTATGTCATTCAAGTCAAAGCCGACAGCGGGGATGGCTGTGGACAGGGAGGGCAGATAGTCAACTTTGAAATCGACGGCAAATCCTCATCACTGACTGCTATGTGGGACAACCGCCAAGTGACGCAGATCCGAGCAGGTGGGACACTCTATCTTCCCATCATCGCTAGGTGAGTAAACGTTATTGTAGGTGCGTGTTTCTAACTGCAAAATCGTAGGTATGCAGAATTTTGCGGTTGGAAACACATACTACGAAATCGTCTGGCTTCGCTTTGCTGCTATTCAGTTACGTTTCCATTCTGCCAGATCTCGGCAATTTGGCGGTTGAAAGGAACCGCTTGCAAAAAGCTCTGGCGTAACTGAGGATCCTGAATCTTTGTGGCTCGCTCGTTTAGGAGTTGATAGCCAGTCTCCAGAACGGACTGTGCCTGTGCAGATTCGCCTGCTGCCTGCAAAACACGAGTACAGTGCAGGTAAAGTTGGATCGGAAATTCAATACCTTCGATGCCGTGCTGCTCAATCCAACGTTGAATCTGCGTCACTTGTGCCAGGGACGCAGAAATCTCGCCTCGTGCCAACTTTACCTGTGCCAATCCGCTCAGAATCTCCAACGTTAATTTCTCTTCACCCAGTTGGCGGCGGATGGCGAGTGCCTGTTCATAGCAGAGCAACGCTGCGGCAAAATCGCCCATGCCCAAGAATGCATCCCCCTGGTAGGTCAGACTGTAGGCTTCAAAGCGTGGATCGTGGATGGCACGCTGAATAGTCAGCGCACGGGTAGCCAAACGATAAGCTTCCTGATAATCACCCAAGTGGAGGTAAACCACTGCCAGCGAATCTAGATAGTTACTCTCCCCTTGCTGCTGGTGACGAATCTGACAATCCTGAATTGCTTGGTGCAGCAGCTTTTGTGCTTCTATATATTGCCCCACGTAGCTGTAATTCAAGCCAAGATTGCCCCAGACGAAGCCCAGACCATAGGAGTCACCGATCGCAACAAAGATCTCTTGCGCTTGCTGGAGATAAGCGAGGGCAAGTTCGTACTCGGCAGTTTGCGAGGCCAGGATACCGAGCATACTGAGGGCACTACCTTCCCCCTGACGTCTGCCTAAGGCACGGTAAATGGGCAATGCACTCGTATAATAGGTTTTTGCAGCCTGATAATTGCCCAGATAAAGATCAATAACACCCAGATCGACCAATGCTGTCGCTTCACCTAGGGGAGATTGGCTGGTTTGGGCGAAGCGAATTGCCTGTTCAAGATGCGATCTTCCTGTTCCGTAGTCGCCCTGCTCCCAGTCGAGACGCCCCCATTGCTGGTGGATCTCCCCTAGGAGTCGCTGATCATTGTCCTGGCTGGCGAATTCTGCCGCACGCACGATGGTAGTCTGTGCCGATTTGTAATCGCCCTGGAGACGCAGGTGGTTGGTGAGGCGGAGGGCCGCTTGTGCTTGGTAGGCGCCTTTGGCAAGTGTGCCAGCTACCTCCTCCAACCTGGCTAGGTCAGCTCGTTGTGCTTCGATCTCGCCGAGTCGGTCATAAACTGTTTCTCGCCCTAACAGCAAATCAAACTGGGCATCGGCTTGCATCACAGGTGTTAACTCCAACGCTCGGCTGAAATAACGCAAGGCATCACGGTTAGCGTAATCGGTCACTGCCTGTTGGCCTGCCTTCCCATACCAGCTTGCTGCCATTTCCAGCACCTCCGCCCGGTCGTAGTGATAGGCAAGATCGGCGTAGTACGGGTCGAGCCTCTCGGCGAAGAGTGTTTGCATTGCTTCTGCCGCCTGCCGATGTAAGGCACGCAATTGTGTGCGCAATTGCATCTCGTAGGCCGCCTCGCGCAGCAGCGCATGACGGAAAAGATAGCGGGCCTGGTTGATTGCCGACCAAATCGCCGCCTGATCGGCCACTGCCAGCTTGTGGGCGAGGGCGGGATCGCCACGCAACATCTGCGCCAAGACCAACGTGTCGAACTCACGCCCCAAGATCGAGGCCGCTTGTACCACCTCTTTCACCGACTGCGGCAGGCGATCCAGACGGGCCACCAACAATGCCTGGGCGCCCATCGGTAAACGAATGCTTGCCTGTTGCTCGGTGCGGATTTGCCAGCCGCCAGCCCCTTGTTCAAGCAGCCCTTCCTCCTGCAAATAACGCAACAGTTGCTCACTGAAAAATGGATTCCCTTCCGCCTTCGCCTGAAGCAATGCCACTAATTCCGGCGATGCAGCGCCCGTCAATAGTTCAGCCGCTAGCGCTCCCGTCTCTTCTGAGGCCAAACTCTCCAAGTGGATCGTACTCTCCTTATCTCCCCATCCTTGGACTGAGTACAGTAAATGTCTCCCCATCTCCCCATCTGGCCTCCTCGTCACCATCACCGCCAACGGATACCCCTCTGCCCCCTCCACCAACTGCTTCAAAAAAGTCTGCGACTCTTCATCTAGCCAGTGTCCATCCTCGATATGCAGAACAACGGGCTGGCGCAAACTCTCGGCCAAGATCAGGCTTTTGAGTGCCAACAATGTGTTTTCAAAGCGCAGTCGCGGTTCGAGTTGGGCGTAGAGCGAGTCGGGCCAGTGCAGATCGACCAGGGCGGCGAGGAAGGAGTAGGTGCGGGTGATTTCGGATTGGAGATTGTGGAATGAGGATTGGGGATTTGCCTTTCCTTCTAGTAGACTCAGATTGAGATTGAGATCCTTTAACTGGCTGGCAAAAACAGCTTTGTTCGTCGTTTCATCGGCGCTGGTGGATTGGTTGAAGTAGCTGCGCAGCCAAGAGCGAAACGGATTGAGCGGCTGGCGCAGGATTTCGTCGGTTTGACAGAGAAACCATTGCGGATTCGGTACATCGCCCCATCCTTCTGTCTGCTGTCGCAACTCTTGCACCAGTCGACTTTTGCCCATTCCCGCTTCGCCGACTACATTGATAACACCCGCAAATTTGCCTTGGCGGAGGGGCACCAACGCGGCATGCAACGTTGCTAATTCGGCTTGGCGACCGATCAATTTGCCTTCGCTGTAGGCTTGTTGGGCAGCTTGCTGCAAGCTGAGCAAACGAAAGACCTGGCGTGGCTCGGCAAAGCCTTTCATCTGTACACGTTTGTGGGCTTCAATCACAAAGTCACTCCCGGCCAGTCGCTTGGTTTCATCATCCAGCCAGATTTCGCCCCATTCGGCCATCACCATCTGGCGGGCGGCAAGATTGACGTGCGTGCCGTAACAGGTGTACTCCTCGCGCTGAGCAGAACCCACAAAGCCAGCATAGGCCAGTGCCGTAGTGATCCCCACCCGCAACGGGATAGAGGAGGTTGCCTTTAATGCCAAGACAAAGCGCAGCGCAGCCGCCACATCTCGTTCGTGGCTGGTCGGCGCACCCCAAAAGAGCAGCAAGGTTCCCCCGCGATCCCGTTCGCCAATTTGGCCGATGCGACACAGATAACCACCCTGTTCGGCCAACAGGCGAAAGAGCAACCCGGCAAATTGTTCGGCTTCGTCCCCGGTGGGCAACCGCTGTAGATTGACAAAGAGCGTCGTCACCCGCCGAAACTCGCCCTGAATCTGGCGAGTGAGTAGATCTCCAGGAAAGAAGCGGGTAGCAAGTTCTGAGAAGTTTGTCTCGGATAACTGCGGTTGCGAAACCGTGCTAATCTCACGCAAAGACGCAACGGGGCAAAGAGATTCAGGCGAAAATCTAGGCGAGCTTTGCGCCTTTGCGTGAGATTTTGCAGTTTCTTCCAGGACAGGCCAACTTTGCAATCGGTAATAGCTTGCTACGGGTTCTAGCGCTATCCCCTCGCCAGCCAAAGCTTGAGCCACATCCGCGCTGAGAATGATCTCACCTGCCTGAATAAAGGGATCGGCTGCCAATGCTTGGTCAAGCGCTTCACCGCCAAAATAGACGGCAGCTTGCTGCCGTTGCATAGGCGATGGTGTCGATGCGGCGTCTACCTGCCATATGCACCATTCGACGCTGCCCTGGGCCATGCTGATTTTGACCGCAAAGGGGAAGCTGCCGAAGCGCGTGGTCTGCATTGGGTGCTCAGCCATCCATTGACGAATCTGCCAGGCGGCGTTGAGCGCACGGTTGCGAGTTTCCTCCGATTCACCAGGGAAGATCGCCTTAAAGGCATCGCCAGCAAAGCCAGCCACAAATCCGCCCTGGCGGTAGATGATTTCTACTAGCGGAGCAAACAAGGCTGCCAACACCTGGGCAATGATCTCGGCCCCTTCATTTCCTTGCTCCATCAAACGGCTGGTGAGTGGCGTAAAGCCAGAGCTATCGACAAAGAGGACTATGGCAGGAAAGCGTCCCTGCCGGTTGCCCTCTGCCAACTGATCGAGGATGATTGTGGGCGTTAATGATCGCATGGAAAGTTCTGTACATAGCGTAGGAGGGCAGCGTTGGGATCGCCGTCGAGCCTGTTGTGTGCTCCCGCCAATCGGGTCAGCAGCGCTTCGGCTTTGCGCTTCTGACTTTGGCTGCTCGCCGGGTGGGCGAGAATGATCTGCAACGGCTGTATGGCCTGCGCTGGCTGGCCAGTTGCCATCGCATAATTGGACCAACCCAAACTCGCCGCTAGCAGCCCTGGGATCGACTGCACCGCTCGTGCTGTACAGAGCGCTTCCTGCAAATAGCGTTGCGCAGCATCCAATTGGCCCTGTAAGCAGGCAACGTCGCCGAGACGGGCCATGGTCAAGCTGCTGTCGGCGCGGTTGCCGATGGCACGGGTAAGCTGCAAGCTCTCCTCGTACCGTTGTCGTGCATCGTCGAGACGTCCAGCCGCTAGGGCAGTGTCGGCCAGATTTTGCAGAGCAAAGGCGATCCCGCGGCGATCTTCAATTTCGCCACAGATCGCCAGACTTTCCGCAAAGAGTTGCTCGGCAGCAGGATAGTCGGCAGCTTCTTGGGCTACTCGCCCCAAGTAGGTGAGAGAATAGGTCATGCCCCAGCGGTCGCCCAACTCGCGTTTGAGTTGCAATGCCTGTTGGCAGCGGCTGTGTGCCTCGTCCAAGTTGCCCTGGAGCGAAGCGATTTGCCCGAGAATGTTGAGCGCAACACTCGCCCCCATCCGGTCATGTTGACGCTGTGCCAGTTCCAACCCTTCGAGCAGGTAATGTGTTGCCTGGGCAAAGTCGCCCTGATGGCGCAATACGGCACCCAGATAGTTGAGATTGAAAAGCGTTTCGGCTTCGGCAGAGAGTTGGCGTAGCATCTGTAAGCTCGTTTCGAGCAGCCGACGAGCCTCACCGGTGCGGCCCAAGTGGAAGGCAAACCAGCCCTGGCGCGCTTGTACTTTAGCTTGTAAGCACTGCCGAACCAGATCGGTTTCGCTCGCAGTGTTTTGCGCTATTGGCTGGCTGGTCAGCCGATGGTTGAGGTTTGCCAGCAGTGACTCGCCCTCCTGAAACCAACTGCGCATATCGTAGAATTGGAAAATCGTCTCCAACGCCTTGTGTAACAACTGGACTGCCCGTGTCTGATCCGCCTCTGATTGCTGAAGCTGATCGACCAGCCATTGCCAGGCGGCGCGGATGTTCTCGATCTCCTCGTAAATCTGGCGCAACGCTGCCTGCTGTTGATGCGATTGTAGCGCTGCCTGCCGCTCGGCCAGGAAGTTGGCCATCAAGTGAGCGTGTTGCCAGTGCAGAGAGTTGGTTTCGTTGGCCTGGCTTAGCTGTTCGTATGCATATTGCTGGATCACCGGGTGCAGACTGTAGCGCACGCCAGTGTCGGCAGGGCCAAGGGTTTTGGACTGAGTTGATGTGTCAACCCGCTGGAGCAATGATTGATCGAGCAGCGCGGCCAGGACGGGCAAACTGGCACCTGCAACAGATGCGGCAGCTTCACGCCGAAAGCCGCCACGAAAGATCGCCAGCCGTCGCAGCACTTCCTGTTCCTTAGCGGACAACAGCCGCCACGACCGCTCAAAGATCAGGCGTAGGTTGCGTTGATGGGCGGGCGCATCGAATTGGCTGTTTTCGAGCAAATCTAAATCCCTTTGCAACTCGCCTGGAATCTCCTCCAACGGCAACAGGCGCACCCAACTGGCCGCCAATTCAATGCCCAACGGCAGCCCGTTGAGCAAGCGACAAATGTGGGCAGCAACTGGCGTGGTCGTCTCATCCAGCGCAAAGTCGGGCAGGAAGCTCTGCGCACACCGTTCAAAGAGGCGCAGCGCATCCGTTTGGGCAGGCTGGGTGGGATCGGCAACGGCGAGGCCAGCCAACGGCAGGATCTGTTCGCCCCGCACATTGAGCCGCACACGCGAGGTTGTCAAACATTTGACGGATTGGGTCTGTTGTAAAAGGTGGCTGACCAGCGCCGCCATAGGCAGATGTTCACAATTGTCGAGGATCAACAACAGCGTTTTGCCGGCGAGCGATTGGATCAGTTGTTCGAGCGGAGGATGTTCACCTGCCAGGGGTAGCTGTAGCGCATCAGCAACAGCCGCCGCAATGCGTTGTTCGCCTTGCCCATTGGCCTGGATGGCCGCCAGAGCAATAAAGTAGATGCCATCGGGAAAGAGGCGAGTCTGCGGGTCGGCGTCCCGCTTCAGAAGTTGATAGGCAGCGTGTAGTGCCAAACGACTCTTGCCGACGCCCCCCATGCCGCTGATGGTCAACAAATGGTTGTTGGACATTTCGAGCGTTTGCACAATCTGGGCTACCTCCCGCTCACGCCCAACGATCGGGGTGAGTTCGGCGGGCAGGTTGTGGCGTGTGGGAAGCAATAGCGGGGTAGTGACCGTGACCGTTGATTTGGGCACTGCGGCAGGTGGGCTTGTCTGCTCATTTGTGGGCAGTGTGACCCTTGGACTGAGCTTGCTTGTCACAATCTGGTCGTAGAGTTGGCGGGTTTCGGCACTGGGCGGAACGCCAAGCTCGTGCGACAGAATTCGTTGGCAATTCTGAAATTGGGCAATCGCCGCCCCGGTTTGGCCATTGAGCGCCAGCAGCAGCATCAGGTAGCGATGGCTCTCTTCGCGCAACGGATCGAGCGCCAGCAGGCGGGTAGCATGTTGAATACCCGTCAGCACGTCGCCCTGTTGTGCGTGAAAGGCGACCAACTCACTCCACGCTTGGATCGAGAGTAGATGGAATTGCTCGCGTGTGCTGCGTAACCATTCCTCAAAGCCCTCGGCATCCGCCACTTGAAAACCTTCGAGCAACTCGCCACGCAGCAGAGCAACTGCGCTTGTCAACAGTTCGGCACGGGCAGGGGCATTGGCAGGTTGGCGTTGGGCTGCAACCAGCGTAGCCTCGAACTGGAGCAGGTCAACCGGGGCCATCTGCGCAGTGAGCAAACGAACTTCGCTGCGTGTGATCTCCAGATAGGAACCGAGCAACCCGCGCAGATTGGAGAGCACATTGCGTAAACTTTTCTTGGCATACTCGTCGCTGGAACTGCCCCACAAAAGCGTCGCCAACGCATCACGCGTGTGGGTGCGACTGGTCGCTGCTAAAAAATAGACCAGTGCGCTGGCTTTGCTGGAAATAAAGCCAGTGACCGGGATATTGTTAATCTGGATCGAAGGAGCGCCAAACAGTGTAATTTGCAGCGACATAGGCAGGTTCCGATCTCTAAATTCAAGTATCTCTTAATCTTCTACTGCACCGAGTGCTCGCAATGCTGCCTTCTGCGCCTCGCTGATGCCAGTGACACCGCTGATCTTCATACCGGTGTAGGGACCAGGGGCGTGGAAGACTTGGCGACAAGTTCGGGTTGCTGTATCCCAGATCCGTATTGTTCCATCTCGGCTGATGCTAACTAGGTGCGGCGCGGTCGGGCTGACATCCAGCCCAAGCACTACGCTACTATGGCCGCGTAAAGGATACGCCGGGCCACCGGTACGCCAGGGCCAGAGGTAAATGGCAAAGTCATCCCCGTCATAAGCCAGAAGTTCGTCATCTGTACCCGGCTGAGGAACAAAGACCACGGTCCGGGTTCCCACATGTTCATCCTTTTTGACATGTAAACAGTCACCAGTCTGCAAATCCCACAGCCGCACGGTTTGGTCAAAGGCGCTTGTCGCCAATGTGCGGCCATCGGCGCTGATGGCCGCCATCGTCACCGCAGCGGTATGTCCCGTCAAGCGCAACCGTGTGGTGCCGCTTTCGACATCCCAAATCCACACATTGCCGTTGATGTCGCCACTGACCAGCGTACAGCCTATGGGATCAAAGGTCAGCGCGAGAACCTCACCCTGATGCCCTAGTAAGACACGCTGACGTGGGACTACGGTCGGTTTAGCCTCATTGATCGACCAAAGTCGAATCGAGCCATCGCCGCTTGCGGAAGCGAGTAAAGTGCCAGTATGATCGGTGCGAGTAAATGCCAAGCTCAGGATGGCGCCGGTATGACCCGTCAGTTTCTGTAACTCGGTATGGATCGTGCGATCCCACAGCCGTATGCTGTGGTCGGCGCTACCGCTGGCGATGATGTGCCCGCTGGGACTCACCGCAACGGCACGTACAAAATTAGTGTGACCACGCAACACAGCACATCGTGTGCTTTCGATGGGTGGCGTGGCGTTTTCATCGGTCATGACCGGCCACAGCCGCACAAGCTGATCGGCACTGCCGCTTACGACCAACTCCCCATCTGGGCTAAAGCGCACAACGCTTGTAGGAACATAGCGGTAGGCATGCAAGGAGTTGACCATCTGACCCGTACGGGTATCCCACCAATAGATGGTTTGGTCTGTGCCACTGCTGACAAGTTGACAACCATCGGCGCTAAAGTCCAAGGCAGTAATATCATCTGTATGCCCCAGGAGGGTGTAACGCAGTTCGCCACTCAATGACCACAGACGCACGGTACGGTCAGCACTACTGCTGGCCAAAAGATAGGCGTCGGTTGGTTCGACAGGCTCACCAACCACTGTGCTTGGCGCACTGGCGGGCTGAAAACAAAGGTTGCGAATCATATGCGTGTGGCCCTGCAAGTGCCGGGCTGGCATCCCTTCAGTTTGCAGATCCCAGAGGCGAATATTGCTGCCATGACCACCACTTGCTAACCAGCGCCCATCTGGCGAGAAGGCAAGCGCTCCGACGGAATGGTTATGGGCCTGCAAAGTCGTCAGCAAGCGTCCATCTGTTGCCTGGCTTCGGGTATCCCAAAGGCGAATGATGCCATCACCACTGCCGGTAGCCAGGGTGTTGCCATTCGGGCTAAACGCCAAAGCGCCGATCCCAAGTTGGTAGCCATTCAGTTGCTGTCGGCATTGGCCGTTGCGCCATTCCCATAAATTGACCACCCCATCCACGCTGCCACTGGCCAGTTGAGTGCCATCCTTGCTCATGGCAAGCGTATGAATAGGACTATGGTGGCCGCTCAGGTTCTGCACACAGATACCCTGTTCGGTTGACCAAAGCTGGATCTTGTAATTCAGATCGACGACGACGATCCAGTTGCCATCCTCGCTAAAGATGAGCGGGAGGCGACTATTGGTCGTGCTGCTGAAGGCCGCAGTGAGTCGACCTTCAACGGTCCGCCACAAGCAGAGTTCGCCTTTGCTGATGCCAGCGATCAGTAGTTCACCGGAAGGCAAAAACTTTATCTTGCCAGTTTCGATATTGGCCATGAAGGCTGTATTGGTTAGATCCGCCCCTGTCAAATTCAGCGCGGCAAATATGACCCCCCGTAAGTCGGCTTGCCACACAGCCAGGTATGAGCAATCCAAATTGGTGAGGCTGCCCTCCAGATGCACAAGCAGGTTGAGCAGGTTGCCGGCTGCATAGCCGGTACGCACTTTCGCTGCCCGCAGGCGATCCAGCAGATACGGCAGACGTGCCGTCACTTCCGCTCTGCCGAGCGTAGCCGTCAGCCGTTCGGCAAGCGGCTGCACAAGCAAACGCCACTGACTCTGCCGGACATATTCTTTAGACTGTGCCTTTATCAGTGCAAAACGATTAAAGAATGACATGGCGAGGGTAGAGGGTTGGGGGTTGGCATTCCCATCCTTGATCCATCCACCACTGCCCACCAGTTCCTGGTAGACCTGTTCTACCAAATATTCGGTGGCGTACTCGATAATGACATTTTGCAATGTGATCCCATCGCCTGTCTTTTCGAGCAGGGATCGATTTTGCAGTGCCTGCAATGCTTCGAGCAGAGATGGGGTAGTGACCGGTTGCATAAAATTGCTGCGCAAAGTCGACACGGAGAGCGCTTCACGTTCGATGGCAAGCCAAATTAGGGTATCACGCTCGAGCGACGAGAGGCGTGCAAACTGTTGATCGAGCACAATGCGTATGCCATCAAAGAGCGCGCCTTCCTCTCGTTGGAAGGCCGCTACGTCGCCGCCAAAGAAATCGGCAATGGTGGAGGCTACAATCTGCAAGGCCAGCGGATTGCCCGAATAGTTCTTGACCAGTTGCGCTGCCTCAGCGGCTGAGGTATGCAGTCCGTTGCTCTGCAATAGTGCAACTCCCGCCTGTGGATCCAGCCCAGTCAATGGCAACATCTGGACCCGCCCACTGAGCTGCGCCTGCCGCCCGGAACGAAGTAAAGCATAGGGCTGTTCGCGACTGGTTAAGAGCAAGCAACTCTGGTGTTCACTACTTGCTAAACGCTGAAAGAGCTGGTCATAGCCTTCATAGCCGGGGCGTGTCACACCAGCACGACTTTGAGGAGATTCGCCCGGCAGTTCAGCCGCAAAGAGACTCTCCACGTTGTCCAGCACCAACAGACAGCGCTCCTGCTGTAAGTAGCTTAACAGCAGACGTAGTTGTTCATCCAGCGAGTCGGGTAGTATGGTCAGCGTCTGGCGCGAGAGGGTTTGCAACCAGTTACGCAATAGTTCACTGAGCGGCGGGGCATTGAGCAGCGAGCGCCAGCTAACGATGGAAAAACTGGGTGCCACGGCTTTGGTCACGACTGCGGCCAGCGTGGTCTTGCCCATGCCGCCCATGCCTAAAATTGAAATGAGTTGTGGTGAGACACCACCCGTGGAAGGTATCAACCATGCCGTTAACTGCGCCACCTCTACCTGCCGCTCGACAAACAAATCGACTGCAGGCATCTCGGCCCAGTCGTAAAGAGCAGAGGGGGCGACAAGAAGCCCTGTTGTTTGCCGCTCTTGGGCTCCATCTTCTATCTTCCTAGCGTCCTGTTTCCTTGTTTCCTTGTCTCCTTGTCCTGCTATCTTCTTGTCTCGCTGTGACTGCATCTCGCTATAGACAGCAACCAACTCGGCATGAAGGGGGACTCCAATTAAAAAGCGCTGGCGGCTCTCCTCATCCAGCATTGCAGCATCCTGTTGTAACAGGTCGTAACCTTGTTGCAAGAGGATAGCAGCGCGGGGATCGCCATTGGCGACAAGCACACGGTAGCCAATCAAGTAGATGAAAAAGGGATCATTGTAACCAGCATGGGGTTCTTCCGCCAGGGCGGGCAACAGCGCTTCAATCTGCGCCAGCGCGCTGGCCCGGTCACCCTGGGCCAGTGCAATCTGCGCCAAGCCTGCTTGTGCTTCGGCGGTCACAGCACGATTGCTAAATTGCTGGAAGGCGGCGAGCGCCTCTTGAAAGGCGGCAGTGGCGGTTTCCCATTGCCCCATAGCGGCGCGCACATGGCCGAGAATGAGCGCCGTATCGACGAGCCGGAAGAGAATATCGCCGCCCTGCTGATTGATACGGTTGGCCTGCTCTGCCGCTGACAGGGCTTCGGCTTTGTCGCCGGCAGTATGTGCTTTGATTGCCGCCGCCAGACAGGCATAGAGCTGACACTCTTTGGGCAGTTTGACCTGCGCCAAAAGCTGGGTCAATCGGGTCTGGCCAGCCGCCGCAGCAGTCTGGTCGCCAAGCTGGGACTGGAGGCGGATCAGTGCTGCTAAAAAGAGCGCTTCATCGTAGTGGTGGGCCAACTCGGCGGCGATTTTGATGCTCTCTTCCAGCAGGGTGCGCGCTGTGGCATAATCACCACGTAAACGAATACTGCGCGCCAGCCCCTCTTGCGCCGACATTTCCGATCGACGATAGCCCAGGCTGCGCCCCAATGCCAACTCTGCCCGATAATCTGCCTCTGCCGCTGCAAAGTCGTACAGAAAAAAGTTGATTTCAGCCAGGCACGATAAACAGGTGAGTTCGCCGTGGCGCTTGCCCAATGTTTGGCAGATGCGTAACCCCGCCACGATATGGGCTCGGGAACCAGCATAATCGCCAAAGTAAAGCGCACTGCCGCGCAGCAGAATGTGCGCCATCCAGTGGACTTCGTGCAATAACTCGTTCTCTGGCTGTTGGGATTGGTAATGCTGCACGAGTTGAATGCATTGCTCCCACAACGCCTGCGCTTCACGCTTTTGGTCAGCGTCTTGCAGTACTCGGCCCAGTACATAGGCCCCCAAGATTTCGCCCTCAATCCCACCGCTAGCAGCACCCAGTTGCATGGCCTCGCGTGCTTGGGCGACCATCTCCTCATCATGCCCTTGCGCAAAGAGATGATTGGCGTGAAGGGCCAACAATTTGGCCAGCAATCGCCTCCCCAACAAGTGCACCTCCGCATCCTCCGTCCGCTGATCCAAATGGGCGCGGACGCCGCTCAGCGCTGCCGCCAAACTTTGCAGCGCTTCCACCCTTGTCCCTTGCAACAGGCAGAATTGCCACCAAGCGTAGACCGACTGATCGAGTTCTGCCAGCCTACCCTGCGTCGCTGCCCAGTGCCAGGCTAGGCGCACATTGTCTAACTCGGCTTGGATTTCGGCACTGGCTTCCTTGGGTTCACTTCGCCCCAGGCGGAAACCACGCGCCGCCAGATAAGCCAGATAATAGCGCCCATGCCGTTCTTCGACTGCGGCTCGTTCGCCAGACGCATCTAACGCTTCGGCGGCAAACTGACGCAACAACTCGTGCATGATATAGCGCTCTTCTCCGCTCTGAGGATGTGCGGAACCTAGCTCTGGCGTCTCTTGCCATTGCAAGAGTGATTTATGGAGTAAGCGATTCAAGACTGGGCGGGCGACGCCAGTGACAGCCTGTACCGCGGTGCGATCAAACCCACCGCGAAAGATGCTGATCTGGCGCAAGGCGCTCTGTTCTTCCGAGGTCAAGAGCTGCCACGACCAGGCAAAGACGGCGCGCATACTTCGTTGGCGTTGCGGTAGATCATGCCAATCCACAGCCAGAAATTCTGTACTCTGTTCGATGGCATCTGCGATGGCTTTGAGTGGCAGCACGCCTACTTGCGCCGCCGCTAATTCCAAGCCAAGTGGCATTCCCTGTACCTGATGGCAGATGCGCAACACATCTGGCAGATTGGCGGCGTTGAGTTTAAAACCGACCTGGGCGAATTGCGCGCTTTGGACAAAGAGTCGCACTGCTGAGGAATCCATCGCATCCGCCAGCCTAGTGGCAGACGAAGAGGTCAGTGGAGGGACGGTGAAGATCTGCTCACCACGCAGTTGAAGGTGCTCGCGCGAGGTAACGAGGATCTGAACGCCCGGCGCACGCTGCAAAAGTTCGGCGACCAGTTTGACCGCTTCAGATGAGCCTCCCAGCAGATGCTCAAAGTTGTCCAGAATCAGCAACATTCGCTTCTGGTGCAGCAGTTGGCAGAGCACGGCACCCGGTTCGCCCCCTTGTAAGGTCAAACCTAGTTCTGCTGCGATGGCAGTGGCAAGGGTCGCTGGATTGTAAATGGCAGCCAACGAAACAAACCAGACACCATCGGCATAGGCATGGAGTTGTTGACGTCCCACCTCCAATGCAAGGCGGGTTTTGCCCATGCCACCAGGTCCAACCAGAGTGAGCAAACGCACAGTGTGCAAGCGATTCAGGATTTCCGGCAACGATCGGGTGCGCCCGATAAACGGGGTCAGAGGAGTGGGCAGGTTATGCAAAGCGGCGGGAGAAGCTGGCGTAGAGGATTCATCGTGTAGCGATGGCTTGTCCTGCTTGGTGACAGCGAGACTCAACTCTGCTCTTTCATCTTGGTGCAGCTCTTTCTCTGTCGCAAGCGCCACGAAGCTGGCTACAAGGTCGCCTATGTCGCCTTCGCTGCTGCTCTTGCCAGCGGCCTGTTCGGATCGGAACGTAGCCTCATCCAGTTGGGCGTGGATGTGCGCCAGACTTTCAGTGTAGTGCTTCTGGTCAAAGGGCAGGAGTTTTGTATGGCTCGCAGCCAACCACTGGTCGGCAACCGCTAAGAGCCGCGCTGCAATGTTTAATTGCTTTCGGCGTACAGCAACCGTTGCCAACGCCACCAGGGCAGCGGCACTGCCTTGTCTTTCGCCCACTGTCAGATTGAGATTCAAGCTCTCCTGGCACAGACGCGCTGCCTCTGCCGTCTTTTCGCGCCGTAATGCCAGGTAGCCGAGATGGCGTAAGGCATAGGACATCACAATTTGGTTGCCAAGTTGACGAAAGAAGGTGACACTCTCCTGATAGAGCTGGTGCGCCGCGTCATCATCCTGCCGCGCCAATGCATTGTCGCCTAAGTACATCAACGCCAACGCAGTTTCGTTGGTGTTGCCGATGCTGCGATAGAGTGCAAGACTTTCTTGCAGATGGGCACTAGCCAATGTCAGATCCTTCTCAGCATCGGCGATTAACCCCAGATAACGGTAGGCGAACGCAACAATATCGGGGCCGTTGATGGCTAGGCCCAGCGTCAGCGCCTCTGTGAGCATGCTCTGGGCAGGGCGTATCTTGCCTTGCACCCACTGCAAGTAGCCAGCAGCGTTGAGCGCACGGGCACGTACAAACTCACTTGTTTGAGAGTCAGGCTGTCTCAGCAGTTGTTCTAGGCGCGAGACGCCCTCTTGATGATAGCCGCGCACTCGCCAGAAATAGCGCAGCGACGTGGCCATACGTAATGCTTTCTCAATCGCACCGGTCTGCTCGAACCAGTGGATGGCGCTGCGCAGATTGTCATTCTCAAGCTCCAGCCGATCCAACCATTCGATCTGGCTGGCACCATGCAACTGGGGTGCAGCGCGCTCTGCCAGCGCCAGAAAGTAGTCGGCATGCCGTTGTTGGGTCGCATATGCACCATCGGACTGTGGGGGCTGTTGCTTCTTGTCGGTTTGCTCTTGGACATCGATGGCGGTGAGTTGCTCCCAGGCAAATTCACGGATCGTGTCTAACATCATCAGGCGCGGTTCGCCATTTCTGAGACTGTTCGGGTCGTTTCGTGAACGCAGCAGATTTTTGCTGATCAATGATTCAACACCGTACAGGATAGAAAAAGATGCATTAGGAGGGGCGCTCGCCTGGCCTTGTTTGCCCATTCTGCCATTTTCAAGGTTTGTTGCAATCTCCTCGATCGCCTCTAACGTACATCCTCCGACGAAGACTGCCAACTGACAAAAGAGCCTCTGTTCCTGAGGGGTAAGCAGATCATAACTCCAGGCAATTGCTGCCCGTAAGGTTTGTTGACGGGGTGGAAGATCGCTTGAGCCATGCATCAACAACTGTAGACGCGCTTGGAAGGCATTTGTCAACCGAGAGAGTAAGGCGGGAGGCGGCAACAAACGTGTGCGCGCGGCAGCCAGCTCCAACGCCAGAGGCAGCCCATCCAGCTGACGGCAAATTTCTGCCACCACGGGTGCAAGTGCATCGGTCAGTTGAAAGGTGGGCTGAATCAGCGCTGCCTGTTGACAGAAGAATTGCACCGCTGGGTTGTCACGCAAACTCTGTGCTGTCATTGGCAGAAAGCGATCCGGTAAAGGCAGTGGTTCGACCAGTACAATCTGCTCTCCATGCAGGTGTAATGCCACCCGGCTTGTCACCAGTATCTTAAGCTGAGGACATTGGGCCAACAACGGGCGCAGTAGCGTAGAACCGGCTGCCAACACCTGTTCAAAATTGTCCAACACCAACAACAGCGCCCTGTCGCGTAACAACTCGCTCAGCGTTTCCAACATCTTCTGTCCGTCACTGACCCGCACCCCTAAGGCCTGGGCAATCGTTATTGCCACCAAAGCTGGGTCGCTGATCGTACTTAACTCGACAAAACAATAGTCAGTGGCGAGTGCTGAGTAAACTGCCCCAGCCTCTCGGGCCAGTCGTGTCTTGCCCACACCGGGAGGTCCTACCAAGGTTACGAGCCGAGTGGTGGGTCGAGTGAGTAGTGAGGTGAGATGTTCCAGTTCGCCGTTGCGACCCAAAAGCGGGGTAGCAAGACGCAAAGGAAGGGGATGTGCAGGGTGACGAGCCGTTTCATCTGATGACGAGCTGGCGGAATGAGGCGATGCCGTCGCAAGAGGCACTTGGCCGTCCTTGGCCATCTCGTCATCTTTCTGTGCAGCCACTTCCTGCTCGGCTGCCCCTAATGCTGCTGCCTCGCCTACAGCCTGCTCAAGCGACATACTCTGCCCGGCATTCCAGGCGGCAGTGAAGCGGTCGTTGCCGAGTGCATTCTTGGCAGCAGCCAGGGCTGTTTCGTATACGGTTACTTGTGAAGGTGGTAGCGGTGAGCCGATTGTCGTGCGTAAGGTAGCCGCAGCGCTCCAGAGCCGAACGGCGTTTGATGGATCGTCCAGGGCGGCGGTGCAGTTTGCCACTCCTTCAAGGCTAATTGCAAGTCGCCGTCGCTCCCAGATGGCATAGGCAAGGGTTGCGCTTTGCACATAGCGACGACGTGCATCCCTATAATTTCCCTGTGCTCGCTCCATATCTGCCCAACTACATAGGACATTTGCCGAGCGCAATTTGTCATTATTGCTCTGGTGAATGGCGAGTGCTTCCGCCAGTGCCTGGTGGGCAGTGCTGAAGTCGGTTAGCATTGCCGCTGCCTCGGACAAGGTAGTCAGAAGACCCGCCAATAGCCGCTGGTCACCAACCGTGCGCACCAAAACAATGCCCTCTTCTGCTAGCTGCCGTGCACGGAGATAGTCTCCCTGTACAAAGGCGATCGACGAGCGGTTGTTGAGTGTAATTGCGCTACCCCAGCCGTCGCCTTGTTGGTGGAAGAGTCGGTAACCCTCTTCGTAATAACGTAATGCTTCGTCATAGTTACCCTCATCATCCCAAATGGTCCCCGTGAGATTGAGGGTAAAGGCAATGGATTTCGCCTCGCCTAGATTTTGAAACAAATCCAGGCTCTCTTTCAATAAACGTTTGGCTTGGACATAGTTATTTTGGTTGTGCCACATTACACCTGTCCACAGCAGTGCTTTTGCGCGCCAATGGGTGGCAGGGTGGTTGCAGGTTGGCTCAAAGTTTGCGTGTGCCAGCACTTTGAGCAAGGACTCTTTTGCCTCGCCAATATAGCCACGCACCAACCAAAAGCGCCCTAAGGCAGCGGCAAGACGTAATGCTGACACTCCTTCATCGTTGGAAATGGTCAATGCCCAGGCCAGCGCCGAGCGCAAATTGTCAACCTCCAGATCGATCCGACTGAACCATTCAGCCTGTGTCGAGCTAATAAAGTGGGTTTCGGCGCATTCCGCCAGTTGCAGGAAAAAGGTTAGGTGCCGTTGACGCATTTCTTCCGTCTCGCCTGCAGCGTCGAGCTTTTCCTGGGCATACTCACGCAAGCTTTCTAGAAGGTAAAAACGGCTACCCTCTAGGTTATGTTCATACATAACAAAAGATCTGTCGATCAATGCGTCGAGCAGATTCAGTGCATCTTCATCGACGACTGCCTCGACAGCCGCAACGGTAAAGCCGCCAGCAAAGACAGCCAGCTGACGAAAGAAGGCTTGTTCCGACTCACTCAACAGTTCGTAGCCCCAGTCGATGGTAGCGCGCAATGTTTGATGGCGCGCAGCTTCGTTAGTCTTATTGGGCTCGGTGCTCTCCCGTCTGGCGTTTGGTGCACGTAGCAAGCGAAAGCGACGATCAAGCCGCGCTGCAATCTCCTTGACTGATAAGAGTCGCACCCGCGCTGCCGCCAGTTCCAGCGCCAGTGGCAGCCCATCAAGCCGCTGGCAGATTTCCAACACGCTCGCCGCAGAATCTTCGTTCAAACGAAAGCTGGGATCTACAGCCTGAACACGCGCCACAAACAGTTGTACCGCTGGATAGCTGAGCAATTCGGTGATAGAAGGTAAAGTTTTCGGAGTTGGCAAGGTTGGCACCACTAGCACTTGTTCTTCGCGGAGGCGAAGCGGTGCACGGCTGGTCGCCAGAATGTGTATTCGAGGACAGTTTGCCAGCAGTTGGCTACAGAGCAATTGGGTCGTCGTCAACAGATGTTCACAATTGTCCAGCAGCAACAACAGCTCTTTGGATTGAAGATAGCTAACCAGCGTGTCAAGCAAACGATCCGGAGCGTTTTCATGCACACCGAGTGCCACTGCCAGCGTTGCAGGTAAGAATTGCGCATCCGAGAGCCGCGCTAATTCAACCAGCCTCACACCGTCCGCATATTTGCCAATCAATGCGTTCGCCACCTGCAAGGCCAGCGTCGTTTTGCCCACGCCGCCAACCCCGGTCAACGTGACAACCCGTGCCCTGGTCAACGCACTTTGTACCTGCTCAACCATACCTTGACGCCCAATCAGCGGTCTGAGGGACGAAGGTAAATTGTGACATGGATTGGGCAAGATAGTTGCTGGGGCAAGCGCTACAGGGGGCACTTCCTGGGGGACGGGAACCGCTTCGGGGGGAATGTTTTCCAATGCAGGAGTTGCCGCCTCTTGGGCTTGCTGCTCTTGGCGAAAGGGCTTCTTTTCCTCCAGGTCGCCGCTGCGAATCTGTTCGTATAGCGATGTTGTAAGCGCTTCAGGTTCGCTGCCCAGCTCTTGGAGTAGCAGTTGACGACAGGCGTGGTATTGAGCCAATGCGGCAGCGCGACGTCCGCTGCGGGCCAAAACGCGCATGAGTTGACGATGCGCCTGCTCACGCCACGGTTCAAGCGCAATTTGGCGTTCGGCAAAGCGTTGGGCCTCTTCATACTCTTTATTCGTCTCGCACGCATCGGTCAACTGTTCGAGCGCATCAAGCGCTGCGACATGACACTGCTCCTGGACAACACGCCGCCACTCCTCAAAGGGATCGCTGTCGGCAATCGTAATGCCAGCCAGAAAGTCTCCCCCATAGAGTGCAACGGCCTCACGCAGTCGCTCCAGGCAGGGCTGGCAACGTGCAAGCTTTGTATGAGGATGGCTGTAACAGACTTCGATCAGCTTCGTAAAGCGCGAAACATCGACGTTGATGGGTGCATTTGGGTTGATTTGCACGGTGTGGCGGGTGATCAGGAGCCAGGGCAACTCGGCTTCTGCATCACGAAGCAGTTGACGTAGACGATGGAGCGTTTGGCGCAGACTGTTGTTTGCACTTTCTTCACTGTAACCTGCCCACAGAAGTTGCGCCAGAGCCGTGCGCGTATGCGCCTGACCTTCTGCCGCTAGGTAGACGAGTAGAGCACGCGCCTTGTCGGTTGGAAAGGCTGTCACTCGTTCATCATCTAACAAAACTTGAAAAGCGCCCAAACAAGTAATCTGCAATTGTGGCATTGATGCGGTCCGTCAAATTGTTGTATCTATTAACTGTTTTTCTCTAATTATATCACCAAACTCATAAGGAAAAAATGAGATTTTATAACGATTTTATGAACCCTTATAACCCTATTTACCTGAAGGCTCGGTAAGTCCGTATACGAATTTGCACTTTGCTGCAAATTCAGTCTCTTCTGTAATGACCTTGTCTTCTCCCCGCCTTCTCCCTTTTTAAGAAAAAGCCGCCCCACGCAGCATGCTTATTGTTTGTATAAGGCAGCCACGCAATTTATAACGATATTTTGCAAAAATTTAACGATAATGACCCGGTTTTATAACGATAAGGGCTCAGTTTTATAACGATAGAACTTTATACTGGTCAGTAGGTAGAAATTAGGCAGTGTAAAAAAGTAAGGATTTCATTCTTATTTATAACGATGTAGACAAAAAGGAAGCAAGTATGATCCTTCTAACGTCCAAGACTCTATCGAAGCGATTTCGGTTGGGACTGTTGATCACAGGTTTGCTGGTGGCCACCGGGCTGTCGGGCATATGGGGCTGGCCCCGTCTCACCAGTGCCGCCACCGGTTTGACCATCGTCACACCCGAAGGGAACCCAGTGACCGCCGCCTGGGAAAAGGCCAAGGCCGCCGGTAGTTATCACTTTACGAGCGACGTCACCCAGGTGACGATTCCGCTGCCCAGTCTCGACAACGTTGGGCGTAGCAGCCGCAGCGAAAATCTACACATGGAAGGGCAAAATGATTTGCGTGCCCAACAGATGGATCTCACCCTCTGGTCGGACAGCGGCAGCGTGAGTGACCCAGCCAGCGGCGTCGGTATCAAGATTGACAAGGGTCAGACCTTTGTGCGCCAGGGAACGGGCGAATGGCAGCCGCGCGCCGACGCCATCGGCGCTATCGCCCCACAAGGCGACCTGCTGAGCTACCTGACCGCCCTGCGCAACGTCACCTTTGAGGGTGAAGAGAGGCGCGGGTCGGCTGGCCACGCCATCACTTTCCGCCGCTACAGCTTTGAAATTGACGGTCCGCGCTTTGCGATCCACATGCGTGACCAAATGGAGGCGACCGCGCGCACCAGCGGCGAGTTGCCCGCCGATATGCGCCTTGAAACGCCGCTCTTCTACCGCGATATGAGTGGTACGGGCGAACTCTGGATCGCTGACGATGGTCTGCCGCTGCGCCAGATCCTCACCCTGCAATTTCCGCCCCAGCACGATGAGCAGGTGCAAGCCCAGGTGGTGGTCGATTTTACCGCCTTTGGCACACCGCAACCCAGCTTAACCCAGGCCTGGCAGGCGGGTAACCTGGCGGCATTCTTCGACCGTTTGAGCGCACCGCTGCCCAATCTTTCTGTCGTCTTGCTCGTCTTCGGTGCTGTAGGCTGTATGGCCTTGATGCTCATCTATCGGCGCAAGCGTCTGCTACAAACCGTGCTGGTGACGCTGATTATCTTTAGCCAGGTGGTGGGGCCAATTCTGAGCAGCCAAACCACGGTGCGTTTTATCGATGTCCAATCCGCCAAAGCCGCCGCCCAAACTGAGGAGCAAAACGACGCTCGCAATCAGCGTACACTGGTTGAGGCGTTGGGCAAGAACGAATTTAACCCCCATCTGAATCCACTGGAGAAGTCCGCATCGACGGTCGAGAGTAGTCCGCAGGTGGCGCTAGCTGTCCCGGTTGCTGCGCCTTCCTCTCTGCTCGTCGACAATGGGGTAGACACCGACAGTGATGGGCTGAGCGATTTTGCCGAAGAGCGCGCCGGTACAATCGAGACGGTCAGCGACAGCGACTTTGACGGCTTGGACGACAAGCGTGAACTGCAAGGGTTTAGCTTTGACAACAAGAACTGGTATCTCAATCCGACCAGTGTGGACAGCAACGGCGATGGCATTGGCGACGCCACCGAGTGGGGCTTACAGGACGACGGCACGCCACGCACCCTCCCCTTGGACACGGATGGCGACAAGACGCCCGATCTCTTTGACTTCGATAACGACAACGATGGTGTGCCGGACGGCAAAGATCTGGCCCCCTTTGCCAAAAGTGCGGTCACCTATTCGGAGGGGGTGCCGCTGCAACTCACCCTCAACCATCTGACCCAGGACAAGCCGACGATGGTCGAGTTCCAGGTGCGCCCGCAGAACGAGAAACATCTCTGGTTTGCCTTTAACGTGCTCGATTGGCCGCAGGATAGCGAAGCGCAGGTGCAGGATATCGACGGCAAAACCTATGCTGACATCGCCCAGGCTGCCAATCGCCTGCCCGATGCCAACGAGGATGGGGGCGACATGAAACTGCTCCCCATGCTCGAAATCCGAATGCCGATCTCAAGCGCCAATCTACCCACCGATGCGGAGCTGTTCCCCTTCAACATCACCGTCAACGACCTCACCCAAGATGGGCAGACCAAAGTGGCCTATGTGCCGTTAAGCATTGTCACCGACGAGCGCAGCGGCCAGCGGGTCGGCTTTGCTGGGCAGATGCGCTACCAGCCAACTGGCAGTTGGAATGATCCGCACGAGGTGCGCCTGGTTTGGACCGTGCAGGCATTGGTGGATGTGGCCTGCGATCCGCAAAATCAGAAAGATCTTGATCGTGGTTGCCAGGCGGACGGCTATATCCACAACAATCCGCAAGTCATTCAGAGCTATTACGATGACTGGACGCTGACTGGACTCACCGTGCGCGAAGATCACGGTGCCGACTTGGCGATCATCTACGAAGACCCCACCGTCGATGACAACCTGAAGGATGACAAGGCGATCTGGTCGCTCTCCTACGTGCTCGATCACCACTTTTTGATTGCGCGCGATGCCGACAACAACGGTCAGCGCGACCTGACCTTAGAAACGATCAACCAGCGCTTTGACCACACCCGCAACAGTGGTGTCAGCGAAGATCAACGCTTTGCCGTGCCCAACCTGCTGCGCGTGGAGACGAAGAGCTATGATACCCTTGAGCAGGCCGTCGCCTTCACCGCCATGACTGAGACGCAGAAGATTCTCACCAACTTTATCACGGTGACAACGGCTGACCCTGATGTCAAACCCCTGATCCTCTTTGCTCAGGAGGCCAAAGCGCGCATGGTAGGCACTGATCTGCTCACCGCATCAGGCAACTATGCCAGCGAGAGTGGCTCCAGCCTGACCCTGGACATGGCCCCGAGCGGGCAGACTGCCCAACCGCTGAGTGTCATGGCCGGTCTCAAGTGGGCAGGCTACTGTGGATCCACCACGCAACCCTTGACCTGGCGCGGCTGTTCCGCCGAAGAGTATTGGGCGACGCTGGCGCAACGCTACGAAAACTTGCCCAGCCTGCCCGATGATGGATCGCCCGACTGGGTGAAGGGGCGTCTGCAACTAGCCCAGCTCTATTACACTGCCTTTGCTGCGGGCAGCTATCGGGTGGTACAGAGCGGAACCGAACTCGCGTCCTTTACCTATTCCCTGGATGGCGAAGCAACAACGACTGCCCAGGTGCGTGCTGTGTTGGGCGGCGTTTCGATGGTTCCGCTTGAGGCCACCTTGGCCTTTGAACGGGCCTTTGGCGTGGTCCTCGCCAGTTCCTTTCTGCGCAGACAAGGGGTCATTCAATATGGGATTGATCTCTACAAGGGGTTGCAGCTAGCAAAACAAAAGGTGGCATCCGCCAAACTGGGCACTAATCAAAAGCTGATTGCTACTGAAGTGCAATCGCTCAAACTCAAACAAGCGGGGGCACTCAAGTTTTACGGTAGCCCCTTTGCTACCATCGGTGCCATGTTCTCGATTGCTGCACAGATTGCCAGCCTTTGGCCCACGGTGCCCGTTTCCGACCGTACCATTCTCGGCACGCTCTCACTGGTCACCAATCTTGCCGTAAACGTGGTACTCACCGCCGCCGAGGTGGGCATGGGCATTCGCGCCGGCAAATCCTCGTGGAGCAAGGTGCTCAGTGGCGCGGAAGCGACTGGTAAAGCGGCTCGTATCGGCAACGGCATCGGCTTGGCGATTACGATCATCGCCATCTGGGGCTTTTTTATCTATTCGGCGGTGACGAGCGGAATGGCGGCTGGCACCCCGGCGCTCAACAAGGCAGCAATTGAGGCGGTAGCTGCAACTATTTTTGCCGTGCTCCTGTTCGCCCTGGCCTTTACCGTCGTTGGCTTGATCATTACCTTGATCTTCGCCGTGATCGAGAGTCTCTTGACCTTGATCTGCGAGCTGGGGGTGGACGAACTGCGGGTGTTGGGCGGCGCTTGTTTCAGCTTCACGACCACGGTGATTAAAGCGGCTGGCTACTTCATCTACAACTCGGATCTCATGGTTGACCTCGGTCGCGATGACCTGGTGACCGCCGGTGCGCCCACGATTGCCTTGCTGACGCCCACGCTTGGTTTTGTCGGCGGCAATCCGCTCACCATCACCCTGCCGGTGACGACCACGCTTTATCACAAGGATGCCGATATCAAGAATGGGTTGATGATCTTCTTCTATCACTACCTCTTCTCCTCCGATAACTTAAAATCGAGTACCTTCCACTACTCGTTGACCCATCCCGACCCTTACATCCACGCACCGGGACGCAACGGCATGACCGACCAATGGCTGGACGTGGTCGAGGATCACAAGCAGAATGGTGTGCAACCGATGTATCGAGGCTACGCCAAAACCGACGTTTCGGTTGGCGGCATCGAACTCCAACCAGGGTTGAACCAGGTGGCACAATACTACTTCAACATGGGCTATGCCGTGCCGATCTATGAATGTTTTGTGCCGCTGCCGCTCTTTATACCCGTCTGCCACGCCGACAAGTCGCAAGCCGACCATCAATCGACCAACTACGAGACCCTCAAGTTTGATGTCTTCCCGGCTACGCTGGATGGCTTTATGGCACTCGGAGTCAAGCCGGATGGTGGCGTGGGCCTGCAGTGGGACGCACGCTTCCCATCACTTTATGATGTCGATGGCGACGGTCTGCGCTCGTTCTTCCACGGCGGCATTGACCCCAACGACAGCACAGCCGATGCCGACAACGACGGTCTAACCGATGAGTATGAACTGCTCCGTCGCAGCGCCGGCTACGCCATTTCACCCATCCTTAGCGACAGCGACAACGACGGCCTCAGCGACTTGCGCGAGATTGAACTGGGCGGCGACCCAGGCATCGCCGACAGCGACAACGACGGCCTCAGTGACAGCGTCGAACACAATGGCTGGGATGTGACAATCAATGCCCTGACGCCCTTTGTGGTGCATGTCACCTCTGACCCCAAACTGGCGGACAGCGACGAGGACGGTCTCTCGGATCAGGCGGAACGCGATCTGGCGCTCAGCCCCGTACCCGCCAACCGCCTCGACAACCAGAATCGCCCCTATCATCCGCGTGTCTTTAACACGCCGCCGATCGCCATCTTCCAGAGCACCGATGACGTCGATGGCATCCTTGGCCCCAACCAAGCCTTTGTCTACACGACCAGTGTGGTGGCCTATCAGGCATTGGCCCCTGGCGTGCTCAACATCACCGCCCCCAGCGGCATCACTGGTGCCAGCGATCCCTATGCCCTGCCCTTCAACTCACTCACCTTCAGCGCTTCCCAGACGGTGACGGTGGCAAGCAACATGCAGGTGAATAGCCTAACCAGCGGGGAAGTTGTGCTGACCAGCACGGTCAACACCCGCCTGCCCAACACTGGTCCTTCCAACTGGACCTGGAACGCCCTGACCAATGAGCAGATCGGTTCTACCAGCTCCTACCCGCTGCGCGACAGTGCCATCGTCGCCAGCCGCGGCGACCTGCAGGACAACTACCTCTTTGCGATGCAGAGCGTGACGACCACTACCTACACCGATACCTTTGGCTTCCTGCCTGGCGATCTCTTTGCCTACCAGTCACCCAGCGGAGTCAGCCAACAACTCGACCAGGATGTCGACGATCTGCATAGCACCAATGGCATCTTCAGACCGGCAGAAGTGAACGGTGCCTTCCTGCGTGGCAAGAGTAACCCGAGCATGGCCTGTAACAACGCCGGTCAATGTATGGTGGTCTGGGATGAGTTGGACTACTGCAATACGATGACGATCAATTCGGTGAAGGTTCTGAGCACCGGAGATGAACCTTCGGTCGAGCCGCTCATCTTCCTGGCGCGCGACCCCAAGGACAATAACCCCTTGGATGGCGGCTTCGAAATGGTGTGGACACCGCCGACCAACCTTGGCGTCGGCACCTTCACCGGTGGCAATGTCAACAGCATTCCCTTCGATATCACCTTCTGTGGCCCCACCAACCTCTATGTCTCCGAGTGGGATAGCGGCGACATCTCCTATGTTGGGCCAGACCCGACCCAGCGCAACTGGGCGGGCATGAACTTCCTCGGCTGGAATACAGTCAGCCCGACCAACGATGCCTACAGCCATCGAACCTACAACTACGGTGGCTTTGCTGGCTACAGCTTCCAGTTGGATGTCAACATCGGTGCCCCGCTCAGCGGTCGCCAACGCATCGTCGCCGCTGCCATGATCGGCCCGGATGGAACGATCAGCAAGCCGCAGTTCCAACTCTCGCCGACGACGATCAGCGGAGACGCCCACTTCAACCCGGTGGTGACCAGCGACGGCAGCAACTTCCTGGTTGCCTGGGAGAATGTCTCACTCGGTCTGAGCAGTTCGAGCGAGATCAACACGCAGATCTATGATGGCGCGGGCAACGCAGTGGGAGCATTGCATTCTGGCATCGACCGCGTGAGTATGAGTATCCTGAGTGCGACCGGCACAACCGATACGATCATGCAACCCTTTGCCGACCTGGCCGCGGTCTGGGCCGATGACCATTACATCGTCACCCGCCTCTTCTATCCGCACAATAATGTGACCATTAGTAGCCCGCCCAATCTGATCACGAGTCGCCAGATCGCCAGCGACGGCAGCTATGTGCTCAGTAGCACGACCACGCTGGTCGATGATGCTTCAATCGATCGGTTGGATAGTCAATCGCTGGCTTGGGATCCGGTCCATCATAACGCCTTGCTGCTCTATCGAGACCGCTTCACTCAGATCAGCGAACTGGTCTTTGGTCAGAACAACATTGGCCCGATGGCCATTCCCGGGGCCACAGGCACCCAGCCCCAGGTCGCCTACCATCCTGCCTCGCAAAGCTGGCTCTATAGCTACAACGTGGGCGATCGGGTCGAGTTCCGCCAGTACCCCACGAACCTGAACGCCTCATTCGTGATTGGGACACGCCCTGTCTGGCCGAGCAGTGTGAGCACAAACAATCTGGTTTGCCCTTTGCCCAGTGCCTTCCCGCTGATGGAACTGCGCTTTGAAGAGCTGCCCGGTGTCACTACCTTTGTTGATAGCTCTGGCTATGGTAACAACGCACTCTGCGAGCGGGGTTGTCCGGCGGCTGGCTCCGTAGGTGCGCCGAATGCACCGCTCTCGGATTATGCCGTCAAGTTCAACGGCAGCGATCCGCGGCTACTGGTCAACAAAGGCATGGCCGACAGCTTTACGATTGCGCTATGGATCAAAGCGCCTTCGATTGGCAACCAGGAAGCCTACTTTATCGAGCAAGGCAATGGGACGGCCAGCGACTGGAGCCTGGGCATGAACAATGGCTTGCTGCGTCTGCGGGTCGCTGGGCAAGTGTTAAACAGCGCCAGCCCGCGCATTGACAATGACCAGTGGCACTTTGTCGCCGCCTCGCGTGATAAAGCTACCGGCAAGGTCGCCCTCTATGTGGATGGTGCATCGGTTGCCAGCGCCACCTTGACCACCAACCGGCTTACTGGCGCTGCCGTGCAGTATATCGGTGGCGATTACTTGAACGTTCGCCCCTTCACCGGCATGATTGACCACCTGCAACTCTTCGGCACCAGCTTTGCGGCGGATGCGGTTCAGGCGCTCTTCAACCGCACCGGTCAATCCTACTGTGTGGCTGGCGGTATCGACAATGCTACCAAGAACAAAATCAACTGGACCCGTGTCAACTTTACGAAACCGGACACGCGTGGCGGGCGCATCAGTGCCAGCCAGGGGATGCCGCTGATCATCGACAGCAACCCACCCACGGCCACCCTGACTACGCTGGCCAACAACAGCTTTATTCCTGGCAATGCCACCACGATCATCGGCGGCGATGCGAACGATCCCGTCGGCAGCGCTGGGGTAACGCCGGCGGGTGTTGGTCAGGTCGAAGTACAGATCAACGGTGGAGCATGGCAAACTGCGACTGGATCGGCGACCTGGTTCTTTGCCCTGACCGTAGACACAGACGACGTGACCATCCGTGTGCGTGCCACCGATAACGCAGGCAATCTGGGTCCCGAAAGTGCACCCATCACCCTGCATCCCGATGCGGCAGCACCACAGGTCACGCTGAACGCTCCCGCCAACACGCTGCTCCCGACCCAGAATGAGCAGGGACAGTGGCAGGTTACCCTCAGTGGCACGGCCAGCGATGGCGCAGGCAGCGGCGTCAAGCCCGATTCGGTAGAAGTGCTGTTGACCCAGCAGAGTGGCGTCGGGCCGATCCTCAACTGGCAGACCGCCATCCTTACCGGGACAAATTGGACCATCACCTACCTGCTCCCGGCGGAGTTCGATCAGGTCACCGATGCCTACGACATCCAGGTGCGCGCCAGCGACAAGCTTGGCAACCGCACGGCAGACAACGCAGCAAGCGGTGTAGTACGTCTGGACAACGAGGCACCGACCGCCTTCCTCACCGCCATCGCCGGCCAAAATCCGGGCACGCAGTTGGTCATCAGCCAGACTGTGACGCTGAGCGGTGTGGTGACCGACAGCCACAGCAGCGCCGGTCTGCAAAAGTTGGAGATCGCCTTTACGCCGATCGAACAGATCGCTGCTTTGCCCGAGGGTGTCACCGGCGATGCGGCTGAGGCGCTACTCAACCGCCCGTGGCTGCCCGTCACCCTGGCCCAAAGCGGGGCTGGCAAGGCGAGCAGTAGTTGGAGTTTCCAGGTTCCGGCAGGGCTGGAAAATCAGGTTCAGATCAACTTGCGGGCGACTGATATGCTCGGCAACCGCAGCGTGGCTGGCAATGCCTGGCGCGGTGCCATCGACACGCTTGACCCGCGCGTCAGCATGACCGCCACGGCCACGGGTGCAAACTATTTCGATGCCGCCAGCAACCAAACCATGAATGAGATCCGCTTCGTCTGCACGGCCACCGACCGCCACCTGAGCGAGGAGAGTTTTGACTGCCCCGGCAACAGCATCCAACCGCCAGTGCGCAGCTTTAGCGACGACGCTGCTCTGCAAGCGCTCTTCCCTGATCAGACGATCCGCAGCGGCCTGGCCAACACCTACACGCTCTGGTTGCCCACGACCACGCCGTCCGCCACTGTCAGCGCCTGTGATGTCGTTGGCCACTGCGCCAGCGCTTCGACAGGGGGAGTGGAGAGTGGGGCAGTGCAAGGGGCAGGTATGCAGGCTGCCGCACCCGCTGCCCCCAAGGCACTGATCGTCAATCCGACCCAGGGCAGCTTTGTCGCCGCTGCTAGCGCGCTGAGCGCGACCGTGGCCGCTGAGGCAGGTGCTGGTCTCAAAGAAGTTACGATCAAGCTGGACAATGCGACGGTGCAAACCCTGAGCTTTGCACAAAGCCCATCTGTCACCCGCACGTTGCTCACCGTCAATGTGCCGGTGGCGGGCGAAGGTGCACACACGTTGGTGGCCCAGGCGACGGCATGGGACAACAGCACGCAGACGACGCTCTTCCCGGTCGCCTTTACGCTGGACCAGAATGTGCCTGTCGTCACCATCGATGCCAGCACGCTGACGCTGACCGACACCTGGCAGGCGGGCAGCGGTATCCTGCGCTTCAACGGCAATGCCAGCGACAGTGTGGGGCTGGCCGCGGTCCAGATCCGCGAAGGGGTAAATGACTTTGTCGATGCCGCCTTTGGCAATGGCACCTGGCAGACGGCTTTGCCAGTGATTGACCCCGAAGGACGCACGCTCAACATCACCGTGCGCGCCATCGACCGGGCCGGACGCATCACGCAACTCAATCAGACCATCGGCACGCAGCTCTCGGCCCCCGATGCGCCCAACACAGCCATCAGCAGCGGACCGAGCAATCCAAGCACGGTCATCGGCGCCCAGCTTGTCTTCACGGGCAGCGCAACCGCCGCCTCGTTCGAGTGTCAGCTTGACAATGCGCCTTACACGCCATGCGCCAGCCCGGCCAGCTATAGCGACCTGAGCAAAGGCAGCCATCTCTTCCGGGTGCGCGCCGTTGACAGTGAGGGACACCCCGATCTCACGCCCGCTGAGTACAACTGGACAATCAACCCCAGCCAGCCAGGGGCTACCATCACCGGCAAGCCAAGTAATTCGACCTCGGATCGCTCGGCCAGCTTCAGCTTCAGCGGCGATGCCACGGTCACACACTTCGAGTGCAGCCTGGACGGTGCGGCCTATGTGACCTGTAGCAGTCCGCAGAGCTACAACAACCTGGGCAATGGCGAACACACCTTCCTGGTGCGTTCACGTAACAATGCGAATGTCGCTGGTGCAGCCGACCGCTATGTCTGGACAGTGGTCAACGTGGCACCTGTGGCGCAAAGCCAGTCGCTCGCTGCGCAACCCAATACGCCGCTGCCCATCACGCTGACTGCGACCGATAACGAACCGCTGAGCTACAAGATTGTCACACCGCCGGGCAATGGCGTGCTGATCGGGATTCCGCCCAACGTCACCTATCTGCCCGACCAGGATAATCGTTCGACCGACAGCTTCACCTTCCTGGCCAGTGATGGCCTGCTTGACTCCACCGTTGCTACCGTGACGGTGACAATGGAGAGCGTGCCGCTGAATGTTCTCTTCCTACCGGTGGTGAGTCGGTAATGCTGACAAGGTGACCAAATGATACTGCCGGCGAAATCGCCGCCCGATTTTGCCAGCAGTATCACAAGATGAAGGGATGACAAGATGAGCGCGTGAATCTATCCTGTCATCCCTTCATCTTGTCATCTTGTCTTTCCCCTCCCGCACCCATTTATAACGATAATTCGGAAAAATATAACGATAATGCTCCTATTTTGTAACGAAAATGTTCCTATTTTATAACGATTGTTCCGTATAATGGAGCTAGTACAAAGTGATGAACAATACCGCAATCCTAAACTAATTCACAACTGTTCGAAGGAAGTTCAATGATCGCTATCGCAACACACAAATTTCTGCGCCGCCTCAGCGGTGTCATCCTGCTCCTGGGGGCGCTTACCGGGCTGGATGGACAAGTCGCAGCGCCTGTTCTGGCCGCTTCCGGCGACTGTGTCAATAATCTGGGGACGCTAACCTGTACCTACACCTACACAGGTGCGGCCCAAAGCTGGACGGTGCCGGCGGGCGTCACGCAGGCCACCTTCGTCGTCGATGGCGCACAGGGTGGTAACGGGCATCTCGTCGGCGGCACACAGGGTACGGGCGGTTTGGGGGCACGCGCGCAGGCCAGGCTTACGGTCAGCGCGGGCCAGACCTTCCAACTCATGGTGGGCGGCACCGGCAGCGTGACCGCGGGCGGCTTTAACGGCGGCGGCACTGGCGGCACCAGTGCGCGCGCCTTTAACGGTGCGGGCGGCGGCGGCGCATCGGACGTGCGCAGCGGCGCCTGCGCGGCCAACCTGAGCTGTACCCGGGCCGACCGGCGCATCATTGCGGGCGGCGGGGGCGGCGGCGCCGCGATCAGCGGCAATGGCGGCAGCGGCGGCCAACTCGGTGGGACTGGGACTGGGTCGGGTAACGACGGTACGCCGGGCACGGGTGGCACCGCCACGAGTGGCGGTGCAGGCGGCGGCGAAGCCAACGGGGGGTCAAACCCCGGCACGGCCGGGCAGCTTGGGCTGGGCGGTGCGGGCGGCTACGCCGGTTGCGGCTGTGGCGGCCCAGGCGGCGGCGGCGGCGGTCTCTACGGCGGCGGCGGCGGCGGTTTTGAGGGCGGCGGTGGCGGTGGTAGTAGCTTCGGCCCAGCGGGCACGACCTTTCAAAGCGGGGTGCGCAGCGGGGATGGGCAGATCGCCATCATCTATACCCCGCCCGACAACACCGGGCCGGTGGCGAACCCCACCCTTTCGCCCGCCGCCAATGCCGCAGGCTGGAACAATACGAATGTCACCGTGAACTGGAACTGGACCGACGATCTCAGTGGCATTGTCAACGGCCCCTGTGAGACGAGCAGCACGAGCAATATTGGCGCGGGCACGCAGACGCTCACGGCCTTCTGTGCGGACGAAGCGGGCAACCTTTCGCAAGCCAGCTACACGGTAAAGGTCGACCGTGCGCAGCCGCTGATTCGGACGAATGTTAGCCCTACCGCCAATGGGTTTGGCTGGAACAACAGCTCGGTGACCGTCAGCTTTACCTGCCAAGAGCAAGGCACTCTCTCCGGGATCGCCACCAATACTGTGGGCGGCAACCAGACCTTTATCAGCGAAGGGGCGACCTTTACCGCCACCAACACCGGCGGTTGCACCGACTTTGCCGATAATGTGGCGACCCCGGTCACGGTCGGCCCGATCAGGATAGACCTGACCAAGCCCACCATCAGCGCCGCCGCCACCACTCAACCCAACGCCAATGGCTGGTACAACAGTGACGTGACCGTCCGCTTCACCTGCACCGACAATCTCTCCGGTGCCTTTAGCTGCCCCGCCGACCAGACCCTGAGCGGCGAAGGCACGGCCTTGAGTTCTACTGCTCAAACCGTACAGGACCGCGCGCTGAATAGCAGCAACGCCAGCAACATCGTCACCGTTAAAATCGATAAGACCGCGCCCAGCGTGCTGCTCACCGGCGTGACTGAGGGCGCCACCTACAATTTTGGCAGCGTACCGACCGCCGCATGCAGCACGACCGATGCTCTCTCCGGAGTAGCCACCCAAGCGACGCTCAACACCACCGGCGGCAATCCTGATGGCAGCGGCAGCCTCACCGCCACCTGTAGCGGGGCGACTGACCTAGCGGGCAACAGCGGCGCAGCGGCGTCCACTACACGGTCAATGCCCCGACCGCAACGCCAACCCATACACCAACCGTGACGGATACCCCCACAAACACACCGACAGCGACTGCAACACCCACCAACACGGCAACGGACACGCCGACGGCGACTCCGACTCATACAGCAACCGATACACCAACCGATACACCCACGAACACGGCCACCAACACGCCTGTTCCACCGACCGCAACGGCAACCCCAACCAACACGGCCACCAAACACACCTGTCCCACCGACCGCAACGGCAACCCCGACCAACACAGCCACCAACACACCTGTCCCACTGACCGCAACGCAACCCTAACCAACACGGCCACCAACACTGCGCTTGTTCCACCGACCGCAACGGCAACCCCGACCAACACAGCCACCAACACGCCTGTTCCACCGACCGCAACGGCAACCCCGACCAACACAGCCACCAACACACCTGTCCCACCGACCGCAACGGCAACCCCGACCAACACGGCCACCAACACGCCTGTTCCACCGACTGCAACGGCAACCCCGACCAATACGCCAAACGCTGGTACGCTGGTTGGAACGTGTGGAGCCTATACGGTCTATCAGAATGGGAACAGTTATACGGCTGCGGGCTGGAGTGGCAGCATTGGGGTCGGCAACGACAAAAACAACACACTCAACGGCAGCAACGGCCCCGACCTGATTCTCGGTCTGGGTGGCAACGACAAGATCGACGGCAAGGGTGGCGATGATGTCCTCTGCGGCGGTGATGGGGTGGATCTGCTGCAAGGCATGGGCGGCAACGACTTCTTGGATGGTGGCAAGGGCAGCGATGTGCTCAACGGCGGCAGCGGTGACTACGACGAACTGCTCGGCGGCGAGGGCAACGACACCTTGCTCGATGGCGATGGCGTGCGTAATGTCAGCGGCGGCGTTGGTAACGACCTCTTGACCATCATTCTGCGCAAAGGCTGGCGTGACGCCAATGCCCAAACTCGTTTTGCTGGTCTGACGGCTGGCTACGGCAACGATCTGGCTGGTCTAGCTATTCTCGACCCGGCCCGCTTCACCCTCGATATCAGCGGTGATGAACGCGACAATCCTGCCAGTTCACTCGAAGGCAACAACGATGGTCTGGGACTGGTTGGTGTGATCGACCCTGCCTCCAATATCATCAAGTTTGAGAAGCGGCTGGTCATCAGCGCCGACGCTGAAGTGCAGATCCCCAGCGAAGAGGCTGGTGCTGAATATCTCACCGAACCGGTCGGTGACAATGGCAGTGAGGATGCAACCTTGAGCAACCGCATCTTCCTGCCAGTCGTCAGTCGCTGAGTCTGACAAGAAGCGAGGAAGAAGGGAAGACAGGAAGACAAGAAGAAGCTGTTGTGCGCTTCTTGTCTTCCTGTCTTCTTGTCATCTTGTCATCTTCATTCCTCCACCGCCCCCAGCGCGCGCAGCGAAGCCTTCTGCGCCTCGCTGATGCCTGTGACGCCGCTGATCTTCATGCCGGCGTAGGGGGTTGGCGCTTGCAAGGTGTGGAGACAGCCAATCTGCCCCGTCTCCATGGCGGTGGACGAAATGTCCCACAGGCGAATCGTTTCATCGGCACCGGCGCTGGCGAGTAGCGGTTTGCTGGGGTGAAAAGCAAGCGAGAGGGCTGGCAGACTATGTCCATGTAGCTCAGCCAGACAACAACCACTGCTCAGTTCAAGCAAACGAATCGCATGGTCTAAACAAGAGACCGCCAAAAGCTGACCGGCTGGATGCACGGCCAGGGCGACATAGCCAGCGCCAAGGTGCGGCCAGGTCGCCAATCTTTCTCCGCTCTCCACATCCCAAATGCACAGGGTTGCATCGTGGCTAACGCTGATCAAACGCTCTCCGTCATGGCTGAAGAGACAGCGCCCAATCGCATTGGTATGACCCCGCAAGTGATGCAACAACGCACCGCTCTCTGCATCCCAAAGGGCAAGGGTGTGGTCAAAGCTGCCGCTGGCGACTCGTTGTTGCGGCTGTCCCAGGCTATCGACGCGGCTCGGACTAAAGGCACAACAGCTAACCATATTGGTATGCACCCGCAACTGGCGCTGTTGCCGCCCGTCGGGCATTGACCAGAGCGTGACCGTGCCGTCACCGTTGCCACTTGCCAGCCAGTTGCCATTGGGGCTGAAGTCCAACATGGCGATAGGCTTGGCGTCTCCTTGCAACGTCTGCACAAGCCGCCCACTGCTGCGTTCCCAAAGTACGATGCCGGCATTCTCACCAGCACCGGCAATCAGATTGCCGTCCGGATGGAAGGCAACCGCAGCGATGCGATAATTGTGTGCGGCCAGCCGGTCTAGCAAGCGCAAACCAACGCTATTGTCCATCGCCCAAAGATAAACTGCGCCATAACTACCACCGGAGACCAATGTTTGCCCATCCGGGCTAAAGCAGATCGACATGATGGAATTGTAGTAGATGGCGTAATAATCGAGCCGCCGACCGTGGGTCAGGTCCCAGTGGGAGACGACTGTATTCAAGTCCTGGGCCGCGGCCTGTTTGCCATCAGGACTGATGACCAGGTGATCAATCGGCGAAGCATGGTCAGCCAGCAGATGGTGCGGCGCGCCGCGCTGCCAATCCCACACATAGAGGAAGTGGTCGCCGCCACCCGTAACCAACCATTGTCCCGTCGTCGCCGCCCCACTCTTGCGCACCGGGCGGGTATGGCCGCGCAAGCGTTGACGCAGTTCACCCGTCGCCACCTCCCACAAGCCAACGGTCAGATCGTGGCTGCCGGAAGCCAACAGTCGCCCATTGTCGAGAAACACGAGGGTTGCCACCTCATCCTCATGCCCTTGTAAGCGGCGCAGCGCCGACTGGTTGGCTAAAGACCACAGAAAGATCGTGCCGGCCACATTGGCGCTGGCCATGGTCTCGCCGTCGGGTGCAATGGCGAGCGCCGACACGGCATCGTCGGAGATTTGGCGCTCCTGCACCAATTGCAGACCTTGGCGATCCCAAATGCAGATCAAGCCACTGCTATCACCGGTGGCGACAAAGCGACCATCTGGACTAAAGCAGAAACGCCAGATCGGGTGTTGATGGCGCGCCTGCGGCGGGGAGAGTTTGCCGGTGGTCAGATCGAGCAGTGCCAATCGATCGTCAACTAAGGGTAAGAGGACAGACCTGCAATCGGGGCTGAGAATGGGTAGTCTGAAATGCCAATCGGGCAAGGCAATCTCATGATAGAGCTGCCCATCGCGCAAGCGCAGCAACCGCAACCGCCGGTTGTGAATATCCACCAGCAGCAGGTCACCCTGGTCATCAAATTGAATGTTGCGCAGCGTGCCAAAGCGTTGGGTGAAGACAGTACCCGTCAAGTCGGCGCCAGCAAGGTTCAACCCCGGTACATACGTACCCGCCAGAAAGACTTGCCACAGGGCAAGCTTTGCAAAGTTACGCCCACGCAGATCGCTGCCGATGTGCAACAAGAGATTGAGCAGGTTGCCTCCGGCATAACCCGGTGTCAGCGGCGCGAACGCTTGCAACCCCTGCACCAACGCCATGACCCGTGTTTCAAGCTGTGCTTGCCCCAGTTGCGCCAGTAGACGGTCGGCCAACGGCTGCAAAATCAGGCGCACCTGACTCTGCCGCACCTCCTCCCTGGCCTGGGCTTTGAGGAGTGCGAAACGGTTGAGAAATGACAAGAAGACAGGATGAGGGGGAGACAGAGAGACAGCGGAGGTATGCTGCTCCGCGACTTCCTGTCTTCCTTCCAGGACAAGCCTTGTCTTCCTGTCTTCTTGTCTTCTTGTTTCCCCCTCTTCCATAATCTCCTGATAGACCTGCTCCACCAAATACTCCGTCGTATACTCAATGATCACATTTTGCAGGGTGAAGCCGGTGTCGCGTTTTTCGAGCAGGGAACGACTTTGTAGCGCTTGCAGCGCTTCGATCAGCGGCCCAGTACGGGTGCCCTCTGGGCGCGATTGGACAAAATTGTTGCGTAGGGTCGGTACGCTGATCGCTTCGCGCTCAATCGCCAACCAAACCAGAATCTCTCGTTCCAACGGCGAGAGACGGGCAAATTGTTGATCGAGCACCAGGCGCAGCCCATCAAAAAGACCGCCCGCTTCCTGCTGAAAGGCGGCGACATCGCCCTCAAAGAAATCGACAATGGCGCCTGCCACAATTTGCAAGGCCAGGGGGTTGCCCGAATAATTGGCAGTGAGTTGGGCCGCTTCGGCACCGGTGGCTTGTAGCCCGACGCTTTCCAGCAGCAGATGGCCCGCCTGCTGATCCAGCCCGCCCAACAGTAACAGGCGCGTGCGCCCGCTGTCGGCCTGGCTTTGCGGTCCACGACCGGGGACGATGCGGGCCAAGGCATAGGGCTGTTCGCGGCTGGTGAGCAAGAGGCAACTCTGGTGCTCACTGGTTGCCAGCCGCTGGAAGAGTTGGTCGTAGCCTTCATAGCCGGGGCGCGTCACGCCAGCCCGGCTCGACGTGGCCTTCGACGTGGCCTTCGACAGGCTCAGGCCCCTGAGCTCGTCGAAGGGGCCGACACTACTTTGCGGCTGGGCGCTTCCCGTTGGGGCAGATGGATCCGTGGCAAAGATGCTCTCCACATTGTCCAAGACCAGCAGACAGCGCTCGCGCTGGAGATAGGTCAGCAACAGGCGCAGTTGGTCATCCAGTGCATCCGGCAACACGGTCAAGCTCTGGCGCGAGAGCGTTTGCAGCCAGGCGCGCAGCAGTTCGCCCAGCGGCGGGGCATTGAGCAGTGAGCGCCAGATGACCACGGCAAAGCTGGACGCCACCGACCTGGTCACCAGCGCCGCCAGGGTCGTCTTGCCCATGCCGCCCATGCCCAATATCGTGATCAGTTGCACCGGCGCGCGGCCAGGGTCTGGTGCCGACGCCGGCAGCAACCAGGCTGTCAATTGCGTCACCTCGGCGCTCCGTTCGACAAAAAAATCGACCGCTGGCATCTCGGCCCAATCGCGTACAGCAGGTAAGGAGACAGGAAGAGGGGAAGCGGGGGAGACAAGAAGCCCCGTCGCTAATCGCTCCTGTGTTCCATTTTCTATCTTCTTGTCTTCTTGTCTTCCTGTCTTTTTGTCTTCCTGTCTCCCCGTCTCCCTACTAAATTTCCCAGCGCGGATCTGCTCATAAAGCGCTGTCGTCTCGGCGTCTGGCTCGACCCCCAACTCTTCGGCCAACACCTGGCGGCAGCGCTGATATTGCGCCAGCGCTTCGGCGCGCTCTCCTCGGCGCGCTAGCAAGCGCATCACCTGACAGTGCGCCGCTTCCAGCCACGGCTCCAGCGTCAACAGCCGCCGCGCATCGTGCAGCGCTTGCCCATCAGTATCGCCAGCGGCTTCCGCCGCTGTGACCAAGTGGGTCAGGGCGTCGAGCACCTGGATATGCAACTGCTCCTGGATGACCCGGCGCCATTCCTCAAACGGTGGGCTATCCGCCACGCTGAAACCGGCCAGAAAATCACCGCGATAGAGATCAACGGCCTGACGCAGGCGCGCCAGACAAGGCGCACAGGTGGTCAGATCGGCATGGGCATGGCTGGCACAGGTGGCGAGCAAGTGGCGGAAAGTCAGGACATCGACGTGGATGGGCGCATCCGGGTTGAGTTGCACCGTTTGGCGCGTCAACAAGAGCCAGGGGCGCTCTGCCTCCGCATCGCTCAGGGTTTGCCGGAGTTGATGGAGCGCCTGACGCAGGCTGCTGCGGGCGCTCTCGTCGCTATAGCCCGGCCAGAGCAACTGCGCCAACTCGGCGCGCGTGTGGACCCGCGACTCAAGGGCGAGGTAGGCTAGGAGCGCACGATTCTTATCAGTGTGGAACAGCGTGAGGACGGCGTCAGCCCGCGTCACCTGCAACTCGCCCAAACAGGCAATCTGTAGTTCAACCATAGGATAATGCAATCGAAACAGTAACTACGCAGCCGCCCCTTCTACCCTCACTGCCATTAAGTTAGCATTTTTGGTCTTCGTAGGTGCGGTTTATAACCCATTGGTATCAAGCTAAGGAATTTTGCTGTAGAGGCGGCCCGCAACCGCCGGTCTGTCGGTCGATCCCAGACCAGCGGTTGCGAACCGCCTCTACACAACTCCGCTGGCGTTCTTCGGTTGGAACGCCTTACCTTGATGCGTATGGATTTGTAACCGCACGTTCTCGATATGACCCACGTCGTGCGGCTAAAAGCACGCACCTACGAAAGCTCTTAACTTAATGGCAGTGCCTCCTAACCTCCCCCAAAAGGGGAGGAACTATCGCGCTCGGCGTGACAATTCCCTCCCCGAAAGGGAGGGCTAGGGAGGGGCGGCTGAGCAGTTACTAGGAACAAAACAATTTATACCGCACACAGGCACAAATTGAGCTTTTTGAAAGGGTACAGGACTCAATTTGATGCCGTGCGGAGTATAGCAATCATCTTCCGAGAAGCTTATAGGCTAGCGCACATGGAAGGGTACAATCTTCCCGGAAGATTGCAAAGTACGTCTGTCACTGCCGCTATCGCTTGATCATCAGCCAATCAGAAGTTGATCAATTATAACATACTATTTAACGAGCCACGATTACAAATTTAACGGTAGCGCCCCCTTTACCTTTAACGGTAGCGCCCCTCCTATTTAACGGTAGCACGCTATACTCAAGAAAGACAGTTCGGTGCGAACGGAGCCGCAGGCGGAAAGGATAGCATTGATGATCAGAGAACAACAGCAATTTAGACAAAGCAGCGCCTATCATGCCTACATGGTGCGCTTGTGGCAAAGCAACGATGCAGGTTGCTGGCGCGCCTCGGCCCAATGTGTACAGAACGGCCACACGATCCTCTTTGGCGATATCGAGCAGTTGTTGGCTTTTTTACAACGGCAAGTCAGCCACCCGCCGCACCTTGCCCCCAACGTGGAGACGCCGGTCCGGGACAGGGGATAGCTGAGTTGCGCTGCAAGTGCAAACAATCATTTAGGACTTATGCAAGACGGGAGAAATGAGAACGATACCTTCTTGTTCTTTTCGAGTAATCAGCGCACAAGAAAATACTTGTGCTACAACATCTTGCGTAAGTCCTGTCATTTAACCAGAAGGAGCAAAACATGAACCACCAACGACAATTTTTCCAGCGCCTCCGCCTGTGGGGCCTACTCTTGCGGGTTGACCTTGGCGGTCGCCCAGCTTTTAACCCGGCCGGCCTGGGCACCGCCCAAGCCGCCACCACCACCTGCACGCCCAACGGCGCCGTGCAGAATTGCACCATCACCTTCAGCCTCAGTGGCGCAGCCGAGAGCATGGAGCGTGCCGACCGGCGTCACCAGTGCCACCTTTGACCTCTATGGCGCACAGGGCGTGGGGACAATAGCCCTGGTGATGGACAGGGCGGACGC
This sequence comes from Caldilineaceae bacterium, assembly GCA_046328715.1. GTDB lineage: Bacteria > Chloroflexota > Anaerolineae > Caldilineales > Caldilineaceae > JAXLWB01. The sequence goes on along the minus strand of JAXLWB010000006.1, from coordinate 191,747 downwards.
GGACGGCGACCCTGAATGTCACGCCCGGCACGACCTACCAGATCCGTGGTCGGCGGCTTTGCGGTCTCCCCCCACTTCGTGGCTTCAATGGCGGCGGTATCGGCAACGGAGGAAGGCACGGTGGCGGCGCGCCGGATGTGCGCAACGGGGCCTATCGGGCTGGCTGATCCGTCTCCTCGTGGCGGGCGGCGGCGGTGCGGGCGGCGGTAATCTTAGGGCGGCGGCTGCAGCGGCGGCGCTCCGGCGGCTATCCGAAGCGGCGGCAAAGGCTTGCTGGCGGCGGCGGCGGCACCCAGATCGCCGGTGGCGCTGCTGGCTCGGGTGTCCGATGCCACTCTGGCGCAGCCGCCAGCAATGGCAGCCTGGGTCAAGGTGGGCAGGGTGGCTGACGGCGGTGACGGCGGCGGCGGTTACTACGGCGGTGGCGGCGGCGGCTATGAGTCGAAGCAGCGGCATGGCTGCGCTGGCGGCGGCGGCAGCAGCTATGGCCCCGTCGGCGGCCAGAGCGTTCGCTTCCAAACTGGCGTGCGCAGCCGGGGATGGTCTAGGTCACCATCAGCCTATAGCCAGCCCTTGCCAGACACGACCGCGCCGGTCGCCAATCCCACCCAGTCGCCAGCCGCAGCGCCCTCGGGCTGGAACAACACCAGTGTCACCGTGAGCTGGAACTGGAGCGACCCGGTATCAGGCGGCGCGCCGGTTTCTGGCATTGATCCGGCCAACTGCACGACGAGCAGTGTCGCCAGCGGTTCGTCTACCGTCACCGTCACTGCCACCTGCAAGGATCTGGCGGGCAACACGGGCACGGCGTCCTACAGCGTGCGCATCGACCCGACGGCCCCCAACGCCAACCCCAGCCAAAGCCCAGCCGCCAATGGGGCCGGGTGGAACAATACCGATGTCACGGTCAACTGGAACTGGACCTTCACCGGCGCCATTATCGACACCGCCAACTGCACCACCAGCAGCACCAGCAGCGGCGAAGGCACGCTAACCCTCAGCGCCACCTGTAAAGATGTGGCGCTCAACCAGCGCACCGCCACCTATACGGTAAAGGTAGACAAGAGCGCGCCGAGCGTCATCCTCACTGGGGTGAGCAACGGTGCCAGCTATACCGTAGGCAGCGTCCCCACCGCCGCCTGTAGCACCACCGATGCGCTCTCCGGCGTGGCGACCCAGGCCACCCTCAGCCTGACGGGGGGCAATCCTGACGGCACAGGCAGCTTCACGGCCACCTGCAGTGGCGCTACCGACCTGGCTGGCAACAGCGCCGCCGCGGTCAGCGTCAGCTACACAGTCAATGCCCCGACCGCAACGCCAACCCACACCCCGACAGCAACGAACACCCCCACCAATACGCCGACAGCAACACCGACGAACACAGCAACGGACACACCGACGGCAACGCCGACTCATACGGCAACCGATACACCGACCAACACGGCAACGGACACGCCGACTCCGACTCATACAGCAACCGACACACCGACTGACACACCGACCAACACAGCAACGGACACGCCGACGGCGACTCCGACTCATACAGCAACCGAGACCCCGACGAACACCCCAGTTCCGCCAACGGCGACAGCTACCGCGACCAACACACCTGTACCGCCAACCCCAACCAACACACCCTCTGCCGGTACGTTGGTCGGAACCTGTGGGGCCTATACGGTCTATCAGAATGGGAACAGTTATACGGCTGCGGGCTGGAGCGGCAGCATCCTGGTTGGTACAAACAGCAACAACACGCTCAACGGTACAAATGGCCCCGACCTGATCCTCGGTCTGGGCGGCAACGACAAGATCGACGGCAAGAGTGGCGATGACCTGCTCTGTGGCGGCGATGGGGTGGATCTGCTGCAAGGCATGGGTGGCAATGACTTCATCGATGGCGGCAAGGGCAGCGACGTGCTCAACGGCGGTAGCGGTGACTACGACGAACTGCTCGGCGGTGAAGGCAACGATACCCTGCTCGATGGCGATGGGGTACGTAACGTCAGCGGCGGTGCAGGCAGTGACCTCTTGACCATTGTGCTGCGCAATGGTTGGCGAAATGGCAACGGCCAAGCGAACTTTGCCGGTCTGACGGCTGGCTACGGCAACGATGTAGTCGGCTTGGCGATTCTCGATCCGGCTCGTTTCACCCTCGATATCAGCGGCGACGAACGCGACAACCCTGCCAGCCCGCTCGAAGGCAACAACGACGGTCTAGGACTGGTCGGTGTGATCGACCCTGCCTCCAGCATCCTCAAGTTTGAGAAGCGGCTGGTCGTCAGCGCCGACGCCGAACTGCAAATCCCCAGCGAAGAGGCCGGTGCCGAATATCTCACGGAACCGGTCGGCGACAATGGCGCTGAGGATGCGACGCTAAGCAACCGCATCTTCCTGCCAGTTGTCAGTCGCTGAGTCTGACAAGAAGACAGAAAGAAGGGAAGAGAGGAAGACAAGAAGAGCGCAATGGCTGCTTCTTGTCTTCCTCTCTTTTTGTCTTTTTGAGCTTCCCTTCATTTTTGTGACGATTTTCGCCGCTCTTGTAACGCAAGCGGACCTGTTTTGTAACGATAAATTGCTATACTGATTCGTGTCAGTAACAAGGGTCATTTATATCTCTTCAGGCGATCCTCTTCCGGGAATGCTCTTGCATGATAAGCGTATGTACCAGATTTGTATCGCAATGGCGAAAAATTTCTAAGCATTTTGTGTAAACCAACAAAAGAATGAAGGACACGCTATGAGCTCACCATCACTGCGCCCACCCAACACGATACCCGCTCGCAAAGGGTTCTTGCGCTGGCTGGCCGTACTACTCACGCTCTTCTACGGGCTGTTCCCTGTCTACTGGCTGACCAACAACCTGGCGGTTTTGAACAGCGAACGCTTTGCAGCCGGGCTAAATGATTTGCTGATCGTGAGTAGTGGCGTAGCGGCACTGACGCTACTAGTAGGGGCAGCCGCTGCGGTTGGGGTGGGGCAGCGGTGGTTCCGTAGCCAAGGGCTACTGCGCTACACTGTGCTAACCATAGTCGCCCTCCCGCCGCTTGCGCTGATCGCTGGATTGTATCTCTTCTTCCCGAGTCCATGCCCAGTGGGTGGTGGAAGATGCGGACCACTTGCGCCAGACAACAGTATGTGGCCCCTGCTCCTCGCCTACCTACTGACACTGCCGCTAACAGTCTGGTTGCTGGCCGCCGGCTTCCGCAATCTCCCCCGTAAGCTCACAGAGGCCGCCGCTGCTGACGGTGTATCACCATTGTCGACTTTTTACCGTCTGATCTTGCCGCTGGTTGCGCCTGGGCTGGTGACGGTTGGTCTGATCGGCTTTATCACTGGCTGGAATGGCTTTCTGTGGTCAGTTGGTTTCACAAGCAATGACAAGTATCGCACTGCCCCGATTGCCATGTCGCTCTTTGGCAGCGTCGGTTTTAGCGTGGTGATAGCCGTGGCCGCTGCCCTGATCATCAGCGCGCCGCTGGTGCTGCTCGCACTGACATTTCAGCCACAACGCACTGCCGACCCGACGGGTGTGGCCGTCCCCGCAGATACGTACCGATGGCGACGCTGGCTGGAGCGTTACCAACTGGCCTGGCTGGCGTTGAGCAACTCGGCGCGAGTGCTGTTGGTGGTGCTGGTGCTCGGTGCCTTTGTGTTTGTGGCGGAGGGCTGGCGGGTGCTGAACTTTCCCTACGCCTTGGACTACGGCGAGGCACCGCTGCTCGACCAGACGCAGCGGCTCGCCCACGGTCAGAACATCTACCACGCTGACCTACAGGTACCGCCTTACACGATTGCCAACTATCCGCCGCTTTACATGCTCGTACAGGTGCCGCTGACTTGGCTGTTTGGCCCCGCCTTCTGGTATGGGCGGTTGCTTTCCTGGCTGGCCATGATCGGTGCGGCGCTCTTCGTCGGCCTGATCCTGCGTATGCTGACTGGCGACCGATTGGCGGCGCTGATCGGAGGACTGACACTGCTGGCGCTGCCCTATACCCGCTACTGGGCACCACTCTACCGCATTGATTCACTGGCGCTCTGTCTGAGCCTGGCGGCGCTGTGGGTGGTGGTACGTTACTATCCCCCTGCCGAGGACGCATCGCGCGTGGATGCCGCTCTGCAGGGGGATAGACCTGTTACTCGGTCCGGTAATAGAGAGGGGTGGTTTTCTTGGGCCATTGTAGGCGTTGCGCTGCTGCTGGTGGCCGCCGTGTACACGCGCCAATCCTACGGGCTGGCCGCACCGCTGGCCGCGTTCGTCTGGCTGTGGAGCAATGGCCGGCGACAACAGGCGCTGGCGCTAGCCGGGTTGGTGGCTGTTCTCGGCCTGAGCCTCTTTGTGCTGCTGAATCTCGTAACTGGTGGGGGCTTCTACTTCAACATTGTCACCGCCAACATCAACGAGGTGAAGGTGGCGCTGCTTCAGCAGTATTTCGGCGAACTGTTGACCTTCATGCTGGTTCCGGTGCTGATCACTGTTCTGTTTGTGCTGCTGGTGGGGATTGCAAAGGTGCGGCCGCGCGGGTGGCGACTGTTGCTCCCTTACATGGTGGGTGCCGCGCTTTCCGGCCTGACCATTGGCAAGGTTGGTTCCAACATCAACTATCTGCTGGAATTCTGCGTAGCCATGAGTTTCGCAGTCGGCAGCCTGCTGACCTGGCAGCGCCATCTCCCGCCCATCCGCCGACTGCTGATGCTGGGACTCGCCCTACAACTTTTTCTGCTGTTGCCTGGCCTGAGCTACCAACTCTTCTCCCAATTCCGGCTTGACTCGCGTGCCGACATGGCGCAGATCGCTGATCTCATGCGCAGCACCGACGGGCCGCTGCTGGCCGACGAGGATCTGGGGCAGATGGTGCTGGCCGGACGACCGTTGCTCTTCCAGCCGTTCGAACTGACGCAGCTTGCCCGCGCCGGCAAATGGGATCAGACGCCGCTGCTCACCGCTATCGAGCACCAGGAGTACGCGCTGATCCTGATCTTCAAATTCCCCGGTCTCTCGCTGGATCGCGACCGCTGGAGCGAGGAGATGCTGACTGCCATCGACAAACATTACACAGCGGCGGAAGAGATCGGCTACACCGTAGTATACCGCCCCCAATAGATTTCGATTTTGCAGTTTCCGGTCATTTTTTACGGCGAACCTTGGAAAGCATAGTGAATCGTTGATGGTAATGAACCATTCACGATTCACACTATCCACAAAAATAAAGCGTAGGTGCGTGCTTGTAGCCGCACAAAGGTTGCATAGAGCGACGATCGACAATTACTGAAAATGCTTGTCAATTATCATTAGATTCACTCCTCCGTCCGACTCAGCGAGTTTCCCGACTGGCAAACACATTCATCCATGCGGACGAGTCCGTTTCCCAAGTGGCAAATGCATTCGTCCGTACAGATGAATTGACTATCGCTCTTGGCAGATTCACTCCTCCGTCCAACCCAGCACATTTCCCGACTGGCAAACTCATTCACCTGTGCGAATGAGTCCGTTTCCCAAGTGGCCAATGCATTCATCCGTGCGGATGAATCGACCGTCGCTCTTGGCAAGTTCACTCCTCCGTCTGACTCAGCCCAGCCCATTTCCCGGTTACTGGCAAACTCATTCACCTGTGCGAATGAGTCCGTTTCCCAAGTGGCACATGCATTCATCCGTGCGGATGAATCGACCCTCGCTCTTGGCAGATTCACTCCTCCGTCCAACCCAGCGCGTTGCCTGACTGGCAAACTCATTCACCTGTGCGAATGAGTCCGTTTCCCAAGTGGCAAATGCATTCATCCGTGCGGATGAATCGACCGTCGCTCTTTGCAAGTTCACTTTTCCGTCTGACTCAGCCCATTTCCCGGCTGGCAAACTCGTTCATCCATGCGGATGAGCCTGTTTCCCAAGTGGCAGATTCGTTCATCCGTCCTGACGAGTTTGTTTGCAGCTCGTGCGGATGATTCAGTCGTGGTTCGGCTCCAGCGGCTGAATCCACTGCCCCTGTGCAACCGGCGGCCAGCGAGCAGGTGATTGTGCAGCCGGGAGACAGCTACTTTTTCGATGCAGGTACCTATCGCCTACGGGTTTTGGCTGGCGACCTCTGGTTGCCCGAACAACGTCAGCATCCTCCTGCTGCTCAATCGCTGAGCCTGACAGGGGACTCATCGCCGTTTCCGCCCTCCTCTCTTCATCTTTACTTGAATAGATCGTTCCTCAATCCAGACATATCGCGAGAACCGATAGTTACAATCGAAGTATCATTAACTGCCCTTGGTGGAGTCATTAATGATCCATTAATGGGCGGCGCTATGCTAAAAACAGGCAGTAGATCTGATAAACACTGTCTTTTGAGGATACGTACAGGTCACCTGAAAAGCCATCCACTTTAGCCCTATTTGCGGTAAATTCATGGCTTTTGCAACCGCAACTGGTATGACAAGGAAGAAACTGCACATGGCAACCGACGTCCCCATCTATCGCAGCTATATATTGCGACTATGGCAACAAACAGATGGCTGCACATTTAGAGCAATGTTGTTGAATGTGCATAACCCGGCTGATCGCCATTACTTTATCAACATGGATGACCTCTGCTTCTTCCTCCATTGCACTCAAAGTTCAGCGTTCACTGCGGATTCCCTGCCTGAAAGCAAAGAAAAAAGGGAATAGTGTAAACAATCGGACAAACAAAACCTTCAGTTTATGTAACTCTTCAGCGTCGTGTAGACAAGGATTGATTTATGACTAGTCAACATAGTTCTCGATTAGGCTGGAAACGATTGGGCTGGAAAAGCGTTGCTTGGCTCTGTCTCCTGTTGCTTGGGCTGTTGCTTGGGCTACAGTGGTTGGGCGTCAGCCATGTGCTGGGGGCTACAGATAGTGCCGAGACGCAGGTTGTTCGGGCCTGGACCAATGTGCGCAACAGTACCCACTATAACTTCAGCGCCAATGTCACCGTGACGACGATTCCAGTGGCCAGTGCCGGCAACATTGGCCGCTTTAGCAAAACCGACAGCCTCTACCTCGAAGGCAGTAACAACCTGGTCGATAAGACAATGCAACTGGCCTTATGGGGCGGTGGGGTTAGTGTAGCTGACCGTGAGGGTGCCTATCAGATCCGTGTCCAGGATGGCCAGGCACAGACGCGTGTCGGCGATGAGGAGTGGCAGGCAAGCCGCGAGAGTAGCTTCGCCTTTGCCCCCGAAGGCGACTTTCTGGCCTTTGTCGAGCTTGCCAAGCAGATTACTCCGGCCTCGGATCGACTTCCCGCTGCCGATGACGCGGTCTGTGGCCGCCTGGATTGCGGCCACCTAGCGATCTACACCTTTGATCTGGACGGGCAAGCTTATGCGGCTAAGCTCGCTCGCATCGCTCAGGAGCAGATGATGCGTCGGGGCGAACTGCCGCCTGGTGCTACTGTGCAGATCCCTGACCATATCGCCCAGGTCAGTGGCACGGGTGAACTCTGGGTCGATAGTCGCGGCCTGCCCGTGCGCCAACAGGTGACGCTGGTTATGCCCCCCGCGCCCAACACCGACTACCGCACTGAAAGCGTGATGGATATCTATTTCACTGGCTACCAGAGCGCACCGCCGTTGCTGGCCGCCTTGCCCTGGACCCAAGGGCTAGCCACTCGCCTGGCCCATCTTGATCTGCCCGCCGCCTCTACAGTGGGTATAAATCTGGGCCTCACCCTCTTTGCGCTTTTGGTCATGCTGCCGTTGCTGCGTCCCAACCGGCGCGTGCTGGTGATCGCTAACTCCTTTCTGATTGCGGCAACTCTTGTCACTCCGCTTTTGCAAAGCCAGGCGGTTGTCTTCGCCGACGCTCGTATCAATAGTGTCCAGGCCAGCCAAGCCGCCGCCGAAAAAGAGAACGCCTTGCAACAAAAAGTTGCGGATGTGCAAAGCGCACTGCGCAATGCTGCCCCCTATACGCCACCGGAGATCGTATCTGAGCGACCGGCAGACGCCCTCACTGCACAGACTATCTCTACCGTGGATTCCGACGGTGACCACTTGACGGATACCGTCGAAGCGCGGATCGGCACCAATCCCTACAGCGCCGACACCGACGGTGACACTATCTCCGATTTGGATGAGGTGGTCGGCTTTTTCTATGGCGGGCGTACCTGGTATGGCAACCCGCTGCAAGCCGACAGTAACAGTGACAGTATCATTGATAGCCTAGAATGGAATCCCACTGCGCCCGACCATGACAGCGACGGTACGCCTGATCTTTATGACTTCGATGACGACGGCGATGGCGTCCCCGATGATCTGGATGTGTCAAAATGGACCGGCAGCCAGACCGACCAGGGAACCCCTACGACTTTCAGCAAGAGCAATCCACTACAACTTCAGATTAACGGTTTGAACAGTGGCAGTTACACCTTTGTCGATCTACAACTGCGGCCAGTCAACCCCGACCAGCTCTGGTATGCCTTTAATGTGTACAACTGGCCGCACGATGAGAAAGGCAATATGCAGGATTGGGACGGCAAAACACTCTTTGATTACTGCAAAACGACCAACGTCAGTAACTGTACGATGGCGCCCGATGATAATGGCGATATTAAGATCGTCCCCATGCTTGAAGTCGCAATTCCCGATCTAAACAATCTACCACACACAACCAGCGGTCAGTTGGATACTGAACTGCTCGGCAATTATGGCATCACGGTCAAACCAGCCGGCGATGGTAGCTACTACCTCTATGTACCGCTCACCCTCGTTGAAGATCGTGTTACTGGTAACAGAGTCGCGTTCAGCGCCCAACTGCTTTACCAGGCTGGCGCAAACTGGCGACCGCAACAAGCGCGCCTCGCTTGGCTGGTGCAAACCCTCAACGAGACTTACAACTCACCAGAAGCCGCAAAAAAGGCGCTCGACACGGGTAACGGCATGGGACAAAACCAACTGACGGTCCTACATGTCTACTATAGCGATTTTCTGCTCGCTGGCATCAATGTGCGCGAAGAGCGGGGTGTGGAGATGGCAATTGTCTATGAAGACCCCACGCGCGATCCCGCGCTCAATGACGATGACGCCTTGCTCCAGATGGTCAATGGCCTTGAAAAGAGTTTCTTTGTCAATCGCGACTGTGACTTTGTCGACAACCAGGGCAAATGTGTGGGCGACGGTCAGCGTGACATGACGATTGACGAGATTTATCGCCGTTGGAATTACCCCACCAACGACGGCGTCACCCCAGCACAAATGTGGGACTTGGATGCCGACTATTTACGTGTGGAAAAGTACAAGTTCAATTTCGGTGACGAAGCCACGGTTATTGCCGGCTCTCAGATCGCACCAACTATCCTCAAAGACCATTTCGCCAATACCGGTGTCATTGCCCCCACCCTGCTCTATGTGACAGAAACCAAACTGCGTTCAATGAACGGCGATATACGTGGCGTACGCCCGACTGGTAGCCTCCAGTGGGAGGGTTACAATCTGATTTTCGATCTGCGCGGCGAAACGCTTACCAGCATTGCTCACTATAATCTGGCTCCATACCGTTATCAACAAACCAAGTCTGCCTGGGAAGCTTACCCGGCCAAAGAGTACATCAGGGAGATCGACCGTCGTTATTCGCCTCCCGCAAGTGCTACACCGACTAACGACGATGCAACTTTGCTCAAAGAGGCTGAAGCGGCCTATGCAGCCGTAACAATCGGTGTGGTGATCGCTGGCCAGTCGTCTGTTGTAAGCACCAACGCCGGGCCGAATGGATTTGGTCCCTTCGCCGGTTTAAGCTTGCAAGGGGCTAATCTGAGTGATGCTAGTGTACGCCAACAGTATGTCAGCGCTGTCAATACCGCTGGGAATCGTTTGATAGAAGCACTGCGCGTCACGTCAGAGGATTTCGTTTCAAATAATATCTTGATTGATATCTTCAAGCTCATACCGCCCACCAAAACTAGCGGCCTGAATTTTGAAGACTTGGATGCAAATAGGGTGATGGCACTCAAGGATCTCGAGCAGCAAGCTGACAAGAGTTTTGCGATGGTTACTGGTACTATTCGTGCAAAAAAAATACGGTTCGCTGCAGCAGGATTTCAGGCACTGCTGATCGCTGCTACGGTTGGTGGGCTTATCGCCTTGAATAGCAACAATGGGGCCGCGGCAGGTGAAATCATTCTCAGTGCAGTGGGTGCCGTCTCTGCCGTGTTCGACCAAGTGGTAAATTACATCTCCATCTCGCGACAAGTCGACGACTTTGGAGACCTCATCAAAACTTTTGCCGAGGATATTGCACAACAGCTCTTTGCCGTGAAAACTGTTTCAAAGGCAAGCGCAGTCATGTTGGCCATTGGGATTGGCATTACCTGGATCATGTTCTTTGCTGCCTGGGGTAAAGGGGGGATCTCCACTGACAGCATAGAGTTTAACAACCTGCTGGCCAGTGCTGTCGCCACCACACTGGTCATCATTATTAACTTTTTCATTGCGCTTACCGGCGTTGGTGCCATCATTCAGGCTATCTTTGCGGTGTTTGACCTATTTGTGTTGATTGCCTGCAAGGCGGGCAAAACAGTTGCCTGTAGCCTGGGCCTTTCTGAAGCAATGACCAAGATCATCACTCAGTGGCTCTACACGGGTGCCCTCATGATCGATACTGGAGCTGACCCCGCCATTACCAACATCAAGAATGCTAGGGTTCTCCTTTCCCAACCGGAACGGGGGCTGGTAGTGGGCAACAGCGCACGCTTCGCGGTCGATCTCTATACTTATGTGCGTCACGCTGCGCCAGAAGCCGGAGTTATCTACTACGCACCTAACTTCTTCACTCCCGAAGATCTGCGTTCGACCACGGTGAAATACGCGCTAAGCAATGGCGAACGCAAGTTGCCTGTCGAGCTGAACCAAACTGATTGGCCGTATGTTAGCAACTACGGCAGGGCGCGTGGCGAAGCGCCAGCGCCTGGGATTGGTTGGTTCGTACCAATCTTAAGGTCCGTATTGCTTTACCAGGGCGAGCGCTATGATCGTCTTACCTCGGACCTTTACTCGTTCAGCACAGCTGGTCTCAATCAAGAATTCGCGCTCTATCTTAACACCGGTCTGGCCCTGCCCCGCTACGACTGTTGGTTCCAGAGTTGTGCACATAAGGCGGCTACGACGTCCAGCAGCACCAATTTGGGCAAATCGTTTATTCTCGACATCTTGCCTGCCACGCTGGACGAATTTGTCAACTGGAATGCGCTGGACCTACAAATCGACCCTGACGGTGATGGCTTGGGCAAGGCCGTTGATCCGAATCAGAGCAAGTGGGACAGCGACAATGACGGCGTTCCTGACGGTATCGAATACGAATATGGCATTAAGCGGGGTTACGGCTTCAACCCTAGCCTCGCCGACGCCGACAATGATGGCCTCAACGACGCCCTCGAAATGCGTTACCAGACCAATCCACGCAAAGCGGACAGCGACAGCGATGGCCTTTCGGACGCGGACGAGGTCAATGGATATCTGATTAACGTCGGTCAGAGCTTCTTCACCACCAGCAACCCTAACCAACGGGACACTGACAATGACGGCATGAGCGACAGTGTGGAACGCCGTCTCAACGAGATCGACGCCACGCGCTACCCATTCAACCCACGCGTCTTTAACGATCCGCCGACCCGCCTTTACACCGTCATTGACGACGAAGATGCTGTCTTCGCTGTCAACCAGAGTACTACCGTAACGACTACTGTGCTCAACGGCACCGCCACGGAAAGCGCGTTGCTGGCAGTGGGCACCTTCTCGGCGGCCTTGCCCGCCCAATTGGGCGGCGCAGCGCAGACACGCAATTTTACGTTGCTGCCCACCACCCAGAGCGCCATCATCCTCACCGGTCAGGCCACGGCTGCCAACGGCGATTTCAGCATCAACACCGCCTTGGCCGCTGACCTTGTCCCCATCGGTGCCCAGGCGAGCGGCCACGCCGCCGACATTATCCTCAACCAGCCGCTTACCGTGACCATCGACAATGATCTGCCCAATCTCCCCGCGCTGACCCAGGGCGCTTTTGTACAGCCGGGGCGTACGATAGTCATCGGCGGCACGGCCAGCGATCCTACTTCGTCCATCGCCAAGGTGGAAGTGGCCGTGGGCGGTGGCAGTTTCAGCGCAGCAACGGGGACCAGCCTGTGGGCCTTTGCCGTCGATATTCCCACCAGCGGCGGCACCTTGCCCATCGATGTGCGCGCTTATGATGTAGTCAACAATCAAAACAGTGTCAGCTTCAACCTCACGGTTGACGGTACCTCCCCAACTTTGAATGTCAACTTGATCCCTGGTGCCCTGCGCCGGGTCCAGCGCAATGCACAGAATCAGTGGACCCTGCCGCTCGATGGTACGGTCCGTGACGCCCTGGCAGGGGTGGCTTCGGTCACAGTGCAGATTGGCAGCAGTTCCAACCAAGTGCTCACCCCCACCCAGATCGCAGGGGATGGCGCTTGGAATGTGATCTACGCCTTCGATGACGCCAGCATGACCGCCGATCCCAGCCCAACAGGGATTTACACCTTGACGGTCACGGCACATGACAATGCCCTTCCCGATGGCAACCCCACGACCCAGATCATCCCCTTTATCATTGACATGACGCCGCCCACAGTCGAGCTGCGCTCACACCGCAACGATGATCGCATTACCGATGGTGCCGTTTTCACCGGCACGGTGCAGGATGACTATGCTGGGGTTGGCGGGGTCGAGTATGCCTTAGTCGATGCCACCACCGTCTTTGCTACGGAGGCAACGCTGCTGCAACTGCCCTTCAATGATCTGCCGCAGACGGTGCTCTTCCGCAACAACGCCAACACGCCGACGCGCATTTTCTGTCTCGACCAAAGCTGCCCCACCAGCGGCATCGCCGGCACCGACGGCACAGCGGTCCGCTTTGATGGCAACGATCTGCTACGCAGCTTTGAAAACCTCGATCTACCGGAGAGCGGTCTGACCACCGCCTTCTGGTTCCAGACAAACTGCGCCAACTGTGGGCTTTTCAGCGCCATCGCTGGCCAGTTCCCGACCCAGAGCGGCCATGATCGCGATCTGTTCCTGGACAATGGTAATCTCTGTGTGGCGCTGCAGACGGAGACCAGTGTCGAGACTCGTTGCTCCGGCGGCACGAACTATGCCGACAACAATTGGCATCAGTTGGTGCATACGCTGGGCGCAGGGGGCAACCATCTCTATGTGGATGGCATACTCGCCGTCAGTAGCGCCACCACCGCCTCTACCTTCACCGCACAGGACCGCGTCCTTGTCGGCCATGCCGCGGCGGCGACAACGCCCTTCTTCACCGGTTCCCTGGATGACCTTTTTATCTATGACGCTGAATTGGCACCGGCTTCAGTATCCACCCTCTACCGCCGTTGGCAACCCGCCACAGTGACCGGCAATACCTGGTCCTTCGCTGTGCCTACCGGGGTGGAAGGCTACTACCAGATCGATATGCGCGCCGTAGACACGCTGGGCAACCGCGGTGAAAGTCGCGGCGATTGGCCCCAACTGCGCGCACCGATTGACACCAAAGCGCCAACCTTCGACGTGAATGTCCTCTACGCAGGGACGGGCAGTAGCGCCACTACCCAGTACAGCGCTACCGTGCGCGATGATAACTTGAGCACCGACAATTATAACTTTGCCTGCCCGTTGACACCTGACCAATTGCGTTACGCCAGCGATGCGGCGGCATTCAACTTCGCGGATGATGGCACCCAGGATCTCGCCGCAATCGTGGCCGCCTGTAAACGCCCTGGCTTCCAAAGCAGCCTGGTGGCCGCTAACGCCTGTGACGAATACGGTCACTGTGCCGCTGCCATTCCCTCGCAGGCAGTGGCCTATATTGGCACAACACAGAATACTCTCTATCCCTTTGGCAGCCTGCCCAATGCCATTGAACGGGTCAACCTCAGCGATCCCAGCAACCGGGTACGCCTCATTGAGCGCGCCGGACACCTCATCCTCGACATCGCTGTCGATGAAGCCCATAACAAGCTCTACTGGGCCGAGAAGGTGGAAAGTAACAGCCTAAGCGCAAGTATCTGGCGCGCCAACCTCGATGGCAGTGCTGTGGAGCTGATCATAAACGACCTCAGTGCCTATGCCGCCGAAGCTTTACAGATCGCCCTCGACCCGGCCGGCAACAAACTCTACTGGAGCCAAGGCCATCAAATCTGGCAGGCCAATCTCGACGGTACACGCAAGGGGGTGCTCTATACGATGCCACCCGATCCCCGTTTTGCCGACGGCGGCACTGCCTTGATGCAGATTGGCGATCTGGCTGTCGACGTTGCCAACAATCGCCTCTACTTCAGCGAACGACGCCAGCGGTTGAGCTTGGCCGATTACAACGCCGGCAACGGCTTCGCAACGCGCACCGACAAACACACGCTGATCGTCACCACCGATCTCAACGGTGCCAATCCTGCCTTCTTCGCCGGTGCGGGTAACGGCTGCACCTACGCCAACTTCTACAGCAATCTCGGCACTGGCGTCGGCGCTGGCACTGACCCAACCCTCTGTCTGACCTCCGGCAGCGACGGCTTTGATGTCGAATCGCTGGTCGTACGCAATGGCACCCTTTACTGGAGCGCCATCGATGCTGACGGCGTCAACGGTGGCGTTTATGGCCAAGCCCAGGGGGCGTCCGCCTTCAAAGTGGCTCCGCTCACGTTGAGTGGCAACCGCAATGGGCTGCGCACCACGCCCTTACCTCAGCTTTATGTTGACAACGCTGCGGTCGGTCTTTTTGTCGGGCTGGAAAGCCAAATTGTGCGGGCCGAACAGGCGGGCGAATTTACCCAGTTCACCAGCTTTGTTGACAATACTCCTGCCGCCAATGGCAATCTCCGCCGCCGCAGCAGTACACTTTCGGCCATGACTGTGATCGAAACGGCACAACTCGTTGAGCGCGATACCGATCTAGCCGTGGGCATCACCTCTGGATCAAGCGTTGTCGTCAGCGGTGGCACCGTGCGCTATGACCTAACCCTGCGCAATGATGCTGCCTTGCCCGCCGCCAATACACAGCTTACCCTGGCTTTGCCCCAGGGGGCTACCTTTGCCGGGGCCAGCCACGCCTGTGTCGATGGCGGCAGCACGGTGACCTGTGACTTTGGCCGCTTTGCTGGATTGAGCCAACAGACGTTGGCGATCAGCGCCACTATCACTACCGCTGTCGTGCGCCCCCTCACCGCTAAGGTCAGCGTGGCCACCAGCAGCATCGATCGTGCGCCGGCCAACAACAATGCCAGCCACAGCCGCATCACCGCTGCGCCGACACTCAGCGCCTTGCCCGGCCTGCCTTATCTCTATTACGGCAGCAACGACTATCTGTTGCGCCTGCCTCTCTTTGGCGGCTCCACGCTAGAGCCACTCTATCTCAGCGGCAGTGGCATTGGGGGGACAACCCTGGCCGCCGACCCGACGCGCGGCAAGCTCTTTTTCATCGATCTGCAGGACAAGGTTGTGGCCACCAATGCCGACGGCAGCGCTCGGACCGAGCTAGCCAATGCCAATCCTGCGACCATCAGCAGCCGGGGCCGCCTCCACCTGGCCGTGGATGCAAGCAGCGGGCAGATCTATTGGTCGGAGCTTAGCACCTTCTATCTCACCGCCATCAAGCGCGCCAACCCCGACGGCAGCGCAGTACAGACGGTGGTCACGGATGTGATGGAGCAGCGCGGCCTGCTGGTTGACCCCATCCGCCACAAACTGCTCTGGGTAGCCGGTGACACCTGGCAGCGCCAGGAATTCATCTACCGCAGCGATCTCGACGGCAGTAACCAAGAGACCCTCTATAGCGCGCCCTTAGGAACACAGATCCGCCATCTGGCGCTCGATCCCTATGCTCAGAAGCTCTATTGGCTCGATCCCACCGTGCAAAATGGTACTCTCTTCTGGGCGGATGCCGACGGCGGTCAGCCGGCCGCGTTGGCTGCCTTCCTGGGCAATGATGTGCGCGGCCTTGTCGTGCAGCCAGCAGCCAATGCGCTCTACTATGTCAGCTACACCAATTTGATGCTCAGCGAACTGGATGGCAGCAATCCCACGGTGGTGGCCGATCTCAGCCAGCGCACTTACACGGGGCTGCGCCTGCCAATCAGCCCGACCACCTTTAGCCAGACGCTCTTGGATCGTCCCGCTGGCAACCTCGTCCTGATGACCGCTACCCCCTTTGCCGATCCTCCCTGTGTGGTCAACGATGGTCATGAGCCGAACAACAGCGTCACCACCGCCACCGCCGTCGGCGTCGGTGCCATGACCGGCGCGCTCTGTACAACCCAGGCGGCGCTGCCCACTGATCGCGATGTCTACACCGTCACCGTGCCGAATAACCAGCAACTCACGGTTAGCCTCAGCAACTTGCCGGCCAACTATGATCTCTACGTCCAGCGCGCTGGCGTCACTCTGGGCGCTAGCCTCAACAGTGGGCTGATCAGCGACACGCTGACGCTACCCAATTATGAAGGAGATGGCACTTATGTGATTGTGGTCTTTAGCAACACGCCGATCAACAATGTCAGCCCCTACACCTTGCAGGTAAGCCTGAGCGCAGCGCCGACGCGCACCACCTTTACCGATGCCGAATGTCTGGCCGTCGATCCCAACGACGCCGTGGGTGGGGCAGGGAATTACCAGCAGAGCCAGGCGACGCCCTTGACGGTGGGCACGCCCAGCAGCGGCGCGCTCTGTTACGAGAACGATGTTGATTTCTACAGCTTCAATGCTGTCGCCGGACAGGCGTACACCTTTGACCTACCCGTGCGCCCGGCTGCTTATGAACTGCATCTCTACCGGCCCGACGGCAGCTTCTTTAATGGCTGGAGTCCCAGCGGTTTCAACAAGCCGATTGTCCTTGATGCCACCGGTGCCTGGGCGGTCGCCGTGCGTATGCCAAACCTGACTCCGACGCTAGCGACCTATCAGATCTTGGTCAGTGACGGTGCCTGTAGCCTCAACGACCTCTGGGAACCGAACAATACTGCGCCACAAGCGACCCGTCTGAGCAGTAATCAGATCAGCGCTACCCTGTGCAGCGCCAGCGATGCCGACTTCTACCGCTTCACTGCGACGGCAGGCCAACGCTTGACCGTCAACTATCCGGCCACGGCAGAGGGTGGCGTACTGCGTCTGCTTGATGCCAATGGCGTAGAGCGCGGCCAGGTTCAGCCGGGACGTCAAGGCAACTTTGTCCTGACCGCCGCTGGCGAGTACACCCTGGTCACCAGCAACAGCACACTGACAACCAATGACGCCCCTTACACTTTCCAGTGGCTGCTCGATGCCCCCCAACCCGCCGCCGGAATCGACTATCTCTACCTGGGCAACTATCTACACTTGGTGCGCGTAGCGCTCAGCGATGACCACAGCGTCGAGGCGTTGGCCATCAACGGTGGCAGCGCCGGTTACCCCATGGTCACCAACGCCGCACGCGACCAACTCTATCTGGTGGACTCGACCAACGCAGCCCTACTGCGGACCACCAGCAGCGGCCTCACCAGCAGCGTGCTCATCGCCGATGCCAATCCGGAAAATATCAACGCCGACCAGAATGGCATTGCCATCGACGAAGGGAGCGGCACCCTCTACTGGACTCAGCCCACCGGCGGTTTGAACAGCAGCTCCTCCCTCATCCTGCGCAGCAACCTCGACGGTAGTGGCTCCCCCACGCAGATCAAGCAGATCAACCGCCAGGGCGGCCTGCTGGTTGACCCCGTGCTGGGGCAGCTTTACTGGGTAGCCGCTGACGGCATCTTCCGCAGCAATCTGGATGGCAGTGGACAGGTCACGGTGCGAGCCACGGTTGCCGGCCAGGGGGTTGCTTATCTCACGATCGACCCGCTAGCGCGGCAGTTGTACTGGCTCGATCCGCAGCAGAATCAGTTGGTGCGCCGTGGGTTGCTTGACGGCAGTGAAACGGTGCTTGTCAGTGGGTTGAGCAACCCGCATGGCCTTGTTCTGCGCCCAGAACGCAACGAACTCTACTACACCAGCGGTGACAACCTGCTGCGCGCCCGCTTGGACGGTAGCAACCCGGTGGTCATTGCCACGCTCAGCGGCCAATACAACGGCCCCTATAACCTGGATCTCAACACCACGCTGAACGCTGCGATTGCCGCACCGGTCTCTAACCTGGTGTTGGCCCGAGCCACACCGCTGCGCACTGCCTGTACCCTGGCCGACGGCAACGAACCGAACAACAGCGCAGCGACAGCTACCGCGCTTGCCGTCGTCACCCAAACCGTGGCCTATGGTGCCATCTGTGGTAGCTTTGGCGACGTGGACTACTACAAAGTCAGCGTGGCTGACCGCAAGGCACTCAGCGTCACCCTCAGCGATCTGCCCGCCAACTACCGGGTGATTGTACAGAATCCAATCGGCATCAACCAAGCATTTAGCGACAACGAAGGACTTGCTGATGAAGCTGTGAGCGTGCGCAACACCAGTGGCGCGCCGGTGGAATATACCATCCTTGTGCTGGGTGCTGGCCCCGTCAACAACAGTCGCTATACCCTGACGCTGGCCCTGGGCGATGTCCCGCCACCCAACCCAGTGGACTTGCAGTGCAGTGCGGTGGACAGTTACGATAGCCCCGGCGTCGGCAATGGCACCCTGGCCACGGCAACGGCATTGACCTTTGACACCGCCTACGCGGCTGCGCTCTGCTACAGCGCCGATCTCGATATGTACGCCTTTGACGGCCTATCCGGCCAAAACGTGACCTTCGATCTGCCCGTGCGCCCAGCCGATTACAATCTGACCCTGTACGATCCTGCTGGCGCAGTGACCACGGTCATCTCGGCCACCACGCCAGCGGCCTACGGTGACACGCTGCTCCTCACTGCCACTGGCCGCTACACCGTCGCTGTCAGCTACCCTAACCTGACGCCAACCAACGTCCAATATCAACTGTTGGTGACGGACGACAACTGTCTAGCATCCGACGCCAACGAGCCGAACAACAGCGCCCCCTTTGCCACAGTCTTAACGGATGGCAACCGCGTGCGCGCCACCCTGTGCAGTGCCGGTGATGTCGATCTCTACCGCGTCACGGCGACTGCGGGTCAACAGTTGACCCTCAATTACCCGTCCAATAACACCAGTGCGACCGTACATATCAGCCCCGCTGCGGGTGGCCCAGAATTGGGGAAAGTCATCGCCGGCAGCCAGGGCATCTTCACTCTCCCCACCAGTGGCGACTATCTGCTGCGTGTCGAGAACAACACCTTGACCAGCACCGTAGTGCCCTACTTGTTTGAGTTGCTACTGGGCAATCCCACCCCGGCCCCCAGCGGCTCGCCCTATGTTTACTACAGCCGTGCCAGCGACCTGATCCGCACCGCGCTGGTGACTGGCACCGTCGAACCGATCCTGCTGCCCGACAGCTTTGTCGGTGGCACGGTGCTGGCGGTGGACAGCCTGCGCAGCCACCTCTACCTGCTTGACAACAATGAACGCATCATCCAAGCCGCCCCCGACGGCAGCAGCGCCCAGGTGGTCGTCGCCGACACTGCTCCCACCGTCGCTCGCCCCACCGAATCGCTGGGGGTGGATGAACGGAGTGGCCAGATCTACTGGAGTCAGGCGACCAGCGGGAGTCTCGTGGAGATCCGCCGCGCCAATGCGGATGGCACAGGCGTACAGACGGTAGTAACAGGCATCGTCCAAGATCATGGACTGGCCATCGATCCGGTAGGCGGCTATCTCTATTGGGTGCAGACGACGCTCTACAACAACCAGATCCTGGATCAGATCCGCCGCGCTCATCTTGACGGCACAGCCGCCCAGATGATCTACGCTGCCCCCGCTGGTCGCCAGATCCGTGACCTGACCGTTGACCCCTTTGCCCAGACCCTTTACTGGCGTGACCCAACCCAGAATCGACTGCTGCGCCTGGCCGCCGACGGCAACGGCGAACTGGTTACTATTGCAGAAGTTGCTGAAGCGCATGGCTTTGTGCTCCAGCCGTTGACTAATGAACTTTACTATGTGTCCGACAGCCAACTCTGGCGTGCCGCTTTGGATGGCAGTAACCCTGTGTCCCTCGCCCGCCTCACCGGCGACTACAATGGCGTCAGCAACCGCGATGCCAATCTCTTCTACCCGACGACAATTACACCGCCAACGTCCAACCTGGCCCTGGCCTACAGTGAGCCCTTCGCCCAGCCCTGTAGCGCCGTCGATACGCTAGAGCCGAATGATACCCTGGCCACAGCCGCACCGATCACCGCTGGCACATTGCACGCGGCGCTCTGTACGGTCACCTTGACGCAACCCGATCTCTATGACTACTATCAAGTGACCGTGGCCGATGGTCAGCAGATATCGGTGACGCTGACCGATCTGCCCCAGGACTACAGCTTGGTGCTTCTGGCCAACGGTGAGGGTGTCGGCTGGAGCTACGCCCCCGGTACTGCCGACGAGTTCCTCACCCACAGCAACCGTAGTGGAGCCAGCGTGGTCTATACCATCCTGGTACAGGGGGGGAGCGGCAGCCATCTGCCCTACACGCTTCAAGTCACCGTGGCTGCTGCGCCGCCCCTACCCCTGCCACCTGCCCCGCCCGGTGACGGCTGCGCCGCCTTCGACCCCTACGACCAGCCCGGCATTCTGGGCAACCAGACGTTGGCCGCAGCCACGCCGATCAATCTTAATACGCCGATCACTGCCGCGCTCTGCTACGAGGGAGACAAGGACTACTACACCTTCAACGGCGTCGTCGGCCAGAATGTGACCATCGACCTGCCGACCCGACCGGCTGACTACTATCTCTCGATCTATGATCCGGCTGGCAACTACTACAGCGGCATTTTCCCCGGCTCATGGCTAAGCTACGGCAGCAGCTTCACATTGAATCAGTCCGGTGCTTGGTCGGTGGTGGTTTGGTCCCCGAACCTGGCCCCGACGACTCAGCAATATCAGTTGCGGCTTAGCGTTGATACGACTTGCTCTGGCCTCGATCCCTATGAACCGAACAACTTCCAGGGCAGCGAGCGTACGATCATCACACGTACACTGACGCTACGCACCATGCTCTGTGAAACCAACGACGCCGATTGGTACAGCTTCCCCGTCGGTGTCGGTGACCACATCCAGATCAACTTACGTGCGTTGACACCCGGCATGCAACTCAGCGCCAAAGCGCCCACCGGTGGCTTCTTCGATGTCACCACAAACATCGACTCGATCATGAGTAGCGCTGGCAACTTTTTACTCGCAGTGGCAGCACCGTCGGGCAACAGCACCGCCAATCTGCCCTATACCATCGACGTGCAGATTGACGCACCTCCTGTGCCGACGCCGCTGCCTAACAACTGGAGTTGCGCTGTCTACCCTAGCAGCGATCTTCCCAAGCACATTGCGGATTTGACGACCTTGGGCACAACGCTCCAGGTGCCTGTCAACGGCACGGTGACCCACATCGGCCTTCAGGGGCTTACCTTCCAGCACAGCAGGCTGAATGATCTATCATTCGGTCTGGGTGCGCCGGACGGCACGATGGTGGATCTCTTCGCTTTCCGTGACTACGGCTTCTACAGCACATGTGGGGATAATAACTGTCAACTCGCCATCGATGATGATGCCATCGCGGGGCTGCGCCCGCCGCCCTTCCCCACCACTGGCACCGCCTACCGCCCCAGTCGCAACAGCTTTGCACCCTTCGTCGGTAAGGCCAGCAGCGGCCTCTGGACCCTCTACGTTACTGACAACCGGGCCGGCAACAGCGAGCTCGGCACCACAGACGGCGATCTCTATGGCTGGAGCCTGGAACTCTGTGTCGATAACGGCAATCCGTCCACCCCGACACCGACCCCTACGGGCACGCCGACGCCTGAGCCACAGCCTGGTGACGGTGCCCCGGTTGGTGCTGCGAGCGGTCCAGCCATTACTGTCACACCTAGCCCCGAAAGCTGCACGGCGACTGCCGACCCCTTTGAGATGGACAATACCGTTGCCACTGCCAAACTGTTCGACATGGCCCGGGGCAGCAGCGCCGGTCACACCTTTGACCGAGCCGACGACGCCGACTGGCATGAGCTAGCGCTGACCGCCGGACTACAATATACGCTCACTGCCCAGACCCTTGACCCGGCGCAGAGCATCGCCCTCGCCCTTTATGCGGCGGATGGCATCACCCTGCTCCAGGTCAACAACGGGCAACTGCTTTACATGCCGACTGCCGGTGGACGCTACTATCTGCGCACTGGGTCGAACTCGGGCCTGAGTGTGAGCCTGTGCCGCAGCGGCTACAGTCTGCTCATCGCCAGCGGCAATCCCAACGCCACGGCGATTGGGTTGCCCACTAGCACACCACTGCCTCCGGGACACGACGCACCGCCCATCAGCGCCAGCATTCATGCCCCGACCGATGGCACAGGGCTGACAGCGCTCACCCCGATGACCTTTGAAGTCGGGCTAAATACCATCAACCAGGTTGACAGTGCTCGTCTCTTGCTCAACGGCAGTGTACTCGCCCAATATCCCGATGGTGCACCCATTCCGGCTGCCCCGACCGACCTGCTCTGGCCGGTAGCCTGGACGCCCGCCCAAGCCGGTGTCTATACGTTGACTGCTGAGCTGACCGACAGCACAGGCTTAACAGCCACCAGCCCGGTCAATACCCTCTATATCGACCTGGCCGCTCCGGCCTTGACTATCACGGGTGAGCCGGTGACCTTGGCCCGATTGGACGCTGACGGTACCTATCGGTTGCATGGGACCGCGTTCGATGATAGTCAGGTAATCAGCGTCGAAGTCAGCCTCGATGGCGGGGCATGGCAAGCCGCCATCATCAGCGCGAGCGACTGGACTCTGCCCGTGGCACCGTTGGCTGTGAGCAACCCCGATGGCGGCACGCTAGCGGTCGCCGTGCATGCCACGGACAAAGCCGGGCGCACTGCCAATACCACGGCCAACTTGCTCGTCGATGTGGTCCCCCCGACGGTCTTCACCCCCACCGTCAGCCTGAGCAATGGCACAATCATCACCCCAGGTGCGGTCATCACGAACTTCAATCTACGCATTGCCTGGCCTGCCATTGCGGGTGCAGACAGTGTCTATGCTGGCTGGACGACGACACCCACCACCACCGTGGCAGCATTGAGCGTCTATGCTGCCGGTGCCGGGAGCCATGACCAAAGCGTGAGCGAGGCCAGTGCTCGCTACGCTCATGTCATCGCCGTGGATGCCAATGGCAATCAAACCGCCTATAGTAGCGGTCCTTACCTCTTCGACGGTGCTGCGACTCCTGACCTGATTGCCAATCTAGCCCAGGAGGATTGGGTGACGAGCGGCGGCAAACAGGTCGGGCAGATGAGTACGGCCGAACACGGGACACAGAAGCTCTTTGCGGGCTGGGATGCCAGCCAGTTGCGGCTGCGCTGGGAGGGTGCCAACCTGAGCAGCGACGGCGACCTCTATCTCTATCTAGGCACGGGCAGTGGTGGCACAACTGACCTCTACAACCCCTATGGTCCCAGCCAAAGTGGTGTGTTACCCTTTGCTGCCAACTATCTGGTGCGTCTCTCGGATGGCATCACCCCGACACTGCTCGCCTACAGCGGCAGTTGGGTGACGCAGACCGAAGTGGCTGCCTTGAGCAGCGGTGCGCTCAACGATGTTGTGTTGTCGTTTGCCGACTTGGGTATCAGCAACCCAGCAGGAACAACCCTCAAAGTCTTAGGGGTAGCCTCGACCAAAGATGCACTCAACGTCTGGGCGACTCTCCCGGACAAGAATCTGGGGCAGAGCTGGAACCAGTTCATCCAGTTTGGTTCGCTCGGGTCAGGCATTGTGCCAGCGGCTGGGGTATGGGCGGATGCCCAACTTGAGGCGAAAGTGCTCGCTAGTCCGGCAGCGGGTGTGGTAGGGGCAGGTGACAGCGTCAGCCTGACCGTTGCCGTGCAGAATGTGGGCAGTGCTCCGCTGCCCCAGTTGAGTGTGAACGGCACCACCTCAGGTGGAGCGGCACTCACCAATGTCCCGCAGACGGCCAGCAACCTTGTTGTTTCGGGCACCGTCGAGTTGACCCTGCATGGGAGCATCAATAGCGATGGCCAGCTTGTGCTGACCCTGGCCGATAGCTACCACCGACCCTACCAACTGACCACGCTGGACTACACGGTTGACCTCACCCCGCCGAGCAATGTGACGGTCGCCAGCAGCTACGCCAACCCAGGCAGCAACACCGCCTACGGCTTTGCCCAGGACGAGTCGTCGATCAGCCGCTTCGACCTCGAAGTCAACGGCACGCTCACCGCTTGTACCCCATTCGGCTTTGCCTATCAATGTCTGTGGGATGCGGGCAGCGCCACGGAGGGCAGCAGCTTCAGCCTGCGTGGCAAAGCCACGGACAGCTACGGCAACGAAGCCTGGAGTGACGTGAAATCGGTGCAGGTCGACAGCACGCCTCCGACCCTGGCCCTCTCAGCCGCCAGCCAAACTGCCCTGAGTGATGGACGACTGAGCAATGCCGAACTGGGGTTGACTGGTTCCTTGACCGACACGGTCGCCGCCAACAGTGCCCAGTTGTGCAGTGACGGTAACAACTGTACCGCACAAGCGGTCCTGGCCGACGGCAGTTGGACACTTTTCGCCCCCGCCTTGGGTGACGGTGTGACCACAACCCTGAGCATCGTCGGCGATGATGTGGCAGGCAACCTCAGCCAGCCGTTGACCAAGACAGTGCTAGTCGATTCGGTTGCGCCCGTCTTTGGTCCCACCACCATCAACCAGGGGGTCTTCATCTCGAATGTCGCTGTGCTGCTCGGCTATGGCACAGTGAGCGATGGCGATGGGGTGGCCGGTGTACAACTCTATGTCGTGCGCCCGGATGGCAGCAGCACGATTGTGCCAGCAACGCTCAATGGCGCAAACTGGACCGGCAGCTTCCTCTTCGACCAGGTCGGTGTCTACCAGGTGGTGGCCGTGGCGACTGACTTGGCGGGCAATCAGGCGACGCAGGTGGTGGGTGAAGTCACCGCTCAGTTCGCTGTCATTCCGCCACAGAGTTATCTGCTGACGGTGCGTGTGGTGGGCAGTGGTGTGGTCACACCGAGCCTGAGCAGCTACATCTCGGGGACGGTGGTGCCGATTACAGCGACTGCCAACCCTGGCTGGTCGTTTGCCGCCTGGTCGGGGGCTGTGGTCACCACCACCAACCCGACCAGCCTCAAGCTGGATGCGGACAAGACTATCACCGCCACCTTCACCCAGAACAGCTACACCGTCACCAGCGCCGCAGTCGGGAATGGCACGATTCAAATCGCACCGCAGCAGAGCAGCTACCGCTACGGTGATGTGATTACCCTGACCGCCACCGCCGCTACGGGCAGTGCCTTCAGCGGTTGGAGTGGTGACCTGGTGAGCAGCAGCAACCCCGTGACGTTGACCGTCACCAGCAACAAGGCCATCACCGGCAGCTTTGCACTGCAAAGCTACACCCTGACCCTCAACCAGACGGGCACGGGCACTGGCACGCTGAGCAACACACCGAGCGGCACCAGCTTCGCCTACGGCACAGTGGTGACCGTGACCGCCACCGCCAACGCCAACTCGTTCTTTGCTGGCTGGAGTGGCGCCGTGACCAGCAGCAGCAACCCAGTGACACTGACGATGGACAGCCACAAAACCCTGACCGCCACCTTCAGCCGCCTCAGTGACTACACGCTGACTGTGAACATCGTGGGCAACGGGTTGGTGACACCGACCACGAGCAGTTACCTTTCTGGCACGGTGGTACCGATCACCGCCACCGCCGCCACGGGCTGGAGCTTCACTGGCTGGAGTGGTGACCTGAGTGGCAACAGCAGCCCGACCAGCATCACGCTGAACAGCAACAAAGTGGTTACCGCCACCTTCACGCAGGATGTCGTGGTGCCGTCTGGTGACATCAATGGCGACGCCTCGGTCAATGTGATTGACTTGCAGTTGACGATTAACATGATTCAGGCTGGCAGCCAACCCAACACCACGCTCTACGCCCTCGACTGGTGGCAGCGTGCCGACTTGAACCACGACAGCCAGTGGAATGTGCTTGACCTACAGCTGTTGATTAACCTGATCTTCGCTGCCAATGCAGCCTTGGTTGCACCGCAGGACAGACTGGGCACCCAAGGAGTGGGCAACACGGTGACGACGGGGTTGGAGACGAGTGGCAGCTTCTCACTCTTGCTGGACAACAGCGACGCCATCGCCTCGGGTCAGTTGCACTTTACCTATGACGCCTCACTGGGCATCCAAATCACCGGTGTTCAGGTGACCGAGCGCATGAGTGGCTTCACTGTCGTGGGCAGTGGCTTTGCGACGGGTGATGTCAACCTGCGCGGCTATCAGGTACTCTTCTACAACCTGGACCGCTTGAACATCCCACCTGGCAGTGGTGCGATTCTCACCATCTCCTACACCACCCCCCCCAACACTACCGGAAGCACACCCGTGCACTTCATAGACGCAGTACTCGCTACCTCTTTAGCGGCGCTGCTCACAACCACGCCGGTCGATGGCTCGCTGACCATCGATGCGCCAGCAGCAGGGCATACCCTCTACTTGCCAGTGGTCCAAAGGTAGGTTAGTGAGGCAGTAGAATAGTGAGATAGTAAAGTAGTTACTGTCTCACTGTTCTACTGCCTCACTGATTCACTGTCCAACTTCCATAAGGTACGAATTTGATGGTGCGCCGGTGCTTGCCAGAAGAGTGTGCGCAGGGCCTTGTCGGTGATCTTGGTGGCCATGCTTTGTAACTGAGTATAGGCTGTCTTCAAGAGCGCAGGTGCACGTTCATCGCCTGTGCCTTGTAAGATCGCATAGCAGGTGAGGTATACTTCGAAAGGTTCGTCGGCTCCATCCGGCACCCGTTCGATCAGAAGCGGAACAACGGGTGCAATTCGTTCAGCAGCTTGCGCGCCTTGGCCCAGCCGCCACTCAACCGCCGCCATTCCCACTAAGGCTTCCAAGCCCGGGTTTGTACGACCTTGGTCCTGCCAGGTTGCTGCCAACGCAGCAAAGGTCGTGGCTGCCTCTTCCAAGTTGCCGCCAGCCAGCCACACATAGCCCAAATGAAGGTACGCATAGTGGATCGCACTGGGCAGCCCGGTGTCAAGTGCAAGGCGGAGCGCCTCTTGACCATACTCTTCCGCCAGGAGCAAGTTGCCTAATTTGCGTTGTACGGTACAAAGATTGTGAAGGGCATGGCTTTCCTGCACTGGCTGGCGAATCTCCTGGCTGATGCGGCGTGAAACGTGGTGATTTTCCAGCGCCGCCGCATAGTTGCCAAGCATGGCCTCTGTGTAGCCGAGTGAGTTTGCGATACGCGCTTCCAGATGGCGGTTGCCAGTCAGTTGCAAGAGGCGAACCGCCTCGGTTAAATAGCTGCGTCCGGCCTGAAAGTCCCGATCTTCATTGCGGCTGAAGGCCAAATAGATCAAGGTGCGTTGTTCCTCAGTGCGATTGCCATGTGCACGTTGCAAGGCAAGATTCTCGGTGAGTAAGGTTTCCGCCTCAGCGCGGCGGCCCAAATTGCGCACAATGGTGCTCAGTTCAACCAGGGCATAACCGAGCAGATGGGGATTCTCCAATTGGCGGGCAATGGCCAACGCTTGTACCATCTGGGGCTCGCTCTCTTTGGTCATCCCTTGTAATGAGAACGCACGCCCCGAGTGGATCAGGGCATACGCTGCATACTGTTGGTCGCCACCAGTTTGCGCCAAGGTCAACAGCATTTGCGCCGTGGGCAACGCTTTGGTGAAGTTAGCTAGCCAGAGTAACGCAGAACAGCTATGATCCAACAGCCGCAAACAAAGCTGTTTGGTTGTTTCATCAGCACCCGCATCCGCAACCAGGCGCTGCGCGAGAGGTAAAAAGCGTGCTTCGCGCTCGACGTTGCGGCCAGTCGCTGCATAGTAGCTGCCCAAGCCAGCAACACTTTGTAAGAGCAGATCGCGTCGCATATGGCGCTCAGCCCACTGCCAGGCTTGATGGATATTGTCCAACTCGCCGCCGATGGTCTGGATAGCACTTAGCGGCGTCTCCCCATCCAAAACGTCCGCCTGTGCAGCGACAAGGTGTAGATAGTAGGTGACTATCTGCGCTTCGGCCTGTGCCAACGACATCGGATCGAGGGTAGCCAGAGCAAAGCTTCGCACGAGCGGATGCAGGTCATAATAGCCAGCATCGGCCATGCGCAGGAGCGATTTGTAGCGCAAATGAGTCAGATCCAACCGTGATGCACCAAACATGGCTGCCGCAGCTTGGGCAGAAAAGCGTCCCTGGCAAAGTGCAAGCCGGCTGAGCAGGCGTTGCTCATTGGCGCTCAAGAGGTGCCAGGAATAGTCAAAGACCGCCTGCATACTGCGGTGGCGGGCTGGTAAATCGCGTTGGGTGGTTGCCAGGACCATCTGCCCCTGTGTAAGCGCACACACCAGTCCGGCACAATCCAATTCACCTAGCCAGGTGGTGACCAACTCCAGCGCCAGGGGCAACCCTTCCACCAACTGGCAGATGCGCACTATATCGCCACAGTTTTGCGCTGTGAGCTTGAACTCCTTGTCCAGCCGGTAAGCGCGGTCGCAGAAAAGGCGAACCGCTGCCGTTTGCGCAGCATGGGCCAAATCCGATTGGGTTGGAGTCGTCAGGCCCGTGAGTAGAAAACAATCTTCGGCTTGACAGTTGAGCTGTTCTCGGCTTGTCACAAGGAGTGTGACGCTCGGTGCCGCCTGCAAAATGGCCAACAGTAGATCAACCCCCTCCATTAAATGCTCCAGATTGTCAATGACCAGGAGCATGTGTTGGTGGGCAAGCCGCGTCAAGAGTTGGTTGGTTGGGGAAGTTGATCCGGCGGCGAGGTTGACCTGTAAGGTATCTAGGATCGCTACCGGTAGCGCACTGGCGTCCTGCACCCCGGCCAGCGGCACAAAGTGAACCCCATTGGCAAAGAGATATTGGGTGACGCCAGCCACCTGGAGCGCCAAACGAGTCTTGCCGATGCCCCCCGGTCCCACCAGGGAGATCAAACGCGAGCTCCCGGCCCGCAATAACGCGTGGATTTCCTCTAACTCTTGCTCGCGTCCGATAAACGAGGTCAATTGCTGCGGGAGCGGAGAACTGACAAGCGTTGTGGGCATCGTGGACACTGCGCTTGGGACGTTCTGTGCCATCGGGAGCGGTGAGATGACCGGAGCATTGAGCGCACCCTCCGCTGTCAGGATTTGCATGTGCAGCGCCAACGTTTCTGCTTCTGGATCAAGCCCTAATTCTTCATACAACTGCTGGCGACAGCGTTCGAAAACTGCCAGCGCGGCGCTGCGCTCACCCTGGCGGATCAGTAGGCGCATCTGCTGGCGATAGGCTGGTTCACAAAGCGGGTCTAATTCAATTTGGCGCTGGGCATAGCTACGGGCACCCCTCCAATCTTCAGTCGTTTCGGCATAGGCAGCCAGATCTCGGTAGGCATCACTGACCAGGACATGCAACCGTTCGCGCTGTAAAAAGAGCCACTCTTCAAAGGCTGGACTATCGGCGAGGGCAAACCCCGCCAAAAACTCAGCCTGATAGAGTTCCACCGCCTTTTGTAGCGTTTGGAAGCAGGGCAAACAAGCACTCCGACTGGCGTGCTCATGGTGTCGGGTTTTGGCCAGCAGTTCCAGAAACACTGTCACATCCACCCAGATTGGCGCGGCGGGATTCAACTGGACGTCGATGCGGCTGGTCTGGAGTAACTTGGGCGTAGCCGTCGTATTTTCCGTCGGGCCAATGAGTGACTGGAGGCGAGAGAGTGCCACACGCAGGTTGTTGCGAGCGCTTTCGGTATTAAGGTCACCCCACAAGAGCGCTTGCAAGAGGTCACGGCTCTGCGCCTGGCCCCCTTCTAGGAGTAAGTAAGCAAGCGCTGCCAACTCTTTGCGCGCCTGAACCTGCACAATTTGGCCGCTGGCAGCGCGCAGTTGGCCGGGGCCAAACAGACGAATTTGTAAGATGCTCATGCGTCTGTTTACCTATGTATCATTGATTGGTGCCAGTAATGATCGATTAATGGATGCTGCTATGCTAATAGAAGAAACAGTGTTTCAAATAAATATTATTCTAAAAGTATACACACAGGTCATCCCAATTTACAAGCAAGAATTGCATACGGGGTGTATCTCAGAATGGGGGCGAGTCTGTCAGAACCACGAGCCTGAGCGACTGGCTGCCACTTGCTCACGCTCGTGGTTCTGACTTTGCCCCAAACTTGAGATACACCTTGCATACAGTAACCCTGGCGCTCGCCATCCTTTTCGCCTTAGCGAATAGTCGAAACAGCCCAAGCCCAATCTAGCCTGCCAGGTAGTGTAATTGGTTGGGGTTGGAACTACGATGACGGTACTGTTTCCGACAAGTTAAGTGATGTCACAGCCTTTGCCGCTGGTACCTATCATAAGGAGTAGCCAAGGGAGTAATCTCACACTATTTGGCGCACTCATTAGCGACCTGGCTAGAAATGTCTGCGACGATCTGGTTGGTCTAGCCATTCTCGACCCGGCTCGTTTCACCTTCGACATCAGCAGTGGCGAACGCGACAATCCCGCCAGTCTGCTTGAAGGTAACAATGATAGTCTGGGTTTGGCCGGTGTCATCACCCCTGCCTCCAGCATCCTCAAGTTTGAGAAACGGCTGGTTGTCAGTACCGACCGCGATGTACAAATCTCCAGCGAAGAGAGCGGTGCTGAATATCTCAGCAAACCCGTCGGCGAGGAAAGCGGCGAGGACGCGATGCTAACCAATCGTATCTTCCTGCCATTGCTGAATCGCTGATTAAGACAAGAAGACAAGAAGATAGGAAGACAACAAGATCGTAGTGGATTCTTCTTGTCTTCTTGTCACTCTATCAGCTTGTCATCCTGCCCCGACATAAACGCCTTTTGTACTTCACTATGAATAACGATATCTTCGCAAAAGGTGCGGCGCACTTTAGGGTCGGGCAGCCGTGCGGCATAGGTCATCAGCAGGTCATGAGCGGTGGTGATGAGGACGGCGGCGCGTGAATCCTGGTGAGCGGTTAGTACGGCGTGACAGGTCAGATAGACCTGAAAGGGTTCATCAAATCCGGCCAGAGGATGACTATGCAGGATGGTCAAAATTTCTTCAACTTCCCTCATGGCATCGGTGGGCGCACCGATGGCGAGCGCTAGGCGTGCCAGGCCGGCACGTGATTCTGCCGCCCGATAGTGATGTCCCAAATTTACATAGATAGCAAGCGCTTCGCTATAGGCATTGGCCGCAGCGTTGGCCTGCTGCATCCGTTCGCGCACAAGGCCGAGCAGCACCAAGGCATCGGCTTGACTGGCGGCACCATCCAGCTGGCGCGCCATCTTGAGCGCTTGCTCGGCATCGGCCAGTGCTTGGGGCAGATCATCCGTCAGATAGCCCAGGCGCGCCCGCGATGATGTTGCCCAAAAGGTTTCGCGTGCCGGGAAACCCAGGCTTTTCAACAACTGAAACCCCTGATCGATCCAGGTGCGAGCATGGGTGGCATCTCCCAGCCGCAGGTAGAGTCGACCAAGCAGGTGTGTAATTGTCGATTCTTCCAGAGTACGGTTCATCAGGCGATAGAGGTGTAGTGCTTGTTCGTAAGAGGTTTGCGCCTGGTGATAATCACCCTGGGCCCTGACGATTTCGGCTAAACGTTCAGCGCAAACGGCCTGCCCCCAGAGGAAATCGGTCTGCTGGGATATGCTTAACGCATGTTCTGCCCGTTGACGTGCCTGGGCATAGTCGCCAAAGGCTTCGTCGATCTCAATTAAACAGGTGAGCGATGCCGCCTCTCCTACCTTCAACTCGAACTGTTGACAAATTTCCAGTTGATAGATGCTATAGGCTTTGGCGGCGGCAAAATCATCGTTGCTGAGCGCAATCGATGCAAGCCAACTACAGGCTCGTCGCTCCAACTCCAACAGCAGCGAGAGATTGCCAAGCTTGGCACGCGTCTGCTGCGACAGTGTGACACTTTGGGCGAGCAGACGAAATGCTTCTTCGGACTGTCCGAGCCGACGTAGTGCCTGCCCTTTGACCATATAGCCTAATGCTGAACCAACTGGGTTGGTCTGCTCATCTGCCAGCTGTAAAGTATTGAGCGCTCCTTCGAGTGCCTCATCATGATGTCCGATCGAAATTTGGAAGGCGGCGCTCAGCGCGATCAGAATGCTACAGAGGCGTGCTTCGGCTGCTAAATCGACTGATTGATTATGTAGGTGCTCGCGCCGTGCTTGCGCCGCCAAAGTGAACATCTCAATCGCTTCGGTGGTGAGACCGGTGAGCCAGTAAAATTCACGGAGCGCAATTGCGCACTGTTCCACTAATGCTGCCGGTAGATGAGCGGCTCCCCAGCGCCAGGCTTGCCGAATGTTGTCCATTTCACTGTGAATTGCTTGCACTCCGGCGCGTGGGGCATCGTGCATGATCGGTCGTTGTTGGGCAGCGAGCAAGGATAGATAGTAGGCACTGTGGCGATAGGCTGTCGCCGATTCTTCCTGGGCATTGGCTAATTCGCCTGCGGCAAATTGGCGCAGCAACTCGTGAATCTGGTAGCGCCCTTCTGCCAGGGTGGGATCGGCCACATGGATCAGCGATTTGTTCATCAAGCGAGCGAGTAGAGGCAGTGTGGCACCCGCAATCTGTTCGGCGGCGCTACGGGTAAAGCTGCCCTGAAAGATCGCCAATTGACGAAAGATGGTCTGTTCCTGGGCATTCAGCAACTGCCAAGACCAGGTAAAGACGGCGCGCATACTGCGTTGGCGTTGCGGCATATCACGCCAGTCCACCGTAAGAAATTCGGCACTCTTCTCAATTGCATCGGCAATCTCCTGTAGGGGGAGCAATCCCACATTAGCAGCGGCCAGTTCTAATCCCAGTGGCATCCCATGCACCAGTCGGCAGATACGTAGCACACTAGCCGAGTTGGCTGCTGTCAGTTGAAAGTCTCCTTTGTTGCGTTGGGCCGATTGGACAAAGAGACGCACTGCCGATGAGCCGGCAGCTTCGGAGAGTCCTGCGTTGGTAGTAAAGGCCAAAGCTTGGACGGTATAAATGTGTTCATTGCGCAAATTGAGCCGTTCGCGCGAGGTCACAAGCAGTTGCACCCGTGGTGCCATTGCCATGATTTCTACCACCAGCGCAATCGCCGTATCATCCTCCAGCAGATGTTCAAAGTTATCTAAGATCAGCAAGATCTGCTTCTGGCGTAAGGCGTGAAGGAGCGCAGCGCGTGGTTCGCCACCCTGTAACGGAAGCCCTAGCACTGTGGCAATGGCCGGGGCAACGGCACCAGGGGTGTTGATGGCAGCCAATGGGACAAAAAAGACACCATCGACAAAGGCGGACATACACTTGCGACCAACTTCCACCGCCAAGCGTGTCTTCCCCATTCCTCCTGGCCCTACCAGCGTGAGCAGACAGACTTCCGGCAGGTGTAGCCGGTTGCTAATCTCCTCCAGTGCCTGCGCCCGACCGACTAAAGGGGACAGAAAACTGGGAAGAGCGTGAGCAGGGGAGACAAGAGGAGAAGAATGCGCTTCCTGTCTCCCTATCTTCTTATCGTCTTGTCTGCTGACCACTTTGTCAGCCCCCGCCCTCTGGATCTGTTCGGCCAGCGCTGTAGTCTCGGCTTCCGGCTTTCCTCCGAACTCCTCGGCAAGGATCTGGCGACAGCGATTGTATTGAGCCAGAGCTGCCGACCGCTGTCCACGTTGTGCCAATACTCGCATGATGCAACGATGCGCCGATTCCTGCCACGGCTCTAGGGCCAGTTGGCGATGTGCCAATTGGAGCGCCGCATCATCGTCCCCTGCACTTTCGGCTGCGGCAGCCAGATGAGTAAAGGCATCGAGTATCTGAAGGTGAACCTGTTCCTGAATGATGCGCCGCCACTCTTCAAAGTCGTTGCTGTCGGCGACGGTAAAACCGCTGAGAAAGTCACCCTGATAGAGATCGACCGCTTGACGCAAACACGCCAGACAGGGTTGGCAGCGCTCGATGTGTGAATGTGCATGGGTTGCGCATGTGCTGAAGAGGCGGGTAAAGGTGGTCACATCCACCTCAATGGCTGCTGTAGGATTGATCTGCACGGTCTGGCGCGTTGTTAGCAGCCAGGGTGTTTGGCTGGGCGTTGTTGCATGATCATCCAGCAACTGTCGGAGGCGGACAAGGGTCTGACGTAAGCTGGCATTGGCGCTTTCGGCCGTATAGCCTGGCCAGAGAAGCTGCGCCAGTGCACTTCGTTGATGTGGCTGCGGTTCTACCGCAAGGTAGATTAGTAAGGCGCGTACCTTTTCTGTTTGAAAAGCTGTGAGGGGTACTTCATTGAGCATAACTTGCAATGAGCCAAAACATCTGATCTGCAACTTCCCCATAGGTTCATCCAAGGAATTGAATACGAGAGTACATGTTTTGTGTTACGCACTGGCAAAGTCAATTCATGCCTAGTGCATGATTAACAGAGTAATTATGCAATCTTCCGGGAAGGATCTATATATGAGCAGGTCTGTAGCTACAGCCTTCCCGGAAGACGATGGACAAACTGCTTTGTTAAAGTGGCACTAGCGATTGAATGGCTTTGCCGGATGCATAACACAGGCAAGTAAATGGCACTCTATTATAGCATAGGTTTGTTACGATGAATCTACAGTCTTGTAATGGAGTGCTACGTTTCTTGTTAACGATAGAGCAAAATAATTTAATGATAAAGCCTTTCTCATTCTGGCCCCTGGGTTTGAAGCTTCCCGTGATCTTGCCTTTGACATTCAAGAACATGTCAAACAGATCACGGCACCCTACACCCTGGACCTTCATGCCGTCGTAGGGGCTAGGGACGCATAATTTGTTACGCTACCCGGCCCGTTTTTTCATAATAACCCCGCTTTGTCACGCTGTCTGACCATTTTGTAACGATAGCACACCCCGCTTGTCACGCACTCAGCCTCTTCTTGTCACGCTGGCTATTTATACTAACGGGAGCAACAACACAGCGCTTCATACGAAAGTTGCAGTGATGGTTTTATCCGCTATGTGGGACAAACAAAACTCCTTAAGTGAAAACGTCAGTCCCACAACAATGAGAAAGTTGCCATGATCGTTTTTCCGAATAACGACCGCGCCACTGGTGCTTACCATTCCTATCTGGTGCGCTTCTGGCAGGGTAACAGGCAAGGCTGTTGGCGCGCCTCGGCTCAGTGTGTGCAAACTGGTAGCACCCTGCTTTTTGGCGATGTCCCAAGCTTGTTAGCATTTCTACAACAGGAATTCCCGCAAACGGAGACCCAGGAATCCGACGTGAACCCAACCCAACCCTAGTTCAACCCAACCATCATCTTCCTATGCTATCAACTTTTTAAAGGATTCAGGATGACTACTCGACCTCTTACCTCCCTAAAAGTGCCGAAACGGCTGGCTGCACTGACTGCCTTGGTGCTCGTGGCCACCGTGGCGTTTGGCGCGCTTTGGTGGCCCGATGTCACCCGTGCCGCCACCCGCTTGACGACTTCAGACCCGGTGACTGCTGCCTGGGAAAAGGCGCGCGCCGCCGGTTCCTATGCCTTTACCAGTGATGTACTGCAAAAGACAATTCCAGTCGCCAGCCTGGCCAACGTCGGGCGCAGCAGCCGCAGCGAGGCCCTCTATCTCGAAGGGCAGAATAACCTGCGCACCCAAACGCTGGAATTGACCCTCTGGTCGCAAGGAGGCAGTGCCCTCAATGCCGACAGTGGCGTCAGCTTGCGCACCGAAAACGGCAAAACCTACACCCGCCGCGGCGGGCGTTCGGCGAGCTCAGCCGAGCCGTGGCAGGAGGGCGATAACTTCACGGAAGGTTTTGCCCCCCAGGGTGATTTTCTCGGCTATCTGGTCGCCATTCGTGATGTCACCGCCGGTGCCACCGAGACTCGCGGCGGCATTACCTTTACGCGCTATGCCTTTACCCTTGACGGCCCGGCCTTTGCCAACTATATGCATGAGCAAATGACGGTCGCCCTACGTGCGAAAGGCGAATTGCCCCCTGGCGTGCAACTCGATGCGCCAGCCTACTACCGCAATATGACCGGCAGCGGCGAGCTTTGGGTCGGTGAAAATGGTCTACCAGTGCGCCAGATCCTCACGCTCAATTTTCCCGAACAGAACGAGGAGCGGGTCGAGGCGGCGATTACGGTCAATTTTTCCAACTATGGTGCTGAACAGACAGAACTCTGGACCCTGCTGCGCACCGGTCAATGGCAAGGTGCCTGGCTGGTTCTGCCCAGCCGCTTACCAGATCTGACCGGTCTGTGGCTCGGCTTGACCTTAAGCATCGCCGCCTTCTTGGTGGTGCGCTATCGCCGCGTCCGCGCCCTACAGGTTGCCCTAGTCAGCGCTGTCATCGTCAGCCAGATCGTTGGCCCCGTGCTCAGCGCTATGAGCCAAGCTCGCTTCTTTGACAGTTACCGCGCCAAAGCCGCCGCCCAGGAAGAAAAGCAGGCCGCCGCCACTCAAGAACGGGAGCTGCGCACGGCTGTCCAAAGTGGGACTGAATTCAATCCGCACCAAAACCCGCTGGAGTTGGGAAGACAAGAAGATTGGCAGCTCGCAACGCAATCTCCTACTCTCTCCGTGGCTCAATCTCCTGCGCTTCAAGTCGCCGACCCCGGTACCGACAGCGACGGTGACACCCTCACCGACTTTACCGAGGTGCGCATTAACACCAGTGAGATTTTTACCGACACCGATGACGATGGTCTGACTGACAATCTCGAAGTCAATGGCTTCACTATGGGTGGCCAGACCTGGTACACCGATCCCAACGCCCAGGACAGCAACCGTGACGGCCTGGCGGATGTGCTGGAATGGGGGCTTGATAGTAATGGCGATCTGCGCACTGCCCCCTTTGATACCGATACTGATGGTCTGCCTGACCTTTTTGACCCAGACAATGACAATGATGGCGTTCCTGACCGCATGGACAGTGCCCCCTTTGTCAAAGGCGCTGTCACCTATAGCGAGGACACACCGCTGACATTCAGCGTTAATAACCTGACGCCCGACAAGCCGACCTTTGTCGAGTTTCAGATCCGGCCCCAAGATGCCAAAAACCTTTCGTTTGCCCACAATGTGCTCGATTGGCCACAAGACAGTGACGGTCAGATGCGCGATGTGGACGGCAAAACCTACGCCGATCTGGCCGCGACGCAAGGCCGCGTAGCCGATGGTGCGGAAGCCAATGGGGACATGAAAGTTGTCCCTATGTTGGAGATTCGCATTCCGAACACGAGCGCTAACCTCCCCAGCCAAGCCGAGTTGACCCCCTTCAATATCTCCATCAATGACTTTAGCGCCGATGGCCAAACGAAGGTCGCCTATGTGCCGCTCTCGATTGTCACCGATGAGCAAACCGGCGAACGGGTCGCCTTTAATGGTGAGATGCGCTACAAACCGACCGGCAGTTGGACTGCGCCACACAGCGTGCGTCTGGCTTGGATGGTCCAGGCGTTGAATGATCTGCCTTGTGATCCAATGAATGCCGCCGATGTGGAGAAAGGCTGTCAGCCAGATGGTTATGTCCACAACCAGCCGGTCATGCTGCACAGTTACTATGACAACTGGACCTTGACCGGGCTGACCGTGCGCGAAGATCATGGTTCCAGCATGGCCATCTTGTATGAAGATCCGGCCGTCGACCCCAACCCCAAAGATGAGGCGGCGCTGTGGGCCTTATCACTGGTCCTC
Organism: Caldilineaceae bacterium; assembly: GCA_046328715.1. Lineage (GTDB taxonomy): Bacteria > Chloroflexota > Anaerolineae > Caldilineales > Caldilineaceae > JAXLWB01. The sequence continues at coordinate 154,043 of JAXLWB010000006.1, read as the reverse complement.
GATCACCACTTTATGAACGGGCGTGATGAGAACAACGACAAGGTCCGCGATCTGAAAGTCAGTGATCTGGCAACGCACTTTGACCACACCAACAACCCCAGTGAAGCCCAACGCTTTGCCATCCCGAATACGCTCAAGGTGGTGACTAACAGCTATGCCACGGGGGCAGAAGCCACGGCCGCCACCGTAATGACGGAGACCCTCAAGATCCTCGACACCACCTTCAAACCGGTGGTAGCGGGCGATAATGCAGTCAAACCACTCTTGCTCTTTGCCCAGGAGCAGAATATGCGTGTGGTCAGCTTGGATCAAGTGGCTGCGGGCGAAGGTTCTGCAGCACAGAACGGCGCCAATCTGACGCTTACGCTGACGCCAGCAACCGGAACGGCCCAGCCGGTCTCGGTCGTTGCGGGGCTGAAGTGGATGGCTTACTGCGGCGCCAACGGCAACAATGTTGCCTGGCGCCCTTGCACCAGTGATGAGTATGCCGACGTGATCGAGGCGCGCTATGCCAGCGCCCCGCGCTTACCGACCGATGTCGGCCCCAATGAAGCCGCGGGGCGGATGGTGCTGACCATGGGCTACTATGCGAGCCTGACTGCCGGGTATGGCGTCACTGTCCAGGAAGGCCCTGCGGTGATCTCCAGCAAATATCGGTTGGAGAGCGAGAGCGAGACTGCCACTAGAGTACGGGCCGGGTTGAACAGTTTGGCCCCTGTCCCGCTATTGATGACACAAACGATGCAGCGGGTACTATTCTTTAACACGGCGGGTAGGGTAGATTATTACACGCGGCTATCTTCATCCTTTGAGAATCTACTTGAGGTAATTGGGAAAAGCTATGCACAATTACGGGTCGAGGTAGATATCGAGACTAACAACTTGCACATCGATAACGGCTTAGGCGGGCCGAAGAAGCCTGTCACGAAGGTGCGCCTCTCTCAGATAGCACCGCGGGAGATGCTCCAAATCCGCATGGCGCGTCTAAGCGTGATTGGTGTTGCCGGCGGCGTGCTAGCGGCGGTCACCACGGCCTTAAGCGCCGTGCCTGACCTTAACGTCACCGCCCGCACCGTCCTTGGTGTGGTGGCCGTAGCTACCACCACACTGACTAATGTTATCTTACCCGTAGCAACGATAGTCTATTCTGTCCAATCAGTAGTGCCGCTACCAGATGGTACAGTCGTAAAAACAAATTGGGGCAAAATACTCACAAAATCAACTCTCATTGAAAGCTGGCAAAAAGTCGGTGGCATAGTGGGTTTGGCCATCAGCCTTGGCCTGATTTGGGGCTTTTTTATCGGTGGCGCTGCCGCCAGCGGCTATACCGCTGGTAGCCCACAAATAAACAAAGCTTTCTTTGAGGCGGTGGCCGCCACCATAGTAACGGTGCTGCTGGCGGTGCTCAGCGTCACCGTCATCGGCACGATCATCGTCGGCATCATCACCGCGATCGATACACTCTTCAACCTGATCTGTGAATTGGGGGTAAGCGCACTGCGTTTCCAAGGCAATTTCTATGGCGGTGCCTGTTTCTCACTGACGACCAGCGCCACTAAAGTCTTGGCCTACTTCCTCTACAACTACGAGCCGATGATCAACACGAGTCGGTCCGATCTCATGGTCACTGGCTCTCCCCATCTCACGTTGACTGACCCCACCAAAGGCTATGTACCGGCCAACAAGCTCACGTTGACGCTGCCAGTGACGACGACCGTGGTCCACAAAGACCCTGATCCGGCCAATGGGCTGCTGATTAACCTCTATCTCTGGCTCTATTCGCCCGACAACCTGCGCACCAGCACCTTCAAATACGGGCTAAGCCAGGGTGCTGCGGTCAACCAGGCGGTTGATCTCAATCAGATGCCGGGTGCCTGGCAGGATGTGCGCGAAGACCACAAATACGTGCTGACCCCTATGTATCGCGGGGTGGCGACCACCGATCCGGCGCCGCTGACCAACATCCCGCTGGTCCAAGGCATCAACAGTACGGTGCCCTTTAGCCTGACCATGAACTTTGCCATCCCGGCCTATGAATGTTGGACGCTCTGGATTCCCGGGACACCCGTGCTGATTCCTGTCTGCTATCCCCGCGAGTTGGAAAATAGCAACACGATGCCCTTCACCATGCTCAAGTATGATGTGCTGCCCAACACCTTGACCGAATTCCTGGCCCTAGGCAACAAGCCCAATAGCGGGCTGGGCCAAAGCTGGGATGCGCGCCTCCCAGCCCTCGCCGATGCGGATGGCGACGGGTTGCGCAGCGCCGCCGTCAATGGCTTAGACCCCAACGATAGTACGTGGGATGCGGATGGCGATGGGTTGAGCGACCGCTTTGAACTCGACCAGCGAGCGGTTGGCGTTGGCTATTCGCCGATCCTGCGCGATACCGATGGCGACGGGCTGACGGATAAACAAGAGGCTGAGCTCGGTACCAATCCGCTCGTCGCGGATACGGACAACGATGGTCTGACCGACGGCGTTGAAATCCGCCATCAGGTCTATGACGCCAATGGCAAACTGACCAATACCTGGGCTGGTGGTTGGCAGGTGACGATCAACAGCAATCCGACCCGTACAGTCTGGGTCTCTTCCGACCCCTATCGCGCGGATACTGATAAGGATGGTATCAGTGACCAGGCCGAGAAGGATCTGGCCGCTAGCGCTAGCCCGCTGGACGACCAAGGCGTGCCCTACCACCCGACCGTGCCCAACACGCCACCGCTGGCCGTCTTGACCGAAAGCAGCGCACTCAGTGGTTATATCGGGCCGAACCAACAGCTCACTTACACGACGACGGTTGTGGCCAATGTCCCAGTGGAGCCGGGTATGTTGGAAGTAACCGTGCCAGCCAACCAAAATTTCACCCCAGCGCCAGCCGCACTGCCCTTCAATACGCTCACCTTTAGCGGCAGCCAGACGGTGACGCAGGCGATCAACTTCACAGCATTGCCTAACGGCGCTTTGGGGACGCTTGACCTGCTCAGCACCGCAAGCGCACGCCTACAACGCAAAAGTGGCTTGCCGTGGGTCGTGGAGCCGGTCACAACCGGCGCCGCGCTGAGCGGTTTTACGCCGCCCTTGACCGCCCGCAGCAGCGCCCTGCTGCCCGCTCGCGACCGCGCCGACAGCTATCTGCTCAGTTCGGTCGTGCTTAACCCCACCTTCATCCTCAATGGTGATGTGCGTGGCTACAACCTGACCACGGGTGCCAGCACGGTCTTGGCCAGCGGTGCTCTCGTCAACAACACCAGTTACTTCCCCCGCAGCAACTCCGGCACAGACCTGGCCGCCAACGCCTATGGCACGAACGTCTCCGTTTGGGACCAACGCGACTATTGCCGCACGGTGACGATCAATTCACTTAAGGTGGTGACCGCGTTCGATGACGTTGGTGGCGGCATTGAACCCTTTATCACGATCGTGACCAATGACCGTACCACTAGTGAACAAGTCTGGTATTGGGATGCGGCGGGCGGTGCGGCCAATATGACAGCCGGCCAGCAGCGCGGTCCTAACGCTGGTGGCTTCCCGCTCACCCGCACCCTCTGTGGCCTCAGTGATATCCAGGTCTGGGAATCGGATGGCCCGGTGAATATTCCGGCCCAAAATGAATTGGTGAGGAGCAACGAAGTTGTCATCGGTGGCGACTATAGTAACTTCACGATGATCTTTGAGGGTGCCGGCCACCGCATTGATCTCAATATCAACATTCCCCAAGAGGATCTCTTTACCGTGGGAGGCGCGCGGCTCAATGGCGATGGCGTGGTGCAAGCGCCGCTGATCTTCCCTCGTCCGGCCATTTCGCCTACAGCAAAACTACAAATGTTCAACCCCGTAGTGGCGAGTGACGGCGATAGTTTCCTGGCCCTCTATGAAGCGACCATCGACAACAGTCGCGGCCCCCGGGGCACCCAACGCTATCTGGTGGCGCAAGCCTTTGATCGCGACGGCGTTGCCAGAGGCAACAGCTTCCGATTAATTGCCACACCTGACTTTTCCAGAAACTTCCCGGCTACAGTCTATGACCTGGCCTGGATCGGTGACCGTTATCGGGTGGTCTGGAAAGCCAATGACGGGGCGACGATCTCATCCGGTGATATCAACAGCAGCGGGGCCTTCCAGGGCACAGGCTGGACGACCCTGGTCACCGACGCCAGCACAACCACCAACCTCAACTTGCTGGAAATCCCTTATACCCCGCAACTGGCGGCCGAGCCGCGTGGCGGTGCGACAGAACGGTGGATCTTGACCTACAATCGCGGCGCCAACGCCGACACCGTGGTCTTGCTCTACCCAACGCGCGACAGCACGACAGCAAGTAATAGCCGGATCTTTTTCCCGTCCTTGGAGAGCAGAGTCGCCTACAATCCGCTCAGTCGCGGCTGGTTGGTTGGCATGTATTATTCGTACAACCTGACGGCCTACCCGCTCAACCCTGATCTGAGCGATCTTACCCCGTTGGTCGATAACATACCCCCCTTTGTGCTGCCGACCGGCAGCAGCTATGTCAGCCACGCCCTTGCCTGTCCGCTGACCCAATCGCTTCCGGCCGCCGAGTTCCGCTTTGAGGAATTGCCCAACGCTGGGGTACCATTGACCAGCTTTAGCGATAGCTCCGGGCTGGGGCGCACCGCCCTGTGTGGTTCGGGCCTCACCCCGACCACGGCCAATTGCCCAACGCCCGGGGCGAGTGGTGCCCCCAACGCTCCGCTTTCCGACTACGCTGCCCAGTTCAACGGGGCGGGTGATCGAATGACTTTTAGCAGCAATGAGGTTGCTGACATTTTCACAGTGGCGCTCTGGGTAAAGGCTGCTCCCAACGCCAACCCCGATGCCTATCTCATCACGAACACCAATTTCCAGACCACCTTCTGGTATCTGGGGCTGAAGAATGGCATTCCGCAACTGGTGACCTCGGCCCAGAGCACATTGGCTGGTACTGCCCGTATTGATGACGACAACTGGCATCATGTGGCGGCGACCTTTAACGTTCTTTCCGGCATAGCCGTGCTCTATGTCGATGGTGTCCAGGTGGCCAGTCGCACCGCCACGCTTGGGACGCGCAGCACCCTTTATACGATCGGTGCCGCCAACAATGGCAGCAACGCCTTTAAGGGGACGATCGACCATGTGCAAGCGTTTGGCACCGACCTGGCTGCCAGTACAGTGGCGGCGCTCTACAACCGCACTCTGCAACAATACTGTGTGGCCAGTGGTGCCAGTGACAACGGCGCTGATATCCGCTGGGGCAAGCTGACCGTGCGTGAAAACGATCTGCGCGGCGGTCGCATCACGGCCAGTGGCGGTCTGAAAGTCATCGTCGACAATGCCGCCCCGACGGCGCAATACACCTCGCATCCCAACTATGCCGTCGTTGCGCCAGACACCGTCATCGGCGGCACGGCCAACGACAGCGGAATTGGTGTCGGAAAAGTGGAAGTAAGTCTTAATGGTGGTCCCTGGCAACTGGCCACCGGGGCCAACACCTGGAGCTTCGCACTAAATGTACCGAGCGGCATCTACGGCGTCCGCGTACGGGCCACTGATCTTGCAGGCAATGTGGGCATCGCTAGCCAGTCCATCAATGTTTGGGTGGACGAGACTGCCCCGGCGCTGACGATTAACGCTGCCCCCACAACGCTCAAGCCGACCAAAAACGCGGCGGGCCAATGGCAAGTGCCGCTCAGTGGTATAGCGACCGATGACCACGACCTCCAGGCCGGTTCGCTCCTAGTGCAGTTGACTCAAGCCTCCGGTGTCGGCGTGGCGCAAACGCAACAGGCCGCCACCCTTACCGGCAACAACTGGAGTATCAACTACCTACTCGACCCCAGCCTCTTTGACCCGACCGGTGCGTACACGGTGACGGCCCAAGTCGATGACAGTGTGGGTAACCGCACGGTGGCTGCACCACAAGTCGTGCGCCTGGATGCCAGCGGTCCGGTCGCCGCGCTCAGTACGGTCGATCTCGCCCGCACCGTCATCACGCAGACCCTCACCATCGCTGGCGTCATCAGCGATATCAACAGCACCGTCGGCCTCGACAAACTGGAGATCGCTTTCACACCAATCGAACAGATTGCCGCCCTGCCTGTCGGCCTCACCAGTGACCAGGCGGAAGCCCAGCTTAATCGCCAATGGCTGCCTGTGACCCTGTCCCAACGCGGTGCCGGCGTGGCGCAGACGACCTGGAGCGTCGCCATCCCCACTGGGTTGGAGAACAGCTATCAGATCGACCTGCGTGGCTATGACCTGCTGGGCAATGTCAGTATTACCTCCGGTCTATGGCAAGGCATGATCGATACCCGCGACCCGCGCGTTGTCATGAGCGCTACAGCCACCGGGGCGACCTATGTCGACACCGCCGACAACACGCAACGCTATGAAGTGCGCTTTGTCTGTGCGGTACAGGATCGCAACCTCGACGAGAGCAGCTTTGTCTGCCCTGGTGAAGGGCTGGCCGAACCGGTGCGTTCGTTCGAGAACAATCCTGCGCTCCAGGCGCTCTTCCCCGACCTGACCTTGCGCACAGGTTTAGCCATCTCCTACACGCTCTGGACGACGACTACGACGCCGACTGCCACCGCCCGTGCCTGTGATGCCTTTGGCCGTTGCACCCAGACGTCGACAGGTGTAGTCGTTGTTGCTGCCGCTGGTGGTGTTGCCAGCGCTGCCGTGGCTTCGACAAGCTCAGCCACAGCAGCCCCTGCTGCCCCGCTGGCCGTCATCATTAACCCGACGAACAACAGCTTTGTCGCTGCCGGTAGCGCGTTGAGCGTGACCGTAGCCGCTGAAGCTGGAGCCGGGTTGAAAGAGGTAACAATCAAGCTGGACAACGGGGTTGTACAAACCCTCAGCTTTGCTCAAAGTCCAGCCATCACCCGCACGCTGCGCACGGTCAATGTGCCGGTAGCGACGGAAGGGCTGCATACGCTGGTCGCTCAGGCCACAGCTTGGGATAATGTCAGCCAGACTACGCTCTTCCCGGTGGTTTTCACGCTCGACCAGAACGCTCCGGTTGTCACCATCGACGCCAGTGCGTTGACCCTGGTCGACACCTGGCAGGCTCAGAGCGGCATCCTCCGCTTCCACGGCAACGCCAGTGACAGTGTCGGGTTGGCGGCAGTGCAGATTCGCGAAGGCAACAACGGCTTCAGCGATGCCACCTTTGGCAACGGAACCTGGCACGTCGCCTTGCCTGTCGCCGACCCCGAAGGACGGACGTTGAACATCACCGTGCGCGCTATCGACCGGGCCGGACGGATCACGCAACAGAGTGCGCCGATCACGACCCAACTCTCGGCTGCCGATGCGCCGGATACGACGATTAGCAGTGGCCCCGCTAACCCCAGTGCTGTTAACACGGCGCAGTTCGTCTTCATCGGCAGTGCCACGGCAGCAGCCTTCGAATGTAGCTTGGATAACGGCGTCTACACCCTCTGCGCCAGCCCGACGATCTACAACGACCTGAGCAAGGGTAGCCACACCTTCCTGGTCCGTGCCATCGACGGCCGCGGCTTGCCCGACCTGACTCCGGCGACGTACAACTGGAGTGTGAGTGCCGGCCAACCCGATGTGACCATCACAGGCAAGCCGACCCACCCAACCACCGAACGCACGGCGACCTTCACCTTCGTCGGCGGCACGGGAGCGGCTAGCTTTGAGTGTTCGCTGGACGGCAGCCCCTACGCGGCCTGCACCAGCCCCATGGTCTACAACAACCTGGGCAACGGGGAACACACCTTCCTGGTGCGGGCGCGCAACAATGCCAATCTGGCTGGTGCTGCCGAGCGCTATGTCTGGACAGTGAACAATGTGGCTCCAGTTGCGCAAAGCCAGTCGCTGATCTCGCTGCCCAACACAGCAATTCCCATTACGCTGACGGCTACCGACAACGAGCCGCTGATTTACAAGATCGTCACGCCGCCAGGACGTGGTGTGCTTGTGGGCATTCCACCGAATGTCACTTACCTGCCCGACAAGGATAATGGTTTGACCGACCGCTTCACCTTCCTGGCCAGCGATGGTCTGCTCGACTCCAATGTCGCCACCGTGACCGTGGTGCTAGACAACGTGCCGCCAGTGGTGACCGTAACTGGAGTAACAAATGGGGGAACCTACTCGTTGGGCAACGTACCTGCGGCGGGCTGCAATACGGTAGATCTGGCTTCGGGCGTGGCAGTCTCGGCAACGATGACGGTCAAGGGTGGCAACGCCCATGGCGTCGGTAACTACACGGCCACCTGTAGCCCTGCCAGCGATAAGATAGGCAACATCAGTCTGCCGGTGACAGCGCTCTACACTGTGACCTACAACCTGAATAAGTTTGTAGTGTTGGCGCAGGAAGGCGTGGCCTTTAATCAGGGCATCACGGTCAATAGTGGTGATATTGGTGCCCGTATTACTGGCACTGCTCCCTTCCTGTCCAACAATGCTGAAGTCAGCCTGGGTCAGAACAGCAAAATCGTGGATACCACCAGTCACCTGCTGGGCAACACGATCTCGCTGGGCCAGAATGCCAGTGCCTACAACCTCAGCTACAACAGCCTGCGCAACAATGGCAAAGTGCTCGGGGTGACAGCGACGCCGCTCAACCTGAAGTTCATGCCTAGCCTGCCTGCGCTGCCCACCATTACGGCAGGCACCGCAGCAGTCAATGTGGCGCAGAATGGGTCGCTGACGCTCAATCCTGGCAACTATGGGGCATTCAACAGCAACCAAAATGCCACCATCACCTTCAAGGGTGGGGTGTATCAGTTTGCCAGCTTCAGCGCTGGGCAGAATGCCAAACTCTATTTCCAAGCAGCCACCGAAATTCGGGTGGCGGGCAGAGTGAGCATTGGCCAGGGCAGCCTGGTGATTCCAGCCGCCACAGCTACCAGTTTGACGGCCAGAGACATCGTCTTCTATGTGGCTGGCCGCAACGGTACAAATGGTGGTCTCAGTGAAACGCCGAAGGCGGTCTCGATTGGTCAGAACAGCACGCTCAAGCTCAACCTGCTGGCACCGAACGGCACCGTACAGATGGACCAGACCATTGTCGCCACCGGTGCCTTTATGGGACGCTGGGTCAGTTGGGGCCAAAACAGCACGCTGACCCTTGCCAGCCGTTTTGTGACTGGTGCCAGCACAGCGACTGTCCAGGAGGTCGAGCCTGTTGTCTCTACACCACCCACAGAAGAGGCTGTGGTGCAGATGCTTTACCTGCCGTTGATCAGCGGGGAGGCGGTGGGCAGTGAGACTATGGACAGTGAGACAGTGGATAGTAAACCAGTGGAATTAGCGCCGGAAGGCAGTGCGCCGAGTGAGGAGGAGCAGAACAGTAAGCTCTTCCTGCCAGCGGTTAGTCGGTAAAACGGTAGGGGCGTACCCTTGCGGTCGCCCTATCAAAGGGTGAGCTGGAAGCAAAGGGAGCGGGATGCAGGTGTCACTTGCATCCCGCTTTTTTGTACCTGTTGGCAAGGGTCTTGAGTATGCCACTCCCACTTCAACGCTTCCAAGCATCTATGTGCCACTGCAAACTATTTGCAGCGCTGCACTTTGTGAGACTCAATCAAGTGAATTGATAAATTTTTAACGAAAAAACCTCATTTTATAACGATTTTTTTGAGATTTATAACGATTTTCCCCCTGTTTTATAACGATAGTTTGCTATGCTAGAGGCATAACTTCTGTTGTGAACGATGAAGATGTTGAGAGTACTCTCTCGCTGAGCCGATTGGACATGCTCGGTAGAGAACCAGATTGCCGAATCCTATGCGTTACACAGCGATTGAAACGAAAATTGAACAGGGCATGAACGATTTACCGAGCATTCTTCAAGGCACACAAACCTATCGCTCTTATCTTGTGCGCTTTTGGCAAAGCCATGAAGAGGGGCGCTGGCGTGCATCTGCACAATGTGTACAGACTGGTAGCACCGTGCTCTTCGCTGACGTAGAGAGCCTGCTCGCTTATCTGCACAAACAAGTCGCCACCCAGGACGGTGACGCCAACCGCCAACCTTTCTCACCTGGTCCTGCCATGTAATGTGTGCTCAGTTCGAAGATGAGCGCTTTCGGTGGTATGCAACGCTCGTCTTCAACCCAGCCACACGCAGGATCGATGTTGAGGAAGCCGCCGCTGTTGTAATGACCAGGTTCTGTACCTGGCCTATTGCGCGCGCCCTCATTTTCACAATCTCCTGCTTGCCCTCTTTTCGCCCCCTTTGCCCCTCACATAAGTTACATCCGAATTTTTAACGATAATTTTTTCAATTTTTAACGATCAACACCCCATTTTATAACGATATTGGCCCTGTTTTATAACGATCGTTTGCTATGCTGGAGGCAACACGCAAACATAGATGCACCGCTCTCACATGCTCTCCCAGACCAATGCAGTGGTAGAGAGTGGCATACCAGGACATCAACTCTTTCATTAAAGGAGAACAATCATGACGAACTGGGCAGAAATCCGAGCTGAACTTGATCAGATGTTAGAACTTGAACGCTCCGCCGTTCGCCAACAGCGCCAACAACAATGGCAACAACTGCTGCAGCAGAGCAAACGGCTACGCACCTTCCTGGCCTATCCTGTTCAATGGATAGGCATCTTGCACAGCATCTCGACCCATGGATGAAAGGATGAAGAGCGGAAGCGTTGCATTGTTACTCTTCAACTCTTCTGTTCTTTTATCTTTTACCCCTCCCTTTTACGTCTTTTCATCACTACTTCTGCGCGTAGTAGTCGCATTTAACGATGCTGTTATTTTTTATAACGATTTACACCATTATTTATAACGATTTTTCTGATTTTTATAACGATATTTGCCCTGTTTTATAACGATTGCTGAGTATAGTAGTAGTACCAACCGATCAATCACCGAGTACTGACACCCATAAGGTTTGGGCATTGGTGATAACCTTTTATCCACTCAACACCATAGACAACAAGGAATCAGGTATGACTGAACTATCGTCTCACCCTCCCTCCAATCGAGTTCGGCTTGGCTGGATCATGGCTGGACTGCTTGTGGCTACTGGCCTGCTAGCTGCCTTCTGGTGGCCGCGCAGCAGTAGTGCCGCACCTTGGAGTAGTGACCCCATCACCGCCGCCTGGCAAAAGGCAAAAGCCAGCGGCTCCTATGATTTCGACGCCGACATGACGCAGGTCACGATCCCCATTGCCAGCGTGACCAATGTTGGGCGGAGCAGCCGCACCGAACAGATCCATCTCGAAGGACAGAACAATCTGGAAGCCCAAACCCTGGAGATGCGCCTCTACTCCGATGGTTCCAGTGTACTGAGCAAGGATGGCGGCATAGCACTCAAGGTCGAGAATGGCAAGACCTTGGTGCGCAAAGGAACAGGGGAATGGCAGGAAGAACCCGGTGTCTCTGCTGACAGTCTGGCACCAAGTGGCGATTTTATGTCATTTTTGTCGGCGGTGCGTGAGATTAAGGCAAATGCGCCTGAGCAACGGGCGGGCATTCATTTTACGCGCTATAGTTTCATTATTGATGGCCCCAAGTTTGCACTTTACGTGCGCGACCAGATGGAAGCAGCGATGCTGGCCCGTGGCGAATTGGCACCAGGGATGCACATCGATGTCCCCGCTTACTACCGAGATATGACCGGTACAGGCGAGCTGTGGATCGGCAGCAATGGCTTGCCACTGCGCCAGATCCTCACGCTGCAATTTCCCGAACAGAAGGAGCAGCAGGTTCACGCCCAGATCGTGGTGAATTTTTCCAGCTTTGGCAAAGATGCCGCCACGCTTGCCCAGACCAACTCACACCTAAATCGCTGGCTACAGGCGACGATGGGCTGGCAACTGCCCACGCTAAGCCGCGTTCTGCAAAGTGTGATGCCCTGGTTAATCCTGGCTATGGGTTGTGCAATGATGGCATTCTTGCTCTATTACCAACGGCGTCGTGCGGTTTACAGCGCAGTCACAATTAGCGTCGTCGCCAGTCTGTTGCTGGGACCCGTGCTTTCGACCTTGACCAACGTGCGCGCTTTTGATCGCTACACTGCACGCGCCCAGGCTCAGGAGGCGTCACAAGCCGAGAGTCAGGCGCTGCAGGATACGACTCAGCTTCCGCCAGAACCCTTCAACCCGCACATCGACCCGTTGGCTGCTGCGGAACAATCGGCGCTGAATGGCGCGCCATTGGGTAGTGGCGGGAGTGCAGCCAGTGTCAGCGGTAGCAATGTTATTCTGGGTGTGGCGGCGGTCTCTGCCAGTGCGGCAGCCCTGCCAGTCGGCGCCAGCGGTTGGTGGCGTGGCGAGAACAGCGCAAATGACCAGATCAACACTGAGAATGGCGTCATCAATGGCTCGGTGACCTATGCCGACGGTCTAGTGGGCAAAGCCTTTAGCTTCAATGGCAGCAACGGCTATGTCGCTCTGCCCGACAATTACTTCCCCATCCCCACCAACTACGATCAACGCGAGAAGGTGCCGTTCAGCTTTGAACTCTGGTTCAAGACCAGCGGTGGCGGCGTGATCCTGGGGCAACAGAACAGCATTGTCTACACCAACCCTACTGGCTGGATCAACGCCATCTATGTGGGAACGGACGGCAAATTGCGTGCCGCCATGTTCGGTGGCGCGGCGGCAATTACGAGCGCCACGGCGGTCAACAACAATGTCTTTCACCATGTGGCAGTGACCTACGATGGTGCCATCCAGCGGCTCTATTTGGATGGCGCGCTGGTGGGCAGCACGACCTACGCCCAGCAACCTTACTCCAATCGCTATCGCTATCAACTTGGTACTGGCTATACAACCGGTTGGACAGCGGGCATCACGGGTTGGTACAACTTTAATGGCATCATCGACGAGCCAACCTTCTACAACCGCGAGTTGACCGCTGGTGAAGTGACCGATATTGTCAATGCTGGATCAGCGGGCAAAGCTCCTTATCCCGCGGCTGACAATGGGCGCGATGTGGATGGCGATGGCTTGACCGACTTTCAGGAATTTCGCCTCGGCACCAACCCCGAAAATGCCGACACGGATGGCGATCTGGTCTCCGACAATGACGAAGTGCGAGGTTCGAGTTATGGTGGGAAGATCTGGTACAGCGATCCGCTGGATGCCGATCTCGACAGTAACAATGACGGTCTCGGCGATGGTCAGGAGCGCGACAAAGACAAAAATGGGACGCTTGATGACACCGACAGCGATGGCACACCCGATCTCTTCGATGCCGACAACGATAACGATGGCGTGCCCGACCGCAAGGACCTCTCGCCCTTTAGCAAGATGACGGCAGCCAACAATGGTGCCTTTACCGATGCCGCACCCTTTAAGCTCAGCCTGCGCAATCTGACTGCGAACATGCCCACCTTTGTCGATTTCCAGTTGCGCCCCAAGGACCCACAACATCTTTGGTACGCCCAACACGTGCTGGATTGGCCCTTTGACGCCGCGGGTCAGGTGCAAGATATTGACAATCGCACCTTTGCTGATGTGGCTGCGGCAGAGAACAGAGTCGTAGATGCCAGTCAATCGTTAGGCGATCTCAAATTGGTGCCGATGCTGGAAATTCGTATAAACGGTACGAATACAAATCTGCCCACGCAGGACGAACTGACGCCCTATGGTATCACTGTACGTAACCTCACCGCTGATGGTTTAAGCAAATCGGTGCTCGTGCCACTTAGCATCGTGCAGGATGAGAACGGTGGCGAACGCGTCGCCTTTAGTGGACGCATGCGCTATTTGCCGGTTACGACATGGCCCACCCCCCACGAGGTCCGTTTGGCATGGGTGGTGCAGGCGTTGCTCGACATTCCTTGCGATCCACTGGCAACAGATGCCGATGCAAAGGGATGCCAGAACGATGGCTATATTCACAATGTGCAAAATCCAATCCAGGTTTACTACGATGACTTTACACTCACTGGCCTGAGTGTCACTGAAGAGCGCGGCGCCAGCATGGCGGTCATCTACGAAGACCCAGCAGTAGACACGAACAAGAAAGATGATTTTGCGCTTATCGCGCTCTCCTATGGATTAGATGGCACTTTCCTCACCGGCCGCGACGCAGATAACAACGGTACGCGCGACGTCGATCTCAGCGAGATTGTGCGCCGTTTCGACCGCACGCAAAATAGTAGCGTGACGGCGATCCAACGCTGGTCAGTCCCCAACACGCTGCGTGTGGAGCGGAAGGATTACGCCTTCTACGACCAGGCGCTCATGACCACTGCCATGAGCGAGACCACACGTATCTTGAATGACAAATTTACCAGCAGTTGGCAGGCAGATAAGGGTCTTATGCCCTATCTACTCTTTGCCAGCGAGCAACGCGTCCGTAGCCAGAACCTGGACAGTGGCCTCACTCTCACCAGCAGTGAAATAATGGTCGATTTCTCGCCCGGTGGCACGGCAATTAATGAATCAACCTACGCTGCGCTCAAAGGGCAGCCCTACTGTGCGCCGGATGCCAGCACACCCCTTTGGCAACCTTGTACAACCGATGCCTATTGGGAAGAGTTGGAGCGCCGTTACAAAAATGTGAGTTCGTTGCCCGATGATGTGCTGCCAGAGATGTCTAAGGCGCGCATGATGTCCACCCAACTCTATTTCTTGGGCTTGAGTCAGGGCAGCATTGCACTGGTCAAGGATGGACCCACGCTGGTTTCAAGCATCTACATGCTCAAGAGTGACACGCAGTTGGAAAAGGATCTGCGCCTGGTAGGGTTGTTGGTGAGCGCGGGTGTGCCAGCCCTTGTCAATCAGGTGGTGATCGCAAAGTATAAAAACAACGATACTGCGGTTGCCAAGGCGCTGATTGCACTGGCGAATGGCATTGATACTATGCGTCAGTTGCCGAGTAACCTGAGCAACCCAGAGTATCGCGACTCCTTAAAATCGATAGCCAAGGATCAATTCAAACAGTTTGCCTCGAAGTTGAAATCGCTCGCTTCCACTCCCAAAGCAGCCGCCAAAAGCTTTGCAGTTGTGGCGGTGCTTGCTGGTGTTGCGTATGCGGTTATTGGTGAAGGGTTACCTCGCTTGCTTAACAGCGAAGCGGCAAAGAATCCCAATACACCAGCCATTGTCATCAAAGTTCTGATTGGTTCAGTCCTTGCTATCATCAGCATTGCGATGCCCATTTCAGATGTGGTGGACTTGCTCAAAACGCCCAAATTCGCAAATTCACCGCTGAGCAAAGTTCTGACCTCGCGCGCTGAAAATATTGGGACTTCACTCAAGGCAGGCGCAGTTGGCGCAGTGCTGGGGATTTTGGTCGCCTGGGGCTTCTTTGCCTACAGTATGATCAGCAACCATGTTACGCCGTTTAGCCCCGCATTTAATAGGGCGTTGGCAGAGACCATTGCGGCTACCATTTACATCATCCTCATCATGGTGATCAATATTACGGTTATCGGTGCGATCATCATGGGGATCATCACCGTGATCGATTTTATCCTCACCGCTGTCTGTGAACTGGGGGTAGATCAACTGCGCACCGTACCCGGCATGGGTGGTGCCTGTTTCACGATTGGCAACGCCGCCATCAAGGCGATTACTTACCTTCTTTATAACTATGCGTCGATGATCGATGTCGGACGTGATGATATCGTGGTGACAGGGTCGCCACGTGTGACGCTGGTCGAGCCGCTTAAAGGGTACGTGGCAGGCAACGGGCTTTTGTTGTCGGTTCCGGTGACAACGACATTCCGTCACAAAGATCCCGATGCTGCCGATGGTTTGCTCATCGATAATTACCTATGGCTCTACTCGGTTGATAATATCAAGAGCAGCACTGCAAGCTACACACTCAGTACGCCCAACAAGCAAGAGCTTTCCACCAGCCTTTCCCAGATGAACGACTCCTGGAGTGTCTCAGTCGATCATCAGATCAGGCAGGGGCTGTTGACAACCCGAGATATGTACCGCGCCCAGGCAGGGACGACAGTCCAGTCGCCAGCCATTAGCTTAGCAGCAGGGATCAACCGCGCGGTTTCAAACGTCTACTTCAACATGGGCTATACGATCCCGACCTATGAATGCTGGGGGGTTACCCTCGTCATGGGCTACTGTAGTGTTCGATCACTTTCGGGCAATAGCTCTAGCCAACTGGATACTTTCAAGTATGACATCTTGCCAGCCACGCTGGATGGCTTTATGGCGCTTGGCCCCAAGTCGGGTGGCAGCGGTTTAGCTTGGGACCCGGCCTTCCCCGTCCTGGCAGATGCCGACAATGATGGCCTGCTCTCTAGTGCCAGCAAGGGTCTTGACCCGAATGACACCAAGTGGGATACCGATGGCGATAAACTCTCTGATGCTAATGAGTTAACCCGCCGTCAGGAAGGGTTTGCCAGTTCGGTGCAGCAATGTGACACGGATAGTGATAGCTTAACTGATTACCAGGAAGTACAATTTGGTACAAACCCCGCCGTGCGCGATACCGATAATGATGGGTTGAGCGATGGCGATGAAGTTTGGCACCAACTCTATGATGCCAATTGCCAACCGACCAATAACTGGTCAGGCGGCTGGGACATCTCGATCAATGGCAACAGTAGCTTTACTACACGCGTCTCTTCCGATCCCACTCAACCGGATGGCGATGGCGATGGCATCGACGACAACGCCGAGAAACAATTGGCGACCAATGCCAACACTGCTTTACGTGTGGACAAGTACAGTCGCCCCTATCACCCCGGTGTCTTCAACATTAACCCGATCAACGTGATCGTCAACGTCGGCGATGCTGACCGTGTCTTGCGTGCGGGACAGGTTGTGACCTATGTCACGACTGTGATCGCCGATGTGCCACTAGCTCCAAGTGTGGTTGATATCTCTGCGCCAGGGATGGTGCAAGCCCCAGCACCCCAGGCGCTCAACTTCGACCCCAATACCTTTGCCAACAGTCAAAGCGTGACCAATGTGGTGAGCATACAGGCTGGGACAAATCCAGGCAATTTCCAGTTGAGCAGCAGCTTGCGCGCTCGCCTGGGCGTAACAACCACCGCAACCTCCTGGACACTCACAACGACAACGCCAAGCACCATTACAACCGTCTCGTTCCCGCCCTATAAGCTGAACCTGATAGGTTCGATGGTTGGCACTGCTGATCCCTTTGTGTTGCAAGCGTTAAACACAGGCAGCACGTTCCCAAGCGACAAAGGAGAAATTCGCACCCATACCTTGCCTGCACTTCAGTCGTTTGTTCAGATGTCTAACATCAACTTCGGCGATGCCAGACCTGCAATGGCCTGTAACAATGCTGGCGTCTGTCTGGCGGTCTGGCAACGTAATACAACAGGATTTGTCGATTATGCTGCGGTTCCGTTTGTACAGAGTGCACTGGTACTGCCAAACGGTCAGGTGGTAGGTGGTGGAACCGCTCAATATCCCTCGTTTAGTCTTGCACCCGATGTTGCGACGGATGGTGTGAACTTCCTGGTTTCCTATGAGGTAGCGACGATTCAGAACAAGCTGGCTACCGGTACGACGCTCAACTACAACCTGGTCAACCCGGATAATACCTTCAACGGTCCAACTCGTACGATCAGCAATACCCTGATTTCACGTCCTGGAACTTCGCGCTATGTCTATATGCCCGCTGCATACAATCGAGTCGCTTGGTTAGGCGACCGCTATCGCATTGTGCGTAGGGAGGATGGAAATGGCAGTAAAAACCTCATTAGCCGGGATGTAGATAAGGCGGGTACCTATCTCTCGGGCAATGATGCGACGCTGGCAACGGATAGCGATGGAGAATTTGGAGCGATGTCATTCTCCTTCACCGCTGACCCCGTAAGTGGACGAAGCCTCGTTGCTTACCGAAAACCGACGTTTGAGAGCTGGGGCCAACTCTATGATAGAACTTCAGCGACCCCGATCACGAGCCGCGTACTATCAACCGATTTACCACAAACTTTCGAGGTTGCCTATGAGCCGCAGACCCAACAGTTCCTCTTCTCATACCCGTTGGATCTTGTTCGCTCTGTGCAAAAGCTGTTTGACAAGAACCTCAATCAACTCGGAAACGACAACCGGACAACATGGCGACTTCCAAAGAGCTACGGCAGCGCACTTGCCTGCACACTCTCCTACGATGCGCCGATTGTCAACCTGCGCTTTGAAGATCTGCCTGGTTCGGCGACCTTCCTCGATAGTTCAAGCAGTGCCAATAACGCAACCTGTCAGCCAGGTTTGTGCCCCACGGCTGGCGTTGTCGGCGCAGTCGATAAGAACAACGTGGCTGGCACGGATAATCAATTTGGTACAGCGTCGGACTATGCGGTCTCCTTTAACGGAGCCACGCGGCTTGACCTGAGCAAACCGATTACCCTTTCGCAGTTCACGCTTGCCTTCTGGGTCAAGATGCCAGCGGATGCACCTGCTACTGGTGATTTTCTCTTCTACACCTCAGACAAATGGCCCAATGACGATCCAAACGATTTCCATGTGTTGACAAGCAATGGGCAAATGGGGGCGCGCTTAGCACAAGACAACACTGGCAATTGGGCGCTTAGCCCCGGACGCATCGATGATAATAAATGGCACTATGTCGTTGTGACTCGTGTTCCGACCACCAATACGACCACTGCACACGTAAAGATCTATCTGGATGGCGGAGCAGCGCCAGTTGCCACACAATTTGGTAGTGCGACCACAGGCGTCACCATTCCCAACAAAATCTGGCGCATCGGCGGCTTATTCGGTCGCCAGTTCTCTGGTACGATCGATGGGGTGCAACTCTACAATACAGCGCTCGATGCAACTCGCGTCAAAGCGCTCTATGATCGTACATTCATCCCCGCCTGTATGGTCGCGACTCCAACCTCCTCTGGCCTCCAGTGGGCGCAAGTGCGACTCTTGGGTCAGGACACACGGGGTGGCAAGATCACAGCCAGCGGCAACATCAGTGTGACGATTGACACGAGCACCCCCACTGTGAGCGTTACCTCGATCAGCAACAACCAATATGTGCAAGGCGCACCAGCTTCTGCACCCAGCAAGACCATTCAGATCGGTGGTGTGGCGAGCGATTCTATCTCCTATATCGCTAAGGTGCAGGTTGCGGTCAATGGCAGCGCAGCACAGACCGCTACAGGCACAAGCACGTGGGTCTACCCAGTTCAGGTGAATGAAGGTTCCTATCTGCTGCAAGCCTTTGCGACAGATGCGGCGGACAAACTCGGTTCATCGACCAGTGTGCGCATCTACGCCGATGCAACGCCACCACAAATCACCTTCTCGCTGCCAACAGAGCCAGTTCGCCTCTTCCGCAGTATCAATAAAAGCAAATGGGTTTACCAACTTGGCGGCACCATCAGCGACCCACAGATCGGCTCGGTCAATGGCAGTGGCGTTATGACCGATTCGATAGAAGTGTCACTCGAAGGTCGCAAGGGATTGGTGAGTGGCACGGATTGGCTGCACGCCGATTTGACGGGTAGCGTTTGGCGTGTCAACTACACCTGGCCCGATGCCATGAAGGACCCATCTGACATCTATACGGTAACCGTGCGTGCGACCGATGCTGTGGGAAATCGCAGCCAGGCAACGTCAATCCTGGTCATTGATACCAATGGTCCCGACACTGCACTCACGACGACCGATGTCAGCCGTGGCATCTTCACCAACACCATCACCAACACCGTTACCATTGGGGGCTTGATCACCGAAACCGGTGCCAGCGCAGTGAGCGCAATCGATGTGGCATTGACGCCAATCACCCAAGTGTTGGTACTGAGCAGTACAGTCGTCAAGCTCGACTTCCTCGAAAGTGCAGGTCTCTTTGCCGACAGCTCAGCCAATGGCAAAGATGCCTACTGCCCCTTCTTCTGCCCGCAGGAGATCTTGGGAGTCTCGCCACGCACGGGCGACGAGGCATTCAGCTTCTCATCATTAGGTGGCAATGCGGTCGTAATGGTGGACGCGGCGGTACAGGATAGCTTTACCGCTGCCTACTGGGTCAAGCCCACCCCTAGCAGAAATGATTCTGCCATTGTGCTCGACCAAGGTGCCAATGTGGCTGGTGGTTGGACCATGTCCTTTGACCAGGGTCGCCCCGCCTTCCTGGTCAATACGAGTGAATATCTGGTCACCCCTAACTTCATTAGTGACAATCGGTGGCACTTTGTGGCTGGCACACGTGACCGGGCCAAGGGTGAGATGAAACTCTACATCGATGGTATTCTAGTTGCCAGCGGCGCAACGAGCAACAATCTGTTGACTGCCTTTAACAACCTGCAAATCGGTAGAGATCGCAGCGCCAATCGCACCTACGACGGTGGATTCGATAGCTTGCGCATTCTGAACCGGGCGCTGACCCAGGCTGAAGTTCAGGCTTTGCAGGCGGAATCGATCAAGCGTTGGGATACGCAATCCATTCCTGCAGGTGGCACCAGTGCCTCGTGGCAATATGCTTTGCCCAATAACCTTGAAGGCGTCTATCAGATTGACCTGGGCGGTCGCGACCAATTGGGCAACCTGCGTCCTAATAACTATGTCTGGCGCGGTCAGATCGATATGCTTGCCCCTCGCCTCACCTTCACGGCGACAGCAACCGGAGCAAGCCGTCTCGATAATGGGACACAGCTTTACGAGATTCGTTACGTCTGCCGTGCCGAGGATTGGTCGCTGGTTGAGGAACAGTTCAACTGCCCCGGCAATGCCAGCCAACCGCCGAGCCGAACCTTCAACAATGACCCAATCCTGCAAGCGCAGTTCCCTGAACTGACCTTGCTGACGACGATGGTCAACAGCTACACTGTCTGGGCCGAAAGCGCAACGCCAAGTGGCAGCCTCAGCGCCTGTGATAGTGTGGGGCACTGCGCCACCGTGGGCGTTCAGGCCACAACCGCCAGCGCTGCTGCCGGCCAGATGCTCTCGGCTGCCAGTGTCAACGCAGTCTCGCTGACACCCAAGGCAGTGGTGGTCAACCCGCTCGACAGCAGTACCGTGGATGGCAGCAACGGCAGCGTCGAGGTGACGATTGCCGCCGAAGCCGCTAAGACGTTGAAGGATGTCACCCTGCTGGTCGATGGTGATGTGGCGGCAACCTTCCCCTACGCCCGCATCGACAGGTTGCAAAGTGCGCTGAGTACAGTCAACCTCAATCTGAGCGATGGTGCCCACACCCTGGCCGCTTATGCCAGCGATTGGACCGGTGCGGTGCAGTCAGCGATGAGCAGCGTGACGGTCTTCGTCAACAACAAAACAACCCAACTGAGTATCGATGGTGGGTTGGGCGTCAGCCGTACCTGGCAGTTGGGTAGTGGCATCCTTGTGCTCGAAGGCAATGTCAGCAACGAGGAGAACCTGGCAGCTGTGCAGGTCAAGGTCGGCGACCAGAGCTATGTCGATGCGCAGTTTGGTGATGGCCGCTGGGGTGTTGCCTATCCAGTCGTTGACCCAGAGAACAAGACCCTGGCAATCAGTGTACGTGCCATCGACAAAGCTGGGCAGGTCACGCAGATCGGCGATGGTCTGGCAACCGACTTCTCGACTGCCAACCCGCCCGAGACGACGATTAACACTGGACCTGCGGCCAACAGCAATAGCACCAGCGCCAGCTTCAGCTTCAGTGGTGACAAGGGTGCCGCCGCCTTCAAGTGTCAACTGGACGAAGGCGCCTACAGCCTCTGCGCCAGCCCGGTCAGCTACAACGACCTGAGCAACGGCAGCCATAGCTTCCGAGTCAAGGCCATCAACGGCCAGGGCTTTGAGGATCTCTCACCTGCCAGCTACACCTGGAATGTGGCAGGCAGTGGCGCACTCGTCACCGTCAGCATCGGACCCGCAGCAAGTAGTTCCAGCCGTAGTGCCAAGTTCGAGTTCAACGGTGACGGCTCTACCGAATGTTCGTTGGACGGTGCAGCCTTTACAAGTTGTGCCAGCCCAGCAACCTACAAGAACTTGACCGATGGCACACATACCTTCCAGGTGCGGGTCAAGGGCAACCCAGCCAGCAAATATGTCTGGAAGGTGACCAACAGCGCACCGGTCGCAGCCAGTCAAGTTGTGACCACCGCCCAGAATGTCAAGCTACCCGTGACACTCAAGGCTAGCGACGAGAGCAGCCTCAAGTACGTCATCGTCAGCAAACCGGCCAACGGCACGCTGAGTGGTACGGGAGCTAACTTGGTCTACCAACCCGGCACCGACTTCTTCGGTGTGGACAGCTTCAGCTTCAAGGCTGACGATGGTGATGCCACCTCCAACCTGGCCACGGTGACCATCAACGTCACCCCGACACCTGGACAAGGTGGACTGCAACGAGACGGCTTCGTGGTCTTCGGGTCAGAAGGCATCATCCTGCGTGAGAATGTCAAGGTGATGAGTGGTGACATCGCCGCCAGCAACGCCAGCCAGGGACCGTGGCTGGGTGACGGTGCAGAAGTCAGCATCGGCAGCGGTGTGACCTTCGCCGATGCCAAGAGCAAGGTGTTGGGTGACACACTCTTTGTCGGTCAGGGCACGGCACTCGCCAATGCCAACTACAACGAACTGCGTGGACCCGGCACGGTCAAGGGCACCAAGGTCACACCACAAGCCCTGCCGCTGCTCAACCGCTTTGTGGCCATGCCTGGCATCGGGGTCGGAAAGCAGAACGTCGAGGTGGCTGCCAACGCCAAAGTCACGCTGCAACCGGGCAACTACCTGAGCCTGAATGTAGCTAAGGGTGGTGAAGTGAGCTTCAGCGGTGGTGTCTACTCCTTCAAGGAGTGGGTTGTGGGTGACAACACCAAGCTGACCTTTGCCGCTGCCACAGAGATTCGCATCAGTGGCCGAGCCATCGTCGGTGAACACAGCTATGTCGGACCTGCACCCAGCAGTGCCGTCAGCGCCAAGCAGATTGTGATCTACATCGCTGGTGTCAACGCCAACACAGCCGTGCTCGGTGGACTCGGTGCCAAGGCAGCGACCTTTGGTCCGTACGCCACGCTGGCTGCCAACGTAGTCGCACCCAACGGCACACTGCTCATCCGTGAACGGAGCAAGGCAGTCGGCTCGTTTGTCGCTCGCTGGGTGAGCGTGGGCAAGTTCAGTGAACTAACCCTCGCCAACCGCTTCAGTGCGAGCACGGTCGAAGGGCGAGTCGATGGTTACGTCAACCTGACGCTTGATGATGTGAGTGGCATCAACTCCACCGCTGCCCTCAGCCCCAACGCCAACGACGAGTTGTTGAGCGAGGAAGGCACAAACGAGGACAACCCGGAGGCGGTCAAGAAGGTCTTCTTGCCGGTGATTTCGAGTGGGACAGTAGGACAGTCTGACAGTGGGACTTCCCCGAACAACGCCGAAGGGTCAGTGGACAGTAACCCGGTAGATTCAGCGCCGGAGAGCGGTACACCGAGCGAGGAGGAGCAGACGAGTAAACTCTTCCTCCCAGCGGTCAGTCGGTAAGTTCGTAGGGGCGTACCCTTGCCAGTGCCCTGGGCGGATACAACCCAGGGCGACCGCAAGGGTACGCCCCTACGATGGCCCCATCAAAGGATGAGTTGGAAGCAACAGGAGCGGGATGCAAGTGCCACTTGCATCCCGCTTTCTTGTTCCCATTGTCGATTATAAAGTTCCGGTCACATTGCAAACTAACTTTGTCAATCCTGCACTAGGATTGTTGTAGCTGCCGGTGGAGTGGGACATTTTCGAGGAAGGAGCAGCGTAGATCTTCTTCGTCGATTTGGTCGGCATAACGTTGGAGCAGGTGATGTGCGCTTTGTAAGATCGACGGCGCTCGTGGATCGTGTTGTGCCGCCAGCACCTGATAACAGACAAGATAAGAAAAGAAGGGTTCGTCCAAACCCGCAGTCGGTTCTTCTGACAGTTGCTTCAACAGCGCTTCCACGAGGGAAAGCGCCTGTGGCTGATCGCCTTGCTGCTGCGCAACGGTCGCCAACCCTGCCAGTGCCTCGGTGGCAAAGTCGGGGCGCTGAAGCGTGGTGTAAAGCGTAAAAGCTTGTTGATAAGCCTCTGCGGCAGCCGGCCATTGACCCAACTGCCGCTGGATATGCCCAATCTCCATCAGCGCATAGGCTTGTACATCTGGCAGGCTGCGGCTTTGTCCGATCTGCAAACCTTCGGTGGCAAAGGCAAGCGCTTGCATTAACTCCCCACGTTGCAAGGCAAGTACCATCTGTGCCTGATAGTAATCAATTTCAGATTCCCAGCCCTTGACCTGCTCAGTGATCTGTTGGTGGCGCGTCAGCCAGGCTTTGGCGGTTGTTGTGTCGCCCAGATAGGTATAGAGCCGTCCTAGCCAGGTCAACGCCAGTGCTGTTTTGCCATGCTCACCGATCTCCTCCAAAAGCGTCAATGCATTTTTCATGAGCTTGGCAGCATAGCTGTACTCCCCTTGTTTGCGCACAACATCGCCCAGTTCCAGTTGACTGACCCCCTCTCCCCAGCGAAAACCCATTTGCTGGGAGAGGCGAATGGCCTCTTCGTACTCCTGGCGAGCGGCTGGGTAGGCACCCATGTTGCGGGCAACATCCGCCATGTTGATCAAAGAAGTGATTTGCATACGCCGCTTACCCAGCGTTTGCGCCAGTTCCAAACTACGTCCCATCTGTTGGCGCGCTTCGTGATTTTTCCCCCAATCCGCGGCAAAGGCACCCAATAACATGATGGCTGAACACTCCACATCATAGAGTAGTTCGCTCTTGCCTGGACCGTTCTTTACGCTGCGCGCTAAGTGCAGCGCCTGCGCAAACTGTTGTTGGGCTTCTGCCTGACAGCCTTGCAGACGGAGCGCTTGCGCCCAACTAAGATGACTGAGCGCTGCGGCATCGGCTGCTTCTTCTGCTTCTGCCCACACCAGGCCAGACTGTGCCACAGCGATCGCTTGATCCACTTTGTTCTGTAGCGCAAGTAGATACGCATGAATGGCGACCAATCGGCTGACCGGTGCTAGGATTTGCTGTGGTGAATGGCCGTGGATCAGCGTCGGCTCCAATAGCACAGGGAGACGGTCGGCAATTGACTGGAATGCCTGGAGTGCTTCGGTATGGGAGCCTGTGTGCCGATAAAAGGAATTCAACGCCCAGGCGCTGCGATGCAAGGCGACCCAATCCAGCCGTTGGATTGCAGAGCGCCAGGCCTGGCGAACATTGTCAATCTCCGATTTGATTTCAGCAGCCGCTTCGGACGGTTCATTGCGCGCCAGCCGCGCTTCGCGTGCTGCAACATACTCCAAATAAAACGTGCTGTGCCGCATCACCACCTGCTCATGTTCAGCCGAAGTGCGCAGCAAGTGTTCCGCAGCAAACTGGCGTAGCAACTCGTGAATCTGGTAGCGCGCTGGCTCGCCGGGGAGGCGAGTCACAAGGAGCAGTGACTTGTTGGCAAGGCTAATTAGGCTACGCAAAGTGGCACCTGTGATCTGCGCCGCTGCCTCGTGCCCAAAGCCACCTCGAAAGACAGAAAGGGCAGCAAAGATCGTTTGCTCCTGTTGGCTGAGCAACTTCCACGACCACTCAAAGACCGCCCACATACTGCGCTGGCGTGCTGGCTTGTCTACCCAATCCACGGTGAGAAAGTCGCTGCTCTTCTCAATCTCTTTGGCAATCTCTGCAACCGGTAACCATTGGATCCAGGAGGCTGCCATTTCCAGCCCCAGTGGCATACCTTCGACCAAGCGACAGATGCGCAGTACCGCCGGTAAATTGTTTTCTGTGATGACAAAGTCGGCATAGCTACGTTTAGCACTCTGCATAAAGAGGCGTACCGCATCTGAGTTCAATGCATCTGGTACGGTTATGGTTGCCGACTCGGCCAAGGGCTGTACCGGATAGCAAGTTTCACCATGTAGGTTCAGCCGCGCCCGTGAAGTTACGATGATCTGCACATGCGCTGCCTGTTGCACAATCTCGGTCACTTGCCCTGCACCATCGAGCAGATGTTCAAAATTGTCTAGAACGAGCAAGAGTTGTTTGGGTTGGAGTTGTTTGAGCAGCGCCTTTTGCAGGTCTGCGCCATGTAGCTCGATTCCCAGTGCCGATGCAATCGCAGGGATCAAGTTATCTGAAGTGGCAAGCGGAGCGAGCGAGACAAAGAAGATACCATCTGCATAGCGTGAGGTATCAGCGAGCAGTCGTTGCGCGGCTTCCAAAGCCATCCGGGTCTTGCCAATGCCGCCAGGACCGAGCAAGGTGAGCAGCCGATGCTCCGATTTTGCTACCAGTGCCAAGAGTTCCGTCAACTCCTGCTCGCGGCCAATGAACGGCGTGGACTGGGCGGGCAGATTGTGAGGAATGGCAATCGGTGCTGCGCTTTCGGTTGCCGGTATTGCGTTTGTACTCGAATCGCTAGCAAACTTGTCTGTGAGAATCTCTTTGTACAGTTGCATGGTCGCCGCTTCGGGCTCAATGCCGAACTCCTGTTGGAGTGCCTGCCGACAGCTTTGATATTGCGCCAGGGCGGCGGCTCGTTGCCCTTGATGAGCGTAGATACGCATCAACTGGCGATGGGCTTCCTCGCGCCATGGTTCGAGTTGTAAAAGTCGTTGGCCAAAACGCTGAGCGGTGACGTAATCACGACGTGCCTCGAAGGCCATGGTCAACTGGTGAAAGAGATCGACCGCCTGGACATGCAATTGCTCCTGCTGGATGCGCCGCCACTCCTCAAACCCTTCACTCTCGGCCACCGCAAAGCCTGCCAAAAAGTCACCCAGGTAGAGCTCGGCTGCCTGCTGCAACTGTTGCAGACATTCCTCACACGCTTCTAAATGCAGATGATCATGTTGTGCCGACTTGGCCAGTAATCGACGAAAGGTGATGACATCAAGGCTAGACGATGCCTGCGAATTCCATTGGATGGTTTGCCGCGAGGTGAGGATAAAAGGGGTTTCAGCCTGTTCTTCCCCCAGCACCTGACGCAGTTGATAGAGCGCCTGACGCAAATTGGCGCGTGCACCCTCTTCACCAAAATCAGGCCACAAGAGTGTTGCCAGAGAACTTCGTGAGAGCGCCTGTTCTTGCTCAACTGCCAGAAAGAGCAACAACGCCCGCACCTTATCACTCTCAAACGAGCGCAGGACGGTGCCTTCCAATGCACAATGAAATTGTCCAAAGAGGTTTAACTGCAAATGCGGCATAGCTTCCCAATGATTAGAGAGAATTTACGCAAGTGGACCGTAAACTCTCATGACGTCACCAATCCAGAGGATAACAAACAATTCTAAAAGATAGGATTAAGAAAATTGTCATTTTTTTAGAAACCCCATCATTTCCTGACGGTAGAGATTGCTTCTACTGATGCTGTACTGACGGATGTCTCGTATGCTGGTGAAACCAAGTTTTTTGATCCGCTAGCTCAGCCATGGCCAATGATAACAGAACATGCAACCCGAAATCGATGCAAGCAAACCGTCTCGCTTTTATCGCTCTTACTTAATCCGTCTGTGGCGTGAAAATGCGCAGGCGCCGCTGCATGCTTCACTTCTGCATGTTCAAAGCGGACGAGAGATGCGTTTTGCTACACTCGCCAAACTCTTTGCCTTCTTAGAGCTGCAACAACCAGACGGACTGGATGATTCATCCTCATCCTCCGGTTCGCCCCAATAAGGGCACGATGAAGCTGCGTAACCGCACCTATTTACAAACACAAACAAGGAGAAACAACCACTATGTTTCACGCACCACCCCGCAAGCGACTGTTGTTGATACTAGTCGTATTCGTAGCCATTGCACTGGCTATGGGATTTATATTGCGCTGGCCCAGCGTGGCCAGTGCTGTACAGACAGCGTCCAATGGCAACCCAGTCACCAATGCCTGGGATAAAGCCAGAGCTAGCGGCTCCTACCACTTCGTCAGCGATGTCACACAACTGACGATTCCCACGACCCGAATCAGCAACGTGGGTCGCAGCAGCCGCAGCCAACAACTCCATCTGGAAGGTCAGAATGATCTCCGCCAGCAGGGCATGGAGATGCAACTTTGGACCGAGGGTGGCAACGTTCAGCGCGTGGCTGACAGTGTCGGCATCAAAATTGCTGATGGCAAAACCTACATGCGTCAAGGCAGCGGCGAGTGGCAAGAAAAGCCTGACTTTTCACTTGACACCGTCGCACCGCAGGGCGACTTTATGGCCTATCTGGTTGCCATGCGCGATGTGAAAGCACATGCCCCCGAAAGCCGCAATGGTATCGCTTTTACCCGCTACAGCTTTACGATTGATGGCCCCACCTTTGCTCGCCACATCCACCAACAGATGGAGGCGACTTTGCGCGCCAAGGGTGAGTTGCCCGCTGGCATGAGCCTGGAGATTCCCCGTTACTATCAAGAAATGACGGGCAATGGCGAACTCTGGATCAGCGAGAATGGCCTGCCCCTGCGTCAGGTATTAACCCTCCAATTTCCCGAACAAAAGAATGAGCAAGTCAATGCTCAGATGGTCACAGACTTCTCAAACTTTGGCACACCAGCCGCCGCACCGCTGGCTTTGTTACGCGTCGGCGATCTGCGTGGGTTGTTAGCAACGTTGGCGCAAAGTGTGGGCGCTCTCCCTGCTGCCTTGCCACCCTATTTGCTGCTGGCAACCTTGCTGGTCGGCGCACTGCTCCTCATCCGCTATCGCCGTGCGCGCGTCCTGGAACATGCAGTCGTCATTACTGTCATCAGCAGCATGCTCTTGGGACCGGTATTGACCACGATGACCCAGGTGCGCTTTTTCGACACGCAAAGTGCCAAAGCCGCTGCCCGTGACGAACAACAGGCTACCATCGACCAGGAACAGTCAGTCCGTGACGCCCTGGGCAAGGTAGAGTTCGACCCACATAAGAGTCCTCTTGAGAATGTGGAATCAGATTCTCTGGCAATCGAATCCGCAATCCGCTCCCGAATCGGGCTCCCGCCACAATCCGCAATCGCCCTTGCACCCGCCGCCCTACCCAACGACAGCACCCTCGACACCGACAAGGATGGCTTGAGCGACTTTGTAGAAGAGCGTGTGGGCACGAGCCTTGTCATCTCCGACACCGATGGCGACGGGCTGACCGACAATCTGGAGGTACGTGGCTTTCCCTTTGCCGGCAAACAGTGGTATCTCAACGCCGATGCCGTTGACAGCAACGGGGATGGTCAAGGCGATCTACTTGAATGGGGCATGGATGCCAATGGTTCACCGCTTGCCACGCCGCAGGATACCGATGGTGATGGCATCCCTGATCTTTTCGACCCCGACAATGACAACGATGGTGTGCCCGATGGCAAAGATATGGCTCCCTACCGGCTGATGAAAGCCGCGGGAGGTGGAGCCACCTTTTTCAACGAGGCGAACCCCTTCAAGCTGACGGTGAACAACCTGATTGCCAACACACCGGTCTTTGTCGATTTCCAAATCCGTCCTAAGGATGTCAAACATCTCTGGTTCGCCTACAACGTGCTCGATTGGCCGCAGGATGCCGATGGTCAGGTGCGCGACATCGATAGCAAGACCTTTGCCGATCTCTCCGGTGCGACTGGCAGCAATGGTGCCAACGGCGATAATAGTGCCAACGGCGATCTCAAACTGACGCCGATGTTGGAGATCCGCATCAGCGGTGCGACCACCAATCTGCCGCCGCAGAGTGTCCTCAACGCCTATAACGTTACGCTCAACAACTATACGGCTGACGGTTCGACCAAAATCCTTTATGTCCCGCTCAGCATCATCAATGACGAGCAGAGCGGACAACGGGTCGCCTTCAACGGCAGAATGCGCTACAACGCTGCTGGTAGTTGGCCCACACCCCACGATATACGGCTGGCCTGGGTGGTGCAAGGGCTGGTCGATCTCTCCTGTGACCCCAAGGATGCCCAGGATGTGGCCCAGGGTTGCCAAAGCGATGGCTACATTCACAACGTGCAACAGGTGCTGCACAGCTACTACGACGAGTTTTCACTCACCGGCATTTCCGTGCGCGAAGATCGGGGAGCCAGCCAGGCGGTCATTTACGAAGACCCAGCCGTGGACAGCGCCAAGAAAGATGACTTTGCGCTGTGGGCGCTCTCCGACGGCTTGAATGAGCGCTTCCTGGGGGGCGTGATCGACCTGAACGAAGTGGCGCGCCGCTTCAACCGCACCACCAACAGTGGCGTTTCCACAACCGAGCGTTGGTCGATTCCCAATACCTTGCGTGTGGAAAAGAAGGATTACCCCACCTTCGACGAAGCGGTCATCACGACGGCCATGACCGAGACCAAACGCATTCTCAACAGCCAATTTACCACTTCCTGGCAGGCAGACAACAGCATCAAACCTTTCTTGCTCTTTGCCCACGAACAGCGTTTCCGCTCTGTCGGATTGGATGCTGTCGCCTCGCCAACGGGCAACGCTCTGGTGCTTGACTTTTCTGCGGGCGGTCAACCCAGTGAGGTACAAACGGTGGCTGGTGTCAAGACGACACCCTACTGTGCGTCCGCTGGTTCTTCGCCCACCTGGGATAGCTGTGCGCCAGATCTCTACTGGACTGAATTGGAACAGCGCCATCTCAACGCTGCCGCCCTACCGGGTGATACTGACCCGGATTTGAAGCTAGGCCGCATGATGTCAACCGAAATCTACTTCCTGAGCTTGTTACAGGGCGCTTCGTCCGTGACAAAGATCGGCGTTCGTTCGGTTTCGGCCCGCTATACCTTACGTACAGATACCCAGATCGAAAGCGATGTACGTACGTTTGTGAATGTTGCGCTCGGCACCGGTGTGCCTGCCCTTGCCAACTTCGTCATCATGGGCAACATCAATACCGATAAAGGGTTTGCAACCAAACTACTGGGCGCTACCTGGAAGTCGATTCAGAGAATTGGCTTAGGAATCCCCTCCGCTAAGAGTGAACTTGCCAAAATTAAACCTGGCATTAAGAATTTTATCAGGAAAAACCCAGGAAAGACGAGTGCTGCAGTGATGGTTACTCTCGCAGCCAGTGGCTTGGTCTCTGGCTTACTTGCCGGTTTACCCGAGAACGATCTTGGGCAGAAGATTGTGATCAAGATTGCGACTGTCTCGGTCGTTACCGTTTTGAGTGTCGTGATGCCGATTTTGGATGTGGTGGATGCGGTTAGCGCTGCCAAAGAATTCACCAAAGATGCACCAGGTATTGTATCCAAGATTCTTGGTTCGTCCTCGGAACTGGTTGGCAGTTCGCGCACAGCGGGCGCAATCGGCGCGGTCATTGCTGTCGGCATCACCTGGGGCTTCTTCATCTACAGCATGGTGAGCAACAACGTTTCCGCCTTTAGCCCCGAGTTTAACCGTGGCTTAGCCGAAGCGATCGCCGCCACCATCTACATCATCATTCTGACCATCATCAGTGCCACCGTAATCGGCAACATCCTGGTTGCCATCGTTGCTGTGATCGACGCCATCCTCACCGCCATTTGCGAATTGGGGGTGGACGAATTACGCACCGTGCCGGGCTTGGGCGGTGCTTGTTTTACCCTGGGTACAGCCGCTGTCAAAGTGATTGCCTATCTCTTCTACAATTACGATTTGATGGTCGATACCACGCGCAACGATCTCATGGTAACGGGCGCACCCAAAGTCACGCTGGCTGACGCCAGTAAGGGCTATGTGGCTGGCAATTCAGTGACTGTTGCCTTGCCCATCACCACAACCGTTACCCACAAAGATCCCGATCCTTCGCAAGGCTTGATGATCTACTTCTACGAATATTTCTTCTCGGAGAGCAATATCCGCTCCAGTACAGTCAAATATTCGCTAAGCAAAGCCGATGCGCCGCAGACGCTCGCTGCCGTGCGCGATGAAATGACCAACGTCTGGTCAAGCAAGGTGGCCTTTAGCAGCAATCGAGGCGCCTACAGTAAAGATTTTTACAGCGCCCAAGCCAACACCTCTCCTGCACCAGTCTCCGGAATTGCACTCGAAGCAGGCATCAATAAACCGGCTTCCTACTATCTGAATCAAGGCTATGCCTATCCAGCGTATGAATGTTGGGCCGCACCCAATCCAATCATCCCCTTTTTCCCGCCGATTCCGGTCTGCTATGTGCGCACCTTTGACGGCAACAGTTCAACCAAGATGGAAGAACTTAAGTACGATGTCTACCCCGCCACGCTCGACGGCTTTATGACGCTGGTGAGCAAAGGTGATGGTGGCGTGGGTCTGGCCTGGGATGCAGCCTTCCCGTCACTCAAAGATGCCGACGGCGATGGACTGCTCTCTGCTGCCTACAACGGGATGGACCCGAATGATACACTCTTCGACAGTGACAATGACGGTCTGAGTGACACCAACGAATTGGAACGCCGCCAGCAAGGTGAACCCTATTCTCCGATTTCGTGTGACAGCGACCTTGACGGCCTGACCGACGAACAGGAGATGCAGATCGACAGCAACCCCGGCATCGCCGACAGTGACAATGATGGCTTGAAGGATGGCGAGGAAGTCTGGCATCGTGTCTATACCGTGAGTACCGTCGGTAACCAGACGACCTGTACCGCCACCAACAATTGGGCGGGCGGATGGGATGTACGTATCAACGCCACCAGCCCCTTCGTGGTCCATGTCTCCTCCAATCCTGGGCTGGCCGACAGCGACGGCGATGGCATCAGCGACCTGGCCGAGAAGCAACTGGCCGAGTCTGTCTGTACCGCCCAGGAAGTTGCCAATGGTCGCAAATGTGAAGGTAACCCACTCAAGCCAGTGGACAAAGCGAATCAGCCCTACCACCCGAATGTGGTCAACGCCCCACCACTGGCGGTCACAGTCGAACTTGATGACTTTGACGGCTATGTGCTGCCTGGCCAGACCTTGCGCTACACGTCTACCGTGGTTGCGAATGCGCCGATGGCACCCAGTGTGTTGGATGTGACACATCCCGCTATCGCTGGCGCTTCGCCTGCACCCGCTCTGTTGCCCTTCAACCCAGTCAGCTTTAGCGGCAGCCAGACGGTGACCGTACCCAGCCAGCTCACCGTGCCAAGCAATGCCACGACGCAAAGCGCCACCATCACCAGCATGGCTCGCGCACGTCTGGCAAGCAGCACAGGTGCTGCTTGGGTCTTTGACCCGGTTGCACTTGAGTCTGCACTCGGTGGCTTTACAGCACCCTTTGTCGCACGCAACACTGGACTGAGTGCCAACCGATCGGATCGTAGCGACAGCTACCTGCTCAGCGCGCTGCTCTCTACAGCCGCCACTGCCGGTGGTACAGGTGATATTCAAGCCTATAGCCTGCTCACTGGTACCAACCGGGCGCTTGATGCCGACAACAACAACAAAAACATCTTCCGCGGGGCCAACCCACCGCGCAGCGCCACCAACAACCGCGGCGACTCGCTCGTGGTCTGGGATCAGGTGGAAAATTGCCGCATCTTCAACATTACCTCGCTCACCATTACTAAATTCCCTGATGACCACGGCACCAGCGGGATCGAACCTTATATCAATGTGCGTGACAGTGCTAGTAATCAGGATGTGCGGCTGTGGAATTTTCCATATGTGGATATGGGCGTCGGCAATGGTTATACCTTGGGCTTCCCGGTTTCGGTGAACGTCTGCGGGGACTTCACGATCAGCATGTGGGAATCTGGCAACGCTACGGGCGGCGATACCCTGATCCGCAGCCAGACCCTTAGCCAGAACAGCGACTACAACATGACCTTGGACATGAGCAATTCCGACACCGGTATCTTTATCAATGTCAACACGCCGCAGCGCGATCTCTATACTGTGGCGGGCGTATTGATGGGTACTGATGGAACGATCAAGCGCCAGATCAACACCTGGCCGCGCAGCACCACGGATAATAGCCTCAGATTGCGCAGCGCCAATCCCGTAGTCGCCAGCAACGGCGATGGCTTCATCGTTGTCTACGAACAGTCGCAGGAAAGCGCCAACTCCTCTGCCGAACACTTTGTCATGAGCCAGGGCTTTGATAAAGATGGCAACGCGCTAAGCTCTAGCAGCGTATCGGTTGGCATTGTCAACTACGATGTTGGACGGGGTTTGGAGCAGGACGTTGTCTGGATGGGCGACCGCTATCGTGTCGCCATGAAGGGCGTCAAACTCGACACAATCAACCTGGCCGACTTTGCCGCCGATGGAACCCGCACGGGTCCATTTAGCGTTTTGACAACCTCCAATGGTGGCAACAACCGCTTCAATAGCGCACCCAGCCTGGCCTGGGATCCAGTGACTGGGCGTTGGGCGATTGCTTACCCACTGGATGCATCGATCGAGATCAGACGTTATCCGATCGTAAATACTTTGACGCCTGATATCAGCAAATCCTTGCCCGCTTTCCCCAATCAAGTAAAACTGGCGTGGAACCCGCAAAATCGTGGCTGGCTGCTGGCGAGCGATGCGTTTGTAAATAATCAGGCGAACCGTCAGCTCTTCTTCGCCCTCGATGCCGATCTGGAGCAACGAGCAAGCAATGCCAACCAGACCACTTGGTTAACCCCTGAGATTCCTGGAAATGGGCTGGCTTGCCCTGCGGCCACTGCCCTGCCGGTGCTCGATCTGCGCATGGAAGAGTTGCCCGGAGCCACGAGTTTTGTCGATAGCTCTGGCCGTGGTAACAACGCCGTCTGCGGTAGCGCGACTCAATGTCCTGCGGCTGGTTTACCCGGCGGCGTCGATGCTAACAATATTGCCATCGGCACCCCTGCCTCCGACTATGCCTTGAGCTTCAATACCAACCAATACCTGCGTGTTCCCAACAATGCTTCGTTGAATTTCGATGCCACTCGCAGCTTCACCTGGCTCACCTGGGTCAAGACGAATGTTGGCTCCCCGATCATGCGCAAAGGCTTGGGCGGTGCCAATGACCTGTTGCTCTCGATCACCACAGACACAGGACGGCTACGCATGGGCTTTGGTAACATCAATACCAACACCCTCACCGCCACAGAGCCTGACCTGCGTGATAACAAATGGCATCAAGTGGCGGTCACACTAGACCGTGCAACGGGAGTGGCCACGCTTTACGTAGACGGTACGGCGCGCGGCAGTGGCGGCTTCACGGGCAGCTTTGTCACCAACGATGCGCTGCTCATCGGCAGTAGCAATGCGGCAGGCTACAGTGGTGCACTCGACAACCTGCAAATCTATCACGCTGCACTTGCGGCAGATACGATCGGTGCCCTCTACAAACGCGAGATGCAAACCTACTGTGTCGGCAGCAGTCCCACACAAGCAGGCAACGGCATCCAGTGGGCCAAACTCAAGGTGCACGAAACCGATCTGCGCGGCGGGACAGTCACAACTAGTGGCAGCACCAGCTTCATTGTCGATGGCGACAAACCGACCGTTAGCCTTACATCGCTGCAAAATGGCGATGTGGTCCTCGGCAGCAACAGCACAACTGCACCGACCATTCTGGTCATCGGCGGGAATGCGTCCGATGCCACATCAGGGGTTGCCAAAGTAGAAGTACGCATCAACAATGGACCCTGGCAACTGGCAGATGGAGACGAAACGTGGAGCTATGCTTTGACCGTGTTCGGCGGCTCCTATCAGATTGAGACCCGTGCCACCGATCTGGTTGGAAATGTGAGTCAGGTGAGTAACCCAATCACGATCAAGGCTGACACTCACGCTCCTCAAATGACAATCAGTGCCATCCCGCAAATCGTTCGGCCCCAACGCAACGACGAAGGGCGCTACTTCATTACGCTTACAGGAAGTGCTACCGACTCGGCTGACCAATTTGAGAGCGGGATTGCGCCAGGCTCCGTGCAGGTGCAATTGGTCGATACCTGGGGCCGAGCACTCACTGCGCCACAAGCCGCCACCCTCACTGGCGGCACCTGGCGCGTGGATTATCTCTTGCCCGATGGAGAAGCCGCCAGCAATGTCGTCAATATCGATCTGTTTGCTGCCGACAAGGTAGGACACAGCGTGAAACAACGCTACACGGGTCAGCCGGGAGTCTCAGATGCACGTGTCTGGTTGGATCGCCTCGGCCCCAATGCTGCACTCGTTTCAACCAACGCTAACAACGGCAGCTTGAACTCGGCCATTACCACTACCGTGACGATTGGTGGTCGCATTTCGGATACCTACTCGCAACCGACTGCGCCACTTGTCAACTTCACACCGCTCCAACAAGTGCTGCCCTACAACGATGTGGTGCTGCTGCTCAATCTGGAAGAGAAGGCAGGCGAGCGCTTCTTTGAGGACAGTTCGATTGAACTCAACCACGCTCGCTGTGGCAGCACAACGCAATGTCCGACTGCCGGTGGTGCAGGGCGCAATGGGTTTGGTCTAAGCTTCAGCGGCAACCAATACCTGCGTGTGCGCAATCACCCGACACTCAACTTTGACGCAAGCCGCAGCTTTAGTTGGCAAGCTTGGGTCAAGACAAATTCGAATCTTACGACCAATCCAATCATGCGCAAGGGATTGGGCAACAGCGCTGACCTGATGTTAGCAATCAACAACAGTGGCCAGGCGCAGATGGGTTTTGGCAATGTAAGCAGCAGCACGCTCGCCGCCGGACCGAACCTACGCGACAACCAATGGCATCAGGTCATCGTGACGCTGGATCGCACGAACAACCGAGCAAATCTCTACGTCGATGGTGTGGGTCAGGGCGGTGGCAGCTTTACGGGGAACTTTACGACGGTCGATGACCTATTGGTCGGCAGTGGCAACTTCCAGGGCTTCGTCGGTACGCTTGACAATGTCGCCATCTTCCGCCATGCGCTAGGTGCGGCAGAAGTCCAGGCACTTTATCAAGCCGCCAGCCGTCCTAGCTACCCGGCTACCTTGGTCGGCAGCGATTTCTACAGCCGAGATTGGCGTGTGCAACTTCCAGCCGGTCTGGAAGGCATCTATCAGATCGACGCCCCGGCTGCCGATTCGGCTGGCAACGGTGCTCCGAACAGCAACCTCTGGCGTGGGTTGATTGACAATGTCGCTCCGCGCGTCGCCATCAGCGGCACGGCGACCGGCCAATCCGTGCTGGATGCCAACAACGTGCGCCAGTACGAAGTGAAGTACAGTTGTGTGGCGAGCGACTGGCAACTGGACGAAAGCAAGTTCAACTGCCCTGGCAACGCCGTCCAACCAGCCAGCCGCGGCTTTAACAGCGACCCGATCCTGCAAAGCCAGTTCCCGACGCTGACCATTCTCAGCAGCCTGAGCAACACCTGGACGGTCTGGCAGCCAAGCAACATCCCCAGCGGCAGCCTCACCGCCTGCGATGCGACGGGTAAATGCAGTACTGCGGTTTTGGGTGGTGGCGCAGTGGCGGCGAGTGAGGCAGCGGGTAGTGAGTCAGTTACCAGTTACCAGTACCCAGTTACCACGGCAGAAGTGGCAGCAGTGCCTTCCGAACAGCCGACTGCTCATATCGTCAACCCGACCGATGGCAGCTTTGTCGGCTCGACGGGCAATGTCGAAGTGGTTGTCGCCGCCGAGGCAGCCAAGACATTGAAAGAAGTGACCGTGTTGCTCGACGGCGAAGTGGCGGCAACCATTCCCTTCGCCCGCATCGACAAGGTGACCGTGGCCCAGCAGAGTATCGAACTCAGCCTGAGCGCTGGCAGCCACACCCTGGAAGCCAGGGCAAGCGACTGGAACGGTTCCAGCCAATCCGCTGGTGAGCCAGTCCACTTTACCGTGGTCAGCAAAGAGCCAACCGTCGCCCTGGGCAAGACCAACCTGACCCTGAGCGACACCTACCAGGCGCAGAGCGGCATCGTGCTCATCCAAGGCACGGTGGACAATGTGGCGAATCTGGCTACAGTGCAGGTCAAGGTCGGCGACCAACCATACGCCGATGCCTTGGTTAAAGATGGCGTCTGGGGTATCGCCTACCCGGTCAGCGACCCAGAGAATCGCAACCTGCCCATCAGCGTGCGTGCCATCGACAAGGCGGGACAAATCACTAAGATTGGTGCCGATGCCAACGCCGATTTCGACAGCGGCACGCTGCCCGAGACCAGCATCACTGCCCAGCCCAACGATTCGGTCAATGCAACTATTGGCTTCACCGGCACTGTAGGTGGTGACGTTGCAGTGGCCTTCGAGTGTAAACTCGACGAAGGGGTCTTCACCGCCTGTACGACCCCGGTGGCATACCAGAATCTGAGCAACGGCGCCCACACCTTCCAGGTCCACGCCATCAACGGCCAGGGCACGCAAGATCCAACCCCGGCTGAAGTCAAATGGACCGTGAATGGTGGTGGCGTCGAAGCCAAGATTGGCAATGCGCCAAGCAATCCTACCAGCAGCCGCAGTGCCAGCTTCACATTGAACGGTGGTGGTGCCTATGAATGTTCGCTGGACGGAGCCGCCTTCACTGCCTGCACCAGCCCAGTGAACTACACCAACCTGACCGATGGCACACATACCTTCCAGGTGCGGGTCAAGGGCAACCCAGCCAGCAAGGTCAGTTGGAATGTGCAGAACGTGGCACCAGTGGCAAGCAGTCAGGTCGTGACCACCGCCCAGAATGTCAAGCTACCCGTGACACTCAAGGCTAGCGACGAAAGCAGCCTCAAGTACGTCATCGTCGGCAAACCGGCCAATGGCACACTGAGTGGTACAGGAGCCAACCTGGTCTACCAACCTGGCACCGACTTCTTCGGTGTGGACAGCTTCAGCTTCAAGGCTGACGATGGTGATGCCACCTCCAACCTGGCCACGGTGACCATCAATGTCACGCCAACCCCAGGACAAGGGGGTCTGCAACGAGACGGCTTCGTGGTCTTCGGGTCAGAAGGCATCATCCTGCGAGAGAACGTCAAGGTGATGAGTGGTGACATCGCCGCCAGCAACGCCAGCCAGGGACCGTGGCTGGGCGATGGTGCTGAGGTCAGTATCGGCAGCGGTGTCAGCTTCGCCGACGCCAAGAGCAAGGTGTTGGGTGACACACTCTTTGTCGGTCAGGGCACGGCACTCGCCAATGCCAACTACAACGAACTGCGTGGACCGGGCACGGTCAAGGGCAACAAGGTGACACCCCAAGCCCTGCCCCTGCTCAACCGCTTCGTGGCCATGCCAGGCATCGGTGTCGGCAAACAGAATGTCAACGTGGCTTCGGCTTCGGCAGGCTCAGCCAACGGCTCAGCCACCGTGGCTCCGGGTAGCTATCTGAGTTTGAATGTAGCCAAGGGTGGCGAAGTCACCTTCAGCGGTGGCGTCTACTCCTTCAAGGAGTGGAATGTCGGCGACAACACCAAGTTGTATTTCGCCACTGCCACAGAGATTCGCATCAGTGGCCGAGCCAGCGTCGGTGAACACAGCTATGTCGGACCTGCGCCGAGCAGTGCCGTCACAGCCAAGCAGATTGTGATCTACATCGCTGGTGTCAACGCCAACACAGCCGTGCTCGGTGGACTCGGTGCCAAGGCAGCGACCTTTGGTCCGTATGCCACGCTGGCTGCCAACGTGGTCGCACCCAACGGCACACTGCTCATCCGTGAACGGAGCAAGGCAGTCGGCTCGTTTGTCGCTCGCTGGGTGAGCGTGGGCAAGTTCAGTGAACTGACCCTCGCCAACCGCTTCAGTGCGAGCACGGTCGAAGGGCGTGTCGATGGTTACGTCAACCTGACCCTCGACGACGCCACTGGCATCAACGCCACCGCCGCCCTCAGCCCCAACGCCAACGACGAGTTGTTGAGTGAGGAAGGCACAAACGAGGACAACCCGGAGGCTGGCTTCAACAAAGTCTTCTTGCCGGTGATTTCGAGTGGCGCTGGCGGAACGAACCGTGAGTCAGAGGGCAGTGGGCCTGCCCTGAACAACGCCGAAGGGTCAGTGGACAGTAAAACAGTAGACAGTCAGTCAGTGGGTTCGGTGCCGGAGAGCAGTACACCGAATGAGGAGGAGCAGACGAGTAAGCTCTTCCTCCCGACGGTCAGTCGGTAAGTTCGTAGGGGCGTACCCTTGCGGTCGCCCTGGGTAGGTACACAACCCAGGGCACCGGCAAGCGGATGCCCCTACCATATCTACACTAAAGGACGAATTGGAAGTAAAAAGCGGGATGAAAGTGTCACTTGCATCCCGCTCTGTTGTTCCCTATCCTGCAACCCACACCCGCTGACCTATCTCAATCAAATTGGGATTGTGGATGCCTGGGTTAGCATCTATCAATTGTTCGAGCGTTTTGCCAAAAGTTAATGCGATCTTGCTAAGGGTATCTCCAGTTTGCACCTTGTAATAGTGCCCGGCTGGCTGGCCATGATGGTTGATGACCAGTGGCTCCAGCCAATATTGACTGCCATCGCATTCACCAGTCCAACCATCCAGCCCGTTCATCGCCGCAACACGACACCAGGTGATCTGGCCATCACAGCCTTGACGTTGCATGATCAACATTTCATCGCCTGGGTTGAGCACTTGGGCGAATGCTGGTTGGCTGAGTTGAGGCAGAGAGCGCACATGATTCGGTTGATCCGGAAAGTGCGTTACCCCAGCCCGATCTCCAGGCTGTAATCTTGAAGGGAGCGTGCCAAAACATTGCGCCTCGAATTGGACCTCTGCAATATAGGCTTCACCATTTTGACTCGCCATCGTCCAGCCCTGGACATCCGCATAGTTGGATTGTATGTAATACCAAACAACGTTATCAACTACGACCGGTTCTTGTGTAACTTCCATGACAACACCCGGATGAAGCCAGCCAACAACAGGTGCACTCGTACCTGGTTTGCTTCGCACACGGTTTGGATGGGGTGGTTCGTGCAGCACATAGGCCAAGGGGCCAAGTTGAAAATTGTGGGTCACTTGTCTTCTCCTTTGGGAATCTTTCAACGGATAGAGATGATATGCAAAGTATGATTTTCCTCCTTGGTTTGGTTGCAGCTGACTATTTTAGGGTTGTTGCATATTCAATGCCGGGAAATTGGAATGCCCCCGGCAATAGCGCTTCGTGCGCAGCCGCGTCGCCATTGAGCATATCCAGCAGAAACGCGGTGGAAAAATGTAACGCCAGATCCAGCGAGCGAGCTTTGTCCCAGACTGGGTCATAACAAATAAAGTTATAGACTGGGTTGTTGAGCGCCCAGGGCAGGCGTTCACAGGGTATACCAAAAACCAAGTGCTCGCCGCCAATGAACGTTACCAACGCCTTTTGTTCGCTCGCCGCATAATCATACGTCGGTTTGACGCCCCAGTCATACGGTGTCCCGGTATCGGCGGTGCCGCCCAACGCCATTACGGGAATGGTGATTTTCGCCAAGCCGGCTTGGTCGAAGAAGTACGAGTCGCCCGCCATAGTGACAATCGTCTTCACGCGGGGATCGCCGAACGAGGGCCAAAGCCCTGTGGGCATTGGTTCCAGTCCGGCGCGGGCAGCCATGTTTGCCTCGTTTGGCACTAACACCGTGCAAATCCAGGCAAACGGATCATCTTCGGGCAACTGGGCGCAACGGTCATTAAATGCGACCAGATCATATTGCGCACCTGCCGCGGCCAGCGCCGTATAACCGCCGTAGGAATGACCGACCACAGCCACGCGCGCCATATCAATCATGCCCTCCAGTTCACCGCCTGGCGCGTTGAGCGCCTCGGCATAGTCCAGCGCCTGTTTGATGTTGCGGGGACGGTCAATCGCACTTTTCCAGAGATCCTGTAACGATTCATCGTATTGTTCACTATGTTCCGGGGCGAGCACTACAAAGCCGTACGAGGCATAATGCTCTTGATAGGCACTGTAGGCGCCAGCGCTGCCGGTAAAGCCGTGCGAGAAAACCACTAGCGGATATGGCCCCTTGGCGACATCAACCTCGGCGTTTAAGAGCGCATGTCCAAGGCTTGGCACAATGCGCTGATCAGCGGGTATCGTGGCATCTTTGAGATCAGTGGTATAGGCGATTTTCTCCTGCTTTCCTGTTGGGTTGAGCGCCGGATACCAGATACTCATTTGCATCGGGCGGGTACTCCCATCGCTATTGGCTGGTGACCAGTAGCCCACCCCAAATGGGCCATGTACTGCATAAGGTGGGGCATCGGGCCGGAGTCCTTGCGGGGCAGACGGGGCCTGATTTGGGGCGGGTGCCTGAATCGGCTGGCAGGCGCTCACAAGCAGAATAGAGAACAACACAATGAAAGCAAACAGGGTGCGTAGGGTAAACATGATTGGCCTCCTTTTCTATTGTAGGGTTGTCATAATATTCAGGCAACATGAGCAACGCTCACCAATAGCGATGAAAATGATTGTTACTGATGGATGGTGGATAGCGGATGATGACGAGCAACTATCTATACTGATGCTCTGCACTAAGTAACACTTTTTAACCGCAAAAAGTGTTACTTAGTGGCAACCGCTAGTACACGATCCACTATTCACCATTTTCAAAGCAGTTACATATGCCGGCGTTTTACTTCCCTACCGGCCCATGTGTGATCGACGTCTCCGCCGCCATGATGCCGTAGATTTGCACGTCAAATTCGCTAAAGTGTGGGTGATTGGCGACTGCCTGCCCTAATTCACTTTCCAGATAGGCCTGGGCTGCCTCGGCACTTTCAAAGTGATAGACGGCCCCTGCCCGCTTCGTTTCAGGGTTGAGCGTCCAGGTCTTCCAGATCAATCCGGGTACTGCGTTCCACTGCTCGGCCAAGGGCGAAACGGCGGTGATGTATTCCTCAGCAGTGGCAAAGTCGTAGGTAAAGGCAACTTCCAGAATCACGCCTGGGTTTTCAGCCGCAGCATCCGCGGAGGAACCGATCAGTGGGGCATTGGTCACACGCGACTCTGCACCCATCACGCCATAGGGTGTGACAGCGAAATCGCTGAAATGGGGTTGGTTGGCGACCGCAGCAGCCAGTTCACTATCGAGATACGCTTGACGCGCTTCGGCACTTTCGAAGAGGTAGACTGCACCCGCCCGCTTGGTCTCTGGGTTGAGTGTCCAAATCTTCCAGAGCAGCCCTGGCACTGCGGCCCACTGCTCGGCCATGGGCGAAACCGCGGCGATGTATTCGTCGGCAGTTGCAAAATCATAAGTGAAGGCAACTTCTAACAGCGCGCCAACCTGATCGTCCATACCGACGTGCATGATGTCAATGGGTGCCGCCAGCGAGAGGGTGGTGTAGATGGGACAGCGCGTTTTGAATTGTGCCCGTAGTTGATTGGCTTGGGCAACGCTAGGTCCGCTCATGTTGATCTTGACCCGGAAGGCGCGCAGCCGTGGATTGACCGAACCATCCTTCAGCCCTTGCGCCGCAAAATCGCCCTCTGTGACGGCTGAGATACTATCGAGCGGAATGCCCAACTCTTGCGCCGCCTTCTCATAGATAAAGATGCCACAGGTGTTGAGCGCACCGAGCAGCAGTTCCAATGGGTTCACCTCTTGATTGGGTCCGGCCAGCAGGCCTGGCGAATCGACCACCCAATGGTTGCTGCGTGCGTTGACAATCGCCCGACCGGGCATCACCACCGTGCCCGTGACCACCGACGTGTTCAACTTGGGTGCTTCTTGTCCTGCTGGGGCGGCTTGCGCTCCACGACTGCCAATCGTCAGCGCCAACCCTGATGCTAACAACACGAACAATATGACTAACTTCCAGTGCGACTTCGACATGTTCTCGACTCCTTTTAGATTTGAAACTGCAAGTGAAATAAACAGTGTGGCTCATCTATGCAAAGCGTGAGCAACGTCCCCGGCACGGCGCAGAACGTGGTTGGCAGTACGCAAATCGTAGGCGCCGTGCCGGGGACGTGTTCGATCTCTCACACTTTTGACAGATGAGCAAACAGTGCAACAACGGCTGTAGCCTGATGCTGTGGAATGCGCCGTGTGTTACCAAAAGAATGGAGACTACTGTCTCACTGACCCACCGTACTAGCCAGATGGCAAATTACTGGTCCAGATATCGCACTGAATCTGCCACTGCCCACCTTGTTCTTTCCAGATGATGACATACTTGCCAACATCGAGTACGTGCTGCTGGCGATCGAAAAAGCGATACACACCCACTTCATTGATCGTCCCTGCCAGAGAATCCACCTCGAGCGGAATGCGCTGCATGGTGCAGATGCCCATGTCGATGCAGCCCTGCCAAAAAGCTTGGATCGCCGCTCGCCCGCGGATCGCCGCAGAGTAAGCGGGCATAATCTGCCCCGCTTCGGCATAGATTGCTGCCACGCCCGCCGCGTCACTACGTTCAAAACTGATGCACAACTGTTGCTGAGCGGCCAGTAGTGCGGGCGGAATCGCATCCATGATCGGTTACCTCCCACTGGGAGCAGGTGATATCGCCAACCTGATCGCTTTGTGATTGTAGGTTGTGTTGGCTGCATCACGCTTGTGTGAATAGGGTAGCAGGCGGAGCGTTGCGTAAGCGTTGCTTGGCGCGAAGAAAAGCGTTTCCTGAAGCGTTGCTTGAAGAGGATATATAAAACAACCGCTATTTATCGCAAGCTGTATGCTGTTCTTCGAGGAAATGCAGACCTGTCTTTGGGCAAAAAAGGAGAAATAAAGGGAAAAGCCAGGGCAAATGTACTTGTAACGGCTGCTTCGCTGGCGTGTTTGTTAGGTGATCCAGGTCGCTCCATACCGAAAGTTACCCGGAATTGGATGTAGAGAATGGACATGAACGTGTTCAGCCCCTTTGGCTCAGCGCTGTGCGCACCTCGGCGTGCTGGGGCGCAGCCCAAAAGGTGGCCAAATCATGCTCGGATTGTAGCGAGGCGGCGCATACTTGTAGTTGCTCGTAGGCCAGTTGCAGCAGCCTGGCGGCGCCAGGATCGTTGAGCGCTTGCAACGCCCGATA
Organism: Caldilineaceae bacterium; assembly: GCA_046328715.1. Lineage (GTDB taxonomy): Bacteria > Chloroflexota > Anaerolineae > Caldilineales > Caldilineaceae > JAXLWB01. The sequence goes on along the minus strand of JAXLWB010000006.1, from coordinate 109,411 downwards.
GCCCGTCATGTACACATATAAATCCTCTTCGGTGCGGTCGAGTTGATGCGTTTGCAGATGGTGGAGAAGCTGTTCGAGCAACGCCTGTGCCTGGTCTGGATCATTTTGGCGCAGCGCAATTTCTGCCAAACCGACCAGCGGCATGGTCGTATGGTTGTATTGTTCCATCTGCTGGTAACAAATCAGAGCTTGCTGAAAAAATTCAGTCGCTTCGACAAGCTTGCCCTGGTCGCTCCATACACGAGCGCAGCGCGTAAAGGCATCGCCTTGGACTCGGGGATCGCTGAGTTTGTTCGCAAAGTGGATTGCCGCCTCGGCATGGAGTGCGGCGCGCGCTGGTTCGCCTATCCGCTGATAGAAGAGGGCAAGCTGGCCTTCGATCTTCACTCGGTACTGTTGTGTGCCGTTGTTGTCGCGCATCAGTTGATAAGCACGCTCCAAATGCAGGCACGCCATGCCATCATCGCCCATTGCCTGATGCAGAAGTCCCAATTCCAGCCGAGAACCAGCCTCGCCTCCCCAGTGTTGGACCGCTTGGACAATGGCTAATTCCTCTTCGAGATAGGGCTTTGCGCGGGCATAGTCACCCAGAAAATACCAAAGACAGCCCAAGTTGCCTTTAGCAAAGCGTTCCGCATCCCAGCCATCGCTGACAAGTTCAAGTGCCTGCTCACAGTAACGAATCGCCAACTCGTAGTTGCCTTCGCGTTGTGTATAAATGATATAAGCTAACATGCCCAGTGCGCCAGCCTGCCCTGCCGGATCCCTCAATCGTTGATAGACGGCCAGCGATTGTTGCAAGACTGCTGCAAGCTCCGCCAGCGGGACGCCTGAATAGATGCCGTGCAGCCCTAACAGCGAAAGCCCCTCCGCTTCAATTTGCAATAATCCCGCTGAGTGGGCCAGGGTAAGCGCTTTTCTCAAGCGCACCAGTGCGTCTGTGTCGTTAAGATTAGCTTCTGCCCAGAAGAAATAGGCCTGCGCCATCAGCGCTTCGTCACCACATTGCTCCGCCAATGCGGCCGCCTGCATCGCCGCGCTCGTTTGTTCTTGGTCGGCAACACCCCGTCGATAGTCCGCCATACAGAGGGCTACCTCTGCTCGTCGCCGTAGGGCCGCGTTTGTGCCATCGTCCAATGTCTCGACGAGCATGGCTAAGGCGTCCAGATCGGCCTTGCCTTCCGGGCGCATGGCTTCGTGATTGTAGAGCTTGACACGCGTCAGCAGCAATCGATAGCGTTCCGCCTGCTCGGTGCTAGGCAGCAAGGCCAAGACCCGGCTCAGGTAGTGAATGGCATCGCGTTGCGCATATTTGGCTACCGCTCGTTCGCTGGCGCGACGCCAATAGATCATGGCTTGATCGAGTTGCCCAGCATGTTCGTAGTGAGTTGCCAATTGAGCGCTGACTTCATCGATCTGTGCAGCGTGGACCCGCTCCAATGCTTCCGCCACGCGGCGATGCAGCAATCTGCGCCGTACACTGCTGAACAATTGGGTGGCCGCCTCACGAATGCGATCATGGGTAAAATCGTAGTCGTCGGCGCCCACTTCGCACACAATGCGCCGTTGCCACAACTCGTCGAGGGCACGTACAAAGGTCTCTTCTGGCTGCTGGCTGGCATGGGTGAGCACCGCCAGCGTGAAGCGACGACCAATCGTTGCAGCCAATCCCGCCAATTCGTGTGCTTCGGCAGAGAGGTGCGCTAGCCGTGTTTGGATCACATGCTGTACCTTGGGTGGCAAGCTTTGAACACCCTGTTCACCACGCGCCCGCACGGTTTCGACCACAAAGAGCGGATGCCCCTCGGTCAGCCTGTACAATTCTTGCATTTCCGGCGCAGCGATCTGCCGAGTCGCTAGTTGCTGTGCCAGTTCGGCGGTTTCACCTGCGCTGAGTGCTGTCAGTTCAAGCGTTGTCAATTGATTGGCGTTGCCCAGATCGCGCAGCAAAGTCGGTAGCGGGTGCTCGGCTGTTACCGATTCACTGCGCCATGTGCCCAGGATCAGCAGGCGCGCCTGTGGGTCAAAACGCAGCAGAAAGCGCAGCCAGGCCAGCGTTTCCGAATCGCACCATTGCAGGTCATCGATTAGCAGCAGCAGCGGCGACTTGTCGATCAGGATCGCCCGCGCCAACGCCTCGAAAAAGCGTTGACGTTGCCAGCCTTCACTTAACGCTGCTGGTGGGGTCAGATTGGCATGCTCACTCAACAGCTCGGGCAGGAGCCGTGCAACATCGCTGAGCCACAGCTTGTCCAACTTTTTTAACGTATTTTTGATCGACGGAGCGCGTAACCATTCGGTGACAGGTCCATAGGCCAACCCGCCTTCCGCTTCATACGAGCGAGTGCGTGCGGTGCGCATCCCTTGCGCACTGGCCCAAACCATCAACTCTTCGGCCAGTCGGGTTTTGCCAATCCCTGCTTCGCCGCCAATCGAGAGAAAGTGCGCCTGGCGACGCTGGACCTGTTGCCAGACGCTCAGCAGCGTACGCCATTCGTTTGTGCGTCCAATCAGTGACGTATCGAATGGTTTTGCGGCGGACCCGGTTGCTTGCCCCTCCATATGGAGAATACGCTGATAGAGCGTCTGAGTCTCTTCATCCGGTTCGACACCCAATTCCTGTTTGAACAAGTTGGTGCAGGTGTGATAGTGATGGAGTGCCGCCACGCGTTCCCCGTTGAGCGCGTATAACTGCATCAACTGCTGATGGGCACGCTCGTGCAAGGGGTCAAGGCCGAGCAGATGGCGAGCATAGTTGATGCCAGCACGATACTCCTGCTGATGTTGGCTGCGCTCGATCAATTCTTCCAAAACCTGCATCACACGCTGCTGTAGTTGCTGGCGTAGCGGCAGAATCCATTCGTCCAAACAGCTTGGCAGCAACTCACCCTGATATAGACTCACCACCTGCGTCAACTCAGCGGGTTGAATATGGGCGAGCATTCTGCCATTGGCGCTGATACAGCGCGCCAGGGCGCGTTCCAACTCGGCGACATCGAGGATAAAGGGTGCTTCGGGTCGCCATTGTACGTTGAGGTGGTCTTGGTTCAGAAAATGGTCCGGAGCGGGCAAGGCGTTGCGCAGTTGAAAGAGCAATTTGCGCAGATTGGTGTGGGCTTGTTTTTCACTGGAATCGGGCCAAAATTGAAAGGCGAGCTGGTGACGTGATTGGGGTGCATGGCGATGGAGCAGGAGATAGGCGAGTAGGGAGTGCAAACGCGGCGTGTTCACTGTCTCGATCCGTTCGTTACCCTGGCTAAGCCGAAAGTCACCCAAGAGGCGAATGTGCAGTGTCTCCATAACCGCGGTGTCTCCCTTTTCAAAGGTCGGCCTACTATGAAAACAGCGAGTTGCCCATGGCGAATTGCGAAAAACTTGCAACCTGCTATCTCATCCTTCGTTGTGCATGTTTGGTTGGCTGACTAATTTTTTACAGCGATTGGGATCGATCCCAATGTCACACGAAAAGTGTAACTTACACCGAAGCGGCTTGTCGTTAAGTATAAATGGCAAAGTGGCGAGCTAGTCTGTGAGATCGATAAAGCATAGCTTACGGCGAATCGCCTTAGCCCCGTAACCATGTAATGGCCTGGATGGAATGGCGCTGGCATTTTACGGGCGTTTGACGATTATATCCGCAAATGGATTGTTGGGCAAGCACCGATTGCGGATGCCTGCTCGCCCATTATAAGTGGAGAAAACTGTTCTTACGCTGAGGGGATGTCGTTTTTGTTCAAGACAATGCCCTACCGCTCTGCTAGAATGGAGCCATCGGAGCAAGGAATCAACAAAAGAGAGAGGAGACTTCACATGAAAAACGCAATGGCAACCGAGTTTATCACATCCAATGGTACCCTGGCGCCCAAGTCGAGAAACGTTGGAACCCCCATGCGCATCGGCCTCTGGATTCTGCAAATCCTACTCGCCGTCATGTTTCTGTTTCATGGCTGGATCATGATCTTCTCACCGGCTGAATTGGTGGCGATCATGAATTCACAATTTGCACCCTGGTTTCGCCTCTTCGTCGGTGTGACCGAATCGCTCGGGGCGCTGGGGCTACTCTTGCCGGGCATCACACGCATCTGGACCTGGTTGACCGCCTGGGCTGGAGTCGGGCTGATGATCGTAGCTGTCAGCACCTGTGTCCTGCACGCTTCGCGCGGAGAGACGAGCAGCGCCATCACGGCCGCGATTCTGTTTGGGTTGCTCGCCTTTGTCACCTATATGCGCTGGGAAACGAACCTGACTGAGTGATGTTTTTGTGTTCTGGGATTGTAATGACAGCCCCGCCATCTGTATCAATATGCTGCGCTTGAATGTCCCCTTCTGATAAGAGTTGATTCTCTTGGCTCAAAGATTGCCGCGCAATCCAAGCGTGTATCATCCCAGCTTGGAAGAAACGCATCGGCGTGTCAAAGCCTCCACGTATGAGAATATTGCCCACATCTCCGGGTGGGAGAACCCCTACATCTTGACTGTAGGTTTGGCGCATGCGCTCGATCGCTTCCGGAGAAGGGGGAGTGCCACTACCCGTCATCACCCGTGACCAAAGGCTAAGCATCTCCTGGCACTCCGGGGCAGCCAGGTCGCCAGCCAGATCGGCACTGACCAAGAGACCGGCTGGGCGCAAACGGTCGGCAATAGCTTGGAAGAATTTGGAGCGGGCGTGGCGATCTAGGATAAATTGTGAGACCAGAAAGGCTGTGGCGGCATCGAATGGTTCTGTCGCCGGCAGCGAGTCGAGATAGCCGACATGGAAGACACAGCGGGCCGCAATTTCCTGTTCCTCGGCCCGGCGTCGAAAGACTTCCAGCATTGCAGCCGACGGCTCGACAGCGGTAAAGTGCCATTCGGGAAATTTTTGGGCCAGATAGAGGATTTCGGCACCGGTTCCTGCTCCCACGCAAAGGATCTTTGCCTGTGCGGGGAGATCGGCAAGTATCGTCCTTGTGAGCAAGTACAAAGCCTCGTAGATGGCAGCCATTTTGCTCCATTGCTGGTCGTAGGATGACGCCTGTTTGTCAAATCGTGCTGTAATTTCCTCTTGCTGCATAGCGCTCTGCATTCCTTTTGCCTAATGACTCCTTGCGGATGAGTCGACCATCACTCCTGGCAGATTCACTCATCTGTCCGGCTGAGTACGTTTCCCGACTGGCAAATGCATTCATCCGTGCGGATTCGTCGACCCTCGCTTCTGGCAGATTCGCTCGTCCGTCCGCCTCAGCGCGTTTCCCGGCTGGCAGATGCATTCATCTGTGCGAATGAGTCGACCGTCACTCCTGGCAGATTCACTCAGCCGGACATCTGAGTATGTTTCCCGACTGGCAAATGCATTCATCTGTGCGGATGAGTCGACCGTCGCTTCTGGTAGATTCGCTCGTCCGTCCGGCTGAGTATGTTTCCAGACAAGTAAATGCATTCATCCGTGCGGATGCGTTGACCGTCGCTTCTGGCAGATTCGCTCGTCCGTCCGGCTGAGTATGTTTCCCGACAGGCAAATGCATTTATCTGCGCAGATGAGTAGACCGTCACTCCTGGCAGATTCGTTCATCCGTCCGCCTTAGCGCGTTTCCCGACTGGCAAATGCATTCATCCATGCGGACGAATACGCTGCATCCTTTGCAGATTAATTCGTCGGTACGGACGAGCCGGATCGCCGCTTCGCGAATGAACTCATCCGTACTGACGAGCTTGTTTGCCATCCTGGCGCATCGACTCGTCAGCACGACAGTGTGATCTTCTCGCTGATAACGTGAACTCATCCGCGCTGACGAGCTTATTCGTAACCTTCGTGAACAGTTTAACCGAATGCGTCTCTCGCACTGTGTAAACTGGTGCACCTCTTCCGGTCATTCAGATCTCGTTAGTGATTGTGCAATGCGCATTTCGTTGCGAAATTTGGGCTGTTCAGGCTTCGCTTGATGCGTATGGTGATGGCGCTTCGCCAGGTGATACAGGATCATCCTCGTGCAGCGCCAGATCGGTGACCTGTGCGACAGTCAGCGATCGCCCGAGACTTAGAGCCGTTTGAAAGGCGGTGGGCGAAACAATGGCGAGCTCTTCCTGTAGCAGGTGTGTCGTCTGTAGGTAGGTTACATGGTCGATAGGAAGTAAACGGTCCTCAACGGTTTTGAGCAACGGTTCCACTGCCCCGAGCAGTTGTGCCGCACGCTGTAGTAGGAGATTGCGGGAAGTTTTGGGTAAGGCTTCTGTTTCAGAGATGGTAAAGCTGGCGATCCCGACCAGACTGGCTGCGATGCCCTGGTGGTCACCGCTGGCCATGTTCAGCTGCAAGCTCTCACGGCAAAGTACCAGCGCTTGGGTGCGGTCGCCACGCTCCATCGCCAGGTAACCCATGCGGCGGAAGGGGTAGCCGCGCGCACCGGGATTTACCGGCAGCTTGGTGCTTGCTTCAAAGGCCAACCACGCAGCTGTCCGGTCTCCCCGTTGATAGGCCAGGTCGCCTTGGTGGGAGTAGAGCCAGGCAATATGCCAGTTGCCGCCCAACATTTGCCAGACAGCAAGGCCGTGGGCGATAAACGTATCGGCTGCGCTGTACTCCTTTTGCTGAATCGCCACACTTGCCAACTGGCGCAAGGCAAGGCCGACGAGATGCTGGTGCTGCGCTGCTTGAGCGAGCGTCAACGCCTGGGTGAGAAGCAGGCGCGCCTGGTCTGTTTCTTGCCAGAGCGCATGCAGTGTACCGGCGGCAAAGGCGAGTACGGCTCGCTCGTTCTCGCAGCCGCTCGCAGGGCCGGCGGCTGTACAGTCGTTGTCAAGATTCAACTGGGTCAGGGCATGCTGGAGGGCTGGCTGTTGGGCACGCAGGCGACCGCGCATCCACCAATACCAGTGGAGTGCCCCAGCCAGACGCAGCGCGGTGCGGGTGGCGCCACTGCTGAGCGCCCAGTCTAGTGCACTGTTGAGATTATCCGCATCGGGCTGGAGCCAGAGCGATTCGCCATCTGCCTCGACATCGAGTTGAGCACTCTCCGCCAGCTGCAAAAAGTAGGCGGCGTGGCGCTGACGCAATGCAGGGGCATTGCCGCTGGCGAGCAGTTTGTCGTAGGCATATTGACGAATAATGCCCAACATGCGATAGCGGGTCTGTTCGCCCACCGTCTCGGCTGTGACCAGAGAACGATCCATGAGCCTTGCTAGGGGCGAGAGCGCGTCCGGGGCGTTAGTGAGGGTTTCGACTGCTTGTAAGCTGAAGCCGCCTACGAAGAGCGCTAGCTGTTGAAACAGGCTTTGCTCCTCCCCACTCAGCGAGTCAAAACTCCAGTCGAGCGCTGCCTGCATCGTCTGATGACGTGCGGGTGCGCGCTGATTGCCGCCGATCGCCACATTGATGCATTGGTTGAGCCGGGTTGCGATCTCCGTTGGGGTGAGCAACTTGACACGCGCCGCTGCCAGTTCCAGCGCCAGCGGAATGCCCTCTAGCCGCTGACAGATTTGGGCGATGGCGGCGCCGTTGCTGGCAGTGAGGGCGAAGCCTGGCTTGACCTCCTGGGCACGGGTCACGAAAAGCTGGATGGCTGCAAAGCTCAACAACTGCTCGGGCGCCAATCCTACAGACTGCACTGGATAGGCGAGGGTGGGCACGGACCACACTGTTTCGCCGCCAATGGCCAGGGCACCCTGGCTGGTAGCGAGGATGCACAGGGTAGGACAAGCCTTCAACCAGCGTTTGACCCAAAAAGCGACCGTCTCGCGCAGGTGTTCACAATTGTCCAGCACCAACAGCACCTTTTTGTTACCTAGGTAGGTAGCGACGATATCTTCCCCGCCCGCTTCAGTGGACCAATTCTGGCCAAGCGCCGCAGCGACCGCTTGAGGCAGCAAGGTAGGATCGTCCACGTTGGCCAGTTCGACCAGATAGACACCATCCTCAAAGTGTGTAGTCAACTGTTGGGCTGCCGCCAGCGCCAGCCGTGTCTTGCCCATACCGCCTGGCCCTACCAGGGTGAGCAGGCGGACACGAGGCCGCTGTAAACAAGCTGTGATCTCGGATAGGTCACGTTCGCGGCCAACCAGTGGTGGCAACATCGTCGGAAGGTGATGTTGCGCCGCCAGGGAATTGGGCTCATTCACCAGTTGAGTCGTCATGTCACTTGCCATCGTCCCTGGAGTGGCTGTTTCACGCTGCTGCTGCAGTGCCGTGTAGGTCGCGACCAGGTTGCGATGCGTGGGGACATTTCCCAGGAAAGACTGACGTAATTCCTGACTGTCAATGTGTTCGAGGTAGGTTTGTAACCGTGCGTGTGCATTGCTGAGGATCGAGGATGCGCGTGGGTTGCGAACTGCAACGAGAATCTGATAGGCAGCGAGATAGGTGAAAAATGGTTCATCCAGACCAAGCTGGCTTTTCTCATCAAGCAGCGGGAGAAACTCTTCAATCAGCCGTTGAGCCTCGGCAAGATTGCCCTGTTGCTGAGCGAGTAACGCTAAGCCGGCACAAACTTCTGCCAGAGCGGCATGGTTTCCAATTTGGGTGAAAAGCTGCTGCGCTTCACGATAACTCTGCTCTGCCTGCTCCCTCAATTCGAGTGCACAGGCTGCATGACCGAGGAGTAACCACCCCTCAGCTTGACAGTTTGACTTGTTGAGTCGCTGCCCAATTTGGACAACTTCTTGTGCAGCCTGTAGCGCCATTTCAGCTTCGCCAGTGAGATAGGCCAAGAGGCAGCGCAGCGAGAAGCCAAAGAATTGAAGTATGCCAGAGCTCTGAAAGAGAGGATCGGTAAAGATTTGATGCAGCCAGGCGCGAGCTCGCTCGAAGTCTCCGAGATAACAATGTAAACGGGCGAGGATCGCATAATTGTAGACGTGCTCCACTTTTGCCTGAATTCTCGCTTGTTGCACTTCTGCCTGGAGCAACAACTGCCTTGCGTATGAATACTCGCCGAGCATTCGCATCACTTCACCCAGTTCAAGCTGGACTTGGGCTTCACCCCATGCATATTCTAGGTTGCGGGCAAGCGCCAGACATTCCTCATAAATGCGGCGGGCATCGGTGTAATTGCGTGAGAGCATGAACATACTTGCCAGGTTGATGCGTGCATGGAGTTCGGCACGCACTTTTTTGAGCATCTGGCAAATGCGAATCGACTCGTCAAAGTAGGAACGCGCCACCGCAAAGTTGCTCATCCCCCCTTCGATATTTCCTAACCAGACATGGACAGCATACCAGACATCATTTAGCAATTCGGTCATCTCCACCGATGCCAGATTGGAGACAATTTGTTGGCGCACGCCCTCAAAACAGGCGCGAGCAGTGATATAATCCCCTTTACGATACCAAATTTGCGCCACGACGAATTGGCCATACATTTCACCATCCATGCTACCACTGGTGGACCCAATGTGGATGGCGCGTTGCGCCGTGGCCATTCCCTCATCATACTTGCCAAGTTTTACCAAAACCAAGGCTTGAAGCGCCAACGCTTTACTAAGAAATTGCTGTGCTGTTTGATCTTCATCTGTTCCACTATTTATCTTCGCTGCTGCCTTGTCCATCCGTTCCAAGGCATAACCCATCATCTGTAGGGTCTCGTTGAACATGCCTGTTAGTTCGTAAAAGCGTGCCAACCCGCTGACACTTTTACCAAGTAACTCAATATTGGCTTGATCCACGGCGTGTAGCCAGGCTTGGCGCACATTGTCGATTTCGGCACGCAGCTCCGCTACTGCTGCGACTGGGTCGTTGCGCGCCATACGCAGCTCGCGTGCGGCAATGAAGTCAAGGTAATAGTTGCTGTGACGATTGGCAATGACCAAGCCTTTGTCAGTTTGCGCATTCAGTTGTTCCGCAGCAAATTGGCGCAGCAATTCATGCACATGATAGCGTACAGCAATACCTGGCTGGTGAGGGGCATTGAGCAGAGATTTGTTGGCAAGACTAATCAGCGTACGGAGCGTGGCACCTGTGATCTGCTCGGCTGCTTCGCGTGTAAAACCGCCGCGAAAGATTGCAAGTTGGCAAAAGAGTTGCCGCTCCCGCTCATCCAGCAACTTCCAGGACCACTCAAAGACGGCCCGCATACTGCGCTGGCGAGTTGGCACATCCAGCGCATCGCTGGCAAGAAAGTCGCTGCTTTTCTCGATCTCTTTGGCAATTTCATCCAAGGACAACCATTCGCTCCAGGCTGCCGCTAACTCTAGTCCTAAGGGCATTCCTTCTACCAACTGGCAAATGCGCAAAACAGCTTGAAGATTGTCAGGCTGGAGTGTCAAGCCGGTTACGCTGCGTTTGGCATGTTGAACAAAAAGCTGAACTGCATCGCAAGCGCTGGCTTCTGCTAGCTGCGTGGAGGTAGTAAGGGCAAGTGGAGGAACCTGATAGACAACTTCGCCCTGTAAATTGAGCCGTGTGCGCGAGGTGACGATGAGCTGAAGGGCTGGGGCAGATTGGAGAAGTTGCACTATCACATTTGCACCCGCCAGCAGATGCTCGAAATTATCCAAAATGAGCATCATCTGTTTTGGCTGCAAAAAGTCCACGAGCTCCTGTTGGGGATTGGCGCTACGCAATTCCAAGCCCAGCGCAGTGGCAATCGTCGGGACAAGTGTCTCGGAGCTCTGCAGCGGTGCAAGAGGTACAAAGAAAATTCCATCCGCAAAGTGGCGTTTCAACGATGTGAAGGGTGCATCGCTGTTTTGAGCAGTTGTCACAATCTGTTGCGCAACTTCGAGTGCAAGTCTGGTTTTGCCCATGCCCCCAGGTCCCGCCAATGTCAAAAGCCGACACTCCGCTTGTGAAAGGCGCTGCGACAGTTCGGCTAGCTCTCGGCTTCGACCGATGAAGGGAATGGTTTGAACGGGAAGATTGTGTTTGACAGGCGTGCGGCTCTCACCCCGATGCATGGGCAGGAGTACGCCATTCGGGATTGATCGTGGAGGGCGCGGACGCTGCTGGGATTGTTCGATTGCCTGCTGTAAGTAGCGATGGCTTGCTACCTTTTCTAGGAAGGATTGGCGCAATCGATCATCCTGGATCTGACAGGCATCTTGTTGCAGTAACTGAATTCCTTGTTCCAGCAAGGTGTCTGCACGTGCATCGCCCAGCATATGGAGCAGGTGAGCGACGATTCCGTAAAGGCGAAATGGTTCATGCAGCCCCAGGCGCGGCGAGTGCGCCAGGCTCTTTAACAAAGGTTCCAGCCACTCCTGCGCTGCAGCTTGATTGTTGCGTGCCTGTTCCACTGCCGCCAGTCCGGCTTGCGCTTCGGCAAGCCAGCGCTCTTTGTAGACTGTCAGCCGTTCACAAAGTTCAAGTGCACGCTGATAGCTGCTCGCCGCTGCCTCGAATTGCTGCATCTCTCGTTGAATGTGCGCAATGAGGAGCAGGGCGTGGGTTTGATCTTGAGGATGGCCCGCTTGTTCTCCTAGTCGATAGGCTAATTGGGCAGTGGTCAGGGCACTGCTTCTTTGTTCCTCGTACCATAAGAGCAGACTGTGGGCCAGCAGTGTAGCACGCTCGGCGGCAGGTGCATCGGTCATTTGCGATTGCTGCTGGCTGCGCTCCAGCCATTGGCGCGCCGTGGTAAAATCACCCAAATGGCTGTAGAGGATGGCGAGCGTTGCTAGGGTATGTACCTCTTCCAACACATCGCCGATCTGATTGAGCACCCGTTGTGCCTGTTGCAACCATGCGATGGCTTGTGTCCAGTCACCGAGCAGGTGGGCGATGATGCCGAGTTGTTGGAGCGATATCCCTTCGCCCCAAGGATATTTCAAACGCCGTGCCAATTTTAAGGCTTGTTCATACTCGCGCTGGGCGAGCAGCAAGTCGCCCAGGTGAAAATCGGTATGGGCGCAGTTATAGAGGTAGGTCATTTCGCCACGCACATTGCCTGGGTTGCGACAGACAAATTCGCCTTCAACCAGGTAGGCGCGCGCCTTCACAGGTTCGTTCATGGCCAATGCATTGGTGGCGAGCCAGGAATAGGCAACACGGGCTGTATCTTGCAGTGCCTCGTCGTGCGAGAGCCTTTGCCAATGGGTTTTGGTCTGCTCTAGCGCCAACTCAAGATGTTCGTGGGCGAGCTGCAATTGCGATTTGCGTGAAAGAGTTTGCCCACAGACCACGTGTGCCAGTGCCTCGCCGATCACCTCACCTTGGGCGCGGCTCACTTCAATGGCCTGTTGAGCAACCGTCAGCGCGGTATCGTAGCGACTTCTGGACTGTAACACACGCCCGTAATATGCCAGCATTTTGCCCAATAGACGCAAGTGGTCCGACTTTTCTCCAGCATAGGCTGGGTCAGAGGGCAGTTGTTGGATTCGCTCAATCGCTTGTGCAAAGACACGTTCTTGTTCGCCCACCATCCCTGCCAATTGATAAAAAAGCCAGAGCGTGTGGATCGTCGCATCCATCAGCGGAAGATCCAAGGCGTTGACCGCAGTCGCCCATGCCGCACGAAAATTGTCGATTTCGGCGAGCAGTTCATCGGTTGCCTGACGTGGTTCGCTGAGCGCCAGCCGGGATTCACGCGCGATCGCAAAAGTGAGATAGTAGTTGGCATGACGATGAACAGCTTGTGCTTCTTCTTCGCTGGTCAGGTGCGACGCAGCGAATTGGCGTAACAACTCGTGAAATTCATAACGGTTGGTAGACTGCCCTTCTGTCGTTACTCCCTCCTGCGCCAAACCCTGTAGCACATCATCTGGAGCGTTTGTAGACAGTTCTACTTGCACTCTGCTCATGCGCAACATCGATTTGTTGACCAAACTCACCAAAGTATCAAGGGCTGCATCTGCTACCTGCTCTGCCGCCTGACGCGTAAAGCCGCCACGAAAGACCGATAGTTGACGCAATACTCGTTGTTCGCTTGCGCTGAGCAACTGCCACGACCATTCAAAAACAGCCCGCATGCTGCGTTGGCGCGCAGGCATGTCGCCGTAGTTGGTGGCCAGAAAATCTGCGTTACGCACAATCTCTCGGCTGATCTCTGCCACGGTCAACCATTGCGTCCACACCGCAGCCAATTCTAGGGCCAGGGGCATTCCTTCCAAGTATCGGCAAAGCTGGAGTAGCGCCGTGCGGTTTTGTTCGGTTATGGCAAAGTGGGGATTGGCACGGCGGGCACTTTGGGTGAAGAGACGCACTGCTGGCACCTCTTCTGCCAGGCGATAGTTCTTATCCAGCAAATAGTCAATGCCTTGCACCTGGATCATCTGTTCGCCGTAAAGCGTCAGCGCGATGCGCGAGGTCACAAGAATGCACAGATCTGGTGCTTTGGCTAAAAGTTCGGTCAACAATGAGGTGGCTGGCAATAGATGTTCAAAGTTGTCGAGGATCAGCAGTAACTTTTTGTCTTTGACAAAGTTCAGAATTGCCTGCTGTGGGTCTTCGCGCTGGTTGGACAGCCGCAGCGCTGCGGCGATGGCTGTGGCCACATCGGCCAGGCGCATGACAGGCGTCAATTCTACAAAATAGAGTCCATCCACAAAGATCGAGGGCTGCAACTGCCGGATTCGCTCGGCCACGTGCAATGCCAAACGTGTCTTGCCCATACCGCCAGCTCCCACCAGTGTGATCAGCCGATTTTGTGAATCGCATAGTGCGTTTACAATCTGCGCCGACTCCTGGTCGCGCCCAACCAAGGGTGTGGGATGGATGGTGCTTGAAGGGTGAGCCTCCTCGCCAGGCTGCGTAGGCGTTGGCAAATTCGCAAAATGCAAGGCTGTCGATGGCTGGCCGATGACAGGCTGACTGCGCGCGTCCGCGGCCGTCTGCATCGTAGGCAATAGAGTATTTTCTACTGCGCCTAAGGCGTTAAGCGCGCCGCGCAGCCGTATCTCTTGCTCCAGCCTGCCGCTGCGAATCTCCTCGTAAAGCGTAGTGGTAATCGCATCTGGCTCAATGCCAAATTCGGCCTGCAAAATCTGGCGACAGTTTTGATATTGTGCCAGGGCGGCATTGCGATCGCCACTCAGCGCTAGTGCCCGCATCACCTGGCGATGTGCCTCTTCGCTCCAGGCTTCTAGTTCAAGCTGGCGCATGGCATAGCTGCGTGCGGTTTCGTAGTCACTGGAAGCGAGCGCGACGTCGGTCAATAACTTAAGTGCATTGAGCATCTGCACATGCAGTTGTTCCTGTTTGATCCGTCGCCATTCCTCAAACGCAGTGCTGTCATCAATCGAAAATCCGGCCAGAAAATCGCCCTGATAGAGGGCAATCGCCTCCCGAAGCTGCGCAATACAAACGGGGCAAGTTGCCATCTGCTCGTGTGGATGGGTGCTACAAGAGGCGAGCAATTGCCCAAATCTGTGGACATCACAGGTGTAGGGCAGTGTGGCGTTAAAGCCAACGGTTTGACGCGTGATCTGGAGATAATGCTCCTTTTCCTCCCGTTTGTCATCGCCCAAAATTCTACGCAGATGATGCAGCACTTGACGTAGGCTGGCCCGGGCACTCTCATCTCGATAGCCTGGCCAAAAGAATGTGGTAAGTCCGTCACGGCTATGTACCTTGTCGTTCACGCTTTGTGCAGATACGGCGCTCGCAGCGGCTTCTGTGACCAGGTAGACCAACAGGGCGCGCGCCTTATCCGAGGGAAACGATGTAATCCGTTTCCCGTCGACGGCGATCTTCAGTTGACCAAAAAACTCAAATGAAGGCGGTTGTGCTCCCATGACGATATCACTTTAGAGTACGCATCGTATCGAGGAATTTGGTCAGAATCATTTGTCTGAATCGACACGTGCGTAACATCTCTAAATTATATCTGTAAACATTACAGAACATATCAAGCAATAACGGAAGCTGCGCACAACAATAACGATTTCATAACGATCTTTTTTGTGTTTTGGCACGTTTCATAACGATTTCATCACGGCTGTCCCTTACTCTGGCAGTAGATCTTGTTCCGAATGCCGAATCCAAGAGACAAGGTCAATTGCGGGTGTACCAGGTACACAATCATTTTGCAACTCCCCTTTCCAAAAAGTTTGCAAAACGAAGCGGTTACTCTTGCACGAACAAGTCATTAATCAGTTCAAAAACAAACCGAAATCAGTTCTATTGTTGACGTATTGCGTCAAGCCTGATTCTCTGACCAGCCAGAGGCGAGTCTTGTCCATCCATCCAAATGACGAAGAGCTTATCCACGCATATCACTCGTTTTTAGTACGGCTATGGCGGGAACATCCGAATGCGTCGTGGCGCGCTTCTGCACAGTCGGTACAGAATGGCAAGCTTATTCATTTTGCAACGCTGGATGCGCTAACCGAATTTCTCTATGCCCAAACAAGAGTCCAACCAAGCAATACGAAGCCCGATCAAACAAAGGAGACACCCTTATGACCCATGCGAGATTCGTTACACTACACAGTCCACCCGACAAAATCGAGGAGGTGATTGGCATCTTTCGTGACTCGATCCTGCCCGCCACCCAAACGCAACCCGGTTTTCAGGGAGCCCGTCTCTTGGCCGATCGCAAGATCGGCAAAACAGTTCTCGTCACTCTTTGGCAAACAGAAGCCAAGATGAGTGCGACCGAAGAAAATGGCTTTCTGCATCAACAACTGGTCAAGTTCAATCATCTACTTGCAGCGCCCCCACAGCGCGAAACCTATGAATTGGTCATTAATCTTTAGACCGATATAACCAAGGAGAATCCAACGATGTTCCACTCACCACCCCGCAGGCGACTCGTAGTAGCAATCTTGGCGCTACTGTTTGTCGCACTCGCAAGCACCTTTGTCTTGCGCTCGCCCTCCGTCGCCAGCGCCATTCAAACTGCGCCCAACGGATACCCGGTCACTGCCGCCTGGGAAAAGGCCAAAGCCAGCGGCTCTTATCACTTTACATCCGACGTAACGCAAATCACGATTCCCAGTGCCAAGATGACCAATGTTGGGCGCAGCAGTCGCAGCGAGCAACTTCATCTGGAAGGGGAAAACGACCTGCACCAGAATGCAATGGAGTTGCGCCTTTGGTCGAATGGCGGCAACGTTCAACAAACCGAAGACAGTGTTGGCGTTAAGATCAGTCAAGGGAAAACGTTTGTCCGGCGTGGCACAAGCGAATGGCAAGAGCGTACTGATTTTTCGCTGGACACGGTTGCGCCGCAGGGTGACTTCATGTCCTACCTGGTTGCCATGCGCAATGTGCAAGCCAATCCATCCGAAAGTCGTAACGGCATCCGCTTTACCCGCTATACGTTTACGATTGATGGCCCAACCTTTGCCCTCCATCTCCACAAGCAGATGGAAGCCGCAATGCGTGCCAAGGGTGAGTTGCCTGCTGACATGAATCTGGAAGTGCCACGCTACTATCAGGAAATGACAGGCAACGGCGAACTGTGGATCGGTGAAGATGGCCTGCCACTACGCCAGGTGATGAACTTGCAATTCCCCGAACAAAAAGATGAGCAGGTCAACGCCCAGATCGTCGTTGACTTTTCCAAGTTTGGCAAGCCAGTGGTTGCGCCATTGGCCCTCTTACGCGCTGGCGATTGGCGTGGCGTGTTGGCAAGTATCGGCGCGGCCACTGCGAGTGTTAGCACTGGAATGTTGCCCTTGCTGCTCCTATCCGGCTTGCTGCTGGGTGTACTCTTGATCGTCCGCTATCGCCGGGCACGGGTGTTACAACACGCCATGGCAATTGCGGTCATCGGCAGTATGGTGATTGGTCCTCTGCTCAATACCCTTATTACCGTGCGTTTTCTCGACGTACAGAGCGCCAAAGCGGCTGCCCGCGATGAACAACAAGCCAACGTGGACCAAGAGCAATCCGTGCGCGATGCACTGGGCAAGGTCGAGTTTAACCCACATATCAACCCGCTGGAAAGTAGCGATTCGAGATTAGGAGACATTCGTGAGTCTCAGTCGAACGATTGGGAGATTGCACATCAATCTCCTAATCTCTCAATCTCCCAATCTCCAGTTGCCTCTTCGCTTGCCGTCATTCCTGTTGACAGTAGCCTCGACACCGACAAGGACGGACTAAGCGACTTTGTCGAAGAGCGGGTCGGCACCAGCTTGGTCATTTCTGACACCGACAGCGACGGGCTGACCGACAATTTGGAGGTGCGAGGCTTTAGCTTTGGTGGCAAACAGTGGTATCTCAATCCTGATGCCGCCGATAGCAATGGCGATGGTCAAGGCGATCTGCTCGAGTGGGGGATGAATGCCAACGGTGCGCCGCTGGCCACGCCGCAAGATACGGATGGCGATGGTACGCCGGATCTCTTTGACATTGACAATGACAACGATGGCGTGCCGGATAGCAAAGATCTGTCACCTTATCGGCTGATGAAAGATGGTACAGGCGTCCCCGCCAATTTCAACGAGACGACGCCTTTTAAGTTGACGGTGAACAACCTCGCCGCCAATACCCCCGTCCTGGTCGATTTTCAAATTCGCCCCAAGGATGCCAAACATCTCTGGTTTGCTTACAATGTGCTTGATTGGCCCAACGATGCCGAAGGACAGATGCGCGACATTGATGGCGTAACGTATGCCGATGTGGGTGGGGTCACGGGCAACAATGGAGCCAATGGCGATCTGAAGCTAACCCCAGTACTGGAGATTCGCATCAGCGGAGCTACCACCAATTTGCCGTCGCCGGCTATTCTGAACGCCTACAACCTCACGCTCAACAACTATACCGCTGATGGTTCCACCAAGCTGGTTTATGTGCCGCTGAGCATTATCAACGACGAGTCAACCGGGCAGCGTGTGGCCTTCAACGGCAGAATGCGTTACAACGCCGCTGGCAGTTGGCCTAGCCCACACGATGTACGTCTGGCTTGGGTCGTGCAAGGCTTAGTCGATCTACCGTGTGATCCGGCGGATGCCCAGGACGTGGCGCAAGGCTGCCAGCCTGATGGTTATATTCACAATGTGCAACAAGTGCTGAACAGCTATTACGACGACTTTTCGCTCACCGGTATTTCGGTGCGCGAAGATCGAGGGGCTAGTCAGGCGATCATCTATGAAGACCCGGCTGTGGACTCCGACAAGCTGGACGATTTCCCACTCTGGGCACTCTCCGATGGCTTGAACGAGCGCTTCCTCGGTGGTGTGATCGACCTGAATGAAGTCCTGCGCCGCTTTAATCGTACCACGAACGGTGCCGTCTCGAACACAGAACGCTGGTCGATTCCCAATACGCTGCGTGTGGAAAAGAAGGATTACCCCTCCTTTGATGAAGCGGTCGTCACCACCGCCATGACCGAGACCAAGCGGATTCTCAATAGCCAATTTACCAGTTCGTGGCAAACCGATAACAACCTCAAGCCGTTGATGCTCTTTGCCAGCGAACAACGCTTCCGTGCTCAGGGATTGGATAGCATTGCCTCGCCTAGCGGGAACGCGCTCACCCTCGATTTCTCGCCCTCTGGGCAGGCAATAGAGGTGCAAACGCTTGCCAACTTTAAAGCCACTCCTTATTGCGCCGCGGCTGGTTCTGCTCCCACCTGGGATGTCTGCGATGTCAATACTTACTGGGCAGAGTTGGAACAACGCCATCTTAACGCTGCGGCGCTGCCCAGCGACAGCGACCCCGACTTGAAACTGGGGCGCATGTTTGCAACGGAGATCTATTTCCTCTCGCTCTTAAATGGTGCCAGTACAGTGACCAAAGTAGGTACACGTTCGGTCTCTGCGCTCTACAGCCTAAAAACCGATACGCAACTGGAAACAGACTATCGTACCTATCTTTCGCTTGGGCTGCGCACCGGTATTCCGGCAATCGCCAACCAGATTGTGATGGCACGCCTGACCGGCGGCGATACGACAGCGGCAAAATTGCTTAGTAGTGGTTGGAAATCGCTGCAGCGCATCGGGCTGGGCATTCCGTCTGCCAAAGGTGAGTTTAGCAAATTTGGACAGGCAATCAAAAAGGTATTCCAGAGCGTCACACTCAAAAAAGTGGGTATTGCTTTAGTCGTGACTGTGGCAGTGACCGGGCTGGTCACGGGTTTGCTGGTTGGTTTACCAGAGAATGGTCTAGGCAAGCAAATTCTGGCCAAGATCCTAGCGATTGGCGTGACAACCGCGCTCAGTGTTGTGATGCCGATTTTGGATGTAGTGGAAGTGGTGGGCTTATTAAGTGCAGGCGGAGCCACCGGTGCAGCTACAAAGATACTCGGCATGTCCTCTGAACTGATTGGGAGTTCGCGCACCGCTGGTGCCATCGGTGCCGTACTCGCCATTGGTCTCACCTGGGGCTTCTTTATCTACAGCATGGTGAGCAATCAAGTCTCTGCCTTTAGCGCGGAATTCAACAAAGCGTTGGCCGAAGCCATTGCTGCCACCATCTACATTCTTGTCCTCACCCTGGTCAGTTCGACTGTCATCGGTACGATTATCGTAGCCATCCTCGCCGTGATCGACGCCATTCTCACTGCCGTCTGCGAGTTGGGCGTGGATGAACTGCGTACGGTGCCTGGCTTGGGTGGTGCCTGTTTCACGCTGGGTAATGGCGCGATCAAAGTGCTTGGCTACCTGATCTACAACTACGACCAGATGGTTGACACTGATCGCAAGGATTTGGTGGTAATGGGCGGCCCCAAAATCGCACTGGCTGATCCCAACAAGGGCTTTATTCAGGGCAATGGCATCTCGGTTTCGATGCCGGTGACCACGACTGCGGTTCACAAAAGCCCCGATCCCTCGAATGGCTTGATCATCAATGTCTATCTCTATCTCTTCTCGCCAAATAATCTGCGTTCGACCACCTTCAAATACAGCTTGTCGCAGTCGGAACAAGCACTGAGCGTGGAACGCGACCAGATGACCAGCGCCTGGCAAAATGTGGGCGTCGATCATTACTATGGGGCGACACCGATGTATCGTGGGCAGGCAGCCGCTAATCCAGTGCCCCAAGTCACAGGCATTGTGCGCACGGCTGGGTTGAACCGTACTGTCGATTTCTTCTTTAACACAGGCTACGCCCTCCCCGCCTACGAATGCTGGATGATGCCCTTCCCCTTCATTCCCTTTGTACCGCCGATTCCAGTTTGCTATACGCGCACTCTTGCGGGCAGCAACTCGACCAAGATCGACGCCATGAAGTTCGACATCTTCCCGGCAACCCTGGATGGTTTTATGACCCTGGGAGCCAAGCCCGACGGTGGGTTGGGCATGAGCTGGGATCCCGCCTTCCTCTCGTTGAAAGACGCCGATGGGGATGGGCTGCTGGCCATTAACCGCGGCGGCATTGACCCGAATGACAACAGTTGGGACACGGATAACGACGGTCTTTCCGATAGTTATGAATTGGAACGCCGCCAGGCGGGTGTCAACTTCTCGTTGACTGCACGCGACACTGATGGCGACGGCCTGACCGACTTGCAGGAAGCCCAGTTCGACACTAACCCCGCCAAAGCCGACACCGATGGCGATGGGTTGAAGGATAGTGAAGAGGTTTGGCACGAGCGCATCGACGCTACCACCGGTGCCGCCACTGGCATCTGGGAAGGCGGTTGGAATGTCACGATCAACGCCACCGCACCCTTTGTCGTGCGTGTCTCCTCCGATCCAACCTTGAAGGACACTGACAACGATGGTTTGGACGACCTGGCAGAGCGGGTGCTGGCACTCGACCCCGTAGCCGCCAACCGTATCGATCTCGACAATCGTCCCTACAGCCCGATCATCGTAAACTCGCCACCGATTGTCGTTTCGGGTGAAAGCAACGATTTGGATCGCTTCCTGGCTCCCAATCAAAGCTTGCTCTACACATCGACCGTCGTCGCCCTGCGTCCAATGAACCCTGGCACGCTCAATCTTACAGTGCCTGGTGTGTTGGGCGTGCCCAGCCCAGCCTCGCCCTATGCGCTCGGATTCAACCCGCTCACCTTTAACACGGCGCAGACTCTCACCGTGCAGACCAACCTCAAGGTGATCGCCAACCCGACCTCGCAAGTTGCTAACATTGGCAGCCGTGTCCAGGCGACGTTGAATCCATCGAATGGCAGTGTCAGTGCCACTGGGGCCTACACGGTCACTGTGGACAATGACAAACCAATCGTCGCCCTCACCTCGTTGCCCAATGGCGGCTATGTCCGAGCCTTCAACCGTACCTTCTATGTAATCGGTGGCACGGCTACTGACCCAACTTCCTACCCGACACTCGTTCGTGTCACGGCACAAGATGGAATCGGCACACGCGATGCCAATGGAACCACAAGTTGGACTGCATCGGTTGGCATCAATCCAGGTACCAATATCATCAGTCTCTATGCACGAGATGCCGTGGGCAATGAGACGACCACCCTCACCTCCTATACCATCTATGGTGATGGGTTGGCCCCGGGTGGACAAATCCTGTCGCCCGATGGCAACTATACCACGACCCGCAACAGTGCCGGACAATGGGTGGTGAAGATCAATGGGACGGTCAACGATCCAAACATCAACTTGAATGGTACTCCGTACCCTGCCAGCGGTGTCGACCCGGCTTCGCTACGCATGCTACTGGATCCGTTTGACTTCAACCCCGGTCAAAGCCTGGAAGTGGGCTCGTGGCAACCGGTAGTCTACAATGCCAGCAATGGCACCTGGAGCATCGATTATGTGTTGCCCAGCGATGTCACTGACCTGCCACCGAGTGCTTTCTATGGCGCACGGCTTTCTGCCAGTGATAAGGTGGGCAATACAACCGTTGGCGCTAGCTTGCGGATTCGTGTCGATGCTCGCCCACCTGTGGCAACATTGACCGCAACTGATGTCGCTCGCAATCTGCTCAGCGCCACCATCACCAATCCGGTCTCGATTGGCGGTACGTTGCTCGATCCATTGATTGGCACGAATATCGACGACATCAACTTCCAGCCCAATGATAAGCTGGACATCAGCTTTGCCCCTATCACCAGTGTCCTCCCCTACTCTGGTACTGTCTTACAGCTCAACTTTGAGGAGCGAACTGGTTCTGCAACTTTCGTTGATAGTTCAGGTCAGGCGAATAACGCTTACTGCTCTGGGCGATGTCCTCAGGCTGGCGTCGCTGGTCGAGGAGGGAATGGTCTACAAAGTGCCACCAACTCTGCCTCTCTGTACGTTAAAGACAATCCGGGGCTCAGTTTCCCGCAGTTCCCAGCTACAGGCAATGCGCTAAGCTTTAGCACACAAGGTTGGATCAAGCTAGGTGCCGAGACCAGCAACGGCATGATCATTTTAGAAAAACTCGGAAACCGCGGTGGCTATAGTCTGGGCATTGCCGATGGACAGGGTAGAGCGTACTGGAAAGTGACGAGGAGTACCTTTACCGCTGATGCAGTCACGATTACAGGCAACCGGGATCTGCGTGATGGCCAATGGCACCATCTGGCGGGTGTCTATGATCGCCAGCAGATGCTTTCGTCGTTCTACGTGGATGGCGTGCTTGTTGGTAGCGCAACGGCGGCGAATGCTGATTACGGCAGCCCATTTGATCGCTCCAACATGAATGTCGCCTATTCATCTTTTGGGCGGGCGGCAACTGTCGATCAGGTTGCGGTTTGGAATCGTGCCCTCACGGCTGCCGAGGTGCAAGCCCTCTATCGCACGGCGGATAAGGTTTGGGTTCCCGCCACCGTAGTCCCCCGCACCGTCGTAGGTAATCCTGCGACCTGGAGCCTTGCTGTACCCAACAATCTGGAAGGCATGATTCAGATCGATGGACGGGCGACTGACATCTTTGGCAACCGAGGTGCCAACAACAACCTCTGGCGCGGTATCATTGACAATGTCGCTCCGCGTCACCATCAGCGGCACGGCGACCGGTCAATCCGTGCTGGATGCCAACAACGTGCGCCAATACGAAGTGAAGTACAGTTGTGTGGCGAGTGACTGGCAACTGGACGAGAGCAAGTTCAACTGCCCTGGCAACGCCGTCCAACCAGCCAGCCGCGGCTTTAACAGCGACCCGATCCTGCAAAGCCAGTTCCCGACGCTGACCATTCTCAGCAGCCTGAGCAACACCTGGACGGTCTGGCAGCCAAGCAACATCCCCAGCGGCAGCCTCACTGCCTGTGATGCGACGGGCAAATGCAGTACTGCGGTTTTGGGTGGTGGCGCAGTGGCGGCGAGTGAGGCAGCGGGTAGTGAGTCAGTTACCAGTTACCAGTACCCAGTTACCACAGCAGAAGTGGCAGCAGTGCCTTCCGAACAGCCGACTGCTCATATCGTCAACCCGACCGATGGCAGCTTTGTCGGCTCGACGGGCAATGTCGAAGTGGTTGTCGCCGCCGAAGCGGCCAAGACATTGAAAGAAGTGACCGTCTTGCTCGACGGCGAAGTGGCGGCAACCATTCCCTTCGCCCGCATCGACAAGGTGACCGTGGCTCAGCAAAGTATCGAACTCAGCTTAAGCGCTGGCAGCCACACCCTGGAAGCCAG
Source organism: Caldilineaceae bacterium (assembly GCA_046328715.1). GTDB lineage: Bacteria > Chloroflexota > Anaerolineae > Caldilineales > Caldilineaceae > JAXLWB01. The sequence goes on along the minus strand of JAXLWB010000006.1, from coordinate 86,077 downwards.
GGCAAGCGACTGGAACGGTTCCAGCCAACCTGCGGGTGAGCCAGTCCACTTTACCGTGGTCAGCAAAGAGCCAACCGTCGCCCTGGGCAAGACCAACCTGACCCTGAGCGACACCTACCAGGCGCAGAGCGGCATCGTGCTCATCCAAGGCACGGTGGACAATGTGGCGAATCTGGCTACAGTGCAGGTCAAGGTCGGCGACCAACCATACGCCGATGCCTTGGTTAAAGATGGCGTCTGGGGTATCGCCTACCCGGTCAGCGACCCAGAGAATCGCAACCTGCCCATCAGCGTGCGTGCCATCGACAAGGCGGGACAAATCACTAAGATTGGTGCCGATGCCAACGCCGATTTCGACAGCGGCACGCTGCCCGAGACCAGCATCACTGCCCAGCCCAACGATTCGGTCAATGCAACCATCGGCTTCACCGGCACTGTAGGTGGTGACGTTGCAGTGGCCTTCGAGTGTAGACTCGACGAAGGGGTCTTCACCGCCTGTACGACCCCGGTGGCGTACCAGAATCTGAGCAACGGCGCCCACACCTTCCAGGTCCATGCCATCAACGGCCAGGGCACGCAAGATCCAACCCCGGCTGAAGTCAAATGGACCGTGAATGGTGGTGGCGTCGAAGCCAAGATTGGCAATGCGCCAAGCAATCCTACCAGCAGCCGCAGTGCCAGCTTCACATTGAACGGTGGTGGTGCCTATGAATGTTCGCTGGACGGAGCCGCCTTCACTGCCTGCACCAGCCCAGTGAACTACACCAACCTGACCGATGGCACACATACAGCTTCCAGGTGCGGGTCAAGGGCAACCCAGCCAGCAAGGTCAGTTGGAATGTGCAGAACAGGCACCAGTGGCAAGCAGTCAGGTCGTGACCACCGCCCAGAATGTCAAGCTACCCGTGACACTCAAGGCTAGCGACGAAAGCAGCCTCAAGTACGTCATCGTCGGCAAACCGGCCAATGGCACACTGAGTGGTACAGGAGCCAACCTGGTCTACCAACCTGGCACCGACTTCTTCGGTGTGGACAGCTTCAGCTTCAAGGCTGACGATGGTGATGCCACCTCCAACCTGGCCACGGTGACCATCAATGTCACGCCAACCCCAGGACAAGGGGTCTGCAACGAGACGGCTTCGTGGTCTTCGGGTCAGAAGGCATCATCCTGCGAGAGAACGTCAAGGTGATGAGTGGTGACATCGCCGCCAGCAACGCCAGCCAGGGACCGTGGCTGGGTGATGGTGCAGAAGTCAGCATCGGCAGCGGTGTCAGCTTCGCCGACGCCAAGAGCAAGGTGTTGGGTGACACACTCTTTGTCGGTCAGGGCACGGCACTCGCCAATGCCAACTACAACGAACTGCGTGGACCGGGCACGGTCAAGGGCACCAAGGTCACGCCGCAAGCCCTGCCCCTGCTCAACCGCTTTGTGGCCATGCCAGGCATCGGTGTCGGCAAACAGAATGTCGATGTGGCTTCGGCAGGCTCAGCCACCGTGGCTCCGGGCAACTACCTGAGTCTGAATGTGGCCAAGGGTGGTGAAGTGAGCTTCAGCGGTGGTGTCTACTCCTTCAAGGAGTGGAATGTCGGCGACAACACCAAGCTGACCTTTGCCGCTGCCAGTGAGATTCGCATCAGTGGACGTGCCATCGTCGGTGAACACAGCTATGTCGGACCTGCACCCAGCAGTGCGGTCACAGCCAAGCAGATTGTGATCTACATCGCTGGTGTCAACGCCAACACAGCCGTGCTCGGTGGACTCGGAGCCAAGGCAGCGACCTTCGGACCGTATGCCACCCTGGCTGCGAACGTGGTCGCACCCAACGGCACGCTGCTCATCCGTGAACGGAGCAAGGCAGTCGGCTCGTTTGTCGCTCGCTGGGTCAGCGTGGGCAAGTTCAGTGAACTGACCCTCGCCAACCGCTTCAGCCCCAGCACGGTCGAAGGTCGTGTCGATGGTTACATCAACCTGACCCTCGACGACGCCACTGGCATCAATTCCACCGCCACCCTCAGCCCCAACGCCAACGACGAGTTGTTGAGCGAGGAAGGCACAAACGAGGACAACCCGGAGGCGGTGCGGAAGCTCTTCTTGCCGGTGATTTCGAGTGGCGCTGGCGGAACGAACCGTGAGTCAGAGGGCAGTGGGCCTGCCCTGGACAACGCCGAAGGGTCAGTGGACAATAATCCGGTAGATTCAGCGCCGGAGAGCAGTACACCGAGCGAGGAGGAGCAGACGAGTAAACTCTTCCTCCCGACGGTCAGTCGGTAAGTTCGTAGGGGCGTACCCTTGCGGTCGCCCTGGGTGAGTTACAACCCAGGGCACCGGCAAGCGGATGCCCCTACGATATCTACACTAAAGGACGAATTGGAAGTCAAAAGCGAGATGCAAGGTCACTTGTATCTCGCTTTCTTTTATATCGTGTTGTATCGCTAGGGGCATGAGGAGGCGGCGAGAGACTTCGGCGTGAGCTCAGTCGAGTGCTCAGCCGAACGATTGCCGGCGAACCTAGGGTTAGTGCAGATTCAAATTGTTGCGCTGGCAATCTCCTACCTTATGCACCGTAATTAAAAAGAACAGTGCAAACCTCACCCGTATCCTTTCACATCTCCGACACCTTAGTCCGCAACATACCCTGATAAAGTTAAATTCTACACTGCCGAAAAAGTCCGATCCAGTAACCTAGGAGTTGACATGTCATCCTGGAAGGATCTTGCGCTGCTCGAATCAACATCGCCGCATCGAACCGACAACGCTGACTCTAGCTTGTTTTGTAAGAAACTTAATGGTTGAGTGGTGCCCGGAAGCCTGCGGCAAGAGCTTCCTCTTCCGTGCAAAACCAACGATCGCCTTCGTTTGGATTGATATTAGTTCTTTTGTAATCTCGCCAGCCAGGCATGTGGTAAATTTTATCCTTCTTTGAATTTACGTTGCCTTTGATTGCACAACTCGGATCAGGTGCAACCGAGCATCCACCCGTACATTGAAAGGGCTTTGAACCGCCTTCATTGTTCCCGTTGTTGCTTTGCATTGGAGTTTGAGGTGCGGTTGGAGTTGCTTCCGTCGGTGCAGCAGGTGATGAAGATGTCGCGGTTGGGGTAGGCTGTACAACGGTAGGGCTTTGTGCTGCGTCCTGAACGATGGGTATCGATGTCACCGCCACATTGACCTTGAGCAGCGAAACATTCATCCAGCCGCCACTGCGATCGGGAAGGCGCACCTGTACCCAGTCGCCGGCCTGGTTGCGGCCAAAGAGGGTAAGCGGTGTGTTGGCGAGCGCGCTGCCGCTGATGGCAAAGTTGGTGCCAGGACCTTTGCGGACGTTGCTGGTGCGTAGTGTGAGAGCATAACTCATCGCTCCGTCGTAAGCGGAAGTTCCGCTCCAAAAGCCTTGCTTGGCCTGCGCCGCTTTACGGGCCCATGCTTCCAACTCTTGCGCTTTGAGAGTGTCTGGCGCATAGCGTACCGGTTGCGCCCAACCCTGGACGACCAATTCGCCATTCACCCAACGACCATCAGTCAGATAAACTTGCCGCAACAAACGTCCATCGCGATCTGTCTCCGAAGTTTCCTTGAGCAGATAGACAGTCTGCTCTTCGACCAAGGCACGATTGGCCTCGGTTGCTGCTTTGTAGCCGGGTTGACCACGTTCTGGCGTGTCGATGCCGATGTAGCGCACGGTTTGATCTGTACCGTTGAGCAGAACGTGAATTGTATCGCCATCGACGATCCTGGTCACTTGTGCGGATTGAGCGTCGGCCAGGGATACGGTTGGAGTTGATTGTGCCTGTATGCTGGCAAACGTGCTGACCATCGGGCTTGTCGGCAACGGCGAAGCCAGGGCAACTACAAAACCAAAGAAAACAGCAAGTAATGTGCAGCTAATTCCAATGGGTCGGGAGAAACGGGGGATGAGCCGTGGCTGTAGTACGCGCCACGTGGGTACCTTGAAAAATCCGTGCATGTGCGATCCAGTGATGCCGAAGGGAGGAGTGCCTTGCGCGCATCGCAAAAAAGAGGGCCGATCCAAGACAAAAGGGGTGAAATGTGAGCAGCAGTTGGCACAAGAATACTAAATTCTGCGCTGTAAGTCACTAAACAAATGACGAATCTTTTCTTTACGATTTTATTGCATTACATATTGGACTATCTATTTTTTGATACCCAGTTGTGTACCCCGACCCCCGTTCAATCTGATTGACATTTCTCTTCAATCCGCATATCATCGACAAACACCCTGTTTACTCAAGGGGTGGAGAAGTGGGAAGGCTGAAATTTGGTTCGAAACAACTTGACCGGTGCTTCACGGTTTCAATCAGGAGGGATTGCATCTTCATCCGCACACTATCTCAATCGTGCAAGTCAAGTTTTTCATACGTGGATAGAACGTAGTTTGAAAGGTGAGAAAGCTATGAGAAGTCGATCTTCTGCAGAGGGGCAAGGCCCACAGCCTGCACAGTTGCCCGCCGCAACAGTGCAGACGATTACTGGGATCAATCGCTTTGCCTTTCAGCTTTTGGCGAAGCTGGCCAAGGATGATGGCAAGCGCAATCTCTTTGTTTCGCCCTTGAGCATCGCCATTGCCTTTGCCCTGGTTGGTCATGGGGCAGAGGGTGAAACGCGCAAACAAATTTTAGAGACCTTTGGGGTAGCGGATCTCAGCAAACCAGATATGGAGAAGGCGTTTGCTTTTCTGACCAGTCTCTATAATACAGCGAAGCCGGGTGTCGAATGGTCGATGGCAAACTCCTTATGGCAGGCCGAGCGTGATCCTGTGCTGCCCGACTTTGTGGCCGATCTTCAGAAACGCTATGCGGCTGAAAGTTTCAATCTTGACTTCAACCGCCCCGATGCAGCCGAAATCATCAACCACTGGGTATCTGACAAAACGAAGGGGAAAATTGATCAACTGGTCACAGCGACCGATGTCGCCGGGGCAACGCTGGCGCTGCTCAACGCCGTCTACTTCAAGGCCAACTGGCAAAATCAGTTTGACCCGACCCAGACCTCCGACCAACCCTTTACTCTGCTGGATGGCAAAACAGAAGCACGCCCCTTGATGCGCCAAAAGGCGAACTTCGCTTACTTTGAACATGAACTCTTCCAGGCCATCGATCTGCCCTATGTCGAAGGCAGCTACCACATGGCCGTCATCTTGCCCCGGGCTGGGAGTGACTTTGCGGAATTTCAGCGGCGCTTCGATACCGACGATTGGCAGATGGTTCGCTCACAGTTCCGTTCACAGCAAGTACAGTTGACGCTCCCGCGCTTTACCATCATGCAACATCAACTATTAAACGAGCCGATGAACAAGTTAGGAGTCAAGAAGGCTTTCAACAGAAATGCTGAATTTCCCTTGATTGGCAAAGGACTCTTCATTTCAAAAGTTCTGCATCAGGCGACACTGACTGTCAATGAAGAGGGTGCCGAGGCGGCCGCTGCGACTGCGATTGTAATGAGCCGCAGCATACTCTCCGCACCGACTGAGATGCGTGTTGATCATCCTTTTCTATGTATCCTCCATGACTCTACGAACGGTACGATTCTTTTTGCTGGTTATATCGTCGATCCCCGTTAAGTAACCAGGCAATGAGGGCCTACCATCTGAAGAGGTACAAACCGGATATTCAAATAGCCAAACCATACCACTGAGTGATGGGGTGACAAGGATGAGCAGATTAGTATTTGTGCAGATGTCGGGCGCTCCGGGTGCGGGCAAAACAACAGTAGCAGATGCCATTGCCAAGGAAATCGGTGCCGTGATCATTGACCATGACATAACCAAAAGCGCCCTGCTAGAAGCTGATATTCCCGCCACGGATGCAGGGCGTGCTTCATATATGGTCTTACACGCACTAGCCCGTCACCTTTTGCAGCAAGAACAGAGTGTTATTTTCGATAGCCCTTGCTTTTATGAGGACTTGCTCAAACGAGGGCAGCAGTTAGCAGAAGAGTTTGGCGCACGCTATTGTTATGTCGAATGCAGACTCGATGATCTTCAAGAACTGGATCGGCGCTTGCAAAGTCGTGTACGTAAACCGAGTCAATTGGCAGGTGTCTTTGCTCAACCCACCGTCGGTTCGGGAAAGGAAAAGACAGGTGAAGCGTACTTCCGCCATGCAATTGAAAACATGAAGCGCCCGGCGAGCGACTATCTAGTCGTTGATACATCGCAGCCATTAGAATTCTATCTGGAACAAATTTTGGATTATGTGAAGGGCACGCGCCCCGGATCAATCTCATGACAAAAATTACCTACAGCGAAGATATCAACAAGGTGGACTGGGCGGAACTCAAGCGACGTGTAGCCGAGGACGATTTTGACAATGGCCGCACGCCTGAGCAGATGTTGGCTTCGGCGCAGGGCAGCCGTGTCAATGTCTTTGCCTTTGCCGATGGCGAGATCGTCGGCAACCTGCGCGTGTTGAGCGACGGTGTCTGCAATGCCTACATGGTCGATGTTTGGACCTATACTCCCTTTCGCGGGCAAGGCATCGCCAAAAAGATGATCGAGATCGCACTCGGTCGTTTGCCGGGTCAGCATGTCTACCTTTTTACTGATACAGCACAAGGGCTCTATGCAAAGTGTGGTTTTGAGCCGCAGGGTGTCGGCATGGGGCGTGTGGTGGGTCAGTGGTTGCACAATTCGGGTTAATTCTCGACTGCACCCAGCGCCCGCAGCGCAGCCCGCTGTGCGTCGCTAATTCCCGTCACGCCAGTGATGTTCATGCCAGCGTAGGGGCCGGGGGCGCGCAAGGTTTGCAAGCAGGTGCCCGTGGCCACATCCCAGAGCCGGATGCTATTATCATGGCTAGCGCTGGCTAACAGCCGTCCGTCGCAGCTAAAGTCGAGCGCTGCGATGACATGGCTGTGGTCATGCCATTCACTAAACACCTGCCCGGTTTCCGCATCCCGTAGACGGATTACGTGATCGCCACCGCCGGCGGCTAAAAATTGACCATCAGGATGGATGGCTAGCTCCGTACAAACCGGCTGGGTCAACCAGGTAGTTTGTAAGCTGCCACACTGTACATCCCAACGGCAAAGCTGATTATCCCAACCACTACTAAAGAGAGTGCGACTGTCGGGGCTAAAGAGCAATGTTTCGACAATGCTGGTATGGGCGCGCATGGTGTGATGCAAGGGATAGTCCGCCTGTCCGTCCATTGCCCAGAGACAGATTGTTTGATCCAGATAAACACCAGCTAGCCAGCGACCATCGGGACTGAAGGCGCACCTTCTGGCGAACGGGCTTGGGCCGGGCAGCGAGCATATTTGCTGCCCGGTTGCCACCGACCAGAGGCGCACACCATCGTCGCTGGCGCTGGCGAGGGTTTGTCCATCCGGGCTAAAGACGACTTTGCGCACCGTACCTTGACATCCGAGCAACGCCAGATTGCTCCCAGGCGGATTGGTTCTATTGGGGTTGTGCCACAGACGAATCACGCCACCATAGTCGCCGCTGGCGATGTGTGCACCGTCAGGGCTAAAGGCCACCGTGCCGATCCGTTTGCGATGACCCACCAGCCGTGCGATCACCTGTGCCTTCGCCGGTTGGCTGACGTCCCACAGATACAAGGCACAGTCGGCCCCGCCGGCGATTAAATGGCGACCATCAGGGCTAAAGGCCAGCGTATTCATGGTGGAATGATGCAGCCGATAGGAATCTAAGCGCTGACCGGTAACCACCGACCACAAACTAATTGTTGCGTTGACATCATAGGCGACGACGGTTTCACTATCGGGACTAAAGGTGATTTGCTCAAGGAAACTAAAGGCAAATTGTTCAACCGGGGCGGCATGGTCGGCCAGGATCTGCTGGATTTTGCCGGTTTGTAGATCCCACAGATAGATAAAGCGGTCGACACCCCCTGTTGCCAGCCAACGGCCATTGGGGGCGATGGCAAGATGACGAATAAAGTGGGTATGACCTTGCAATATACAGCGCACGCCGCCGCTGGCAGTCTCCCATAGCCGTGCGGTGCGATCATGGCTACCGGAGACCAACAACGTTCCATCCGGCGTAAAGCCGAGCGTCATCACCTGATCGGTATGCCCCACCAGATGATAGAGGAGCTTGGCTGTCGGGACCTGCCAGAGGCAAACTGCGCCGCTCAAGGCACCTGATGCAAGGCAAGTATTGTCTGGGGCAAAAGCCAACGCAGTGACCGCGTCCGTATGGGCTTGCCAGTCGGCGCACAAGCGACCGCTAGCAACCTCCCAGACGAAAATGCGCCCCCCACCATGACCAGTTGCCACGTATTGCCCATCGGGGCTAAAGACAAGCCGCGTGACGTCGGGATCACCAGCCAAGGTGTGAAGGCAACGATCATTTGGCACATCGAGCAGATGAATTGTCCCATTGTCGTTGAGCTGCGCAATAAGCCGACCGGCACGATGCAAAACTGCCACATGAAAGGTGTGGGGGTCGCTGGTAAGTCGCTGGATCAGCTCACCCGTATGTGCGCGCCATAACCCCAACACCTCCTCGTTGAAGCTCAAGGCCACTAAGTCATTACCATTGTGAAAGCACAATCCCTGGATGATGCCAATGCTATGAGTAAAGATGGCACCCGTCAGATCTGCGCCGGCCAGATTGACACGGGGCAAGTATGCATCGCGCAAATAGGCTTGCCGAAGACAGAGATTGGAAAAATCGTAATTACTCAGATCGATCTCTAGCGCAAGCAAAAGATTGAGTAGATTGCCGCCAGCATAGCCAGGCGTCAACGGTGCCGTGTGACGCAGTGTCATCAGCAACCGTTCGATCTGCGCCGCCAGATGGGCTTTGCCCACCCTGGCCAGCAAGCGGTCGATTACAGGTTGCAACAACAGGCGGGTTTGGCTTTGCCGAACTGACTCCGTCGCCTGAGCTTTCAACAAGGCATGACGGTTTAACCAGGCATCAATGAGTTCTGAATTACGGCCTATGGGTTCTTCGTTGGGTGAGGCTTTTCGTAATTCGCCGACAATCTCTGCACTGATACGTTCGACCAACAGTTCGGTAAGGTATTCGAGCACGACATTTTGTAGGGTAAAGCCTTGCCCCGCACTTTCGAGCAAAGAGCGGCGTTGCAGAGCGCGCAGCGCTTCCACAAACTGCGACATACGGGGAGGAGCAACCAGGTTGTCGCGCAAATTGGCAGCCGTGACTGGCACTCGTTCCACAGCCAGCCAGAGCAAGAGTTCTTGTTCCAGAGCGGAGAGGCGGGCAAACTGCTGATCCAAAACCGTGCGAATATCATCAAAGATCGGGGCTTCGATAGCGAGAAAGGCGTGGATATCACCACCAAAAAGCTCCTGCACCGTTTGCGCCACCAGCTTGAGCGCCAGGGGGTTGCCGGAATAGCGCCGCACTAGTGCGCTGGCATCGGCTGGCGAACCGCTTACCCCGCGGGCACGCAACATCGTTTCGCCTTCGCTTTCACCCAGCCCTTCTAAGGCCAGAGTGCGCACATGGGGCGAGTCCTCTTCCCAGTTTGCCATCCCCGTGGGCCGTTCACGGCTTGTGATCAAGAGACAACTGTGGTGTTCCTGTTCCGCCAAGTGGCGTAGCAACTGCGCATACCCCTCATAACCCGGACGCATCTGCCCAGGTTGGTCATGCCGAAGCAAGCTCTCCATGTTGTCCAGTATAAGCAAGCAGCGTCGCTGCCGCAGATAATTCAAAAGTAACGCCAGTTGCCTATCTAGTGCAGTGGGTAAATCGTGCAATTGTTCGCCTGAGAGCCGTTGAAGTAGGTTACGCAACAACTCGTCCAACGGTGGCGCGTTGAGTAACGACCGCCAGAATACCCGATCAAAGTGGCTTGCCACGCTTTGGGCTGTGGCCGCTGCCAGCGTCGTTTTCCCCACACCGCCAATGCCCAACAGTGCCACCACCTTACACCGTTCGGCTATCAACCAGGCTGCCAGTTGCGTTTGTTCCCGCTCCCGACCGTACACTCTACCTGTCTCCGGGACCTCGGTTGCTGCTGGCTGCGTAGTGGAGACAAGAAGAGGCTTCGCACCCGAGGAATTCCCGAGCTCAGCCGAACGGGGAGATGGGAAGATTTGTGCTCCTGCTAAGTCCTCTTCCTGTCTTGTCCGACCTGTGGCCGGCGTCTGCTTGTCTAACGTACCCGCCCGAATCTGCTCAAATAACGCTACTGTTTCCAGATCCGGCTCGACCCCGAGTTCATGGTGTAAGATGCGACAGCAACTTTCAAATTGGGCGAGTGCTTCGCTGCGCAGACCGCGGCGGGTGAGAATGCGCATGAGCTGACGGTGGGCTTCTTCACGGGAGGGGTCGAGCGCTAGTTGGCGATTGGCGTAGTGGTGTGCTTGGTCGTCATCACCCTGCTTCTCATAGGAATGTACCAGCAACTGAAAGGCGGCCAATGCTTGCTGGTGTAACATTTCGCGGCGTAACAGTAGCCACTCTTCAAAAGCCGGGGCATCGGTCAAGTTAAAGCCGGTTAGTAATTCGCCCCGATAAAGCGCCACAGCTTCTACCAGACGGCTACGGCATTCCACGCAGGCGTGGGGATGGGCGTGGGAATGATGGGTACAGGCCGTCAAAAGTGCCTGAAAACTGGCCACATCCGTCGTAACCAGAGTCGGCTGTAGCCTGATTGTCTGGCGCGTACTTTCGAGCAGCGTGTCTCCCAGCCCTGGGTGCGCTTTATCCAACGTCTCACGCAAGCGATACAGCGTCACGCGCAAGTTATTCATTGCCAACGGTTGAGCGATTTCCGGCCAGAAGAGCGCAGCCAGCCGTTCGCGGCGATGGGGGTGATCGTTTTCCAGGGCCAGGTAGATCAGCAAAGCCCGAATTTTATCGGTTGGGAAGGCAGTAACGGTCGTTGCCTGGTAAGCGACTTCAAGAGGGCCCAGGCCACGCAGCGTCAGGAGAGACATCCTTGGCTCCTTTGGCTTGTAAGGGATCGATACGCTAGCATCAAATTGAACCGTCTTTGTAATGATCATCGCTCCGGTTCGTAACGATTTTGGCACGGTCGCCAGCTATGCTCACGTTGTAACACATTGAGTACAAGAAGGAGCAAAAATGAACCATCACGTATACCGTAAGATCCGCCGTTGGATGGTTGCGCTAGCTGTGTTAATCGCCAGCAACAGCGTACCGCTTACGAGTCCGGTCAGGGCCTAGGCACAACGTGCTGGCGAAAAAGGCAGCATCAACCCGAGCCTAGTGCACGATTAACAGAGTAATTTTGCAATCTTCCGGGAAGGATCTATATATGAGCAGGTCTGTAGCTACAGCCTTCCCGGAAGACGATTGACAAACTGCTTTGTTAAAGTGGCACTGGAATGTGTCAGCAAGAATGACAACGGTGCTTTTACTGCCCACTTTGGCTACAATAACCAGAATCGAGAGGTCATTACACTTGCCGTGGGCGAAAAGAACCGCTTCACACCTGCTTCCTACCTCACCCCTCCACCGCCCCTAACGCCTTGAGCGCCGCCTTCTGCGCTTCGCTGATTCCAGTGACGCTCGTGATGTTCATGCCGGCGTAGGGGCCGGGGGTGCGTAGGGTTTGCAGGCAGACGCCGCTGTGTACGTCCCACAAGCGGATGGTTTCATCCTGGCTGGCGCTGGCCAGCAGTTGACCATCGGCGCGAAAGTCCAGCGACTCGATAGTGTTGGTGTGACCGTGCCATTCGCTGTAGACCGCACCACTTTCACTGTCCAGCAACCAAATGGTGCGATCTGCGCCGCCGGTAGCGATTCGCCGACCGTCTGGTTGGATCGCCAGGCCGATATAGGCTGCCCCCTGGGTCGCCCAGCATGCCTGCAAGGTGCCGCTTTGCACATCCCAGCGACAGAGTGTGTGATCATGACTGGTGCTAAATAGCGTGCGGCTATCGGGGCTAAAGTTCAACTTCTGGAGCAAATTGGTGTGCTGACGGAGAGTGTGGTACCGGGTAATACCTGTCGGCTCATCCAGCGCCCAGATACAGATGGTATGATCCAGATGACCACTGGCGAGCCAGCGACCATCTGGACTGAAAACACACATCCGGGCTGACAGTGTTGTTCCTTGCAGCAGATGCGTTTGGCAACCTGTGGTCAGTGACCATAGGCGCAAACCATCGTCGCTGCTACTGGCGAGACACTGTCCATCGGGGCTAATGGCGATTTGGCTAATCGATGTCTGCACTCCTAACAGTTCACGACTCGACCATTTGCCAGTTATGCGGTTCGGTTTGTACCACGCACGCAGGCCACCTGCATAATCAGCACTGGCAATTATCTCGTTATCCAGACTAAACGTTACGGAGCGTACACGGTAACGGTGGCCCACCAACCGTGCCATCATTCGGGGAGACGCTGGCTGGCTGACATCCCACAGGTAGATGGCCGCATCAGCGCCGCCAGAGACCAACTGTCTTCCATCTGAACTAAAAGCAAGTGAATAGACACCGGCATGATGCAATCGATACGAATCCAGCCGTTGACCGCTGCTGACCAGCCAGACACTAATAGTTTCGTTCACGTCATAGGCCGCTACGGTTTGACTATCCGGGCTAAAGGCAAGCTGCTCAATCGGGGCGGCGTGGTCAGCCAGCAGATGATGGACTTTGCGACTTTGCAGGTCCCACAAATAGCAAAAGTTGTCGGTGCCACCCGTGGCAAGCCAACGACCGTTGGGGGCAACAGTGACGCGGCGAACGAGGTTGGTGTGTCCATGTAGCACTGCAAGCAGAGAGCCGTCGGCCGTCGCCCACAGACGCACGGTCAAGTCATGGCTGCCTGTAATGACTGTTGTGCCATCGGGGCTAAAGCCAAGCGCAGCAACCTCATCGGTGTGGCCAGCCAGGGTGTGGCGCAGCGTTGCCGTGGTGGCCTTCCAAAGCGCAGCCGAGCTATCAACAGCACCCGAAGCGATGTGGAGATTGTCGGGCGCAAAGGCCAACGCCGTGATCGATGTGGCATGGGCTTGCCATTGTGCACAGAGGCGTCCGCTGGTGACCTCCCAAACACAAATCTCTCCTCCACTGTGTCCACTGGCTAAATAGTGGCCGTTTGGGCTAAATGCGAGCTGCCAGACTGGGCTATACTGCCCGGTCAAGGTGTGCAGAAGACGGTCGCTCGTTACATCTACCAAATCGATCGTCTGCCGAATCGTGCGTTGGGCAATCAGTTGACCATTGCTGTGCAAAACGGCGGCGTGAAAGGTGTGCCCATCCATCCTGATCCGCCTGATCAGTTCGCCGGTGCGAGCGCGCCACAGCCCCAATACCCCTTCCCGCAAAGCGATACCCATCAACTCGCCTGTGTCGTCAAATTGTAGTCCTTGCACCGTACCCACGCTCTGAGTAAAGGCAACATCACGGAGATCAGCACCGATTAGTTGCAGTCCCGGTAGATATGCATCGCGCAAATAGGCTTGCCAGACGCAGAGATGCGAGAAGTCATAATCGCTCACATCCATCCCCAGCGCTAGCAGCAGATTGAGCAGGTTGCCGCCAGCATAACCAGGGGTCAACGGTGCCGATTGACGCAAGGTCGTCAGCAATTGTTTGATCTGCGTCGCCAGGCGAGCTTTGCCCATCTTTGCTAGCAAACGGTCGATCACGGGTTGCAGCAAAAGGCGGGACTGGCTTTGTCGGATCGATTCCGTGGCTTGGGCTTTGAGCAAGGCGTGACGATTTAACCAGGCATTGACGAGCTCTAAGTTACGTGCTATGGGTTCTTCGTTGAGTGTGACATTTTGTAATTCGTGTTTCGTAATTCGTAATTTGCTTTCAATCTCCTCACTGATACGTTCAACCAACTGTTCGGTGAGATACTCGATCACGACATTTTGCAGGGCAAACCCTTGCCCCACATTCTCCAGGAGGGATCGGCGTTGGAGGGCGCGTAAGGCTTCCAGAAAGCGCGGCATGGGGGGCGGTTGCACCAGGTTGGCACGTAGCGTCGCTGCGGTGATTGGTGCTCGTTCCACCGCCAGCCAGAGCAGCAACTCCTGCTCCAACGAGGACAAACGCGCAAATTGTTGGTCGAGAACGGTGCGAATGTCATCAAAGATCGGTGCTTCATCCACCAGGAAGGCGCGAATGTTACCTCCAAAAAGCTCATGCACTGTTTGTGCCACCAACTTGAGGGCAAGTGGGTTGCCGGAATACCGTTCGACCAGGGTGGCAGCATCATCCGCTGCGCCGGATAGGCCGCGCGCCGTCAACATGGCCCGACCGGCGGTGACCGGAATCCCTTCTAGTGCTAGGAAGCGCACCAACGGTGAATCTTCGGCCCAGCGCGCCAACCCCTGCGGTCGCTCGCGGCTGGTGAGCAGCAGACAGCTTTGATGGCGATGCTCTGCCATTTGGCGCAGTAACTGTGCATAGCCTTCATAACCAGAACGCATCTGGCCTGGGAGATCGGGGTGAAGGATGCTTTCAAAATTGTCCAAGATCAACAGACAATGCTGTTGGCGTAGATGGTCGAGCAGCAATGCGAGCTGTGCGTCCAAACCCGAGGGCGTTTCCTGCAGCCGCTCTTGCGAAAGGTGTTGCAATAGATCGCTCAAGAGTTCATGGAGCGGAGGTGCGTTGAGTAACGAACTCCAGATAACGGAATCAAAGTGGGGAGCAACCGCTTTCACGGCTGTGGCGGCGAGTGTCGTCTTGCCTACGCCCCCGATGCCGAGCAGTCCGATCAATCGGCAATGAGCGTGAACCAGCCATTGTTCGAGTTGCGCCAACTCGTGCTCGCGCCCGTAGACTTTGGCCACTTCGGGTACTTCATGCCTTGCCTGATTAGAGGACAAGATGACTGGATGATTGGATGACGAAGTTGTCTTCGCTGCTTTCATGAACGTTGTTGCGCTTTCGTTCATCTGGTCAACTGCTCTTTTTGTCATCCTATCATCCAAACCTCGGCGAATCTCTTCATAGAGTGCAGTAGTCTCGAGATCCGGCTCAACGCTGAGTTGGTCACGCAGAATGCAACGGCAGCTCTCATATTGAGCCAGCGCTTCGTTGCGCAGACCGCGGCGCGCTAGGTTGCGCATCAGGTAACGATGGGTTTCTTCGCGGCTTGGGTCGAGTGTCAGTTGGCGGATGGCGTAGAGATAAGCTCGTTCGTGATCATTCTCAAGCTCGTAACTTTGCACCAGGGTGTGAAGTGACGCCAGCGCTTGTTGGTGTAGATTTTCACGAAGTAGGAGTAACCACTCTTCAAAGACGGGCGCATCGATCAGGGTAAAGTTTGCCAACAACTCGCCCTGATAGAGGTCAACTGCCTCAATGAGCTGGCTGCGACATTCGGCACAGTGTTGTAGATCTGCATGCGCATGGGTCCTACATGCCGACAATAAGCGCTGAAAGCGTTGCACATCGACGCGAATCAGCGACGGATTAAGCTGAATAACTTGGCGTGTACTTTGTAAAAGGCTTGCACTGAATTCCGGTTGCACCTTATCTAAGGTCTCACGCAGGCGGTACAACGCTACCCGTAGATTGTTCAACGCGTTAGCCTGGTCCATCTCTGACCAGAGCAGAGTGGCCAACTGCTCGCGGCGGTGAGGCTGGTTTGCTTCAAGTGCTAGGTAGAGGAGAAGCGCCCGAATTTTATCGGTTGGGAAATTGGTGACAAGTACCGCATCTAAGTGAATGGTAAAGACACCCAGGCAGTGAATCTCAAGGGCTGTCATCGTTTTCTTACTTTCGTCGTTACCGGTGCCCAAAGTGTGAAACCTTTAATAATCGTATTAATAATTTTAGGTCGTTATATTATCGCACCGAAATCTCTAACTTGAAAGTCACTTTTTTCCTTCGAAACACTCTTTTCTAGCAATTGAAATGACGCTGTCATGATCGTGATCTAACTTTGTGACGATTTTGGTACGATCGCTTGCTGATTTCAAAGATGATACGACAAAGGAGAACACGATGAATAAACGGTTGCTGACATTATTGTCAGCGTCCCTTTGTGTGGGAATATTACTACAAAGTTGTAGACAAAAGAGTGGAGAAAGTGGAAGATTACGGATTGTAGATTGAGTTGCCGAATTGCTGCCTGAACTGGTTTTGACGGAATTTTTGACGGAATAATGTATCTGCAAGGACTTCGGGCTAGTGTGTCGATGAATCTTGAGTTACTGCGATGAATTCCGAGAGCGCGAGATGAGCGACAATACATTTCCCGGTCGATCGGCTAACAGTGCATCAACTCCCTGGCGCAAGTAGTAACGCAGCCGCGGCTCTGGGTTAGGGTCGAGCGGGGCGACGATTTTGTCTAGTTTGTGGGCCCACCAGACGTAGAGTGGGTTCGCATAGATAAGCGGCCAAACAGGGCCTAGCAACTCGGCTCGCCGCTGGGGGATCGGATTACCCATCGTGATGTGACCCATTGGTATCTCCGGGCACACCTTCTTCACGGCTTCCACATGTTCAAAGTGAAACGAGACAATCGCCGACTTGCGCAGAATGCCATAATCGGAGAGGGTGCGGATCAGAATCTCAGCATACTTCAGGTTGAGAAAGAGCGGATCTTTGAGTTCGAGCAGAAAGGGCACCTGTGAGCGGGTAGCCTCAATGATCTGGGCCAACGTCGGCACAGATTCATTACGCAGGTCACTATCCGGGTGACGAGTGCGTAAGTTCTGGATCTGCGCCAGCGTCTGATCTCGCACCAAACCACTCCCTTCCGTCATGCGATCCAGAGTGGGATCGTGAAAGAGGATCAGTTGATCGTCGCTCGTAAAGCGTAGATCAGTCTCAAGCGCATCGGCCCCCTGCTCTAACGCCCGCCGAAAAGCCGCCCATGTATTCTCAGGCTCCTCGGTCTGTGCGCCACGATGGGCAACGACAAAGGGACGTCCCCTTTTTTTACGTTCGGTTCGAAATGAATCCCAGTCCATATAGTAATCTCTAATTCCTCAAACTATGAATCGGTGCGGGAATTCTACCACCAAAGCCAACAAACCGTGCCGACTTGCCGACGTTGCGTACCGGCATAATCGCACTTTCGCCGAAGAGTCCGCCAAAGGTAACGATTTCGCCTGCTTCTTTGCCTGGCACCGGAATGATACGCACCGCAGTAGTCTTGTTGTTGATCATGCCGATCACCATTTCGTCGGCGATGATGGCGGCAATCGTGGCGGCATCGACCGAGCCAGGAATGGCGATCATGTCGAGACCGACCGAGCAGACGCTGGTGATGGCTTCCAGTTTTTCGAGCACCAGGCTGCCATCGGCGACGGCCTGTGCCAATTCGCTATCTTCCATCACTGGGATGAAGGCACCGCTTAAGCCACCCACGCTCTGGCTGGCAAAGGAACCGCCCTTCTTCACCGCATCGTTGAGCAGCGCCACGATGGCGGTTGAGCCAGGTGCCCCAATTGCATCGACACCTAAAATTTTGAGAATTTCACCCACGCTGTCGCCCACCGCCGGTGTCGGGGCAAGCGAAAGATCGACCACACCAAAGGGAATGCCCAACGCCTCTGCCACACGTTTGCCAATCAGTTCACCTGCGCGCGTGACGCGGAAGGCAGCCCGTTTGATCTCGTCGGCCAGGTCGTGCAGACCGAGGGTTGCCACTTCATTTTGTTCGAGCCGCCGCTTGAGCGCCCGTGCCACCACGCCTGGACCACTGACCCCGACGTTGATCACCGCTTCCGGCTGACCGATGCCGTGGATCGCACCGGCCATAAATGGATTATCGCCCGGTTGATTGGTAAAGATCACGAATTTGGCAGCAGCAAAGCCACCCGTATCAGCGCTGATCTCGGCCAGATCTTTGACGGTTTTGCCGAGTAGGGCGATGGCATCCATATTGATGCCGTAACGAGTGGAACCGACGTTGATCGAGGCGCAGACGCGCTTTGTACTGACCATCGCCTCCGGCAGGCTGGCGATCAGGGCCCGGTCGGCAGGGGTGAGGCCCTTTTCAACGCTGGCTGAAAAGCCGCCGATAAAATCGATCCCGATCTCGGTCGCGGCATCGTCCAGCGCCTGGGCAACGGCAATAAAGCCTGCCTTGTCGAAGCCGCCGCAGACTGTGGCAATCGGCGTGATCGCCATTCGTTTGTTGGTGACTGGGATGCCATACTTTTCGGCGATTGCATTACAGGTAGGAACCAGACTGGCTCCAAATTTGCGAATCTTGGCCTGGATGCGGGCGCAGGTATCGTGGACGCTGCTGCCCCGGCAATCAAGTAGATCGAGCCCTAGGGTGACGGCACGTACATCCAGCTTTTCCTTCTGGATCATGCCTACGGTGTCGAGAATTTGGTCGGATTGAATCATGGTAATGGTTAATGGTGAACGGTTAATGGATAATGGTTAATGAAGGGTTGATAAACATAACGGAGGCAATGAGCCAATCCGTTAACAATTGAGCATTAACTATTCCCCATTAATCATTAATTCGGCATGTTGATGCCGTGCGTGGCTTCAAAAATATCGTTATGTTGCAGCACCATGCGGATGCCGCTGCTCTGGACAAATTGTTGCAACTTACGATGGATGGCTTTCAGCGAAGTACAGCGGCTGAGATCAACCTGGAGGATCATCATATATTGGCCGTCGTTGACCAGCGTCGCCAAGTCGAGGATGTTGATGGCGTTCTCGGCGCAAAAGCTAGCGACATCAGCCACGAAGCCGATGCGGTCTTCACCCGAAGCGGTGAGGACATAGACATCCTGCGGTGCCACCCGTTGGGCAATGGCCTGTTCGCTGATCGCCATCACTGCAATTTCAAGCGGCGGGGTGCCTGCTTGTCGCTGCTGGTTGACCTCTAAGAGCGACAGGCGCAAATCGTTGGCGGTCGTCGGTGAGGCAAACTCACTCACCAGAATCATTGTAAAATAACCGCTGACCACGGTCTGACTGAGGTCTTTGATATTTCCGTGTAAGGTGGCGATCTGCCGAGCAATATCGCGTACAATGCCGACGCGGTCGCGCGACATGACTGTAATGGCAAATTGATTCATAGATTTGGTTATTCGTCCGGGTTGTTAGGTCCTGATTTCAGTCATTTAGTATATCATGGATCAACAATTGCCGTTACTTCGATCTCGACTAGCAACTCAGGCGAGATCAATTTGCTCACCTCGACCATGGTGGCGACCGGTTTGATGGTGCGGAAGAATTCACCGTGGGCACGACCTACCTCTTCCCAACGCGAAATATCGGTGACGAAGATGCGGCTGCGGATTACATTTTCCAATCGACCACCCGCTGATTGCAGTGCCTTTTCGATCTTGCTCAGGATAAAGCGTGTCTGTTCACCTGGACTGTTGATGCCGATCACATTGTTTTGTTCGTCGACAGCGGTGGTTCCAGCAACCTCGATCACGTTGCCGATGCGCACGGCTCGGGAGTAGCCCACAATGTCTTCCCATTGTGCGCCGGAAGAGATGTTTTGTCGTTGCATCAAAAATTCTCCTTAAAAGCAGAACTGCTAAGGCACCACAGATGTAGAACCACGGATGATCAACTGGCAGTCGATGTACTTTTGTACGTTGGGTTCTTCGCCTGATTCGATGCCATCGATCAAAATGCGGGCGGCTTCGGCAGCCAACTCGTTGTAGGGAACATGGAGGGTGGTTAGCCCAGGCGTTACATGGTGAGATTCTGGTGAATCGTTGGTGCCCACTACCGAGATTTGCTGAGGAATGGCAATATTGCGTTCGCGTAGTGCGCGCATGACTCCAATTGCCATGAGGTCGTTGGCGGCATAGTAGGCAGTAGGTGCTTGAGCTCCTAGTGGCATCATCTTTTGAACTGCGTAATAGCCACCCTCTTCGGAAAAATATCCATAATCGATCCAACGGGGATGATGCGGCAACTGTGCTTTGTTCATTGCTGCCAGGTAACCTTTGAGCCGTTCACCAGTGACTGCCACTTCGGGGTCGCCGCCAACGAAGGCGATCCGTCGATGACCAAGCTCCAGTAGATGCTCGACTGCCTCCTGCGTATAGCGTTCATTGTCGGCATCGACCCAGCGCACATCAGGATAATCGGTAGGAGGACGCCCAACCAGCACAAAGGGCGTTTCTTGATTGCGCAAAGCACCGACCGTATCGACATCCAAACGACTGCTTAGGACAACGATCCCATCCGCCTGGCGCGACCCGAGAATATCGAAGGTCTGCGTGATCTCATCGCCAACGCTGTTGCTGCCACCTACCAGGACACGATAACCACTTTGATAGGCGACATCGAGCAAGCCACGCATCACCTGGGGAAAGAAACAATCTTCAAAATAGCCGGGGAAGATGTGCGGCACAATGACCGCGATGGTATAGGTACGCTGCACACTGAGTGAGCGCGCAATGGCATTTGGGTGAAAGCCCAATGCATTGGCCGCCTCGACCACCCGGTCGCGTGTATCAGTACTAATTTTTGCCTTGCCAGAAAAGACGCGGCTGACCGTGCTAGGATGGACTCCTGCACGTGCCGCTACATCACGAATATTAGACATAGATACCCGTTGCATGTCTATAGCAGGACTTGGGCACTGTCGCTTCAAACGAAAACGTTTCAGCAACATGTGTATGTCCTCGATGGTATATGAAAGTAGCTGAAAGGGAGCTATGCAACCGATTGCATTTTAATTGGGGATAGAGTGGATGTCAATATAAATATGGAGAGGATGAAGGGATGACAAGATGAAGAGATGACAAGATAGGAATCCGGTCATCCTTTCATCTTGTCAACTTTAGTTCTTTTTTGCGATGAGGACGACCCAGTAGTTGCGATAAGTGCTATTGTCGTCGTGGTAATAGCCGATTCCGTAGTCGATCTGTTCACGGTAGAAATCAATCTCACCCAACAGGTGGCTACGATGGCCATTCGAATGCATCCAGCCATCCCAGGCATCAGCAGCAGTGGTTTGTCCAGCAGCGATTGACTCAATGTTATTACCGCTGGGCGAACTATCGTAGAAGGCTGGAAGAGTATAACCAGCGGTCATCACCCAGTGATTGGGGCCAAAACCATCCGGGTCTGTATGGCCAAAGTAACCTCGTTTTGCCATATCTTCCGCTTTGCGGCGCGCCTCTTGGGTCAGGATTGCGTTGAGGACAAGGTTGGGATGCTGTTGCCCAGGGTAGGTGCGTAACAAAGACTCCACCGCAGACTCTTCGGACGTAAGGGAGATAGGCGGTTCGCGAAAGGTGTTTTCAGACAAATTGGTTACAATGGGTAAAAAGACTCGGGGTGTGGCATCTCCATTTTGCGGTTCTTGTGCATAGAGGAGTGAAGTCGGCGAAAGATTTGCCCAAAAGAGGCTTATAAGGATGAATAAATAAGAAACTCGTAGCAGTCTTCCATTTTCAAACCAACGACGTTTATTTCTCAGGTGGCGATGCATAAATAACTCCAGATAATAGGTGATCCAACCTTGTTCTTGCTGCGACTTGTAGGAAAACTTT
This sequence comes from Caldilineaceae bacterium, assembly GCA_046328715.1. GTDB lineage: Bacteria > Chloroflexota > Anaerolineae > Caldilineales > Caldilineaceae > JAXLWB01. Next base: position 64,690 of record JAXLWB010000006.1, on the reverse strand, counting down.
TACACATTTGGAGAATCGTCACTTGGCATAAGAATAAAGAGTATAAAAGCTGGTTTGACGATTCCATGACGATCAGTCAGATTCACTTGTTTATCGGACATCGGTTAGACAACGTCCAACAAACCAAGGGATTTCGTATGAAACGTTTATCGTGCGCATTGCAATTGTGTACAAGATGAGCTCTTTGCGAGGGTTTGGTCTCAACTTGATGCCATACGGAGCATGGGTTGTGGCTGGATATCGCAAGCATACTGAAAATTGTCGTTGTCTGCTTGTCTGTTAAGCAATGAATAACCAGTCACTAAACGATGAATCCACTTCATACCAAATGCATATATTTTGTATGTTTCATGCGATTACTAAACGCAATTATGATGTTTTAATTACAAAGGAAATCCTATTGCAATACGGGACATGGTGGCGCTCCTTTCGCATTTCTTGGTCAATGGTGATAAGTTGTAGTCCTCTAAGTGGTTGCACCGCTTGGAGAAGATTTTTTACAAATCGTGGTCGTCGTGCGTGACACAATCAACCACGAAAAACATAAAATCGAAGCAAATCGTTATTTTCTATAAAATTACTTTATCTAGAAAACTGCTATATTTTCCTTTCCATTAACTTACATGTATGCTGGCATTTAAAATTTGCTTTAACTGGCGTCCCGATTGAGACCAGAATGAAATGTTTTTCACTCTGGTGATACCTTTGACAAATTGTCGGATTGCTACTATAGTTGTCTACTCAGACTGCTTCAGGGCGAATAGCTCAGTTGGTTAGAGCACCTCGTTTACACCGAGGGGGTCAGGGGTTCAAGTCCCTTTTCGCCCACTCTTAAATTTAAAGGATGTAGAGTACGGGATGGCAAGCCAGAGAAGCTTGCCATTTTTTATTGACCCGCCGATAACAGAATTGACATTGGAATCTCTCCTGCGGAGCAGGTGGTGTATAATCTGATAGTGATTGTAACGGCTTGAACTTTTGAGGAGATCGTCAGGGAAGGAATACGAGAACACGATTTGTTCTGACCAGATTCCTGCCGTGAGGGCCGCACCGTGAAGTTAGGCTAGGTGATGTTTGGTCTTGTATGGTTGAACAAAAGGACGTTGGAACTGCGCTTCAGGTAGATCAATATCGCAAGTTGCCAGGGGTAGATGCATTGTTGCGTCAACCTGCGGTCACGCTGCTGGCAGCACAATTCGGAACAACAGCGGTGGCGGATGCCGCTCGTCACCTGTTGGCCGAAAGCCGCCAAACGATCGCCGGCGGCGGGGGCGCACCCGAGCCAGCCGAGTGGCCGCAACGGCTGAGCGATTGGTTGGCCGAACAGGCGCAACCGACCTTGCGACCGCTGATCAATGCCACCGGTGTCATCCTCCACACCAACCTGGGGCGCGCACCGCTAAGTCAAGCAGCATTGCGCGCAGTCGCTGAGGTGGGCGGTGGCTACAGCAATCTGGAGTATGATCTGATCGCGGGGGAGCGTGGCAGCCGTTACGACCACGTTCGTCAACTGCTTGGCAGACTGGCTGGTGCCGAAGATGCGTTGGTGGTCAACAATTGTGCGGCTGCGGTCTTCCTCACGTTGACGACCCTTTGCCAGCAACGAGCCGTGTTGATTAGCCGGGGCCAGTTGGTGGAGATCGGCGGTGGTTTTCGTATTCCCGATGTGTTGCGCCAAAGTGGGGCACAACTGATCGAGGTCGGAACCACCAACCGTACCCATCTGCGTGATTTCCAGGAAGCAATCACGCCGCAGACCGCTGCTGTGATGCGAGTACACAGCAGCAACTTTCGTCAAATCGGCTTTGTCACCATGCCCGAGCTGTCGGAACTGACTGAACTGGCTCACAAAAACGATCCTTCGCTATTGGTGATCGATGATCTTGGCAGCGGTTCGTTGCTTGACACCGCTGCCTATGGTCTAGCGCCGGAGCCAATGGTGCAGACGAGTCTAGCCGCTGGCGCTGATATGGTTACCTTTAGTGGCGATAAACTGTTAGGCGGTCCGCAGGCAGGTATCATCGTTGGACGCAAGGAACTAATCGCCCGTCTACGACGTCATCCGATGGCGCGTGCATTGCGAGTCGATAAAATGACCTTGGCGGCACTGGATGCAACGCTACGTAGCTATCTTTATAATCGAGCTACGCAAGAGATCCCGATCTGGCAAATGATTTCCGCCACGGCTGATACCCTTCGCCAACGAGCCGAAGCCTGGCAACAGGCATGGATCTCGCAAGGGATTCAGTGCTCAATTTGGTCGGGGGAAAGTGCGGTCGGTGGAGGTAGTTTGCCAGGGGAAACGCTTCCCAGTTGGCTAGTGGCTATTTCAAGTATGAAACCGGACGCAATGGCGGCAACACTACGAGGTGGTACAATACCTGTCGTCTGCCGGATTCAGAGCGACCACCTTTTGTTCGATCCACGAACCGTACTACCTGAGCAAGAATCGGCTCTGCTAAGCGCTGTGAGCAATTGCCTAACAAACCAGTAGCGAGCAACGAATGGAAGGCATTACCTATCTCAAACTCGGTGGCTCTCTGATCACAGACAAACGTCAGGTCGAGATGCCCAGAATGGAACTTTTGAACCGCTTGGCCGGTGAGATCGCCCAGGCTCAGCGCTCTAATCCGGGCTTGAAGCTGGTTTTGGGTCATGGTTCGGGGAGTTTTGGCCATGTGGTGGGCAAACGTTATGGAACACGTAGCGGGGTAGCGACGCCAGAACAATGGTACGGCTTTGCCGCAACCCACGATGCGGCCGCCCGCCTCAATCGTCTGGTGACGAAAAGTCTGCTCGATGCAGGTGTGGCGGCTTGGAGTATTCAACCGAGTGCTGGGCTACGATGTGTGGATGGACGGATCGTCGAAGGGCCTCTCTTTGCCGTACAACGAGCACTTGAGGTCGGCATGACTCCCCTGGTCTATGGCGATGTGGCGCTGGATGCCGTACGCGGCGGCACGATTGCCAGTACGGAGGAGATCTTCGACTGGCTGATTGAACATCTGCCGCCCCGGCGTATGCTGTTGATTGGCGAAGTGGATGGCGTTTTCAGCGCCGATCCGCAACTTGATCCCACTGCTCAGCGTATTCCGTTGATTACTCCTGCTGGCAGTGCCAGGGTGACCAGTCACTTGGGTACGAGTCACGGAGTGGATGTTACAGGCGGAATGCTGGCAAAGGTGCAACAATGTTTGGCAATGGTGGATCGCTTTCGCCAGTTAGAGATTGTGATTTGTAGCGGTCTGCTGGCGGGCAACGTGCAAAAGGCACTCGCCGGCGACAACTTGGATGTAGGTACAGTAATTCGCAGTGAGTTGGGTAGAGTAACAGGGGGGCAAGAATGACATTTATAACAACGCTTCTATCCTTTGTAATCGTGCTTGGGGTCCTGGTCTTTTTTCATGAACTAGGTCACTATTGGGTGGCGCGACGCAATGGCATTGTGGTAGAAGAATTTGGGATGGGCTACCCTCCTCGCCTGCTCAAACTTTTCCGCTATGATGGAACGGACTTTACGCTGAATTGGCTGCCCTTTGGTGGTTTTGCCCGCATGCGTGGCGAAGATGCAGGAGATATGTCGCCTGGTTCCTTCAATGCTGCCAGTCGCTGGGGGCGCGCAGCCACGCTTTTTGCGGGCCCGCTGATGAACTTGTTGCTGGCAGTGGTGCTCTTTGCCGCCAGCTTTATGTTTGGCGGTTCCGACACGGCGGCGGCCTATCCCCAGGTGACGAATGCGGAACAGACGGCGGCGGCCAAGATTGGCTTACAGATCGGTGATATATTGCTGCAAGCGGGTGGCAAGAACATCTACATCAGCGCGGTGGGCGATGAAGGCAACCTTTGGCAGCCTGCCAATTCGGAAGCATTGAGCTTATTGCTATTGCGTGACGGCAAGTCTGTCACCATCGAGAATGTCGCCGCCTCTGACATCTATGCGCTGATCAGTTCGACCGCAGTGACTCCGGTACTGAGCGTGCGCATCGATGGCATTGCCGAAAACAGTCCAGCCTCACAAGCAGGACTCAAACCCGGTGATGTGGTCTATCAAGTCAACGATGACCTTGTTACGTTGAGTAATCCACTGAGCGAATTGGTACAAGCGAATATCGGCAAAGAAATTGCTCTCACCGTGATGCGTGACCATGAATTGAGTACGCTTCACCTCACGCCGCGCGCCGATCCGCCCAAAGGTCAAGGCGCTATGGGAGTCGAAATCGGACTTCAGCCCGCCTATGCTCGTCTGCCGCTCTTACAGTCGTTGTGGCAGGGTGTGTTGAGTACCTTTCGGTATATCGTGCTGGTACTTCAACTGCCGATTTTGTTGTTGATGGGGCAGATCGCCCCGAGTGCGGCGCAAGTCTCTGGCCCAGTCGGTATTGCGCGCGAAGTGGGCAGCACTGTCTCCTACACGATCGACTCGGGCATCTTCTGGCCAATTTGGCGGTTGTCGGCAGTATTGAGTGCGGCCCTGGCCATCACGAATTTGTTGCCATTGCCTGCGCTGGATGGGGGACGGTTGCTCTTTATTCTGATTGAAACCATTCGCGGGCGCCGCATCAACCCCGAACGCGAAGGATTTGTGCATATGGTAGGTTTTGTGGTGTTGCTGAGCCTGATGATTTTGGTGACCGTTCGTGATATTCTGAATCCTGCTGCAACCATCAATTGGAGCCAGATTCTGGGACAGTAAACAATTTTATGTCGGACAATCTGCAATATGCTCTAGACTCGGAGCCAGTTCGCTGCCGGGTCTGTGGCACGACGGTATCAACCGCATTGACTGTATGTCCCACCTGTGGCAACGATATCCGACCCCAGAGACGTTCCTACTTGAATTGGGGAGGCATGCTTTTGCTGGTTGGCATTCTCTTGCTGGCGGCCCTGATCGGCTTGCCTGGTACGGACAATGGATTACGCCAACTGGTGCGTGCCTCGCTCACACGGCTGGACCAATTGGCCACTGATTATGATCCACGTTTGGCGGCGACATTGACGCCAGAAGGGGCCGCCGTCTCCTTGTCGGTGCCGCAAATCAAGGAGCAAAGCGCAGCTACAGCCACCTTTCCCCCTTTGGAATCGACTCCGCAGGGAGCGGCGATTTTGCTGGTGGCAACTGCGACCATGTCCGATAGCGCAGACTTGACGTTGATCATCAGCCCCACTGCGACATCCCAGGCAACAGCGACCAGCGTAGCAACCGATACACTGGTCCCAACCGAAACCGAGGCGGCGACTGCCACTGAAGCGGGGACGGAGACCGCGACGCCTACACTTACGCCGGAGGCAACCGAGACACCATTGCCCACCGCTACTGCCACGACGGCAGCAACGCGCAGGGCAACACCGCGCGTCTCAGCCTTGAGTGCAACCGCTACCCAAACGGCGGACGCAAGCAAGTTCGCTGCCTCCACGCCGATCAGCGAAACAGCACTTGTCACGGCTACCGAGATCGCACTGGATGCAGCTTCGGTTATCAGCAGTAGCGAGATTGTTACCGATAGTGACATCATCGCTAGTGATGTGCTTTCTGATAGCGCGGTCATTTCGGATAGTAGTGCAATCGAAGCGAGCGACACTGTCAGCGATGTGCTGAGCCTGCTGGCACCGACAGAGACGCCCATTCCAGTGCCGGTTACTCCGACCCCAAGTGATACTGCCACACCTGCGAATCTGATCTATGTGGTCCGAACCGGAGATACGCTAGTTTCGATTGCTGCACGCTACAATGTGACGCTGGATGACTTGATGTTGGCCAATGGCTATGGTAAAGGGCGTGCCAGCGTGATCCGTCCGGGGCAGAAGTTGGTCATCCCGCTGCCCCAAGTGAATGAGGTTGCGCAGGCCAACACTGACACCCCAACAGCAACAGAGCCTGCCGCCACCGCGACCTTGGAGCCATCACCCACGGCGACCACGCCGCCGCCAACTGCGCTACCTGCACCCTTGACGTATGTGGTAAAATCTGGAGACACACCAATGTCGATTGCAAGACGATTTGGTGTGTCTGTGAACGAATTGCTAGCAGCCAACGGGCTGACGCTTGACGATGCAACCCGCATTCGCGTGGGGCAGACGTTACAGATCCCTGGCGTCCAGGCTCCGGCGCAAAGTGCGGTTGCCGAGGCGACAGCAGTACCACAGCAGACCTATGTCGTGCAGTCGGGAGATACACCAGGCGCCATTGCGGCACGTTACGGCGTCTCCCTCAACGCACTGTTGGCTGCCAATGGGCTGACTCGCTCTGACGCCACTCGGATTCGGGTGGGGCAGGTGTTGATCATCCCAGGTGTGGCGGCGGCAACGCCTACTGCCACGCGCAACGGGGAAACCTCTGCTCCAACGCCTACCACGGCTGCTAGCACTGGACAGACACAAAGCGTGATTCGATTGGATGCACCGCTTCTGCGTAGCCCTGAAAATGGAACCACAGTAAGCTGTTCCGTTCCCAATCGGTTAATTTGGGAACCTGTGCCCTTTATCCTCGATACGGATAATTATCTGGTCCATTTGGGGTATATCAGTGGAACAGATGGGGCAGGCAGCCCAATCGTGACTTGGATATTAGAGCAGGTGCGTCCTGCAACCGATACACTTTGGAATCTGGACACGAATTTGTGTGCCTACACGCCCGCTGGATTTGATCGGCAGTGGCGTTGGTACGTGGAAGTGATCGATACAACAGCTGGTAATACAGTGGTCAGTGCCCCTGGTCCTGTCTACGCATTCCGCTGGGAGTAAATTTGCTATGACACAAAATGCAAAACACCGCCGACCCAAGCCAGAAGGAAGGCCAAAAAACATACCTGAAGCGCCGCCGCCTATCTCCGGGCTTAACCCGGCGCAACAATGGTTATATGAGCACAATATGGGCGATGACGCCGAATCGATCGAGCAGCTAGGTACGCCGCTCTCGGTACAGGAGCTCTTTGCCAAGTTCGAAAAAACGCCAGATGAAGTGACCGTGATGGATCTGTTTTCGCTGTCGGATCTCACTCGCTCCGATGTGGAATTTGTTTGGTCGCGCTGGCCGAAGCTACCAGTGGCGTTGCGTATCAGCGTCATCGAGCAAGTGGTCGAGACGGCCCAAGATGAATTGCAACTCGCCCCGAGTGATTTTCTGCGCATCGCTTTGCGCGATGAAAACGCTACCATACGTCGTCTGGCGGTCGAAGGATTGTGGGAAGATGAGTCAGAAGATCTGATCGGCCCCTATATCCAAATGCTCCAGCGGGATCCGGATGCTGAAGTACAGGCCGCTGCGGCTGCGGCTTTGGGGTCTTACATCTATTTAGGCGAATTGGAAGAATTGGCACCCGCTTTAGCGATGCGTGTACAACAATCGCTCTTTGAGGCGTTGGAGGATGAATCGCAGCCGCTGCTTGTACGCTGTCGTGCCTTGGAGAGTGTGGCGTTTTCAAGCGATGAAGGTCTGCGTCAACTGATTGAGGAAGCCTACTATTCGCCTTACGAGGAGTTGCGCTTAAGCTCCTTGCGTGCCATGGGACGCAGCTACGATCTGCACTGGCGCAAAATGGCGCAGACTGAACTACAAAATCCTGATCCTGCAATGCGTGCTGAGGCAGCGATTGCCTGTGGCGAGCTTGAAAACAAGGCCGCAGTGACCGAGTTGATCGGTTTACTCGCCGATGAGGAGCAGACCGTTCGCCTCTCTTCAATCTATGCGCTCGGGCGGATTGGGGGCAAGCAGGCGCGTACTGCGCTCCGCCATGTGGCTGCGGGCAGTGAAAGCGAAGAGGCACAAGCGGCCGAGGAAGCACTGGATGAGATGCTCTTCCTTTCTGAGGTGGCGGCTATGGTCGAAGCTGACAATGATATGGCGGCTGCCGAGTCGGAGTTGGAAGATGACGACGAACTAGATATAGAAGACGAACTCAGCGCCGACAACGAAACGCTCTGGGATCGCTGGTCCGAGGAAAGGGACGACGAGCTTATCGAGGATGAGCTTGAGGACGATGAATTCGAGAATGATGATGACGACGATTGGGATGGTTTTGATCTCGAAGACGAGAATCCTGAAGATAACATCGATGATGATTTAGAGGACGAATGAGGTAGGGGCAGGAGGCAAGATGCAGGTTGCAGAATAAATTCTCTGCCACTTGCCTCCTATCTTCTGCTCTCTTTCCCTTAACAGAAAGCAGCCCCGTGTGAATTTGAAGTTACGACGCTTGGTACGTACCGCCAGTTCTGAACAGTACGCACTGTATGACCTGGAACAGCTAGACGCTGAACAGCAGCCAGCGACTGTTGGTAAACTTGATCTGCATTACACCGCCGAAGGGTTGTACGGCACTTTACTCCTGTGGGGAGAGGAGATGCGCCAGATCCGTACTTCGAAACGGCGTGCCTTTGTGCGGGCCTTGCTTGACGAGATTTCGCAGCCGATGGGGGTCCCAAACGAGTACGTCGTTGAGTTTTTCGCGCCGACCTTGGACGCCTACGAAGTCTTTCACAATGTGGCAGTCGATGATGCCGATGCTTCGGAAACGGTGCGTGACGAATGATCAGCGCACTATTACCGATCTTCACTGAAACGGTGTTGCCAGTCTTTTTAGTGGCTGCGGCTGGTGTCTTGTTGGCCACGCTGTTGAAAGTAGATCATCGAACGTTGGGACGTACGGTCTTCTATCTGGGCACACCTTCGCTGATCTTCCGTAGCCTGTATACGACCCAGTTTGATTGGGCAACACTCCGACTCTTGGCAACGGTTGCCGCGAGTGTGATGGTAACCACAGGTTTGATCAGTTGGTTATTGAGTGCAGGGCTCAGTCGGCGCGAGCGGGCTGCCGTTGTGCTTACCAGTGCCATGAGTAACAATGGCAACATGGGTATGCCTATCTGCCATTTTGCCTTTGGCGAGGCTGGCTTAGCGCTGGCTGCGATCTACTACATCACAGTCTCCTTTCTGGGCAATACGTTGGGGATTGTGGTGGCTTCTTCAGGGCGGATGTCGCTTCCGGCTGCCTTTCGTGAAGCACTCAAAGCGCCGATGCTCTATGCTGCAGTGCTTGGTTTGCTCTTTAACCGCATGCAATGGGAACTGCCGACTGCGCTTTTTCGTTCTATTGATCTACTGGCGGATGCTGCAATTCCGCTCATGTTGATTGTGCTGGGTGTACAATTGCGCACCAACTTCAAGTGGCACAGTCCGGCGCTTGTCTTTCGCAGTGTCGCCATCCGTTTGTTGATCGGTCCCCTGGTTGCCTGGGGCATTTGTCGTCTGCTAGGGGTCACTCAAGTGGAGCAGAGCGTCATGATCATTCAATCTTCGATGCCGACTGCGGTGATTACCTCGGTAGTGGCCACGGAGTTTGACGCCGCTCCCGAATTGGTGGCAACCGACATTTTTGTGAGTACCTTGTTAAGTATGGTCTCACTTTCGTTTATCCTGTGGCTGGTGATGACCCCACCCTAACCCTCCCCGAAACAGGGAGGGTACTACTACGGGACGAATTTGGTTAGGTGGACAAAAGAAAATACGTTATCCTCCCCTTCACTGTTCCCTCCATATCAGGGGAGGGTTAGGGTGGGGTTGCTGTGATGGTATTATGAACGATTCAATTGCCTTTGAAGAAAGCGAAGAATTCCGCCAGACGCTGGCACAAAGTGCTCGTTTTTTGGCTGAAAATCGGCCAGAAGAGGCGTTACGCATGCTGCTACCTCTTCATGCCAAGGTTCCGAAACACCCGGACGTGGCGATCAACTTAGGTGGGGCCTATATTTTACAGCGTAAATGGAATCGTGCAGTTCGCGTATTGGAAGTGGCTAGCGAAGCGAACCCACAGAATGTGATGCTCTGGCTGAACTTGGGGGCCGCACAACTGGGCCGCCTGGAACTCTCAGGTCCCAAGCAACAGGCTGAGGCGATTCGCTCCTTTCAGCGGGCACTGGAAGTTGATCCATCCACCCCGAATGCGCACTACCAAATCGCCCTGATCTATAAAGAGCAAGGCAATTTGCCACTGGCCCTTAAATATTTTGAGCAAGCCCTGGCCGTCCAGCCTTACGATCGGGACGCCAGTTACTGGCTCGAAAAAATCCGACTAAGAATGGCGAGTAGTGGCTCAGCATAAAAAGCTGGATGGCAAACATACCTCGCAATTTGCAATTCGTAATTGAACTCTGGGGAGACAAGGCCGCATTGAGCAGTACAGAACTATCGCAACCCACAGATACTTATCAATCCCGGCTGCGCAGTAAAGCAGCCAAATGGCGCGAAAGTCCAGAACGGCTGGCATGGATCGTGATGCTCGTCAGCTTTGCTATTTTCTGTTTTCTGGTTATTACGTTGCCGTTGGCGGTCAGCTATACATTACGTTATGCGACTGTTACCCAAGATGCCCAACTCTCGGCGATTACGCGCACGACGGGCAAGGTGCTGCTCTACCTCAATTCGCGCTCGGAGCCGATTTGGGTACGCGACGCGCAGAGCACGGTGAGCGAAGGAATGCGCATTGTTTCGATGGATGGCGCAGCGCAAGGAACGCTTTCCTTTGTCAGCGAAACCACGCAACAGGTGCTCGGCAGTCTGCAAATCTATTCGGATACGGATGTAGATATTGAGCGTCTGCGGCGTCCTTTCTTTACCTCCAGCCCGGAACCCTACTATGTGCGGTTGAAAATGAGCAGCGGTCAGGTGCGCATCCTGAGCAATAGCAGTGAAGTTCGCCCATTGCGTGTCGATGTGCGTACGCCGCAAGGGCTAGTACGCATGGAAAATGGCAGCTATCACGTTTCGGTGAATGGTGACCGAACAGAGTTGCAGATTCGCAGTGGCAGGGCCGAATTGACGCTCAACGACGGTAGCGAGAGCACCATCGAACAGAACCAGACGGTTCAGATCGGCAACGATGAGGCTGTCACGACGCTTGCTTCGGCGGAGCAGAATTGGGTGTTGAACGGATCGTTTACGCCACCGGTAGACGATGCCTGGACTGCCGGACCCGCCGAAAATGTTGTCTTCCCAGGAGAGGTCACCTACGTCGAAGGCGATGGCCGCCAGGTTGCTTATTTCAGTGAATTGAATGCCGACGGTCACAGTGACATTGGCATCACACAAAACATCAACCGCGACGTGCAGGCGCTTGACTCGTTGGTTTTGCAGATGGATGTCAAGATTCTCTTCCAAAGTTTGCCAGGTGCGGGCCAACAGGCGTCGGAATATCCAGTGCGAGCGGAGATCAACTTTACCGACGTTTATGGTAAAGAGATCAAATGGGGGTACGGTTTTTACTATCGCGACTTAGAGCCGGGGACGCCCTTCCCGCCGCCTACGAGTAACGACAGTGGACGGGTGGTCCGTGTGCGCCAAGGAGAATGGTACACCTTCGAATCAGAGGACTTGATCCAACTCTGGAAAAGCCGTGGAACGCCTCCGGCCCGTATCAACAACATTCGTATCTACGCCAGCGGCCATAACTATCAGAGTATGGTGAGCGAGGTTTACTTGCTTGCCCATTGATATGAAGGGATGACATGCCGCCCCGTACCCTGCGTCTTTGGCGTATCGCTACGCTTCTACTTTATCTCGTCCTCACTTGTAGCCAATTAGGTCTTCCCGGTCTCCACTACGACGAAGCAAAAGAAGCAGGAGTCAACGCCCTGGAATTGTTGAGCGGCGCACCGATTACTGCCTTTCGTGGCGCTACTGTTCCGTTCTTCGGCATTTCTCTGCCCCTCATGGTACAGGATTATATTGGCGCACTCAATGTCTATCTCGCCTTGCCTTTCCTCAAACTGACCGGTGTAGGCGTACCCAATCTACGCATCCTTTCTGTGCTAACTGGGTTGGGCACGTTGCTGTTGCTAGAGCAAGTCGTGACTGAATGGATCGATTGGTGGACAACCAGGAAGGAAGATGAAGCCTGGCGAAGGCTCTCCCACGTTGCGGCATTGGCGGTTGTTACCTTGCTTGCCATCTCTCCTACCTTCATCTTTTGGAGTCGGCAAGGTATCTTCGTCACCAACCTCACTCAGCCGCTCTGTCTGTGGGCAATCTGGCAGGGTCTATGCTGGCTGCGCCGAGGACATCCTGTTTCGCTCGTCCAGGCAGCCTTTGCCTCGGGACTCGCCATCTACGCAAAATTGCTGGCGGTCTGGGTGATTGTGCCGTTTTGGGCGTTAGTGTTGAGCTATTTGATTTTTAGCAAATGGGGCGCTGGCGGCGTGGGGAGGTGGGAAGCAAGGCAGATCATTGGCCCCCCCAAGAATCCGCAATCCGCAATCCGAATTCCGCAATCTCTGTTTCTTGCTCTTCCCGCTTTCCTTCTTGGCCTCTCCCCCCTGCTTCTCTTCAACTGGCAGACAGGTGGCACCCTGTTCAGTGTGGGAGGCAACTTGACGCAGAGCTATTACGGCGTCAATAACCTGGATCTCGCGAGTAATTTTTTGGTGCGTGCGCGTCAAATTGTTCAGATCTTGCAGGGTAATCAATTCGATTACCTTGGCGGTGTCTTCAGCGATTGGCTGGCACCGTGGCTCGTGGCTGGAATCCTAGTTATGGCAACCCTGCGCAATTGGCGTTTCCTGTTTGCTCCGCTCGTTCTGCTGCTTTGTGCCTTTATGGCCAGCCTCTTTACCGTGAGTGGACTATTTGTCACTCACTATGCCTTGTTGCAACCGCTACTCTATGGTCTGGTCGGTATCGCTTTGTACGAATTACGAATTGGTGACTATAGAATTCTGGTCGCCATTCTCCTGATGTTTTGGTTCTGTATAGATCTGAGCAATACTCTCCGCTATCACCAAGTACTCTCGCAAAGCGGTGGGCTGGGCGACCATTCGGATGCCAGCTACCACCTCGCCTATGATTTGCGTTACAATGGCATGGGTGCACCGATTGCCTTGGATTGGGGGATGGATGCCACCGTTCGCTATCTAAGTGAAGGTACGGTGCGACCGATTGAGATCTTCGGTTACGAATCGCTCCAGCAGCCCGACCCGGCTTTTCAGGATCGCCTTGCACCTTTTCTGCAAAACCCCGATAATGTATATCTGCTGCGCGCTCCGCAACGAACGGTGTTTGTGGGCCGTCGAGAAGCCTTCTTACAAGCCGTGGAACATTTAGGGCAAAGCGCCAAGTTGGAAAAAACTTTTGCTCAACGTAATCGTGAAGTGCTCTTTGAACTCTGGCGGGTGACAGAAAAGTAGAGAAGAGTTGAAAAGCGGCAAAGTTGAAGAGCGCAATTGTATCTTTCAAACTTTGCCACTTTTCAACTCTGCCACTCTTCAACTTTGAACCATGACCAAAACTTTGATTGGCCACCGCTATCTCCTCGGCGAACGGATCGGAGCAGGGGGGATGGGGACCGTCTACCGTGCGCTCGACCGTTTGAGCGATGAGCTGGTAGCACTTAAACGATTGCAAACCGACTTCGCGCCGTCGGAGTCGCAGGTGCGTTTGCGCCTTGCCCTGGCCAATGAATTTCAGGCGCTTGCTGGACTACGCCATCCACATATCATTACAGTCAGCGACTACGGCTTCGACCACTTGCAGCCCTTCTTTACTATGGAATTGGTGGCACAGCCTCGTTCCATCCTCAGTGCAGGCCAATTTCTGGATACGGCCCAAAAGATTGACCTCCTTTCACAACTGCTCTCTGCATTGGCCTATGTCCATCGACGCGGCATTATTCACCGTGACCTCAAACCGGGCAATGTGCTGTTGGCAGGACAGACAGTCAAGGTGGTCGATTTTGGCTTAGCGACGCTGGAAGGCAGGGTTGAAGGCCGGGCGGGGACGATCGGCTATCTGGCTCCAGAATTGTTACGGGGCGGCGTTGCCTCGGTCGCTTCCGATCTCTTTGCTGTGGGCGTGCTGGCCTATGAGTTGCTGGCTGGTTGGCATCCTTTTGCCGAGATGCCGAACCTAGCACAAGCGATCCTCAGTCAAGAAGCTGACTTCGCTTATGTCGAAATTGATCCGCCGCTGATCGAAATTCTGCAACATCTGTTGGCCAAAGACCCAGCGGAGCGCTATCAAGACGCCAATCGGGTGCGCAGCGACTTGCACCGTGCGTTGGGGCGCACCACATCTAGTGAAAGCACTTCGACTCGCGAAAGTTTCTTGCAGACTGCGCCACTCGTGGGGCGAGACCGAGAAGTGGCGACGTTAACCCAGGCAGTAGAATTGGCGATTCAACGACAAGGAAGCAACTGGCTGGTGGGCGGCGAAAGTGGCATTGGCAAGAGCCGACTGTTGCAAGAGACGCGCACCCAAGCACTGGTCAAAGGCATGGTCGTACTGCGTGGACAGGCGGTGAGTGATGGCGGTGCCAGCTATCAACTTTGGCGGGAAAGTCTGCGCCATCTTGTCCTGCTGGCCCCAGTGGAAGATCTCGAGGCTGCGGTCTTGCATCCACTTATCCCTGATCTGGAGAAGTTGCTGCAACGGTCGATTCCCAGTGCTCCACTGCTGGAACCCAAGGCAGCCCAGACCCGACTCTTGACCACCGTAGCTGAATTGGTCGGGCGAACAGCAAGCCAGCAACCGCTGCTCTTTTTGCTGGAAGATCTACAATGGTGTGACGAAAACAGTTTGCAACTGCTAAACTGGCTCAATCAACAAACCAGTGGTCAACCGATTCTGTTGCTGGCAAGCTATCGCCAGGATGAAGATCTCCATTTGGCCCAACGTTTGCCGCTGATGCAAACCCTCCACCTTGAACGACTGTCTGCTGACGCAATCGCTCGCTTGAGCGCAGCCATTCTGGGTGCTGACGGGCGACAGACACATCTGCTCGAATTCCTAGAGCGCCAGAGCGAAGGAAACGCTTTCTTTGTGGTCGAAGTTATGCGCTCCTTGGCGCAAGAGGCTGGAAGCCTGGATCAAGTAAGTCAGATGGACTTGCCGGAACAGGTGCGCGCGGGTGGCATTCTCCAGTTGGTGCAACGCCGATTGGGGCGTATTCCAGCTTGGGATCGACCGCTGCTCGATTTGGCTGCGGTAGCAGGACGTCGTTTAGACTTGCTCTTGTTACGCCATCTGGCACCCGACAGCGATTTAGAACAGTGGCTGACCGATTGTGTCAATGCTGCAGTGCTCGAATTGGTCGATGGCGGGCTGCGCTGGCAGTTCAATCATGACAAACTGCGCGAAGGCATTCTGGCCGAACTCCAACAAGAGCAGCGTATCCTGCTCCATCTACAATTGGGGCAGGCGATTGAGCAGGTGTATACAGGTGAACTCTCGCCCCACTATGCTGACCTGGCGTGGCACTTTGGCCAGGCTGGTGTGGTTGACAAGGAGCGTAGTTATTTGCGATCGGCTGCGCAAACGGCGCAGGCCTCCTATGCCAACAGCGCAGCGATCAGTTATTACCAACGTCTGTTAACGCTGAGTGAGCCTCCTAGCGAACAGATGGAGATTCGCTGGCAAATGGCAACTTTGCGCAAACGGATGGGCGAATGGGACGAATCGGAACAGGTAAGCCAGCAAGGTCTGGTCTTGGCGGAAGAGGCTGGCGATAGCGTGATGGCGGGGCGCTTTGCCCAGATCATTGGCAGTCTGCATACCAGTCGTGGCAACTATCCGCAAGCATTGGAATGGTTGTTGCGCGCTCGAACTTTGCTCAACGAGGCTGCGGCCCTGTCCTCACTCTGTGAAGCTTTGAATGATCTGGGTGTTGCCTATCACAACATGGGCGAGTATGCACAAGCCAAGGAGGTGCTCAATCAATCTCTGACATTGGCTGGCGAACAACAGTTGAAGGAAACGTATGCTACCGCCATCCAGGTGCTGGGACGAGTCCATTATGAACAAGGGGAATATGAGGCTTCTTATCGTTATTTTCAGCAGGCATTGGAACGTTTGGAACAGCTTGGGGCCAAAGCTCAAGTCGCTAGCACGATGAACAATCTGGCCAATCTGGTACGCTTTCGAGGCGAACATGCCAGGGCAAGAACGTTATATGAAGCCGCCTTGACCAACTTTCGTGAAATCGGCGAAAAGGTCGGTATTTCGGCTGCCCTCAACAACCTTGGCATCACGGCCCAGGAGGAGCGTGATTTCGAGCGATCATTGCGCTACCTGGAGCAGAGCTTGCAACTGAAACTCGAGCTAAACGACAAGAAGGGTATTGCTTTGGTCACACTGAACATGGCAGGAATCTATGCAGAAATGGGTATGTTCGCTCGGGCCAGGGATCTCTTTCTGGAGGGACTAGCACATTATCGACAGTTGAATAACAGACTGGGCATCGGTATTTCGCTCTATAATTTAGGGGAGATTGCAGCGCGTATGAAAGAATATGCTGCAGCCTATCCCTATTATCATGAGGCATTGGCGTTGTTGCGTCAGGTGGGCGACAAGCAAATGCTCGCCTATGCTATTATTGGTGTGGCGTCGTTGCTCTTGTTAGATCAGGCAGATGCCAAGCGCACCACTGTTCTATTGGCCGCAGCCAATCGCATCCTAACCGATCACCAGTTGGAACCGCAGACCGACGTGCGCAATCTCTATCAACAGACCTTGGAAGCAGCCACGGCGCAACTCGATCCAACCGTTTTTCAGAGCGCCTGGCAAGTGGGGCAGGGGTTAACGCTCGAACAAGCGATTGACGAGGCGGTTTCGTGACGAGATGACATAAACTCATCCTGTCACTCCTTCTTCACTGCACACATTCCCTTCACGACTCCTTCACATTTTCTGAACAGAGTTTTGTTAGGCTAAGGCTATGGCACAGACGATTTTGTTGGTCGATGATGAACGTAAATTGCGCGAGATGTTGCGCATTTACCTGGAACAGGAAGGGTACCGCGTGGTCGAGGCTGCCAATGGCCGCGAGGCGATCTTTGTGGCCCGTTACGAGAAACCGGACCTGATCCTGCTCGATCTGATGATGCCAGAGATGGGCGGCTACGAGTTTATGCAGGCGCTGCGCAAGGAATCGAAGACGCCTGTGATTATGTTAACAGCCAAGGTCGAAGAGACCGACGAAGTGCTTGGACTTGAGTTAGGTGCCGATGATTATATCACCAAACCTTTTAGTGTACGTTCGGTGATTGCACGCGTACGCGCAGTGCTGCGCCGGATGCAAGCCGATCATCAAGGCTCCAACACGCTGCGTGCAGGCGAGATCGAGGTCGACCGCGATGGACATATCGTCAAAGTGGGTACACGCCTGGTGGACTTGACTCCGTCCGAATTTCAGGTCTTAGCGGCCTTGATGTCTGCACCGGGGCGGGCCTTTTCGCGGCTCGACTTATTGGAACAGATTGGCGGCGACGCCTATGAGGGCTACGAACGCACGATTGATGTACATATTCGTAACCTGCGCACCAAAATTGAGGCCGATCCCAGCAATCCGCGCTATGTACAGACGGTTTACGGCATGGGCTATCGATTTGCAAGACAATGAGTAATAGGCAGAAGAGTTGCAGAGTAGCAAAGTAAATTCATTGCTTGCCCTTTATTTTACTTTGCCACTTTGCTACTCTTCCCCTTTTCCACTTTTATGAACTCTGTCGCAACGAAACTAATTCTGGCATTTGTCTTTATTGGCGTTGTAGGGGCGGTACTGGTTGCCACCTTTACAACGCTGCGCACGCGCCAGGAATTCGACCGCTTTGTCACGCTGCGCGATACCGATGTGATTGCCGATGCGCTGAGCGAATATTTTGTACAGCATGACAACTGGTTGGGCGTGGGGCAGATCATGGGGCGCAATCGTACACTGGCGATTCATAGTTCGCGTATGACCGTGGTCGATGGTGACGATAAAATTGTCTTTAACATTGATGCTTCACAGATCGGTTCACGGTTTACGGAAAGGGATGACGGTCCCGGCACGCCTATTCTCGCCAACAATCAGCAAATCGGAACGCTCTATATCGAAGGCGAATCGGCTAACAATGAGCAGCGGGAGATGCGCGCCTCTGCCGAAAGTAGCTTTCTCAGTAATGTGCGACAGGCCAGTGGTTTGAGCGCACTAATTGCTGGCCTGCTGGCGTTAAGTCTGGGGGCACTCTTTGCACGGACCTTTATGCGCCCCGTTCGTGAATTGACGGCTGCCACCCAAGCGGTGGCGAATGGACAGTTGGGAACGCAGGTCAACGTCCATACCAAGGATGAAATCGGTCGGCTGGCTGCTTCCTTTAATCGGATGAGTAGCGATCTAGCCCAAGCCAGTCAGATCCGTAAACAGATGACTGCCGACATCGCCCACGATCTGCGTACGCCGCTGGCGATTCTGCGTGGTTACACTGAAGGTCTCAAGGATGAGACGCTGGCAGGTTCAGCCAAACTCTTCGGCATCATGCACGAAGAGGTGATCCATTTGCAACATCTGGTTGAAGATTTGCGTACCCTTTCCCTGGCCGATGCTGGAGAGCTACGGCTGAATCGACGGCCTGTCGATCCCAAAGCGCTGCTCGAACGGACAGGGCTAGCCTATGTGATGCAGGCAGAGCAACAAGGGATTGAGTTACGTATCGACGCAGCCGAGGGGTTGCCCTCCATCAACATTGATACCGAACGCATGACCCAGGTGCTCAACAACTTGGTCGCCAATGCATTGCGCTATACGTCAACAGGGGAGATCGTCCTCTCTGCGATCCCGGAAGATCATCACATTCAACTGCAAGTCCACGACAGCGGTGCGGGCATCGCTTCCGACGATCTAGCCCACATCTTTGACCGCTTCTACCGCTCCGACAAATCTCGTCAACGTAGCGAACAGGGAGAATCAGGCTTAGGCTTGGCGATTGCCCGAGCCATTGTCGAAGCCCACGGCGGCACCATTCGTGCGGAATCGGAGGTTGGCGTTGGATCAACCTTTACGATTGTGCTTGCACAAGCCCAGGCGAACTGAAAAGGCAGTGTCTCCTAAAGCACATTCAACGTTTTCTGCGCAATCATCTTGGCTTGTTCCAAAGCTGCACTCTCGTTTCCCAGGCCACGAACACTAATCATCAGATAGTAGCGCGCTCCTTGGAAGGTGTGTAGAGTTTCGCCATCCCAAAAGGTAGTGTCGCCGATGCCATCAATCGCTTGTGGCGTCTTGCCCATCTGTTCCACCGCTTTGCGGACTTGGTCGATGGACTCTGGCGTATTTTCGTCAAATGGCGCATGACGAATCATGAGTTCTACTGATTTACCCGAGCCATCAGCTACGGCGCGATAAACACAATGGGAAATGTCTGCCGAGCTATCGTCGCCTTCGTGCTCCAAGATGCCATGTTCGGCATCTTTCACCGGTTCACCCAGCACTGCTGCGGCGTCGCTCTTTACGACAACGGTACAGGCATCGACCTTGGCTGCACCACTCTTTTGCTCTCCCGCAGTGCACGCCGCAAAAACGAGCGCACTACAAAGCGCAACCCAGTACAAAATTCCCAAAACACTGACACGAACATAGGTGAGCGAAGTGGATGATTGTTTCCTGGCGTTGAAGTGTCCTGTCTTGCTGACGGTGGTAGAATTTTGCAGACTACTAATTTTCAACATACGACATCCTTTATAATTGCTTTGCGTTTTGTGTTTATACTAGCAGCTACCGGTAAATGACAGTGTTTGCGGTTTGAAATGTGTTGCTTACTGCAGAGCATCAGTATAACGATTCATGAGCCTTGCACTTATTCAAGTGCTGAATTGTTAGGCAAAAATTAAAGCGATTTTATCATCATGTAAGAGGAAGGCGCTGTAGTGTGAAGATAGGGCAAGGTGTGATGTATGACACAGAAACCCAACTGGGCACTAAACGAAAGAGAGTATTGTATTTTGTGCTTTTCTTCACAATTCCTAAACAATCTGCCCAAAAGTTCTGTACATTTCTTTTGTAGAATGCTCATATCACAAGTAAAGACGGCAAATAAGTCGTTGATGTACTCATGCATGAGGTAGATTGTGTAAAGGAGATGGGTTGACGAATGGCGGTTGCAACAAAGGTTTCTAAATTACACTCGCGCTTTCGTTTGAGTGAGACGCTGAAGAATTTCGGAGTGGACATTGCGCTCTTTCTGATGTTCATCATCGACATGAACACTCGTTTCACCGGGATTCCGATTCACGAGTGGTTGGGCATTGTCCTAGGCGGTGCGTTAGTCTACCACCTGCTCTTGCATTGGCAATGGATTGTAGCACTTACGCGTAAAATTGTGAGCCGGCTACCGACAATTCAGCGTATCCGCTACTTTGTCGATCTGCTGCTCTTCATCGATATGGTGATCGTGGTCGCAAGTGGCATCCTCATCTCCGAAGCTGCTTTGCCGCAGATCGGCATTGAGATTGGACGTAACTTCTACTGGCGAGGACTTCATCATTCCTCGACGGAACTGATCAGTTGGCTGGTTGGCTTGCACCTGGCGCTCAGTTGGGGATGGATCACCAGTGCCTTTAGCCGCTATCTCTGGCAGCCGTTGACTGGTACCAAACGGAGCAAAACAAAAAACATCCGTCCAGCAGGAGAGTTTGTATGAAGACCATTATACGTATTGTGATCATTCTTGCCGCCGCCATGCTTGTCGTGGGAGTAACCTATGCACTCGGTCAACGAAGTTCCTCGACGCAAGGCTTCTCGCCACGTTTTGGAGAATTGCGCAGCAACGACGCTGGCGGTTCGACCAATCGTGAGTTCCGCCCGAACCGAGAGTTTGAAGGGAGAGGATTCGAGGGCAGGCGAGGCGGACAGGCATTCGGATTCCGTGGGCTTGCTGGCTTTACCCAGACACTTTTGCCGATCACTGCGGTGATCGCCATCGTTGCCATCATCGACAAAGCTTGGAAACGGCGCAAACGACCGCAAAAGGTGATCGCCAGCGCTGGCCCATAACAAAGCAGATAACGACCAACCCCACCCTAGCCCTCCCCTGGTAAGGGAGGGGACTGTCACGGAGCGGATTCAGCTTGGTGGATAGCAGAGATAATACAATCCGTCTCGTGACAGTCCTCTCCCCGCAGTTGGGGAGGGTTAGGCTGGGGTTTGTTCTGTAATTACAAGGTAAAAGGAAAAACTATAATGAGACACCTAACCAGTAAATCAGGAGCGTTCATCGCTTCTCTACTTGTGGCTGCAACCCTCGTAGCCTGTTCGACCAATAGTACAACCACGACTGCTCCAGCCGATCAGGCCAGCAGCCAAACCAGCACACAAAGTGCAGCGACCGCAACCCCGGCCCCGGCTGATACAGCAACGACCGTTCCAGCCGACACCTCGGCGATCACGACCACCAGTGGCAGTGACAGCACAACTGCCGCAGCTACCATGACCAAACTCAATCTGAACACGGTCACTGGCGACGAATTGCTGGCTGCTATTCCTGGCTTTGGCAACCGCATGGTGCGCGAGTTCCAGGAATATCGCCCCTACACCAGCATCTTGCAGTTCCGTCGTGAGATCGGTAAATATGTCGATGAGGCCCAGGTCGCCGAATATGAAAAGTATGTCTATGTGCCGGTCAGCGTCAACGATGCCGATGCCGACACGCTCAAGCAACTTCCTGGTGTGGATGATGCCAAGGCACAGGAGTTGATCGCGGGTCGCCCCTATGCCTCGAATGACGCCTTCCTGACCAAGTTGGCAACTCTGGTCACTGCCGATGAAGCTGCCGCTGCAAAGGGGTATCTGGAGGCACAATGAGTTCAGAGATTATCCTGAAACGGCTGCGCGTCTTTCTGCTCGGGTTGGCGACCTTTCTCAGCATCGGAACCATCGCTGAGTTGGCCTTCACCAAACATTGGGACAGTCCGCTTCAACTGATACCGTTTGTGCTGTGTGGGCTGGGACTGATCGCTTTAGGGCTCTTTTACTTTAAGCCAATGCGACGGAATGTGACCATTCTGCGCTGGGTGATGATTTTGAACTTTGTCGGCAGTTTGTTTGGCGTCTTCGAACACGTTGAGGAAAACGTCAACTTTGCCCTGGAAATTAAGCCTAGCACTGCCGGGCTAGATCTGGTACTCAAAGGTCTGGGCGGGGCAAACCCTTACTCGCCCCAGGCATGTTGGCCCTAGCTGCACTCTTGGCCCTTGCAGCGACCTATTATCATCCGATTTTGCAGTCCGAGTAAGTAACAAGGTGCAGGTTGCAAAGTAACATTGCAACCTGCACCTTGTTTTCCCTCTCATTTTGCCCCAATCATCTCTTTACAATTTCTAAACACAAAGTTGGTATATTGGCATGTAGCCGAGCGACTGACTTTGCACCCTCAATCTGCCCGGTCAGGTGGCTCCTTTATTCTCACCTGGATAAGCTTGGGCTAAAACCACTATTAGGTAGATTTAAAGTTCAATCGGCTTGTATCGCATACGATCAAGCTAGGAGCAATATGCCTTCTACAGCAAATGGGTTGCGCAAACCTGCGGTTGCCAGAAGGATTGAAAATTGTTTGAGAAGTATCGCTTCGCTTCTTTTGCAGGGCATCGGTTTGGCAAGCAAGAAATAATGAGTGTAGATAATCCGAGGAAACTATGAACAAACAATGGATGGTCGCAATTGCAGTGGGTTCTTTGCTGTTGCTGGCTGGCTGTGGCGGGGGAAGCTCACAATCCGATAGTGGCCAGTCAACTGCCAGCCAGCCTGCCGTTGCCAGCAGTCAAAACAGCGGCGGTCAAGGTGGAAACGGTCAGAATAATTTTGGTGGCGGTGGCTTTGCACCGTTTCAAAGCGCCTATCTGACCAACACCTACGACAGTGCGCTGCCTACCACAATGCAACTCCAACTGGGGACCATGAAGTTGGAAGAAGGCAACAACAAAATCACGCCAGACCAGGCCAAGAAATTATTGCCCCTCTGGCAAGGCATTCAAAGTGGTTCGATTCAAAATGCCAGTGAACGCAACGCAGTCTACAAATCGATAGAAAAGGCGATGACACCCGAGCAGATGAATGAAATCGTCGCCATGAAACTTACCTTTACCTCGCTGACCGATTGGGCGAAGGCGAACGGTGTGGACCTGCCACAGAATTTTGGCCAGGGCGGCTTCAATCAAAACGGCCAAGGTGGGCCATTCGCAAATATGAGCGAAGATGAACGCACCAAGTTGCGCCAGGAGTTGCAAAGCATGACGCCCGAACAACGTCAGGCACGCCTCAAAGAGTTGGGAATCAACATCCCTCAAGATCGCCAGAACGGTCAGGGCGGTCAAGGTGGTCAACGCCAGGGTGGACGAGGAGGATTTTTGATGACGCCATTGATTAAGCTCCTCACCGATCGATCCGCCCAATAATGGCTAGAGAGAGTAGGATTGAGAATGTATGAACTTCAAGATGACCTATCCGTCGACCTCAAACCTCGCAGACGTTGGCGCTGGGTCTGGATTACACTTATTCTTTTGCTCGTGGCTGGTGGTGCAGGCTACTATGGTTACATCACCTACCTGAAGCCGCAACCTGTGGTCACTCAACAAGCGACACAGCAACCTGCAACGGCTAAGGCCCGCCGCGGCAATTTGACGGTTACCGTGAGTGGAGTCGGCAATCTAGTTGCCGCTGATCCGCTAAATCTCGCTTTCGGTTCCAGTGGCAAAGTAACTCAAGTATTGGTCAAGCCTGGGGATCATGTGGCTGCTGGACAAACACTGGCAACGATTGATGACAGCACGATTCGTGCCCAAATTGTCCAGGGAGGGATCAATCTACGCAAAGCACAACTTCAGGTGGTTGCGCTTGCTCCCAGCACAAGCGACATCGCGGCTGCCAAAGCTAACCTTGCCTCGGCCCAACTCAACCTCAAAACGGCGACCGATGGTGCCACTACCGAACAACTGGCTGCGGCCAAGGATGATCTACTCAGTGCCCAGCAAGCTTTGAACAAATTGGTGAACGGTGCCTCTGCCGACGAAAAGACCGTAGCAGAAAGCTCCTTAAAGGCTGCCCAGGTCACGCTCCAACAAGCCCAATCGGCCTACAATAAAATCTCCTGGCGTTCGGATATCGGCACAACGCAGCAATCTGCCGATCTACAAAACGCCACGATCGAGTATGAAAAAGCGTTGGCCCAATATAACATTACTGTTGCCGCTGCCGATCCTTCCTCAATTACCGCAGCACGCTCCAAGGTGGCCCAGGCCCAACAAACGCTCAATGACCTCCAATCCGCACCCGATGCGCTGACCCTTCAGCAACGACAAGCTCAAGTTGAACAGGCACAGGCGCAACTGGATGCGCTCGTCAATGGACCTGACAAGGATCAGCTCGAAACTGCCAATCTCGGTGTGCAGCAGGCCAAGGAAGAGTTGGACAGCGCCATGAACGACTTGGATGGTACGATCATCACCTCGCCTATCACCGGCACGGTGACTGCGGTCAATCTGCAAATGGGAACGCAGGCAAGCACCGCTCCCGCTATTACGATCGCCGCAGCAGATTCGGCACAGGTACAATTTTGGATCGATGAGTTGGATATTGGCAGTGTGGCCGCTAACGACCCGGTGAATATCATCTTTGATGCCTATCCCAACCTCACCTTCAACGGCACGGTGGTGCGGGTAGATCCATCAATGGTTACGGTGAACGGGGCAGCTGTGGGCCAGGTTTGGGCGACGATCAATATGAGTCAGTATCCTTCCACATTGCTCTATGGCATGAATGCGCAGGTAGAAGTCGTCGCTGGTACGGCTCAGAATGCAGTTCTGGTACCGGTCCAAGCACTGCGTGAACTGGCTCCAGGTTCCTATGCCGTCTTTGTGGTCGATGCTAACAACGAATTAGAGATGCGTCCAGTTGAAATGGGCATCAAAGATGCGGTTAGTGCCGAAATCCGCTCTGGCGTGGACGAGGGTGAAACCGTCAGCACGGGCAATACCCAGACCCAATCTGGTCCTTCACAAAACCAAACTGGCACGACGCCCTAACTTGAAAATGGTTAATTGTGAATGGCTAACTGTGAATGGTGAATGAGAGATCTGCACCTGCCGCCTGCAACTTGCAACCTGCACCATCACTTCCCTGGGTGCTGATTAGATGAACAATTTACTATGTCTAATAACGTGATCGAGATTGCGAAACTGAACAAGATTTACGGTGAGGGTGATGCGCAAGTCCATGCGCTGCGCAATGTTGACCTTCAGATCCAGCGTGGCGAATTTGTGGCCATCATGGGACCGTCTGGCTCCGGTAAATCGACCCTGATGAACATCCTCGGCTGTCTGGATCGGCCCACCAGTGGTCTTTACGTTCTAGATGGTGAGGATGTGAGCCGTTTGAATAAGGAGCAATTGGCCAGCGTGCGCAATCGCAAGATCGGCTTTGTCTTTCAATCCTTTAACTTGCTGCCACGTGCCACGGCCCTGAAAAATGTCATGTTGCCGATGATGTACAATGGCTTTCAGCGCTTGCCCGAAGCACAGTTGCAGCGACGAGCGGCGGCAGTGTTAAATTCGGTTGGACTGGGCGAGCGTCTTTACCATACGCCCACCAAGCTTTCGGGCGGACAACAGCTAAGCGTCGCCATTGCCCGTGCCCTGATCAACGAACCCGCCATTTTGATGGCAGACGAGCCAACAGGTAACCTTGATAGTCACTCCAGCGAAGAGGTGATGGCAATTTTGCATCGACTGCACAGCCAACGGGTTACTATCGTCATGGTGACCCACGATCCCGAACGGGCCAAACACGCCGAACGTGTAATCACCGTGCGCGACGGCGTGATTGTGCCGCCAAGTCAACCGATTCTGCAAGATGAAAGCGTTATAGCATTGTAGAAGTCGCTGCCATTAAGTTAAGCATTTTTGGTCTTCGTAGGTGTGGTTTGTAACCGAACGTTCTCGGCATGACCTACGCCGTGCGGCTAAAAGCTCGCACCTACGAAAACTGATCTGACGTACTGTTTTGCGTAGAAGAGGGCTAGTAAAGCAGCGAGTTGATGTTTCGGAGGAACGATGGTTAGCAACACATTACAACAGACCCTGGCACGCCCGCAGCGAAGTACCGTGCAAATCGCCAAGCAGGAACATGGCATGAGCTTTGCCAATACCTTTCGCACTGCCTGGGAAGGGATTACGCTCAATAAGCTGCGCTCATTTCTAACCACGCTTGGCATCATTATCGGCGTGGCGGCAGTGATCATTATGCTGGCGGTGAGTGCTGGGGCCGAGGCTGCCATCTCCGATCAGATCAACGGGCTGGGGGCCAACCTGATCATGGTCACGCCCTTTCGTGCCTTTGGTGGCGTGCGCCCGCAAGGCGGCGGTGGATTTGCTGGCGGCTTCGGCGGGGGAGATCGGGGTGCTGGTGGCGCGCCCGGTGCTAATTCTGCCTTTCAATATTCGGATATTGCCGCCATCGCCAGTGGCGTACAAGGTATCAGCGGTGTCACCGTGCAACAGAACACGACTCAGGATGTGCGCCAAGATGGCACAACCATGACCAGTGTCTCCATCGTCGGTACGACAGCTGACTTCCCGAGCGTGCGCGATTACAAAGTTGGCAGTGGTCGCTTCTTTAGCACACAAGAGACGGCAGACGCCAAGCGTGTTGCGGTAATAGGCTATGGTATCGCCAACAATCTTTTTAGTGGCAGCGATCCCATTGGCCAACAAGTGCGTATCGGCTCGACCAGCTTTGAAATTGTCGGCGTGATGGCGCAACAAGGCGTGGTTAACTCCACTGATAACGATGGCCTCATCTACATTCCAGTCACCACCCTCTTTAAGAAATTCACACAAAGCCGGGTTGGTGGCAATCAGGTCCGAATGATACTGGTCAAGGCAACCAGCAAGGATGCGATGTCCGATGTGATTCAACAGGTTACAAACTTGATGGCGATTCGGCGTAATGTCGATCCAGCTAGCCCTAACTTTAGTGTGAGTACCCAACAGGACATCATCAATGCGCGCGCTTCGACCACCGCGGCCTTTCGTAGCCTACTTGGTTGGGTGGCAGGTGTGTCGCTGGTGGTCGGCGGCATTGGCATTATGAACATCATGCTCGTCAGTGTCACCGAGCGTACACGGGAGATCGGTCTACGTCAGGCATTGGGTGCTCGTCCATGGGATGTCAAGTTGCAGTTTTTGATCGAAGCCGTGATGTTGAGTCTGGTCGGTGGTCTGGTCGGCTTGGTTGCGGGGGTGATTGGCTCGTATATCTTTGGTCAGGTGGGAGGAATGCGTACCCAAATTGTGCCAATGTCGCTGCCTTTGGCCTTTCTGGCCTCGGCCTCCGTCGGCATCTTCTTCGGCTACTATCCTGCCACCCAAGCTGCCCGCCTCGATCCAATCGAAGCGTTACGTCGCGAATAGCCGGGGCAATCTAGGGTTGAGCATGGAGAAAACTTTCTACTTGTTGAAGTGTGGGCGAATCGAGAATTCCTCTTGAACCGGAGACAACCAGGGCGGCGGTCGCATTGCCAAAACGTAGGGCTTGCTCCCAAGACCACCCCTGTTGCACGCCGTACAGGAAGCCGGCGTTGAACGAATCGCCTGCCCCAACCGAGATGTTGCTTGCCACTTTGAAGGCAGGTACATGAATTTGTTGGCTCTCCGTCCAAAGTGCGGAACCTGCCGCTCCTTGTTTGATCACTAACTGACGTATACCGGCAGCCAATGCCTGTTTGGCTCCGTTCTGCCAACTTGTGGCATTAGTTAATACTACCAGTTCGTGCGTGTTTGCCAATAGATAATCTACATCGGATATTAGGGGCAGCAATTCCTGTAGGGTGACTGGCTCGCCGATTGCGGGACCGACATCCAGTGCCGTGATGCCGCCCGCTTGTTTCACATGGCGGAGGGCATGAGCAAATCCACCTGTCCGTAACTTGGGCATCAGTGAGAAACTGCTGACCAAAAGGACACTGGCTTCGGCAAAGAGCGCATCGGGAAAATCCTCGAAGGCAGCCGCTCTGGTTGCGCCCAAATGATGGAAAACGACTTGGTTTGCCGAATCGGTCATAATAATGGTCGAACTGGAGGTGGCTTCGTTTGCACTGCGTAGTAACCCACGCAAATCAACTCCTCGCTCCTTCAACCAATCAACCAGTGCATTTCCAAGCAAATCCTGTCCTACGGCTCCACACAAGGCAGTCGGTACGCCCAGTGCCGCAAGTGCGTATGCACTGTTGCCGCCATTGCCACCCATCGAGATATTTATAGGCGCGTCAGTAAAGACCAGATTGCTGCTGCGAAAACCATCACCGCCTAGGTTCGCTAGCGCCACCTCGCTGCACACCATCAGGTCGGCGGTCACGGTGCCGATGACTACAAACATGATCGAGCCTCTTTTCGAGTAATTTGGACAAGATGGCAAGATGAACAGGATTACTTTCGGATTACATTCATTACGCTGTAAATTATGTTCATCGGTATTTGTCATTCTGAGGAGCGGCTGTTTGCGACGAAGAATCTTGGTCGGTCTGCCCTGCAAGATTCTTCGTTCGAAAAGGCTCTCGCTTAGAATGACAGGTCTACCCTCTACCGAAAAACTTAGCTTCCGTGTATTTCATCTTGTCATCTTGCCATCCCTTCATCCTGTCATTTCCCGCCTAACGCCCGCACCAACCCTCGGCGATATTCATCGTAGGATTCGTCAAAGCGCTTTTTCGATTCCTCGGCACCGATAAAGTAGCTGCTGGTAAGTACCTTGGGTGGCTTACCGAGTTGTGTGAGCTTCTCCGCCACCGCTACCTTGAGCATGTTGACAACGGTTGCCGCACCCACGGTTGAGCCGGGGCCAACCGGGTCGTCCAATCCTGGAATCGTGACCAAAGCGTCGCCAGCAGGAACGCAGTTGTCGAGAATGACATCGGCCAGGTCAATCAGCTTTTTGCCAGAGCTATGTTTGGCTGCCGATTGGGTGCAATGATCAACCGAGACGAGTGCAATCAAGGGCAATCCCAGTTTCTTTACCTCAATTGCCATGTCAACGACTACTTCGTTGACACCACTGTTGGAAAAGATGATGAAGCTGTCCGGTTCAGAAAGGACAAAGTTGCGCAGGATCGCCTTGCTCAGCCCCTCGATGTGTTCCAAAAACATCGCCTGTCGCTGTCCATTCGACCCGACGACCTGATTGTGAAAGGTGAGGGAGAGTTCCACAATCGAGTGAAAGCCAGGAAAACTGCCATGCCGAGGAAAGATCTCCTCGATCATCATACGAGAGTGGCCGGTGCCAAAGAGATGGACCAATCCGCCGTTGGCAATCGAGTAGGCACAGATTTCGGCAGCCTGTTCGACTGAATCAAGTTGTGTAGAAGCGATGCGTTGGAGTATTTGTTCAATAGATGCTAGATAAGAAAACGCGACAGACATGTTAAATCCTCTTGCAAAGAATAGAAAGGAAGAATAAATAATGAATGGATTGGTTTATCAATCTTGGGGTTTTCTGTGCGCAATTAGCTCTACTGCCCACGTCGCATCTTCGTCTGAAAGTGGAGGTGTGGGTGGTACTGAGTAATCTAGCCGTAAATCAAAGCGGGCACGAGTATAGAGATCGTGTAGAATCTTATTGAGCGGCACAGTAGGTTGTTCGTCTTTGGGTAACAAAGGAAGGGGAAAGTCAGGAATCGGCTGGCGTAGGTTGAAGCCGTAGAGTTGGGCGCGCGGTCGACGCCAACCAGGGCTGATCAGAATCCGGTAGTCATATGAAATATCACCGCCATAAACGGTCATAGGTTGGCCGCCACGCAATAGGTCAATCTCGACCAGATTCGTACGAGTGTTCAAGATGCGATTACGCTTCTCGATGTACTCCTCACGACCTTCGGGATGTGATTTGTTCACTGGAGAAAGGATTTCGATCACTGTGACCAGTTTGTTTGTCTGCACCTCGCGCACTTCAAGATAACTTTCATCCATTTCCTCGCTCACGGGCACTTCGACATCCAGTACAGATGCTCCACTACTCGATGTCGAAACAGTCGGCATCCAGTTGGATGAGGGACGCTCTAGCAGCCCAACAATCACATCTGGTTTGCCCAAATAGCTTTTATCGCCTGCCAGTAACAAATAAGCAAAGCGTTGCATTCCCACGTAATATTTGGGAGCGAGCATCGGCACGAGAGCATCTGCAGTTGCTGCAATCAGCCGATCATGGACATCTGCCCACAATGTGGGATGTTCAAGATAGGGATCCATCCCAGGAAATGGTGATTTCATACCCTTATTGTAGCATCTTTGCATATTTTTCACCAGACAAG
The DNA here is from genome assembly GCA_046328715.1 of Caldilineaceae bacterium. Lineage (GTDB taxonomy): Bacteria > Chloroflexota > Anaerolineae > Caldilineales > Caldilineaceae > JAXLWB01. Next base: position 34,600 of record JAXLWB010000006.1, on the reverse strand, counting down.
TAAAATCCCTGTACGCCTCACCCATTCCCTTTTGTGATACCTACCAAACGTTGTTGAAAGTTGTTGAAAAATGTACTGAAGGAGAACACATGAAACAACAGTCAAAGTTTACCTTTGTCTTAGGAGTTCTTGTAGCCCTAGCACTGCTTGCGAGTGCTTGTGTCGCACCACCCGCCGGTGGTGGTAGCGCCGCACCTGCTGCTAGCAGTGGTGACAGTGCCGCCGCTCCCGCCAAAACCAGTGATTTCGTCATCGGCGTGAGCAATACCCTGGTTGGCAATGGCTGGCGCGAACAGATGATTTGCGCCATCAAGGCCGAAGCAACTGCCAGTGGGTTGGTTAGCAAGGTCGTGGTTGTCAACCGCAATGGTGGCCCGACCGAACAGATCGCTGATCTGGAAGGTCTCATTTCGCAAGGTGTCGATGCGATCGTTCTTAATCCGACCGACCGCGAAGGCTTGAACGCAGTGCTCGAATCGGCGATTGCCCAGGGGATCGTCGTGGTGGCCGTTGACCAGGCAGTCACCGCAGAAGGTGCCTATGTCGTAACCAACGACCAGACCGCCTACGCCCAACTCGGTGCAGATTGGCTCTTTAAGCAGATGGGCGGCAAGGGTAACGTTGCCGAAATGCGTGGCATTGACGGCGTTCCTGCCGACACTGATCGGCACAATGGCTTTGAAGCAGCCCGCAAGAACTATCCCGACATCAAGGTCGAAGCCTCTACCTTCACTGGCTGGGATCCTTCTACCGGTGCCCAGCAAACCCTCGACCTGATCACCACCAAGCAGATCGATGGCATCTGGACCTCGGGCATCGACTATCCGGCAGTGGAGCAATTCACTGCCGCCAATAAGCCCTATGTTCCGATTGTTGGTGCCGACAACAACGGCTTCATCAAACAATTGATCGAACTGAAGGACAAGGGGCTGGTCGGTGCTGCTGTGACCAACCCGCCTGCCATCGGTGCTGTCGGCCTCTCCATCGCCTTGGATGCACTGACAGGCAAGAATCCAGAGCACACCATCCTGCTCACGCCCAAGGTCTTCGCCAATGATGATGTTGAAACCTTGAAGACGCTCTATGCCGCCGACCAACAACCCGGCTGGAGCACCTACATCAACATCGAACCCTACACCCATTATAAGGGTAGCGCAGACGTCTCTGCCTGCAAGGCCCCGGGCGAGTAGTTTGATAGTAGGTCAGTGAAACAGTAGGACAGTGGCAGTCCCGTATTTACTGTCCTACTGTCCTACTGTCCTACTGAACACTTCCTCAATATAAATCCTGCTCTGAACGAAGTTGACTTCTCATGACTGAACCGCACCCGCTATTGGTTACTCGCAAAGTTGCTAAATCCTATGGCCCCGTGATCGCCCTGAAATCGGTGGATTTTTCGGTACAGGCTGGCGAAATTCATGCACTGCTGGGGGCCAACGGCGCTGGCAAAAGTACGTTGGTCAAGATTCTGGCGGGTGTGCAAGCTGCCGATCGTGGCGAGGTGCAGGTAGCGGGGCAGACTGTGCGCTTTCGTGCGCCTGCCGACGCCATCCAAGCGGGCATTGCCACCGTCTTTCAAGATCCTGCCCTCATACCCGACCTGACTGTTGAACAGAATCTACGTCTCAGCCAGATCGATGCTGCGAAATTTACCCGCTGGCTGGAAACCTTCGATCTCGGTGATCTCGACCAAAATTTGCTAATCCGTGAACTGCCGCTGGACACGCTGCGCATGGTCGATCTGGCGCGTGCTGTGGCGCGTGAGCCGCAAGTGCTTCTGCTCGATGAGATTACTGCCGCCCTCACGGCGGATCAGGCAGAACGGATCTTTGCATTGTTGCGCGAGTGGAAGTCACAAGGCCGCTCGGCGGTGTTGATTACCCATCGCCTGGCCGAGGTGCTGCACATTTGCGACCGTGCCACGATCTTGCGTGACGGTCATGATGTGGCTGTGCTTGAGATGGCAACAGCCAACGAGCATAAGTTGGTGGAAGCCATGCTCGGCGCACCGGCTACTGCAATTGCCAGCAGAGGCTCGGACAGCAATCGGCACGATGCTGGCGCTGTGGCGTTTGAAGCGCGTGCGCTCACTTCACGCCATCTTGTACGTGACGTCTCTTTTTCGATTCGTGTTGGTGAAATCTTAGGGCTGGTCGCACTAGAGGGACAAGGACAGGAGCGGCTTTTTGAACTGCTCTCCGGCCAGCGCTCACCGACAGATGGCGAATTGTCGGTTGGTGGGCGTGTACGCCATTTCCGTTCGCCCTATGACGCTGTGCAAGAGGGGGTGGTTCTGGTTCCTGGTGACCGACTGGTTGCACTTTTGCCCAGTCAATCGGTGCGTCACAACTTGGCAACACCGCTTTTTCACAATATCCAACGCTGGCTGGGCATCCCGAGCGACGAGCCGCAGCGCGTGACCGAGGCGATTGGCAAACTCTCGATTGATACTCGGGCCGCTTCACAAGTGCGACGGCTCTCCGGCGGCAATCAGCAGAAGGTTGTGATTGGGCGCTGGTTGGTGGCTGGTTTCCGTACTTTGCTCTGTTACGATCCGACCCGTGGCATCGACATCCAAACTAAGCGTGATATTTACGCTTTGCTGCGCGAACTTGCCGCCAACGGTGCAGCCATCCTGCTCTACACCAGCGAACTGGCCGAGATCCCGCTCGTCTGTGATCGGGTGCTGATCATGCATGGCGGACAAATTGTCGATGAACAAGTCGCCGCAACTGCCCGAATCATCCTGCTCACGGCGCCCGGCCTGCACAAAGCCGTCTCACCGTCCCCTCGGGACGCCTGAACTTTCGGATACCCGTATGACATCTGCTGTGATGAATCGCCAAAATCGAGTAATGCGAAGCAATGGGTGGTGGCGTAATTTCACCCGCAACGGCTGGGTGATCGGCGTTTTGGCTGCTCGGCTGTATTGCTCCTGGTATACCACGCTCATTCCCAAATTTGGCCCGTTTCAGATCTCGTCGGTCAGCAAGAACAGCTTGCCACTGGTCTATCTGGCTATTGGTCAGGCCATCATTGTGATCGCAGGCGGGGTGGATCTCTCGTTAGGCGCTGCTGCTGCTGACCAACACGATTGCTGCCCGCTTTATGGATGAACAACCGCTGGCAGTTGTCATTCTGATCTCGCTGGCGACGATTGCGCTGATTGCGCTGCTGCCAGGTGGGCTACGTAGATTACGCTATCGAATGTGCCTGATATCGTGGTGACGCTGGCGACGAGTTATGTCTGGTCAGGGTTGGCGCTGTGGATGCCTTCGCCGGAGTGGCGGGACGGCACCCGAGTTTCGCTGGCTCTTCACCGGTTCAACCACTGGCATTGGCGGCTCTGGTTCCGATCAGGATGATGATCATCCCCTGCCCTTCTCGTCTTTATACTGTCGCGCCGCAGCGGATCGGCTTGTCGATGTATGCAATTGGCAGCAGTAACATAGCGGCACGGTTGGCTGGGTTGGATGTGCGCCGTGCCGGAATTGCTTCTTTTGCCGTGGGCGGAGCGATGTAGCGCTGGCTGGATTGGCTACGGTGGCAATCACGGGGACGGGCGATCCACGTTTTAGTGTAGGTGCCAATGCTACCTTGAACAGTGTGGCTGCGATTGTCCTCGGCGGCGTGGCACTGAATGGCGGTACCGGCTCGGTCCTCGGTGTGGTAGCAACGGGAATTATTCTAATTATGCTAAACCCGATTTTGACGGCGATGGGCATCCTGGCCAACAACGCCCAGGTCATTCAAGGCGTATTAATTGCAGGCGTCATGATGGTCGGCGGGTTGGTTGCCGCTATACCGGGAGCGTGCAGCATGAGCCAATCGACTTTCTCTGCCCCAGACAATCGCCGCTTTGCAGAACGACTACAGCGCAGCATCATCGATAATCCCGCCGTGGTGTTGGTGGGGGTGTTACTGTTGCTAGTGTTCTTCACGACAGCTATCGAACCAGGCTATCTTTCGGTCAGTGGCATCCGTAGCACGCTGTTGCAAGCGGCACCGCTGGGTATTCTGGCTGGCGCACAGACCATCCTCATGCTCACCGGCGGCATCGACCTCTCAGTGACGATGATCGCCACCGGTTCGGCTTACGTTGCGGCCAATCAATCGCCGAATGGGGCGGTCGTTGCAATCTTACTCGGAATTGTGGTGGGGTTGATCACCGGCAGCATCAACGGCGTAGGCATCGCAGTTTTCCGGGTCAATCCGCTGATCATGACCCTAGCCATGTCCGGTATCATTCTGGGGCTGTTTACCTCGTGGACGCAGACTATCCTGCAAGGCTCGACGCAGGTAGCGCCAATGCTCAAAGAGATGGGCGGCGGCTCCTTCTTTGGCAATCGGATTCCCTACAGCGTGGTAGTTTGGGCGTTGGTGGCAGTCGTGCTGATCTGGCTTCTGCGTCGTACGGGTTGGGGACGGCTGCTGTATGCGATTGGCGATAATGAAGTAGCAGTGCGGCTGGCCGGGGTGCGTGTCTGGCAAGTGAGGATTACGGCGTATATCGTGGCGGGCATCCTTGGTTCGATTAGCGGCATTTTATTGGCGGGACGCACGGGTGCAGTCGATCTGCAACTCGCTGGTGCCTTTCTGCTGCCCTCGGTCGCCGCCGCTGTGATTGGCGGAACCTCGATCTTCGGCGGCGTCGGCAGTTACACCGGGACGATCCTCGGCGCGCTGATTCTGAGCGTGCTCAACTCAATGCTCACTTTTCTCAATGTCGGGCAGGCGATCCAGCAGGTGGTCTATGGAGTGATTGTATTGGCGCTGGCGTGGGGCTATGCGGGGCTGACGAGGCGAGGATGACAAAGAATGTTAGAATCATAATGAACAAAGGAGTCCACTATGCACAAAATCACCATGCTCGGCGCAGGACTGATCGGCATGTTTTACACGATGGTGCTACACGGTCATCGCAGCCGTGACCAGGTCAGCGTCGTCTATTCGCGTTCAGAAGAGCGGGTCAAGAAGTTTGCTGTCGATTGGAACATTCCCAAGTACACCACCAACATGGCTGAAGCGATCAATGACCCCGACACTGACGTGGTCGTGATCGGCCTGCCCAACTCGATGCACGAGGAGGCGGTGATGTTGGCGGCCAAGGCGGGCAAGGCGATCCTCTGCACCAAGCCGTTAGCCCGTAGCGCCGCCGAAGCCAAACGGATGTTGGACACAGTCGAGAAGGCGGGCGTCTTTGCCGGTTATCTCGAAGACCTGGTCTACACACCCAAAACGCTTAAGGCCATCAAATCGACCCGCAACGGAGCCTTAGGCAAAGTGCTCTGGGCGCGCTCGCGTGAGACCCATCCCGGCCCACACAGCGATTGGTTCTGGAACAAGGAGATGTCAGGCGGCGGAGCAATTGTCGATATGGGCTGTCACTGCATCGAGATCAGCCGTAACTTTATCGGCAAAGATGTACGTCCGGTCGAGGTGATGTGCTGGGCCGACACGCAGGTGCATCCGATTGAAGCCGAGGATAGTGCAGTCGGCTTGGTCAAATACGCCAGCGGTGCGATTGGCCAATTTGAGGTCAGTTGGACCTTCCGTGGCGGCATGGACCTGCGCGACGAAGTCTCCGGCACCGAAGGTACGATCTGGCTCAATCATTGGCTGCGCACCGGCTTCGACATGTTCACCGCCAAGGGCGAACAGGGCTACGTGGCGGAAAAGGCCGAAGGCGAAACCGGTTGGCTCTTCCCCGTGGGTGATGAAGTCGGCGCGCTTGGTTATGTCGAGATGTTTAACGACATGCTCAACGCCTGGGACAGCGGCAAACAGCCGATGGAGACGCTTCTATGATGGTTATGTGGTCAACGCCATCATGGGCGGCTATCGCTCCATAAAGAATCGAAGCGTTGGGAAGCGGTCGAACTGCAAATGAGATATTGAAGAATGCCAGTATTCCTGGCTACGTAAATACATATGTTCACCATTCTGCTTCATTGATTCAACAACAACTTGACACTAATCAGATTGCACAACTTAATGATCCAGGTCATCCTTATTTAGTTGCATTTATGTCTGGATGGGGAGATGGATACTATGATTGTTTTGCTCTTAAGAATGACAGTCAGACTATTGGATTTCTCTGTGAGATGATAAAAATGGACGAGCTATGAATCTATAAAGTTCGGATAGATCTTTTGCTCAAATAGCAATGTAAACTATGATTAATATTCCACCCTTACGTACTACTGTTATTGGCAGTTATCCCTTTCCCTCCTGGCTGGAGTATACCAGCCAACATCTTGATCAATTTGGCTCCGACGAGATTAGGGAAATGCAGGAAGATGCAGTGATCTGTGCCATTCACGATCAGGTTGCGGCTGGCCTGGATGTGATCACTGATGGCGAGCAGACACGGCTGGACTTCAATCTTTCCTTCTATGGCTATTTGCACGGCTTGGGCGAGCCGGAGCCGACACGGCGCGCCTTTGGGCCACCTGCCCATGACCAGCGGGGCAAACACATGGTCGTTGGTGAAATCAACGCACCAAAGGGATTGGGCGTAGTCGAAGAGTTTCAGCGCCTGCAACGGTTGGCTCCGCCGGGTTTTACGCTCAAAGCCAGCGTTCCTGGCCCCTACACGTTGAGCGGTCGTCTGTTGACCAATCAGCAATACTCCGATCGTTGGGCGCTGACCGAAGCATTGATTCCAATCGTGCGCCAGGAACTTGCCGATCTGGTTGCGGCTGGCTGTAATGAGATCACAGTGGATGAGCCGTCGATGTCCTGTTATGCCTACAAATCCGACACCAAACGTTTTGTAGAGATCTTCAACCGCACGGTCGAGCCAGCGGTGGGGCACTGTTTGCTCTCGACCCATCTTTGTTTTGGCAACTACAAGGGGCGAGCAGTGGGCAAACGTGAGTATGCGCCGATGTTTCCCGCCTTCTTGCAGATGACGGTGGACGAGTTTCATCTCGAAATGGCCTCTAGGGAGTTTAGTGAGATCGCCATTATCGAGCAGATTGCCCAGTCACATCGGGTGGCGGTGGGTATTGTAGATGTCAAGAGTTACTACATTGAAACTCCTGAGGAGATCGCCCGCCGTGTGCGCCTCTGTCTGCAATATGCCCCTGCGGATAAACTCTCCTTTGCGCCGGATTGTGGCCTGAGCCAAACTGCGCGCTGGGCGGCCAAGGAGAAGTTGGCAAACATGGTGGCGGGCGTGAAGATGGTGCGCGCTGCCAACGGATTTTTGGGAGCGGATTGAACGGATTTAGCTCGCGAAATCGGCGCTTATAGAATAATAGGAGCAGATTTTGAAAAATTTGAGATCCGGGTTCCTTTCCATCCGAGTTACAATGTTTTCTGTAAGCGTCCGTTACTGCAAACCGCTATCGTCATGACTAGCCAAACTCCATGAAACAACCACTGCTTGCAAATGAAGCTTTACTGAACGATATATCGAATAGTCGTTCTCCTGGACAACTAAACCTCTGGTGGTTGGGGCAGAGTGGATTCCTCGTGCAGTACAACAACGCCCACCTGCTGCTCGATCCCTACCTCTCTGACTCGCTCACGAAGAAGTACGCCAGCACGAACAAGCCGCACGTGCGCATGACCGAGCGAGTGATTGCACCGGAGTTGCTCAACTTTGTTGATGGGGTGACTTCGACGCATAATCACACCGATCATTTGGATGGCGAGACGCTGATTCCGTTGCTGCAGGTGAACCCACGGCTAACCGTCATCGTGCCACGGGCGAATCAAGCCTTTGCGGCGGAGCGATTGGGGGTAGCGCCTGAACGGCTGACACCGATCAGCGTGGATGAGCGGGTGACGGTGGGACCATTCAGCTTGCGAGCGATTCCAGCAGCACACGAACAGCTTGAAACCGATGTCGCAGGCGAGCACAAATATGTGGGTTACATCGTTGAGGTAGGTGGTTTTACACTCTATCACAGCGGCGACACGGTTATGTACGAGGGAATGACCGACCATTTTACTCAACCCATTGACGTCGCTATGTTGCCAATCAATGGACGTGACCCGGCGCGAGGGGTGGCTGGCAATCTCAATGCTGCTGAGGCGGTGCAGTTGGCCAAAGCCATTCAGGCCAAAATCGTCATCCCCTGTCATTATGACATGTTTGAGTTCAACACCGTTGCGCCAGATGAGTTTGTGAGATTGGCGCAGGCGGCTCATCAACCGATTGCCGTGCTGCAAAATGGCGAACGATTGAGTCTAAAGTCAGGTGTCCCGATGGGACAATAAGGGAGCTATCATCCATGAGCACAGAAACGATTCGTGTTGGAGTTATTGGTGCGGGTGCGAACACGACTTCCAAACATATCCCCGGTCTGCAAGCGCAGGCTGGTGTGGAAATCGTCAGCGTGTGTAACCGCAGCCGAGGATCTTCGGAGCGGGTGGCGCAGCAATTCAACATTCCTACGGTCTACGAGCATTGGTGGGAACTGATCGCCGCACCGGATACGAATGCCATTGTGATTGGCACCTGGCCCTACATGCACGAACCGATCACTGTGGCGGCCTTGAAGGCGGGCAAACATGTGCTCTGCGAGGCGCGTATGTCACGCAATGTGGCCGAGGCACGTTCGATGTTGGCTGCTTCCGTGGCCAATCCGCATTTGACGGCACAGATTGTGCCTTCGCCCTATTCGCTGGGCGTAGACCGTACCATCCAGCGCCTAATCAAGGAAGGTTTTCTGGGTGACTTGCTCGCCATCGACATTCGGGCTGGCGGTGGTCCCTTTCTCAATCCCGACACACCCCTACACTGGCGCCAGGATTTCGACCTGAGCGGCTACAACATCATGTCGATGGGCATCTGGTACGAGGCGTTGCTGCGTTGGGTAGGCGAGGCGACGAGTGTGATGGCGATGGGCAAGAGCTTTGTCAAGATGCGCCTCGATACGCAAACAGGCACCAAACGTCCAGCCCAGGTGCCCGAACATGTCACTATCATTGCAGAGTTGGCCTGTGGCGCACAGGCCAATATCACGGTCTCCGCCGTTTCGGGGTTGGGCGATCCGGATGGTGCTTGGCTCTTTGGCAGCGCAGGCACGCTACGCTTTGTCGGCGGCAAACTCTACGGGGCCAAACGAGGTGACAGCGCCCTGGCCGAAATCCCCATCCCCGAAGCAGAAAGGGGTGGCTGGCGGGTAGAGGAAGAGTTTGTCAACGCCATCCGTGGCTTGGAGCCGATTACCCACACCAGCTTCGGTGATGGTCTGAAATATATGATCTTCACCGAAGCCGTGACCCGCAGCATGGTTGAAGGAAAGAAGATCTCATTAGCGACTCTGTGATGCGAGTTTTGGGCAGACGAGTTCCGGCGATTGCCTGGCTGCTGGCGATCTTTGTTCTTTTAGCCAGCAGCTACACGATTGTCAACCCGCTTTTTGAAGCGCCCGACGAGGTATGGCATTACGAACTGGTGCGCTGGCTGGCCGAAGGCAAAGGTTTGCCCGAACCAGCCGACGTTGGCAATGCACCCTGGCAGCAGGAGGGTGCTCAGCCGCCGCTCTACTACCTACTCGGCGCACTGCTCACTGCTCCCATTCCCACCGACAATGCCGCCACCGTGATTCGTTACAATCCCCATGCCAATGTCGGTAACGCTGCTGCACTTGACAACAAGAACATAGTGGCCCACGGCCCCTGGGAAAATTGGCCCTGGCAGGGTGTGGTTTTGGCAGCACATATTGTGCGTCTTTTCTCCGTCCTTCTGGGCGCGGTTACTGTCTATTTCACATGGCGGTTGGCACGTTTGCTCTTCCCGGCTGCCCCTAGTATCGCTTGGCTGGCCGCAGTACTGGTTGCCTTGAATCCCCAGTTTCTCTTCATCTCCGCCTCGATCAGCAACGACACACTGGTTACTTGTTGCACCACGATCGGCCTATGGTTGCTCCTTTGGATAGTGAACAAACACTGGAAAGCCGCGACTTTACCTTCTACCCCAACGTTGCTCGGACTCGGCGTGACTCTCGGTATCGCTGCCCTGAGCAAGGTGAGCGGTCTAGCCATGTCGGGGCTGGCGGCGATAGTGTTAGTTGTACTTGCACTTCAGAGCCCTGCGCGTCAGCAAGGGGATTCGAAGAAACACAATAAACCCCTCGCTGACGCTCGGGGCTCTGATAGCTCCCTCACTCCTCACCCCTCACCCCTCGCTACCCTATTCCGTATGGGTGGACTTGTCGCCTTGGTCGCCGGCAGTATTTCACTTTGGTGGTATTGGCGCAATTGGCGGTTGTGGGGTGATCCGTTGGCGATTGCGCTACTGACAGCGGTGCTGCCTGGCCGCGATCAACCGCTGAGCTGGCACGAAATTGTGTCACTGCTGCCGGGTGTCTGGCGCTCCTTTTGGGGCGTCTTTGGCTGGTTCAATGTCAGCATGGATACTTGGCTGTACACCGCTTACACGATTTTGTGTTTGGTAGGAGTTACCGGTCTACTTTTCCGCATACGACGACTATGGCACCAGATCGGTGGAGTGTCGTTGCTGCTATTGCTGCTTTGGATTGTAGTGGTGGTTGCCATGGTGCTACGTTGGGCGCAGATCAACTATCCGCAAGGGCGACTGCTTTTCCCTGCATTGAGCGCTGTGAGTCTGTTGTTGGCCTATGGAATTCTTGCCTGGATTCCCGCACGTCTCCAGCAAACAGTTGCCTCCGCCTTAACCCTGGCACTCTTGGTTCCTGCGCTGATTGCTCCCTGGCGTTGGATCGCTCCGGCTTACCGACCACCTGCTACACTGGCTAGCAACACTGCTATCCAACGACCTCTGGATGTGAGCTTTGGCGATGTTCTGCACCTGCATGGTTATGCGCTCAGCCACGAGAGCGCGGCGGCTGGCGAACCTTGGACCGTCACCCTCTACTGGAGCGCTCTGCAACCGATGATGCAAGATTACAGCATCTTTGTCCACCTGCTTGACGAAAATGGTATCGTCCAGGCGCAGAGTGACTCATTCCCAGCAGGCGGCAGTCTACCAACCCATGCCATGCAGATGAATGCGCTCGTTCCAGACGCGCATACGCTGCAAATTCCACTTTCAGTTCCCGCCTTCAGCCCTTTGCAGATCGAGATCGGCGTCTACGACTATCAGAGTGGACAACGGTTACCCAGCCAGGAAGGGGACCATCTGCTGCTCGGCTCGATCCCCATACGTGAGAGGCGTGCCGCCGATGGCTCGCTACTGGCGATCAACTTTGACGACCAGATTGAACTGATCGACTATCAACTCGACCGCACGCGCCTTGCCCCTGGCGAATCACTCACTGTGAACTTGACCTGGCGCTCGCTGCAAACGCTCTCACAGGACTATGTCGTCTTCGTTCACCTATTGCTGCCGCCGGAGGCTGTTTGGGCCCAGATCGACGAATCGCCCCTCCAAGGTCAACAGCCCACGACCACCTGGCAACAAGGGCAGATCATCCACGATCATCACACCCTTACTTTGCCTCCGAATGCCCCATCTGGCGTTTACCGCATCGAAATTGGCCTCTACGACCGCCAGACCATGGATCGCCTCAAAGTTAACCTGGAAGACGCAGGTGTGTCGATTGGCCAGGTACGCGTGCCTTGAACAGCACGTCAGTAAATCAGTGGACAGTAGGACAGTAAGACAGTGCAACTCTGCGGTCCTACTGTCCTACTGATCCGCTTCTCATCATCTCCTCACCAACCCTTGACAATTTCTTTTGATTGTTTCGCTATCCTAAAGCTAACCAGGTGACAGTCACGAATGACTTGAAAGACTTGTCGAGCACGAAACGATAACGCGTGACTGTCACCTGTAATGGGTAACGAGATCACAAATCACCCAAGAATCTCTTAGCGTTGCCTTAACATAGGACTGTCATTTTCCGTCTATACTAGCGGAACAAATGGTTAGCCGAATGACGTTTGGGCATAGAGAGTTGAGGAGAAAATCGCATGAAGAGTAATCATAACCGACTGAAATTTCTACTGATGGCAACGATGCTGACCGGCCTCGTCGCTTTAATGATTTGGAGTTTTGGTGCATTTCAGGTTTCTGCTGATCCAGGGAATCTGCAGGCGTTACAAGAAGAAAATAGTCAATTGCGCCAAACATTAACCGAAATGCAAAATCGTGAGAGCACCTATCGCACCCAGATCCAAAAAGCAAATGAAACTATTTTTCAGTTGATTGATCAACCTGATCCAACTTCACCGACACTCAGTTCGTTACAGGCTGAGAATAATGCGCTGCAAGAACGCGTCAATCTTTTGGAACAGCAACTAAAAGATCAGCAGACATCAACGCAAAGCTCGCTGAGTCGGTCGGGCGAGCAGGAAGAAACTGAACATGAGGGAGGCTAATTGATATGCCATCAACATCACAACCACCACGAAACACGAGCTCATCGACTGCACAGCAGTCGAGAGCAAACAGAACAAAAGGATCCTCGCCCTGGCTGCAGACGCTGCTGATCACTGGTAGTCTGGCTGCAACTGGCGTAGGTGCCCTGATGATTAACCGAATAGAAACAATCAAGGCTGACCATGTCGCTGATGAAGCGCCCACCTTGGACACCAATGCGCTGGATCTACAGCCGATTCCGACCCTCATGCTGCCGCCGACTGCGGCAGAAGTGGCCGCGGTTCTACCGACATCGACGCCGACGGCAGCCGCACAGTCCAAGTTGCCAGCGCGGGTAGTGCCGACAGATACAGTGGCACCAACTGATACTGCTGCCCCAACCGATACACCGTCGCCAACCATCACCCCGCAACCAACGGCCACTCGTGTGGTGCAGCAACAATCAACCTTTACCTCCCCTGTGCGTAGGAGATCGAGGTCCTCGCGCTAAGGTTAGCAACTGGTAATTACAAAATTACCAGTTATACCTAACAAACTGGAGTTCAGACATGGAAAACGACCTCGAACACCTGCATGAACATACCTTCCGCGCCATGGGTAGCGAGATTGTGATCTGGCTGGAACATGAAGATGAGCCCCACGCTCGCCAACTTTTACAACAGGCAGAAGATATGTTTGCTGCCGCCGAAGCCTGCATGACTCGATTCGACCGCAGCAGCGAACTTTCTCGTTTGAATGTACAGCCAGGCCGCTGGGTCACTGTCTCACGTTTGCTTTGGCAAGTATTAGAACAAGCATGGCTACTGGCTGCCGAAACGGGAGGTCTGTTCGATCCGACCCTACTCACTGCTCTGGAAGCGGCAGGCTATAGGGATTCATTTAGTCCAATGTGGGCCTGGGGTGCAGCCAATCTGAGCAATGGCAGTCCGTCCAGCAGAGGGAAATGTCAACAGGTCCAGCGCGATCCAGCTAGCCATGCCATACTCTTGCCCGACGGGGTAAGGCTCGATCTGGGCGGCATCGGCAAAGGTTTTACGGCGCAGCAGGTGGTGGACTTTCTCAGCCATTGGGGCGGCTGCATGGTGGATGCCGGTGGCGACATCGTCGCCGGCGATGCGCCGCAAGGTTGGCCTGGTTGGCCTGTCGAGATCGCCAAACCGTGGGACACCCTCATCGGTGAAGAAAATTCGGTGGCGGAGGTGTGGCTCAACAATGGCACCCTGGCCACCTCAGGAGTCGATTATCGCTGGTGGTCGCAGGCGGGCAAACGCCAACACCACCTGATCGATCCCCGTACGGGAAAGCCGGCAGATACCGATCTGTTGACTGCCAGTGTTCTCTCGGCGGATGCATGCCGAGCCGAAGCCTGGGCCACCGCCAGTTTGGTAGCAGGTGGTCAGCCAGCGATGGTGTTGCTCCAAGAGCGCGAGATGGCTGCGCTGCTCATCGATCAATTTCGCCAAATCTATGCTACTGAAGCGATGAAACGTTTTGTCAAAGTTGCATCGCCTGAACTTGACCGACGTTTTTCGTGAAATGCAGATTGAATAAAGCTTTAGCCAATCTGCTTGACCGTGAAATGCCAGTTAAGTTGGAGTAAGCTGAACAACTTGGAAAGCGAGGAGTTTATGAAAGCATTCTTTCAAGACAACGCACGCAGGTTCCTTTATGCGTTGTTTTTTATCATCACATTAGTCTTGATCTATGCTGTTGATGTTGGACTCGTCCTTACGGGACACGGGCTGAGCGATGAAGCCATCTGGTATCTCATTCGTTCAAGTGGCATCGTGGCCTATCTGTTACTGACCATAGCCACCGCCTGGGGAATCGTCCTGTCGAGCAAGGTGGTCAAAGAGTGGATCCCGGCAGCGGTCGCACTGGAGTTACATACCTACCTCTCCTGGACTGCACTGGGGCTGACGATCTACCATGCCTATCTGTTGCTCTTTTCCTCCTTCTTCAACTATCGCTGGATCGACCTGCTGTTGCCCTTCACTGGCCCTTATGAACCACTCTGGGTTGGGTTGGGTATCATCGCTGCCTATCTGATGTTATTGACCTCGCTGACCTTTTATATCAGCAAGCAGATCGGTTATGCCACCTTTCGCAAGATCCACTATCTGACCTATGCACTCTTTGGCTTAGCCTTGGCGCATGGTTGGATGTCTGGCACGGATGGACAGGCGTTACAACTGATTTATGTCGGCAGCGGCCTGTTGGTCTTCTTTCTCACGGTCTATCGAGTACTCTGGGCTCGATCAACAACGTCTTCCACAGTTTCAGCAAGCGCCCATCCCTACACGCTGATCCGCTCGTAGGAACCTCTTTTGTCTGTGCGGTGTATACTCATTGCAATCAACAAGCCCGTTCGCAACCGTCTTGAATGAGGGTTGCGAACGGGCAACGTGAGTTTTCAATGGGTAGCCCGTGAATGAAAATGCGCAGATCCTTTTAGCCCGACAAGGCGACGAACAGGCATGGCTGGCGCTGGTTCGTCAATATCAAACCATTGTCTTTCGCTTTGCCTGGTTGCTACTCGATGACGCCGATGAGGCCGATGATGTGGCACAGGAGACCTTTATTCGCGCCTTTCGCTCGTTGGATAGCTTCGATCTCGAACGTCCCCTCCGCCCCTGGCTCTTGCAGATTGCCAAACATCTGGCTTCCAATCGGCGGCGTTCGTTACGCCGTTATGTTGCCGCATTGGGCCGTTGGCTGCGCCATCAATCCGCCGAGTTGGACGATCCAATTGTTCATTACAGCCAGGTTGCTGTTGCCGACGAACTGCGCCAAGCGGTACAGCGGCTGGATGAAGCGGACCAGGAAGTGATTTACCTGCGTTACTTTCTCGAACTTTCCGTGGCCGAGAGTGCTGAAGCGCTCAACGTGGCCCCTGGAACCATCAAGTCTCGCCTTTCTCGGGCGTTGAACCGCCTGCGCAGCGTCGTGGCCGATGAATATCCTGACTTGGGAAAGGAGGGCGCACAATGACGCAAGATTCCGAGCAAACCATGGAGCAACTTTTGATCCAGAATGTAGGACAGGTGCGTTATCCTCCCACACCCGAGATTGCCCAATCGGTGCGGCATCGACTGCAACGGCGTACGCTTTCTACCAATGTCGTCGTATCGCGCTTAGGGTGGATCGTGGTTGTCCTCGTAATCGTGTTGGCAAGTCTGTTTAGTGTACCGCCATTGCGTGCTGCGATCCTCGACTTTTTGCGAATTGGCGCTGTCCAGATTGGCCCACCAGAAGCCGACTTCGCGCCCACCAGTGCCGCCTCGACGCAATTGCCAACAATTACACCCAAACGTACATTGCTCCCTCTATCGGGTGAGACAACCCTGACCGAGGCGCACAAACGCATTCCCTGGCCGATCAAGCTGCCCACCTATCCGCCCGATTTGGGCGAACCAGACGCCGTCTATGTGCAATCGCTGGATGGCGATGCGCTGATTCTGGTTTGGATGGATAAGGACAATTCGAGCCAGGTGCGCCTCAGTCTGCATATGCTGCAATCCGACGTTCTAGTCTGGAAAAAAGTGACTATCAAAGTCGTGCAGCAGACCACTGTGAACCAGCACAGAGCCTATTGGACAACCGGTCCCTACCTGCTAGAAATCAAAGGCAAGGGCATCCACGAAACGCGGCTGATCGATGGACATGTCTTGATCTGGGAGGAAGCGGGCATTACCTATCGGCTGGAATGCAATCTGACGTTGGAGGAAGCCGTCAAAGTGGCAGAATCATTACACTAATCAGAACCTCGCACATCAGTAAGGGGACCGTACGCTAACGCTAACGGCTCTGAAGGAAGCAGATCAAGGAGGATGATCGCATGAGTGTACTCACGAAGCAGGCATCTGTACACAAGGCTCAACAGTGGCTGCCTCGCCATAGTTTGTGGTGGATTGTCAATCTTGGCTGCGCGCTGTGGGCGATGCGAACCGTATGGTTGGTGGCCCAAGCCCCTGCACGCGGTGGCATATTGCTCTTTACGACAACGGATCTCCAATATCTTGTGTTGACAACTGGCTACAGTGCCTTAGTCATCCTCTGTCTGTCGCTTGCCTGTACACCATTCGCGCTGATCTCGGGCTGGAATCAGATCGCATCTGTGCGTAAATCATTGGGGTTGTGGGGCTTTGCCTTTGCAACCTTTCATGCATTCACCTTTTTGGGCGGCACCCGTTTCATTAACAACCGAGAGTCGTGGCTCACGATTTGGAGCTTTGCACAGGATGCCTGGTCACCTGATCAGTGGGGAAAAGTCCCCTATGGCTGGGCAGGTGCGCTTGCGTTGAGTGCGTTGATTCCGCTAGCGCTCACCTCCAATCGCTGGTCCATGCGCAAATTGGGCAAAAACTGGAAGCGGCTTCATCGACTGGTCTATCTAGCGGTCCCGCTGGCTGTTTGGCACTATTGGTGGCGTGAGACCTATACACGACAGGAATTGAACCTTCACACTGTGGATTTCCGTTATGTCTATTCCTTTGCTGTGATTGTTGCAATCTTATTGTTGCTCCGTCTTCCCCTGATCCGCTCTGTGATTCGAAGGAAATGAGCAGGTTGCAACCTACAACCTGCCCCATGCTTCATTAAAACCTTCTCATCCTTTCCTCACAGCTTCCGCACAATTTTCGTGTATTCTAGTGGCGTGATTGAACTGCTCCGCTTGTTTGTTTTGAGTGGCAGATCACTGAAGCGATCCAAAGCTTCGCGTACACTCAAAACGCATTTGCCGGTCCGTTGAAGCGTCTCTCATACCACTCCTGCCTCCCCGAGGGACTCCGTACCTACTTTCTTGCGCATCTAAGCGCATCAATTATGCAAAGGAGAACACCATGAAAGAGATTCAAACCTTCCGCAAGTATCTCATCGACGAATTCTATGACGACTACCGAGGAGGCGAGATCAGCCGCCGAACGTTTATCCGACGGGTGGCGTTTCTCACTGGCAGTATGGCCGCCACGATTGCTGCGATGTCGGCAGCCGGCTGTGCCCCGATTGAACTTCCAGCAACGACGGAACCGATGCCCACCGATACCCCTGCAGCAGCGGCCCAAGCGGCGCCCACCAGTGTGCCACCCGGCCCACCGCAGAGCCCCTTTTCTGTACCTGCCGACGATCCCGATGTAAAGGCTAGTGATGTGACCTTCCCAAATGGCAGCGACACAATCATGGGCTACCTGGCGCTTCCTGCTGCGGCTGGTACCTACCCTGTGATCATGGTATGTCATGAGAATCGTGGTCTCAATGATCATATTCGCGATGTCACGCGCCGCTTTACCAAGAACGGTTACGCCGCGTTGGCAGTCGATCTGCTCTCACGCGAAGGGGGCACCGCCGCCCATGACCGTGACGCCGTGCCTGGTTTGCTCACCAATGCTGGTGCAGACCGTCATGTGAGCGATTTTATGGCGGCTGCAGAATATCTAAAGACCGTCGAAGGTGTCGACGGTGAACGGGTGGGCATGATCGGCTTCTGCTTTGGGGGTGGGATTACCTGGCGTGTGGCAACAGCCATGCCGACCTTGAAAGCTGCCGTTCCCTTCTATGGTCCGGCACCCGATTTGGCCCAAGTACCCAACATCAAGGCTGCCGTTTTTGGCGTCTACGCCGAACAAGATGAGCGCATTACTTCGGGTGCGGCGGCTTTGGAAGAGGCACTCAAGGCGGCGGGCGTTACTTACCAGATCAAGATCTATCCCGGTGTCAATCATGCATTCCACAACGACACCGGAGCGCGTTACGTGGAAGCGCAGGCAACGCAAGCCTGGCAAGATAGCTTGGCTTGGTTTGGACAATATGTGTAGAAGCTTGTGTTGACATCAGCAGAGCGGCTTGCAGTTCTGCCGCTCTGCCAAATCTCTCCTCTTTCCTTCCTCTGCAATTCTTCTTAATCTCAATTCCTAACATTTACCTTGCAAGTAATCGTAAAAATTGACTTTTAGTGTAAAATTCAGATAAATGTAAGATTTATTTCGTGCGAAGTAAATTAGACTCTACTCCAAACGTGTCTGCAGTCCCTGACTGCAACCAGGTATTCTGAATTTCTATTAAAAATGCAGGTGAAAGCGGAGTTTTGCACTGATGCTTAAGAAGCAAAACTCCGCTTTTCGTTGCACCACAGTCTAGGGAGTTGTCCTATGCTCTGGAGTGCTCTGAAGCAAGCTGCCGTGCAGATACGGTACCGAGCGCCGATTGTTGCAGCCATCGTACTACTGGTTAGCACTACGCTCCTTGTTACTCATTTCACCGCAACTGCGGGCAGGGTGGATCACAGCACAGCGCAGAGCAGCACACCCCAACAGATGGTCAACGCTGCCTGGAATTTAGTCCAGGCAGCCGGACGTTATCATTTCACCAGCCAGATCGAGCAGATCACCACACCAGCAGCCTCGCTCAACAACGTTGGCCGTAGCCCTCAACACGAATACTTTGCCCTTGAAGGGGACAACGATCTACGCAACGAGCAGTTGCTGATTCGTTTTCTCCAAGAGAACGTCGACAACCACGAACCCTCTGCCAGCCTTGAACTTAAGATCGACCAAGGACGCGCTTTTACTCGTCAATCAAGCGGTGATTGGCAAGCCAGCGACGATCTGACAACCTTCTTTGTCCCAAACCGTGATCCGCTTGTCTTTCTACAGACAATCAAGAATGTCAACAATGTTGATACCCCTTCCGACACAGCCAATAGCGACTTGAGCCATCTTCGCTTCGACCTGGATGCTATGCGCTTTGCCGAGCTGATGCGCCAGGCGTCCGAACAACAATTGCAGCGCAAAGGCGATCTGCCCACCGGGATGGAACTTGAGGTAAGTCCGCTCTACAGTCAGATCACCGGGAGCGGTGAAATGTGGCTGCAACGCACTGAGCGCGGGCAACTGTTGCCGCTGCGCTTGCGCATCCAACTCTCACTGCCGGCGGATGCAGCGCAAGATCAGGTCAGCGCCACGATTGACAGTAGCTTTGATCATTTTGACGCAGCGCATTTACTTGCACAGAAGGGTTGGTTCACCCAAGCGTCTGCTGCTCTCCATTTGCCACAAAATGTAGCAGGTTGGCAGCAACTCACCATTGGCACGCTTTGCATTACACTCATGACCTGCTTCGCCGTGGGCTTGATCTTGTTTCCACGCTCGCGCCGACTCTATGCCGGTGTGATTGGTGCAGTGCTGCTGGGCATGTTGCTTGTGCCACTGCTAGAGGCACAGCGCCTGTATGCTTTCTCCGAAAAATATGAGAATGTAGAAAATACGCCCTTGCATGCTGAACCTCAAGCCAACTTGGCCGCGGCATTCGAATCTGCTCCGCAAAGTGGCAACCTGGCCAGCCTGAATGCTGCTCCCGCCGCCCCGCTTGCCCAAACCCTCAACAATGACGGTGTGGATAGCGATGGTGATGGTGCCTCTGATTCGCTTGAACTCGCAGTTGGTAGCATGATTACCGACACGGACAGTGACGACGATGGCCTCGCTGATGGTATCGAGATCACCAAGCTGGGTACCGACCCAACCCTGACTGACAGTGATGGTGACGGTCTCAGCGACCCAAGCGAAGTGGCTGGCTTTGTCGTTGGGGGCAAACGTTGGTTCACCAGCCCACTCACTCCCGACAGCAACAATGACGGATTGACCGACGGTGCCGATTGTCCCGAGCAGAGCGTGCTCATCTCCGACACGGTGCGCCCTCCTTGTGGCGACGGCGATCTGGATGGTACGCCGGATATTTTCGACGCTGACAACGACGGCGACGGCGTACCCGATGGCAGTGACCTTTCACCCTCGCTGCAAGTTGGCAACGCCGCCAGCCCGTTAAACGACAGCAATCCATTCAAACTGGCGGTTAATGGGCTAACGGTGAACAAGCCTGTTTATGTCGATCTGCAACTGCGCCCGCTCGATCCCAAACACCTCACCTATGCCCTTCATGTTCTTGACTGGCCCAGTGATGACACCCGCGGCTATATCCAGCGCCGCCTGAGCACTACCTACAAAACAACCACTAATCCCGAGCTCCGCAGCGACGATCCGATGGCCGACAACGGCGACCTACGCTTGGTGCCAATGATCTCTGTACGTATTCCCAAGCAGGTGGGCAGCTATGGCAACTTGCCAACCAAACCCAACGCCGCCCCGATCACCGCCTCCTCGACCATCAGTGAGTGGGTGTCGGCGCTCGATGTGGACAAACTGACTGCCTATAGCATGTCGGTGCGCAAATACGATGAAAACACGCTCGAAGTGCTTTCCCCCCTCTTTCTGCATACCGACCAGACGGGCGGAGAACGGGTCGCCTTTGGTGCCCATCTGCTCTACTGGCCATCGACCAATACTTGGGGCACTGACCACTCGATTCGCTTGGTCTGGGCTGTGCAGATGATCACTGATCTCTGTGTGGACGGTAGCAAAGAGGGCGAAGCCTTTTGTAACAACCCGGGCAACCGCCGTGATGTGCCGACGATCATCCAAGTGTACGATGACTCCTGGATTTTGAGTGGCATGACCGTGAGCGAGCAGCGTGGGTTGGATGTGGCAGTTGTGCGTGGCGCAACGCCCACGTCGGTCGATACGAATCTTTGGCGGCTGGGCTATGGACTAGCAAACAGTTTCAGCGCCGGACGTGACAGCAACAATGATGGCAATGCTGACCTTTCGATCCCCGAGATTCAACGCCGCTGGGGCGCAGGCTCTTTGGTTACGGAAAGCGAGCGTTGGGCGATTCCTGTCAATAGCCTCAATGTCACCGTTTTCAACTACGAGCATGGCGACGAATTTGCCAAGACGGCCATCTCCGAAACGCTCAAACTGTTGAGTAACTATCCTACCTCGGTCGCTCCCACCTTTCTTTATGCGCAGACGCGTAAACAACGCAGTCTCTCGTTGAGCGAAGCCACTGTCGTCAATGGACGTGCTGTGCTTGAGTTCGACAGCAATACGCCCATCATCACCCTCAACAACCTCTCCTGGTCGCCTTATCGCTATAACAGCAGCACCCGCAAGTGGACGAACTATGACATCCGCGACTATCTCAACCAGGTCTTGAAACCAGCGCTCGACAGTGATCCGAACTTCAAAGCTTTGAGCGGCGCTGTCACTGATATTGCCGAAGCCCAGCAGAATGCTGCGACCGCAAAAGCCATTTACCTGACGCTCTATACTGGTTTTTCCAACCTGAACAACTACAACGGTAAAGCCCTTACACCCTACAAAGAAGAGGTAACGACCGATACAGCAGTGATGGTTATCCGCACATTGGTGGACATGGTGCGCCACTATCACTTGGAATATCACTATTTTCACAAATTGCATGATTTGGATGGGCTAATTCAAGAAAAAGCCTATGCCCGCAAAGGCGCGCTGTTCGGAGCGGCGGTCATCTTGTTTACGGCGGCCATCGTCCAAGCAACCGGTGCAGACCAGCGCATCTCCAATGGCATTGCTGCTGGCATCAACGTTGCCATGACAACGTCGCTCGCCCTGCGCATGAGCTTGTTGTATCAACGCGCCCACTACCTGGAAAATGGGGTTTGGAATCTGCCTAAGATGCGTGCGGCCGTGAGTGAATTGAAGGAACTAACCCACGGTTTTGCCAAAAGTACAAACGGTTTTCTTTTGGGATTGGCATCTGCCTGGGGTTTGTATTTAGCCCGTGCTCTTGCTTCGGGTGATTTTGGTAACCCGGAATTTATTTCTGAAGCTGCTGCCAGTACGGTGATTGCCTTGGCACTCTTTGCATTAACGCTTGCCCTGGGTCCTGTAGTGGGAGCGGCGGTGGGGATGGCACTCTTTATGTTCGATGCCTTGGCTGGCCTGATTTGTGCTGGCACAGGCTCGCATGGCGAATTGTGTCATGGTATTACCTTGGCCTTTGCCCACTTTATCTATGATACTGACAGTTATGTCGACATGGAAGACCAGGACCGTTTGCATATTGAGAGTTTCAGCAGCACCCTGGTTGATCCCAATCGGGGTTTTGTCTCGGGGAGCCTGTTACGATTACAGGTTGAGTTGCTAAATGCATTGCGTGCTGATGGCAACCCCTACAGCCTGGCCAGTAAGGTGCGCAAATCGACCTTTGCCTATAGTGTCGACGGGGAAGAAAGAAACTTGAGCCGCAATGTCAGCCTACGGCAGATGGTCGACCAATGGAGCTTTAACAGCCAAACATTGCGCTTCGAACAGCGTGTCCAGCCAACCCGTCAGTTCCAACTCGGCGTGGCTGGCATCAACGTGCCCTACACTGCTTACCTCAACGAAGGTTTCGTCGTCCCTGTGGAGGAATGTTATGCGGGCGGTCTCTACTGCGATGATGACGATGTCAGCGGGAACAATCACATCAATCTTTCCGATGTCACCGTCTATGACGTGCTGCCCAATTCATTAGATGGCTTTGTGCATGTAACTCCCCGTGGCTCGTACAGTTACGGGATGAACTGGTCCGACAAGGGGCAACTCTCTTTCCCGACCCTGGCTGACGCTGACGGCGATGGGCTACGCAGCAAGGATTTTGGCGGCTCTGATCCCAACGACCTGCTTTGGGACACGGATGGCGATGGCCTCAACGATCTCTTCGAGAGCGAACATGGCACGAATGCCACTCTCAAAGATAGCGACAGTGACGGGTTGGACGACGCCTATGAGCTGCAACTTGGCACTGACCCGAATCGCTCCGACAGCGACTATGATGGACTGACCGACAAAGCCGAGCTGGATGGCTGGGAATTTGTCTATGGCTTCAACGGTGCAACGCCGCTCAAAACTTGGGTCCATTCCGATCCGCTTGTCGCCGACTTGGACGGCGACGATCTGCTCGACAGCCAAGAACGCCGCTACGGTTACAACCCGAATGTCGCCTCGGACTTGGCTGTGATGTCCTACAGCGCCTCCTTGCGCAATCCAGCCTTGCCAAGCAACGTACCCACCAGCAAAATGTACGCTCGCCCCGGTCAAACCGTTTACTACAACGCTGAGATCGGCAACGAACTGGCCAATCGCAACCTCTACGGCCAACTGCTTACCCAGGGCGACAACGTACTCGTCACCGATAGCAACCCGCAAAGTTTTTACCTGCAAGCCAACAGTACCCTCACTCGCTCCCAGCCGATTTCGGTCGGTCAGGTACTTACTTCCAGTGTCTACCGCGTCAGCCAGATCGCCCGTGGCTATGTCGATGCCCCGCTCACCGTCAGCAATGGCGCTCCGATTGGTGGCAGTCCGACGCTTTACTATAACGAAATCGCCTATTTCTCCTTCGATGGCAGTAATGCATTGGCGGATAGCAGCGGTACCCTGCCTGTCAGCAATGCAATATGCACAAATTGTCCGAACTTGGTAAACGATGGTAAATCTGGAAAAGCGATGAGTTTTTCCAATAATCAGCAAATGAGCACCGACCTAAGTGCCAAGGTTGGGAACAAAGGTTATACCATCAGTGCTTGGGTCTATCCAACGCGTACTGTCAACCCGTCGCAACCACACTTCAGCCAAGGCTTCCTGCAATTCGGCGATCTAAACATTGGCTATTTCGGTACGATCTGGAGCTACGACAATAAACCCTACTACTTATTTATGGTCAATGGCGACCCAGTCTATATCACCAACAGCTTCTATGAAAGCGAACCGCCCAACCAGTGGTATCACATTGTGGTTACACTAGATGGTGAGGGCAACTCGCAGGTCTATCTCAATGGTCAACGGAGCCGTTATGGTCATATCAGCTTCTGGCGCAGCGAAGATCGGACATTGCAGATTGGTCAAAGTATAGAAAGTTACTGCTGTAGCGACAGCGCGCCCTTTACTGGCAAGATCGACTCCGTCAAGGTCTTCAACCACCCACTCGATGGTGGCGAAGCATTGCGTGAGTTCAATGGTAGCGCAGCTGTTTCTTCCTATCAACCAATCGACCTTTCCCTGGATCGCTACACGCTGAATGGTGCTACCAAACAATTCCTCGACCGCTCGACCTCGCGGGTCGTAGCAACCTGTTCTCCCTGTATTCTGACGCAAACTCCTTGGCAAAGTGGCCTTGATCAGGGTGATGTCACCGTGACGCTGCCCGATATTCGCGCCATGCGCTACAGCATGGCGATCTGGCTCAAGCCGTTTGATCTCACCTATGCGGTTGGCAACTATGTGTGGAGCGATCACAGCAATCAGGTGGCGGGTTACAACAATTTACCAAACTTAAGCTATGACGCCGCTGGCAAGGTAACGCTGCGTGTCGCCAATAATCCGTTAGTCTACACGCCTCCAGGGCAGCCATTGGCCCAACGTAACCGCTGGCACCAACTCGCCTTGACCTATGATGGCACGACATTTACCATTTATGCCGACGGTGCATTGTTAGGAAGCACAACGAGTTTCCCCAATCTGCGCCCCAATATCGCCGCTCCCGACCTGCAACTTGTCGGACGCGATGGGGGCTATAACCAACAGATCGATGAATTTCAGCTCTTTCCCGATACATTGACGGCTGGCCAGGTGCGCCAACTTTACAATAACAACGCCAATCGTAACTTGGACCTGCGCTTTGAAGATCCGCCTGGCAGCACCCGTTATGTGGACAGCGCACGCCCGAACAGCTATGCCATCTGTACTGGTTCAAACTGCCCAATCAGCAACGTAGAAGGGCGTGCTGGACGAGCGCTGTCCTTTGCTAGCGGGCAAGCGATTGAACTGGCTGGCAGCAAGGCACAGAATGCACTGAATCAATTTAGTGTGGCGGCCTGGGTCAAAGGTAATGGCGAGATCATGCAGCGTACCAATTCTGCGCAAGGTGGAGGACTCTTCCGCCTCACCACGACAGGGGTGACCGTATCCTTTACCACCACGCAGGGCATCGTGGTGACACGTACCTTATCGTTCAACAGCGGACAGATTCCAGCCAATCAATGGACGCACATCGCTGCCACCTTTAGTGCCTTGCCTGGCTCTGGTTACACGGGTGTCAATAGTCTCACTCCTGCTAGCTTCCAACAGATACATCTCTACGTCAACGGCGTGAAAGTTGCCTCGGACCTCAGCGTGCCCGTGGGACAACTGATTTCTACGAGCCAGCCACTGCGTATCGGCAGCGGCTTTAGTGGCACGTTGGACGAAGTACAATTCTACCCCGCTGAATTGACGCCCGACGATGTCGGACGTCTTTATCGCGCTTCGGCTCCTGAATTTTGGTGGACCTTTGACGAGGACGAAGGCTTATCCAATTTTGCGGACCGTGTCGGTGGTGCTACCACTGTGTGTTCAAGCTGTCCCACTGCAGGTCGCCGCGGTCAATTGGGACAATCTGTCTATTTCAGTGGCACGACCACGCTGCAAGCCAATCTAACTAACCAACCCAGCGACAGCACTGCCAGCCCACAAAGTTACCTCTTCTGGTTCAAATCTCAGGTTGCCAAGGGCACCACAGGTGTCATTTTCGACAAACAACAGTCAATCACGGGCTATCAGCGCCGACTCACGTTGCAAGTGATCGGCGGCAATGACAACGATAGCCCTGACCGTCTCAACCTGCACGTGGAAGAAAATGGCAGCAGCAGCGATTGGTTTGCGCCGATCCGCCCCGAGGTCTGGTATCAAGCAGTGGTGACCTCGGATGGCGGCGTGATGCGCCTCTATTTGAATGGTCAGCTTGCGCAAGAGGGAGTTCACAATGGTTTCCCCAACGCTGGCTCGCTGCGCATCGGGACTAATCTTGCGCAGGACAACAGCAGTTACTTCCGTGGTTTCCTCGACGAACTGCGCATCTACCGTGCCGCCTTGACCGCTGAAGAGATCCTTCCCATGTACGAGATCGAATCAGCTTGGGTCGAAGAGCGTAGCCGCTTTGAAGTGACCGTCGATGTCGATGCCCCGCGCACCGCTATACGCTCGGATGCTCTTTACCGGCCCAACCGCTCGGCCATACTCGACATTTTTGCCGATGATCCAACGTCGCCCCTGCAGAAGGTGGAGTTGTTGGTCAACGGTGCAGCCAGCAATGCTGTCCGCTGCCAGGACGATCAAAGCGGCACCGCCTATTGCCCAACCTTTACCCCTGCTGCAGGCGAAGGAAGTTACACGCTTGCCAGCCGTGCCACGGATCTGGTCGGTTATCAAACCACCTCGATCTCGGTGGAAGTACGAATCGATGGGCAGGCACCCGTGGCAACGTTGAACTTTGCCGACAATAGTCTGATCGCAGCCACTCAGAGTATCAGTACGCCACAACAATGGATTGTCCCACTCGGCGGCACCATCAGCGACCCGACGCTTGTCTCTGGCCAGCCGGGCAGCGGCGTGCGCGGCCTGCAAGTCACGCTCTACGATGTCAACAACCAATCACTAGGTCTGGGTGCCACGGCGGCTGAGCTTGACAATCAGGGCAACTGGCAGAGCAACTACATCATCAACGGGCGACCGAATGGGCGTTATACGGTCGAACTCGTGGCGACCGATGTGGTAGGCAACAGTCGCACCCTCAGACGCAGCTTGCGCATCGACAACGCCGGTCCCGACCTACTGAGCAACGATTTGCAAGCGGCCAGCCTCGGTGCCAGCTCGACTCAGAGCGCTTCCTTCAACGGCGTCGTCAGTGATACCTTCCCCTTGGCTGCGGTGATCACTCCAGTCGCTGCCGCAGGCGTTGGTCGGGTTGAGATTGCCTTTGTGCCTGATGAGCGCGGTTCCACTTGGTACAACGAACCACCTGCCTCGCTGCTGGGCAGTGGCCCTGTCCTCTGGCTCGACTTTGATGAGGCGTGGGCAAGTGAGGGTCTGACCTTGACCGATCGCTCGATCTGGCAACAGAGCGCTATCTTGCATACCGCTGAAGCGACCAATAACGCCAGCAATGGCATCGTGGGCGATTCTGCGCTGCGCTTCGACGGTGTCGATGACCGGATCGATGTGGCTGCCAATTCCCAACTCAACCTTGCCAGTGGCAACTTTACCCAACTTTTCTGGCTCTACCCAATCAGCGACACCGTCACCCACGTTGTAGTCGGTGGCGGCAGCGGTGCGGCCCGTTACCCAACTGTAGAACAGATCGACGGCAATCGCCTGCGCTACAGTTTTGGCGATGGAACGCAACTGCTGAGCGGCAGCACCGGCGCACTCTTGACACCCAACACCTGGAACTTTGTCGCTGTTACCTTCGACAAGACGAACTATAGAATCTACCTCAACGGCGACCTGGTGCACAGTGATCCGACATTTGCTGGTCATAGTCCCACTGCTCAAACTCAACTCACGATCAGCGATGCTGCCAACCCACTGGCGGGCCAACTGGATGATCTACGAATTTATCAGCGCACCCTCAGTTCTGGCGAGATTCGTTCGCTTTATCAGGCAGGTTGGCGAACCCTGCTCAGTGGCAGTGCGCAAAGTTCGCTCCCCTGGAGCGCCAGTCGCCCGGAGGGTGTCGAAGGCTATTTCAATGTGCAACTGCGAGCGATTGACGTCTTGGGCAACGTCGGCGTGCGTACTAACATTTGGCACGGCATGATCGACACCCTGGCCCCGCGCGTGGTCGTCAGCACCACCGATGCCACCTCCTACACCGTGACCGTGGAAGATTTCAACCTGAGCGAGGAGAAGTTCGTAAGCGCCTGTGGCTACGAAGTGACCAATGACCGCAACTATTACGCCGCTCCCTGGTTCACTGCACTAACTGGCGGTCTAGCACCGCTCTACCAACTAAGCGCGCACTGTACACTGCCCACGCCTCCTCGACCACTCAACGCCTGTGACAGCTTCGGCCATTGTTTGGATACCAGTATTGTGGATCGTTGTTATGCAACCCGAGACGGTGTAACCGTTTATCACAGTGTGGGCGGCAAGGCCTTACGTGATGCGATTGCGGCTGCTGCACCAGGCGAAACCGTGAAAGTTGCCGGCACCTGTAGCGAGCCGATCTCCACGGGTGGTTTAAGTCAACTGGCCGTGATCAGTAAACCACTTACGTTGGCTGGCGGCTACACTGTGACTAATTGGCTAACCAGTTACCCGATCAGTCAGCCGACCACGCTCGACGCATTGGGGCTAGGGCGCGTGATCAGTGCCAGCGCTCCGATCACCTTGAGCGACTTAGCCTTGCGCAATGGTGCTGCAAACGGTGATGGTGCTGCCATTTGGAGCGGTGCCGACCTCGTCTTGACGCGTACGACACTGAACAATCATGTTGCTGGCGGTGACGGCGGCGCGATTTACACGACTGGCACGCTACGTATGACATCAAGCATCGCCGAAAACAATCGTGCTAGTCGGGGGGGGGCCATTTATGCAGGAGACCAGCTTTTCCTGAGCAACAGTTCACTCAGCAACAACCAAGCGATCACGGCTACAGGCGGCGCAATCTATGCCACCAGCACGCTTTCGATCAGCCAATCAACGCTGGCGACCAACACCGCCAATCTGGATGGAGGTGCTATCTTTGCCGCAGGTAACCTCAACTTACAGAGCAGCGAAGTGCGCAACAATCAAGCCATCCATGGCGCAGGTGGGGCGATCTACGCCAATGCCGCAACCACATTGAATGGCGCGTTTCTGTTTGACAATCGCAGTCAGCAAGGCGGGGCAATTGCAACCAATGGTGGATTAACCGTGAGTAGCAGTCGTTTCCTGAGCAACCAGGCAGATAGTGGCGGCGCTGCGCTTTGGCTCAATGGCGGCGATAGTACGCTGGTCAACACGCTGCTGGTCCGCAACAGCACCACGTCCGGTGCAACCGTAGCGATCAGCACCACTGGCACAGTTCAGATCGTTCACACCACAATTGCCAGCCCAACCTTGGCGAGTGGCGCTGCTATCGAAGTGTTGACTGGTACTCTGGCAATCACAAATACCATTATCAGCAATCATGCATTCGCCATCCTTACAGGGCAAGCCTCCACTCTTCACTCTCCAGTCTCCGAAGATTACAACCTCTTCTTCGGCAACACCCTCACCCTCAGCGGTACGGTTGCTGCGGGTAACCATAGCCGCAACTTCACACCGGCCTTTGCCAACGCCGCCAGCGATGATTATCACTTGACTGCGGCCAGTGGCGCATTGAGCGCGGGTCAAGCGGTGGGAGTCTTGGGGGATTTGGACGGAGCAACCCGACCGCAAGGCAACGGCATCGACATCGGCGCTTATGAATCAGCGCTGCCTGCCTGGAGTGATCTCGCAATCGGAGTAACTGCGTCACCTAATGTGGTTTTGGCTTCAGAACCAGTTACTTACAGCGTATGGATGACCAATGTTGGCACGCTGCCCGCAACGGATCTAACCATTAGTGGCACAATTCCGCTCAGCCTGACGCTGGGCGCAATGAGCCAAAATCGTGGCGCATTGCTGACTACCGGCAACGACTTTACCATCACACAGCCGCTGCTCTATCCGGGAGAGGTGATTTCGATCAGTTGGCCGGTGACCACACCCTTCGCCACGGCTGATCTGTGGACAAGTGTCGCTGTCACGGTCAGCAACGAGATGAATCTAGCTAATAATTCGGCTGCACAGATGTTGCGAGTCGTGCGCTTGATGACGGCCACGCTTGAACAACCAGCAGCACATACCCCGTGGATTTCACCGACGGCCAGCTTCGTCCTGTCCTTCCCCTATGCGCTTGACCCGAGTACGATCAACAGCACGACTGTTGCCATCTATGGTAATCAGGGTGGACAGGTGCGTGGCGACGTCAGTTATCAAGCGCCACGACTGTTCTTTACGCCGACGCAGCCGATGTTGTGGGGCGACGTGATTCATGTCGGTGTCGGCAGCGCTCTGCTCAGCACAGATCGCGATCCGGCGACTGCGCAGCAATGGCAATTCATGGTCGGTGGTACTACGGGTAGCTGTCCAGTGAGTTTTGCCCAAGTCTCGTCAGGGTTGCCGACCTGGACTTTCAGCGCCGCTGATTGGGGTGATTACGATGGAGACGGTGATCTGGACTTGGCAATGAATGGTACTGCCAATGGCCAGGCGCAGAGTCGCATCTATCGCAACGATGGCAGCAACAAGGGCTTTCCCAGTTTCATTGACATCCAAGCCAGCTTGCTTGGCCTGTACGATGGCAGTGTAACCTGGGCAGATATTGACAAAGATGGCGACCTTGACCTCTTACTGACTGGCAAAACCAGCGCAGGAGCGCCAAGCACGCGCCTTTATCGCAATGACGCTGGCACCTTTAACGACAGTGGCATTGCCCTGCCCGGTGCCTATCAGAATGCGGCCGCTTGGGGCGATGTTGACAATGATGGCGATCTTGATCTGGCGCTTTCAGGGCAGACAACCGTTGCTACCATCAGTCAGATTTATCTCAACCAGGGCGCTACCTTCACTGCGCTGAATGCGGGTCTACCCGGAGTAAACAACGGCTCCTTGGCCTGGGGCGATTATGACAACGATGGGGATCTGGATCTTGCCCTCAGCGGTACATCCTCGAATGGCAAGATCACGCGCATCTATCGCAACAACCAGAGTCTGCTGGCTGCCCCAACCTTCGAGGAGATCGGTGCGGGCTTGCCCGGTCTCTTTGAAAGCTCGCTTGCCTGGGGCGATGTTGACCAGGATGGTGACCTCGATCTGGCAGTAAGTGGTCGCTACGATAACAATAGTGGCCTGCTGGCCAGACTCTACCGTAACGATGGCGGACTCTTTGGAGAGAGCAATTCCTTCACCGGAATCCGTGTGGGCAATCTGGCTTGGGGCGACTATGACAATGACAGCGATCTGGATCTTCTGAGTAGTGGCAATGAAGGGGCAAGTGCACGGACACGCCTTTACCAGAATGGTTTGACAGAGAGTGGCATTGTGAGCTTTACTGAGATCGACGCCCATTTGCCTGCGATCAACTTTGGCACCGTACAGTGGGGCGACCTGGATGGCGATGGCAGCCTGGATTTGCTCTTCAATGAAGTGGCCACAAGCAGCGAAGTGGTGAGCGTCTACCGCAATAGCGGTTGCGCCGATCTTGCGGTCGAGTCGCCGGTGGTCGCCAGCAACGCCTTGGCTGGCAACGAACTCACCTATCGCTATGCTTTGTCGAATCAGGGAGTGCAAGCCGCTAACGTTGTTACCTTCAGCGTTTCGTTGCCCTGGGCAGTGGATCCGCTTGTCTGCCAGGCTTCGCTTGGCAACTGTACGGTCAGTAACGGCGAGGCTACCCTCGCGCTCGACTGGCTGCCGGTAGGCGCAACCTCTCAGGTGACCATCACCGCCAACGCGCCGACGATGGATGGGCAGATTACAACGACCGCAACGCTCAGTACTCCGAATGATACCCAGTGGTCTAATAACCAGATCACACAGACCAGTTGGATCGCCAATCCGATGTACGTTGTGGCCAGTGTACCCGCCCCAGGGGCTGAAAACGTGCCACTTACCTCGACCCTGGTCGTCACCTTTACTGACGGGCTGGATTTGACGTCGCTGATCAGCACCAGCTTTGTCGTGCAAGGATCGCAGCACGGCCAATACAGCGGTCAGCTTGACTATGACGCAGACTCCAATGTTCTCTCCTTTACACCCGATCAGCCCTTCCACCTGGGCGAGACCGTGCATTTGGCGGTTAGCAAGCAGTTGCGTAGCCAATTCCAGGGCGCAACTCGTCCCTATCAAGCCCAATTCCGCACGGGCCTCAATGCAAATAGCTGCCCCACCGGTTTCCAGACGCTCGATGTTGGCTTGGCTGGCGAGGCAGCGGGCAGCAGCGTGTGGGGCGACGCCGACGGTGATGGCGATCTCGATCTGTTGCTGGCTGGGGCAGGCGGCTCCTATCTCTACCGCAACGATACGATCCCAGGCGGTGCGCCGATCTTCTACAATCTCAATCTCACTTTGGCATCTGCCAATGGCGGGGAGGCGGCTTGGGGCGATTACGATAACGATGGCGACCTCGACATCCTGTTGAGTGGCAGTGGCGTGACCAAGGTGTATCGTAACAACGGTGGTCTCCAATTCAGCGATCTCAACGCCGGATTGGTGGGGCTGACACAGAGCATTGCATCGTGGGTTGATTATGACAACGATGGCGACCTTGATCTCTTCGTGACAGGCAGCGACGCAAGCTCGAAGCTGGTCACGAATCTCTACCGTAATCAAAATGGCCTCTTTACCCCAGTACAGAGCGGCTTGCCTGCACTCGATCTGGCTGCGGCGGCCTGGGGCGATATCGACAACGACGGTGATCTCGATCTGGTGCTGAGCGGTAACCGCGTGGCTAACGGATCGGGCAACCCGCAGGCGGTGGCTGACCTCTATCGCAACGATGGGCTTGGCCATAACGGCGCGCCGATCCTCACCCCACTCAACGCCGGAATTGTTCCTGTGCTCAATGGTAGTTTCGAGTGGGGGGATGCCGACTACGACGGTGATCTGGATCTGCTGGCCAGTGGTGATGTCAGTGATTACAACCTTTCACTGCGTATCTATATCAATAACGGCGTGGGGAATTTCACAACAGGGATCTCGCTGACAGGTATAGAAGGCGATGCCCGTTGGAGCGATTACGACAACGACGGCGATCTCGATATCGTCGCTGTTGGCAACGAAATGGTTAGCCAGTTCTTCGCCCAGCCTCGCGCTCATCTCTACCGCAATGACGGGAACTTGAGCTTTGTCGATGTCAATCCTGGCCTGTTGGCTACCTATGCTACCTCGCTCGACTGGGGCGATTTTGACCAAGATGGACGAATCGACCTGATTGTGAGCGGTACGGGACTCATCAACAACAGTTGGCAAAATGTCACCCGCCTTTATCGCAACAATGGCTGCGCCGACGTTAGTGTGAGTGTGGTTGATACGCCCGATCCGATTTCGGCGGGAGGAACGCTCACCCAGAAGTTGACCGTGCGCAACTTGGGCGACCAGAGTGCAGTCAACACCCAGGTCAGCGATAAGTTGGCCGTAGGCATGAGTGACGTGATTTGTCAGGCCAGTGGCAGTGCCGCTTGTTCAGTAACCAATGGCGTGGCCAGTGTCACCTACTCCTACCTGGCCACAGGTGCCAGCGAGCGGATCACCTTGACCATGACCACGCCGCCAGTCAGCGCCCTGATCAGCAGCACGGTGACGGTGAGTGCGGTCAATGATTTCAACACCGCCAACAACCAGGTGGTCAACAGCACCAATGTGTTGAACCTAATGCGGGTCGAAGCGGTCTCACCAGTCGCACAGGCACAGGCAGTGGCACTCGATCATAGCCTGCAAATCACCTTTGCTAAGCCACTTGACCTGAGTACTGTCACCAGCCAGAGCTTTGTCGTGCGCGGCGACCAGAGCGGTCAATTCACGGGTACGCTCAACTATGATGTGCTGACCCAACGACTCACCTTTACGCCGAGTCGCAGCTATCTTTGGGGCGAACGCATCAATGCCAACCTGAGCAACGCAGTGCAGGGGAACAGCGATGGCAGCCTCTCGCCCTACCAATGGCAGTTTAGCGCAGGTGGCGTGACCGGTGGCTGTAGTACCAGTTACACCCAAGTGACGACAGGATTGTCCACCTTGCCCGGCTTGCTCAATGGCACCACCGACTGGGCCGATTACGATAGCGATGGCGATCTGGACTTGCTCATGACCGGGCAAAGCGGTAGCACGCCAGTCACCAAGTTGTACCGCAACGATGCTGGAACGTGGACGAGCATCACCAC
Source organism: Caldilineaceae bacterium (assembly GCA_046328715.1). Taxonomy (GTDB): domain Bacteria; phylum Chloroflexota; class Anaerolineae; order Caldilineales; family Caldilineaceae; genus JAXLWB01. The sequence continues at coordinate 656 of JAXLWB010000006.1, read as the reverse complement.
GACTTTGCCCGGTGTCAAAGACAGCGCCGTGGCTTGGGGGGACTACGACAACGATGGCGATCCCGATCTGCTACTGACGGGCAACGCCGCTGCCTCTGGCTTCAATGTCATCTCACGCATTTACCGCAATGATGGCAATGGCACCTTTACTGACATCATTGCCGGTTTTGATGGTGTCTATCGCAGCGCCGTGGCCTGGGTCGATTACGACAGCGACGGTGACCTGGATGTGATCCTGACCGGTGCCAATCGTATCTCGTCGAGCCTCTTTGTGCGCCTTTATCAGAATGAGGGTGGCAACTTTAGCTCACGTGCTACTGGCTTGCCAGGTGTCGATGCAGGCGCACTCGACTGGGGCGACTACGATAACGATGGTGACCCAGATCTACTGCTCTCGGGTAATATCGATGCAGGGGGAATGAACCGCATTGCGCACATCTACCGCAACGACACCATTGCCAGCAGCACGCCCAACTTTGTTCAGATCGATGCGGCGCTGACCGGCATCACCGAAGGGGACGTGCGCTGGGTTGATGTAGATAACGACCTGGATCTGGATATTGTGATCGGCGGACGCAACAGCCCTGCAACTGGTGGTCTTTATCTCTACCGCAATCTTGGTGAAGATGCCACTGGCAATACCTCCTTTGCCAACG
>JAXLWB010000059.1:0-61032 GCA_046328715.1 Caldilineaceae bacterium | reverse complement strand
CCAGTTGCCCAGCGGCCAATATGCAATCTGGATGGAGGCGGATGATCAAAATGGCGGTCCGGTGCGCGTCTATGCCCCAACTCCTGTTACCATCAATCATGTGTGGCCGACAAGCTGGCAGGCGACGATCCGCACCGTGCAGGAATATCGTGCCTTGACCGTCGGCTGGGACGCCCCTACGCCAGATGCCGACCAATATCGGCTCTCGATTGGCACCAATCCTAAGCTGCCCAGCCAGGTGATCGAGAAGAAGGATGTGACCACCGCAACCATCGCTGCCCTGGAACCAGGCAAAGATTATTACCTGACCATCGAGGCGTTCGATAGTGAAACAGGGCGCAGCGTCAGATCACAACAGATCGTCGTGCGGGCAATGACAGCAGAGTTTCTGCTCACAACATCCGCTCCGGGCTTGACCATACGCCCCAATCAGACCATTCAAGGCTCCTTGGTTGTCAACAGCAACGCCGCGCCCTATCCAGATGCGATTGGCTTGAGTGTGGTCGGCATCCCGGATGGGCTTAGCCTACTTTTCGCTAAACATGTGGTGACACCGACTGCCGCGGGAGCAGTGGTTACCTTCGAATTACAGAGCAATGAAGCAATTGCTGGCGGCCATTATTCAATCGTCATCGCCGCGGTGGGCGGCGGCGTCTCTCGTCAGCTTACGTTAGACGTGACGATACAGCGACCATCGTTCACCCTGTCGAGCAATCCAAACGCCGTGCAGTTGTCGCAAAAGGGGCATGCTCAGGTAACACTCAACACAGCAGCACTTTTTGGATCGAATCAAGCGCTCAAATTGCGCTTGGACAACGCCCCAGCCGGTCTCGACTGGAGCATCCAAAATCCTCAGGTAACACCCGGTCAGTCAGCCACGTTGTTGGTCAGTGATACTGAATTGCTGGCTGGCGGCGTCTACTCCTTGACCGTGCTCGGCGACGATGGCAGCAATCTGGTTGAGACGACCCTCCGACTCACCGTAAACAAACCCGCCTTTGCGTTGACGCCCGGTAGCGAGAGGATCGTCATCGTCAAGGGTGAGAGTATCACGGTTCCGATCCAAGTGGGTACCCTGTTGGGGTGGAATCAGCCAATTACGCTGGCGCTGGAGTCTTCCATCATTCCATCTGGTGTGACAGTTGGCTTTGCCAAAGCGGCAGCAAGCAATCAGAACGGCAGTGCAGACGTAGAAGCAGCCGCACTCCAACCCACCATCCGTGTCACTGCACCGGACCAAGTTGCGCTCGTCATCCAAACCAGCAGCAACGTTGCGGACGAGCCAATTTACATTCAGATCAACGCAAGTAGCGGCTTGCTGCAGAAGAGTTTGACGCTCGAACTCCAGGCAAAGCCACGGACACTTTATCTGCCAATGGTTGCAAAGTAAGAGAGCGGGACAGTGGTATAAGTACAACGTAATGGAGGTTTTGGTAGAAGGTAGACCTGTCATTCTGAGTGAGGGCTGTTTCGAGCGAAAAATCTTGTGGGCAGACCGACCAGGATTCTTCGTCGCATACAGTCGCTCCTCAGAGTGACAAATCTTGAACTACTGAATTCCTATTGTAATACGTTTGCTGTCTCGTTTTATTTGGGCAAAACTGGAAGAGGTGTTATGAGGCATTGCGTTGGCGTACCACTTCGTAGAGCATGAGGGCAGTAGCGGTGGCAAGGTTGAGGCTATCGGCCAGGCCGTGCATGGGAATTGAGACCCGTTGATCGGCAGCGTTGCGCATGGCATCGCTTAAGCCAAAAGCTTCGCTACCCATGACAATGGCACTCGGTCCACGCAGGTCAATAGCAGTGTAGCGTTTTGAACCTTCAGGGTCAGCCGCCACCAACTGGATCTGGTGCTGCTTCAAAAATGCAATGGTCTCATGCGCAGTGGCTTCGGCAAGCGGCACAGAAAAAAGTGTCCCTAAACTTGCCCGCACCACATTCGGGTTGTGTAAATCGGTGGCACCAGCGCTTACGATCACACCATCTACCCCGGCGGCATCGGCAGTACGCAAAATGGCACCCAAATTGCCAGGTTTCTCCACCCCTTCGATCACGACCAGAAAAGGGTCAGCATTGAGCGGCAAACTGCTCAGCTGTGTATCCAAATAAGGAATCACCATCAATATCCCGCCGCTGTCACCACGATAGGCTAGTTTGGCAAAGACTTCAGGTGTGACGGTGAAAAGTTGAGTTTTGCCGGAACGTTGGAGAGATGTAAGAGATTGTTGGAGATGGGGAGATGGGGAGATTGGTGATTTCGATGGTGTCTCCCAATCTTCTAACCTACCCATCTCCTTCTGCATCAACTCATCGCACAAATAGACCTCAACTGGCACAATTCCCTTTGTTAGCGCCCGACTGCATTCGCGTATGCCTTCGACCACGGTCAGGCGACGGCGCTCCCGTTCGTTGTGCTTTTCGAGCTTGATGACATCTTTGATACGCGTGTTTTGCAGGCTGGTGATGAGCATGGACGGGCAAAAATCAATTTTGTACAGAAGCAACTGATATTCTGATTGGAGCAACTGCGCTGATTAACAATATACAAGTTGCAAACTTGACCATAAGCCACTTTGACGCGATTCCTGGAATTTAGCTTTTTCTATACCAAGCGATATGTAAAGGGATCACTCCTGATGCCAGCGCGCAAAGGTACCACTTGGCAACACTCTTTTGCCGTCCTCAGCCACGGTCATTTCGCCTGCTTCGATCTTACCTTGATGCCCCTTGACCACCTCCGCCAGTTGATTCTGCAACGTTAAGGGGGTAAATCCAGGCGTGTGACAACTGTACAGCACAAAGAGTGCGTCATTTGACAAAAGCTGTCCACAGCCTTCCAGCAGTGGAATCAGATCCTTCTCAATCTTAAAGACCTCACCCTTCGGCCCCCGACCAAACGAAGGCGGATCAAGGATGATACCATCGTAATGATGGCCGCGGCGTGCTTCGCGCTCGACAAACTTGCCCGCCTCGTCTACGATCCAGCGAACAGGGCGTTCCTCCAGCGCGCACTTTTTGGCATTCTCACGCGCCCAATCGACCACGCCTTTCGCCGCATCCACATGGGTAACATGTGCTCCTGCTTGGCTACACGCAAGCGTACTGCCGCCGGTATACCCAAACAGATTTAGCACATAAAGATTTTTGCCACCGGTCTTTTCCAAACGTTGGCGAATCGTATTACGCAACCATTGCCATTGATCCGCCTGTTCCGGGAAGAGTCCCAAATGACCAAAATCGGTCAGTTTGATCGTAAGCAGAAGCTCGCTGTAGAGGATTTCAAACTCGCGCTTAAACTGCCGTTTCCAGGTCCATTTTCCGCCCCCTTCACCCTCGCGTGTAAAGATCGCATCGGCTTTGCCCCACTCACTGGCAGGAAGTCGTTTGCGCCAAATCGCCTGGGGCGAAGGTCGAACAAGCGTATACGGGCCAACACGCTCTAGCTTCTGCATGTCGCCCGAGTCAAGTAAGAGATAACTGTTATCAGAGATGCGTGCCATGCTTAGGAGTGTATCATAGGGAAGCAAAGTTGCAGAGTTGTAAAGGGCCAAGTGCGAAGATAAGAAACGGACGAGGCAAGGACTCCTCTCGTAATCTATATCTCACCTTCGCGACCGTCTCAATCCCCCAAAGATTTGCACAACGCTTATTTTTGGCTCATAATTCTCCTTACTCTTTTCAACTCATAACTTATGAATAGGGCTTGCACCCGGCGTTTGTGGCATTGTCTGCATGTTGGCGATTTCAAAGTAAAAGTATTCAATGAAATCGCTTGAGTCATTGCAAAAAATCTTAGAATTCGACTACTTATTTGCAATGACTGTTGCCCTTTGAAATCAGCAAGTGTGTAGGCCCAAACCTTATGAACAGCATCGACCCAGTACGCACAATTGAATCGATTGCCATCAATGCTTGGCCAGCAGAAGAAATTGTCCCCCTCGATGGTTGGCGGTTGCGGGCAGCACAAGGTGTCACCGGACGAGCGAATTCGGTCTGGAGTAGTGCTTCTGGCGAGCAACTGTCACTCGAACAAAAACTCGAGCAGGTCGAAAAGTTCTACCAAGAACGGGGATTGCCACCGCGCTATCAAATCACCCCGGCGTCGCTTCCTGCCAATCTGGATGATGTCCTTGCCGAACGAGGCTACGAGTACTTCAGCCGCACCGCAGTGATGACGACCGAACTAACGGAGATTCTCAGCCATACCACGCCGCTTCGTCTCAATCCCGAATTTGAAGTGGAAGTTTCCGAAGAATTCGATGAGGATTGGTTTGCCCTCTATTGTCAGGCTGAACAGGTCAGCTTTCAAACCTCGTCGGTGCGGGGTGCCATTCTCCAACGGATCCGGCCTCCGGTGGCCTTTGTAAGCTTGTGTATCGAAGGCGTGCTGGCCGCTATTGCGCTCGGTGTGGTTGAAAAAGAATGGCTGGGGATCTTCAACGTAGAGACCCATCACGACTTTCGGCGGCGTGGAGCGGCCACAGCTTTGGCCCGCACGCTTGCCCTCTGGGCGCAAACACAAAATGCCAGCCATGCCTACCTGCAAGTCGTGGCAAACAACTCACCTGCAATTGCCCTCTACGAAAAACTCGGCTTTACCACGCTTTATCATTACCACTACCGGATCAAGCGCAGTTGAAATTTTGTCTGCGCCGCCTAAAGCTCCCAACTAAATAGAATAGACCACTAACATCCTACATTGCAAGCAAGTAGGACATTCGATACAACTTTTTTTCTACCCAAATGGTATACTACTGAGCAACAGGTTGAACTATTATCAATTTCATGAAGGTGAAGCTGATGGGTGAATTGCTAGCATAAATTCACGTATCACGCTTCACGCATCAAGTATCTTGCTCCCATGCCCAACCGTCTCTTTGTCTACCGCCGCATTCTGCACTACCTCCAGCCCTACCGTGCCCAAGTCATCACCGCCTATACTGCGATGCTCTTTGCGGCGTTGCTCAATCTCTTTGTTCCGCAGATCATCAAAAACGCCATTGATCGAGGATTAGCCCAACAGCGCGCCACAGCCCTACTATCAGCCGCCGGGTTGGTTCTGGGATTGGCGCTGTTGCGAGGCGTTGCTAGTTTTGCCCAGCGTTTTTACGGCCAGTGGCTCACCTATCGCTTCTCCTACGACATCCGCAATGACTTTTACCATGCGGTACAGACGCAGAGTTTTGCTTTTCACGATCGCGCCCACACCGGCGACTTGATGAGCCGTGCCACCAGCGACACCAGTGAAACCGAACAGTTTGCAGGCATCGGGTTGATGGATCTGACATCAACGGTGTTGCTCGTAATCGGCGTTGTGATCGCTATGTTCCTGGAGAACGCTTGGCTGACCTTATTGGCACTGCCCGCCATTCTGCTCTTCTCTTACCTTTCCGTCGGCTTGGGCACCACAGTCGAGCCGATGTTCAAAGCAGTGCAGAAACAGATGGGCAAACTTTCTACGCTGATGCAGGAGAGCCTGACCGGAATCTCGGTGGTCAAAGCCTTTGCCCGCGAACCACATGAATTTGCCAAGTTTGATGAAGCCAACGAAACCTGGCTGGCGATGCGCCGCACGGTGATCCGCACCTGGGGCAACTATTGGCCCAGCTTCACACTGGTGCTGATGTTGGGCGTGGTGGTGATGCTATGGGTGGGCGGACCGCAGGCGATCAACGGCCAGATCACAGTCGGATCGCTCTTTGCCATGATCTCCTATCTGCTCATGCTCAATGGGCCAGTACAGCGTTTGGGCTTTCTGGTCAATCTGGCCGCCACGGCCAGCGCCAGCGCCGGACGTATCTTTGAGATCATCGATACCCCGCGTGCCATCCAAGAGTCACCCAATGCGATCGAAATCGGGAAAATCCAAGGACGCATCCACTTCGAGGATGTGAGCTTTGCCTATGACAGCGTGATCCTACCATCACCCCTCAAGAATGAAATCGAAGGTCAGGGGGTACGAGCGCGTGCTGCACTTGATCATGTCTGTTTCAGTGTAGAGCCGGGGCAGACCGTGGCGTTGATCGGGCCAACCGGTTCGGGCAAATCAACGATCATCAACTTGCTGCCTCGCTTCTATGACCCCAGTGGTGGCCGGGTGCTGGTCGATGGGAATGATGTGCGCGATCTCAAATTGCGCAGCCTACGCCGCCAGATCGGCATTGTGCTGCAAAATCCTTTTCTCTTCAGCGCCACGATTGCCGAAAATATCGCCTATGGTCGCACCGATGCGACGATGGACGAGATCGTAGCTGCGGCCAAAGCGGCAGATGTACATGACTTTGTACAGAACTTTCCCAATGGCTACCAGACCCGCGTCGGCGAACGGGGCGTGACCTTGAGCGGCGGTCAAAAGCAGCGCGTCGCCATCGCCCGTGCCTTGCTCACCGACCCTGCCATCCTGATCCTCGACGATTCTACCAGCAGCGTAGATACCGAGACCGAGCATCAGATTCAGCAAGCGCTGGCCGTCTTGATGAAAAACCGCACCACCCTGGTCATCGCTCAGCGACTCCTCACCCTCAAAAACGCTGATTGCATCCTGGTGCTTGACCACGGGGCAATTGTCGAGCGCGGCACCCATGAGGAGTTGCTCAAACAAGAGGGTCTGTACAAACAAATCTATGATCTGCAATTGAAAGATCAGGAGGAATTTGTCGCATCACAGCAACAAGTGATGGAGAGTAAATAATGACTCTACAAACCAATCGCTCCAGCGAACCGCTTTGGCTTTTTGGTCAGCGCCCCTCCGCAGAGGAGGAAGAACGGCGAATTCGTGAGAACAAAGTGCAGGGCCTTCTGCGCGGTGACGATGATGATAAGTTGGGCAAGGTCTACGATGCACGGCTGGTGCGCCGCATTGCCTACTATATCAAGCCCTATCAAGTGCGCCTCTACATTTCCATGGTCCTAATGACGATTTCTGCGCTACTCTATGCGGCGGCACCGTGGATCATTGGCAAGGCGGTGGACGATGGTATCCGTGCTGGGTTGCTGCCGACCTTGCGCCAATGGACCTGGATTCTCCTAATCGCAGTGGTGGGGGAGGCAGTGTCGAGTCGCACCCGCATTACCTTGATGGCGATCGTAGGCACCAGTGTGGTTGCCGACATTCGTGCCCATCTCTACAAACACCTGCACGCGCTGCCCATGCATTTTCATAACAACTACAGTGTTGGGCGTATGATCAGCCGCCTGGTCAGCGATGTCGATGTGCTGCTCGATTTCACCACCTGGTCGATCACGGGGTTGGCGCGTTCAGTCTTCATCTTGCTGGGCATTGCCGTGGCGATGTTGGCCATGAATTGGCTACTGGCGCTGGTCTGTTTCGCCGTATTGCCATTGATGGTGATCTTGACCAACTACTGGCGCACGCGTGTGCGTGAAGCCTATCGCGCCACGCGCAAACGGCTCTCGTTGATCAACGGCTATCTCAACGAGTCGATCACGGGGATTCGCGTGACCAAGAGCTTTGCGCGTGAGCCAGAAAACGCCCAACATTTCGCCGATCTCAATCGCTCCTTCTTCGATGCCAACGTGGAAGCAGCCCAACTGGCGGCCATCTTCTTCCCCGGCGTCGATCTACTCGGTTCGCTTTCGCTGGCCTTGGTAGTAGGTGTCGGCGGCTGGCTGGTGACGCGCAACGCATTGAGCGCTGGCGAATTGGTGGCCTTTGCCATCTATGTCGATCGCTTTTACGATCCGATCCGTGAGCTTGCGCAACGCTACAACACCTTCCAATCGACCATGGCAGCCAGCGAGCGCCTCTTTGGCCTGATCGATACACCCGCCACCGTGACCGATCGGGTGGATGCTATTCCTTTGCCGCCAATCCAGGGCGAAGTGCTCTTTGATCAAGTCGATTTTGCCTACACGGAGAAGGAGCCGGTGTTGCAGCATGTCTCCATCCACGCTGCGCCAGGGGATCGGATCGCACTGGTGGGCGAAACCGGCGCAGGTAAGAGCACCATTATCCGCCTGCTTTCACGCTTTTACGATGTGACAGGCGGTGCGGTGAAGATCGATGGCCACGATGTACGTGCTGTAACCTTGGCCAGTTTGCGTTCGCAGATTGGCGTCGTGCTCCAAGATACCTTTCTCTTTGGTGGCACCATTCAGGAGAACATCCGTTACGGCAAGCTCGATGCCAGCGACGAAGAGATTATCGCCGCCGCCCAAGCTGTCGGTGCCGATGAGTTTATCACCCGTCTGCCCAACGGCTATCAGACCGATGTCGGCGAAAACGGTGTTAACTTGAGCGTGGGCCAGCGACAGATCATCTCCTTTGCGCGGGCGCTACTGGCCGATCCCAAGATCTTAGTCTTGGATGAAGCCACCAGCAGTGTTGACACCGCCACCGAACGGATCATTCAGGCTGCGCTGGATCGACTGATGGAGGGACGCACGAGTTTCGTTATCGCCCACCGCCTCAGCACCATCGTCAACGCCGATAAAATCGTCGTCATGGAGCACGGCCAGGTGCTCGAAGAAGGTTCGCATCTGGAGCTACTTGCCAAGCGTGGCAAGTATTACAACCTCTACACCATGCAATGGGCTGAAGAGGGCACAAGATAAGATGATAAGATGACCTTTCCGCCGCGTTGCGGCGATCTACGCTAGCCCACGGCCTGTCGGACTGGGAGATTGGGCACCCGGATCATCACGACCCGACGAAGGAGATTTTCATGTGGTATGACGGAATTATCAAAATAATCCTACAGACTCCGTTGCATGGCATGGTCAGCAGCGGGATCATGTTGCTGAAGTATACGGGGCAAAAGAGTGGTCGGCGCTATACGGTGCCGATCAGCTTCGTCGACGATCCAGATCATGATCAGCTCTGGACGGTTAGCCTGCGCAAACGGACCTGGTGGCGCAATTTGCGTCAGAGTGCACCAGTTACCTTGCGCTTTAAGGGGCGAGATCGCTTGGCCAAGAGTGACGTCTTTGAAAGCGACGAAGAGGTACGTACAGCATTGCTTCAACTCTTCAATCTCGCCCCAGTCTATGCGCGCTATCTTGAAGTTCCATTGGATGACAAAGACAAACCCGTGGAGGAAGCATTCGCCAAAGCAATTGAAAAACGAGTCGTGGTCGTCTTTAAGCTGGTGGGGTAACCGATAATTCTGTCCAGATGACCAGATGAAAACCGCCTTTGTGACTAGCTCACAAAGGCGGTTTTTCGTTTAGGCTGAGAAAAAACGTTTACAAAGCGAGGCTTCTATGGACAACAACCTTCCACAGGAAACGATTCAGATCGAGGCTCTCCCGCACTTTGCCCTCATGACGCCCGACACACGTGAATTGGCGATGATTACACTCGAAGCGCTGAAGCTCAGTCCGCCGCTGCTCGTCTCTTCCATCTTTGGGTTGCCCTGGAGTTGGCTGCCTCCCTACCGCCGCTATTCTGAATACCAGATTGCCAATTTGTGGCAGCCATTGCGCTTTCTCCGCTTTTTGATCAATACCAACGTTCCCTCGTTGCCTTTTGCGCCACCTACCTTTAGTCCGCCCTTCGTCAACGAATTTCTCTGGCAACCCTCGGTCATCTTGCAGCGTCCGGACCATAACGGCAGCTATACGAGCTTTCTTGACGAATCCTGGTTCTTTGTCAACGGCATCATGACCAACAGCGCTGTTGCGCAGATCAATGCCGCCTATCTTGCCTACCTCTTCCACCGCCCGATTACGCTGGTTCAGAATGCGACCAGTTCCCTCTGGCTCGATCTGCTGCAATGTGCGATCGGCAAGCAGTGGCGTAAAATCACCGAGCCGGCAGTGAAAGCCATGCCTGCGATCTATGATGCCCTGAAGGACAAGTCCAAAGAGCGTGTCGTTGTGATTGCGCACTCGCAAGGCACGATTGTCATGGCTACCGTGCTCGATCTGCTCTACCAGATCACGAAGCGCCAGAAGCACCTCAAAGAAGAGCTACTTTCTGCTAGAGCCGCAGCATTGCCCTATGCGTCGCCCGTATTTGTCTATCCAGATGAGGAGCCGCTCAACCTGGGTGACTTTGAGCCACTTACCGAAAAAGAGTTGGGCAAGCTCGAAGTCTATTCGTTCGCCACCTGCGCCAACGCAATGAGTTGGTTCCGCCCACCAAGCAAGCAGTCTCCGCCGATCCCGTGGATCGAGCACTTCGGCAATGAGCAGGATCTTGTCGCTCGCCTCGGCATGATTGCCCCTAACCTGGAGCGACACCCAATCTTTATTGATGGGCCACGTTACATGAGGAAAGGTGCATGGGGCCATTTGCTCAACGAACATTACCTTTATCCGATTGAGCAACAGCAGCGCAAGGGCAGAAAACATGGCGGTCAAGGCAACCCAGCCCCCTTTGAGCTATTGCCTGTCTCCGGGCCGATTGCCGAGCAGATCGGAGCGATGCCTCGACTCTATACTTATTTGAACGGCGGTAGACATTCATAATAAATACCAGTTGTAGAGACGCGGATATTAGGATGCGCGGATCAATGCGATCGATAGAAACGATCCGCGTTTCCTAATATCCGCGTCTTTACAATCTCACCCCTCTACCTCACTTGTAATACCAATTATTCTCTGAAAAGCCACGAATTTCAGCCCTATTTAGAGGAAAATTCATGACTTTTGCAACCGCAATTGGTATAATTACCCACCTGGCTAGTGCCTCGACTCCCTACCTTGCTAGTGTGCCCAAGCCCGGATCCAGCTATGCTATAGACAAGATGCGTTGTGCACCGACGGGGTGCTACGCAGTGAGAAAGGAGAAGTTATGTACTGGCTAACAGGAGTTCTGGGTGCTGTAATGGTGGTTGCGCCCTACCTGATGGGCTATACCACGCATCCAGGTGCAATGTGGACAAGCATTGTCCTTGGCGCTATCGTTGTGGTGGCGTCGATTTTTGAGGCTTTGGATGTCAATAAAGCCAAGTGGGAATATTGGCTTGCCGGTGTCGCTGGCCTCTTGGCTGTCATTGCCCCGTTTGTGGTTGGCTTCACGGCGCTGACGATAGCGCTGTGGACGACCTTGATTCTTGGCTTGATCGTGTTGCTGTTGTCAGGTTATGAGCTTTTCTTTGTTCAGCCCACAACCTGAGCCCAAAGCGTCATGACTGCTGATCGCAAAGCCATGAGAATCATGTTGGTTCTATGCTAAGCCCTGTGTGCAGGAATATCCTTTGTCATTGCAAAGGGAGTACTGCATGACAACCGCTAGTATAAGGAAGCCCTGGCCTGGCGATGGTCAGGGCTTTTTTGCTTTCTAATAGACAAAGCAAAGCAAAGATGCAACATTGTAGGGGCATCCGCTTGCCGGTGCCCTGCTTGCATCAGCGAATGGGCGACCGCAAGGGTGTGCTCCTACTCATTGTGATATGCAATGTCTATCTGCTTTGTCTATAAGCAAACGTAAAGAACAAAACTAGTAAAGGATAGACGCCTACTTTTAGCCGCACAAAGGTTCTATAGACCGACGATCCGCAACTAAAAGCAGCGGCGACGATTGCTAAAAATGATTATCAAAGGTCATTAGGAGCTTTCCATATGACAAAAGGAACAAAACGAACGCTGTTGTGGACACCAAGGTTACTCGCCATTCTCTTTGCCGCCTTTGTAAGTCTATTTGCCTTGGATGTATTTGGGGAAGGAGTCTCAATTTGGCAGGCGCTGTTAGGTTTACTCATTCACTTGTTGCCGGTCTATGTGTTGGTGATTGGGATTGCGCTTGGATGGCGTTGGGAATGGGTCGGGACCTTGACCTTTGCAGGCTTTGCCGTTTGGTATTTATTTATGAGTTGGAGCCGCTTCAACATGATTGGCACCTTGGTTATGTCAGGCGTGCCACTCGTGATCGGGCTATTCTATTTGTATGATTGGCTCAACCGAGCCCAGCTCAAAACAGTTACGCAGTGACTGCCGATCATTCCGCAATTCGCAATTCCGAAAGGTACATATGAAGAGCTATAAAGTATTGATTCCTCTAGACGGTTCAGAGCTGAGCGCACAGATTTTAGCCACCGTCAAGCATTTTTTTGCGCCCGACACCAGCGAACTCATTCTCCTACAAACCATTGAAGAAGTAAAGCTACCTCGCCAAGAATTACCAGTCAATGTCGCCTTATCTGTGCTGGTGACGCCCCAAAGTGCAACTGAAACCTTTCGCAAAACGGGTTCGATTCAACGCTATTTTGATATCGAAGATAATCTGATCTATCAGCATCAAGAAGAGTTAAACAAAGTTGCCCACACCTTGCAAACCGAGGGATTTAAGGTGACGGTTGAAGTCGCTGTCGGCAACCCAAGCGAGATGATTCTGGAACGTGCGAAGAGTGGTGAGTTCGACATGATTGCGATGGCAACTCACGGTCGCAGCGGACTCTCGCGCCTGTTGATGGGCAGCATTGCCGAGGAAGTCTTACACAACGCCCCAATTCCTGTCTTGCTACTTCGCCCCACTGCGGTGTAACATCGATAGCAGTTCAGAGGAGCGATTTTATGTCAAATACAAATGGCGAGCAGACAAAAGAGAAGGTGTTGAACAATGAAGAGATAGCGACTACCCTTGAGCGCATTGCCGAATTACTAGATGCGCAACATGCCAATCCCTACCGGGTACAAGCTTACAGGGAAGGAGCGTCCACGATCCGCCATCTTCCCGAACCTGCCCATCGGATTCTAGAACGGGATGGAGTCGAGGGGTTGCAGGAATTGCCCAATATTGGGATTTCACTGGCACGCTCAATTCAGACGTTGATCGAGAATGGCAAGATTAGTCTACTGGAGCGTTTGCAAGGCGAGATTCGCCCCGAACGGGTCTTGTCTACCATCACCGGCATTGGCCCCAAGCTGGCAGAGCGGATTCACGAAGAGCTCGGCATTGAGACACTCTTCGAATTGGAAAACGCTGCCTACGACGGTCGGCTAGAAAAAGTTGAAGGCTTTGGCGCTGGTCGGTTGCGCGGCATACGCGAGTCGCTTGCAGGTCGGCTGCACCGTCGCTCTCCACAAGTGGAACGGCCTCGTCCGCAACCCAGCAATGCGCCGCCTGTGGGCGAACTGCTCGAAGTGGATGCCGAGTATCGCAAGAAGTTGCGTTCACTTCCGCGCATTTCCCCACGTCGCTTCAACCCAACCCGCGAAGCCTGGCTGCCTGTGCTGCACACTGAGCGTGGAACAAATCATTATACCGTGCTCTTTTCTAACACAGCACGCGCCCACGAGCTTGGTGCGACACACGATTGGGTCGTCATCTACCGCGATGACCGTGATGGCGACGGACAATGGACCATTGTCACCTCGCAGTTTGGGCCACTAAAGGGAAAACGGATTATCCGAGGGCGTGAGAAGGAATGTACTGACTATTATGCGCAAGCTACTGTGGTAACAACAAAATCGGACAAATAGACAGCGGCCCCACCCTAACCCGCCCTGGGGAGGGAATTGTCATGGGTAGCTTCTGGTCAAGGGATAAGCGAAATATCTTTATCCGTCCCTAAATGGTCCCCTCCCTGGGGAGGGTTAGGGTGGGGCTTGTTACACTTAATTAGAATAATTCTAGTAAACACAGAGGATCTTTTACCAATGTCACCACCTTCCACACCCTGGCAGAACGATTGCCAGGGCGCAGTTTCTTTAACCTTTGATGATGGCACTCTATCACAACTAAACATTGTCGTCCCCATGCTTGAGAAATACGGGCTGAAGGGGTCGTTTTACGTCAATACAGGCGACAACTATCAGGAACGATTGCAGCCCTGGCGTGCCGTTGCTCAGGCAGGCCATGAAATTGGCAACCACACCATTTCGCATCCTTGTTCCAAGAATTTTGCCTTTATCCAAAACGGCGGGCGGGCATTGGAAGAGATGACGCTCGATGACATCGAGACCGAAATTGTCGAAGCGGGCCGGCGCATCCACGAGATCATCCCAGAGCAGGGGCCAAACTCCTATGCCTACACCTGCTACCAGCCCTTTGTGGGGCGCGGACTCACACGTCAGAGTTATGTGCCAGTGATCGCCAAACACTGTGTGGCGGGCCGCGGCCTGGGCGAACATCCCAACGACCCGACCCATTGCGACCTTTGGCATCTCTGGTCAAGACCGTGTGAACGACTGAGTGGCACAGCGCTGATCGGCATTTGTCAGCAGGCGGCAGCGCAGAGACGCTGGGCGATTCTCACCTTCCACGGCGTCAATGATGGTCATTTGCATGTTGCCAGCGGCGATTTGGAAGAGCTGTGTGCCCATCTCGCTCAGCAGCGTGACCGCATCTGGACGGCACCATTGGCCACCGTTGCCACACGCGTCGCGGAGTGGCAGAAGCAATCTTAATCGCACTCATTAAACATTACTCCGATTTGTTAGGTTCAGTAATGTTTCTTTTTATTAACAGGAAAGTCTGTCGTTCCGTAGGGAGCCTAGCCGCTCTTACAGATAAGAATGGGGTAGGATTCCCACGGAATGACAAGTTCACTTACGGGGTTTTGGCAATCAACAAATCCTAACAAAGTCGATTTTGAATCGTGAAAGTGCCGTTCAAGTTGAATTTGGCTGAACAGCTACTTATGTTTACCCGAAGAAGGTTGATATGAATTCATTTCCGAAGGATTTTCTGTGGGGAGTCGCCACAGCCTCCTATCAGATCGAGGGGGCGTGGAACGAAGATGGTAAGGGCGAATCGATCTGGGATCGCTTTACCCACACCCCAGGCAAGATCATCGATGATAGCAACGGCGATGTCGCCTGCGATCACTACCATCGTTGGGTGGAAGACGTGGCGTTGATGAAGTCGCTCAACATCCAAGCCTATCGTTTTTCGATTGGCTGGCCACGCATTTTACCTCAGGGGCGCGGCACCGTTAACCAGGCTGGGCTCGATTTCTACAGCAAACTGGTCGATGGCTTGCTAGAGAAGGGGATCACACCCTATGTCACCCTCTACCACTGGGATCTGCCGCAAGCCCTGCAAGATCAAGGCGGCTGGCCCCAGCGCGCCACTGCCGAAGCCTTTGTTGAATACACCGACGTCGTCACCCGCCACTTGGGCGATCGGGTCAAACATTGGATTACGCATAACGAGCCATGGTGCGTCGCCTTCCTCAGCCACCAGATCGGTGAACACGCCCCAGGTTGGCACGACTGGCCCGCAGCGATCCGAGCCAGCCATCATGTGCTACTTTCACACGGCTGGGCCGTTCCTGTGATTCGCCAGAACAGTTCCGGTGCCGAAGTCGGTATCACACTCAATTTCACCGACTTTGTCCCCGCTTCGGCCAGTGACGCCGACGCCTGGGCTGCCCGCCATGCCGACGGCTACTTTAATCGTTGGTTCTTGGATGCAGTCTATGGTCGCCATTATCCAGCCGACATGGTGGCAGATTACATGGTGATGGGGCACCTGCCCAACGGACTCGACTTTATCGAGGACGGTGACATGGCGGCCATTGCAGTGCGCACTGATTTCCTCGGCGTCAACTACTACACGCGCGAAGTCATTCGCCATCCCCAAGCCCCCGACAATCTGCCCCAAAGCCACTTCCCGCCGTCCAAAGAGGAACTGACCGAAATGGGCTGGGAAGTCTATCCCGAAGGTTTGTATAAACTGCTCAACCGACTGCACTTTGACTATCCGGTGCGCAAGCTCTATGTGACGGAGAATGGCTGTAGCTACCTCGATGGCCCCGACGCCAACGGCAAGGTCAACGACCAGCGACGGATCGACTATCTGCGCAGTCACTTTCTGGCCAGCCGACAAGCCATCGACAATGGTGTGCCGCTTGCAGGTTATTTTGTCTGGTCACTGATGGACAACTTTGAATGGGCCAAAGGCTATCAACAACGCTTCGGCGTAGTTTGGGTCGATTACGCAACACAGCAGCGCATCCCCAAAGCCAGTGCGCTTTGGTACAAGGATGTGATCGCAGCCAATGGGTTTGAGTAAATAAAAAGATATTAGGACTTACGCAACATGTCATTTCGACGAGGGCTGTTTCGAGGGGGAATCTTGCCATTTTCGTCGTCTTATGTACGTCCCAGGTATGTACTGTAGGATAAACAAATTCACTGTTGAGACGCCTCGGGTGGAATCTGCCACCCGAGGCGTTTTTATTACTCCACCAGTGTCAGAAGCTACAGCTTGTCGCGTTTTTGTGGACACTTTGTAGCCACCTGGCTGCTAAGCTGGAGAGCAAAGCAAGCTTCCAAACATTGCCCCCAACTATCCTTGCCTCTACGTTTGAATCTGCTGCCTGGGCAATCCGAAGCTCACGGTTCAGAGACAGTAAAGTTGTCTCATTCGATTACCGTATCAAGGAGTGCCTATGCGTTTCATCGCACTACTCAATCTAAAAGAAAATGCCGATCAGGCAACCATCGCCGAAGTGGTAAAACGACGCGCCGATTATGACCACCCCGTAAAACTTGTCGAGGAATTTTACACGCCCAACCGCAGACCTGCCGTAGTCGCCATCTACGAAACCGAGGACGCCAACCAACTCGTGATGAATTCACTTGCCTGGCTAGACGCCTTTGACATCGAAGTGATCCCCGTGGTCGGTTGGCAGGAGGGATTGGATACCTTGAGAAAATGACTTGCGACCTTTCGCCATTTGGAGCGAGTCTGCGGGAGTAACCATCATGTTGAGATGCAAACCGAAAGTCACCCTCCTGTTCCTGATAGTGCTGATCAGTTGCGCTTGCCAACCAATTCAGCCAGCACCAAGCCTGTGGATGCAGCAAAATTTGCCACACAATTTGGACCTGATCACCCACATGGGCGGGGCAGGATTAACGATCGAGGTGCAAGGGCAGTATGCCTACGTTGGCTTTCACTCCGAATTTGCCATCTTTGACTTGACCAATCCCGTTCATCCCATCCGTGTTGGCTACTTGCCACTCGCCACCTTTAGGATTGTGCTTCACGACAACATTGCCTATGTCGGCGGCAGACAAGGGTTGTGGATCGTGGCGATTGACGATCCTGCACATCCAAAGATCCTCGCTCATTTTGCCACGAAGGAAATATCAGGGCTGGCCATCCAGGATTGCAGCCTCTTCATCGCTCATAGTCACTACGGATTAACTCTTCTCGATGTAGCACAGCCAACTCGTCCATGGCAAGTATGGCAAATGAATTTTCCCTCTACCCTGTTTGACGTCGTCGTTACAAACCAGATTGCCTATCTTGTCGCAGGGAATGGGTTACAGTTGCTGGATGTGAGTGACGTGCATACCCCTCGATCCCTGGGTTCATTGCGGTTGAGCGCTTCGACTTGGAGCATTACTGTAGCGCAGACAACCGTCTACATGGAATCGGGCGAATCCCTCGCAGCCATTGATGTTAGCGACCCACAAGCTCCGAAGCAGATCAGTGCGCTTAGCATGGCAGGCTTTATTGCGGACATTGAGTTAGTTGACCACTATGCCTTGATCGCAAACTCGGCACAAGGGCTGCGCGTGATCGATATTGCCGACCCAGCTCATATGGAGGTTGTAGCTTCGCTTGTCGTCAGCGGCAGGGTTGACCATGTGGCGGTGCACAATGGTTATGCGTACCTGATTGACGGTGATGGAGGAATTCACATTGCCGATGTCGGCACACCTGAGACGCCGCACTATCTGGCCAAATTGCCA
Organism: Caldilineaceae bacterium; assembly: GCA_046328715.1. GTDB lineage: Bacteria > Chloroflexota > Anaerolineae > Caldilineales > Caldilineaceae > JAXLWB01. The sequence goes on along the minus strand of JAXLWB010000059.1, from coordinate 43,419 downwards.
TTGCCTGGTTGGGTACGCAGTGTGATTGCCGATGACAACAGCCTGATCGTGGGCTCAGAGCAGGCAATTCGTTCAAACTTTGAAGTTACAAGTTGGGATATGGATACCCCGCTGGCACCAACTTTTAGGGCCGCATATAGTGCACAAGGGCAACTTTGGCACCTGGCGTTCGCTCAAGGATGTGTCGTGTTGCCACTGGGCGACACAGGAATGTCGATTCTCGATACGACAGAAGCCGATCCATTGCAGGGCTTTGAAATAATACCGGCCCCTCGCCTGCTGCATGACGTCGTGATCGATGGCAACCTGGCATACCTCAGCAACACACCGGGCGATCTTTGCATCGTTGACATTCATAATCAGGCGGCTCCGCAACTCATCAGCAGTTATCACTTTCCCGATTGCAGCGACCTGCGCGATCTCGAAGTTGCTAACGGATTCGTTTACCTGGCCGCAGGTGCTGATGGTTTATTAGTGATCGATGTATCTGATCCAACACAACCACATCTGGTCGCCACGCTCGACACTCTGGCTATGCACAGGGAATTGCGATTGGGGCCCCTTGCCTATCTGGCCGATGGCGATGCCGGCTTGCGCGTAATCGATCTCTCACGGCCCGGAGTTCCTGCGCGCCCTCAACCGGATCGACGTGGCAGAGCTCGGTTTTGGACGTCATGGTTCAGGGCAGATTTACCTTTATCGCCGCTGGGGATGGCGGCGTGCCTTGGCAGACATGAGCGACCCAAGCCATCTATCAATCGTCGGCAATTACAATCGCCTGGCAATACAATCGCGGTCGCTGTAACCGGGTAATTTGATCTTTGTTGCCGATCAGATCAGTGGTCTGTGGGTGTTGCAGTTTAATCCGCCCTCTGGCAAAGCAGGTCAATAGGAATGTTTTCGGTCGCTGTTTGACAGAAGGGATTTATTTTATGATTCGTATGCAACTATAAAGCAGGGATTAGCGCAGTTGGAACGCAGCCAGTGCCTTGCGAACTTTGTGCTGAGCCGCATGTCCGCCATCCGTCGTTTGTGGCGTACGCCGATTTTATGTTGTCAGCCTGTATATTCTGGCAGGCTGGCTGCGCTCCTAAGCGATTGGTTCGTGCATTGCCAACCACCAACATTCCTACCCTACTGCTGACCAGTGCCTACGATTGCGCCTTGCCGCCCTACCTGAGCCAAGGGCTAGCGGCAAGCTTGCCCAACAGCTATCGCTTTGTACTGCCAGTGGGCCACACGGTCGTCGGCTCGAACTGTGGCCTCTATTTGACTGATCAGTTTCTGGCCGAGCCAGCGGTAAGGCCAGACGCCACTTGTATTGAGGGTATGCGGGTGGAGTGGTTGACCCACTAAGTCACTGTTTTGGTCAGAATAGCCGCAAAAGGGTTGCACCCTATGGGTTGAAAGTTTGTGTTCCGGTCAACGATGACCGAAGGAGAATCAACTATGGTACGCATCAATCGTTTGTTCACTATTGGGTTGCTGACTACGCTGATCCTTGGTGCCTGCCAGCCGATTGCACGAACAGAAGTGTCCAGTGCGCAACCTGTCTCTACCAACGAAGTATTTGCCAAAGGTGCCCTTCGTCATTCTGCCCAGGGCATGGCCTTTGATAAAGACGGGATGTTGTGGATCACCGACCTGATTGGCGATGACATTTCCGTCGTTAATCCCGCAACAGGTGAAATTGTGCACCGCTATGGTCGCGAAGCGGGCATCTATGCGCCGGCAGATCTGGCGATTGCTGACGATGGCACGGTCTATTGGACCCAATGGGATACGGGCGTGGTAGGCAAGATTGACCAGGCAGGGATGGTGACGCACATTGCCGAGGTACCACCCGGTGTCAATGAGATTGTTATTTCACCGAAAGGGCGCCTCTTTGTTGCTACTTGCAACATGGGCGACTCGGTGATTGAAGAAGTCTACCCAACGGGCGATAAACCACGTCTGATTCATGGCGATCTAGGGCTTTGCGCCTTCCGCTTTGGCGATTGGGGGCCGGATGGCTACTTCTATGGGGCGCGCACCGACCTCGGTGAGATTGCCCGCATTGATGTCGATAGCGGTGAGCTGAGCAGTGTCGCCGCAAAGCTTGGCTATCCTGCGGATGTCAAATTTGATCGTGCTGGTACTCTGACCGGCGCTGATGTCACCACTGGAGAGGTCTATCGTCTTGACCCGACGACCGGGCAAAAAACCGTAATCGCTACACTCGAACCGGGCATCGGTGCCTTGGTCTTTGACCGCAATGATCATCTCTATGTCTCAAACGAGGTCAATGGTTCCATCGTCGAGGTGCAAGCGAACGGTGCCATTCGCCAGGTCAACCCGGGCGGTCTCATCGCGCCCGGCGGCCTGACTGTTGTGGGCGATACCGTCTATCTCGCCGATTTTCTTTCCATTCGTGGCTACAATCGCCAAACCGGCACCCAAACTGTCATGATTCCTAAGATTTATGGCATCTCGACGCTGAGTGATCCGCTTGTGGTTGCAGCGGATGGCGAGAATTTACTCGTAACCAGTTGGCTCTATAGCTCGGTGCAGGTTGTTTCTCCCAAGACAGGGGAGATCCTTGCCACCTACAGCGATTTCAATACCCCGACCAACGCCATTCGTTTCCAGGGCGATCTGATTGTCAGCGAGTTGGGGTCGGGCAGTGTTGTGCGAGCGCGTGGTACTGATCTGACTCAACGGGAAACCCTAATGCAGAACCTGAAGGAGCCGATTGGGCTGGCGGCTACGGATCAGGAGGTTTGGGTCAGTGACAGTGCAACGGGGACTGTCTGGCAGATCATTGCCGCCGGTCAGCCATTATCGACACCCAAAGCCATCGCCACCAATCTCGCCATGCCCGAAGGTCTGGCAGTTGGCATAGATGGTTCGCTTTTGGTGGTTGAAGCAGGCACGGGTCGTCTCTCTACCATCGAATTGGAGACTGGTGAGCGACAGACCCTCGCTACCGGCTTACAAACTGGTTTGGCAACGGCCAACGCCCCCTCCTTTTGGATCTTTAATGGCGTGGCAGTCGATGGTGATGGCAACATTTATGTGAGCGGTGATGTCGCCAATGTCATCTACCGCATTCCTACCGCCCAACCGCAAGCCCAACTTGATGCAGCCACCACGGCCCAGATCGAAACCATCCTCACTCAAACCATGCAAACGGTCGGCGTACCAGGCTATGCCATGTGCATCGTCAAGGATGGAAATGTTGTCTATGATAAGGGATTTGGCGTCACCCAATTGGGTGGTAGCCAACCGGTAACTCCACAATCCGTTTTTTCCATTCGTTCTACAACCAAATCGTTCACAGCCATCGCCTTGATGCAATTGGTGGAGCAAGGCAAAGTCGACCTGGATGCACCCGTTACGAAGTATCTGCCCTACTTCAGCATGGCTGATCCAGCTTATCAGCAGATCACAGTGCGCATGTTGGCTTCGCACACGTCGGGGTTAATCGATGACACAACCTTCCAAACCATGCCACCGAAGTCGGAAGAGCCAGCCGCCATCGGTGCAGCCATCGAATGGTTTGTGCGTTCACTGGCGGATGACAAGTTGACTGCCGCACCACCGACTGTCTGGCAATATGCGGGTGCAAATTTCATCTTGCTGGGTGACATCATCGGCAAAGTCTCTGGCGAGCCGTACGATGTCTACATCACCCAGCACCTGCTAGAGCCACTGGGAATGATCCACAGCACGTTAGACGTAGAGACAATCCCGGCTGGCGCTCTCGTGGGTGAACATGTGACGACGGCAGGGGTGGTCAAAGCGACACCCCTCAGCGACTATGGGGGCTTTGAAGCGCCAGAGGGTGGCATCTACTCGACCTGTGAGGACATGACCCGCTGGATGCAGGTTCATTTGAACCGGGGCAAGTTGGAAGGTACGCGGATTCTCAAAACCGAAATCTATGACAGGTTGTGGCATGCGGAAACGCCGACTGGTCTAGATGAGTTCTTTGGCCCTACTGCTACAAACTATGGACTTGGTTGGGTCATGGGTACAGAAGCTGACCACTTTTTTGCGGGTCATGGTGGCGGCGGTGGCGGTCAAAATATTGGTTTCCAACTGGTACCCAGCGATAACATGGGCGTTACCGTCCTCGCCAACTGGGGTACCGAACCGGACGCCTATCCAGCTTGGACCGCCGCAGCCGATGTTCTCTATAGGTTGCTTGGTATCAAAGCAAAGTAAGTTCGTTGGACAAGCGATGCTACAGAGCGTGTTAGCGCTACTCCACCCGTTCAACGTCAGTCAATGACGACTGAAAGGAGAATGCTCTATGTTACGCATGAACCGTTTTTTTACGATTTTGTTACTGGTGGCGTTGATTCTCAGCGCCTGCCAGCCAATTCAGCCAGTACCAACCACACAAGCGGTTTCAGCTGCAACGTTGGAACACTTTATCAAAGGTGTCCCTGTGCGACTAGCCGTAGGCTTAGCTGTTGGCCCCGATGATAATTTATATGTGGGTAGCCAGTGGACACGGGAATTGGTTGTCCTGAATCCCGATACTGGTACGATCATCAAGCGCTATGGCCCATCCGATGGTGTGGACATTCCTTGTGACCTGGCCTTTGGCCCTGACGGCTCGCTTTATGCATCGATGTGGCCTGGCGTTGAAGGAGACAGCGTCATGCGTATGACGCCCGACGGCAAGGTCACTGGCACGACGCTGCCGGCTGGCACTTGGCCGGTCATGACCACCAAAGATGGACGGCTCTTTGCCGCGCAACTTCTTTACAACAACACGCTGGTCGAACTCGACCCGAACTTTCAGTCATCGCCGCGCGAATTGCTGCGCGATGGCAACTTCATCCACATGCGCGAAGGGCCGGATGGGTTGATCTATGCGCTGAAATGGTTTGATGGCGAGATCATTCGCTTCGACCCCGACCACCCAGACGTTGTTGAGACTGTGGTCACCGGCCTCACTTTGCCGTTCAACTTGGCCTTTGACTCAAAAGGTCAACTCTATGTCATCATCGGCGTTGATGATTCCACCGACGCTGTGGCGCGCCTCGACCTGACGACTGGTAAGCCGGAAATCTTGGCGACCATGCACAACCTGCTTTATGGCTTGGCTATTGACAGCCGGGACCGGATCTTTGTTTCCAGTGCCAGCGATGGCACGATCTTTGAAGTACTGCCGAAGGGTGACATTCGCATTGTCAGTCCGGGTGGCATGATCCTACCGAGTGACGTTGCGGTAATTACCCGGCCTGATGGCGATTCTCTCTTCCTGGCCGATTGGATCGCCTGGCGCGAGTACAACATTGCGACCGGCGCATTGCGTAACGCACGCTATGCCAGCTGGTGGACAGGAACACTGGTGAATCCAGACACGATTACGGCCCTTGGGGATAAGCTCTTGATCGCTTCCACAGAGGGACAGCAGATCCAACTCTGGGATCCAGTGCAACAGAAGGAAGCACTGCTAATCAACGATCCCGGCGTGGATAACGCCATTGCATTCAAAGACGCCATCGTGGCAGCCAACTATGAGCGTAAAGATGTGGTGAGCATCGACCCGGCCAATCCCGATCAACGCAGCGTGCTGGCGAGTGGTCTCGCCTATCCATTGGGGCTAGCAACCGATGGCACCAATCTCTATGTAGGTGACTTTCTGCGCGGCCAGCTTTTCCAGATCGCAGCCGACGGCAGCAAACTTGATCTACCCAAGCTCATCACTGAAGGGTTACAGGGGCCGGAGGGTATGGCATTAACCGGTGACGGTCGGCTGTTGGTAGTCGAATCCAAAGCAGATCGCCTCTCGATTGTTGACTTGGCCACGGGCCAAATGCGTGTGCTGGTCACTGATCTCGGGCTTCTGCGTGATCTGCCCCGCTCGCGACCACAACATTACTTCTTCAACGGGGTAGCTATCGATGCATCAGGAACTATCTACGTATCCGCTGACCGTACCAATATGATCTATCGCCTGCCACTGCCGCCGAAGTAGGCTATGGACGAATGGGTACACTTCCGTACCCATTCAGAAGCCATCTATTGATTGACATGTTATTTTCCGGTCAACGATGACCGTAAGGAGAATGTTCTATGTTACGCATCAACCGTTTTTTTACGATTTTGTTACTGGTGGCGTTGATTCTCAGCGCTTGCCAGCCAATTCAGCCTGTAGTGCCTGGCACAGGGCTGTCTCCAAATCGCTGTACAGGGAATGACATCGCAACCTCATCAACCACGAACCCGATGCTCCCACCTATGGCGTACCTGGTCCGTACCGTGGTGCAGAGATTTTTGAATTCCCGACCCCACCACGTCCGCTCACTGCTACTGTCTGGTATCCCGCCCAGAAGCCAACGGCAACAGTGAGACCCTCACCTATGTGGAACACTTTATCCACCACTGTTCCCGGAGATGACAATCGCCGGTCAGGCCATTCGCAATGGTGCGCCCGATGCAAGCAGGGGCCCTATCCCTTGGTTGTTTTTCTCTATGGCAATGGGTTCCGCGCCTGCAAGAGTGTTTACCTGCTGGAACACCTTGCTTCTTATGGCTTCGTCGTGGTTGCAGCGGATCACACTGGTAACAACTTATCCAAACTGGGTGAACCCAGCTATGCCTGGTACATCTACCGTCCTGAGGACATCCGGCGCGTGGTCGCTTATGCCGAAGGATTGACAGCGCCCAATGGTGTGCTGGCGGGCATGCTAGATCTGGAACACATGGCGATTATGGGCCATTCCTTTGGTGGTTCCACCGCCTTGCGTTATGCAGGTGCACCACTGAGTCTGGGTTGGTGTGCCAAGAATGTTGAGCTAGAAAAATCGTTTGCAAATCCGTATTGTGAAGAGTTGCTCGCTAAGCAAGAGGAACTGGCAAAACTGGCAGGTCTCAACTCCGTACCACAGGGGGAATGGCCAGCGATTCAGGATTCTAGAGCAGATGCCGTGGTCGCTCTGGCACCAGATTACGACGAATGGGGTGACGCCTATGCAAGCGTCGCCGCTATCCAGGTTCCGGCTTTGGTTATGGCTGGCACTGGCGATACATTTAACCCCATTGAGTATGCAGCCTCTCCGATCTATGCCCATCTAGGCAGTTTGCATAGGACGCTCGTGACATTGGCGAATGCCAACCATTTAGTGTTTGCCAATGCTTGTCATGCCACGCCCGCCTTCGCAACACCAGACTGGTTTTGGGTTTGCTCTGATCCAGTGTGGGACATGGATCGCGCTCACGATCTGATTAACCACTTCGTCACTGCCTTCCTACTGGCCGAACTGAAAGGTGACAGCGAAGCGGCCAAAGCGCTAGCGCCAGAAAATGTAACTTTTCCGGGCATTCAGTACGAGACGACCGCTTATGGCCAATAATGGAGAGTCCTCACACCTTGTAAGGAGTAATCGCTATGTTACATATCCATCGTCTTTTAACCACATTGCTGTTGACTGCCCTGCTCCTCAGCGCCTGCCAGCCGATTCAGCCTGTTGTAATCAAGCACTCTCCTGTATCTCAACTGGATAGTTCCACAATGAACCAGATTGATACCTTGGTCAAGACAGTTCTGGACAAGAATCAGGTGCCAGGGGCCGCACTAGGGATTGTCCAGGGGGGTGAACTTGTCTATGCCAAAGGATTTGGAGTGAGCGAATTAGGCAGCCAGACGCCAGTAACGCCAGAGTCAGTCTTCTTCATGGCCTCGATCTCCAAGTCGTTTACAGGAATGGCGATCATGCAACTGGTCGAGGAGGGCAAGATTGATCTGGATACACCAGTGACGACCTATTTACCATACTTTAGCATGGCCGACCCCTTAGCCAAAGGAATTACCATCCGTCAGTTGGTTTCTCACACTTCGGGCATGGCCGATTACGGCGATTGGATGGCCGACGCCACCGCTCCGGAAAAGCGCACGGACGATAAGGCGCTAGAAGATTATGTGCGCAGCTTCAGTGACGGTTCGCTCCTATTCTCGCCTGGCCAGGGCTGGTCCTATAGCAACTCCGGCTTTGATACGTTGGGCGATGTAATCGCGAAAGTTTCAGGTCAAAGTTACGAGGCCTATGTGCAAGAGCACATCCTAACGCCGTTGGGCATGAGCGAATCCACATTCCTGCTCAGCGATGTAGATTCGGCAGCTTTAATCACTCCACATACCTGGGACAAAGAGGGCAATGCAGTGACGCAGAGTTTTTATCCCTATCTGCGCAAGCATGCTCCCTCTGCAACGCTCTTTTCCACGGTGCGTGATATGGCGCGCTTCGCTGTTGCCAACATGAACCACGGCGAACTACATGGTGTACGTATTCTTTCGAAGGCTACATATGACGAAATGTGGTCGCCCCAAGCTGCGAGCACCTGGGCGGAACTGTTCGGTCCACAGACCACGAACTATGGGTTCGGTTGGTGGGTCGGCACGTTTCACGACCAACCCATCATTGGCAACTATGGTGCTGAAGCAGGATTCCAGTCCCATTTGGCCATCTTCCCAGACCAGAATTTTGCTGTAATCGTGATGGTCAACGCCTATGATCCGGCGGGAAGTGTTCTCCCAGCTTATGAACTTGGGAACGAAGTGGCAGCCGTACTCTTGGACATAGAGGACTGAAATAAGGTGCGAGTCGACAACTGCGACAGCAAAACAAGACCGGCAACGCAGCGTTGCCGGTCTTGTTTTGGTCCCCTCAATTTCGTTCAAGCCTGTATTAGCCTGAGCAATCTGTAGGAATTAAGAAACGCTTCAGAAACGCCTGGTTGATTATCCTAGAATTATCGTAGCTATTAAAGTGCTCTTCTTCCGGGAAGGCTCTCGCACAAGACACACAATAGCAATCCACCCTTCCCAGAAGATATTTACGAAGGGCTGAATAGCTACGAAGTATCTACAAAACATGAGCTAAACCTCATTCTAAAAAATCAGGATATCAGCCTATGTGTAATTCTTTTACGTTACAACTCAAGCAGCTACTTGATGACTATAACAGTCAACATCATGCATTAGAACAGGAAATCAACCGACTTCCCCAGGCGGAAGCATTAAATAACCCGATCTGGTACAAACGCACTCATCATTTGGCTCATACCCAAGCCCGAGCATTGACCGAACTCGTCTGGGCCAAGGAAACCTGCGCAGCGACCGAGATTCTGCAAAACCACCCGATTCACAGCCAGGTGCTTTTGCAATCAGCTTTTATTCGCCATGCCTACCTACGCCCGTATGGCTACCCAGGTGATAAAGATTTAATGTTGATGATCTGCCAAAAGACGGATGTCGGTGAGAGCAATTATGCAATTTTGCAGAATCGAGTTTATCTCAATTTGCCAGCCGCCGAAGCAGTACGACAACGAGTAGGGAGCATGAAGCACTATTTAATGCGCTTGCCTGCACAAAGCAAAGTCCTCAATGTGGCGTGTGGACCTGCCCTTGAAGTATCCCAGCTTTTTGCACAACAGCCCGAGTGTTCACTTGCCTTCGATCTCGTTGATCATGACCCGCGCACAATTCAGTATACGCAACTAACCATTCATGCGCCCACCGTACGCCACATCATTGGGAACGCAATTCGTATGGCGCTTGGGCTTCGTGATGTCGAGTTAGTGACCAATAACCATGCGACTGAAGTAACAACATTTCCGCAAACCCAGAGTATGCAACTTGCGTCCGAAAGTTATGATCTCGTTTATAGCATGGGATTATATGATTATCTGTTGCACCACCCTGGGCATTGCAACAAAGGCACCATCGGTCTGACCCAAACACTCTTTGACTTAGTCAAACCTGGTGGAACGTTAATCATTGGGAACTATTTGGCACCTTCTCCTATCAATCCACATACATTTTCTCATCGTTTGATGATGGAATGTTACTCAAATTGGCAGCTTCACTATCGCACCTATGCAGAACTATTTGGCTTTACCGAGTCACTTGAACTTGAGTCATACAAAGTTACCTTAACCAATGAATATTTCGATACTCCGCCCTTACAACGAGGAACCATCGGGTTTCTACTGATTCATAAGTATCTTTAGACCATAGGAGCGCTATTATGACGATCAAAGGTTGGAGTTATGCAAGCGGCACGAGCGACAAAGCATTGCTAGGCATCACCATTGGAGACCTTTTTGACCAGGTCGTAGCACGCTATCCCAATCATGAAGCCTTAGTTGTGCGCCACCAAAATCTACGTTATACCTATCGTGAACTCAAGAGGCAAGTGGATCAATGTGCCCGTGGTCTAATGGCTTTGGGTGTGCAAAAGGGTGAGCGGCTTGGTATCTGGGCACCAAACTGCGCAGAATGGACGATTATTCAATTTGCCACGAGCAAAATCGGTGCCATTCTCGTCACTATCAACCCCAGTTATCGAGTCTATGAATTACAATATACCCTCAAACAATCGGGTTGTCGTTATCTAGTAACCGCAACAAAGTTTAAGGCATCCGACTATTTGGCAATGCTCTATGAACTGGTTCCCGAGTTGAAGACAAGTAAGCCAGGCGATCTCCATACTGCTCAATTGCCTGATTTACGGCTAGTTGTGCGCTTGGGCGACGACAAATCACCTGGCATGTTCAACTGGAATGTGCTCCTACAGATGGGCGATTCAGTAAGCGCCGAGGAGCTAGAAGAGCGCCAACACCAGCAAGAATTCGATGCCCCGATCAACATTCAGTACACCAGCGGCACCACAGGTTTTCCCAAGGGCGCTACCCTGAGCCATCACAACATTCTCAACAACGGCTATTTTGTGGCTGAAATCATGCATTTTTGTGATCAAGATCGGCTTGTCATTCCCGTACCTCTTTATCACTGCTTTGGGATGGTGATGGGCAATTTGGGATGTGTCACCCACGGGGCTACCATGATCTACCCAAGCGAAGGCTTTGACCCCAAGGCAGTGCTGGATACAGTGCAACGCGAGCGAGCCACCGCACTGTTTGGAGTTCCCACCATGTTTATCGCTGAGTTAAGAGAAGCCGACTTTTCTTCGTATGATCTAACTACACTGCGTACCGGGATTATGGCTGGTTCACCTTGCCCAATCGAGGTAATGAAGCAGGTACAATCGTTGATGAATATGCGCGAGGTCGAAATTTGCTATGGTATGACAGAAACCAGCCCCGTCAGTACACAAACTCGCATTGGGGCACCTTTAGCAAAACAAGTAGGCACTGTAGGCCAAGTTCACCCCCATGTCGAAGTCAAGATTATTAATCCCAAAACGCAGCAAGTCGTGCCCATTGGTACGCCAGGTGAGCTTTGCACACGCGGCTACAGCGTCATGCTTGGCTATTGGGGCAACGAAGAGGAAACGCGTAAAGCAATTGACGAGGCACGCTGGATGCATACTGGTGACCTCGCCACCCTGGATGAAGAGGGATATATCAATATTGTCGGACGCATCAAGGATATCATACTTCGCGGTGGAGAGAATATCTTTCCACGCGAGATCGAAGAGTTCCTCTATACACATCCACAAATTCAAAATGTGCAAGTGATCGGATTACCCGATCTCAAGTACGGTGAAGAGATTATGGCTTGGGTCAAACTCTCGCCTGGCGCAGACACCACGGAGCAAGAAATTCGCGACTTCTGTCGAGGAAGAATTGCTCACTACAAGATCCCTCGCTATGTAAAGTTTGTTAATGAGTTTCCCATGACGGTCACTGGCAAGGTTCAAAAATTCATGATGCAGGAGCAAAGTATTCGCGAATTAGGATTAGAGCACGCAGCAGCTATGAAAACAGCGTAGAGATAGGGCATAGGCAGGCAATTGCTTCTGGCGTAACAGGTTAATCAAAAAGCTCGGCGTCGCAGTCGCAAACCAATGATTTTCAAAGCTCTGCAACTCAAAGAAGACCAATGTCGAAAAAGGCACATAGAGCGTGCGTTTGCCATCCCAGGAAAAGCCGTTGTACCAGAAACGAATCGCTTCCAACATCTCCGCTCGGCTGACGGCGTAGCGGGTCGCCAATCCATCGATACGCTCAGGGAAGTAGGACTCCAGTTCCTCCTGAGTGTAGCCCAAGAGCGTGGCAAAACGTTCATCGGTCGTAATATCGAGCAGGTTGTTTAAGTCAGAAAAGACCGATAGCTTGCCATATTTGGAGATGCCCGTGAGAAAGCACCAGTGGATATGAACGGATGCCGTGGTCTTGAGCACCGAATAGAAATTCTTGAGGGTGGCAACGTGCTCCGTCACCTTCTGTTCATTTTCCAACAGATCGGTGATGGCGCGGTCATACTCGTCGATCAAGAGGACAAGCTTCTGTTCACTGGATAACCGCTCGATCAGTTCTTGAAACTTATCTTTGTAATGTGTGGCTCTTAGCTGGATCTGATGTTCTTTTGCCAATCGATCCATTTGGATGGTCAGCGCCTCTGCTAGTGACTGTTCTCTATTCTAACAAAGTTTCGAGAAAGCGGAAATACGTCCCTTCCCTGGCCTCCCTAAAACAGGGAAAGAAGTTCCAGGAACGATTTTATTTGCAGGACAGCAGAAAACACTAAATTCGTCCCTTCACAGTCCCCTCCCCACAGCTTGGGAAGGGCTAGGGAGGGGTTGCTTAGCCGCCACTCACAGTTTACCAAACCCCAAAGCCGTCCTTGCCGCCACATTACACTTTTCGCCTCTTGTGATAGAATACCTTCATCATTTGTATTCGTCCTTTATCACAGGAGCACTTATGCGCATCTCTTTTCTCATCACGGCCATCTGTGGTTTCCTTCTCTTCACCACAACATCGTTCTTCGTAAGCACAGGCAATCGGGCAGCTTCCTTGCCTGCAGCAAGTCAATCCAGCCGCGCCTATGACTATGCCATCGGTACGCCGACCGTGACCGACCTCTGGGTCGATCCGGTCAACGGTCAGGATGGGGCCAGCGGTGTGGATCGTGCCCATGCCCTGCGCTCGCTCAACGATGCCTGGCAACGGATTCCCAGCGGAGCAACCTTAACCAACACTGGCTATCGCATTCAACTGGTGGCAGGGGATTATCCCGAAAGCAGCTTTCCCGAATATTGGGAGGATCGCCACGGCACGGCGCAATTTCCGATCATGCTGCAAGCGGCGGATGGGCCACGAACGGCTCGCCTGCTGGCCGATCTGAACCTAGCCAACGTCAGCTATTTCTACATACTTGACCTGACCATTCAACATGGCAGCGACGTCGTCCACTGTGAACGCTGCGACCATCTACTGCTGCGCAACAATGCCCTAATTGGCAGCCGCGCCGCCTCGCATGAAAATCTCAAGATCAATCAGTCGCAGTACATCTACCTGGAAGAGAACGACATCAATGGGGCCGAGCAGAACGCAATTGACTTTGTCGCCGTGCAATATGGCCACATCCTGCGCAACCACATCCATAACGCCGATGATTGGTGTATGTACCTCAAAGGTGGCTCGGCCTACTTTCTAATTGAGGCCAACGAGATCGACACCTGCGGCACGGGCGGCTTTACGGCGGGCGAGGGCAGTGGCTTTGAGTATATGATCACACCCTGGCTGCACTACGAAGCCTACGACCTCAAGCTAATCAACAACCTGATCCACGATACCGAGGGTGCCGGACTAGGGGTGAGTGGCAGCTACAACATCCTCTTTGCCTACAATACACTTTATCGAGTGGGGCAGCGTAGCCACGTACTGGAGTTTCTCTTCGGTGGGCGCACCTGTGATGGCGACGCCACGCTGACTGGGCACTGTGAACAGAATTTGAGCGCTGGCGGCTGGGGCACGACTACAGTGGGCGGCGGGGCGGAATCCATCCCCAACCGCAACATCTATGTCTACAACAACCTGATCTACAACCCGGCGGGCTACCAGAGCCAATGGCAACAACTGAGCATTGCCGCGCCCCACTCACCGGGAGCCAACAGCAACATTGCCAACCCTGCCCTGGCCGACGCCAATCTGGTGCTGCGCGGCAACCTGATTTGGAACGGCCCGGCGAATCATCCCTTGGGAGTAGGGGACGATAGCGGCTGCCAGGCAAGCAACCCAACCTGCAATCCTACCCAACTGCTGGCCGACAATGCCATCAACACGGTCGAGCCGCAACTGCGCAACCCGGCACATGGCGATTTCCGCCCAACGGCCAACAGCAACCTGGCCATGGTGACCACCTATGCCCTGCCCGACTTTCCCACCTGGGCAAGCTTCACCCCGACTGTTCCGTCCGGGGTTTTGAGCAATACAATAACCGTGGATCGGGCTGGCGTGGCCCGCACCCAAACCAGTCTACCAGGGGCCTATACAGCGGGTGCCCCCTCCGACAGCACACCAGCAGGCAATGCCACCTCGCAGGTCTATTTGCCCGCCATCTCCAATGCATTGGCATCCAATCAGACCGCTACCCCGACGCCGACCACGCAGCCCCCCACCACCCCGACCCCCACAGCGACGGTCAGCCCGTCGGCTACGCCCACCAACACCACACATCTTCCTGCTGGACCAGTCACAATGGTGATGTTGGGCGACAGTTTGACAATTGGTCAGGGGGATGATTCTCCCGAAGGCGGCGGTTATCCCTATCGGCTCTGGCAACGGGTTGAGCCGCTGCGCTCCAATTCCGTCTTCACCAACCTTGGCGCATCGGGTTGGACTTCGACCGACTTGATTCAGGGCATCGAGGGAGTACCGTCACAGTTGAGCGATGCGGTCAGCGCCTTGAACAACAGCAGCGGGGCCAAGGTCGCCTTTCTCTGGGTGGGCAGCAACGATCTCTGGTATCTCTACGAATACAACGACCCCTCGACTGCCGACGAAGCCGCCGACCTGCAACACTACAGCGCCAACCTCGACACCCTGCTCAGTCAACTCGGTGCGACTGGGGCCACACTGATGGTCGCCCTGCTCGACGACCAGTCTCAGCGTCCGGTCATCGCCAATCCGCCCAATCCCAACGAGCCCGCCTTTCCGGGCACTTCCGAGGCCGAACGACAACGGATGTCGCAACAGGTTAGCGCTTACAACGACGTCATCCGTGCCAAAGCCGAGCAATACAACGCCCACCTGGTTGACTTCTACCACACGACGATCTTCACCACCACGGCCACGCTGGCCGAAGACGGCAATCACCCCAACGCAGCGGGATATGAGGAGGTTACGAAGAAGTGGTTTGCGGTGTTGGAGCCGTTGTTGCAGTAGAGTGGGTAGGGTGCATCAGAACCCTACCCAGTCAGTAAGGGGCGACTTCCCCTTACTGGCTAGGTACCCTTTGGGTAGATTCAGAAACTTTGCCTCCATCCTGTTATACACCCGAGTAGGTAAGGACAGAGGAATGGGAAGCAAGTATGGTATAATGACGGCAATCCTACACCCAGAATTTGCGTAGAGTGGTACTGGCTAGTAAGAGCCTGAAATTTAAACAGGCTCGCTACCCGTAGAGGCGTGCTCGTAGCCGCCGGTTCGCTCAGATTGGCGGCTACGAGCACGCCTCTACAATAATTTTAAACACGCTCTAAAGTAGCCTCTCATCGTGCCGAGATTGATCAAGCCATTCACGATAATGAAGAGGCTTAAAGATGGCACGGTTTTATACCAAAAACAACAGCGGATTTGTTGCTGGGGTATGTTTGCAGGCAGGTTATGGTGATCACGCTATGTATGCATCCGTCCCGTGAACAATCCGTTGGGTAGGGGCACACCCTTGCGGTTGCCCATTCGGTGATGCAAGCAGGGCACCGGCAAGCGGATGCCCCTACAATGATCCATCTTTGCTTTGTCTATGAGTATGTCATACTCCCTGTGCTCCATCCGAACCTGTCGTAATCTGTTGTCATTATTCTAGAGCAGACCAAGAACTGAACTGTCAGGGGAACCAATTTCGCACGTAGAAAGTCACTGCCGACATTGCGGCAACGACTTTTCACGCGCAAAAAAGCATTGCCGCAACTGCGGCAGCCAATTTTGACGTGCAAAAACCATTGCCGACAGCTCGGGGAGCCCTTTTTGCACGTCAAAAACCGTCGCCGCAATTGCGGGAGCCAAATTTTTCATGCAAAAAGCGTTCCCGCAACTGCGGGAACGCCTGTTTTCCGTTTAAAAATGGACTTCTAGCGGAGAAAACACCCAAAAACCCAGAACAACAGCATCTGTAGCACAAGATAGTTTCTTGTGCACTTAGCGGTTCGACTCCATAGTTTCTAGAAAGCCAGACGGGCACGGGATGCGACGGGTTCAAGCCGAAACATGAGAAGCAATCGTTCCCGCCGCACCCCATGCCCCTACGAGTTTCTAAGAAGCGGTCAGTACAGGGAAGGCAAAGATGCGAAGTTGGGCTGCACCAGCCGGGTCGTCAACCGAATTCCAGTAGGGCGCATCACTGATTAGGCTGCGTTTGGGTTCATGAATATAGAAGTTGACATAGCGCCCAGGCTGATAACTTTCCTCTGCCAATTCCTCTTGCAGTGCAATCAGATTGTCTTCCAGCCGAAATTCAAAACCTGCCGCCGCCCGCTGGCTGCGTTTGCCTCTGGCGGCATTGCGCCAGGCGTTATAGAGGTTTTCCCATTGGTAAATGTCGGCATAGCTGCCTGTGACTTGGGTGGGCATACAACCTTAAATTATCGTTAATTACAAATCCTGAAAATCCGCTCCGCCTACGGCGGATGGGGGCGTGCCCCCAAACCCCCAGAGTGGGCAGAGTCCCAGAGCTTTTTCAGAGTTCAGAGCACAACAGAGATCAGAGGCTCAACTGCCAGGAGAGACAGAAATTGCAACTCGAAAACCGACACCGTCGAGCCGGTCGTCGGGGCCGAACCAGTCACGGTACGCCCCACGCACGAGGTCCGGGGAGTTGAACCACGCCCCGCCACGCAGCAGGCGACTGTCCTCACCATCTAACTCCTCACGCCCATCTTTTGCATCGTAAGGATATGCTTTATATTTTGTACTATTCCACTCCAAAACATTCCCCGCCATATCATAAAGCCCATAAGGACTGACACCCGCTGAGTAGATTCCAACCGATGTTGTCGTTCCAACATTGCCATAAAAGTTGCAATGTAGATCAGTCGGGGCTTCATCTCCCCAAGGATAAGTTCTACCATCAGTACCACGTGCCGCCTTTTCCCATTCTGCCTCGGTAGGTAAACGACAAGTTTGCCCACTGATCTCACTACGCCAACGACAGTAGGCTTGCGCATCATGCCAGGAGACATAGGTAACTGGATGGGTCAACAACCAAGGCTGCGGCTCACCATTCTGCCAATGGCGAGGAGGTTGACATTGTGTTGCTTTTACAAAACTCCAATACTGGGCATTTGTCACTGGATATTTGCCGATCAGAAATGGTTCAAGAGTAACCATGTGTTGAGGTTTCTCACTAGCGCTCGCATAGTCATCTGAATCATTACTACCCATCAGAAAAGGCCCAGCAGGTACAAGTATCATCTCATCGAAATCTCGCGGATCACCGATTCCACTCAAGACTGATCCAATTGTGACCCGCGTTACCGCCTGTGGAGACTCCTCTATTAGACGCAAAAAGCACTTCCGTAGATGTTCATAAGGCGAATTAGCTCTTAATTGAAGCGGAGTAGAAAGTTGTTGCTTTTCCTGTTCACTTAACTGTTCACTCAGATTGCCAATCAACCAATCGTAGTTCGTTTCGCTACCTATGCGCCAAATTAGATCTTGTACAGAAAGATTCTCTTGCTCTGGACAAAAATAGGAGCGCAACGCTTCAGTGACCTGTTGACGCAACTGCGGTTGCACATTCACTTGTTCAACCAAACAGCGCCCAGCCAACAGATAACGAATCAGCGGATGCTGATCGCTAGCATCTAAGCAACTTTGCACCACATCACTGGCTTCAACCATCTCGACATAGAGCAATAACACTTCTCGCCAACTGGGATTGAAAAGATTATCACTCAAGGTGATAAACTCACCTGTTCGCTCACGGATGGCATCTGCTGCCAGATACTCTTGAAAGGTAAGATGCGAAAAACTCACCAGGGGCTCGCCTGCTTCGTCGAGCCCTTTTTCCAGCAAAATACCACTTTCTTCATGAATGTTATCCAGCAAACGTGTGGCGAGCTTTTCACATTCTTGTTGTCGTGCATCTGGCGCTTCCGGTAAATGAGCGGCAATAAAGCCAGGTAATTTGGCGGCAATGATTGCTTCCACCTCTTCACGCCTGATCAGCGCCTGACTTTCGCCTTCCTTTCTGCGATTTTGCATGGTCAAGGCGATATTCTGTAGCAGCACGATTTTCTGTTGTAACGGTAACTGGTGAAGTTCTTTTTTGCGCTCCAACCCGCTATCGCCACGCTTGCTGGCTTGCCAGTTTTCGGTCAAAATCTCTACGCAGTCTCGATAAAGCAGATGACGTTGTTCTGGCAATTCAATCTTAACCATATGCACCAGCACAATGAGTGAGAGCAAAAGCGGATTGTCGGTCAACTGGCGTAAGCCCTGGTTGCGGCGCAGATTATTTAGCAAGAGTTGGGCACGCTCCTGATAGCGTCGCTTGAGGTCTTCCTGCTCTTGTATACTCCGGCCCACACCTTCACCCACAGCAATTGCTTCGTAACGGCGCTGCACCAGATCTTGGATGGAGTCGCTATCCAGCGGCTGAACTGTACGTGCAGTAAAGCCGTAATTATCCAGTTGCCCTTCATAGCCAACAATACGGGTTGAGACCAGAAAGTGATTATTGCGGCCAGAATAAGAGTCAGCCAGGTTTGCAATCAGACGTGCCATTTTGCCGCGCGCAGCCCGACTGCCTAATTCATCAAAACCGTCAAACAAAACAAGACAGTTGCCCCGTTCAAGCTGTCTTTCAAAAAAGCCCTTGGGGTAACGTTCGCTTAACTCACTTGGCAACATCTCAACAATTTCATCCAATAGGCGCCGATTTTCGGGCCAAGTGGTTACGTCGGCCAATCGGTTTAGCATGACCAAAATCGGAAAGGGTCGCTGTCGCCAACCCAAACGCAATTTGACCATCGTTCGGCGATCCGCATCTTGACGATCATTGCTCAACGAGCGAGCGCAGGTCAATGCTAGGTAGCGCAACAAGGTTGATTTGCCTGATCCTGGGTCACCACGTACAACCAGTCGTGAGTGCGACCAAATCACCTGGCCAACCTCTCCAGCAGTGGGTTCATGTAAAGGTCGGATGCGTCGCCATAGCTGCTGTAAACGTTCTGGAAGCCAGCGTCGTCTACGTTCGGTCGGACGGTCGTACTGCTGGGTTGAACCGAGCGAAAGTGGAGTGTACAACTCCTCCAACTCAATCGATTGTCGTTGGTATTTCCAGCGACCAATGGCGAAATTACTACTCAACAACATCGAGAGGTGGCGATGCTCACCAATCAACAGAGTCAGATAGCGCCGACGGAAATCCCCCGCCTTGCCCCAACCCTTGACCCAATTTTGCAGAGACGCTGCAAAGTCTTCAAGCAAGGGACGCAGCACTGTTCCCAGGATAAAGGCCATGAGCGCTACTCCCAAGATAATAACGTAAGGTATGCGATCCTGAGTGATCTGCCAAAAAGGAATTTGGGGTGTAGGCGTTACCGACTGCAGTAAAAAGGGTAGAGGGATATGCATAGAAATAGCTCAATTTGTAGGTTAGAAAGACGAACGGTAATGGTATCATAGGAGAAGTAAGAAGGGCTGTCAAGGTGCATTGCAATATTTGGTCGTAAACCTGGCCCTTCCGATACAGCGGCAGTCACTTTTCACAGGCAAAAAACTGTTGACTACGCGGTGGGTATGAGGAAGTTTTGTAGATAACCACGAAAGAAGAATGGAACGAAAAAGTTTTAAGAACCCTTCGTTTCTTTCACCCTTCGCTGTTGTGATTGATATGCGTTAGCTTCAACGAACTTGTGACGCTGACTTTAATTTTCCCTCTTGACAAAACAGAAAATTTACTGTAAGCTAACAAACGGAAAACCATGTCGGGTTCCACAACCCGCAGGTTGGTTCGGTTGAGTTAACAATCATATCGGACGTACGCAAGAGGACCGTCATTTCCAAGCACGGTTGGATGCGCTGGAACTTCTTGCGTGGGATCCAACGCATCGCTGTTCCTCGCTCCCAGCCTCCGCTCGAAGTGACTCCGTAGGTCCTCCCTCCAGTAACAACTGCAAAAAGGAAGAGCACCGATGTTTTTCACCAAGAACTCCTCGATTTCCCACACCCATCAACACATTCAACATCTGCTGGATTTTCTCGAAGCATCACCCATGGCCCTCGGCTTGTTGGAAAGTACCAACTTTGGCGCAGCCCGCTTGCAGGAAGGGCGGGCAATCTTGCAGGGGGCACAGATGGCCTATGCCAACGTCCAAGAGCAGATGCGCAATCAGAAGGCTGCCACCGTCACCTTTCATGAGCTCTGGAACGAGCTACGCCGTATCCAGAAGCTGCATTTGAATGCCGTGCGCAGCGTACTGGGCAGCGATGCGCTATCCCTGCCCAATCCACGATCAGAGGCTTATTTCAACTGGCTAGAGCAGAGCCGTGCTTTCTACAAAACGATTCTGGAAAATGCCGATGCTCAGGAGCGGTTGCGCCAAGGGGGCATCTTGGTTGAGGCGTTTGTTGAGAGCTATCAGAAGATCGAGCAAGTGGTGGCGCGCAAGAATCTGCAATCGCAGGCAGTGGAAGCCTTGCGTCTGGCCAATCAGACGAGCCAGCAACAACAACGGGCGCTCCAGCAGTGGGTTCGGGAATTGAACCTGGCCGCGCCATTGGCCTTTCGTCAAGTCCCCAGTCTGCTGGCGGTGCTGCGTCCTGTTGCCCCTCGCAAGAGCAAAAAGGATACAAAGGTTGTGGCAACCCAAACAAAATAGTGATTTGAGGACCCGAGTGATCCTGCTGGGCGAAATCGCTGCCCGATTAAAATCGGCTTCTAACAACGAGCCCGATTAAAATCGGCTTCTAACAACGAGAAGTCGCCTCAGCGACTGGGAAACGTATTTAGTGCCTGCACCCAAGGGGTACCCGACTTCTCATTTTCAGCAGGGGAATTTATTCCCTCTTGAATTCGCCAGCAGTGTCACAAAACTAACCAGTGACCCAGGAACTTCCAATCCTGGGTCACTGCGTTTCACTGACAAATGACCTGAACAACTCCAACCAATCCTCATGTTTGAACATCTCCGCACCGCTAAAGACTTGTACGCCCCAACCTGCTGAATTGGCACCCTGGAGGGCGGCCAGACTCTCTGGGAAATCAAGGGCGTCGAGAATCAGTTGCACCTTACGATCGGGCGGCACAAAGTCGGGCGCTGCCGCCAACCACTCCCGTCCCCAATCGGCGCGGCGGCCACTCTTGGTGCCGTAGATCAGCGGCGTGAAAACGTCAATCGCCGGGGCGAGCAACCCATAATCCTGGGCAAAGATACGACTGAGGGCGCCGTCAAATTCGTCGGGCATCCAGGGGCACATATAGGCACCGACGATGCAGCCGGGCCGCTGGGAACGGATCAATTGGGCGTAGTGCAGCGCATAGTGGGCGACGCGTTCACATTTGTGACGGGTCCACAACGGAGCGTGCTTTGACAGGATTTCTGTCGGCGTCGTCGCATCGACCCCGGTGGCGTGGCAGAATTCGGCAATACAGGCCGGGCAGAAACAGCTCTCCTGCAAATCGGGGTCGGGCATTTCGAACCAGCCCGCATAGGTCAGATAGTCAAGCCAGATGCCACGCGGCGCAAAGCTGCGTAGCCCGGCCAGCAGATTGGCTTCGGTCTCGGCCAGAAATTCGGGTTGTGAGAGGCAAACGCCCTGCACCAAGCGGCCATAGCGGATCGGCTTGCCGTCCATTCCGATTGGGATCAGTTCTGGGTGTTGGCCGAAGTCGGCGCGAAAGGTCTTGAATTCGACACAGGCGGCAATGCCATGTTGATCACAGGCATCAAAGGCAGCGGCATCAAAGCCGTGAAACCAACAGGCGTTGATACGATTCTCGGCAAAGCGCGCAATATACTCTAGCGCGCTGCTGCCATAGGGGCCGAAGAGGGGAGAAGGTGGGTAGGTTGTATTGGTCATGGGGAGATTATAGCACGAAAGGCCCCTCTCTATCTCTCCCCAAGAGGGAGAGGACTGTCACGGGGCAGAAAATCTTGGCTCTTCTGTCGCGTGACAGTTTATCCGTTTGCGGAGGGTTCTGGTCACTGCCATTACCGAGAACGTGCAGCGACTAAAAGGCCCCTCTCTATCTCTCCCCAAGAGGGAGAGGACTGTCATGGGGCAGAAAATCTTGGCTCTTCTCTTGCGCAACAACTGTTCCCTCCCTTTTGGGGAGGGCTAGGGAGGGGCATCTTTACCCTCACGCCTTCGCCATCGCTGCAACAGGTTTCCCCTCACAATCGATCGCTGCCATGTCCTTCTGAAAATAACGCCGCCCCAGTGCAAAGGCGACGCTGACCAACCCAATCATCACAGGCACTTCGATCAGTGGCCCGATCACGGCGGCAAAGGCTTGACCCGAGGCGAGGCCAAAGACGGCGACCGCCACGGCGATTGCCAGTTCGAAGTTGTTGCTAGCCGCCGTGAATGCGATGGTCGTGGTCTTGCGATAGCCAGATTGTGTCCCGGTTCCCATGAAGAAGCTGATGGCAAACATGATCACAAAGTAGAGAATCAGCGGAATGGCAATACGCACGACATCCATCGGAATCGTCACAATCAGTTGCCCTTTGAGGCTGAACATGACGACAATCGTGAAGAGCAGTGCAATTAGCGTGATTGGGCTGATCTTGGGCACGAATTGCGTGTGATACCATTCCTTGCCGCGCATACGTACCAACAGCAGCCGGGTGAAGAAGCCAGCGATAAAGGGAATGCCCAGATAGATAAAGACACTTTTGGCGATTTCGGCCATGCTCACCTGTACCACGGCCGTCTGCAGACCGAGCCAACTGGGCAAGATGGTGATGTAAAAGTAGGCGAAGACGCTGTAGAAGAGCACCTGAAAGATGCTATTGAAGGCTACCAGTCCAGCCGCATATTCGGTGTCACCCTTGGCCAGATCATTCCAGACAATCACCATCGCAATGCAGCGCGCCAAGCCAATCAGGATCAGACCTTCCATATAGGCCGGTTCGTTGCGCAAAAAGAGAATCGCCAACACAAACATCAGTGCCGGACCGATGATCCAGTTTTGCACCAGCGACAGGCCGAGAATCTTCCAATCGCGAAAGACATCGCCCA
This sequence comes from Caldilineaceae bacterium, assembly GCA_046328715.1. Classification (GTDB taxonomy): domain Bacteria; phylum Chloroflexota; class Anaerolineae; order Caldilineales; family Caldilineaceae; genus JAXLWB01. The sequence goes on along the minus strand of JAXLWB010000059.1, from coordinate 20,262 downwards.
ATTCTTCATAGCGTACCTTGGCGAGCGGCGGATACATCATCAGGATCAGGCCGACGGCAATCGGCAGATTGGTGGTGCCAACCTGAAATTGATTGATAAACGTTTCTATGCTGGGCAGGAAATAGCCGAGCGCCACCCCAATCGCCATTGCCAGGAAGATCCAGAGGGTGAGAAAGCGATCCAGGGTGGAAAGCCGTTTGTTTGCTGTTTGTGTTTCCATTGTATCTTCTCCTACTGAGCGCTAGCTTGAACAGTCCCATTCCGTATGAAGCGTGATCCGTAATCCGTGAATGGCGGACGAAAATTCACGCATCACGGATTACGGATCACGTAACTTTGCATGCATCATCAGCCTAGATATCCATGCAGTGCGTAACAAAGTTTTGAACTACTTGCGTAAGCCCTGGATTAGTTTTGCTGGGCGGCTTGTTGAATCAACTGAATCATCTGTTGTTTGGTCGGCACACCGCCACTACCCATCACCTTTTCATTGATGACAATCCCCGGCGTACTCATCACGCCATAGCCCATGATGGTTGGGATGTCCGTCACTTCGATCAGGGTGGCATCTACGTTCAATTCCTTGATCACTTCGGCAGCTAAGAGTTTGGTTTGTTTACATTTAGCACAGCCTGTACCCAATACTTTAATTTCCATAATAGAGATCCTTTTTTGTCTTGATTTAGCGTAACAGCGAACCCCACCCTAGCCCTCCCGTTCGGCTGAGACGTTCGGCGAGCTCAGTCGAGCCGCTCACGTCGAAGCCAAAACAAGGAGGGAACCGTCACAGGGAAGATTTTTTTGGTGGACAGAAGAAAATACTCAATCTGTCCCTTCACAGTCCCCTCTCTAGTTAGGGGCAGCTTGGGTTACTCAGAGTACCCAATTGAAGAGATAACCAGTGAGTACAATTCCCACTGCGACCACACCGACAAAGAGCGCGATCAAGCGCAACTTCAACACCCGTCGCAAAATGATCATCTCGGGCAGGCTGAGGGCAACGACGCTCATCATAAACGCCAGTACCGTGCCCAAGGCGGCACCCTTTTCCATCAAGGCATGAACGACGGGAATGATGCCAGCCGCATTCGAGTACATAGGCACTCCGATCACGACGCCCAAAGGCACGCTCCACCACGCCTCTTTGCCCAAGATTCCTGCCAGCGCATCGGCAGGAATATAACCGTGAATGGCTGCGCCCACAGCAATGCCAACCACCACGTAAATCCAAACCTTGTGGACGATCTCCCGCGTGCTCTGCCAGGCCGTGGCAAAACGTTCTGTCCAAGTTGGCGCAGCCTCCCTGCTGGTTGTCTGCCCGACCTTCACCTGCCAGACAAAATCCTCCACGCCCGTTTCAATCCTGGGAATGCGCCCGATCACTAGGCCGGCGACCACGGCAATGACAAGCCCGGTGCTCATGTAAAGTGCGGCCACCTGCCAGCCAAACATGCCAAAGAGCATACCTAAGGCGATTTCATTGACCATTGGCGCAGCGATCAGGAAGGAAAAGGTCACACCGAGAGGAATGCCACTCTCGACAAAGCCGATAAAGAGCGGTACCGCCGAACAGGAGCAGAAAGGGGTGACCACGCCAAGCAGTGCCGCCAACAGATTGCCTACACCCTGGCGTTTGCCACCCAAGAGTTGTCGTGTCCGTTCAACGCTAAAGAAGGTACGCACGGTGGAAACGACAAAGATCATGCCCGTCAGCAGCAAGAGGATCTTCGGCACGTCATAGAGAAAGAAGGCAACGGCGTCCCCCAAGTGAGTTCCGCGTGCTAAGCCGATTCGATCATAGGTAAACCACTCTGTCACGCCAAGCAGATTGCGCCAAACCAGCCACCACAATAGGGCAGCGATCAATACCTTGCTCCAGGACTGCCACTCCGTCTTTACGCTTGGTGGCAAGGGGGTAGGCGGCTGCCCGGTCGGTTGTTCCGTTCCAGTAAAAACAAATCCATCAGCCATAACGATTCTCCTCAACTACATGCAAATAATTGCATGTACAAAGCCAAAAATTTTTGCGTTGTGTTTTATGCAATGGTTGTAACAGCTTCCAATTGGATCAACGAAGGTGTTTCCGCACACTTCGGGCAAGGGCAGGCAATCACCTTCTTATGTGCGGCCATTTCCGGATGTTCCCCCGCTACCGGGCCCAATACAAGATCCAGCCAGGCAACAATCTCGGCATCCGCTAAACGATAATAGACGTTCTGCCCCTCTTTCTCATCCAGGATCAAGCCGGATTGGCGTAAGAAGCGCAGTTGCTGGGAAACATAGGGCTGCGGCTTACCCAACAGTGCCTCTAAATGGCAAACGCACTCGGCGTCGCGGCGCAGCACATCCAAGATGCGCAACCGCTCGGGATGGGCTAGCAATTTGAGGCGACCACTCACCATCTCGTAGTCAGGAATCGGAGTCTGTAGCATAGTATCAATAAAGGATACAGAGAACATTCAGATTTTGATATATATCATTTTTTGCATATACAGCATACATCTGTAACAGCGCCTTGTCAAGCGCAGAGCATGGCACTTGGTAGAGGCATCCGCTTGCCGGTGCCCTTGGGCGACCGCAAGGGTACGCCCCTACCAATGAGTTACTTCTATTTGCGGTGTCTATAAGATTCACCAGAAAGAATTTCAGGCTTGACAAATAGATATATTTCAAATATATTTGAGATATCCAAAGACTGAAACCAAAGCCATAGAGCCAGAAATCCCTTATTGAGAGTTATTCCTTGTTGACCTATCCATCATCCAACGACTTGAACGACGAGGACGAGCTACAGCTCAGTTCGCTGAGCCAGCAGGCGTATCAGCGCATCCGCGACAAGATTGTCATGCTGCACCTAGCACCGGGCACGCTGTTGCAGGAGGCGACGCTGATCGAGGAGTTGCAGTTGGGGCGCACGCCGATTCGCGAGGCGATCCAACGGCTGGCGAACGAGGGGCTAATTACGCTGCGCCCACGGCGGGGCGCCTTTGTCGCCGACCTTAGCATCACCGACTTGCAGCAGATCTTTGAACTACGCCGCGTGATCGAAGGCTACGCCGCCACCCTCGCCGCCGAACGGGCTACAGCAGCCGACTGTGCTGCGCTGCGTGCCGCACTGGCACAACTCAGCAACAGCGAGGCTGATACTACATTGCATATTGAAATGGATCGCCAGTTTCATCGCGCACTAGCGCGCAGCGCGCACAACAAATATCTCGAAACTACCCTCAGCCGCATGTACAACCTGAATCTCCGCCTCTGGTTCCTGGCCCTCGCCAAGATCGGCCCCATGCGTGAATCAATCGAAGAGCTTGAGCGTGTACTCGACGCCATCGAACGCCACGACGGCCCGGCGGCGGAAAGGGCGATTCGGGAGCATATTACGGGATTTCAGGAGAAGATTCGGGCGATTTTGTAAAAAATGTATTACGTACCTCGGAGATAGGGAGATAGGGAGATGAGGAGGTAGGGGATAAAGTCCTTCATCTCCCTATCTCCCCACCTCCCCCTTTCCCCATCTCATCCAAAGGAGCAAACATATGAGTACATTCCCCTCCCAAGCCAACGCCGTGATTATCGGCGCGGGCATTGTGGGCAACAGCATGGCCTATCATCTGGCGCAATTGGGCTGGAAGGATCTGGTCCTGCTCGACAAAGGGCCACTTCCCAATCCGGGCGGCTCGACCGGCCACGCTTCTAACTTTATCTTTCTGACCGACCATTCGAAGGAGATGACCAAGTTCACGCTCGACAGCGTCAAGCAATACAAGGAGCTGGGCGTCTTTATCCAGAGCGGCGGCATTGAGGTCGCCCGCACGACTGAACGAGCCGAGGAATTAAAGCGACGGTTGGCGGCCTCCAAATCGTGGGGCATTGACTCGGAACTGATCTCGCCAGCGCGGGTCAAGGAGTTGGTGCCCTACATCAACGACGAGATCATCCTGGGCGGCTTCTACACGCCGGGCATCGGTACGGTCGATTCGCTGCGTGGCGGCACGATCATGCGCGAGCGGGCACAGCAGATGGGTGCGCTTTCGGTCTTTGCCAATACAGAGATTTTGGATGTCATGGTCACGAACGGGCGCATCAGTGGCCTACGCACGACGCGTGGCGACATCAAGACTGAAACGCTCGTGGTCTGCTGCGGTATCTGGAGTCCGCGCATCGCCCGTATGGCCGGCGCGTCGATTCCGCTCACACCCGCCGTACATCAGATGATCAGCGTGGGTCCGGTGCCGCTCTTCACCAAATCCAAGGGCGAGATCGAATATCCGATCATCCGCGACATGGATGTCAACGGCTACGAGCGCCAACATGGCAGCGATATGGAGGTCGGCTCCTACGACCATCGCCCGATCTTGTGGGAACCGGACGACATCCCGTCGATCGAGCAGTCACGCCTTTCACCCACCGAGTTGCCCTTTACCCAGGAAGATTTCGACCCCTCGCTCGAACGGGCGCTGGAGCTGATTCCGGACATTCTCGGCGACCCCAAGGTGGGCATCCGCTATGCCATCAACGGCCTGCTCTCGCTCACACCTGATGGCTTCCCGCTGCTCGGTGAAACACCCGAAGTCAAGGGGCTGTGGTCGGTGGCGGCGATCTGGATCAAGGAAGCACCCGGCATTGCCCGTGCCGTGGCCGAATGGATGACCCATCGCACCTCGGAGATCGATTTCTCCAGTTCCGAGATTTCGCGCTTCTACAATCACCAGAAGACCAAACTGCACATTCGCAGCCGCACCGCTGAAGGCTTCAACAAGACCTACGGCATCGTCCATCCGCGTGAACAATGGGCGACCAACCGCAACGTGCGTGTCAGCCCGCTCTTTGAACGGCAGAAGGCGCTGGGTGCGGTCTTCTTCGAGGCGATGGGGTTTGAACGTCCGCAATGGTACGATTCGAATGCCAAGTTGCTGGCCAAGGTTGGGGAGAAGGTGCAGCCGCGCAAGGTTGAGTGGGATGCACGCTGGTGGTCGCCGATCATCAACGCCGAACATCTGGCCATGCGTGAGAGCGTGGGCATGGTCGATCTCTCGGCCTTCGCCATTTTCGACATCACCGGGCCAGGAGCATTGGAGTATATGCAGAAGATGGCGGTGGCGCAGATGGATGTCGCCGTTGGCCGCGTCGTCTATACCTCGTTGCTCAACGACGCCGGCGGCATCAAGGCCGACCTGACCGTGATGCGCATGGCCCACGATCATTTCCGCATCGTCACCGGCGTCTTTGACGGACCGCGCGACAAAAAGTGGCTCTGCGACCATCTGCCCGCCGACGGCTCGGCGCAACTGAGCGATGTCAGCTCGGCCTGGACGACGATTGGCGTGTGGGGACCGAATGCGCGCAAGTTGGTACAGTCGGTCACTGAGGAGGACATGTCACACAAGGCATTCCCCTTTGCCACCTGCCGGACGGTCGATATGGGGCCGATCCGCACCATCGCCTCGCGCATCTCCTATGTCGGCGAGTTGGGTTGGGAGATCTATGCACCGATGGAGCAGGCCGGGCGACTGTGGGATCTGCTCTGGGAGGCGGGCCAATCGCTGGGTGTGGTTCCGGTCGGCATCGGTGTCTATGGCACAACGGGCCGCCTGGAGAAATGCTGGCCGTCTCTACGGCTCCGAACTGGAGTTGGAGTACAACTTGGTCGAATCCGGGCTGGCACGGGCGCAGGTCAAGCCGCAGGAGTTTATCGGCAAGGCAGCCTATCTGCAACAGCGAACTACACCACCTGCCGCCACGCTCTGTACACTGACCGTCGAGGATGCAACGGCCAAGTCTGGCTTCAAGCGCACCATGACCGGGCGCGAGCCGATCCTGACCCAGGATGGCAAGCCGATTGAGGATGCCCACGGACGCCGTTCCTATGTCGTACCAGTGCCGGGGCCGGACCTTCGTTGGGTACCTATTTCTGATGAGCTACTTGCCGCCGCAGTACGCCAAGGTTGGCACCAGCCTCAAGGTGGAATATTTCAACGAACAGTTCCCGGTGAAGGTAGAAGCTGTGGGCAATACGCCGCTCTTTGACCCAGAAAATCTGCGCATGAAAGCGTAACGCAAGAACAACAATAGATTTGGAATGGTACGCAGATGAATGCAGATTTTTCTCATAGCTTATCCGTGTTCATCCCTTAAATCTGCGTACCATTCCAAAGCTGTTACTGTGTGAAGGAACAAACACCATGGATATACTTGTCTGTGTCAAGCGGGTGCCGGCGACGGGGGGGCGCATCGATCTGACGCCGGATGGGCAGGAGATCGATGTTCGCCATCTCGGCTTTACGGTCAGCCCGCATGAGGAGTGCGCTGTGGAAGCGGCGATTCAGTTGGTGGAGGAGCATGGCGGCTCTTCCACGGTCTTGACGCTAGGTCCAGCCGTGGCTGAAGAACAACTGCGCGATGCGATGGCGATGGGTGTGGATCGAGCGCAACTCGATCGAGACCGACGGCGGCGAATGGGATGCGGGGGCTACTGCATCTGCCATCGTGAGCGCGGTGCGCGGTGCCAGCAATCCCTACGACCTGCTGCTCTTTGGCAACGAATCTGCCGACAGCGCTGGCTACCAGGTCGGCATTCGTGTGGCCCACGCGCTGGACCTGCCCTGTGTCTCCGGCATCAAGTCGCTGGAAATTGCAGGAGAAAAGGCCATTGCCAAACGTGAAATTCCCGACGGCTGGGAGATCTTCGAGGTCAGTTTACCGGCGGTTTTTACAGTAAAAGAAGGGATCAATCTGCCGCGCTATCCACCGCTGACCGGTCGGCTCAAGGCGCGCAAGAAACCAATTGAGCGGATTCAGCCGGGTGCGCCCACGAATCGACTGGAGAAAGTTGGCTTCCGCCTGCCACCAGCCCAGAGCAGCCATGTCGAAATCCTCGGTTCGGGTGCCGAGGCGGCGAGCAAGGCGGTCGAAATCTTCAAAAAACTGGGGGTGCTATGATTCTGGTTCTGGTTGAACATGACCGCGGTCGACTCAATGAACTCTCGCTGCAAGCGCTCACCTTTGCCCGCCAGTTGGGCGAAGCGATCCAGGTTGTCCTGGTCGGCGAGGCTGGGCGTTCGCTTGTGCCACGTCTGGCCGGCTACGAGATTGACATGGTTCATCTCGCTCAGGATCTGCGCCTGGGAGAATACGCTCCTGCCGCCTGGGCGCAGTGCGTAACGGATCGCATTGCGGCCTTGCAGCCGACGATGGTACTGGCTGCGGGTAGCGAACGGGGCAACGAGGTGCTGGCCTATGTCGCCGCCCGTCTCGACCTGCCCTTTGCCGCCAATTGACCGAGGTCAAGGCGGGCGATCCATTGATCGTTACCCGACAGCGCTGGGGCGGCAGTTTGTTGGAAGATGCCAAGTTGCACGGAGCGGTCAAGTTGCTAACGATTGCGCCCCATGCGGTTCAGGCTGAAGCAACGGCAAGCGTCGAAACACCTGCTGTCCAGAAATTTACACCAACGTTGAGTGAGAAGGACTTGCGCGTACGGGTCACAGCGCGGGTGGAGAATACGGGCGGTAAGGCATCACTGGCCGACGCTAAAGTGGTGGTCGGCGGCGGACGTGGCGTAGGCAGCTCCGAAGGCTTTGCCATGTTGGAAGAATTTGGCAGCGCTGCTCAACGGCGTGGTCGGCTGCTCACGCGGTCACCAGCAACGGCTGGCGGCCCCATCTCGATCAAATCGGACAAACCGGCACGCATTTCTCCAGAGATCTACATCGCCTGTGGGGTGAGCGGTGCGATCCAGCACATGGTGGGTTGCAAAGGATCGAAGCAGATCCTAGCCATCAACACCGGCGCGGAGGCACCGATTGTCACGCGTGCGGATTATGCGATCATCGATGATCTGCACAAGGCGATCCCGGCGATTTGTGCGGAGATTCGGAAGGGGAAGTGAGTCAGTGAGTCAGTAGGACAGTGGGACAATTCTCTCTAGAAATTAATCGTGGTGTCTCCTCCCGTGAGATAGTCTGTCATTCTGCTGCGGTGCCGCTTCGAGCGAAGAATCTTGCGTGGTCCTGCTAACCAAGATTCTTCGTCGCAAACAGCCGCTCCTCAGAATGACAGATTACCCATCTGTTTCTCGATCGATTTTTCGGCACCGCCGACCCCGATTTTACGAGCAACTTTACAAATTGCTGCCGCTCTACGCCATACATCTACGTTTTGACAAAACTGACTGTGAAGCTAAACTCTTACAAAGGTCAAATTTGGCCGTGCTGGGTAATCTGCCAAGAAGCTCCGTCAGCCAATTTGTCACCCGTAGGAATCCTTCGCTGTCAAGCCAACCACTATGTCTAACACCGAGCACTTACACTCTGTTAGACCTACATTATGGATAGATCGGCTAGGATTCCTACGGAATGACAAAAAAGTCTATCTTACTGGGGCAGGCGACACAGTTGGTTTCTTGAAAGTTAGTGTAAAATCATTCGCGTTTTTCGTATCCTTCGTGGTTAAGAGCGAGCAGTTTTTCTAAAGGGTAACCAATCCAATATGCACCCAGCAACGTCAACTCTAGGACAACCATCATCCGCATCACTTGAGGAGAGCGCGGCAGGCTGGCGCTTACAGGCCACCGACCGTACCGGCTACACCTCCCCCGCCCTGGCCAATGGCATGATCGGCTTGGTGGCTTCGGAGCAGGTGATGCAGGTCAAGCAGGTAGTGCTCAACGGCGTCTACGATAAGTATGGCCGCGGCGAAGTCTCGAATATTGTGCAGGGCATTTTGTTTGCGGATGTGAGTGTGCAAATCGGGTCGGGCCAACATTGGTGGGATGAAAGCTGGCAAAAACAAGTCAGCGATTGGCGGCAGACGCTGGACATGCAGCGTGCCTGTCTGCGCACTGGGTTTACGCTAGCCGGGTCAGTATGCGTGCAGCATGAGTTGTACGCCTTGCGCCAATTGCCGCATAGTGCCTTGATCAGGGTGCGGGTGGAGGCGTTGCAAGCAAGCAGCGTTACCGTGCGTAATCTCATGCGGTATCCCTGCTCCGCTCCAGCCTGGGCGGATGAGCTACAAGTTTCAGGAAGAGACGCCCGATTTGCCACTGCTGATCGCTTCGGCGACGACGCCAACCGGCAAACATCGCCTGACCGCAGCCAATGCCTATTTGTTTGCAGGTGCAATGCCAGTTTTGACCTATGAGACACTGGGCGTGGATGCGCAGATGGTGCATTTCCGCCAGGATTTGGCTGCTGGCGAAGTGCTGGAATTTTCCATCGTCGGTTCGATCTGCGCCACCGAACATTTCAGCGACCCGGAAAACGAAGCGGTGCGTGCCAGCATCTTTGCCGCGCTGGAAGGGGTAGAGCGGCTCGTCGCCCGTCATGAAGCGGCTTGGGCTGAGTTGTGGCAGGGCGACATCCAGATTGAGGGCGATCTACGGGCGCAACAGGCGGTACGCTTTGCGCTATTCAACCTCTACAGTTTTGCGCGGGCCGGCTCGGGCTACAGCCTCTCGCCGATGGGTCTTTCGAGCACAGGCTACAATGGCCACATCTTTTGGGATTGCGAACTGTGGATGTATCCGCCCATGCTGGTTTTACAGCCGGAGATTGCCCAGACCTTGCTCGATTATCGGCTGCACCGTTTACCGGCGGCTCGGCGCAAAGCACGCAGCTATGGCTACCGCGGAGCGATGTTTCCCTGGGAATCGGACGATACCGGCGAGGAGTGTACGCCGACCTTTGCGATTACCGGCCCCTTTGAACACCATATCACTGCTTGCATCGGCATCGCTTTTTGGAACTACTACCGGGTGACGGGCGACAAAGCTTGGTTAGCCGAGAAGGGCTACCCGCTGTTGCGCGAGGTGGCTGAATTTTGGCTGAGCCGGGTGGAGCGTAATGCAGCGGGTCAGTATGAGATCAAAAAGGTGGTCGGGGCGGATGAGTACACGGGCGTTGTCGATAATAACGCCTTTACCAATGGCGCAGCCAGCACGGTACTGCGTTTCGCCAGCCAGGCGGCGCAGACGTTGGGACTGTCGCCCGATCCACGCTGGGACGAGGTAGCTGGCAAGATCGTCATCCGTCAGTTTGCCGATGGCACCACCCAAGAATATGATGGCTACGATGGCCGCATCATCAAACAGGCCGATGTCAATCTGTTGGCCTATCCGCTGGAGATTGTGCAGGAGGAGAGTCGCATCCGCCAGGATCTGGACTATTACGTGCAGCGGATGGACTATCATGCACCGGCGATGAGCCATTCGGTGCTGGCGACGATCTTGGCGCGCCTGGGCGACCGTGAGCGGGCAGCAGAATTGTTTGTCCGTGCCTATCAACCCAACCAGAAGCCACCCTTTGGCGTGCTCACCGAAACGCCGCTGAGCGACAACCCCTACTTTGCCACTGCCGCCGGAGGATTGTTGCAAGCGGTCTTGTTTGGCTTTGCCGGTCTGCACCTCACCGATCAAGGCTTAGTGGCGGGGACGCCTTGTTTGCCTCCAAACTGGCGATCGTTGACGATTACAGGGGTGGGCGTGGAGCGAAAGACGATCCATATTGGTAATTTAGCTGACGGCGAAAAATCTTGACCAACAAAGCAAACTTTTCAGTTTCTTCCGTGTTCCCTGATTTCCGTGTTTACAAAGCCTTTTGTTATAAACACGGAAATCAGGGAACACGGAATCTTTATTCATCAGTTTGAGCCATCGCTTCTCTAGGGCGATTACTGTCATTCTGAGCGAAGGCTTTTTTGAGCGAAGAATCTTGGTTAGACAGCGCAAGATTCTTCGTCGCAAACAGCCGCTCCTCAGAATGACAGACTATCTCACGGGTTTCTTGGTCGATTTTTTCGGTAGCGCCGAACCTGTCACTCGTAAGGAAACAATCTTGGTCTGGCCACGCAAGATTCCTCGCAAACTGCGGGTGACCCCAGGGCGTAGAATGACAGTTGTCCATGAATTCATGAAGTACTGAGCTTTGACTCCTGTATCGCTTCTTGTATTACACGCTGTACACCCCCTTGTATCACTTTCTTCTGTTGCCTTTCCCTTGTTTTTGATTTAATAGCCACGAACGCAGTTACCAAAAACGCTAAATCAAGCCAAGGGAGATGCACATGGATTCGTTTGCCAGACCTACCATTTTGTTGTCGAATCAGCCAATGCGCTGGTGGACTGCTCTGTTGTTCACGCTGCTTTGTAGTTTACTTTCCTTCACTGCGGCGCAGGCGAGTAGCCAGGCCGAATCAACTGCAACCATCGTCAATCAAGACATTACCACGAACACTATCTGGAACAAGGCAGGCAGTCCCTACAATGTGACTCAGTTCGTTAGTGTCCGTGCCGGGGTTACACTCACCGTGGAGGCGGGGGTGCAGGTTGTTTTTAGCAAAAATGTGCAGTTTTCGGTACAAGGGGTGCTGGTCACAAAGGGCACCGCCAATGAGCCAGTAATTTTTACCGGTGCCGAAAAGAAGCCAGGAGCCTGGAATGGGATCAATGCCAGCAACAATGCAGAGCAGCCTGCCCAGATTCAATTTCAGCATACGATTGTGGAGTACGCCACCTACGTCGGAATGGAAAACAACGGCAACCTTGAATTGAACAATGCGGTCGCTGACATCCGTAACAGCATCTTTCGTTTCAGCGGCGGCAACGGGCTCGTGGTATCGGGCGCGGCCAAGGCAACGATTGCCGATAGCGCCTTTACCAACAACACCCTGGATGCGCTGCGTATTAGCTATGCGGCCAAGAACGATCCTGTGTTGAGCAATCTCTCGGCCGGCGGCAACGGCGGCAGCAACGCCGTAGTCTACGTGGCGGGTTTTATCGATCACATTCACACCCTGGAGAAGATGGGGTTGCCCTATGTCTTCAAAGGCGGCATGAACGTCCAAAAAACAGGGCAGTTGATCCTCAGCCCTGGCGTCGAAGTTCAAGTGGAGACCGGCTTTTACGTGGATGGTCAATTGACCGCCATCGGTACTGCGGCGCAGCCGATCTTGATCACAGGGATCAATCAGCAGGCAAACGGTTGGTGGGGGTTGCGCATCAGCGGCGATTTTCAGCAGTTGGCGCAGGCCACGCTCGATTATGTGACGATCGAGTACGGTGGAAACGGTACCGATGATTCGGATGCCAATCTCTCGGTCGGCACCGCCAATGTCACCGTCACCCACAGCCTCATTCGCAACGGTAGCCATCACGGCATTTACGACGATGGCGGTTCGCCCGACCAGCCCTTCACGATTACGATCTCCGATACAACGATCAGCAACAACGGGGGCGATGCCCTAGCCTGCTACGATGAATCGTGCAATTTAACCTTGAACAACCTAACGGTGAGCGGCAATGGCCGCAACGGTATTGTTCACAATGGTGCCATGGCCGGCGATGTTCTTTGGCGTAACCTGGGCCTACCCTATTATGTCGAAGGCCAAGGCGGTGTGGGGCAGGATAGCATTTTGACCATTGACCCAGGTGTAGAAGTGCGCATGGGCAAGGATGCCAACTTTCAGGTTGACGGTGCGCTCTTTGCCAATGGGACACCCGCTCAGCCGATCACCTTTACCGGGTCCAGCGCCCAACCCGGCTGGTGGGAACGGATTCAGATCGAGCATGAAGGTTTTGTGGAAATGCAGTATTGCGACATCGGCTATGGTGGCGGCAACCAGCCACAGGGTTTTAACTTTGGACAGCTTCATTTCAACAGCAGTGCTGCCTATATCAGCGATTGCCGCATTCACCACAGCGCCAAGGCGGGCGTGAGCATCAGTGGCAATAGCCAACCGATTTTGCTCTACAATCGTATCGAAGCCAATCAAAGTGGCCTCACTGCCAACTTTTCACTCAAACAGCCGGATGTGCGTTACAACTGGTGGGGTAGCCCCAGTGGTCCTACCCATGCCGACAATCAAGGCGGAAGCGGACAGGCGATCGAAGGGGATGTCATCTACAAACCCTTTCTCACCGACCCGAATGAGCGCACGGCGGCTGGTGGTCTTGAAGTCGATGTGACCGGTCCGGGACGCTTCGCTCCTGGCGATATTGAGCAGTACAGTGTGACCTATCGCAACCTGAGCGGTCAGACGGTCGAAAATGCGGTCGTGCGTCTGGCCTTGCCTGGTCACTCGGAACTGGTGGAAACCAGCCCTGGCGGCATCTACTGGCTGCAACGCAACCAGGTCTTCTGGAAGTTGGGCAACCTGGCCAATGGCAAAGGTGGTGCGCTCTATATCAAAGTACGCTACGATTGGGGGCTGGAAGAGGGGCTAAAGGGCATTGTAGTGGCGCAGTTGGGTGGCAGCAATCTCACCTCATCCCGCTTTGATGTAGCACCTTATCTCGACTTTGTGCCGCGCAGCCTCACCAGCAGCACGGATCTAACAGCGCAACAGGTGCAAGCCGAACGCAATGCCAACCCGGTTTTGGAGCAACTCTACCAACAGGCTCTGAACCTCGGCTTTGTGGCTGCCGGGGGTGAGCGACACGTCTACAGCACAGGTGAACAAGAAACGGAGCTCATTTTATTGCGCTTCCAGCCCAGCTTTGCCAGCTTCCGTCTCTCGCTGGTCAATGGCAAAGTGATTGGCATTCTGGTCGAAGGTTCTTCTTACACGGTCTACCGGGGCAGCGGAGCCTTGCGCTACGATCTGCAGAGCAATAGCTGGCTGCGGGTGAGTAACAACGAGCTGACAGCCGCTGCGCTCGGTGCAACGACGACCATCGACTGGAGCGACTGCATGGAAAACTGCATCGCCGAGAAGATCCCTGGCTATCTGGTCAAAAAACATATCAAGATTTTGAGTGATGCCAGCAAGGCAATCAGTTGTGTCAAAGCCGCCAGCGATCCCAACAGCACCGAAGCGGTACTGGGCTGCGCCAAATATCTCAAGAAGATTGCGCCAGGGGCGAGCGAAGCCATCGACTTGGGCCAGTGTAATCTCGACTGCCAGGCGTGCGAAGAATCGGGTATGGGCTGCAAGAATCCACTCTGCCACTGCTGTACCGAGGATAGCTACCGCTGCGATGCCGACGACTTTATCTACGGCACCTTTGCCGACCTTGAAGTGGTTAAACGGCGCAAATGTGTGATCGAGGAAGGGGAAGAGGGCGGGAAATATCTGGCCGAAGAGGTGATCAAAGTTTGTGCCCTCTGCGAAAAATGTATCAACAACGGTAACCAGATGGCCTGCGTGGCGAAGAATGGTGGCTTCCTTCTGCAGACCTTGCAAACCTATGCAGCAGCCATGACCGACCAACATGTCACTGCCGAACTGGCGATCACCGCCGGTGGTAGCGACCTGGAATGTGATGAGTGCCGCAAGGCCAAAGATCCCAACGAGCTTTACGGTCCGGAAGGCGACTTGCTGCCTGGACAGCTCGTCAGCTATACCGTGGCCTACGAAAACGTGGGTGCGGGGAATGCCAACGGTGTCTTCATTGTCTACAAGCTTGATGCCGCCTTTGATCTCAACACACTGACGGTCTATGGCGATGCCCAGATCTCGAAGAATGCCCGTACCATCTTCTGGACCGTGGGCGATCTCAATCCCAAGGGCGAAGTTGGCTCTGGTGGAATGGTCTCCTTCACGGTGAAGCTGCGCAGCGGTCTAGCTAGCGGCACGTTGATCAGCAACCAAGCCGTCGTTCACTTTCCCAGTGTGCCCGAAGAGACGCCGACCAATGTGCTAGTCAATCGCATCCAACCTTTGATTGCGGAAGGCCAGAGCCTGGAAGCAACCATCGGCAGCCCGCTGGCGATCACACTCAAGGGGCGCGATGTACAGAGTGCGCCCTTGACCTACGCCATTGTCGAAGCGCCAGCCTACGGTACGATGAGCGGCAGCGCCCCCAACTTGGTCTACACCCCCAACGAGCAATCGGTAGGTGGCGACCGCATCCGCTTTACGGTGAGCAATGGAGCATCAACCAGCGCGATCGGCACCATCTCGATTCAGGTGAAACCTTCGTCCAGTGACAAAAATGCGCCAAAAATTGTCTGGACGGCACCCAGCAACAATGAAACATTGCCGCTGAAAAATGCGGCTGCCTTGCAGGATGGACAGGTGCTCTTCTACTACCCGGTGCTCCAGGTGCAATTCTCCGAGGCGATGCAGTCGGCCACGGTGACCAACACCACGATCCTGGTGACCGCCGCCGGTCAGCCTCTGGCCGCCGATGTGCGCTACGAAGGCAGCAGCCAACAGGCGTTGATCTTCCTCCGTCAACAACCGCAGCCCGGCACATTGGTTACAGTCACCCTGACCAATGGAGTGAAGGACGTGATGGGCAACCCGTTGGCCACAGCCCATTCGTGGAGTTTCACCGTCACCGATGCGTCCGAGACGCCGAGCGATTCCAAGCTATTCCTGCCGGTGATTAGCCGGTAGGTGTATATATCTCAGCATAGGCTGGGTGATTGAGCTATTTAGGATAACCCACGGGCAACGCCCTGGGGGCAGGAGGTGTCATCACTTCTGTCCTCAGGGCGTTCCACTTTCCTCCGGGTGCTGGACTATCCCAGGGCGTTGCCCGTGGGTTGCTGCTATAGGACAGCCCTTCAGGCTGAAATACTAATTTTCCGTAACTGACTCCTGTTAATTGTTATGAGAAGCATGCAGTTACACAAATTGCACATTCCCTCACTGATCACTTCACCCCATCCTGTGGTACGATTCTTCGCAGCATGGACGCCTATACTGTTCGCCAACAATTGATTAACCAGATACTCGATAGTTGTATTCAACTTGGTGTACTGGAGTTTGTGATTGCGCCGGGTTCACGCTCGGCACCGCTGGTCACGGCCCTGGCCCAACGCAGCGAGTTACGGTTGCGCATCGTGGTCGATGAGCGCGCCGCTGGCTATGTGGCCTTGGGCATAGCCCAGCAATTGCGCCGCCCAGTTGGATTGATTTGCACTTCGGGCACGGCGGCACTCAACTTTGCCCCGGCCGTCACCGAAGCCTTCTACCAACGCATCCCCCTGCTCGTGCTCACTGCTGACCGTCCGCCCGAGTGGATCGATCAACAGGACAACCAGGCCATCCACCAGCCACGCCTCTACGAACCACATGTGCTGGCCAGCTTTGAACTGCCGACCGATGTTGCACATCCCGATGCACAATGGCAGGCACTGCGCATGGTGACCCAGGCAATTGGATTAGCTACAACGCCCGTGATGGGGCCAGTACACATCAACGTGCCTCTACGCGAACCGATCTATCCTGCAACCCAACTGCCCGCCCCGCAACCTGCCGTACGTACGATTCAAACATTGCCGATGGCACAGCGCTTGGCCCCGGCAGCGTGGGATGAGTTACGCACCATTTGGCGTCAAGCCGAGCGCAAATTGATCATCGCCGGCATGCATCCACCCGATTCCCGACTGGTGGCCACGCTGCAAAAGCTCGCCAACGATCCGACAGTGGCGGTGATTGCCGATGTCACGGCCAATCTCTTTCCCGGTGGCACGCCGATTGTTCACGGCGACATGATTTGGGGCAGCCAGGATGCACCAACCCAAGCCCGGCTCGCACCCGATTTGGTGGTCAGTTTTGGCGGACAGGTGGTGTCGAAATATTGGAAGACGGTGCTGCGCAAGAATCCGCCCAAGTGGCTTTGGCAACTGTGGATTGACGATGTGGCACCCGATCCATTCCAGGCCCTGACCCACACCATTCCGATGGAAGCCGCCGACTTTTTCGACGGCATTGCCTTTCTGGTTCCCAAGACGCAGACACAAGCTGTGCGCGCCACCAGCAATTATGCTGACGATTGGAAGGCGCTGGAGGCAAAGGCGCAGCAAAAGTTGACGCAATTTGTCGAAACGGCTGACTTTGGTGAGTTCAAGGCGGTCGCAGCAGTGATGGCGGCATTGCCGACTGCCAGCCATCTCCAGCTTGGCAACAGCATGGCGATTCGCTATGCGAATTTCATTGGCTGGTTGCCCAACATGGGCGAAACCCAGGTCAATTCCAACCGCGGCACCAGCGGCATCGACGGCACCGTGAGTACCGCCGTTGGTGCAGCACTGACAACGCAGAAGATCACAACTTTGATCGTAGGTGATCTGGCCTTTTTCTACGACCGCAACGGCTTGTGGCAGGCCAATCTGCCGCCCAACTTGCGCATTGTGCTGCTCAACAACCACGGCGGCGGCATCTTCGACATTATCGAAGGGCCGAACAAGCTGGATCGAGCGGTACAAGAGCGCTTTTTCCTGACGCCGCAGCCGCTGACTGCCCGTCGCACCGCTGAAGATCATGGGCTAGACTATTTCTTTGCTGATAATGAACAAACCTTACAGGCGGCCCTACCAGAATTTTTCGCTAATCGCCCACGTACAGCCATTCTGGAGATTGAGACTCAGATGGATACAAATACGCAAGTGTTCGCAGAATTTCGGACGCTTGTACAGAATTTGAGATTAGGAGATTGAATTAATCTCCCAATATTACGGAGAGTTTGATGAGCAACAGCGTATCCTGGAAACCGATTAAATCCTACCAAGAGATCAAATTTGAACTGTACGAAGGTATTGCCAAGATCACGATCAATCGCCCACACAAGCGCAACGCCTTTACGCCGCTGACCGTGCAGGAAATGATCGATGCAATGGCGATCTGCCGCGAAGACCCCAATATCGATGTGATTATCCTCACTGGCGAAGGGCCGGATGCCTTTTGCAGCGGCGGCGACCAGAGCGTACGCGGCGTCGGCGGCTATGTGGGCAGCGACAAAGTGCCACGCCTCAATGTGCTCGACTTCCAGAAGATGATCCGCTCGATCCCCAAGGTGGTGATCGCGATGGTAGCGGGCTATGCGATTGGCGGCGGCCATGTATTGCACGTCGTCTGCGATTTGACGATTGCCGCCGAAAATGCGCGCTTTGGTCAGACAGGCCCCAAGGTCGGCAGTTTTGATGGCGGCTTTGGCTCCTCGTACCTAGCGCGCATCGTGGGGCAGAAGAAGGCACGCGAGATCTGGTATCTCTGCGACCAATACAACGCCCAAGAAGCGCTCGACATGGGCTTGGTCAACAAAGTGGTGCCACTCGACCAACTGGAAGCAACCACGATTGAGTGGTGTCGCAAGATCCAAGAGAAGAGTCCGCTGGCGATCCGCATGTTGAAGTCCTGTTTCAACGCTGAGTTGGATGGACAGGCAGGGATTCAGGAACTGGCGGGCAATGCTACACTGCTCTACTATCTCTCAGAAGAGGCGCAGGAAGGCAAGAATGCCTACATTCAGAAGCGCAAGCCCGATTTTAAGAAGTTCCCGAAGTTCCCATAGGGATCGGAACGCAGATGACACCGATGGCACAGATTGATGCGGATTTTGGGCTATGATCCACTTTTCGCTTCACCCTCACACCTTTCACTTCAAACGTCCGGCACGAACGTCGCGAGGCGATTTGGAGGTGCGTAACGTTTGGTTTGTACGTGTCTGGCGAGAAGGGCAACCTGACGTTTTCGGACTAGGTGAGTGTGGTCCGGTGCCGGGGTTGAGTGTCGATGTGCCCGACCTGCCACAACTCAACTCAATCGAGGATGATCTATCCGACGATCTCAGCCAAGCGATACAGGCGAGCGGCGTTGACCGCCAACGGTATCCAGCCCTGGCTTTTGCCGTAGAATGCGCCCTGCTCGATCTGCAACAGGGCGGTCGGCGGGTGCTCTTCGACACTGGCTTTGTGCGCGGTGAGTTTGGATTACCGACACACGGGCTGATCTGGATGGACAGCGCTGAAGGCGTGCTGAAGCAGATCAACAATAAGGTGGCGCAGGGCTATTCAGTGATCAAAATGAAGGTGGGAGCGTTGCCCTTTGCTGAGGAATTGGCTCTGCTCAAAGAAGTTCGCACACGCCATCCCAAGGTTGAATTGCGGTTGGATGCGAATGGTGCGTTCTCAGCGGAGGATGCGCTCTCTTGCCTGGAGCAATTGGCACCGCTCAACGTAGCTTTTCTAGAACAGCCGATTCGTGCTGGACAGTGGCAAACAATGGCGGAGATCTGTCGCCAATCGCCGATCCCGATTGGGCTGGATGAGGAGCTGATTGGGGCCGAAAACCCGACTGCTTGGATGGAAACGATTCGCCCACAACATCTAGTGCTGAAGCCGACATTATTGGGAGGGTTGACGGCCTGCGAAGAATGGATGCGATTGTGCAGCGAAATCGGTTGTCAGTGGTGGATCAATTCGCTGCTCGAATCTAATGTAGGGCTCAACGCCATTTGCCAGTGGACAAGCAGTCTGGACGATGTGCGCATTCACGGATTGGGAACGGGACAGCTTTTTACAGATAATGTCGAGTCACCGTTACGGTTGATTGGAAACCAGCTTTGGTATGGTAAAAATGGTTAGTGGTGAATGGTGAATGGTAAATTGTTAATGATTCATCTCTTTCCGAGCAATCTGCAATTTACGATTGAGCAAGTACGTTCTTCTCAATTTTCAAGCGACAAACTCAATTTGACCGAAAATGAGCGAGAGACGCTGGCATTTTGTCGGGAATGGTTGAGCGGTGTTGAGTCATTTACGGTGAATACATCCGGTTCCACGGGTACACCCAAACCAATTGAGGTAACTCGGCAGCAGATGGAAGCCAGTGCCTTAGCAACGGTGGCGGCAGTTGGCTTGCAGCCGGGGATGCAGATGTTGGTCTGTATGCCGACGCGTTTTATCGCGGGCAAGATGATGCTGGTGCGCGGTCTCGTCGTCGGCATGGAGATGACCGTGGTCGAGCCAAGCAGCAATCCGTTAGCGGATTTGCCGGCTGGAGTGCGGTTCGACTTCACTGCGTTGACTCCGATGCAGATTGGGACAGTGATTGCGGATTGCGGATTGCGGATTGCGGATTCAATCTCTCAATCTCTCAATCTCCAATCTCCAATCTCCACCCTCAACGCCATGCACGCCATCCTCCTCGGCGGCGGCCCTGTTAGTGCGACGCTTGAGCAGCAGCTTCAGCAAATCAAAGCGCCGATCTATCATACCTATGGCATGACCGAGACGGTGAGCCATGTGGCGTTGCGACGGGTCAATGGCGCTGAGGCATCGGAGGAGTTTCGACCGTTGCCGGGAGTGATTCTCGGCGTAGACGAGCGAGGTTGTCTGAACATTCGTGCGCCGATGACTAGCGATCAAACAGTGCAAACCAATGACATGGTTGATCTCCACGCCAATAGCTCCTTCCACTGGCTAGGGCGCTGGGATAATGTGATCAACAGCGGCGGGGTGAAGGTGCAGGTGGAGAAGGTGGAGCAGGCGATTGAGCGGCTGGTGGGGGGATGGGGAGATGAGGAAGTTAGGG
>JAXLWB010000058.1:0-63479 GCA_046328715.1 Caldilineaceae bacterium | reverse complement strand
CACTGTGACGGCCAACGGTGTGGCAGGGAGTTATCCGGTCATAGCGACTGCCAGCCATGCGAGGAACGCAGCCAACTTCGTTTTGTACAACAGCCGCGACAACCATGCGCCCGTGCTTGGCCCCCTGGCGGATCAGACGATCCGCGAAAACCACCCGCTCAGCTTTACCGTGACGGCGAGCGACAGCGACAGTGACCCGCTCACCCTGAGTCTGAGCGACTTGCCCTTTGGCGCAGCCTTCGATGTTAACACAGGTCTCTTCACCTGGACGCCGACGGTCGCTCAAGGGCCGGGCAGCTATACCATGACCATCACCATCACTGACAATGGCACGCCCGCTCTTCGCGATCGCTCTGTTTTGACGATCACGGTGCTGGACGTTCCGCTTGCCTTTGATCAGTCCATTGCCACCCAGCAAAACCAGCCGGTTGATCTTGTGCTGGTTGGCAGCGCGGTGAACGAGCCAATCAGCTACGGCCTGGCTACCTCACCAACTCACGGCACGCTCAGCGGGATCCTGCCCGATCTGACCTATACACCGGAAACCGACTTCGTGGGCAACGATGCCTTCACCTTCTTGGTCAGTGACGGCCTGGTCGAATCAGCGGCAGCCACCGTTTCAATTACGGTCAATCCGGCGGATGATACGAGCGCAGCAGGCGAGACCAACCATGCACCCATTGCATCGAGCGAAGTGCTAACTACCGAGGAGGACACAGCGCTTGCCATCAAGCTTGACGTCAGTGACCTGGATGGCGACGTGCTGACCTATTCAATCCAATCCAACGTGCAAAATGGCTCGCTTGGCGGGGTTGCACCGCATCTGATCTACACGCCCGCTGCCGACTATGCAGGCGAGGATAACTTCGCCTTTGTCGTCAGCGATGGTATTTCGCAAAGTGTTGCAGCCACGATTTCCTTCGTGATCGTGCCGGTCAACGATGCGCCGACAGCGAATGACCAACAGCGCACAATCGACGAAGATCAACCTGTCGTGCTCTTGCTAGCCGGAGATGACATTGATAGCAACGTACTAACCTACACTGTTAGCTTGCAATCGATGCATGGCGCGCTCGGCGGCATCGCACCCAAGCTCATCTACACGCCAGCCACGGACTTCAACGGCAATGACAACTTCACCTTTCTCGTCAGCGATGGACTCACCCAATCGATGACGGCGACGGTCTCAATCACGGTCAAACCGGTCAACGATGCACCTAACGCCATCGCACAAGACGTTCACACAGAGGAAGATATTCCACTTTCCATCACTGTGGCGGGAGTGGATGTGGATGGCGACGGTTTGAATTACGGCCTTGTGACACAGCCTCGCTATGGCATACTCGGCAGTGTCGCACCACACCTGATCTACACGCCCAGTGCGAATTTTGCTGGCCGCGATGCCTTCATCTTTGCCGTGAACGATGGAACAGCAACCTCGACTGCCACGATCTCGATCACGGTTGAGCCTGTCAACGATGTCCCCCTCGCCAATCCACAAAGCGTCAGTACGATTGAAGATGAGGAGATCCCCATTTTGCTCACCAGCGACGATGTGGATGGGGATGTGCTCACCTACACGCTCAGCAGCGCGCCAATCTATGGCCAACTGCGTGGCAGCGCACCCAACCTGAACTATACCCCAGACGGTGACTTCAATGGCGGCGACAGCTTTGCCTTCAGCGTCAGTGATGGACTCACCAGTTCGCTGACCGCAACCGTCTCGATCCTGGTTGATCCTGTCAACGACGTACCAACGACCAATGCGCAATCGATCAGCACAGAGGAGGACGCACCAATTGCGATCACCTTGAGCGGCAGCGATCCCGATGACGATGCTCTCACCTACAGCATCCTCAACACGCCGCTGCAAGGCCTGTTGGGCGGTATCGCACCGCACCTGATCTACACGCCGACGAGCAACTATTCGGGGATTGACCGTTTCATGTTCCAGGTCAATGACGGTACAGCCGACTCTGCGCCAGCGATGGTCGAGATCACCATTACGCCGGTTAATGATGCGCCAATCGCTGACGGTCAAACGATCACGACAAGCGAAGAACTTCCGGTTGCTATCAGCTTGACTGGCAACGATATCGATAGCGAAGTTTTAACCTATACCTTGCTCGCATCGCCCACACATGGTGCGCTCAATGGCATCGCCCCTCTCTTACGCTATACGCCAACGATCAACTTCAGCGGCGATGATAGTTTCACCTTTGTCATCAGTGATGGAATTAAGAATTCTACAGTTGCGACCGTAATCGTTCATGTCACGCCAGTCAACGATGTGCCAGTGGCGGATGATCAATTTATGACGATCAACGAAGAACAGCCAGCCACACTCACCTTGACCGCCAGCGATGAGGATGGTGCCGCCTTGGTCTACACTGTCACGACCGAGCCCATCCACGGCAGTTTGAGTGGTGCCGCCCCCAATCTCGTCTATACACCCGCAGTCGATTTCAACGGCAGCGATGCGTTCAGCTTCCGCGTCAGCGATGGCCTAAACCAATCGCAGGTGGCGACCGTGACGATGAGCGTGATGCCGATCAATGACCTGCCGACTGCGGCAGGGCAAACGCTCACGACCCATGAGGAGACGCCGATCTCTGTCACGTTGTTAGCTACGGATCCTGATAGCACCGTGCTGACCTACACGGTGGTTACGCCGCCGAGCAATGGTGCGCTCGCAGGCGTTGCCCCGAACCTGCTCTATACGCCAAACAGCGACTTCGCGAGCAGTGATGCGTTCAGCTTTGTTGTCAGCGATGGGATCGGTCGATCGACTGTGACAACGGTTTCGATTATGGTAGAGCCAGTCAACGATGCGCCGCTTGTGCAGGATCTCAATGTTACTACCTCCGAAGAGACAGCGATTGCCATCACCCTGGCGGGTAGCGATCCGGATGGGGATGAGTTGAGCTATGTCGTTGGCACAAAACCTCACCATGGGCTTACTTGGTGGTGTGCTGCCGAATCTGTATACACGCCGACCGCCAATTTCAACAGCAACGATAGTTTCACCTACTGGTCAGCGACGGGGTCGCCGATTCATTGCTGGCAACGGTACTCATCACCGTCACGTCAGTCAACGATGCGCCGATTGCGGTGGATCAAAGCTACGCTGCTCGTGCCGAAACGCCGATCACGCTTGCCTTGAGTGGAGGTGGATGGAAACGACGCGTTGCGCTATATGGGCCCTGACCCAACCGCTCCATGGAACGGTTGACGGTCATCGCTCCAAGCCTCGGTCTACACACCGACGGATGGCTTCACAGGCGTCGATACACTGACCTTCGTTGTAAACGATGGTCAACTCAGCTCTGCTGCGGCGGCGATTACAATCACGGTGACTCCAATCAACCACGCACCCAGCGCTGACGAACAGCATGCCGACACCGATGAAGACACCAATCTTCCACTCACATTGAGTGGGGCCGACCCGGATGGCGATCTGCTGGACTATCGGGTTGTAGGGCGACCACAACATGGCAAGTTGATCGGGACCGCCCCGGCGTTGCTCTATGCGCCCAGCGATGAATATCATGGTGCCGACAGTTTTAGCTTTGTCGTCAGCGACAGCATCACCAGTTCGCAGATCGTGACGGTCTTCCTCACGGTAAATTCGATCAACGATCCACCAGTGGCCGCCGATCAAGAGGTGCAGACCGATCAGCAAAGTCCGCTAACGATCACGCTCTTTGGCGACGACATCGAGAGCAACGTTTTGACTTACCATGTCCAGGACCAACCGCAACATGGCTGGTTGGACGATCCGACTGACTCCTTTGGACAAAGTTTGCGCTACACGCCAGATGACGGCTTTGCTGGCAGCGATCGTTTTACCTATCTCGTCAACGATGGGCTTGCCGATTCGCAAGTGGCAACGGTCACGATTGTGGTTGCGGCTGTAGAAGGCTTGTCCACTAGTACGTCCACACCGACTGCCACGCCAAGCTCGACCCCGACCCCCAGCCAAACTCCTACAGCGACTTCGTCTCAGACGCCGACCGCAAGTCAGACGCCTACGCCAACACCAACGCAGACTGCTACTGCGTCACCAACTGGAACTTTGGCACCGACTGTGACGTCGACCCACACGGCAACCCCATTACCAACTAATACGGAGACGAGCCCGCCGACGCCGACGTTAACATCGACTACTAGCGAGACTCCGACGCCAACTCTGACAGGCACTGCATTTCCAACGAGCACTGCAGGTGCGACACCAACTGCGACGGCAACCAATACGGAGACGAGCACGCCGACGCCGACCGCATTTCCGATTGCGACGCCAACGGTTGAGCCTGCACGGTTGAGCTTCCGTAAAACAGTAGGGAGCATTGGCATCCAACCTGACTGTACCGAACTGTCGGTAATCAAGTTGCCACGCGGTTCACAGGTGCGCTATTGCTACACGGTTGTCAATACGACAAATCAAGCGTTGCAACTGGGTGAGTTGGTTGATAGCCATCTGGGGCTGCTGCTGCCGGAAGGTGCAATCACGCTCCTGCCGGGTCAGGCGATGACACACACTGCCCTTGCCACCCTTTGGATCAGCACCACCAATGTGGCGACGTGGACCGTGTCTTTGCCGACGATGGACGTGAGCGTGGCCTCTGCTGTGCCAGTATCGCCTGTGATCACCAGCGCCACCGTGCTCATCTCCTCGGATAGCGAGGATCAGGATCTGGATCTGATTCCCGACAATGTGGAACAGGCGACTGACTTTGACGGCGACAATATCCCCAACTTCCTGGATACCGACTCCGATGCTGATCTGCGCCCCGACATTGAGGAGGGTACCCTAGACCGTGACCAGGATCAGCAGATGGACTTCCTTGATCCAGACAACCCGACGAACTCTGACGACCTGCCAGAGCCAGGGGGGGCATCTAGAGTTTACTTGCCATTGGTAGAGAGGTGATTCTAGGAGACAATCGCCAGCAGTGGTGATGTACATCACCACTGCTGGCTGCACAGTAGGACTGCAGCGGACTTTATGAGAGACGGATTTTTTTACAAGGTCACACCTCGTACCCCCCAGGCGCGTGCCCCAAGCGTGATTGATCCATCGGTTGCAGGCTGGAGCTTTTGTTGAAGTTTGATGCGAAGTGCCTCACGTTGCCCTTCCGGTAATGACATTACATAGGCCGGTGCAGGACCTTGTCCGCCGAGAAAAGGCTGCCAGTAGTCGTCGAAGTCTGCAAACTTGGCGGTCAAGTCTAGAGGTGTAACTGCAACATCGTACAGACCAGCACTCGTAAATGCAGCACTCAACTCGGTTGGAATGCATAAAGGAAAACGAATGCCTTCATGCAGTTGAGTGGCGCTGGGATCGAGAGTGACGGCCTCATCCCAAAAAGTTTTGATCACTTCCATGCCCTCTGCATAATCCCATACGTAGGCGGAGACGACTCCTCCAGGTGCGCTAACGCGAATCATTTCGGTCAGGGCAGCCGCTATGTCTGGCACAAAGTTTAGCACCAAGCCAGATACCACCACGTCGCAACTTCCGTTCTCCAAGGGGATTGCGGCTGCATTGCCACTGAAGAGTTGCGCCCTGTCGCTGAGATGATGGTCGGCAAGTTTGAGGAAGCCTTGCGAAGGCTCGATACCCGTCACGCTGCGTGGCGAACAATGATCCAAGATCGCCGCAGCGAGCGCTCCAGTTCCACAACCGATATCAACCCATCTTCTTCCAACAGGAATGTTTAGCCAAGATAGAAACTTGGGGGCGATTTGGCGACTCCAACGGCCGATATATTGTTCGTATGGGTGGCCAATTTCCCACGAGTCGGATAAAGGTATGGTGCTCATTATCGAGATTCTCCAAGATTGGCTTCTTCACTCCTTATTTCCTGAATTTTGTTCACGATCTTATCACAATAAGAGCATCTGTAAAGCACCCTCGCTACCATTAAATCTTTCTTTGACAGTAATTGAGTTTGGCAGGTGAACCTTATCCGTCTATCAGGTGTCAAACACTTGAGTGTCACGATATTCCGGCTAGCGTGCTTGTACGACAACCTCGAATCGGATAAGGTTGGCTAGTCCCGAACACGATGCAATTGGCTGATACAAAAGGAGCTTGCCGAATGAATGTCAAAATGATCCTCCCCGCCCTGACTGAAGCAACTAGCCCCCATTTCCGACCGATCAAGTATTCGCTCTTTCCGCCGCTGGGGTTAGCAACCTTGGCTGGCTACCTGGGGATCTTGGGTGACGACGTAGAGATTGACTTGCAGGATGAGCATGTTGAGTCACTGCGCTTGGACGATCAACCCGATCTGGTGGTGATCCAGGTTTACATCACTTCTGCCTTTCGCGCTTACGAACTGGCCGATCTCTACCGTGCCAAGGGAGCTTATGTCTGCCTGGGTGGGCTGCATGTGACTTCGCTGCCGGAAGAGGCAGCCGCACATGCCGACACCATTTTTCTGGGACCGGGGGAGGATATCTGGCCGCAATTTCTGCATGACTTCAAGCAGGGGCGTCCCAACAAACGCTATCAATCAACCTTGCGCACGCTCGATCATCTGCCGCCGATTCGGCGCGATCTGATCAAGCGTAATCTCTATCTGGTTCCCAACTCGATTGTAGTTTCACGTGGCTGCCCCCATGTCTGCGATTTCTGCTACAAGGAAGCCTTCTTCGAGGGTGGTAAATCGTTTTACACGCAGACGGTGGATGCTGCCCTAGCCGAAATCGAGCGGTTGCCTGGCAAACATCTCTATTTTCTGGATGACCATCTCTTTGGCAACGCCAAGTTTGCAGCGGCACTCTTTGATGGCATGAAGGGCATGGGCAGGTTATGGCAGGCCGCAGGCACAATCAAAAGCGTCTTGCAGCCTGAGTTGTTGGAAAAGGCGGTTGCCTGTGGACTGCGCAGCCTCTTCGTCGGCTTTGAGACGCTAAACCCGACCAACCTGGCCGCTCAACGCAAATATCAAAACCTCAACCGCGACTATCAAGCCGCCATTCAGCGTCTGCATGGCCTGGGGGTGATGATCAACGGCAGCTTTGTCTTCGGCATGGATGAAGATGATGAGAATGTCTTTGATCGTACTGTTGCCTGGGCAATCGAGCAAGGCATCGAGACCGCCACCTTTCACATCCTGACGCCATACCCAAGCACGGCCCTTCATGCCCGCATCAAGGCGCAAAATCGTATCCTTCACGAAAACTGGAATCTCTACGATACACGGCACACTGTCTTTCAGCCAGCTAAGATGAGTGCTGAGACCTTGGAAGCGGGCTACTGGCGTGCCTATCGAGATTTCTACACCTGGGGTTCAATCATGCAGGGGGCGTGGAGTAAACCGACGTGGATGGGTACACTACGTCACATGGCTTATGCCAGCGGTTGGAAAAAGTTCGAGCCACTCTGGGATTGGATCATTCGTGCCAAGCGGGCTCGTCAAATGTTGCCGGTGCTTGAAGGGGTGTTGAGCGAATTCGGCAAGTTGCCTTCCACATTGGGTAACTTGTCTGTTCCAGCGAAACCGATGATAAGGGCGGATACAGGTGCCGGTGGCAAGTGGTACGTGGCAAGTGAGCGGTAATTTCGCAATTCTAGAACAGCGAAACAGCTTGGTAACAACTTCGATGCCGTATGGTAGTAACGATCATTCTCGATTCATTACCCTTCATTGATGTGTTGGTAAGGAGAAAAGAGTTCTATGGCAACGAAGACCCATTGTCCATTCTGCGGTATCATCAACGGGACAGAACCGGGCAAGATCATTGCCCGCGATGAGGAAAACAAGTTCGTTTTGCTCCAGAGTATCCACCCTGGAAGTGTCGTGCACTGGCTGGCCATTCCCTTTGAGCATGTAGACAGCACTGAGACGCTCGAACACGAGAATCGGGACCGCTTTCTGGGGCTGGTCGATTTTGCAGTGACACAGGCACGTCTGGCTGCCAAGAATGAGCCTGCGCTCGTCAAAGGATTTACGCTCAAAATGCACTTCGGCTCATTTGAATCGGTGCCACACGCGAAGGTGCATATCGTTGCGGTTGAATAGTGACCGTGAACGCTTAGGGAGGTCCATCAAGGATTTCAGCACCGCCTGCCTTCATAGCGACACTTACTTGTTCTTGCGTGGTGGATTGGGGATCGAAGGTGACCGCAAAGTAAAGCCAGCCTTTGCTTGGGCTTAACTCTTTCAGGCTGACGTTTAGGTGGGCATTCTTGAGTGCATTTGCAACGTTGGTGGTTGCCGAGTCGGCGAAACAGTTGCAGTAGGCAACCCGTCCCCACACAACATCACCGGGCTGTTGCGGAGTCGGCGTTGCCGAACTGCTGACAGTCTGTGTTATTTCGGTAGCCGAAGCAGACTGGCAAGCCGCCACGGTAAACACCAAGATAACACCGACAAGTCCAACTGCAATTCTACGAACGACCCCCATACCCAGTATCCTCAATATTCTTGTTCCATCAGGACGCCTGAATCTAGACGTCCCGATGGAACAAAATGTACGAATCGACTATTCTGCGCCGGTTGGCTCAATCTTGAGCAGGGCGGTCATGATGCTTGCCCAGAGTGCATACGGGGCCACATACGGATCGGCGGCATTTGGCCAACCCTTCCAATAGTGATAGTTGTAGATTCTTAACCATCGTTCCTCAGACATCGTGATCTCGATCACGTCACGCAGATAGATCTCGACGGCTTGGCGTACCAGATCGGTGTACTTCTTGTCCGTCGGCGATGGTGGAATTCCATCCAATTGATCGATGATCGCGTCGTAATCTGGGTTCTTGTACTGGCTGTTTGCCCAGATGTAGCTGTTCGTCGTGCCCTGCTCAGGCGAGCTGAACCTGCTGTGATAGTGCTGGAGTGTACCCCACGGCTCGCGGCTGCTCCCGCAGTGTACGATGATCCAGATGTCGCCCTTGCCCTGTTGCACCGTTTGGAAGAACACGTTATTGTCGGTGGTGACAAGCTTGACTGAGACGTCGAAGCCAGCGTCGCGTAGCTGCTTTTCCACGACCGGGGCCATGGGTGCCAACCAGGAGGCGCAGCGGAAGTCAGGCGTCAACCGCGTACCATCCTTGCCCCAGAAGCCGTCGCTGTCCTTTTCATAACCGGCTTCCTTCATTTCTGAATCAACCAACTCCTGAGAGGGATTGTCGGGCTTGTACTTATCGACTAGATCTTGACACAACTCGCGGTACGGGTCGAGGCCGCCAAAGGTCGAGAAGGGCAGCACCAGCGGGACGGTTGCCCCTTCGTATGCCAGATCGATCATCTTTTGTCGGTTGATGGCTGCCTGCACAGCTCGGCGCACATGGACATCAGCCATTGGTCCCCATTGCGTGTTGAGGCCCAATGTGAATAGGCAGGCGTCGGGCACGCCCCAGGATGGTCCTGTTGCGTTCCAACTGATGAGATCCGGGTTTTGTGCGTTGGCGGCCACAAACTCGCCGGGTTGGAATGTGACATCGACATCCACCTCGTTGTTGATCATACGCGCTTGCAACGCAGCACCGGCACCGAGCGGAATAAAGGATTGGCGCGTAACCTTGGAAGCTTGCGAGAAACCGGTCTTGACGCCCCACCAGTTGTCGTCACGATCAAAGAAGACACCCTGCGGACCCGCCTCAACCAATTTGAAAGGCCCAGTGCCTACCGGCAAGCCCTTCGCTGGATCGTAATTCTGGAAGGTGGTCCAATCTTCGTTCTCCCAGATGTGCTTGGGCAGAATGGCGATTTGGATTTCCGAATTCTCGATGAAATAGAAGTAGAAGAAGCGAGGATTGGCTTTGTTCAGGTTGATGGTGAAGTGTTGTTCGTCTGTAACGGTAACATCTTTTACCCACTCCTTCATGTCCGACGCAAATGCCAATTCTGGGGTGTCGCGCAGCTTTTCGAGCGTAAATTTGACATCATCCGAAGTAAACGGCGTACCGTCATTCCAGGTTACACCTTGGCGAATGGCAACGTCGATACTTGTAAAGTCATCGGCTACTTTATAGCTCTCTGCCAACCAGGGAATCTCTTTACCATCGTTGTGATTGTAGTAATAGAGAAACTCGAAGATCGTTTTGTTGAGCGGTCCACGAATGCGCCCCAGCCCGCCGAGCGAGTAGGGGTTGAAGTTCGTCGGCTCAAGAACTTCCGTTTCGCCGCCAACGTGTACGAGTGTATCCTTGCGGGCGATCTCGCTCTTTGCACCGCCAACGGCTGGCGCCGCCGCCGCATCACTGCCGCTGGCCGCTGGTGCCGCCTCACTGGGAGGGGTAGCCGGTGCCGCACAAGCGGCTAGCGCAGCTGTGAACCCGATGGCCGACGTCAATTTCATAAATTGACGTCGGCTCAAATCTTGCATCCTATTCATGTGATTGGATTCTCCTTTGGGTGTTGCACAAAAAATGGTTGGTTTGGAAAAATAAAAACCTGATTGTCACGGGACGAAACTAAACAAAACTTGTAGCTATCCAGATGTGATGCACTGGCTACGGGGATCGATTTATACCGCACACGGGCACAAATTGAGCTTTTATAAACTGGTACAGGACTTAATTTGATGCCGTGCGGAGTATAACGAAACCGGCAACCAGCCAGTGCGTTACAGTCTGGAGCCAAGATAGATACCAATATTCTTATAGACAACGCAGATAAACATGGCACTTTGTAGGGGCATCCGCTTGCCGGTGCCCTTAGGCGACCGCAAGGGTACGCCCCTACAAATGTGTCACCTCCATTTGAGTTGTCTCTCAGGTGCGTGCCACAAACATCGCATTGAGCTTCTCCGACGCGGCCACCGGCGCATCGCTGTAGAGGTGGCAGGCTGTAGCCCGATGGAGTGCTGTCTGATAGAGAGGAGGAGCTTTCTCTCGGCAGATTGACATCACACTTGGACAGCGATCGGCGAAGTGACACCCCTGTTGCGCTGCTGCCCCTCCTCTCCCATTCCCCACCTTGGAATGACTGGGCGTGTCGGGCACCTTCTCTTTGATTCCCCAATGTTGCTTGGGATCCGGTCGGGGGATGGAGCCAATCAGTAAGCGCGTATAGGGATGCTCTGGCTCCTTGACGACCCGTTCGACATCTCCGGCTTCAGCAACTGCCCCCCGATAGAGGACGACGATATTCTCGCTGAGCTGGTACGCCGTAGTAAGATCGTGCGTGATGTAGATGAGCGAGATCCCGAAGCGACGGTTGAGATCTCTCAGACTTTCGATAACGGTAGCGCGCAAGGATGCGTCGATCATCGACACCGGCTCGTCGGCTATGATCACTCTCGGACGCAGGAGTAGTGATCGTGCCACCATCACCCGCTGTCGTTGACCGCCGCTGAGCTGATGCGGGTAGCGCCCTAGCGTCTCTTCTGGACGAAGACCAACGGATGTAAGCGCCTCCACGATAAGCTCCCTGCCTTGCGCCTTCGATTTTGCTAGGCGGAAATTCACTACAGGCTCTTCCAGCATATGGTCGATCCGGTAGAACGGGTTGTAGACCTCGAAGGGATCCTGAAAGATCACCTGGACATCGCGCAAAAATTGACGACGCTGCTCCCGATTCAATTGGCGCATGTCAACCCCACGATAGCAGACCTCGCCACTTGTTGGCTCGGTGAGACCGAGCAGCAGTCGCGCAAGGGTCGTTTTGCCGCTACCGCTTTCACCTACAACGGCAGTGATCGTCGGCGGTGCTTCCTCAATGGTGAGCGATAGACTAGCCAGCGCTACCAGTGAGTCGGTTTGCTTGAAAAGTCCTCCGCCAAACACTTTGCTCGCATTCCGAGCTTCAAGTAGTGCGTTCATGCTGCCTCCCTACTGGCTGAATCTGCATCGCTAGGATGAGACAGGTTCGAATCAGCCGAATATAGATGACAGGCAACATTGCCGTGCGCCCGTACCATCCGCAATTTTGGCTCTTCCACTGTACAGCGCGCGAACGCATCCGGGCAGCGCGGATGAAATGGGCAGCCTGTTGGCTTATTGAGTAGAGAGGGCATCAATCCAGGGATACCTTTGGCGGCTTCTTTGCGTTCAAGAGAAGGCAGGCTAGCCATGAGCAATCGAGTGTATGGGTGTAGTGGCTCACGAAATAGCTCCTCAATGTCCCCCGTCTCGATGAGATCGCCCGCATACATCACCCCCAGGCTATCGACTGCTTGTGCCATCAGCCCCATATCGTGTCCGATGAGGATAACCGACGCACCCAGTTCGGCCCGCAACGTCTCTAATGTCTCCATCACTTGGTGCTGAACCACTACATCAAGCGCACTTGTGGGCTCGTCAGCGATAATGACCTTCGGTTTCAAACAGATAGCGATGGCGATACAGGCACGTTGCTTCATCCCACCGCTCAACTCATGAGGATACATATCCGCTGCGCTGCGCGGCAGGCCAACGCGTTGTAACAATTCGCCAATCCACTCGCCCCGTTCGCGCGGCGACAGTTTTACATCATGGTCACGTAATGCATCCTCGATCTGCCGCCGCACCCGCGTCACTGGGTTAAGCGAGTTCATTGCGCCTTGTGAAACCAGTGCTATGTCGGCCAACCGGACCTGACGCATGCGTTCCTCGGGTAATTCGAGCAACGAGAGGCCGTCGAGCAGTACCTGCCCTCCCTCGATCTTGCCAGGAGGGCGGATCAGCCGCATCAGCGCCTGTGCTGCAGTCGTCTTGCCGGAGCCAGACTCGCCGACCAGGCCGAGACGCTCTCCGGCGTGCAGGTCAAAGGAGACATCGTTGACCGCCCGCACTGCGCCTTGGCGGGTGTTGTAGTGCACACGGAGGTTGCGTACCTGAAGAATGATCGAATTCAAACCACACCCCTCTAATTTCAGTAAGACAGTCCTACTGCTTTTGTCAGTCTCATGCTTTGCTCTGGAGCCTGGGGTTTGCGATCCGGTCCAGTCCTTGGCTCATTAGGAAGAGCCCCAGGAAGAGGATAACAATGATAACGATCGGCGGTAGGAACCACCACCACATCTGGCGGAGCAGGGCGCCGTAGGTGATTGCCCAGTAGAAAGTCAGACCCAGCGATGGCCTGGTCAACGGTCCCAAGCCAAGTGTCGAAAGTCCTACCGAGGCAAGGATCGCTCCGGAAATCGCTCCGACCAAGTTGGCTGCTAGGTACGGTATCAGATTTGGTAACAGTTCTCCGATGATGATCCGCATATTGCTTGCACCGTTGAACCTTGCCACTTGCACATACATTCGCTCGCGAATCGTAAGTACCTGAGCGCGTACTGCCCGCGCTGGCCACATCCAGGAGAGTGCGGCGATGATCAGCGCCATCGCCTCGACCGAGACGACACCCAACATAGAAGCAACGATGATCAGGATCATCAGGCTCGGTATTGTTAGTAGGATATCTACGATAATCTTGATAATTTCATCGACAAACCCGCCAGAATAACCGGCGATCAGACCCACCAGTGCACCAATCGTTACGCCAAACACGCCTGCAATCACGCCGATCTCCAGTGATGTTGGGGTTCCATAGATGAGGTCGGCGAGCACATCCCGTCCCTGCTGATCAGTCCCCAGCCAATGTTCGGCAGAAGGTGGCTTTGCCGGGAGACCAGCACCTACCTCGGACATTTCCTCTGGCACTAAGAGTTGACCTACCAAGCCGAAGAGCGAAACGAATGCGACAAGGATGGCTCCTGCAATCATAAAGCGATGCCGACCCAACAATCCGACAAATGTGCCCTCATTCTTTGCCATCATACTCCCCACAACACTGCCTATAACGATTTATGTACATTGTTTGTAACCAGGTCGTTTGAAACTGCAACAACGCTCTTGTTTAGCGTCTTTTGTTTTTAGCGTTGTCGGTACCTAATTCGCGGGTCAATAAATGGATAAAGGAGATCCAGTGCTAGTAGCACGACACCGATCGATAGGATAATAAAAAGCGAGATGCCCTGAATGACAAAGTAGTCGTTCCCGGCGATTGCCTTGAAGAGAAGATTTCCCACGCCTGGGTAGCCGAAGATCACTTCGACCAGTACTGCCCCAGACATCACCATTGCCAACGATATCGCCAGCGAGGTCACCTGTGGCAGTAGAGCGTTGCGTAGCGCATAGTCCATGAAGATGGTCTTTGGCTTCAGCCCCTTTGCCTCCGCCATGTGCAGATAATCTTCGCCCAGCGTCGTTGTCATCATCGCACGCATCCCCAGTCCCCAAGAGCCGATGCCGCTCAGCACGATTGATGCCGCTGGCAGAATTGCATGTTTGCCAATGTCTAGCGCCATCTTCCAGCTCAGGTTCAGGGTAACACCAGACGTATACGCCCCGCCGACGGGCAGCAGCCGCCAACGCATGGCAACAAGATAGATAAAGAGCATCCCCAACAGATAGTAGGGGATGGCAGAGAGCGTCATAAAGAGTGGTGATAAGGCAGTGGCGATGTTACTTGTTCTAGGCCAAGCCATCAGCGCACCCAAAAGCGTACCAAGGGTGAAGGCAATGAGGGTGGATACAGTCAACAGTCCAATTGTCCACGGCGCGGAGCGCGCAATCATTTCGAGCGCCGTTTGCGGGTAGTAGGCCAGGGAGACGCCGAGATCGAGACGAAGCAGGTCGCGCCAGTAGATCATGTACTGCATCCAAAGCGGCTTGTCCAATCCGAACTTTTGGTTGTAAATATCGACCATTTTCTGAATATCTTTCGCATAGACTCCGCCTTGGGCGGCGAGTTGGAGCATCCGCGCCTCAATAGGGTTCGTCGAGCTGAGGCGGGGTATAAAGAAATTGAGCGTGACCGCAGTGATCACAATCAGAAAAAAAATCGCTATTCGTCGAGCAACATAGCCAATCGTCACGCCTGCCACCTCGCGAGCATTCAAAACGTTGCATCGTAGGATGCACTAGGTTTTGTCTATGAGATCCGTGTTGAATTAGGGGAGTAATGGGATTACAGCTTTACCATACAGAGTGGCAAGCATTGTACAACCGATCATGACAGTTTGTCAACACACTAGGTATACGGTATACCGTGGCAATTGGTGTTCTATAGATTCCGCCAGGATAACGAAAGCTTTTCTGGATAAAAGGTTGGTTGTGTTACAGTACTGAACGGCATACGCTGCCTAGAAGTAATGTTGTGTGCGAACCTCTCAACCTTTCAGCCCAAGGTAGTAGTAGTATGAACCTTTGTGATGCAAACCCTACATTACAAGAAACCCTCGATCAACTTGAAGCGCGCGTGCGCGAACGAACCGCGGAGTTGGAACGGGTTAAAAACCGTTTTGAGGCCATTTTTAACTATAGCGGCGATGGCATTTTGCTGCTCGATATTGAATGCCGCATTCAAGAAGTCAATGCTGCCTTTGTAGCACTGGTGGCCTTTGAGGCCGATGATCTTGGCGATAAACCGTTTTGTTCGTTGATTGCAGCAGACGATGTAGCGCAATTTCAAGCTACGCTGGCTCAAGTGAAAATCTCTGCTCAAAAGCAACAAATCGACGCGCAACTCATCCGTTCAGATGGTTCTTATCTTGATGTTGAGATCAGCATCGCTCCACTGTGCAGCGGTGAACAACAAGTCACCAACGTCGTCTGTATCGTGCGCGACGTCAGTGAACGAAAAAAGGCCGAACGCTCCTTGTCCGAGTCAGAAAACAAGCTGCAAAGCGTGATTGACAACATTCCTGCTCGTGTCTTTTGGAAAGATCGGAACTCCGTCTATCAGGGATGTAATCTCATTCATGCCCGAAGTAATGGCATGCAAGATCCGAAATACATAATTGGCAAGACGGACCATGACTTTGCTCCTGAACGGGCTCCTGAGTGGGAGGCGGTCGATCGCCAAGTAATGGCTTCAGGTCTTCCCGAACTCAATATGGAGGAGTTGGTCCAAGATGTCGATGGATCGGCTCATTGGTTGCGCTCCAATAAAGTTGCTCTGCGTGCTGCCGACGGGTCGATCGTCGGTGTTCTGGTGACGATTGAAGATATCACCGAGCGCAAAACGGGCGAAGAGGCGTTGCGTCACAGCGAGCGCGAGCTGCGCGAGTCGCAGAAGAAGCTGCAAATGGTGCTTGATACCATTCCGGTGCGGGTCTTTTGGAAGGATCACGATTCTGTGTTGCAGGGCTGTAACCGTCTCTTTGCTCAAGATGCTGGTTTTGAAAGTGTTCCGACGATGGTTGCCCACGAACAGGCTAGTCGTTTGTCCAAACAGGCACATCCTGACATCTATCGTGCAGATGACGTAGCTGTTATCGAGACAGGGATAGCTAAGCTAGAGTTTGAAGAATCATTTGTGCGACCCAACGGCGAAGAACTGGTCATTCAAACCAGCAAACTCCCTCTGCGCGATGAAGAGGGTAAGATCATTGGATTGTTAGGCACCTACATTGATATAACGGCACGGCGCAAGGCTGAAACTACCCTGGCCCAAAAGTTCGAGGAAGAGCAAGAAATGCAGGGCTATCTTAAAGCCTTACATGAAATCACCCTTCATCTTACCCAAACGGACACATTAGATGAGTTTTATCACGACGTGGTTGCCTTGGGCTTGAAGCATTTTGCCTTTGAGCGTATAGGATTTTTTCTACACCATGAGGAGACAGGTGAAGTAACGGGTACCTATGGAACTGACATCAATCGCCAAGTTGTGACTGAGTATGACATCAGATTTGATTTGCGAACCCTCTCCGAGTCTTTGAAGCAGGGCTTTGAAAACAACGAACGTTTTGCCTTTTTCCCAGAGATTCCCCTTTTTGCTGATGGAAAATTAATCTGCAAGGGACAGTGCGCCATCGCAGCCTTGTGGCAAGGCGGTGGTTTAGGTTGGCTATCAATTGACAATGCTATCTATCATAAACCAATCAGCAAGGCACAACTTGAAATCCTTGCACTTTATGCTGTCACAGCAAGCTCATTGCTGACGCGTAAACGGGCCGAGATTGCAATGCGTGAGAGTGAAGAACGTTTCCGAGTTTTTACCGAATCCGCTCCAATTGCGACCTTCATTGCCGATCAGCAGGGGACGATTTTGCTGGTAAACCCCGAAACAGAGCGCTTGCTTGGTTACAAACGTGATGAACTGGTCGGACAATCGGTGGCGTTGTTGATCCCAGATAATCCAAAGTATATCGAGTCTGTTCAGTCGCTTAACTCGAAACTGTGCAGAGAGAGAAGTGAGGAGGATACAATCGAACTCTTGGCACGGCGCAAGGATGGCATGCTCTTTCCCGCTGACCTGCAATTGCGCTATATCGAGATCCAGGCCAAGCCAATGATCATGCATCTGGTGATCGATAGTACGCAACGCAAGCAGGCCGAGCAAACCTTGCGCCAATCGTTGGAGCAGGAGAAAGAGTTGGTTCAGCTCCGAACTCGATTTGTGTCGATGGCGTCTCACGAGTTTCGTACTCCGTTGGCTGCGATCCTTGCAGCAACGGAAACAATCATTGCCTATCGGGACCGAATGAATCCAGCACAGATCGATGCTCGGCTAAACAAGATCAGACAGCAGGTTATGCACATGCGCGATCTGATGGAAGATGTGCTTTATTTGGCCCGTGTGCAGGCTGGACGGGCTGAATTCCGACCAACACGAGGCAATCTTGATCTCTTATGTTTGGAAATCATGGAAGTATTCGAAGGCCAACCCGAATATCGTGGACGAATCGTCTATTCCTCGACCCTTTACCCGGCACCGCATTGTTATGATGAAAATCTAGTGCGCAAAGTAGTCAACAATCTGATCTCGAACGCATTAAAGTATTCTGCACCCGAAAAAGAGGTCTACCTCACCCTAGCACAAGATGCTACCCACATTCAGATCGCAGTCCGGGATCAAGGGATCGGTATCCCAGCCAACGACCTCAAGCACTTATTTGAACCCTTCCACCGCGCTGAAAATGTCGGCACCATTGCGGGTACCGGCTTGGGCCTGAGTATTGCCAAACAGGCAGCGGAACTGCATGGAGGAACGCTGCTTGTGGAGAGTCAAGTCAACGTTGGTACTGTTTTTACGGTAATGCTGCCTGTCAGTTAGCGTCCATATTTCAAGGGGTCAAATTGGGTGGTTCTGCTCACTTCTAGCAGACCAGATTGTCCGATTGCTCACTTTTGTCCCAAAAGTGAGCACACGATCTGCTTCAAATTTTGTTCTCGCGTTTGAGTGTAGCACTGCCTTCCGACTCAGATTCACGATTCATGAGTTGTTGTAGCTCACTCGCAATCTCCTGGCGACTTTGGCTAGTATGCTGCTGAATCAGGTTACAAAGTTTTTCAAAGTTTCCTTGTGTCATCAGCAAATCTTGATCGCTAAGATTTTTCCAATGTTGCTTAATCTGACTTCTCAACTCGGTCCATTGTTCATCCGCCATATCAGGCGTTGCTTGATTGCCCCACAGCCCGCCTGTCGAATCTAGGTTGTTCTGGTTACCAGTGCCACTGCTCGAACTGCTGCTTTGGTTGGTTGTAGTTTGTGGCCTCGTCCCAAAGCCACTTCCCTCATTGCCGAAGTTGCTACTCTGAAAGGTGAGGCTCTTGAGCGGATTCTCAAACATATCATCTCCTTGCAAACTGCCGCTGCTGATCCGAAATTACGATTCCTGTCGGGAATTTTGTGTGTTGTACACTATCAGCTTAGGTGAGGGTGATATGTAAAACCATAGACGAAGATACAAGGAGAGGCACAGGGCTAGGTACAGATTGAAGATTCACAAAATGCCCTGTGACCATATATCGGAGAGCTCAAGGACGAGGGACTAGCAACAGTGGTCCATAGGGAAAAAATAAGAGCCTTCGTATTTGAAGGCCCTTATCGGTTGAACGATTTAAAATGCTAGATGAGGCAAGGCTGTAGGTTTTTCCCCTGATCAAAATTCTCCCGAAATTTACCAAAGGCGTAACACCGTACCCGAATAGATGTAGTTCGGATTGGCGATGCCGTTAAGACGAGCCAAATTCCAAACCGTTGTGCCATGAGCGAATGCGATGCCGCTCAAAGTGTCTCCTGCCTGCACGCGGTAATATTGCCCGCCCACTGGTGGATGCATTGGGCCTGGACCTGGTCCACCAAATGGTGGTCCACCTGGAGGATAATATCCAGTAGCCGGTAGATAGATTACTTGTCCTGCCAAAATGTAGTTGGGATTGGTAATGCCGTTTGCCGCCATGACTGCCCAGAGACTTAACCCGTTCGCAGAGGCAATGGTTGAAAGATTGTCACCAGGTTGTACAACATGATAACGACCCGGTGCTGTTGGCGCTGCTGCAAAAGCCGCCGTCGGCAACAAAGTGGCAGACAGTGCCACAACCATGAGAGCAACAAAGAGGCTACGTCGGATGCTGCGATGGAAACCAAATGGGGTTAACATAACATTCTCCTTCGTTAAAAGATCCGTGATCCTTGCCTCTCCTATGGAGCGCAGATTCAAAGATCCTGCATTTTAAGACTTCAACCCTCCTCAGTATAGCAGCAACAAAATAGCGAAGACAGTTAGGCTGTTCAACTCTTGGGGTGAGCGAAATAACAAAATTGCACGTGTGGGACTAGGACACAAGTAGGGGAATACACCTGGCAGGTTTGGCAGGTGCAATCGCTACAATCAGAATAGGGAACCTTATCGATTCTACTAAAAACCTGCCAGGTGTATGTGGGACTCTTACAGCAGAGGTTGTTTGCGCTGGACAAATTGCAATGGTACGCCGTTGGGCGCACGGAGGAAGACCAACTTATCGCCGACCGCATTTGTCGCAATGGCGTTATGCATGGTTGCTCCTGCGGCGACCAGCTTTGCACAATCGGCCTCGATATCGCTGCTGGCAAAGGCGAGATGCAGGTTGAAGGGATCGACTTCCTTGTAGTTGGGCATAGGTGCCGCTGTGTTGTTGTAGATCTCGATCATACTTCCAGAGTCATCGGCCACAAAGTGCATAAACGGGGCACTCGCGCTAGAGACTACGATACGCATCCCCAGATTAGCGACCAACCACTGGGCGAATTCAGCCGGATTGGGGACATTGATTGCGACATGTTCAAGTTTCATCAGTTCTCCTTCGTGTTAGAGGATGGTAAAAATTTACTGCGCTGTCCTAAACCACACCCGCATTTCGCCAGCACTTCGGTTGTCCCAAGTGGCGTAAGGGATTGCTGTTACATTCACTTTGCTTGTGGCGGAGCCTTTGTCGCGACGATAGAGGGTCTGATCATCCCAACTTTCGTCCTCGATGATTCTGCCTTTGCCATGCAACACGGTCACACCACCGAGCAAGTCGGGGCAATGTTCAATCTTAAACTTCTGCACCTCTTCTGGATCAAGCGAAATGCGGTCG
The DNA here is from genome assembly GCA_046328715.1 of Caldilineaceae bacterium. Lineage (GTDB taxonomy): Bacteria > Chloroflexota > Anaerolineae > Caldilineales > Caldilineaceae > JAXLWB01. The sequence goes on along the minus strand of JAXLWB010000058.1, from coordinate 43,207 downwards.
AGGTTATTAATATTACCATTATCCACCCCTTCCAACGCATAAATGATCGGCCCGCGCATAATCGCCAATCGTCCTTGCATCTGGCGCACGGCTGGATGGGCGTAGACGGGTTGCACCGGCATCGCCAGGTCTAGCTCCACGCTGTCGCCTGGATACCAGGTGCGCTTCAAGGCGATATAGCCGTTTACTGGATCGAGCTTCTTGCTCACCTTCTTGCCGTTGACCTTGAGCTTCCACTTCTCACACCATCCAGGAATGCGCAGGTAAAGCGTGAAAGTGTGTGCCTGGGCTTCGTCAACCCTGATCTCAACTTTGCCATCCCATGGGTATTCTGTCTTCTGACGCAGGCTGACCGCCGCATTGTTAAGTGTCAGCTTCGCCTTGTTTTGCCCATAGAGATGCACCCACACGCCATCCTCGCTGGTCGAGTAGAAGTAGTTGCCCAGGCTGGCGAGGATGCGTCCCAGGTTGGGTGGGCAGCAGGGACAGATAAACCAAGGGGTGCGATGGTGATGGCCATTGCTCGCCAACGGATTCTCGTAAAAGAAGTGTTTGCCATCGAGTGCAACGCCGCTGATAAAACCATTATAGAGTGTTTGCTCGATGATATCGGCATATTTGCCTTCACCTGCCGTCTGCAACATGCGCTGATTCCACATGATCAGCGCAATCGAGGCACAAGTCTCGGCATAGGCGCTCTCGTCGGGCAGGTCGTAGTCGCTGGTAAAGCCTTCATTGCGATGGGATGGGCCAATGCCGCCAGTCAGGTACATGCGCTGATGGACAAGATTGTCCCACAGCTTTTCACATGTTTGCAGCAGGGACAGGTCATCGTACTCATGCGCCAAATCGGCCACGCCCGAGAGCAAATACATCGCCCGCACCGCATGACCGACCACCTTGTCCTGCTCACGGATGTGATTATGCGCCTGGCAATATTCGTAGGTCTTGGCCCAGAACTTGCGCGGATCCTCGCCTCGGTCGATCGCTTCCTGATCGTAATAGTGAACGGGATGTTGTTCGCCACGCTCCTCAACCAGATACTTGGAAAGTTCAAGATAGCGCTTTTCACCTGTGGCATGGTAGAGCCGCACCAAAGCTAGCTCGATTTCGGGATGGCCACCATAGCCACGCTTCTTGCCCGGTGCCGTGCCAAAGAGCGAATCGATATGATCGGCATAGCGCGCCAAGGCGTTGAGTAGCTTGGGATTGCCTGTGGCCTGATAGTGGGCCACCGCTCCCTCCATCAGATGCCCGGCACAATACATCTCGTGCCAGTCGCGCAGATTTTTCCAGCGCATCTCGGGCTGTATGTGAGTAAAGTGGGTGTTGAGATAGCCATCTGACTGCTGCGCCGAGATGATCTTGTCCGCCACTTGATCGACAATGACGGCTAGCTTTTCATCGGGATGGGTGATCAACGAATAACTGGCGGCTTCGATCCACTTGGCCGGGTCGGAATCACCGAAGATCTCAACAATCTGTGAGGGAACGGCTCGCTCAAAGTTGAGGTCAAAGGCGCCAATACGCCCAGTATCGACCAACATCTGATACATGTGCGGAATCGACACGCTGCGATTTGTCTCCTGGCGTGGTGCCCAGAAGGGATCGTCGAGCGTCACTTGTGTAAAAGGGACGGGGGTCAGTTGGGCTTTGGCAGAATGTTTGGACATTGTATTAACATTCCTCTGGAATATAAAGAGTTTCTGGAATTTTTGGAAAGTCGGAGAGCAAACAGTATTCAATAAATCGTCACACTGTCCGCATTATACAACGATCATTGAGGAATCAACAGAGGTTTTTTGCCGTAAATATGCCAAAAAGGTCAGTGGGACAGTGAATCAGTAGGACAGTAGGACAGTGGAAAATACACTACTGCCCTACTGTCTCACTGTCCTACTGACTCACTGAACTCACTTCTGCGCTAACTGTTGTTGGGCGCGTACACGAAAACGGCGGCGTGCCCAGGCTTCGCTGCCACGAAGGCGTAGGGCTACGAGTACCAGTGCCAGAATCGCCAGCACATTGGGGAGAAATTGAATCAAACTAGGCGGAATTTTGGTCACATTCTGGAGGCGTACTGCCAACGCATCGGCACCGCCAAAGAGTAAACTCGCCAGGAGTGCGCCCACGGGGTGGTTAAAGCCAAAGAGGGCGGCGGTCAAACCCAGGAAGCCACGCCCATTGCTCATCGCTCGTGTGAACAAAGTGAGATGGCCGACGGAGAGAAAGGCTCCCCCCATGGCCGCCAACGATCCGCCGATCATCAACGCAAAGACCTTGACCCGCGCCACATTGATGCCCACTGCTTCCGCCGCCGCCTGATTTTCTCCTACCGCCCGCACATGCCGTCCAAATTTGGTGTGAAACAAAATCACATAAAGCGCCAGCGTTGCAAACCAGGAAAAATAAACGATTGCGTTGTAGCCACTCAGCAAGGGGCCGACCACTGGCAAATCCTTGAGCAGCGGCAATTGAAAATCGGGCAACTGCTGAATACTTGGGTCCGACCAGGAGCCGACATCGCCAAATATCGTGCGCAGAAAATAGACCGTCATCTCCGCCACGAAGAGGTTGAGCGCAATCGCCAGGATCACCAGATCGACCTGATAGCGCAGATAGACAAAGGCAAAGATCGCCCCCAACGCCGCCCCGGACAGCACGGCACAGAGGACACCGATGTATGTATTGCCAAACCAGTAGGCGGAGAGAATGCCCAAAAATGCGCCGAGCAACATCTTGCCTTCCAGTGCAAAATTCAATACCCCTGCCCGATTCGACAACACCGCTGCCAATGCTGCCAACAGAATCGGCGTTGCCAGCCGAATGCCAGAACGAACCAAATCGAGTGTCAGTGCGTCGGTAAAGCCTTCCATAGTATTCCTGTACTACTCCCAATTCGAATCAAATAATGACATGTGGACTCAACTATCTTGTCATCCCTTCATACTGCTGGCGAAATCTAAGCCCGATTAAAATCGGCTGCTAACAACGAGAAGTGCCCTCAGGCACTGAATGCATTACTCAGTCGCTTGGGACCCTCTGGGTGCGACTTCTCGTTGTTAGCAAGGGAATTTATTCCCAATTTTGAATTCGCCAGCAGTATCATCCCTTCATCTTGTCACTTCGACCAAACCAACTCTTCACCCGCCCAATCCACCCCGCATAAAACTTTTCCGCCGCCACAAAGAGGATAATCAACGCAATGATGCCACCACCCAGTTCACGCGGAATGTGAACGCTGGTCTGTAGACCAATCTGCGCTCCCAGCCGTACGCCAGCAAAGAGAATTGACACCAGCACCACGCCCAGCGGATGCGTACGCCCGAGGATCGAGACGAGTACGCCGTCAAAGCCCAACCCGGTCGAAAAACCTTGTAACAAACGTCGGTGTACGCCCAGTAACTCAATTGCCCCAGCCAATCCAGCCAGCGCGCCGGAAAGTACCATTCCGCGGATCGCCGCCCGATCACTGCGGATGCCGCCATAACGAGCAAAGAGCGGGGCTTGTCCCGACATGCGCTGCTCATAGCCTGGCACCGATCGCCACAGGTAGAGATAGACGAGATAAGCCGCCGCCAGCGCCAAGACAAAGCCCATCCCCCATTTCGACCCCTGGAAAAAGACCGGCAACTGCGCCGAGGCATCAACCATTGGCGAGCGGGCAGTTGTGCTGGCATCAGCGCGCAGCGGGAAGTTGACCACGTAGATGGCAAAGAGGTTGGCGATGTTGTTCATAATGATCGTCGTGATCACTTCATTGACACCTAGTCTCACCTTCAACATGCCAGGCAACCAACCATAGGCCCCGGCGGCTGCCATCGAGGCCAGAATGATCACCAATGGATGTAACACCGGCGGCAGATGGATCGCAATCCCCAGCCACGCCGCTACCACCGCACCAATCAAGAATTGTCCTTCCTGCCCCAAGTTGAACATGCCCGAACGAAAAGCAACCACAGCGGAAAGGCCAGTGAGCATCAAAGGGGTCGCCAGTTGTAGGGTCTGGAAGAGATTGCAGCGCGTCAACTGGACACAACTAAAGCCGCTTTTAAACATTTCCACATAGGCAGTCAAAGGCGAGACTCCCGCCATTAACACAAAAATGCTCGCCAGCAACAGTCCGGAAAGTACAGCGAGCAGTGGGATTAGTAGGGATTCAGTCAATTGTGTACGCAGTCGAGCAGTCATGGTATTCGAGTTGCCTGTGTTATAGTTCTTTGGAAGAGAAGCAGATTTTCACAAATGGCGAAGTCGTCGATGATGTGATTGGAATTCGCCTACCCTTTGACGAAATCTTTGATTCGTAATCCTGTCCATTCGTAGCCACCAGCGTATTCATATAAGACCTGGAGCATGGGCAAGGCGTAATGAAGCCGCTTGCGCGTTTCGCTGGGATCTTGTTCGCGCTCTTGTTTGAGTTGGGCCCCATCTCGCTGCAACAAGAACGGATCTTCCCAGGTCAACCAATCGACATCCTTGGTTGCTAGCGAATCTCGCAGCAGCAGGACCAACTCGGCGCAAATGCTGAAGTCTGTTTGGGTAGTGTGCGGCAAAACTGCGCGTAGCGATCCCGCCTGAACTGCCAGATGACACCAAGCAAAGTCAAACCGTTTGCCATAAAGCAACTCGCCCACCTCGGTTACGATCCCCTCAATGCGCTGATAGTTGGCAGGATGTGCCGCCCACGCCCAGGCTGAGCGCTGAAACAAAAGCGGTGTCTCCTCAGCACGTAAATCTTCTACGGCGCGACAAAAGGCGTTTCGTTGCTCACTCCGAAGGGCAAAGGCTACTCGGTCGGCAAAACATAGGTGCAGAATCGTCTCCGGCGCGCAATGTTCTGCGGCATAGGTATAAAGTTGGCGCAGATCCTCACCGACGGGCAGATCCGTTGCGTGCTCGACAATCTGAAAGAACTCATCCTGCGCCAGTTGTTCAATTCGCTCCGATTGCTTGAGCCATGTGACTGGCCCAATGCTTAAATATGCCTGGCCAAAAAGACGCTTGAGCGGATCGGTCAGCGCCTGTAGATGAGGCAGCAGCAATCCCTGTGGATCGTGGGCGAGGGTGACGAGAACCGGCTTCATGGCGTGCTCAACTTTCCACCCGCCATCAAGATGCCCAGTTCTTCCTCGCTGACATCGGCTGCTACTTCACCTGCGATTTGCCCACTGTACATCACCAAAATGCGGTCACTGAGTGACTGAATTTCATCCAGTTCGACAGAGACCAACAGGATCGCAGCGCCCCGGTCACGCGCTGCGATCAAGGTTTTATGGACGAATTCGATGCTGCCCACGTCCAATCCCCGCGTCGGCTGATTGGCAATGATCAACTTCGGGTTGCCTGCCAACTCGCGCCCGATGACGACTTTCTGTAGATTGCCACCGGAAAGATTAGCAATTCCTTCCCCAGGTCGAGCCGCTGCGACCGAGAAAAGTTTGACCACCTGTTCGGCAAAGTTGTGCATCCCAGCCAAATTCAACATGCCACGCTGTGAAAACTCCGGTAGCCGATAACGACTGACCACGACGTTTTCATCCAGGGTTGTCTGCGTGTTGAGTCCCATACTAAGTCGGTCTTCTGGGATGTGGGCCATGCCCTGTTCGCGCCGTTCACGCACGGGCATGTGGCTGATCTCCTGATCGAGCAGGCGCACACTGCCCCCTTCAAGCGGGCGCAAGCCGCTGATCGCCTCGATCAGTTCGCTTTGCCCGTTGCCATTGACCCCAGCAATGCCAACGATTTCGCCTGCCCGCACCTGCAATGATGTGCCGATGACTGCTGGCGTACCACCAGGCCCAGCCACAATCGCATTTTTGACATCCAGGACGACCTGCCCCGGCTTGGCAGGGACCTTGTCGGCGCGAAAGAGCACCTCGCGTCCCACCATCAGTTTGGCGAGTTCAGGAATACTTGTGTCTTTTGTCGTCACCCGACCAACCACTTCGCCGCGTCGCATCACGGTCACGCGGTCGGTCACGGCCATTACCTCGGGCAACTTGTGCGTGATTAGCACGATCGTACGACCTCGCGCTGCCAAGCCGCCAATGATCTCAAAGAGTTCATGGACTTCCTGCGGGGTAAGCACGGCGGTCGGTTCATCCAGCAGCAGAATTTGTGCCTGTCGTTGTAATGCTTTGAGGATCTCCACTCGCTGCTGCATCCCCACCGGCAGATCCTGCACTCGATCGCGTGGATTGACGCGCAAGCCAAAGTCTGCTGCCAGCTTCTCCACCATCTCATTTTCTCGACCTGGCCGCAACAGCCCAGCGCGTGTTTCCTCTAACCCCAATAGAATATTTTCTGCTACAGTAAAGGAGGGCACGAGCTTGAAATGTTGATGTACCATGCCGATGCCTAAGCGGATCGCGTCATTCGGATGATGAATCTGCACCGGCTGGCCGTGGATGCGTCGTTCGCCGCTGTCGGGCTGCACTAGGCCATAGAGAATGTTCATCAGCGTGGTTTTGCCCGCGCCATTCTCGCCCACCAACGCGTGGACCTCGCCCTGTTCCACAACAAAGTCAACGCCGCGGTTGGCCTGCACGTTGGAGGAGGGGAAATATTTGGAGATGCCGAGCATTTCAATAGCTGGAGGCATAGAGTTATTCTGAGTGGGACAGTAAGACAGTGAATCAGTGAAACTGACTACTGTCTCACTGTCCTACTGCTTTACTGCGCTTTTACTGCCTCACATTCCTTCATCGGTGTCACCGCATCGACCACTGCGTCGCAAACTTTTACTGTGCCGTCGAGAATCTGTTTGCGGTATTCTTCCACTTTGGCCTTGACGTCAGCGAGTTTGGCGGTCATCTCAGCTGGGCCTTTGTCGGCAAAGGTGGTTGAGCCATCATCCCAGGAAAGACCGGCTGCGCCTTCCTTCATGCCGATCATGTTAAAACCGGATTTGAAGTTGCCTTCCATGGCGTTTTTGACCAACAGATAGGTGGTAGTGTCGGTGCGCTTCATCATGGAGACGATCACGTTGCCAGGGGCGATGTCATCCTGATTGGAATCGACACCGATGGCATACAGCCCCTTCTCCGCAGCAGCCGAGATAACACCTTCGCCAGAGCGGCCTGCAATCTGGAAGATGATGTCTGCGCCCTGATCGTAGATGCCGAGTGCGGTCTCTTTGCCCAAGGTGGGATTTGAAAAGTCGAAACCTAGATAGGAAACCAGCACTTTGCAGTCGGCACAGACGGCCAGTACGCCCTGCTTGTAGCCCCAATAAAACTGATTGAGACCTGGTGCATCGCCACCGACCACGGCACCCACAGTTTTGTTCTTGGTTAACATGCCTGCGACTACGCCCGCCAGGAAGGAACTTTCGTGGACGTTGATCTGGAAGGCAGAGATGTTATCGGGTAATTTTTCCAGAAAGACATCGGACGGCGCACCAAACTTCTGGTCAGGAAATTCAGCGGCCAGAGAGCTAAGCGTATCTACCTCAATTGCGAGTGCTAGGACGATGTCGTTGCCTGCTGAGATCGCCGAACGCATGGCCGATTCCTGGTCTGCAACGCCCTGGCTCTCGATGATCGTGCCTTCAACATTTAGTTCCTTCATTGCCTTCTCTGCCCCGCGTACTGATGCATCGATAAACGAGCGGTCACCGCGTGGATTAGGTGTGACAAGTGCAAACTTAAACTTGGGTGCGGCATCTCCACCTGTTGCAGGTGCGCTGCTTCCTGCGGGAGCGGCTGCAACACAACCATTAAGCAAAATAGCCACAAACAGGATCGACGATAGCCATCGTAATCCATGAGTTTTCATCAGTTTTCTCCTTTGTGTTAGATGAGAATGAATTTATAGAAAATCGTGAAAAGACCTAACAATTTATCTGTCTTTTTGTTGAAGTAGCGCTAAGACTCGTTCTCTGTACGTCTGTTCTCGCCCTTCCAACTCTGGAACGACTTGGGAACCGACTTCCAGGAAATGAGTGACATCACGCCCTAACGCTTGACCACGGGCAGTGTGCATATCAATCGCGTAGTCAGGAATCACTGGACGCAGGCCATTCTCCTCGACGCTCATACGAATCCAGTTGTACATTTCGTCGCTTGAACGATCTTTCGGACTCGTCGCCAGCAGGCGTACAGCGTGGATCGCAAAGAGTCCCCGATCGGGCGGGAAGGCGGCACGGTCGAAAAATTGGGCCATATCGTAGAGCGTTTTGATCAGGATCGGCAGATTGCGATCGCCCAAGCCAACATCCTCGACCGAGATGACAACCAAGCGCGTCCACAACTTAGCCTCCAACTCGGCGCTGGTGGTGAACATCTCATAGGCAAGTAAGGCGGCATTTTCAACGTTGCCGCGGCGAATTTCTTTCTGCAGGGCCGAAATCACCTCGTCTGCGGGAAAGTCGTGACGGGTACGTACATTGACCCAAGGATCAGATGTCATGAGTAAGTTTCCAATGATTAACAGCGAATGGTTAATGGTTCTGCCGTCGGCTACGTAATTCACGATGGGCAGCTTCGAGTTTGCGTCGCTCGGACTTGTAATCCAGCGTGGTCCACTTTGTATCGCGCAGCAGCCAATCGCCTTCGACCATGACGTCTTGTACAGCCAGGCCGTTGATGGCGTAGACCAGGGCGGTGTAGAGATCCTGCCCTGCACGCGGACCCCAGCCAATATTGTCGAGATCCAGCGTGATCAGATCGGCTGACTTGCCGACTTCGAGTGACCCGATCTTCTCCTCTAGACCCAGAGCCCTAGCACCGCCGAGGGTTGCCATCTCGACAATTTCTCGTGCCGCCACTGCGCCAGGCTGGCCTTCACGGAAGGACATCAACTTGCCAAGCGTCTCCATTTCATTGAAGAGATCGTAGCTGTTATTGTTGGCGACATTGTCGGTGCCCAACGCAGTGCGAATTCCTGCATCACGCATGGCCCGTAGGGGTGCCGCCGTAGCCCCTGCGCGCATACATGCCGAAGCTGCAATCACGGCGGTGAAGTCGTGCGCCGCCAAAGTTTCGAAATCTTCTGGCGGAATCGTGAGACAGTGAGCTGCCATCAAGGGCAGTTCGAGAATGCCCAATTTTTTCATCTGCTGAACAGCGCTGCGTCCATAGTGGGCGAAACAATGGGTATCTTCCTCGCCTGTTGTAGAGAGATGAATGTGCATGCCAGTGTCGTAGCGGTCGGCAAGGGCCAACTCAAGGGCAATGGTTTCTGGCGTGTTATCGACAAAGAAGGCATGTGGACCAATCCAGCCTTGAATCCGTTCATCGCCTGCCAAGGATTGTAGAAACGTTTCCGTCTCACGCATGGCAAGGTTGCGTGCCTGTTCGTCGCCCAACTCGACTACTCCGTAGGCCAACGTCGCCCGCATCCCCGACTGGCGCACCACTGGCACGATGCGATCCATATAGAAATATTGGTCGGCAAAACAGGTGGTACCGGTGCGGATCATTTCGGCGCAGGAAACAGCTACGGCGGGTGGCACCATCTCACCATCCATTACCTCTTCCCAAACTCGGATCGTGTTGTACCAGCCTTCGAGGGTTAGCAACGAATGCCCTTCGGAGAGTCCACGGAACAGGACCATCGGCGTATGGGTGTGGGCATTGACCAAGCCAGGCATGATCAGTCGCCCGCTCATGTCGAGTGTGACATCACCGTCCGGGGCGTCGCCATCCACGACCGCCTCAATGATGCCGTTGCGCACTACAATTGCCCCAGGATCGAGCAGACGCTCCTGGCGATCTAGGGGTAAGACAGTCGCATTGCGCAGGACAAGTGTTGTCATGAATGATGTGGACTTGAGCTATCGATGAATAAGACCGAAACATTATAGCGGCTATTATCTGTGCTGCCAAACAGTGATTTGCACAATACTTTGCCACGTCGGTTGGGCGAAGTGAGCAGTTGTTTCTTACCAGGCCACTGGCAACGACTTTAAGCCACGAATGACAAAACCTGCATTGTATTCGACGTTCTGTTCGGGAATCGCAAGATGCAAATCGGGCAAGCGGCGCAGCAGAGTCTCAACGGCAATTTGCATCTCTAGCCGGGCGAGCGGTGCACCCAGGCAAAAATGAATTCCTAGCCCAAAGGTAAGATGGGGATTATCGATCCGCTGTACATCCAACTCGTCGGCATGGACAAAACGACGAGGATCACGGTTGCCAGCGGCATAAAGCAGTGCCACCTCCGTGCCCCGTTTGAGCGAAATGCCTTGATACTCAAAGTCGTGTAGCACCCAACGCATGAAGAGTGGCACTGGTGTATCGAAGCGCAATAGTTCGTCAATGGCGGTTTTAAAGATGGGAGATTGGCAATTGGCCGCACTCTTTTTGAGCAATGCAAGCTGGTCGGGATGGCGAAACAGTGCCAACAATCCACCTGTCGTGCCGTTGACGCTCGCTTCGTGACCAGCATTGAGCAATAGGATGGAATTAGCAATCAACTCATCCTCGCTCAACCGGTCGCCCTGCTCCTCGGCTTGCACCATTGCCGTGATGAGGTCATCTTGAGGCCGACAGCGCCGTTCTTCTGCCAGGTTGCGCAGGAGATCCGAGAACTCGTTGACTGCTTGTACTGCCGCTTTTGCTTGCTCTTCGCAGTGAGTCACTTCGTATAACTTGACAATTGCCGCCGACCAGGGGCGCAGATGGTGCCGCTCTGCTTCTGGCACACCTAGCAACTCTGCGATTACCGTGACCGGCAGCGGCTCGGCAAAATCGGCGAGCAGATCCATTTGTCGCCTGGATTCGACTCGATCCAGGAGCTGATTGACGATGGTTTCAATTCTGCTGCGCAACCCCTCCACTCGTTGTGGCGTAAATGCCTTGCCGATCAAACAGCGCAACCGGGTATGATCGGGCGGTTCGCGATCGAGGATGATCTTGCTTTGAAAACGGTCAAAGGTAGCCAGTTTTGGATCGGGCGGGGGCCAGCCTAATTCCTCACGCGAAAGCAGATGTAGAATCGATCTCCCCAGCCGTTTGTCGCGCAGCAGAAAGGCGATGTCCTCATAGCGCGTGAAGAAGAGTTTCTGCCAGCGTGGTTCATAAAAAATTGGTGTCGTCTCGCGAATTTCGCTGAGGAGGGGATAGGGATTGAAGATAAAGTGGGGGTGGTTGAGGTCAAGCTGTCTTTCGATCATGGTGCGTGTTAGCGTCATAGCGATTGTGCTCTGAAACGCCACGAATTCTGGCTGTAGCTACAGGGAAAATTCATGGCGTTTTCAACCGCAATCGGTATTATGTGGGTTGATGTTGCCGTTTCAACCATTTGATAGCAAGTTCTACCCAGATCTGACTGTGTGGATTGATAAAACGGTCACGTGCTTCGGTTACTTCGTCGGCCAGGGCTAAGCCGTGGACACCGCGATCAAAAATATGAATCTCGTAGGGTACGCCTTGTTCAGCTAGGGCTGTGGCGAAGAGCAACGAATTCTTGGATGGAACCAGTTCGTCGTCGGCGGTGTGCCAGAGAAAGGTCGGTGGCGTCGTCTGCGAGACGTGTAGGTCGGTGCGGTAGCGTTCAATCTGATCCTGAGACGGGGAGGTCGTACCAAAGATCTTCTCATGAATGAGTGCTGCAACGTCGAGCGGTTCGCCATCAGCATTCAATTCCTCTTGAGATCGGGAAACCAGCCGCAGATCGATCACTGGATAACCCAGGATCAGCGCATTCGGCTTGATCTGCTCGGCTGAAACGCCCAAGGGCTCGTAGAGAAATGGTTTGTCCCAGAAGACACCCATCGCCGAGGCCAGATGTCCGCCAGCTGAAAATCCACAAACTGCAATCTGATCTGGATTGACGTGCCATTCGTCCGCATGTTGCCGGATCATCGAAATGGTCTGCGCCAGGTCGAGCATGGGCTGCGGAAAGAGGGTGTTGACCGCATAGCGCAAGACAACGGTGTGAAAGCCATGAGCCAAAAAGCGCAGCGCAATCGGCTCCGCTTCCCGGTCCGAGGTGAAAAAGTAGCCACCGCCAGGACAGACGACAACCAAGGGGCGTTTCTGGTCAGTTTGAAATTCGGCGGAATTGTGTAGCAGATAGAGATCGAAGTAGACATCTGCGTTGTCTTGGCGGAGTTGAAAACGTTGTGTGTGCATTATTTCTCATCCTTCCAACTATACTTCGGTTGCCAACCGAGAGTAGTTTTGGCATGGGAACAATCGATCAGCGAACGGTGAGGATTGTTGGCAAAGTATTCGGCCCGTTCACCCTTGCGCCAGGGAGTGGTCGGATATGCGCGCTGGACCAACTCCTCGCTGGGCACGAGTGAGGTAGTGTCGTCGGCGCTGATCAGGAAGGCATCGTGTTTGACGGCTCCGGGCGCAAAGTCGTTGAACGTGACACAGCGCAGGGTTGCATCGCACAGGTCGCGCATGTCGACATAGGCCCAATATTCGTTTTTCCACTGCTCATCAAAGTCGTTCATCCCCCCACCGCGAAACCAACCGAGTAGCTCTGGATCCCAAACCCAGACTGGACGGATACAGAGCGTCACCATACCCCAGCGCTCGGAAAAGGAGCGACACATCTCTTCGCCCAGATGTTTGGAGAGCTGGTAAGGTGTAGCCGGATGATGCGGATAGTTGTCGTCAATTGGCAGATACTCACAGGGCCAGTGACCTTTGACACTCCCTTGGGCATTGATACTGGAAAAGTAGATCACACGCTCAATCCCACTTTCCATAGCCCCGTTCAATACATTCCAGGTGCCATTGACGTTAATCTGCATCAAATGGGTGGAATCGCCAATATCGAAAGGAACTGCTCCAGCGTGAATCACCGCATCTACCCCTTGTAACGCTCTGCGCACTGTGAAAGGATCGCAGAGATCGCCTGGAATATGCTCCCAATCTGCCTTGCCCTTGTGCGCAACCAGGTCAAGCGTGCGCACCTCATGGCCGGCTTCCAACAACAACGGCGGCAAGTTGCGCCCAATCCGCCCCTCGGCACCTGTAACGAGAATTTTCATAGAGACCTATTTCCAATCTAAAGAAGCACGAAATGCACAAAATACACGAAAGTCAATCTAGCCCCATCGGGGCGGGATACGGTAACCCAGTTGGGCTAAAATCCGAACTCACGTTATCACTCAGTTTCCGATTTCCAATGCCACCACTGACTTGGCGGGAAGAGAGAGAGTCAGAAGGTTGTGTGTTAACTTTACATCGTCAAAGGCAACGGGATGGATACGGTTAGCATGGTCAAAGGTGTTATGACTGTCCAACTTCGAATCAGTCAGAATACGCCCATTGACTTGCTTCGCTTCAACGCCACGCAGATCGACCATGATCTCTGCGGCTTGATTGGGGTTGAGATTGGACAGGGTCAGATTGATCTTGCCTGCCCCATTGCGTGAGGCCGAGGCGCTCAGCGCAGGGATAGATGCTCCCTCAAACTGGTAGCTTTCGGTTTGCAGGTGGAGAGGTAACAACGTCGCATCGTGATGCCCCTTATACATTTCGAAGACATGATAGGTCGGTGTTAGCACCATGCGTCCGCTTCCCGGCTCGGTGAGAATGAGCGCCTGCAACACGTTGATGGTCTGCGCAATGTTGGCCATCTTCACTCGGTCGCAGTGACGATTGAAGATATCCAAATGGACCGCCGCCACCAGCGCATCGCGTAGCGTGTTCTGTTGGTAGAGAAAGCCAGGATTGCTGCCTGCTTCGACATTGTACCAGGTGCCCCACTCGTCAAAGATCATGCCGATCTGCTTTTCAGGATCATAGTGATCCATGATTTGGCTGTGGTGGGTCACCAACTCATCGGTTTTCTGGGCCGCCGCCATGATGCGGAACCATTGATCTTCGCCGAAATCGGTGGCATTGAGCTTGGCATCCCACGGCGCACCCAGAGTGTAATAGTGCATGGAAAGGCCATCAGCCAGGAAGCGCCCGTTACGGGTTTTTAGGTTACGCATCAGCACTTCCGTCCATTCGTAGTTGCTGTCGTGCGAACCGCAGGCGATCTTGTAAAGGCGATTGTCCCCAAAGTTGCGCAGATAAGTAGCATAGCGTCGGTACTCGTCAGCGTAATATTCGGGTCGCATGTTCCCACCGCAGCCCCAGTTCTCATTGCCTACACCCCAAAAGCGTATCTTCCACGGTTCATCCCGTCCATTCTCACGGCGCAGATCGGCCATAGGGCTGACACCGTCAAAGGTAATGTATTCCACCCACTCCTGCATCTCGCGTACCGTGCCACTGCCTACATTGCCGCAGATGTAGGGTTCAGTACCGAGTTGCGCACAGAGATCGAAAAATTCATGGGTGCCAAAGTGATTGTTCTCGGTCACGCCACCCCAGTGGGTATTGATCATGGTCGGACGTTTGGAACGCGGTCCGATACCATCCATCCAGTGATACTCGTCGGCAAAGCAGCCCCCCGGCCAGCGCAGGTTAGGAATCTGAATGGCCTTGAGCGCGGCGACAACATCGTTGCGAATGCCCCGCGTATTGGGAATCGGCGAATCCTCACCAACCCAGAAACCGCCATAGATACAGTGACCGAGATGTTCGGAAAAGTGGCCATAGATATGGCGCGAGATGGTTTGGTTGCCGAGGTCGGCGTTGATGGTGATGTGGTTCATACTGTTTTCTTTCTAGGGATACAAGTGACAAACTACTGGAATCAAAATAATGGCGTATCTATCCTATTTCATCCCTGATCACAGATTGTAAAGGTTGTTCGCATTGATTCGACTGCATCAGCTTTCGGCCTAAATTCGTGTCCCAGGTAGAGATTGTAGCCTGTAGCGGCGATTGCTCGACAGATACCTGTGTAATTGAGTTCTTGATCATTATCCAGATCGCGACGACCAGGATTGCCCGCAGTATGGAAGTGTCCGATCCACTTGATATTATCGCGGATGGTGCGGATGATGTCACCTTCCATGATCGCCATATGGTAGATATCGTAGAGTAGCTTGACGCGTGGGCTATTGACTTTTTCGCAGATGGCTACGCCCCAAGCCGTATGATCGCATTGATAGCCAGGGTGATCGACCTTGGAATTGAGCAATTCGATATTGAGATTGATGCCTTTCTCTTCAGCATAAGGTGCAACCCGGCGCAGGCCATCGGCACAAGCTTCAATCGCTTCGATCTCACTTTGATGCGGTTGACGATTACCGCTGAAACAGATCAACCCAGGAATGCCATGTTGGGCCGCGAGATCGATAGAGACCCTAAGTTCCGCTTCGATACGGTCGTGGTTGCTGCGTTTATTCAATCCGTCGGGTAGTGAAAAATGTCCATTCATACTGGCGACAGCGAGCTTGTACTTCTTTGCTACAGCCATGACTACCTCAAATTCCGGCGGGCGAGCCCACAATTCAATCGCCGCATAACCGATCTCCGCCGCATGTTTGCAAACTGCCTCTAGGTCCATTCCTGGGGGCGTAAAAAGTGGATAACAGATAGATTGTTTGATTCGCATATGTTTATCTCACTAAAACTTCACTGCGTACTTCACCACCTGATCTGGCGCTTCTTTGATCAGCCGAAAGACTTCACTGCCCTCTTCGAGCGCGACGATGGGCGAAATTAAGCCTGGTGCGGTGAGTTTGCCCTTGTGCATCATCATTGCCATCGTATCGTAGGCGCGCTTGTCGTCCCAGCGCGGGTAGTCGCGCGGTTGATGCCCCCAGCCACAGCCATGTGGCACGATCATGTTGAGTCGATTGTGGTGCCACTCTCGCCCTAGCCATAAACCATTCGCTTCTCCCTGATAAAAACCCGCCGAGCAGACTGTGCCTCCCACTCGCGCTGCGCGAATGGCGGTTTGCAGTGCAGGATAGACGCCTGCTAGCTCAATTGCGATATCTACGCCAGCATTGCCTGTTAACTCGTGGATTTTGCGCGCTACATCACCATCGCGCGCATCCAAGGCGCAGTCGGCACCCAGCCTACAGGCCAGGGTGCGGCGGTTGGGCAACGTATCGACAGCAATCACCGTCTCTGCTCCCGCCAAGATTGCCATGCGTACTGCCAAGAGACCCAGCACACCCAATCCAATCACTGCCACTGTTTCGCCAAAACGTACTTGTGATTCGCGCACACAGTGGAAGGCAACATAAGCTGGTTCAATGCAAAGGGCCAGCGTTGGGTCAATTTCACCCAATGTCCACAATCGATCCTCCCGGCAGACATTGGTTTCGCGGATGTCCATGATGCCAAAGACACGGTCACCGGGTTTCCAGCGTGTCACTTGCGCGCCAACCGCAGTCACCACACCTACACCTGTTGTCCCACTGTTCCAGGGTTTTTCGCGACTGGGACGCGGTGCAGGGGTGTCATCTCCCTTCTCGATAAAGATCCGCATCGTTTGATCGAATTCTTGTCCCTGAAAGGTACGTCCATCAAACATGCCTGTGGTTGTGCCATGTTTGCCCGAAGCCCATTCGGTCTGAACCAGCACTTGGTGATCCTGTAGGGGCCCATCTTCGTAATCCATCACTTCAACTTGATAGGGGGCAGTAATTGCTAAACGGCGTGGCATTGTCTTTCCTTACTATGATTTCACAAATGATTCGAGATAAGATAGTTCGCAGGCAGCGGAGTGAGAAAGGAAACTTGGCTCAACGGGAACTGAGGTGGTGACTCGCTTCATCCGTCCTCCGGGAGGTGGCGACGGCTTCGTGTCATTACAAAAACGAATAGCGCCACCTCCCGGAGGACTTGTCAACCCCGTGAAATCCGGTTGAGCCGGAAACTTCTCATCCCGCAGCCTTCCTGCTCATTTCAATGCACCAGAGGTCAAACCCTGGACAAATTGACGTTGAAAAAAGAGATACATAATGATGATCGGCAACATGGTAATCGTTGCCCCCGCCATGGTCAGGGGATAATCCTGCGTAAAACGGCTTTGAAAAAACATCAATCCTAGCACCAACGGGCGTAAGGCTTCGCGTTGCATGTAGATCAGTGGCAATAAGAATGAATTCCAGGCTCCCATAAAGTTAAGAACGGCCAATGTGGAGAGCGCCGGACCCGCCAATGGCATTAAGACTCGCCAAAAGACATCAAACTCATTACAACCATCAATCATGGCTGCATCGGCAAGCTCCTGGGGCAGGCCCACAAAAAAGGCACGCATAAAAAAGATGCCAAAGGAAAGACCCAAGGCAATGCTGGGCACAATCATGGCCCAATAAGTGCCAAGAAAGTTGATATTCTTCAAGAGATAAAAGAGCGGGATCATGATCGACTGGAAGGGGATCATCAGACCCAGCAAAAAGAGATAAAAGAGGATAGTTGCCCCTGGAAATTTGAAGCGTGCGAAGCCATAGCCTGCCAATGCCGAAAGCCCACAAGTGCCAATCACAATCGGCAGCGAGACAATGATACTATTGAGAAAATAATCGCTAAAGTGCCCCTGAATCCAGGATTGCGGATAATTTTGCCAGCGCCAACTGGTTGGAAAACCCAACGGGTTAAGTGCAATCTCGCGCGTGGTTTTGAGTGAAGAGGCAAGCACCCAAAAGAGTGGAATGAGACACCCCAGCCCAAAGATCACAAGGACCCCGTAGCGAAAAAGCCAATCGGCTGCATTGTGCAGCGAAAGACGTGAAGGTTGGCGCTTGGTAGAAGTAATTTGCATAGTTGATTGGTGGTGCGTAACTTTTAATTCTCTTCGTTGCCTTCACGTAGCCGCATAAAGATCAAGGCGGCAATCAATGACAAAATTGTCATCACCATCGATAGTGCTGCGCCATAACCCATTTGCGATTCCTGAAATGCTTTGCGATAGGTATAGGTCGCAATCACTTGCGTGGCGGTGCCCGGCCCCCCTTTGGTCATGACAAAAACGATGCCAAAGACATTAAAGCCACCAATCAACGTAAAGGCTGTGATCATCGTCAGCACATGGCGCAACTCTGGAATGACCACGTAGACAAAACGCTGCCAACTGTTTGCACCATCCAATGTTGCCGCCTCGATCAGTTCCATGTTGACATTTTGCAATCCAGCCATGATTACCACAAAGCAGAAGCCGTAATACGACCAGATGGCAGTGACGAGTAGGGCCAGCAATGCAGTGTTCGGATCCCCTAACCAGCCGCGTGTTAATGATTCTAGCCCCACCATTTTGAGCGCACTATTCAGCGCCCCAAAGAGTGGATGATAGATCCAATTCCAGACAATGGCGACGACCACATCCGAAAGCACCACAGGAATAAAGTAGACGGTGCGAAAGAGCGTACGTCCCCACACCTGCCGTCCCCAAAGCAGAACACCGAGCAGTAGCGCAATCACAATCGGTGAAATCGTGCCAATGATCACCCAGATCAGGTTGTGATAGAGCGATTGCCAAAGCAACGTGTCGTTGAGCATCTTTTGGTAATTGCCCAACCCGATAAAATTCTTCACGGAACGCGCACCATCCCAATCGGTTAGGCTGAAATAGACCGAATCGATGAAGGGGCGGATCACAAAAAAGAGATAAATCAGCAAAGCAGGTAGCACAAAGGCATAGCCGATCAATGCCTGCCGCCTGCCACGCCGTGTGAGTATTGTCATGGTGTCTCTGTCTGAGAGAATGAATCAGTGAGACAGTAGAACAGTCTACTGTCTCACTGTCCTACTGTCTCACTGAACAACTTACCTAGGGATCATCCCGTAATATCCATCACCTTGCCCGCTTCCTTGGCTTCCTGCATGGCTTGCTCCAAAGCGGCGGCCTGTTCTTTAGGTGTGCGTGTCTTGCCGATCACTTCCTGGAAGCCGTCGAACATCGTAGTGTTAAAGTTATCAGGGGTAAGTACATCGATGTTGTAGCCCATTTTGTCGGCGTTCTGTTGCAGTTGCTCCAACGTAAAGCGCAACAGATCCGAAATGTTGTATTTCGAGCCATCGAGTTGAATGGGTGGAATCACAGCCATCCCTTCCATCCAGCGAGCTGCATTCTCCTCTGAAAAGAGGAAATCCAGGAACTTGAGGGCGGCTTCGGGGTTCTTGGTCTTTTTGGAGATAAAGTAGCCCGAGCCTAACCCGGCCGGTGGCGCAGTGGGTTTGCCTGCAATCGATGGATAGAAGAAGAAGCCAACCGGATCTTGCATGTTGTTGGGATCGGTGTAGCCGCCGATCATCCAGGTCCCAGTGAGGTCCATCGCAGCCTGCCCGCTATAGAAAAGCAGATTGGCATCGTCGTAATTCACAGCATTGACATCGGCGTTGTAATAGCCAGCGTCGATCATTTCCACCAAGGCAACCTGAATGGCACTGACAAAATCGGGATCGGTCCAGGGCAATTCGCCAGAGATCGCCTGTGCTAACTTGTCCTTGCCGGCCACATTGCCTGCAAAGACGCTAAATGTATGCATAGCCGGCCATTTGTCCAAATTGCCTAATGCAAGGGGTGTGATGCTTTTGCCTTTAAGCGTATCGCAGATCGACAAAAATTCGTCGTGACTTGTGGGCTCGCTCAAGCCATTTTCTTCAAAGATGCGCTTGTTGTAGAACACGCCAATTGCTTCAATCGCGTTGCCGATGCCATACGTCTTGCCATCAAAGGTTGTCCGCTCTTTGGCAATCGGTTGGATTCGTTTGTCCCAGCCAAATTGAACGTAGGCATCATCTAGTTCCATCAGCAAGCCAGCACGGGCCAATACGCCACCAAAGCCGGGTCCCGTATCGTAGTACATAATATCGGGACCCGCGTCTGCATCCAATGCTGTGCGCAGAATATCACGCATATTTTGCTGATCTTCGCGCACAATCTCAATATCGGGATTTGCCTCCTGAAATGCGGTTGCCATATCCGCAGCCGCAATGGCATCTTGCCCGAACGCATCCCAAACCAACAATGATACCTTTTCGGTCGCAGGTTGAGCACTATCGCTCGCCCCAGCATTACTCGGCTGTGAAGCAACGGGAGCACAAGCCGCGAGCAATGCAGTGCTAGCCACTCCACCGGAGAGACGCAAGAACATACGTCGACTCAGTGTTTGCATTGAGATTTCTCCTTTGTTCATAACATCGTACCTGATTTAGTGTATATGTCATCGATGACACATAGTTTATAAAAAAGGAGCATATATCAGATCTCCTCTTTATCATTGGAGACAACTCATTACAGATTGCTACGCAAGGGAGCAGCAGATGAGCCACGTACAATCAACTCAGTTGCTAATCGTTTGCCATAAAACTTCAACTTGCGCTGACGATTTTCAATTGCATTGATAGCAACTTGCGCAGCAGCTTTCCCAACTTCTATCATAGGGATTGCTACAGTTGAAAGGGGGGGAGATAAATAGGGGGCATAAGTATTATCAAAACCGATCACCGACAGCTGATCTGGTACACGCAAATGTAGATCATAGGCTGCCTGCAAGACCCCCGCCGCCATGATGTCCGAAAATGCGAGGACAGCAGTTACTTCTGGATCCTGGACAAGAAGTTGGCGCAACCCATGATTGCCATCCTGAATCGAGTAGGGATCAAGTTCAAGAATGATCCATTCGTCTATGGCAGGGATGCCAGCGGTAGCTAGCGCATCCCTGTACCCTCGAAAGCGCTGATTGTCCACCACTTCAGGTGAGCCAGGCAGCACCTTCCCCAGATAGCCGATGCGTTTATGACCGAGTTGCAGCAAATGTTCAACTGCGGCACGCGCTCCGGAGTAATTATCGACCAACACAACATGCGAATCGATGCTTGTGCTGCGTTCTACCTGTACTACTTCTAATCCAGATCGCAATGCAAGCTCAACGTTTTCGGCACTGCGCGGGGTTGTAAAAATCACCGCTTCTACCTGGCGTTGAATAAATGCCTCTACGCCCTCGCGTTCGCGTTTGGCACTACGCATTGCATTCCACAAGACAACATTGTAGCCCTGCGCAACTGCTACTTCTTCTACCCCAACTTCAACACCTGCAAAAAAAGGATTGGGCAACAAACTGCTGAGGATATGACCAATAGTGTACGACCGCTGCCGGCGCAAACTCTGTGCCAAAAGGTTGATCTGAAAGCCTGTCTCTTGAATTGCCTGCTCGACACGCTTGCGCGCATCTTCCGACACATAGCCTCGATTGTGAAGCACTCGCCCCACAGTCGCCGTCGAGACGCCCGCCTTATCGGCTACGTCTGTCATACGGACGCGCAAACCATCATTAGCCACAGTCACTGGTTATAGTGCCTTGAACATCAACTGCTTAGGATCAATCTCGATTCGTTTTTCGATTAGGTGGATTGTGTTATCGATGACACAGTATGACACGGCCAGAGAGGAAAGTCAAACCGTTTTGCCTTAGACTGCCATTGTCCGTCGAGTGTACGCTCGCCCGATCCGGGCCGTTTCTTCATTACCGCCGGCGATCACGCGTGCCCCTTCATCAATTACGTCAACCACATTCTGCGGCGTCGCCGATTCGAGGAAGGCGATGCCATGCTTCAGACAGGCCGCCCGCACCCGTTGGCGAACCGCTTCCATCTCAGGCGGGAAGGGGCGGGGCACCTGCCAATAGCCAAGTGACAGACTCAGATCGCCCGGCCCCATCTCGGCAAAACCGATGCCAGGGACGCTGAGGATCTCTTCGATATGGGGAATCGCCGCCGCCGACTCGATCTTGACACCGAGCAATAGTTCACCGTCTGGGTTAAATGGCCACGGTTCTGCTTTACGCAGATACTCATCCCGCCCGATTCCCCAGACCGAACCTGCTGTGTTTTCCGAGCCAACCCCGCGCAATCCTTCACCGAGCCATTCACCGACGCCGATCTTGTTGATCGGATAGCGACAGGCCGCCACGAAGGTCGCCACTGCTTCCGCCGATTCAGCCTGACAGAGCAACACCCCATGCACCCCACGCGCCAAAATTTGCCTAAACTGCCAGGCATTGTAGCGTACGATCTCGCCCGACGTGCCATCCACCGGTGCCTCCACGATCACCGCCGGGGTGCGATGTCCGCTGGCCGTCGGTCCGCCCGCAATCAACCCGCGCAGATACTCATCTAAGCCCGCCATGTTGAAGGCCCCATGCTCCATACCGACGTTGATGTAGTCAGCCCAGGTGGATGCGTCGAGAACGCCTTGTTCGTAGGTCAGGACATGGCCAGAGTGGGGGCCAGTGTAGTAGATGGGTTGATCTTGGGAAAGGAGTTCGATGGCTCGGTTAATACGGGTTGGCATAATGTTTATCCCTTCAACCCACTCAACACAATTCCCTCCACGAAATACCTCTGAGCAAAGAAGAAGAGCAGAATAATCGGCACAATCATTGCCGTGGAGGCGGCCATGAGTAGGTCCCAGCGCGTGTTCATGATGCTGCGGAAGGTGGCCAAGCCAATCGACACGGTGAAATGACTGTCGGTGCGCAGGTAGAGCAGTGGACCCAGGAAATCATTCCAGGCATTGAGGAAGGTGAAGACTCCGACGGTCGCTAGTGCCGGTCGGCACAGTGGCATCATGATGCGCCAGTAGATGCCAAATTCGCTACAGCCGTCGATGCGACCGGCGTCGGCCAATTCTTCTGGCAGCGAGCGGAAAAACTGGCGGAAGAGGAAGATATTAAAGGCCCCGCCACCGAAGAAATAGGGAAAGGTCAACGGCAGGAACGTGTCCATCCAGCCGAGCTTAGTGAAAATAATAAACTGCGGCACCATCAGGGCAAAGAACGGCACCATCAAGGTGGCCAGTACAATCGTAAACCAAAAATCTCGGCCAGGAAATTGAATGCGGGCAAAGCCATAGCCTACAAACGAAGACGATAGTAGAATCGCCACTTCGTTCAGTACGACAATAATCAGTGTATTGTAGATGTAGAGATAGAAGGGTTTGTAGATCAAGGCTTCGACATAATTCTGCCAAACTACCGGGTTGGGAATCCACTCGGGTGGGAAGACGAAAACCTTCTCTTGGCTTTTGAGTGAACTGACTACCATCCAAGCTAGGGGAAAGAGCATGAGGATCGAGCCAGCGATCAAAATCAGCAAGATGATGCCGTGAAATCCCCATTGGGCACGGATTGCTTGCCTACGCTGCTGGAGGCTCGCCGCCTCTTTGGGCATTGCTGCTTGTTGAAGAGTGCTCATAATTAGCGGACATCCTCGTAATAAACTCGATCACCGAGGTAGCGAAAGATAAAAACGGTGAAAATTGCGATGATCACAAATAATACCCACGCCAACGCCGCCGCATAACCCATTTTTAAGCTTTCAAAGCTGACACGATAAAGATAGAGGACATAGGCGAGCGTAGCGTTCTGCGGTCCGCCGTTGGTGATCAGACGTGCTGGCGTAAAAACCTGGAACGAACCGATGATGCCAATGATCAGGTTGAAAAAGATCACCGGCGACATCAACGGGATGGTGATATAGCGTAACTTAGTCCAACGGCCAGCGCCATCCAACTCGGCGGCCTCATAAAACGTGTCGGGGATGCCTTGCAGACCGGCGAGATAGATCACCATACTGCCGCCAAAGCCCCATAGTGCCATCAAAATTAGGGCGGGCAACGCAAATTGCGGCAGCTGTAGCCATTTTACTTTGGCAAAGCCCAATGCATGTATCCCTGCGTTGAGTAGGCCAAATTCGGTGTTAAAGATCCAGGCCCACAGAACCGCATTGGCCACGGCTGGCACAATACTGGGAATGTAATAGATGGTGCGGAAGATGGTGATGCCGCGCACTTTGGTATTCAAGAGCAGGGCCAGCAAAAAACCCAGGACCAGATTCAGGGGGACATAAACGAGCGTGTAGGTCGTCGTTACTTTGAGCGATTGCCAAAAAAGCTTGTCTTGGGGAAGTGCACGTAGATTTTCGAGACCCACAAAGGTCGGCGGCGACAATAAATTCCAATCCTGGAAGGTCAACCACACCGCAGTCAGCGCCGGTGCCAAGAACCAAAACAAAAACCCCAGAATAAAGGGCGAGATAAAGATGTAACCAATCACGGCCCGTTGTCCAGCCAGCGTGCGGGGCATAAACGGGTTTCTACGGGCAGAGGTTGCAGTCATAAACCTTTCCTAATTCTATGGTTAGCAGGCACGCCCCGTGCTGGATCGAGTTGCACGGGGCGTGCCTGCTAAACGAATTCTGACTATTCTCACAGCGCTACTTAAAGCTTCTTAGCTTTTCTTGTTCAGCGCATCCTGCAACTTCTGATTGGCTTCCTTCACGGCATCGGGTAGGACCTGATCGGCAGTCGCATCACCAACCCAGACCTTGTCCAGCACCGGCGTGATGATCTGGGCTGCATCCGGCCAGCCGATCGGTTGATAGAGCACATGTCCATACTTCGGCAGATACTCGGTGGCGATCTTCACATAATCCTTGGGGTGAACGCCTTCGGTAATCCAGGTTTTGAGACCCTCTTCGGTCATCAAGGCTTTCTGACTGGGCAGCCACAGGCCGATCTTGCAGAATTGAGTTTGGTAGAAGGGCGTGGAAAGGAAGCGCACCCATTGCCAAGCTTCATCCGGATGTTTGGTGGCGGACATCGCACTGTGAATGTGTGCCTGCATTTCGGTGGCTACTTGTGACATCTTGGGCAATACTGCAGTGCCCAAGGTCGCCTTAATCTTGTACATCCAAGATAGCGCCCACGAGCCGTCAATCGCCATTGCCAACTTGCCGTTTTCCAGCATTTGCGTGTTGGTCATACCCAACGCTTGCATCGTGGCGGTGTCTGGCATGACATGGTGCTTGAGGTTGAGGTCGGCGATATTTTGGATGGCCTGTGTGGCTTCCGGTGTGTCAATGGTTAACAGTCGCGATTTTTCAGCGACCCACTCGCCGCCGTTGGATAGGATCGCAGCATCGAGTGCAGTCCCGGCAGTCGGCCATTGCACGCCCCACTGTTGGATGTTGTCCTTATCAAAGTCAGCATCATCCGGGTGCTTGCCATTGGCATCGACCGTCAATTGTTTGGCAACCTCTAAGAATTTGTCCCAGTCCCAGGCTTCGTCGGGGCTATTGGTCGGCGGTTCAATGCCGGCCTTCTGGAAGATGTCCGCATTGTAATAGATATGCGGAGCCACCCAACAGGAACCAATGCCATACCATTTGCCATCCACAGTGCAGCGATTGGTCTCTTGCGGTTGGATGAAATAGTCGGGCGCGCCGACCAAGGAATCGCTCTGAATTTTGTCGGTGACGTCTAGCAAAATCTGGTTGCGGATGTAGGTTTGGTAAACATCACTACCCACAAAGGCCGTGTCGGGAGGCGTGCCAGCGGCAATGTTGGCCAGGAATTTCTGCGCATAGTTATCCGGCGTGTGTAGCCAAGTTACTTTCACCTTGTCCTGTTCGCTCTCGAATTGTTTGATGGCCGA
Source organism: Caldilineaceae bacterium (assembly GCA_046328715.1). Classification (GTDB taxonomy): domain Bacteria; phylum Chloroflexota; class Anaerolineae; order Caldilineales; family Caldilineaceae; genus JAXLWB01. The sequence continues at coordinate 17,952 of JAXLWB010000058.1, read as the reverse complement.
CTTGACGCCTTCATCTTCTTCGGTACCACCCCAACCCATAAAGCTGACTTCGATTGCGCCCGTAGCGGGTGCAGCCGCCTGACCACCGCTGCCTGCCTGGGGTGCCGCACCTGGCGCGCAAGCTGCTAATGCAGCAATCCCCGCCATACCTGCGCTTAACCGCAGAAATTGGCGGCGAGAAAGGTTAAATCTTGTTTCTTCCATGTTGAATCCTCCTATGATCGAAAGAAAAAAACAAAACTGATATTGGAACATCGGAACTCGCAAAATGCCTGGGAACTTGTTTAGGGAGTCAAAATTGTGCTAGAGTCAAAATAGATTCTACCAGATTTCATGCAGATTGTCTTCGCTCACCGTGCCAAACTTGTGCCAAAAATTACTGACGCTAAAACTGATTGTGCCGATGTGATCAACTTTAGTTGCTGCTTTGTATCTTTTAGGATACTATGTTGTTATGATAGAAGTACGTCAAACTGATGTCTATGCAAAATGGGATGTAGCCGAACATCTGGAAAGCGAAGAAGATATGGCTGCATACTTGGACGCTGCATTGGAGAGTGGAGATCCTGTATTAATTGTCGCTGCACTTGGAGATATTGCGCGTGCAAAAGGTATGTCCCAAATTGCTCGTGACGCCGGATTGGGACGTGAAAGCCTGTATAAGGCACTCTCTCCTTCCGGCAATCCGGAATTTGCAACAATACTGAAAGTTGTTACTGCACTGGGTTTGAAACTACATGTGCAACCAGCACATGCGTGATTTGCTCCATCCATTTGCATGCCAACCAGCGAATTCACCCACTTTGTGCGCAGCGCGCTCACCCATCTCTACGATAACGCCTTTTTACAAAACCATCCGCTTGGCTATCTGCTCGTTCACAATGGACCTTCCGACAATACGACTCGTTCACAGATGCTACGTCGTACCCTGCTGGATGCCATCGAACAACTACGCCCGCAGGACCATTCGCCGAGCGAGAGTGTCCGCGCCTATGCTATCCTCTCCTATCGTTGTGTCGATGGATTGGCGATGGAAGAGATCGAGCAAAAACTGGCACTGAGCCGCCGCCAAACCTACCGCGAATACAGCAAGGGCATTGAGGCTATCGCCAGCCAACTCTGGGATCGGATTGGCGCAGAAAATGTGCAGCGTGGCTTGTCGGCCCTGGTCCAAACAGAGTCCGCTTCCCCGACTCTAGAACTGGAAAAGCTGCATGGCGACGTTCATCTGGAGGCAATTCGGCTACACAACCTCTTTGAAGGCGTTTGCAACTTGCTCAATCGGCGTCTGCTGGAGAAGACAACCCGCATCGAATTGGCCCTAGCGCACGATCTGCAAGCACAAGCTGATCGTACCCTTCTGCGCCAGTCGCTGATTATCTTGCTCAGCTATGCACTTGACCTGCTGGCCGATGGTGGAGCGATTCGAGTCAGCGGCGAAGAGGTTGACGCTGAGATTGCGCTTTCGCTTATTGCCTTGCCAACTGAGTACTCGTCTATGTTGAATCGCTGGATAGAGGAGTCAGATGTTGTACAAACGCTGCTCGAAGCGCAGCAGGGCAGACTTACCGTCCAGCATGAACCTCAAGCTTGGGTTGCCTCCATCTATCTGCCCCATCCACTTCAAGCCGAAAATGCTCCCTGTATCCTGATCGTAGATGACAATGAAGATCTGCTCACACTTTTTCGCCGCTACTTGGCCGGGCATCGAATCAATGTGGTCAGCACCAGCGGCAGCCGCGATGCGTTCGATCTGGTGTGCAAAATCCAGCCTGCGCTGGTTGTGCTGGACATGATGATGCCCTATGCCGATGGCTGGGATGTATTGCAAGCCCTGCGTAGCAACGAGCATACGAGTAAAATACCGGTTGTCATCTGTTCGGTACTCAAAGAGCGTTCGCTGGCACTCTCGTTAGGAGCGAACGATTACATCTGTAAACCAGTCAGTCAGCCGCAACTGCTAGAAGTGCTGCAGCGTTGGTTGGGGACATTGCATCCGCTTGGGTAAGCGTTGTCAAGAGCGATTGAAGTAAAGCGAGCATTTCACTGAGCGAAAAGCCGGAATCTCGCTGAAGATGTAACTCTCCAATCAGGGGTGAGCTTTCCTGTTCCACACTGCGCACCGAGACGACGATGATCGGGATCGGGTGCAAGGTCTGCTCCTGATGCATTGCCTCTAAAAATGTACGGCCACTCATGCCTGGCATCATCAGATCGACAAAGACGGCATCCGGATGTTGACTCTTGGCAACTTCCAACCCTTCTTCGCCTCCAAATGCCTCCAATACCCGGATCGAGGCACTGATCGAACGTAACATGCGGCTGATCAGGCGTACGATATGCGGATCATCGTCGATGACCAGCACCGTTTGCACAGGATGCGGAAGTCGTTGCAGCGCCGCCGCCAGGTCATTACGGCTCACCGGCTTGGGTAGATAGTCGCTCGCTCCCATTAGCGTGCCCAAATGGCGCATACTGGGCAGTGGGCAACTGAGTAGGGGAATGTGGGCAAAGGCGGGCAGGGCATTGCGCCAACTTTGCCATTGAGGGAGCGCATTGACATCGCAGAGCAGCGCTTGGGGCAGCGTTTTCTGGACGAAGGCCATTGCTTCAGCTAGCGTGCTGCTTTCGGCAAAGTTGCAAGCGGCAATATGGCGACGCAATAACTCCGCAGCTCGTGGATCGTCGTGTAACACCAGGACCGTGGGCTTATCAACGTTGTAGCGAAGTGGGCGCGAGATGTGTAGCACGGTCGCTGACGGATGTAACTCGTCATGCGGCAACTTGAGCGTGAAAGAAACGTTCGTCCCTTTGCCCACTTCACTATCAATCCACATCCGTCCTTCATGCAGCTCGACAAATTTTTTGCTGATGGCCAGCCCCAAACCGCTGCCCTCTTTGAGTGGCTCTTCGTCTAGCCGATCAAAGGTCTCAAAGGCACGGTCTAGCTTATCGGGTGCAATGCCACGTCCACTATCGGCAACAGTCAGCGTAACTTCCTCAGCTTGTACACTGGCGCCGATACGCACCCAACCTTGCTGCGTATAACGCATCGCATTGGTGAGCAAGTTAAGCAGCACCTGGCGAATCCGGATGCGATCCAACTCTATAAGAATCGGTGTCGCTGGCAGATTAACCTGCAACTCAAGCTTGCGCGCTTCGGCCAGTCCACGCACAATCTCGACCGTTTCACCGATCACCTCTTGCAAGACCACCTGCTCCTTGTAGATCGCCATCCGCCCCGATTCAATCTGCGAAAGATCGAGCACATCGTTGATCAAATCGAGCAGATGGCGGGCGCTGCGATAGGTGGCCAACATGTCGCCCCGGTATTCCCTGGGCAGCGGCACACCGCCGTAGCTTTCCGGTGCTGTGGTCATCATCTCGCTAAAGCCAATGATCAGATTGAGCGGTGTGCGTAATTCGTGGCTGACATTGGCCACAAAGTCCGACTTGAAACGGTAGGCCTTCTCGGCTGCCTCTTGTGCAAAGGCTAAAGTACGGTTGGCCCGCTCCAAACGTGATAGGGCAATATCGAGACTTTGTAGCGCTCGCTGCAATTCAGAGCGATGAGCGCGTGCCTCTTCGGCATTGTTCTGTGCTTGGTTGGCGAGTGTGAGCGCCCACTCCAGTGCAGTAAAGAGGCGTCGTGCACCCAGTGCTGCGGTTAGCGCCGTGATTCCGAGCAGGGCTAAGGGCCAACGCAGTTCCTCCCAGGGCAAGCCAAGTTTCATCCCACAAAGCAGCGTGAGAATGGCGATCAACGTAGCAACGATCCACATGCCTCGTGGACTGGAGAGCACTGCTGCCAGCAAAATGACCTGTGAAAAGAGAATGAGGCTCGTTGAATTCGCATAGCCAAAAACAGCGACCGTTACGATAGCGGTAATACCAAAGAGGAAGGTGAGTACGCTCACATGTAGCTGCTTGTTGCTGAATTGTGCATGCGCCATCAGCACGAGCAGCAACAGGCCAACGCCGCTAAAGCCATACCAAACCCGCACCTGGTCAAAGAGGGCAACGTAGCTTGCCCAGATCCAGACCAGCACGCTGATCGCAGGAAGGAGAATGCCTAACGCATCGCGCACCAGGTCATCAAATAATTCACGGGTTTGATCAAGTTTTGTGGTCATGAGCGGTTAAGAAGGTAGATGATTCAAATCACTGTCCCTACGGGACTAGGAGAACAAGAGTGTCGAAAGGGGGACAACCTCGTATTGTTGCTCTTCCAGATAGTCCAAAATGCGTGGGAGGGCTTTGAAACTGGGCAGGTTGGCATCGTGCATCACGACAATGGCACCGGGACAAATGCTATTGGTGACACGGGTATAGATCTCGTCCGGCGTGATGCCAGGTACCCAATCGCCGCTATCAATCGTCCAGCCAATCGTGTAGTAGCCTTCCTGCTTGGCAATCTGCACCATTTCGGGTGTGATAGCACCAAAGGGCGCTCGGAAAAAAGGCTTGGTCGTCGCTTCTGGGTATGCGACTTTGACCGCAGCTTCGGTCTTGCGCAGCTCGTCGAGTACACCCGCTTCGTCCATATATTGCATGTAGTCGTGCGTCCACGAGTGATTGGCCAATTCCTGGCCGTACCCAACCAATGCTTGGACCACATCCGGTCGCTTATCCATGGCCGTCCCAATCACAAAGAAAGTAGCCTTGATGTGATGGGCGACCAGCAATTTCATCAATGCTTCGTTTTCAGGCATATAACCGATGTCGAAGGTAAGCGAGACCCGCTTACGCCGATTGTCGGCACCGATAAAGTAGCCAGAAACGCCAAAAGGTAACTCATCCATTCCCTCGTAGGCTGGCATCGGCTCAGACCAGGCGTCGGGCGCAACGCTTCCTGGAGGGAGATGAAGCGCACTTCCGGCAAAGCCAGTAAATTTGGGGTTGAGCGCATTGATTGCTTCGACGGTCACATTAGAGCGCTGGCTCACGTCCCAAACGGTTTCATCGGGTAACAAACAGTATGATTCGTGTAGTGATACGGAGGGCTGGGAAGCGATTTGTAGGGCAGTGGAGTCGCTGATTGATAGCGTCTCGCTCAATGTTGTAGGCGAGTTAGAGGCAGCAGTGATGGAAACGTTGTCAGTCTGCACATTGTTGAGCAACTTGGGCCGCAAAAGCCAAACGCCCAGGGCAAGCAGCGGCATCAGCGCAAGAACAGGGAGAGTCAAACTACGGTTGTTCAACAGTGCTTCCTCCGCTTACTGTTCTACTCGTAAACACTGCGGCCAAATTGGTTGCTGCGGTCAAGTGATGCCATGGTTTCGTGGATAATTCGGGTACAGTTGACAATGAAGGCTTCTTGTTCTAACTTGTCGCACATCCCATGCTTGGTCATGATCGCAAGAATATAAGGTCGCCGCGGTAGATAGACCAATCCCGCATCGCACATCGCCCGATCGACCCAGCCGGGTTTATTGGCGCAGGCGATATTCTCGGGCAACGCTTTGTCGATGAAGCCTTGTTTGGGTTTTTTGAGTATCGTCAGGCACGCTTCTGCTACACTTGGATCGGGCTTTCCATTATACAGTGCTTCCAAAATCGCAACCAACTCACCAGGCGTGGAGACATTCTCTTGTTCGCGTACGGCGGCGAGATGGTCCATCATTTTGCGCCGCACTACGGTTTGCGTCAAGTTCAGTTGGCGCAGAAGTTGATTGGTGGCTTCCAAACCTGCTTGCTCTAGACAGATATTGGTGGCGGTGTTGTCGGAGACCATGATCATCAAGTTGGCAATATTGCGCAGGGTGAGTTCAACTGGTCCATCCAGGTAGCTCAGTACGCCGCTGCCGAGCACGAGTTGTGCAGGATCAACCACAATCCGCTGTTCTAGATCCACTTCACCTGCCGCAGCCCGCACCAAAAGTTGGAGCAGAATCTGAATTTTAATCGTAGAGGCTGTGGGAAAGATCTCATCGGCGTTGAGTGAAATCGTGTTGCCGTCGGTCAGATCCTTCACTGCAATCCCAGCCACGCCAGGGAAAAGATCGATCTGCTGCTGAAGTTGTTGTTGGAGTCGTTGCCAAAGAAGGGTAGGTTGCATTTTAACCTGTCGGAGTAAGGGTTCAGCGTGTTATTTTTTCGAGTACTTCCATGAAGACGAGTTTGCGAATCTCTGGATCGGTCAGTTGCAACACGTCCACCTGAAAGTAGTCGCAACCGAGCTCGGCGAGCTGCTGGATGGTTTCAATCACCTGTTGCGGTGAGCCGACAATCGCATTTCGGCGTGTCCAGCGGCCATTGCTCAAGGCCAGGGCAGCTTCTTCACTTTGTGCGACTGCCATGCGTCCAAACCACGTCTTGCGGATCGTTGCCGGATCGCGTCCAATCGTTTCGCAGTGACGATGGAGAACGGACACACGCTCGCGATAGGTTTCTACGTCGGCATCGTAGAGGCTCCACCAGTCGCCAAAGCGTGCGGCTAACCTCATTGTCTTCTCGCCGCCGCCACCGACCATGATCGGCGGTATCGGCTTTGGCTTGGGTTCGCACCAGGCACGGTCAAGCTGATAATGTTTGCCCTGATAAGTGACCGGACCGGCTTCTTTCCAGAGCCGCTGCAAGATCTCAAGCGTATCCTCCAGTTGTTCGAGGCGGATGCCAGCGCGTGGGAAGGGATAGCCATAGCCGCGATATTCATCCTCTTTCCAGCCAGCACCGATGCCCATCACAAAACGTCCCTGGCACAGTGTTTGCAGCGTCGCTGCCATCTTGGCCAGCAGTGCTGGATTACGATAGCTCTGACCAAGCACCACTGGACCAATCTCAAATTGTGGATAGCGGGCCGCCAAAAAAGCCAGCACTGTCCAGGCTTCAAAGGTCGGATCATCCTCCCAGAAGAAGTGATCGGTCATCCACAGCCCCTTGAAATAGGGTTGGATCAGTGGTGCAAGCTCGTCCAACTCATGGAGCCAACGCTCGATTTCCCCTTTGGGTGGTCCAGCCGGCAACACATAGCCAAAATCAATCGTCATTGGCACCTCGTTTAATGATGACACAGGGCAGACCTGCTACCTGATTGAGAAAGTGCGAAATGGTTGCAACGTCTTGTTCTGTACATCCGACAAGTACTTTGAGCTCTGCATCTCGTTTGTAACGGTCAACGGTACAGCCAATAGCCGTCACCTGCTTCTCGCTTAACTTACCGATCCAGACATCAATCCCCTGCCCATCGCCCGAAGTTGTCCCAGCCAAATAGCCATAGTCCAAAGGGTAAATCAACTCTGGCATGCGCGGATGCGCTGTGCCTTTGGCGCGATCTACAACAATCTCGCTAGAAGCAAGCAACGTGTCAAGTGCCTGCCAGAAGGCTGGGTTAGTAGAGGCAAACAGGTTCATTAGAAAACTGTTACTGAGGTGAGAGACTAGAGATTAGAGATTAGCGATTGTAGAGATAATCGCTAATCTCCAATCTCCAATCTCATTTCTTATAGACACCGCAAATAGAGGTGACACATTTGTAGGGGCGTACCCTTGCGGTCGCCCTTGGGCACCGGCAAGCGGATGCCCCTACAAAGTGCTATGTTTATCTGCGTTGCCTATTAGGCAGCTAGCTTCAAATTCTCTGGCATGTTCTCCAAGCGGGTCAGCCAGTAGTGGACGTCGAAATTGTTGTCGCCGGTGAGGAAACGCCACAGCTTGATACGGTTGACAATTTCCAGGCGACCTGCCGCGTCTTCGAACCAGGGTTCTTGGCGGCCCAGGATGGTCTGAATGTCTTCGACGGCGTTGGTCTCGCGTGTGAAGATCGGTTTGTGCTTGGTAGCATCCGCAGTCAGGTCATCGGTGTTCCACAAGCGCAGTTGGCGCACACGTGGGTTGAGACGGATCTTGTACATGTAGCGCACCTGATTGGTCTTGTTCTGGCGACCGCAATGCCAGATGCCATGATGCAGCGCCAACAGCGATCCTGCCTTGCAGACCATTGGGATCTGTCCGACAAAGTTCTGATAGCGAGCGATGTCCATCTCATTGATGCGGCGGAAGTGGCTGCCTGGAACGAGCAGTGTGCCACCCATTTCCAGCGGCACATCGTGTGGGAAGTACATCAGTTGGACGTCAAAGTGGACGCGGGTGTCGATGATCGAGTCTCCATGCATGCCCTGAGCGGAGTCTTCATTGGGCTGGCGCACATGGATGGCGTGATGGTCGAAGAGCGGATCGGGGCCGACAAGGCTCTGAATGATGCCCTGTACTTCGGGCATGCGCAGCATCTCACCGATTGCCGAAGGGGCCGGGTAACATTGCGACAGCGGTGTTCCAGCCGGGGCTGCTTTGATGCCCCCCATATCGATCTCTTTCATTACGGCTTGGTTGATCTCGTTTGGAACCATTTCGTCGAAGCGCAAAAAGCCGCGCGCCACAAACGATGCCATCTGCTTGGAGTTCAGGAGATATTTCTTGTCTACGGTTGTTGACATGGTAGGTGTCCTTTGCGTTTGAAACGTGAGGGTTGAAACGTGATGCGTGATGCGTGAAGTGCAAAATTTCTCCATTCTGCTATCGTCAAGCGTAGAAAATAGAAGATCTGCACTTCACCCATCACGTTTCACTCATCAATTTACACTTCTTCCAATTTTTCAAAGATGAATTCATACATCTGAAACGATGTGGTGTATTCCATGTTGGGATAGGGCGGATTCAGTTGAGGAAACTGGATGACGCGCCAGCCGTCACGCAGTGCATCGACCCCTGTTTTGTAGGGGGGAACGTCGCCATCACCCGTGGTGTGATGTTCTTTGCCTGTGCCATCATACATTGTCCAGCCTTTGACCCGGCTGTCGAGTGCTGAATTGGCCAGATAGAGGACAAGAACTTTTTGTCGCAAATTTGCCATGATTGAGTCTTTCTATGATTGGAAATGAGAGAACAAGAATCTTTCTTGCTCGATTTTGGTATACTGTATATGTTGCCATTAAAACCACGGTAGGTCAATCAGCTTGTAGAGCGAGGGTGCATTTCCGTACTCAATCAAAGCCGTCAGCGTCAGCGCACCTTTCGTGCCAGTCGCTGACGCTCTTGCTTCTGAAGTTGTAGACTAAAGCCAAGGAGAAGAGAGCTATGGCTCAGCAGCCAATCAGTGAACGCGCAAGGAAATTGCATCAAGAAGCAGTACTAATCGATCCTTGTGTTCAATATCTTATCGTTGCTGTGTGCTGGAGCTTTGTTCGATAATTACTCTCAAAGGAAGATGCATGAGTGACGCTAAACTGATCTGTAATCCGATGGCTGGGCGCGGGCGAGCCGGTCAATTGTTGCCCGAGATTCGCAGCACGTTGAAATCATTGGGCATGGCCACCGATGCGGTTGCGACGCGTGCCCCTGGCGATGCGATCCAACTAGCTGCTGAGGCGCACCAAGCTGGCTTTCCACTCGTGATCGCCGTGGGCGGTGATGGTACAGTCAATGAGGTTGCCAACGGGCTGGTACAGGCTGCTCAAGACCAAATTGCGGGCCAACTTGGGGTGATTCCAGTTGGCACAGGCAATGATTTTTTCAAGATGCTGCGCCCCAAGGACAATTGGCATGTCGCTTGTACCCATATTGCCGAGCGTAAAATTCAACGTTGCGATGTGGGACGCGTCAATAATCGTTACTTTGTCAACAATGTGGGCATCGGTTTTGACGCCCAGGTTGGCATCGAAGCGCAGAAAATTCGCTGGTTGCGTGGTCAGGCTGTCTATGTGCTGGCCCTGGCCCGCAACATGCTTTACAGCTATCGTACGCCACAGGTCACGCTCAAACTCGATGACCAAACGATCAAACAGTCGATCACACTCTGTACGATCGGCAACGGGCGTTGTTCGGGTGGTGGCTTCTGGCTAACACCCAACGCCGAAATTGATGACGGTTGGCTCGATGTCTGTTTTGTCAATGCCTTGAGCAAACCGCGCATTCTAGCGCTTGTGCCGCGTGTGATGAAAGGGACGCACATCCACGACGCTGAAGTGCGCACTGTCCGGGCCAAGCGTATCAGCATCGCTTCCAGTGAACCGTTACCCGTACACGCGGATGGCGAGATTCTCTACACCGAGGCGCATCAATTGGAGATTGAAATATTGCCTGCCAAACTTGAAGTCGTTCTCTAGGCAGTACAGGATGCACGATACACATTCACGAATCTATCACCTGCACGGAACTTCTTTCGATGTTGGTTATGCACTTTGGGCAAAAACTCGGCGACCCGGTAGAGCAAAATATTGCCCGTTATCTGCGCGAATTTAGCGCTGCCTCGTCCAAGTTTGTCATCGACTGGGACTGACTGCACCATAGCGTGGCGAAAGTTGAGTTGGCCGTGGGAAGAGGAATGAAGGGGTGATCGGGTGACAAAGTGACAGGGAGTAATTCACCTTGTCACCTTGTCATGAAATGTTGTGCGGGTCTAACTAACAAGCCTCACAGCATCGCGCAGGGGAAGTGACTGACCTTCGGCCCAAATATTGCTGAACTCCTCGGATCCAAGAGCCTTTCGGAGCGTGTCGATGATCTGGTTACGCATTTTTTGATCCTCGGGGCGCAGATGGGTGTGAATCTCTTCGAAGAGCGACTGGCTGATGGCGAAGAGTTGTGTCGCCAGTCGGTCCTGTTGTTGCTCATAGGCGACATGGGCCAATCCTTCGAAGCTCCAGGCAATGTCCCATTTGCTGTTCATTTCTACGCCCAGCAGCAGATCTTCGAGATAGAGTTGGCGTGCCCCCTCGTAGCTGCCCAAACGCAAAGCGACATCACCCAAATCGTTGAGCGCTATAGCAATGCCTCGTTTAAAGTTCAGCGTCCGGTACAAGGCCAAACTCTCCACTTGAACCCGCTGCGCTTCCTCGTAGTCACCACGCCGATAAGCAACAACACCAATGCCGCGTAGGACATGGGCGACGCCGATCTGGTCATCGATGGAGCGAAAGAGTGCTAAACTCTCCTCGTAATAACGCAAAGCTTGATCAAATTGAAGATGGCCAGAGGCAAAGCGGCCCAATCCAAGCAGCACATAGGCCGTATCTCGGGGCTCATTTAGTTCACGCCAGAGCGCAAGACTCTGCTGAAAGTAACGCTCCTCGACGCTCTCCTCGCTGGCCACCAAAGCATGACGATAGAGGATTGCGGCCAGTCCTTTGTGATCGCCTACCGTCTGCCAGAGTTGGTGGCTTTCGCTGTAGAATTGAGCCGCTCGTTTGAGATCGGCATGGCTAACCATCAAGTCGCCCGCGCTCTGTAACGCTTGAGCACGCAGGGGGAGCGGAAGTGAATATCCAGCGTCCAGGAACTTTGTCAGCCACTCGCGACCTTCGTTCCAATAGCCGTTTGCATCCCAAAAGTTTGCCATAGCCAGGGCTAGGGCCATCCCTGCCTCAGTTTGCTGGCGCTCCAATGCCCAGTGCAGCGCGGCCCGGACGTTATCAGCTTCTGCCTCGAATTGAGCAATCGTTGCCACGTGATCTGCACGTCCAAGGCGGCTGCTGGCCTGTTGCATCTGCTTGGTGAAATAGACTAGACTTCGATTGCGAGTTTCGCTTGCCTGCGCTGTAGCTTCCAAGCGCTGCGCGGCATATTGGCGTACCAATTCATGCAACTCGTAGCGTCCATTCTCGCGCCGCTGCACCAACGACTTTGCTACCAAGGCCAGCAACATCGGCAGTGGCGCATCGGCAATTTGCGCGGCTGCCTCGCGTGTACAGCCGCCGCGAAAGATGGCCAGTCGCAGCATCGCTCGCTGTTCTGCCTCGGTCAAGAGCTTCCAGGAGTGGTCGAAAACTGCGCGTAGTGAACGATGTCGTTCTGGTAGATCGCGGCGATTCACAGCCAGAAAGTCAATATTCTGTTCAATCTCCTGGGCAATCTCAGTACAAGAGAGCATGTGAACCCAGGCTGCGGCCAGTTCGATTCCAAGCGGTAGACCCTCGACCTGGCGGCAGATACGCAGGATCGCTCGCTGGTTGTCAGCATCGAGTCGAAAATTGGCTTGTACACGCTGCGCACGTTCAACAAAGAGTGATACAGCACTGGTTTCGGCGACGAGATTCATGTCATCCTCGGGCGGCACGGGCAAGCCCTGTAGGTCAAAGACCCACTCGCCCTGGAGGCTAAGCCGTTCACGCGAGGTCGCAAGCAATTTCACCCCGGCACACTGTTCGAGGATCTCGCTCAACAGATCGACACCGTCCAGTAAGTGCTCCAAGTTATCCAAAACCAGCAACATCTGTTTCTCGCGCAGCAGGTTGATCAACTGCCGCCTTACCTCGGTCGAGCCAGCAAAGGTGAAGTTAAGACTACTGGCGATGGCGGTCACCATATATTCCGCCGACGTCAACGCAGCCAGGGGCACAAAGGCCACACCGTCGCTAAAGGAAAGCTTGTTCATCGCCCCTTCAGTTACCTGTTGTGCCAACGCCAAAGCTAGGCGTGTCTTGCCCATGCCGCCTTGGCCCACAACAGTCAGTAAACGGCAGTTGGGTTGCGCAAGGAGTCGGCCCAGCCCTTGCAGTTCGCCTTCGCGGCCAAGCATGGATGTCGGTGGCAGTGGCAAGTTGAATGTGCGGATGGGTGGGCTTGCCAGCCACGGCAGATCCAATGCAGGTGGTGGAGGCGGCGTGGGCAGGGTTGCTTGAATTGGCGCAATCGTCTCCAGTCGTTCGCTGCGCAATTGAGAGCGGGCAATTTTGATGAACTTCTCCTGCTCCCCCTCTGGAATCTGTAAGACGCGCGCAAGTAACTCAGCGATCTGCGGGGAAGGACGTCGTTCATCCCCTTCAATTTTACGAATCAAAGCAACCGAACATCCAACCGCGTCTGCCAGCGCATCCTGCGTCAGGTCAAGCATTTTGCGTCTGCGGCGAATCCAATTGCCAAATGAAACATCACCCTCTATCAAATTCACCCTCAAAGGTACGGCCATACTTTTTTAAGATACTGGCATTGTACCACATTTGGCAATTCTGCTTTGGAGCGGAAATTCTGGGTGATTTTTTGTGGCAGAAAGTGATACCAGCGAAGGAAGATCTGATGGTTAAATCACTGTAGAAAATCATGCGATAAAGCTGTATGGGGAATGGGGCCGAGAAAAGGAGAAGAGATGATGAAACCTAATGGTTGTGTCATGTTGATGTTGATTGAGCAGCAGCAGGCGACTGTGCGCAGAATTTCAAATCAGGAACGGATGCTGCGAGAAGCTGGCATGCTTGAATCAGGCTATCTTCGCCTATGGTGTTGGCTGTGCAAGGGAAGGAAGCAGCAGGTGCCACACCAAGCAAAAACGTTTGAGTGGGTTGCTGGACAATAAGGAGCCATTATGGGACTCTCTGATAGCCCCTTGCAGCAGGAATTGTGGCGGAAAATCGCAACCCTAGAGGTCGCTACTACCAAGGATGACGAGCAACAGTTTTTAGGCTTTATCACAGAAGTTCTCTTCAGCCTGTCGCTGCCCTTATTGATCATTGATCGTTTGACGTGCTCGATTGATGGTGCGGTTTTTGCATTAACGCGCGGCGAAGCAAGCATGATCCTGGTACGGATCTACTTGCTGGAAACGAACTCCGAAATCGTGACAGTACAGCCTAGTTGGGGCTTCTTTCTGGTTGAAAAACGCCAGCGTGAAGTCCCAACCGAAGCTGAGAAAGAGCAGGATCTTCTTGAAATTTACCTCTACCAGGAACAGCAACTGTAGTGCCAACTCTGGCAGATGCGGATAATCGCGGCTTGGTTCTGGGCCGTGATGGCTAAGCCTACCTTCGATTTAGTCTGACCCGTGAAATTGCTCTTTCCTCTTGGATGCGGGATGGTGGCCGGCGCTGGCGGTAAACCCTGCCGGAGACACGCTGATCGCCTTTGAAGCGCAACTTTGGAGCCATAGTCAGGATGCCAGCAGTATTTGTCGGGCACAAGCGATGGCGCGTTTTTCACGGCTCGCTGTTTATCAATATCGCTAAAAATACAATGTATTGATGTATGCTGTAACCATGATACGATGAAGGGATGACAAGTTGATACCGATTCGTTAACCGGTTCATCGTATCGAATGTCGCCATTTCAATCTCTACAAGGAGCACTTATGAACCACGATCTCCAACAAGCGCACCAATCCACGCTGGATGCCTGGAACAGCAACGCCACCCACTGGGACAACCAGATGGGTGATGCGGGCAATATCTTTGTCAATCAATTGATTTGGCCATCGGCGCAACGGTTGTTAGCGCTGCAAGCAGGCGAACGAGTCCTAGATGCAGGCTGCGGCAACGGTCTTTACTCTCGTCGTTTGGCGGCACTAGGGGCCGAAGTAGTCGGGTTTGATTTTGCCGAATCGATGATCGAGCGAGCTAGACAATATTCGAATCCCACAGGGAAAACAATTGAATATCATGTGCTGGATGGCACAGACGAAGCCGCCTTATTGACGCTGGGTGAAGCTCGCTTTGATGCGGCTTTGAGTACGATGGTGCTGATGGATATGGCCGTGATCGACCCGCTCTTTCGTGCCTTGGCCAAGTTGCTGCGACCCGGTGGACGCTTTGTCTTTTCGGTCTGTCACCCCTGTTTCAACCAAATCAATGCCTTACCCATGGCCGAAATGGAGGATCACAACGGTAAATTTGTTACCCGCTATGCGATGAAGGTGCGCGGCTATCTCACGTCATCGGTTGGTCTTGGCACTGCAATTGCCGACCAACCCAAGCCGCAACATTACTTCGATCGTCCTTTACAGGAGCTATTGGGTGCTGGCTTTGCTGCCGGTTTTGTGGTGGATGCGCTAGAGGAACGCGCCCTGCCGTCAGACAGCCCAATAGAGCGTAACCCGTTGGCGTGGAATGGCAACTTTAGTGAGATCCCGCCGGTGATGGTGGTCAGAATGAGAAGGATGGCGTAAAAGGCGCAGAATGCTGGTGAAATGCATCCTGCATCCTGCTCCCTTACACTTCAACGTGGTGTTGCGAACGGGAGGTGGAATTTCGTCGCTAACCGCAGTTCGGGCTATGATTCGCTTATCCCAACCTGATAGGAGGCTACAAATGAAAGCAGAGCTAAAGATGCACAACGGTACCCCCACCGTCTTTCTAAACGACCAACCGATCTTTTTTGGTTGTCATCTGGTCGGCTATATGTATCCAGACAAGTTGACCCAGCATCAACCCTATGCTCGGCGCTATGCCGAGGCGGGTGTGCACATCTATTCAGTCGATACCCTGACTCATGAGTGGCCTGGTCCCCGCCCGGACAATCCCAGCCCATATGATTTTTCGCTGGTTGCGCCGCGTATGCAAAGCTATATTGATGTGGATCCACAGGCAATGTTTCTGTTGCGCATGGGTTTTGAAACGCGCTGGGCACCCAACAACTGGTGGAACGAACGCTATGCCGACGAGGTGGAAATCCTGTCAGATGGGGCACGTTGGGGGCAATCCTTTGCCTCACGCCTCTGGTGTGAACAGGTCAACGACCTCATTCGTAATTTTATCGATCATTTGCGCCAATGCGGCCTCTATGATCGGGTGATTGGCTTCCAGATTGGGGCAGGCTCCTCGGGCGAGTGGATTAAGGATATGTCGTGCATGTTGTTGCCCACAATGGATTATAGTGAGCCGATGCGCCGCCATTTTCGCAGTTGGTTGCGCACACACTATCGAGAGGATGTGGCCGCCTTGCAACGGGCATGGGCGAATGACGGCATCACCTTCGAAAACGCCGAGGTGCCTTCCTTTGCCGAGCAATCGCGCACCAGCAAAGATCATTCCTTCCGTGACCCAGCGCTCGAACGCAATGTGATTGACTTTTACGAGTGCTTTGCCGAGTTATGCGCCGATGATCTGATAGAGTTCTGCCAAACCGTGCGTCAGGCGACTGGTGGAGAGCGCTTGGTGGGGGGCTTCTTTGGCTATGTGTTAGACCTGGCTTGGAATATGTGCTTCTTTGCTGGCAACAACACGATTGAAGAGGCTTCGGTTTCGACGATGCAACGCAGCGGTCATTTGGGCCTGCATCGTTTGCTGCATTCGCCACATATTGACTTTTTAGTCAGCCCTTATGGCTATGCCTTTCGTGGCTTGGGCGGCGATGGGCTGCCGATGCAGCCGGCAGAGTCATTGCGGGCGCATGGCAAGATCTACCTGATGGAAGAGGACACGTTGATGCACAACAATTTCGACCCAGGTGGCCGCAACAATCGGGTTGAAAACTCCATCGCCATCTATCAACGCAATTTTGCCCAAGCCATCACCCACGGTCATGGTGTCACTTGGTTTGAAACTGCGGACCTGCACGAGCACGACAGCCTAATCGAGGAGCGGCAACGTTGGATCAAACGCTTCCAGGAGTTGGGGAGCTGGGCGTTAACGCTGGATCGGCGACCAGCGGCAGAGGTAGCCGTCTTTTTGGACGATCAGTCCTATAACTACGAATCCAATCGCAACAACGTGGACATTCCCTTAATCTGGCGGCAACGGGTGGTCAGTCTCAACCGTTTTGGCGCACCTCACGATATCTATCTGCTGGACGATATCTTCGACAAGGATTTTCCAGACTACAAACTCTACATCTTCCTCAACCCTTTCCATCTGGACAATCAGCGCCGCGCCGCTCTCAAAACCATCTTGCGCCAGAAAGGACGAACCACGCTCTGGCTCTATGGCGCTGGCTGTCTCAACTCTGATCTGCCCGCTGCAACCCATGCCGAAAGAATGGCCGATCTCACAGGCTTTAGCTTTGTCCAGGGGGATGGCCCCTGGGGTCCGCTGATGCACCTAACCAACTTCAATCATCCTATGACCGCAGGCTTGCCCCAGGATTGGTTTTGGGGATCAACCCAACCGATTGGGCCACTCTTCCACGTCGAAGATCCCGAAGCAACCACGCTGGGTGAGATTGTTTATTCGCTGGGACGTTGCAAACCCGGCTACGCGGTGAAACAATTTCAACAGGGCGATCCGGCGGCTGCGTGGACATCGATCTATATGGCATCGCCCGACATCCCCGCGCCCATCCTGCGTGGCATTGCCCGAGCCAGCGGCGTACATCTTTACAATGAAGAGGGTGATGTGCTCTATGCAACCCCGCAACTGCTCAGTGTGCACAGCGTGTCGGGGGGTAAACGTCGTTTCAAACTACCCCAGTCGGTTGAGATTGTCTACGATCTATTCAACCAACATCCAGTGGCTGAACAAGTTGACATCTTTGAAGTTACGCTGCCGCCCGCTTCGCCGGCGCTCTATGTTGGGGGGGCCGCCCGGGGGCGGGGCGTCCTAGCGGGGCGTTTGCGAACCTCTTGCATTCGGCACAAGCAATGATACCGAGGTGGGACACAGGTCATTCAAGTACTGATAGGATGCAACGTGGAGTTTCGTCTGAAATGCTAGAGTCAGAAGGGGCTCAATATTAGCGTGACTGCAATTTCATTGCACTGCCACGATCCTCGCCTGACTTACCGACTCTCTTTGTAATCAAACTGTCGTGTCGGTTATTACTTCCGGGCATACAGCACACGCACTCACACCTGATTGTTTGTACCATCGGCAGCTTCGACGTATTCCACAGTGAGGAAGGTTATTGTGGTTAGGTTGGTCTGTTCCCAAAACTGAAACCACTTCGTCTGCTATACTGCAGCGTTCGTCTTTCCATTGTTTACATCCACTTTCGAGACAAGGTGTTGAGAAGCGAAATCGCTTTTCTGGAGCGCGACCTTGATGTGCATTGAAAACGAAGGCTTCATCGAGAATTATAGGTTCTCGCAAAAAAGATACTTTCCCATCACGACCAACAATACCAAGTAAACGATTACCAGTCTCGCACATTCCACTTGGACATAAAATGGGTGCATCTTTAGGTGTAGACATAATGATTGCCCTTTCTGACTTGAATAAGAATTGATAAAACAATCCCACTTCCACTATCACAATGTCTTTCGTAGTTTTACGCTGTACAAATACTCGATAAATACTTATGTCCCAAGGTAGGTGG
>JAXLWB010000057.1:0-64260 GCA_046328715.1 Caldilineaceae bacterium | reverse complement strand
CGTATTCTCGACATGATCCTGACCGAGACGGAGCTGGATCAAAACACGGCAGGGGTGGCGAAGGCGATGGAGGGAGAAATTGTCTTTGAGAAGGTCAGTTTTAGTTATGGGGAGGGAGGAGGGGTGAGGGGTGAGGTGAAAAATCAGAAAAACCTCTCCCATAATGGCAGTGGCTCGACGCTTGTGCTGAATGACATTTCATTTCACGCTTGTCCCGGACAGACGGTTGCTATTGTCGGGCAGACGGGGGCGGGGAAGAGTACGCTGACCAAATTGCTCAATCGCACCTTTGACACAACCAGCGGGCGGGTGCTGATCGATGGCGTCGATGTGCGAGACTGGAGTATGGACAGTCTGCGCAGCCAAATCGGGACGATCGAGCAGGATATCTTCCTCTTTTCACGTTCGATTGCCGAAAACATTGCCTTTGGGGCGCGTGAAACAGTCACGCAGGAAGAGATCGAAGCTGCCGCCAAACAGGCTCAAGCCCACGAATTTATCATCTCCTTCCCCGAGGGCTATCGCACCGTGATCGGCGAGCGCGGAGTCATGCTCTCCGGTGGGCAACGTCAGCGCATCGCCATTGCCCGCGCCTTCCTCAGCGACCCACGCATCCTGGTGCTAGATGATTCGACCAGTGCCATCGACAGCAACACCGAAGACCAAATCCAACGTGCCATGCGCCGTATCCTCGAAGGGCGCACCACGCTGCTCATCACCCATCGTCTCTCGCAAATCCGCAGTGCCAACCATATTCTGCTCATGAAAAATGGTCGGCTGATTGCGCAAGGCAGCCATGATGAGTTGCTGGCGACGAGTGGGGCGTATCGGCAGATCTTTGCGAATGAGGGGAAGACAGGAAGACAAGAAGACATGAAGATAGAAGGACAGGAAGTCAAAGAGGCAAAAAGATGAAGAAGAAGATTGTGAATCATCAGGATTTAGAAGTTTATCGGAAGGCATTTGATGCAGCAATGGCTATTTTTCATGCATCAAAATCTTTTCCCAAGGAAGAGCAATATTCACTTACAGATCAAATTCGTCGTTCCTCGCGTTCTGTGTGTGCCAATCTTGCTGAAGCATGGCGTAGAAGGCGTTATGAACAATCCTTTGTGAACAAATTGTCAATTGCCGAAGGCGAGGCGGCCGAAACGCAAGTCTGGATTGAGTTCGCAGTAAACTGCGCCTATCTCGGTAAAGAGGAGGCACGAACTCTGTATACGTCGTATACAGAAATCATTGCTATTTTTGTGGCGATGATCAATCATGCAGACCAATGGATTATTACGCCAAGCCGCCCTAAAAACTCAAATGATGATCAGGTATTCCCAAACTAACCAATAATCTCGCTCTTCTTGTCTTCCTGTCTTCCTGTCTTCTTGTCTGTTTGTTAGGAGTTTCCTATGGGCATCATGGGCGGCTTGAATGCCGAAGAATATGATCGTAACTATACCGACCGCGAACTGGTGCGGCGGATTTCTGCTTATTTTCGACCGCAACTGCGCAAGGTGGCGTTGGTGGCGGCGATGGTTTCAATCATTTCGCTGATCTCGACGGTGACGCCGATTTTAATTTCTCGTGGCATTGACCTACTGGCAAGTAAACCAGAACTTTACCTACACACTAGGTTGCCTCCATCCTCCCTCCTTCTATTTGTCCTGCCAATCGTTGTCACCGTGATTGGCGCGTTGAGTTGGAGTTTTAGCTTTGTTCAGCAGCGCTTTGCGGCGCGGGCGGTGAGTGAGGTGGTGTTGGCGCTGCGTCAAGATGCCTTCCGGGCAGTGATGCGCCGTGACCTCTCCTTCTTTGACCAACATGCCTCCGGGCGCATCGTCAGCCGCGTCACATCCGACACGCAGGACTTTGCCACAGTCGTGACACTGACCGTCGATCTGCTCAGTCAACTGGTGCTGGTAGCAGTGATTAGTGTCGTGCTGCTGACGCAAAACCTCACACTGGGGTTGATTACCTTGACGTTGGGGCCGATCGTGGTGGGGATTGCTTTGATCTTTCGACGTCTGGCACGGCGGGCGATGCAGCAGGCGCAGCGGGCGCAGGCGACCGTCAACGCTACGATTCAAGAGACGATCAGCGGTATCGCTGTAGCCAAGAACTTCCGCCAGGAAGCGACCATCTACAACGACTTCCGCGAAACCAATGAGATGGCCTATCAGGTGCAGTTGCGGCGCGTGGCGGTCTTTGGCAGCATCTTCCCCTTGCTCAACACTGTCTCCGGCATCGGCGTGGCAGTGATCGTCTATGTCGGTGGCTTGATGGCCATCAACAAGAGCATCTCGGTCGGCGAGTGGTATCTCTTTGTGCAAGGGTTGACCATCTTCTTTTATCCCATCACCAGCATCGCTTCCTTCTGGAGCCAGTTTCAACAGGGATTGGCGGCGAGCGAACGAGTTTTTGCCCTGATCGATGACGAGCCACTCGTCGTGCAGAATGCCCAGGAGCCGGTGGGCCGTCTGCACGGCGAGATCGCCTTCGACAAAGTGAACTTTAACTACAGCACCGGTCGCAACGCCGTGTTGACCGATTTCTCGCTGACCATTCCCGCAGGTCAAACGCTAGCCATTGTTGGCCACACGGGTGCGGGCAAGTCGAGCCTGGTCAAGTTGATCATGCGCTTTTATGAGTTCCAGGGCGGGCGGCTGCTGATCGATGGCCGGGACATCCGCACCCTCAATCTCGGTGATTATCGCCGTCAACTTGGATTAGTGCCGCAAGCTCCTTTTCTCTTCTCAGGCACCGTGGCCGATAACATTCGCTATGGCCGCTCCAGTGCCAGCGATGCCGAAGTGATGGCCGCCGCCAAACAACTGGGTGATGGTAGCTGGCTGGAAGATTTGGCCGACGGCATCAAAACCGATGTGGGTGAGCGTGGGGCTCGGCTCTCCCTCGGTCAACGTCAACTGGTGGCCTTGGCGCGCGTGCTGTTGCAAGACCCTGCTATCCTACTGCTCGACGAGGCAACTGCCAGCATCGACCCCTTTACCGAGGTGCAGGTGCAGGCGGCTCTATCTACGGTACTAAAGGGACGTACCAGCGTTGTTATTGCTCATCGGCTGTCTACGGTAAAATCTGCCGATCGGATTATTGTCCTGCGCAATGGGCAGATTATCGAGGAAGGGAATCATGATGGGCTGTTGGCGCAGGGTGGGCACTATGCCGAGTTGTACACAACCTACTTCCGGCATCAGAGTTTGGAGTATCAGGTGTGAAGAATGACGGGTACGAAGCCGCTGTAGATCATCTCAACACATGTTTGAGTCAGATCTGCAACCAACTCAATACTGACTCGTTGAACTACTGTGTAACTATCCATTGCTTTAACTCGCTTGGTGTGGCTGGTCAACGTATCGACGCCATTGTCCAACAAGCGTTGCAATCAATGGCAGTCAAAATTGGCGGATCTAGCATTGTAAGTCCGGATGAAATGTTGAGCGAAGTTGTCAGTGCCATTTCCTACCAGGGTGATAGAGGATCTCATCCTAATTTGGATTATTTGGCAAGCAGTGAATTTAACAGTGTGAAGGAGTTGATTGTTCACGCCGTTAGACGCATTGTTGCATCTGCAGCGCAGGTCATGAGCTTTTGGATAAAAGAAGGTCACCCCTTTTACCCGGTCTTCTGGGATTTTGCCTTTCTCATTGAATGTAATAGTCATGCCTTTGTGCTAATCGGTTCTTCGTCTGACTGAAAATATCGTGGGAGTTGCTTGGAGCACTAAAATTCTTGACGCAAGAAATTTTGTACAAACAGAGCATACTTCTAAAGACTTCAGTCTTCTTTCTTTTGTCTTCGTCATGCTTTAAAGGACTAAACACAGACAGAAGGAACACGGAAGATAGAGATCGGTTTGGGGCGCAGCTTCGCTAGAAAGTTAGAGCAAAGGAGTGACCAATGATTGACAGACAAACAACGTCGCTCGGGGAGGTGACTCGCCTCTTTTTGCGTCTAGGCTTTACCGCCTTTGGTGGCCCTGCTGCCCATATCGCCATGATGCATGATGAGGTGGTCACCCGGCGGCACTGGATGGAGGAACAACATTTCCTTGATCTGGTGGGAGCTACGAACTTGATCCCCGGTCCCAATTCGACAGAAATGGCGATTCATATTGGCTATGAGCGAGCGGGCTGGCGTGGATTGATTGCGGCAGGGCTTTGCTTCATTATGCCTGCGGTGTTGATTGTCTTGGCAATCGCTTGGATCTACACCGAATATGGCAACACTCCGCAAGGTGATGCCTTGATGTATGGCATCAAACCGGTGATCATCGCCATCGTGGTGCAGGCACTCTATCGGCTAGTGCCGACGGCGCTCAAAGGAGTGCTGCTGGCGGCGGTTGGCGTGGGAGCAATGGTGCTCTATTTGCTGGGGATCAACGAACTGGTCGTGCTCTTCGGCGGGGCATTGCTCGTGGTGGCGATTCAGGCTGTACGCCGTTTTCCGCAGAGCGCAGCGGCGCTGCTGCCAATGATAGGCATGTCACGCTGGTTGGCTCAACTTGCCATAGAGAGCCCAATCACACTTGAGCGCATCTTCCTGACCTTTCTCAAGGTTGGTGCGCTACTTTATGGCAGTGGCTATGTCCTGCTCGCCTTCTTGCGCAATGACCTGGTGCTGAAATATGGCTGGCTGACCGACCAACAGTTGCTGGATGCGGTGGCGGTGGGTCAGTTCACACCAGGACCGGTCTTCACTACGGCGACCTTTATTGGCTATCAGTTGGCAGGCGTCCCCGGTGCCATCGTCGCCACGATTGGCATCTTTCTGCCTTCCTTCTTTTTTGTCGCACTGCTGGCGCGCATTGTGCCCCATATACGTAGATCACCGTGGACCGCCGCCTTTCTCGATGGTGTCAATGTCGCCGCATTGGGTTTAATGGCGGGTGTCACTTTTCAGTTGGGGCGGGCGGCATTGATTGATCTGCCAACCATCCTGTTGGCAATCATCGCTGCCGTACTGCTCTTCCGTTTTAAGATCAACTCAGCTTGGTTGGTGTTGGCGGGTGGGATCATTGGACTAGGTGTGACGTATCTTGTCTGATAAACAAAACAGATCAAGGTTGCACTAATCGTAGGTGCGGTTTGCAAACCGCACCTACGATTAGTAATGCCTATTGATCTTCCCTATAAGAATCCCCCAGAGAAGAGCTACTACTTATAAACATACCAGATAGAGATTGCACAATAACTTATGTAGGGGCATACCCTTGCGGTTGCCCACTCATGGTACAAGCAGGGCATCGGCGAGCGAATGCCCCTACATTTCTGCGACTTTTATTTGTTTTGTCTATTAGAAATTACCTCTGAATCAAGAAACGAATAACAGTGCTGGTCACTTCGTTCGCCATGGCCAGGGGAGACGCTTGAGGAGCAGAGCGAAAAAGGTTCCCAACAGTGAGCCAGAGACGACATCGCCAGGATAATGGTCTCCCAAATAGATCCGTGAGAAGGCGACCAAACCTGCAATCGTGTAGAAAAGTCCACGCTGCCGAGGAAAGTGCTGGCTAAAGAGGACGGCCCCAGCAAAGGCGGTTGCGGAGTGGCCCGAAGGAAATGAATAGGTGCCTGGCTTCTTGCCAATCACGATCGCTTGGATAATCGTGATAAAGGGACGCCGTCGCCGAAAGTAGAATTTGATTGGGAACTCAACCAGAAAGGTGGCAATCGCCAGCGGCAAGGCAGAGACACGAAGGATCTGTCCACCCAGCCGACGACTGCGCAGAAAAATCATCCCCATGAGTGCAAACCAGGCACTGCCGCCGGTAAAGATAAAGGTGATCGTAGAGAAGATACGATTTAGCCAGGAGGTGTGAGGCAAGTGGTTGATTTTTAGAAAGAGGTTTGCATCCAGCGCATCGAGGTATTTCAGACGTTTGAGAACAGCCTGACGTAGATATTCCCGTTCTGCTTCCTTCGAAACAGTCGCTGCTCCCTGCTGTTCCGGGTTGAGCACTTCCTGGGCGGCTTCCTCCACCAACTTGCGTTGCCGACCCTCTGCTGTGGTGATCACGCGTGCAGTTTTGGCTAGCACGCTGGATGCCTTCTCTCCATCCGGGGCGCTTTGTGCAGCTTGCGCCACTTGCTGCGCTGCCTCCTTACTCGTGGCAGGCGATGGCTCTGTGTTCTTGATGTCCTTTTCCGTTACCCCACTTGTCGTAGCAGTCAACTTGCCAATCACTTCGTCGGCCTTTTCTTGCGAATCGATTTCGTCGAGCGCCTTGCGCAACGCCTGACGGACGGGTTTGACCGTTGCCTTCTCTTCGGCTGTATCCTTTGTTTTCTGTTCGGGTGGTTTCGCTTCTTTATCACTCGCAGATGGTTGATCTGTCATTGCTTCACTCCTCTCCCTCGTTCGACACTTTTGTGCGCTTCTGTTATGTGTCTCTCACTCGGTATGCAGCCTATATAAATTAGGGGGAGAGGAACTATATCAACGTATTACCCCCCGATATAGATATGGGTATAAATATGCTCGCACTGCATCCTATCCGCCTGCCCAGTGCTGATCCTGCCCCTTTGCCCTGCATTCATTGGGTCTACATCCCAGATAGTTGAGTTATCGCTTATACAATCACATTTTCATAGCGTGGGCGGTCGCACTTTACGAATTTGCCAGTAGAAGGTGATAGGACAAATTGTGCAACCGAACGTACCGCTGTCTCCCTAACATTACCAATCTAATTGTACAAAGTAGATAAGAGGAGGGTAACCATGAATTCTCGCCAACGTGTCTTAACTGCGCTGCGTCGTGAACAACCAGATCGTGTGCCCTTTGTGGAAGGGGGCATCGATTTGCCATTGCAACGTGCGCTGATGGGGCGCGATCACTACCTGCCCGAAGATCTAAACGAAGTGTTGGGGCTGGATAACTTGCTCATTGATTTTCTGCCCCCGGTTTTCGGCGTGCATGAGGTGCGTGATGGCATTAATTATGTCGCACAGCCGCTGCTGTTAACCCGCGCCGATCTGGATCGGATGCTCTTTCCCGACCCCGAAGACCCAGCGCTCTATCGCGCAGGCGAAGTGTTGGTACAACGCAATCGGGGTAAATATGCCATCTGTGCCAAGATGCGCATGGGTGTGTCAGCCATGCTGATGAGTATGGGGTTGGAAGCCTTTTCGTATGCCTTGGTCGATGATCCCGGTTTGATCGATACCATCTTAGGGCGCTATGTCGATTGGACGGTTTCTATTGTGCGTCACCTACGCGACCTAGGGGTGGATCTGGTCTGGACCTTTGATGACATGGCCTATCGATCGGGATCGATGTTTTCGCCGCGTGTGTTGCGCGAGGTGATCCTGCCGCACGTACGCAATGTTGCTCATGCGATCAAGGGTGAGGGCTTTCCCTGGATTCTCCATTCAGACGGCAACGTCATGCCTCTGTTGGACGATTTGCTCACGTTAGGCTTTGACGCGCTTCATCCACTCGAACCCGGGCCGATGAATATTGATGCTGTCAAACGGGACTATGGCGATCGTCTGTGTCTGGTCGGCAATATTGACTTGCATTATACCTTGACGCTCGGCACACCTGCTGAAGTCGAGGCTGAGGTAAAAGAGCGTATTCAAAACATTGGCAAAGGAGGCGGCTATATGATTAGCAGCGCCAACTCGCTGACCTCGTATTGCAAGGTTGAAAATGTCTGGGCGATGGTCGATGCGATTTGCAAGTATGCGAATTATTAGAGCTTTGTCACAATCTTGACGATCTCTGAGATGGTTGCCATCGTCACTTGCTCGCCGCTGATTTGTGGCGGAATGATCTCACAGCCCCAGCGCTGTAAACGTTCCAGCGACTCTTTGCTTTGCGGATGGTTCCAGAGCCCACGGTTCATTGATGGGGCGATGATGGTACGACAGCCAGCACCCAGCCCATCGGCGATCATGGCCGTTGCAAGATTGTCGGCCAATCCGAGTGCGAGCTTGTTAAAGGTGTTGAAGGTACAAGGGGCTACCAGCAGGGTGCCAAAGGGGTAGCGTTCCAACGGCGCTTGTCGATAGTGGTGAATCCAATGGTTGCCCTCAATCTCCATCAGCGGCGCAGGTGCGGTAACGAGTTCCACATTCGGTGTGAGCACCGAATACACGATGAATTTGCGCGCCAACAGGGCACGGATCAGTACGGGAACCTGGCTGCATGTGCCTGCGCCAGTGACAAATAAGAAGATTGCCGAATCGTTTTGCATGGTTTCTATTCCTAACCTGGACAAGCGAGAAATTTTTTTGTGGTTTGTTCAAGGGTTTTGTGATAAAGGTACTAGTTAGCCCCACCCTAACCCTCCCCAGGGAGGGAACCGTGAAGGAACAGATTTTGTTTGATCTTCTATCCACCAAACAAAATCCGTCATGTGACAATCCCCTCCTCGGAGAGGGCTAGGGTGGGACTCAGTTATTCAATCTGCGTAGATTGTACTATAATTTGGGAACAAACCCGGTACCTCAACCCAACTGTTCAATTGAATCGTACACGACAGGAACATTCGTATGAGAATCCACCAACAGAATTGGTCTGGCCATACCCCGTTTCAAGCTGCTTGCTTTCATCAGCCGACTAGTGTGGCCGAAGTGCAGGAGATTGTGCGCAACGCCCAGAAGGTACGTGTGATCGGCGCACGACACTCCTTTAGCGACATTGATGACACGACAGGCGACTTGATTTCGCTGGATAAGATGGACAACAGTATCGCTATTGACCATGATCAGCGGACAGTCACAGTCAACGCTGGCATCACCTATCTGGAACTCTGCCCGCAACTGCACCAGGCCGGCTATGCCTTGCACAATCTGGCCTCGCTGCTCCATGTTACCGTGATCGGTGCATGTATGACCGCCACGCATGGCTCTGGCGATGCATTAGGAAATCTGGCTACGGCTGTTTCGGGATTGGAGATAGTGACAGCAGATGGAAATCTGATCAAACTTTCACGCCAGCAGGATGGGGATCGCTTCAACGGCGCAGTGGTGGCGCTCGGCGCTTTGGGCGTGGTGACCAAGGTGACGCTCGACCTACAGCCGACTTTTATGATGCAGCAAGATGTCTATCAGAACTTGCCAATGGCTCAACTCGACCAGCACTTTTCCGAGATTACATCAGCGGCCTACAGTGTCTGCATGTTTACCAACTGGCAGCAGAAGCAGATGGATACAACCTGGGTCAAACAGCGGCTGGTAGATGATCAGCCCGTTGATGTGCCGAATGAATTCTTCGGTGCTACCCTCGCTCCGCGTGAACGTCCAATGGATCCGATGTCAGACCGCAACTTGACGACGATGGGCGTTCCTGCCCCCTGGTATGATCGTTTGCCTCATTTTTACTTCAAGGATGCTTTACTAGAGGGCAACGAACTACAGAGCGAGTACTTTGTCTCACGCGCTAATGCCTTGGATGCCATGCATGCCGTTGCAAGTTTGCATAAGGAACTGGCCGATATCCTCTCAATTACCGAAGTGCGTACAATGACTGCAGATAAGCTTTGGCTAAGCCCTGCCTATGGTCAGGAAACGGTGGGCATTCACTTCAACTGGTTCAAGAAAGGGCCAGAAGTCTTGCGCTTTCTGCCGACGCTGGAGAAGACATTGGCCCCGTTTCACGCCATTCCCCATTGGGGCAAACTCTTCGCCATGTCGGGTGAGCAAATGCAGTCACTCTACCCGCGCATGGCCGACTTTCGCTCCTTGCTACATGAGTTTGACCCGCAAGGGAAATTCCGCAATGCGTTTGTAGATCGGTGTTTGTTTTGAAAAAAGTTGAAAAGTTGAAAAGGTGAAGAGTTGAAAAGTTGAAAAGTGGAAGAGTAGATAACACACTATTCAACTCTTCCACTTCAACTATTGCTTTCAGGTTAGATCAGCGGGTAATCGTAACGAACGAATCCTCGGTATTGCGCCACTTTATCGTAGAGCGTACGGGCGGTGGCATTGTTCTGATGGGTGAGCCAATAGTAGCGTGTGGCACCTCGTTGACGCGCTGCCTGGGCCACCTGTTCGATCAAGGCCCGACCGACCCCATGCCCTCGACTGCTTTCATCCACAAAGAGGTCTTGCAGATAACATTGATCCACCGACCAGGCACTGGTGTGAAACATGTAATGAGCGATGCCCACTAGTCTGCCGTCCAGATGCGCGCCCAATCCATGAACATCCTGACCTGCCATCAGTCGCTGCCAGGTTTTTTCATACTCAGCATCGGAGAGCACGGTTTCGTAAAAGGTTTTGTAGCCTCGCGCCAGAATCTCCCAAGCGGAGCGGTCCTGAGTACGTAGCGGAAGTATGGTGAGCATAGTTTCAGGATTTCATATAACGATAGAGTTCGGACGATGGTGCGATCTGGTTGAGATAGTTGAAGGTGCCAGAGTCCTTTACTTCACGCGCAGCATTCAACAGTCCATTCAGTGCTGCCCGATAGAGTGAGGTGGCAAGACTGATCCGTTTGACACCCGCAGCTTCCAATTCAGCGACCGAAAAAGATTTGCCGGGAATGCCAACCATAAAATTGAATGGCTTGGTTAGTGCCGCGCAGACAGTCCGCACCGCCTCCAAAGAGGGTAAACCAGGAGCAAAGAGCACATCGGCCCCTGCTTGTTCAAAGGCTTGTAAGCGGCGGATGGTGTCATCCAGATCGGGATTGCCACGTATAAAATTCTCACTACGAGCGGTCAAGGTGAAAGGAAAGGGAAGCGAACGTGCTGCCTCCGCTGCAGCACGGATGCGTTCCACTGCCAGCTCTAACTCATAGAATGGCTTTTCTTTGTTCCCGGTTGAATCCTCGATCGAGCAGCCGACCAGTCCCGCTTCGGCAGCTAGACGGATCGTCTCTGCCACAATCTCTGGCGAATCGCCAAACCCTTTCTCCAGGTCGGCAGAGATGGGCAGATCGGTTGCTTGCACCATCAGCCGTGCCTGGCTCAACGCCTCGTCACGGCTGATATTGCCGTCTAGTCGCCCCAGGACACCCGCCGCTGCCCCACTCGATGTTGCCAAGGCAGAAAAGCCCAGCCCAGCCAACATGCGTGCCGATCCCCCATCCCAGGCATTGGCAATGACAAAGGCTCCTGGTTGTTGATGCAGTGAGCGAAAAAGAGTTGCTTTTTCGATTTGCGTAGTCATGATTTCCTCTTTCTTCACTTCGCTTTGGGCTGATAAGATCCGGGTAAGGTTTGAAAAGTGACGCTGAGCCGGTTCCAGCCATTGATGGTGATGATGCTCATGACGAGGTTGACCGTCTCGACCTCGCTGAAGTGACGGCGTACTTCTTCGTATAGCTCATCGGAGATGGGGCCATTGGGGAGGAGTGTGACCGCTTCAGTAAGCGCCAGCGCGGATCGTTCACGTTCACTGTAAAATGGAGTCTCGCGCCAGACACTCAGACAATAGAGCCGTTGCTCGCTTTCGCCCAGTATGCGAGCGTCTTTGGTGTGCATGTCCAAACAATAGCCGCAGTGATTGAGTTGTGAGGCACGTATTTTGATCAATTCCAGCAGTGATGGCTCCAATCCGCAATGCTTGCTGTAGTTGTTGATGGCATACATTGCCTTGAGCGCATCGGGCGCTACCTTGCCATAGTCGAGTCGTGGTTGCATCATCCTCTCCTGAATGTATGTTGCACGGAATATACTTGTGGCAAGGGTAGCACCCAATTGGTACTTGAACAAGGGCCATTATTGCAAAAAGGATAGCGCCAATCGTTTATTCATTTGGGAAAGCAACTCGTTTCAAGGGAATAAAGAAGCGAAGTAAGATCAAAATCAGTGGAACGTTCTACAAT
Source organism: Caldilineaceae bacterium (assembly GCA_046328715.1). Taxonomy (GTDB): domain Bacteria; phylum Chloroflexota; class Anaerolineae; order Caldilineales; family Caldilineaceae; genus JAXLWB01. The sequence continues at coordinate 52,479 of JAXLWB010000057.1, read as the reverse complement.
TGGGCGCGAAGTTTCAGAGCCCCGCACGTTAGTAAGGGCGAGCGACTCCCCTTACTAACGTGCGGGGCTCTGAATAGTATGTATTCCCCCAACCTGGGATACATCCTCTACTCGCTGTCAGGGAATGTATACTCAAAGTCGTAGAAGTGTTTGCCCTCTTCGATCAGAATATCCATCTTGCCAGCCAGACCGGTCAGTTGCTCTGTTCCCGAATCGGGTACAACCGTGATGGTGAGTTGTGGTGTCCCCCGGTTCATGCTGGCGCTGTGCTGGAGGATAAAGGTTCCGCGACGACCTTGTAACGTTCCCTCGACCTGTTCCAGCGCAACATAGGCCGCAGAACCTTGGACTGCTGTGCCAGCCGCCAGCATCTGCCCCTTACTCACTGCTTCCAGAGCGCCGTGGAATTGTTTGTCGATCAGCATCCTGCCCAGCGCAGTGGCTTGAATCAGCTCTTCAGCCGCCTGGGGAATCAGTTTTACTTCAAAGGGACCTTTCGCCCGTTGCATGATGAGTACCTCCGTATTGATGAACGCCGTGTCTAAATTTTGCTTAGCCGACCGGAATTAAAAATTCATCAATGATGGACCGAGTGTGATAGTAGGGTTCACCAGGATACTTGATCAACAAGTCATAGATGACCTGGACCTTATTGCCGTAGACACCACCATTGCCCACCAAATTGTCTTCGGTCAGACGCTTGTCTTTGATGGTGGCATAGCCGAGATCGCTGGTAAAGAGTCCCCAGCCCGACAGCAAATTCTCGGAAAAGCCTTCAATCGCAAAGACATTTTCGTAGGGATACTTTTCATTGATCCAGAAACCAGGTTGGTTGCCGGTATGAAGCTGATCGTCCATCGAATCTTGGGGCCAGCCATCCATCAAGGCATATTTGGACTTGATCGAGATGTCGATATGGACATGTTCCACCAAAACCTCGACGCCCTTGCCGCGGTCTGTAATCCCTTCGACCCGTGCCGTCATGCGCAAATTTTTGGAATCGGTCACGCGCCAGTGACGAGTATCATAGTCGGTGGAATAGGAAGTCCGAAAGGCGAACTCTTCGCCTGCCAGGTCGTGGTCTCGGCTCAGTTGACCTTCGGGCAGGTCGTTGTTGAGCACCGGCAGATCGCGTGCCACAGGGGCACGTTCGGCACAGCCGGATAGGAGCAGGGTGAGGATCAGTAGTGAAAGCATGGTAATACGAAAACGCATGGAAAATTCTCCGGTTTATAGATTTGATCGCTAGATAATCAATACGTAGAACGATGGCAGCGGTTGCATAATGAGGTGTATTGTGATAAATTAATGTAAATTAATAAAATGTAATTTAAGTTGACGCGATGTTCTCCCAGGGCGATGCCCATAGGCTAACGTAGCCTAGGCCGTTGACCTACTGTGATGCCAGCCCCAACGGGGCGTACAACGGTAACCCACGGGCATCGCCCTGGGATAGGACAGCATCCAGGATAAGAACTCATGCCTCACTCCCTCGCAAAGATCTATCTACACCTCGTCTTCAGCACCAAATATCGTGAGCCACTGCTCATCGATGAAGTACGGGACCCGTTGCATCGCTACATGGCGACAGTGCTCAACAATCTCAAATGCCACACACATCTGATCAATTCGTTGGAAGATCACGCTCATATTCTCTTCGAACTGTACCGAACAATCACCATCAGCGCTGCGGTGGAAGAGGTGAAGAAGTCATCCTCCAAATGGCTCAAGACGCAACCAGGGATCCCCAGCACCTTTGCCTGGCAAGGTGGTTATGGCGTCTTTTCGGTAAGCGCATCGGGTGTTGATACGGTCTACAACTATATTGCTCGGCAACAGGAGCATCATCGAAAAGATACGTTCCAAAACGAATTGCGTACGCTGCTCAAAAAATACAAAATTGACTACGACGAACGATATTTGTGGGATTGATATTCCCCCATCATATCCCCAGGGCGGTGCCTGTGGGTTAGCATAGATCGCCCCGTTGGGGCTCGTATCACATTCGGCCAACGGCCTCTGCTATGCTAACCCACGGGCACCGCCCTGGGGATGCGGACGCACGGGTATACGGATACAACCCATCACCCCAATCGCATCGGCATCGACCTCACCCGCATCCCCGTCGCATGGAAAATCGCATTCCCAATCGCCGGGGCAATCGCTACAATCGGCGTCTCACCCGCCCCAGCCGAAGGGATATCCTTGCGGTCGAGTAGGATTGTTTCGATGATGGGCATATCACCAAAACGAGGCACTCGATAGTTAGCAAAGTCAGGGTTGAGGATACGACCATTGGCAAACTGGATGCTCTCAAAGAGCGCTCCGCCAATGCCTTGCACAATCGCACCCTCAACTTGGTTGCGCACGTTATTCGGGTTGATGAGCGCACCACAGTCGTAAGCGGCGACCACACGAACGACTCGGATCTGCTGGTCAGTCGGATCAATGGCGACTTCGGCACAGGTAGCTACGTAGGAGTTTTTGTCAAAGCCGCCAGCGATGCCAATGCCGTGATTTGGTGCAGGCGTTGTTTTGCCCCAGCCAAACGCGTCGGCAGCAGCAGTCAGGACGGCAATCATCCGTTCGTCCTTGAGGTTGCGCAATCGCATCTCTAATGGATCAATGCCGAGTTGATGCGCCAATTCGTCTACGAAACTTTCCCGTGCAAAATGATTGGCCGGTGCCGCCAGCGATCGATAGGAACCCTGCGGCAGAGGTGAATCGCAGGGTTGGTAGTGGATGTGACGGTTAGGGATCACATAGAGCGCCTCGATCCCAGCCGAGCCCGAGTTGTAGTTGTGCAGTTCCAGTGCCGTAAAACGACCTTCGCTATCGACACCGCCTTTGATCTCGATCAAGCCTGCCGGACGCAGATAGGCCCAAATAAATTCTTCCTGGCGAGTCCATACCACTTTGACCGGCTTGCCCATGGCTTTCGCTAGGCGCGCTGCTTCGATGGCTGCCTGTCCAGTATGTTTGCCGCCATAGCCGGAACCGGTATCGGGCACGATCACACGAATCTGACTTTCGGGCATGGCAAAGGCCATTGCCAACTCCGTGCGCACGCCAAAAGGGCGCGACGTTCCCGTCCATACCAGCAGCCGATCCCCCTGCCATTCTGCCAAGGCCGCACGCGGTTCGAGCGGTGCATGGGCAATGTAGTCCACCGTGTAGGCTTGCGATAGCGTCAAATGTGCCGCCGCCAATCCTTCTTCCACCGCTCCCTCAATTGCCAGGTAGGGCATCCGCCGCCGATCTCCTTCAACGGGTGGCAGCGGATTGGCCTTGAGATAGTCGAACAGTTCCGGCTGCGACACCTGCATTTCTGTCTTCCAGCGGACACGAATCGCCTCAAGCGCTTGGCTGGCGCTCTGTTCGTCGGGTGCCGTGACGCCGACAAAGTCGCCATCACGGACAACGGTCACGCCAGTCATAGCTTCGGCGGCGCTGGTGTCAATCGATGCTAAGGTAGCACGGTAGGCCGGTGGGCGTAGAATCTTGCCATAAAGCATATTTGGTAGGGCTTGGTCGGAAGCGTAGCGATGTTGGGCCGTAACAAAGGCTTGACCTCCGATCTTGGCTGCCGATTGGCCAGCCGTTTTCCATGCCGACGGTGGTGTGACTGGCGCATCATCCGTGGCGATGCGCAGGATGGAGCGATCTTGAGCTAACTCGCCAAGGCTGGCTGTACGATCGCTTGGAGGGTGAGACACAGCACCGTCCTGCAACTGTAGTTCCGCCTGATCCACTTTCCAAATCGCCGCTGCTGGCCTCTAGCACTGTCTGGCGCGCTGTAGCACCAACTTTCCAGACTTGAGGACCGGTGACCGGCGTGCTGCGGCTGCCAAAAGTGCCCATGTCAAACGGAGCGAAACCCGTGTCGCCCATCATCACCCGCACCGATTCAAGCGGTACCCGCAACTCTTCAGCCACGATCTGTCCCATTGCTGTGCGAGTGTTTTGGCCCACCTCCGCCTTGCCAATCGCAACTGTAATCTTTCCCTCGCCGTCGATGTGCAGCCAGGGGCCGATCTCGCCCAGCGGACGGTCTTGCGGCGCGGGAATGTCTCCCTTCTCCGCATAGCGCACAGCGACTAAGTCGGGGCAAGGATAGGCGACGAAGATGCCTTCGTCCTGGTTGGCATCGAGCGCTTTTTCCAGAGTGGAAGCTGATTGCTCGGTAGGGATGTGGTTCGTCACACTCTTATCCGATTGCATCATCTCTGCCGCTGCATGAACAGCGGCAACAATTCGCTGATAGACCCCGCAGCGGCAGATGTTGTCCTGCATGGCGTGGACGATCTCGTCGGTCGTGGGCTGCGGATCATGGTTGAGCAATGCCAGTGCCGACATGATCATGCCGGGAGTGCAATAGCCGCATTGCAGCGCTTCCTGGTCGAGAAATGCCTGCTGAAGTGGATGAAGTTGACCTTGTTGGGCCAAACCTTCCACCGTTGTGATGGTGCTACCCGCCGCAGCCGACACCGTTACACTGCACGCCTGTACCGGATTGCCATCCATGAGCACCGTACAGGCACCACATTTGCCTTCACCACAGCCATATTTGGGGCCTGTTGTGCCGAGTTCTTCACGGAGGACGCTGAGCAAGGTCCGATCTAGATCGACTGAGATCTGATATGATTTGTGGTTTACTTGGATCTGTAACGGAGTTATCATCCTATGTGTCCTTGTAGCGTGCTCCCAGGGCGATGCCCGTGGGTTAGCGTATAACGCCCTTACAGGGCTGATGCGCCTAGGTCAATGGCTTGTATTATGTCAAACCCCAAGTGTTGCCCTGAGGCCCTAATACCCCAACTCCCGCCGCACTAGGTTCAGCAATGGCTCACCCGTCTGATAACGGCGTAGGTTCTCGGCGAAGAGGGCGACTACGTTGTCAAAGTGGTTGGGGCTATGACCAGCCATGTGTGGTGTGATGATCACATTTTCCTGGTGCCAGAGGGGATGGTCGGCTGGCAGTGGCTCGGGGTCGGTCACATCGAGCACTGCGCCGCCGATGCGTTTCTGTTGGAGGGCGTCGAGTAGCGCCACTTGATCGATCAATCCGCCACGACCGATGTTGATCAGGAGTGCGTGCGGCTGCATCTGGGCCAGTTCTTCAGCACCGATCAGATGACGCGTGTGATCAACCAGCGGGACGCCGAGAACTACGTAATCACTTTGGCGTAGCAAGGCCGGCAACTCCTCCATTGTAAAGTAATCATCGGGCAATGTTCCTTCGGGATCGCCGAGTCCGGGTGGCAGATAGCCCCGGTATTGCAGTGAACCGCCTGCTCTGCCAGCGTAGCCAGCACCTTCATGCCAAACGCCTTTGCTTGCCGTGCAATCTCGCGCCCGATCGCCCCATAGCCGACGATCCCCAAGGTGCTGCCAAAGACACGGCACTGACCACAATTGATGGATATCTTTCATTGCGACCATTGTGCTCGGGCTTGTAGGGCAGATAGTTCGGGGAGACGATGCGCCCAGACTAACAACATCGTCATCACATATTCGGGTAGGTGGGGTAGATGGGCACCATTGGCGCTGGTAATCGGCAGCGAGGTTTCCCACAGCGGTGTGTTGTGGAGATGGTCGATGCCGGCGTTCTCCATCTGTACCCAGCGTAGACCGGTAGCACGCGCAAAAGAAAAATCGCCGCGTCCGGTGTAGAGCACTTCGGTCTCCGGCGTCAAGGCTTGTTCGAGTTCACTGCCGCTCTTGGCCCAGAAGTGAACAATCTTTGCATCGGGCACTACGGCACGAATGCATTCGTATTGGGAGGGTGTGAATAGGCGGGAAGATAGAATGTGCATGGTTGTATGGTATCAGTCGTCGCGTTGAATCGCTAATTGTTTGGGGGAGGGAGGGGTGAGGGGTGAGGTTGGAGAAACTCATTCCTCGCCCCTCACCCCTTGCTTTACCGATCCTGCACCGAGCCGTCAAAACCAATCGGCGTGTCGAGGATTTTGTCGCGGATCGGAAAGCTCAGCGCTGCCTCATTGAGTTCGATGCCCAAACCAGGACCGGTTGGCACGCTGAGGTAGCCATCTTTGAGTTCCAGCGGCGTCACCAGTAAGTCGCGCTTGGGAGAATGGGCTTCACCGGTGTACTCTTGAAGCGCAAAGTTGGGAATTGCAGCGTCGAGTTGGATACAAGCGGCGGTGCTGACTGGACTGAGCGGGTTGTGTGGAATCACCTTGACGTGCTGTGCCTCGGCCATGGCTGCGACCTTCTTGCAGCCGGTTAAGCCGCCGCAGAGACAGAGGTCGGGACGGACATAGGCAGCCGCCTTGGCTTCGAGCAGTTGCTGATATTCAAAGATCGAGGTGAAACGCTCTCCGGTGGCAATTGGGATATTGCACTGCTGCTGTATATCGGCCATGCGCGCTGGACTGTCGGGCAACATCGGATCTTCGTAGAAATAGGGATGAAATTGCTCCAATCGTCGCCCCAGCCAGATCGACTCGGCGGGGTTCATCTGGCGGTGAATTTCGACACAGACATCGACATCCTTACCCACCGCCTCCCGCACGGCCCCAACTCGGCGCACCGCCTCCTCTGCCCATTCGCTGTAGGATTTGTGTAGATAGTAGTCGGGCGCAAAGGGCGAAAAACGCACGGCGGTAAAACCTTCTTGCACCTTGCGTTTGGCATCGGCCACCAGCTCATCCAGCGTATCACCGATGACATGCATGTAGCAGCGGACCCGTTCACGCGTCATGCCGCCCATCAACTCGTAGATCGGTACGTCGAGTCGTTTGCCTTTGATGTCCCACAGCGCAATGTCAATCGCTGAGAGCGCACCCTGTACCACCGAGCCGGTAAAGTGCGATGAGCGATAGAGCCACTGGTAATGATGCTCGATGCGGGATGGATCTTTGCCGAGCAGATAAGGCGTCATCACTTCGAGCATGGTTTTGGTCGGGCGTTGCCAGCCATGCACGCCCCCTTCGCCAATGCCAACGGTGCCATCTTCGCAAGTTATTTTGAGCAACAGCCAGCGATCCCAGAGGATCGGCTCGACTTTTTCGATTTTGGTTGGTTTCATGGTGTGTGTGATGATGAAATATGCCCGTAGAAGTAGTTACCAGGCAGTTCAGGATCATTCGAAAAGTGAAATTGCCGTAAATAGCTGACAATCGTACTGTAACGTAGATAGCCATTGCGGTCAAGGTCTAGCCAGCGAAAGAGGCTTGCACCATCCTGCTGAATCTGCCAGGTGCTTATCCCCCATTGATACTCTTCGGCGGAGAGCTGTGGATAGCCAAACAGGCTTACTCTAAGTGGCTTCAACCGTTTGCGCATCCTGAAGGTTTCCAGCGTTTGGATCTTCCATTCTAGCTATACCCCATACCACTCGCAAATCAAACATTTGCTACGAAATTGCAACTCCGAAGAGACGATTTTGCTCATCGTTAGCCATGATCAGGCACGACTGTTTACGACACTTCTCTTTAAAAATTACAGGAAATTGAAATGTAACTATCTGAAATAGTTGTTTAATATTTGTGCAACGGAAACTGGCTTACTGTTTAAAAGTTTTCCCCTTTGTATTATTGCGTACTAAACCCTGAAAACGGTCTGACTCGGTATCGTAAGTGCGGTTACAAACCTCACCTACCAGTGCGTCAACCGAACTTCTCTGTCTGTGAGATCTAATTGACTTTACACCAAAATTGAAGGCAACCATGAAGAACGCTTTCCCTTATTCTGTGCCAACCAACTCCAAGGGTTTTCAGCTCGGCCTCTGGGCTGCCGTTATTCTGATTATCGCTGCGCTTGCCTTGTTGTTCCTGCTGCGTCCGCTCTTGCTGCGGCAATTGCCAACCAATCCTGCGGCTGTTGTCGTCGAAAGACGGACGCTCCACAATCCAGACAAAGCCAAAAAGCCTGCCGAACGTTTTACCCCATCTGGGAAGGGGCAGCGCAGTGCCGCCGCTATGCTGGGGAATGGGGAATTAGATACAGTAGCAGACTCGGTCTTCGGGCAGAACGATTTTACCTCTGCTGCGCCGCCCGCTACAATCGATGGCACAACCTTACAGCAAGCCAGCGATCTCTTTGTCTTTGATACAGGTCAGATCTTTATTGCCGACACAGCCAACAACCGTGTGTTAGGTTGGGATAGTGTCGATACGTATGCGATTGGCGATCCAGCCAATCTGGTGCTGGGACAGGCAAACTTCACCACAACTACGCCACTGAACCCACCCAACGCCTCCAGTCTGAATGCTCCTACCGGCATTACGATGGGCTTTGATGGCACCCTCTACGTCTCCGATTCGGGCAATCATCGGGTACTTGTCTTTGAACCGATCAACCTCTGCGACTTCTACGAGTACTATGACGATAGCTACTGTATTGAGGAGAACGGCTATCAGTTTTCATCTCATTACATTCCACAATTTGTCAGTGGCATGGAGGCCATCCTTGCCATTGGGCAACCGGATATGAATACAGGCACGCCACATGGTACAAGCGCTACCACACTGAATCATCCAATGGGGCTGGCCCTGGATATTAACGAAAATCTGGTTGTTGCCGACCGCGACAACAACCGCGTCGTTGTCTTCGAATGGCCTCTAGAAACGGGTATGAAGCTCAGTTGGGTCATTGGCCAGAAGTCAGATGGTGATGCCTCGCTCCTCCACGCCGCGCCTAATCCACCGACCAATTGGAGCATGAATGCTCCAACCTCTATCGCAGTCAGTACAGATGCCAAGGAACTCTATGTTGCCGACACTGGCAACCATCGTATCCTTGTCTATAACGCCGAGTCGCCAACCTATCAAGCCGAAGCTGTGATCGGGCAACCGGACTTTACCAGCAACACAGCCAACAATGGGGGAGTCAGTGCTATTAGTCTCAATGCCCCCACTGGCTTGAAAATGGATGCCGGCAATCGGCTCTATGTGGCCGATAGCGACAACAATCGGGTGTTAATTTTTGACCGCGTCCAACCCGATGCAATTGCTGACGCCGTCATTGGCCAGCCGGACTTCACAACTAACACGGCCAACCAGGGTGGAATCAGCGCCGCTACGTTGCATCACCCTAGCGGCATTGCTACGGATGCGCTCTTTATGGACGCATACATTGCCGACGCCGGTAACAATCGTGTCTTACAATTCTATCGACCGCTCGAAAACCCAATCCCAGTAATTAGTGAGTTGGATCCTGGCACCGTGCGCGCCGGAAACGACGGTTTTAAGCTCGACATTTGGGGTTCCGGCCTGATCGAAGAAACCATTGTCGAGGTCAATGGCATCTCGCGCACGGTTGGCTCAGAATTTCTCGGCTTGACCCAGGTCGAGATTTCGGCTACGGAAGTGCTCACCACGGGACAATTGACGATCACGCTGCGCAACCCGGCACCGGGCGGAGGCGTTTCACAGCCCCTCACGCTGCCCATTTACGAACCGCAGAGTGAGGACATGGAGCCGGATAATGTGATCGGTCAGGAAGGCTTTACCAGTGATGCGGGACCCTTTGCACCAATTACAGATACTACCTTGTTTGGCCCCTCGTTTACAGTGGTCGATCCTAACAGTGGGCGGATTTTTGTCTCGGATATGGACAATAGCCGGATTCTCAGTTGGCAGAGCAGTGCAGTCCGCACGAATGGTGCCCATGCTGACTTGGTTTTCGGCAAACCGGACTTTGAGACCTACTTTTACAATGCAGACGCCCCACTCAACCTGATCAGCCCCACCGGGTTGGCGCTTGACAGCCAGGGGAATCTCTATGCCGCTGACGCCGATCGTGGACTGGTTCTCGTCTACCGGACACCCTTCACCAATGGCATGGCTGCCGACCTGATCATTGCCGGGCTAGACAATCCGCTCGCCCTGGCTTTGGACAAAGACGACAATCTTTATGTTGCAGACACCTATCACCATCGTGTGCTCTTCTATGCGCAGCCGTTGACCAGTCGCGATACCGAGCCAGACCAGGTCTTGGGCCAAGCCGATTTGATAGCCGTTGAACCCAATGCTGGCGGTGCCATCAGCGCCAGCACGTTGAATTACCCAAGTGGTCTGGCAATCGACCCTGTTGGTAATCTTTATGTAGCTGACAGTGGAAACCATCGTATTTTACTCTTCCTCGATCCGCTCCAGAGTGACCATGCTGCCGATCTGGTCTTTGGCCAACTGGGCGACTTTACAACGGGTATCCCCAACCAGGGTGGCATCAGTGCCAGCACACTCAACTATCCCGTCGGGCTGACGCTGGATGGTAACGGCACACTCTACGTGGCGGATAGCGACAATCACCGCGTGTTGCGTTATGATGCACCACTCACCACAGACCAGATCGCTGACCTCGTCTTTGGGCAAGGCGGTTCCTTCGTAAAAAATCAAGCCAATCGGCCGCAAAGGAGCGGGTTGGACAAGAGCGGCGGGGGCCGTTTATCACTTTACCAACCAACCGCCGTCGCCCTCAACGCCGCTGGCGATCTCTTCATCACCGACACTGGTAACAACCGTCTGCTGAACATCTGGGGCGCACGCAATGTGCCAGCGACGTCACCCGAGGGTAAAGATTCTGTATATTTACCATTGGTTGTGAAATGAGGCGGTAAGACAGTAAAATCATTATGTAGTACATAGACAAAGGAGAATCAGTGTATGACAAATCAGCTTCAAGCCCGTGACGAAATCGAAGCCTTGATCAGAACCCAAGCCGAACGAGATCCAGCCTATCGTCAGTGGTTATTGCAAGATCCCAAGGCCGCCGTAGCCGACTTTCTAGGCGTCAGCTTACCGCCAGGCATGTCCATCACCGTCCTGGAGGAGCAACCGGGGCAGCACTATCTGGTCCTGCCGCCGCCGCCAATGGATGCCTTGCCATTGGATGATCTGGAATTGGCGCTGGTTGGTGGCGGACGAACGCTGCGACCAGTTCCAATACATTGTGACGATACACTCGCTGTACGTAGTGCTGAACGACCTCGCACCTCTTGTTAAAGCGTTTGTTTACTGTCCCTATGCCCACTATTCAACGCCTTGACCACACGACATTGCGTTCCTACTTGCTATTGGTTAAACCAGCCTTACGCAAGCAATTGCTTGAGCAAATAGCCGATCCACGTTTGTATGTGTGGGGTGCCAGCTTTTGGGGGCAATCTGCTGGCGCTGCGGTAGTTGCAATGGGCAGCCGCGCCGACCTGCTCGATCTCTATGTGCTGCCCGCTTACCGCCGTGCCGGTCTTGCCGCGCAGTTGCTGACCACCATCGAGACCACCTTGCACCAAAACGCAATCTCAGAAATTCAGGTCCGCTATCGACAGGATGAGCACACAGAAGGTTGGATGCGCCTGCTGACCAAAGCTGGTTGGAACCCCCCTGTACGGACCAGTACTGTCTTTTGGACTAGCCGCACAAGCCGTGGCGCACAGTGGGTGGCCCGCTACCAATTTCGTCCACCCTATGAAGTCTTTACCTGGAGCGAACTCAGCGCCGAGGAGTCTGAGCAGATCGCTAAGCGCGGGGAAGAGGGCTGGTATCCGCCCTACTACTCACCCTTTAACCGCCCGCTGAGTGCCTGGGATCCCGAAACCAGTGTTGGCTTGCGCTACAAAGGCGAAGTGGTGGGCTGGGTGCTTGGCGTGCGCGAAGCACCCGACCGCTTATACGTCGAGGTCATGTTCGTCGATCCGCCCTTGCAGCAGTTGGGACGCGGCTTTATGTTGGTCGGCGAATCGACGCGCCGCTACTACAGCGGCTGCGGCAACTATGCCTATTGGCGCGTCCATCCCGACAACGAAGCCATGTTGCGTTGGTCGCGGCGTGCCTTTGGCGAACATCTGGTTGACGAATACGAGGAATGGGTTAGCACGAAAGTCATTGCGCCTTGAACGGTCTACCCTTGCGCCCAACTGACCGATTGTCCGATCCGGCATGGATCACCGCCCAAAACGAGCGTACTCACGCTTGGATGTGCCGCCCCGAACATTTGCCAATCCGCAAACAAGTGCGGCAACGCTTGGAACAACTCCTTGCTTCTCTCAACCAAGCAAAATCGCCCGCTGCGGACAGCTTGAGCCCAGATGGGCGCTGGCGTGTTATGTCCACCACCAACCCAGCAACCGAGTTGCAAAGTTGGCAACTGTGGCAGGTAGGGGCAGCTTCTTCCCAACCGTACGAAAGCATTAGCGATGTCTACCCGACTGGCATCGCTTGGCGAGCAGATGGTCATGGCTTTTACTATGATCGTTTTCTCGCCTACCCTGGCGCTCATGCCCTCTACTTTCATCGCAGCGGAACGTCGCAGCGTCAGGATCGTTGTGTCTTCTACAACGCAACCCAACCCGCATGGCACTATCAACCGACCGTCAGCCCCGATGGACGTTGGCTCGCCGTCGCCATCCTCAACCACAGCGCCTGCAACCGCCTCACGCTTCTGCCCTTGCCGCCCCAGCCGGATGCAACGGAAGGGTCGCCGCTTGCGCTCATTCCCCACTTCAGCGGTCGCTATGACATTCTTCACTGGCGGCCGGATCGACTCATCCTACGCTCCATTGAACCCGATACCCCCAATGGCCGCCTCTTACGAGTCGATTTAGCCACCCTAGTCGAGCGATGTTCGCCGCACCTTCGAGCCGATTTGCCCTTGGTAGATGCCGCACCAGTGGGCAATGGCTGGGTTATCCATTACTTACAGGGCGGTTGTGCAGAAATTCAAATCTGCGATGCCGATGGCACGCAGCATACGACCATCCCCTTGCCCGGTTTAGGAACCGTGCTCTGGATCGAGGGTGGTGACACTCCGTCCCAGGTTCGCTACTGTTACACGGACCACAGCCGACCCCCGCAAGTCTATTGTTGGGAACCAGAGGACAACGTGGCAAAACCGAGCGAGCCCTATCTAGACCTGCCGTACAATTCCGACGACTTTGTCACCTATCGCCGATGGATCGCCAGCAGCGATGGCATCCTTGTCCCGCTCTTCCTCAGCCATCGCCGTGACCTAGCGCTGAAGCAATGCCCGACCCTGTTGAGTGTCTACGGGGGATTAGGTCATCTGCACACGCCACAATTCTCAGTGGATGCGCTGCTCTGGATGACGCTGGGCGGCGTCTACGCAACGGTCTGCTGTCGTGGTGGCGGGGAATTAGGGGCAGATTGGCATCAAGCCGCAGTGGGCAGCCATAAACAGCACACTTTTGACGATCTGTTGGCTGTGGCCGATTGGCTGATCGCACAAGGCATCACAGCCCCTGACAAACTCGGGCTGTGGGGAATGAGTAATGGTGGGTTGACCGCGGCTGCTTGTTTGACCCAAGCCCCCCACCTCTTTGGCGCAGTGGTGATCGAGTCCGGGCTGCTTGACATGCTCAACTATCACCAGTTGGGGCATGGCGCAGTCAGTTGAGCGAATATGGTTCACCAGAACTTGCCGGAAGAGAGGAAGGTTTTGATCGTTACTCACCGCTACACAACCTCCGTTTGTGCGGCAACTACCCAGCGACCCTGATTACCACCCATCAACACGACCCGCGTGTCGGTGAGGCGCACAGTCTACGCTTTGCCCAAGCCCTGCAACATGCGTGCCAGTAGAAAGCGGAAGCGCACCGATCTTGTTGCGCGTCGATCCAGGCAGCGGTCACGGCATCCCGTCCACAGACCCCGAAGCAGTTGAGCACATCAGCGACCGCCTCTCCTTTTTGGCGCTTCATCTGGGGTTGCCCTTATGAAACAGAAGGAGTTGCTGACCCTGGCGCAGCAGGCATCTTATCTGCCGGAACGGCTGGCCGGCAACTGGCAACCTGCGCCAGGTAGCCAGCCGCAACAGATGGGCAAACCGCTTACAACGGTGCCAGATGGCTGCCGGCGGTGATTGACTCGCTTGGCGAACGTCTTGCCTGGGATGGGATTGATTATGCGCAGGCTCTGCAACTCTTGACAGATGGCGAGTTGGGCGATTGGTCAGCGGCGGCAGCATGGACAGAGATTCTTACTGAGACACTCAATCTGGACGAGACACTCAACCATGAAGCGGCAACACTCAGTATTCAGGCCGCGATGCAACCCTTTCTGTTGGTTGCACAGAAACGGCTCTGCCAAGATGCTGGTGCCAAACTTGTTTGGCTCGGCCCTGTTGGCGCAGCAAGCGCTCAAGTATTCGTTACAGCAACGGTTGAACACCCAACTTAAACCGACCCTTGACTATCTCCACCTGTTGCCAAACAGCCAGCGACAAACTTCCCTTCCTACCTCCCTCTGCCGCGCCTACCCGGTTTTGGCACGGCAACTGGCTACCAGGTGCTCCGCAGGATGGTCGTAATGAGTTTTTGCTGCGGCTGAAGCAGACTGGCAAGCACTGGGGGCAATGCTCGACGGCAATGATGTGCGCTGCGAACAAGGAAATCTGACCCATGTGTCATTGCCAACTTGCGCTGTGACTTGTCGCACCACGCTGGGGGACGGACAGTAAAGCGGTTACCCTGGTCATGACCTTTCGTGGGCAACAGACACTGTCGCCTTACAAACCTGAAGTGATCACGATGGATCAGGCGTGGAACGAATTGCTCGCCTGCTGTAATCGACATGACTTGCGCCGCACCTTGAGTCTCTGTGGACATTGCCGCGCCTAACCTATGGCTGATGGCGCGGGCAAAGAGCGATCCCACCGAACCCAGCGACAAAGCACTCTATTACCAGCGCGTCGGTATGATACTGGGGCTGTTGCAGGTGCTCCAAGCGACCGACTGTCATGCCGAAAATCTGATGACATGTGGGGATCAACTGCTGCTAGTCGATGCCGAGATGCTGCGTTATCCGCAAACAGGAGCAACAGTGGGCTGATCCGTTGGATGTTGTGCGCACTGGTTTGCTGCCCCGTTGGCGCGTGAGTCAAAACAGCATTGCCGAGATGGGTAGCCTCCTTAGTACAGACCCAGCCATTACCGAACAGCACCGTAGCGTGGCTGATGGCTATGGCAAGATGATGCACTTCTGGGCGAACGCTGGACAGAATTCAGTGGTTCTGGTGGCATCCTCAGCGTCTTTGAAGAGGGCATAATATTGCCGTGACCTGCGGCTAACCCAGGCATATTTGCGCTTAATCGACTATCTGCGCCATCCCTCTTTCTTGCAGCGCGGGGTCGATTTTAGCATCGGCGTCGATCAACTGGCGCGCAGCTATCTGGATCACAGCCAACACAGACCACTCCACCGTTGCTGGCACTCAACGCGAGTCATCAACGAAGCATGCGTCACGCTCGGCGCAGATCGTCGCGCCTGATCGCGCTGCCACCAGCGGCGACGAGCAGGAGAAGCACCCCTGTTCACGGCATTACCCTGGCGCAGGCGAAAATTCGGCCTGGCAACCAGACCCTCCCTGTTCTCTGCTCAACAACACAAGAAAGCGATCGATACGCGAAAGTCTGGAAGGCAGTTCTGTTCCCTGGCCTGTTGATACGTCCTCGATAAACGCATCATCTGGGTAAGTCGTTGCTGGACGCCATTCCGCCAGCATGAGGTGCTGGGGTGACGCCATCACCTCTGGCGGCGTCTGGCCAGTCAAGGAAAGGTTATTACATATCTGCTGCGGCGGCGGTATTGCCTCTTCGGCATATTGCCTACACTGTGATTCAGGAAAAATCTGGCGTAGTGCGGCACTGGCTGCGCTCAAGCTCCCGCTCTACCGATGAGGCAACCACCATCCGCAACGCTGGCGGCAGGCTCTATGCCCTGAGCGTCTGCGCTCATCTCTTGAATGAACCAGAATTGCTGGGCGCCGCCAACGACAATTGAGTGCGGAAAGTGCAGCGCAAGTGTTAACGACGCGACACCCTTGGGGTGTGCTGAAGGCTTGGCTGGCTACCTCTTGGGCTGTTGACACTTCATGACACCCTGAAGATCCCTGCCAACAACAACAGATGTTCCCGTTGATCGCAGGTTGTACCGAGCAAGTCGCCAGCTAACCGTGCCGATTGGCAGGATCAGGAGCGTGCGCTAGGTGGTTTTGCGCATGGCGCAGCGGGCATTGCTTATGCACTCGCACGGTGTGCGGCGCTGCCTGGTCACGAGCACTCCTTGCGGGGAGCAGTGCAGGGGTGGGAGTTTCAACAGAGCCTCTACCACGAACCGCCAGGCAACTGGCAAGATCGGCGCGGCGTCACGCCGGTCTATCTGCACAATTGGTGTAATGGTGCAGCTGGGATTGGCATGGCGGCAGCGGCATCTTTATCCGCGCTGCCCCACCTGAGCGACGTGGTCGAGCGAGCAGCGACCTTGTTGCTAGAGTACGAAGAGCCAGCACCATTGGATACGCTCTGTTGTGGACGTTTTGGCCAGATCGAATGCCTGTTGCAGATGGGAAGGGTGATGGGAAGACGGCTCTGGATTGATCAAGCCCAGGCGCTAGCACAGCGTCAACTTCAGCGTGCCACTAGGGCTGGCTATTTCCAACTGTATGACGAGTTGCCATCCCAGCACTTCAACCCAACCTTCTTCCGCGGTGTGGCTGGGATTGGCTATACACTCTTACGCCTGGCTGCCACAAGTGGTGAGATCAAACAATCATTGCCGTCTGTTTTAGCATGGGCTTCTTGAAGCGAGGTTTAAACAATGGCACGAGCAAAACGGGTGCCGGTAGTTCTGCAAATGAGTGCGGCGGATTGTGGCGCAGCCTGTCTGACTATGCTCGTGCGCTATTGGGGCGGCTCAGCTACCATCAGCAGTTGCCAGGCGGCAATGGGCGGCAGTCAAAATGGGGTCAGCGCACTGATGATTGTCCAGGCGGCGCGCGCGATGGACTTTGAGGTGCAAGCCTTTCGCCATACCATCCAGGGATTGGCCCAGACACCGTTACCTGCGATTGTCCATTGGCAGGGGGTTCATTTTGTGGTGCTTGAGGCATGGAGCGAGCAGACTGTCCAGATTGTCGATCCGGCGGTCGGTCGGCGCAGCTTGACGATGGAGGAATTTCGTGCCGGGTACAGTGGAGTCACGCTGACCTTGCAGCCGGGAGCTCATTTTGTTGCACAGTCTAGTGGCAAGGCGCAGAACGCGGCGCTTGCCACCTGGCTTGGATATTTGCGGCGGGTCAGCCATGTGCCTGGCAGTCGGCGTCTCTTTATGCAACTGATTCTGGCATCGCTGCTTTACCAAGTCGTTGGCTTAACGCTGCCTGCGGTGCTTTGGCTGGGGGTAGAACGGCTCTTACCAGGCGAGAATTCACAGCTATTGACCTGGTTGGCCATCGGCATGGTAGGCGCGGTGTTGGCGCAGATTGCGGTGAGTTATGCGCGGGCGGTCTTGGTGATTCGCCTGCAACAACAACTGGATCAACATCTGATTCCAGCCTTCTTTGCTCATTTGCTGCACCTGCCCTACAGCTTCTTTCAACAGCGCAGCAGCGGCGATCTAATTGCCCGCTTGGAAGGCAACCGCATCATCCGTGAGTTAATTCTCTCGGGCGCGTTGACGGGTCTGTTGGATGGCGGGTTGACGCTGCTCTACCTCGTGCTGCTGTACAGCCAGTCCCCCCGCTTTGGGTTGACCGTGACCGTGATCGCCCTCGCCCAATTCTTCCTGCTGGCACGAACAGGAGAGCGTGTGCATGAATTGAGCCAACTGCTGTTGACCACGCAGGCCGAGGAAGAGAGTTTTGCGGTGCAACTTCTGCGCGGTATCGAAACCGTCAAAGCGGCGGGGAGCGAGGAGTGGATTTTGGCGCAGTGGCAGAGCCGTTTCAGCGCTACCTTACAGATGTCCATCGTGCGTGGACTCTATGTGGCCCGTGTGCAAAGCATTGTGCAAGGTCTGAGCTTGGCGACACCGCTCATTCTGCTCTGGCTGGGCGTGGGTGCGGTCGAGTCTGGGCAATTGAGTTTAGGGCAAATGTTGGCACTGGTTGTTCTCGCCGCCTCAACCTTGGCTCCCTTGAGCAATCTGGCCGATCATCTCCACCGCAGCCAGCAAATCTGGGCCCATCTGGAACGGCTAGACGATGTTTGGGAGACGCAGCCCGAAGCGCCTGCATCAATTGCCGCAGCCGATTCGCAGCCGTCAGTACTGACTCTACGTGGTGGGATCGAGATTGTAGACCTCAGCTTTCATTATGGGGCGGCGGGCCACTTTGGTCTGCGCAACCTCACATTTCAGATTACACCCGGTGAAAAAGTAGCAATTGTCGGCGAGACGGGGGCAGGAAAGAGTACATTGGTGCGTTTGCTACTTGGTCTCTATCGTCCGCAGCAAGGGCGCATTACCTTTGATGGCTACGGCATCGACGAGATCGGCCTCTCCCGCCTGCGCCAAACCATCGGCGTGGTATTGCAGGATTCCTTTTTGCTCAGCGGCACGATTCGCGAAAATATTGCCCTGCACAAACCGCACCTGCCCTTGGCACAAGTAATCGCTGCGGCAAAACTGGCGATGATTCATGAGGAGATTCTTCGCCTGCCGATGAGCTATGAGACGCGCGTCGGCGAGGGCGGCAGCGGACTCTCCGGCGGTCAACGCCAGCGGTTGGCGCTGGCACGCGCGCTGGCTATCGAACCCGCCATTCTCATCCTCGACGAAGCGACCAGCCATCTCGATGCGCAGACGGAACGGGCCATTCAACTTGCAATCGAGAAGTTGCAGATGACCCAGATCATCATCGCCCACCGCTTAAGCACGGTACGCAATGTGGACCGCGTCTTGGTGTTAAAAGCCGGCAGGTTGGTCGAGTCGGGCTCGCCCTCCCTGCTTGCCACACAGAACGGAAGTTTCCAACATCTATTGGCTGATGCAGCAGGATGAAGGCTGAGCGGCGAAGCAGAAACAGAGAACCATTTCAAATAGAGTTCAGTCGTAATATAACATGAGATGCACGCACCATTGATTTACCTTTGCGGCGAATCAGGATGTAATTGGGCGCGCAACATCTCCCGATCTATCTCGACGCCCAAGCCGGGTTTGCCAGTGACTTGAACCACGTTGCCATGGAAGTCAATCGGTTCGCTCAGCATCTGATTATAGGCAGGAATCGCTGCCGTACTGTGTTCCAACCGATAAAAGTTGGGCACGGTCATCATCACGTGGGCCCCGGCGACGACTTGTAAGGGTCCCATCGCATTGTGTGGACTCACCGGGATGTAGTAGACCTCGGCCATGGTTGCGATCCGTTTGAGTTCGCTGATCCCGCCTGTCCAGACCACATCGGGCATCACATAGTCTGCCAGTCGTTGTTGGAAAATGGGCAGGAATTCCCAACGTGTGAAAAGCCGCTCGCCCACGCAGATTGAACAATGGACCTGTTCGCGCACCGAACGAAGCGCATCATAACTTTCGGGCGGCACCGGCTCCTCAAACCAGTCAATCCGTGATTCAGCATAAAGGCGATTGGCCAGGCGTACCGCAGTGGGTACATTGTAGTGACCGTGGGCGTCGATCAGAATTTCCACCTTGGGACCGACGGCGTCACGGATGGCAGCGACAATATTGCAGCCTAATTCCTCACCCGCAGCCGAAATCTGCCCTGTGACATAGCCAGTGTGATAGGGGATCATTTCCAAAAACGGGTCTAGCTTGATCGAGTCATGCCCACTGGCCACCACCCTTTTGGCTGCTTCTGCATATTGCTCGGGTGTCGAGCAGCCAGCAAACCAGCCGTTGGCATACAGGCGAATCTCATCGCGAAATTTGCCGCCCAGCAGATCATAGATTGGTCGGCCCAACGCCTTCCCTTTGATATCCCAGAGTGCAATATCGATGCCGCTGATCGCCGCAGTGGGCAGACCCCGTGGCCCCAGGTAGGTGTAACGACGATACATCTTGTGCCAAAGCGGTTCAATATTGGCTGGGTCTTCGCCGATTAGCACATCTTTCATTCTGAGTACCGCCTGTGCCGTGAGGAATGAGCCGCCGCCAGGATAGTTGGTTGCCTCGCCCCAACCCGTAATCCCTTCATCGGTATCAATCTGCACAAACGTCCACTGCCGTTCGTCGCTATTGTCGTAATCGGGCACCGGTGGATTGACGACATAGACTTTGACATCGCTGATTTTCATTGTCATTTCCCTATTCTATGGAGTTTCGCTATCATATTCTACTACACCCTTCTTGAGGATGTATATCATAACGCTACCGATTTCTTCCTGGCTTGCACGGACAGCGGGTGGAATTCTGTGTCTATGGATCGATAAAAAGAGAGAAAATACATGATTATGTCTAGTGAACCTGGGGACCCCATCCAAATCCACGTTGATGCGGGCGACTGGCTGGGCGAATTGCTGCACAATTGGAACTACATCGGCTACGACGAGATCAATTACACCTACACACCGGAAGGGGAAGAACTGCTGGCCAAGTTTATGCAGTTGCAGGAGAAACCCTACTATGTGCGTGCCCATCATCTCTTTTGCACGGGCAACTGTCATGGCTTCTACAAATGGGGCTCGACCAACGCCTACCTTGAAGATGAGGATGGCAACCCAATCTACGACTGGCGCATCATCGACTTGACCTTTGATACGCTGCTCAAGTACAAGTGCAAACCCTTTGTCGAACTGGGTTTTATGCCGCAGGACCTGGTCGATCCGGCGCACTACGAAGCCAACAAGGACAACTGGACTGCCACTACCTACCGCTCAATCGGTTGGGCTTGTCCACCCAAGGACTATGGCAAGTGGCACGACCTGGTCTACAACTTGGTGCGCCACTGCCTGGAACGCTACGGCGAGCAGGAGATCACAAGCTGGTACTGGGAACTGTGGAACGAACCCGACATCTTCTATTGGCGCGGCACGGTGGAAGAGTTCAACAAACTCTACGACTACACCGCCGCCGCCGTCAAAGCTGCCTGTCCTGCGGCGCGCGTCGGCGGCCCGGGCACGACCAACCCCGCTCCCGAGCGCAAATCCGCTGAGGTGCTCGACAAGTTTCTCGACCACTGTGTCAACGGCACTAATTTCTGCACTGGCGGAACCGGCACACCGATCGACTTTCTCAGCTTTCACGTTAAGGGCGGCGGCTACCGTGCCGATCCGAAACACAAGAAGCAGCGCCCGCCGTCGGTCAAACAGGTGCTGCGTGACACGATCTATGGCCACACCATTATCAGCAAATACCCAACGCTCAAAAATCTGGAGTGCGTGCTCTCCGAGATCGACCCGGACGGCTGGGCGGCGGGCGGAGCGTGGGACAACGTCAATCTCAACTTTCGCAACACCGAGTATTATGCCAGTTTTGTCGCCGCCGCCTTTGACAAGGTGAGCCGTTATGCGCGTAGTCAGCAATGGGATCTGCGGCTGCTCAGTTGGGCTTTCATGTTTATCGGAGAGCGCTGTTTTGAAGGCACGCGCACCTTTTCCACCCAGGGCATCGACAAGGCGATCCTCAACCTCTTCCGCCTCTACGCCAAGCTGGGCAACCAGGAAGTGCGCTTTACGAGCAGCGGCAGCAAAAATCCGCTGGAGTACACCGATCACAACGGCTTTGGTGAAACGCCCGACATCTCTGGCTTTGCCGCTCTGGCTGGCAACAAGGCGCTGACCCTCCTGATCTACAACCACCACGACGACTGGGATATGCACGCCAGCAACGAGATCGCGCTGACGATAGACAACCTACCCTTTGCCAGCCCGCAGCTCACCCTCCATCACTACCGCATCGACGCCGAGCACAGCAACGCCTACAGCGAATGGCTGCGCCAGGGCAAACCGATCTACCCGGCGGATGGGCAGCGGGCAGCGATCAAGGCACGTGATGGGCTGGAGTTACTGGAAGCGCCGCGCCAGGTTGAGGCAGCGCGAGGAAAGGTAAATCTCAATTTTAGTTTGCCCGTGCATGGGGTATCGCTGTTGGTGTTGGCGAACGGTGATCGCGAATAATTGCCTAACCTCTGTAAATATCTTCCGGGAAGGCTATTGCGCAAGAGAAACTATAGCAACGTGCCCTTCCCGGAAGAGGTTAACCTGAGTAGTTGCCTCTTTTACTCTCTCTACGCCAAATGATGCACCTTCCCCAACCCATAAACCGGCGTAGCAATTCCTTCCATGCGCGCCTTGAGTTGCAGGGCGAGGAATTGCGAGTAGAAGCGCGATTGGGCCAGGTTGCCGCCGTGAAACCAGAGTGCGGGTTGTTGGGTGGGTTTCCACATGTTGCGTAGTTCTCCTTCCCAGGGGCCAGGATCTTTGCTGGTGCCCGAGCCGAGTCCCCAACATTTGCCCACGCGGTCGGCCACTTCCTGTGAAATCAACTTGGCGGCCCAGCCGTTCATCGAACCATAGCCAGTGGCCAGGACAATCAGGTCGGCGGGTAACTCGCTGCCATCGCTCAGCAGCACCGAATGGGCTTTGATCTCGCTGATGGTGACGCCGCTGCGTAGCTTGATTTCGCCGCTGGCCACCAGGTCAGAAGCGCCGACATCGATATAGTAGCCTGAGCCACGGCGCAGATATTTCATGCCCAGGCCCGAGTTGTCATCGCCAAAGTCGAGCAGAAAACCGCCCTGCCGCAGCCGTTCGTATAGGTCGGCATCGCGGCGCTGAATCTCCTGGCAGACTGGCATATTGCGCAGATGCATGATCGCATAGGGAACTGTGGCCCCGCGCAGATCGGCCTGCTCGGTGGTGATGCCGGCGGCCACTGCTTTTTCCGAATAAAGCTCGCTCAGTTCCACATCCATCAACGTGTCCGATTTGACGACCATGGTTGAGGTGCGTTGATCATGGTCACATCCGCCCCATGTTCCCAGAGATTGGCGCAGATGTCGTGGGCGGAATTGTTGGAGCCGAGTACGACACAACGTTTCCCGGCGTAGGCTTCGCCACCCGGATGTTTGCTCGAATGATGGAGAGCGCCTGCAAAACGTTCCGCGCCAGGGATCTGTGGCATGTTGGGCACGCCCGCCATGCCGGTTGCCAGCACCAGTTGTTTGGGGCGCAAAATCACCTGCTCGCCCGCCCGCTTGACCGTGACGATCCACTCTGCCTTCTCTTCATCATAGTGGGCACTTTGACATTCGGTCGAACCCCAATAATTGAGTTCCATCACCTTGGTGTACATTTCCAGCCAATCGCCGATCTTGTCCTTGGGTGAGAAGATCGGCCAATGGTCGGGGAAGGGGATGTAGGGCAGGTGATCGTACCAGACTGGGTCGTGCAGACAGAGCGATTTGTAGCGTTTACGCCAGGAGTCACCCGGACGCTCGTTCTTCTCGATGATCAGCGTCGGCACTTCGAGCCGTTTCAGACGTGCCGCCAAGCCAATCCCGCCCTGCCCGCCACCGATGATTACGACATAGGGTCGTTTGCTGTAGCCCAATGCCGCCTCCTCTTGCAACTTGCGTTCGAGCCAGGTTTGGCGATCCTTAAAGGCTCCATGTTGCGTGCCCAAGGGACGGGTAGGACCTTTCTTCTCTTCAAAGCCCTTTAGCTCGCTCAACGTGGTCAGCAGCGTCCAACATTGGCCATCGCGCAGGCGAAGATGTCCCTTGCCCCGCCCGACCGCAGTCTCAAAGCTAAACCAGCCCTCTGTGCCATCCTCGCCGATTTTGGCTTCCCCTTCGATCTGCCAGTGGCTGGGTTGCACTTCGCCCAGGCGTGCTGCCAGCATCTCGCCGATGGCTGCTTGTCCCTCCAGTGTTTTGATGTTCCAGGTAAAGGCGACCAGGTCGCGCCAGTAACATTCTGCGGCAAAGAGCGCTTGCACGGCAGCGAGGTCGGCCTGTGCTAACGCCTCGCTGAAGGCTGCAAGCCAGGTGGAAAGCTGTTGGGTTGCGGTTGTGGATGTGGCGGACATAGGGTAGCCTTTCAATTTAGGTCCAATAGGACGGTAGAATGGTTGTTGTCTGGAAGACTTAGTTAGGGTAAGCTTTTGGGATAGCAGAAATTGTAACAAAACATAGACGAGGAGGCACAATGCAACTAGGCTATCTAGCCGATCATCCCCAATACATCCCCGAACTCGCCGTTTGGCTCTTTAATGAATGGGGCCGTCTCAACGTAGGCGAGACCTTAGAGAAACGTGTGGCACGCCTGCAATCGCACACAGGACGACCGGGCATTCCAAGCACAGTGATTGCCTGGGAGGGCGAGACTTTGCTCGGCTCGGCCAGTTTGGTGGCGAACGATCTGAGCAGCCATCCGCACCTAACACCCTTTCTGGCCAGCGTCTTTGTGTTGCCGGAGGAGCGGCGGCGCGGCGTGGGCCGCGCACTCGTCCAGCGTATGACCGAAGAGGCGGCGAAACTGGGCTACCCGAAGCTCTACCTGATCACCCATGATCGCCAGGAGTTTTACAAGTCAATGGGCTGGGTGCCGCTAGAAGAAGTTGACTATCGGGGTGAGTTGGTGACGGTGATGGAGATTGGTTTGTGAGTAGAACAGTGGGACAGTGGACAGTGGACAGTAGTTGCTGACACACTGTCTTACTGTTTTACTGTCTTACTGTCACCCAGCTTGACCCGCAGATGGGCGGCTTGTTCGAGGAGTCCGGCATATTGACCCTTGGTGGCAATGGTTTCGGCTGTTTGCAGGCTTGCTTGGGCGGCTTCGGTTTCTCCCCGTTGCAGGTGCAATTCAGTGAGCCAGAGCGCGATCTGCCCCTGTAGGTGATGGGTGGCATCGCCTTGTAGGGCGGCTTGGGCGGTGGTGAATTGGGTGAAAGCTGTGTTCCAATCTCCTTTGGCCAGGGCCGTACGCCCCAAATGGGCATGGACGTTGGCGGCAAAGGTGGGGTTGGCGTACTTTTCAGCGTAGGCGAGCGCCTGCTGGAAGGATTCTTCTGCTGCTGAGATGCGACCCTGCGCCAGGGCAATTTCGCCGCTGGTGCTGAAGAGGTATTGACGAGGGGCGAGCAGGGCGTAGCGTTCGGCGTGAGCGATGCCTGTCTGAATTGCTGCTTTGGCTGCCTCCAAATCGCCTTTGAGCAGATTGGCGTAGGCTAGGTTGTTCAGGCTTAGAGCTTCAAAAAGAATGCTACGACCCGAATGGGCAAGCTGGCGCGCCTTCTGAAACTTTTCCACGGCCAGCGCATAGTCACCTTGATGCAGATGCAGATTGCCCCACTCAAACCAACTCATCAGCTCAATCTCTGACTCAAACTGTTTTTCTTTGCTCAGGCGCGTCGCTTCGGCATAGTGGGCGGCGGCTTCGCTCATCGAATAGCCGTTGCGAAATTTGGCGGTGCCCATCAAATAGTGAGCGCTGGCTTGCAGTTCAGGATCATCGACCGTCTCTAGATCGGGCAGCACCCGTCGCGTCCAGTAGAGAACTTGCGCCCCATCCTGCTCGCTGATGTAACTACCTGCCAGCCGTAGACCCGCTTTGATCGTGCCACGACAGTCGCCGGCTGCTTCGGATTGTTCCAGCGCCTGTTGCATGGCAACCCGTGCTTCGCTCAATTTTCCCGGTAAAAATAGTAACGCCAGACCGATGCCCAACTGACGAGCCGGAGTGGACTCAACAGCGTTTGCCTGCTGAAAGAAACGCAGCGCCTCTTCGCTGGCACCGATTTGTAGCGCTTCTTCCCCCGCTATCTCAGCAAAACGGGCCGACTCGATCCGCTCGCCTGCTTCGCCATAATGGCGCGCCAACTCGCCTGCCACGAGTGAGAGTTGGTCACGATAGCGATCTGCAATGCCTTCAGCCGCGCGGCGATGATAGAGTTTGCGGCGTCCGTTGCTCAGCCCGTCGCGCACTACAGTGGCAACCAATGGATGGGTGAACTCGTAGCGCTCGGATTGCTCTTGCAGGATGCCGTTGGTGAGCAGCAGGTCGAGTGCATCGAGTGTTTCATCTTCGCTGCGTTGGGAGGTGTGACGTAGGGTGAAGAGGTCGATATTCGGTTCCAACAGCGCCGCCGCCTGGAGCGTGGACTGAGTGCTTTCGGGCAGATAGCGCAGCCGGGCCTGGATCAACTCGGCCAGGGTTGCTGGGACACCATCGACAGCGACGTCGCTTAGTTGGGTGAGATAGTAGGGATTGCCGCCACTTTGAGTGTAGAGATAATCGACCATGTCGGTGTTGCTGCCCAGCGCATGGAGCAGGTTGGCGGTCTCCTGTGCCGTAAACTTGGGGACGGGGAGCCGTTGCAACAGTCCCTCCCGCTGCCACTGGGCCAGGATACGGACAAGCGAGGCGGGCGCGTCTTCGCTGCGGTAAGCAGCGACAAGCAGCAGCGGCTCATGCAACATGCGGTCGCTGAAGTAAAGCAGCCAGTTGAGCGTCGCCTCATCTGCCCAGTGCAGGTCGTCAATAAAGAGCACCAGGGGCGAGGCTGAAAAGCTGTGCATAAACTGAGTCAGCGCCTCGGCGATCTGGGTACGCTCTTCACTTGGGGGCAGCAGGGTTGCCGCTTCATGAAGTGCACGGTCGGGCTGCAATGCCGGGGCGAGATGAATCAACTCGCGCTGCCAAACCGGTAGCAGTTGTGAACCAACCCGAGAAAAGTGGGCACGGCTGGGCGGACTATCAAGCAAACGGCGCAGCGGATCAAAGGGCACGGTCTGTGTTGTGTTGAGACAGCGCGTTTCCAGAACCACTTGCGGTGCAGGCAGTCGGCTCATCCATTTCTGCCAAAGACGGCTCTTGCCAATTCCCATTTCACCGCTCAAGACTACAACTTTGCAGAAACCCTGACTCGCCTGCGTAAAAGCGAGATCGAGTGCCGCCAGTTGTGGCTCGCGCCCGATGAAAGTGGAGGTGCGGAGTGTGGATGTCAGAACCCCACGTGTTAGCATGGGGCTGTGAGTAGATGACTCGTGATCCGTGATCCGTGATCCGTGATTGCGGATTGACTGGTAAAGTGACGTAGTCTCAGCCATCGGCTCAACGTCCAACTCTTGTTTGAGCAAGGTGCGTAACGTCTCATATTGGCGGAGCGCTTCGGTGCGTTGTCCCTGCTCGTGATAGGCACGCATCAAGGCTTGGTGGAGTGTTTCTTGTAGTGGGTCGTGGCGTAAGCTTTGTTGGGCTAACGCAATTACCTGCGGCCAATCATACTGTTGCTGGCGCTCCGCAATCAGCGCTTCCATACCACGGCGGTAGAGTTGTCCCAGCCGCTCTCGTTCGGTAGTCAACCAGAGTTCAAAGTCGGGCGCTTCACTCAGTTGTAGACCATCGAGTAAGGGGCCACGCCAGAGATCAAGTGCAGCACCCAACAGCTTGCTATTAACCTCTTTACTCTGCAATGACTCGTTCACAACTTGCTCAAAGTTGGCTACGTCGCTGCTGACCGAATCAGCTAGCGCCAAACTATCGCCTGTGGCAACCACCACATCTTCACCGAGCAACTGGCGCAACTGCCAGAGCCGATTGCGCAGATTCTTGCGGGCTGCATCGGCATGACTTTCCGCCCAGAGCAATCCCAGCAACTGCTCGCGTGAATGGGCCGTGCGCGTCACGGCAAGATAGCCAAGCAGCGCCTGCAATTTGGCAATGTTCAGTTCGATCAACTCGTCGTTGCGGTGAATTTGCAATGGCCCAAGCACAGCCAGGCGCACAGTCGTCATAGAAGTGGCATCATAACATGCGAGTTGCGAATTGCGAATTGCGAGTGACGAATTGCGGATCATGAATTTCCAACTGCCACCTTGTCACCCTGCCACCTTGTCCTTATTCACTATATTCACTTGGGACACCAAGTGGGACACCTATGCCACTAAACTTGGGACACTCAGTAGGACACCCCTATGAGAAACTAACGCTCGAGAAGGTAAACAGAGCGGACGCAAACGTTAAGAACGGTGGACAAGTAACTCTGCCACTTTTCCACTCTGCCCCTTTGATTGGAGAGATTTATGAATTCAGTGGCTGTGCAAGAAGCTACAACAAAACTTCATCCGGCGACACGCTTAGGTGCGGTGCAACTGACAGTGTCGAATCTGAAGCACTCGCTGGCCTTTTACCAGCAAGTACTGGGCTTCCATGTACATGATCAGAGCGACGGTTGGGCAAGTTTGGGGGCAGGCGGCGAGGATATTTTGCAGTTGGTAGAGTTACGCAACGCCCGCCATGTGACGCATCACAGCGGCCTCTATCACTTTGCTGTGTTGACCCCGTCACGCTTGGCGCTGGCGAAGGTGTTGCGCAACCTAGTCGAATATGGCGTCCAGATCGGTGGTTCCGATCACCTGGTCAGCGAGGCGATTTACTTTTCTGATCTCGATGGAAATGGGATTGAAGTCTACCGGGATCGTCCACGCCAGGAATGGAAGTATGAAAATGGTCATGTCGTGATGGGGAGCTTGCCGCTCGACTATCAGGGCATCTTGCGTGAATTACAGTCTGAACCTGAAGATCAAGCATGGCAAGGGCTAGAGCCAACGACGACCCTCGGTCATATGCATCTGCATGTAGCCCATCTGCCCCCAACGCTGCATTTCTACCGGGATGTGGTCGGCTTTGACCTGATTGTGGACTGGCACAACGCCCTTTTCTTTTCTGCTGGCGGATATCACCACCATTTGGGCACGAATGTTTGGGCTGGAGTCGGTGCGCCACCGCAGCCCGCAGATGCCACTGGACTGCGTCACTATGTGATTCAACTGGCGAATGCAGGCGAGAAGACGGCTCTGATCGAACGATTGGCTCAGGATCACACTAAGTTTGAGGAACGGAGCGACGGTCTGTTTGTTCGAGACCCGGCGCAAAACGGCATTTTGTTTGTTGTCAACGAGAAGTAAGAAATCAAGCCTAATAGACAACACAAATAGAGGTAGCACATTTTGTAGGGGCGTACCCTTGCGGTCGCCCCAGGGCACCGGCAAGCGGATGCCCCTACAAATGTGCCATGTTGATCCGCGTTGTCTATTGAGACGTGGATATTTGGTAACGCGAATTATTGCAGTAAATACAACGATCCGCGCTTCCTAATATCCGCGTCTCTAGAGAAATTTAAATAATCAGCAAAAACCTATCAACATAAATCAAGGAGAGTATACTATGGCATTCCAAATCGACTACGGTCACTCACACATTCAATTCAGCGCACGCCACATGATGATTTCCAAAGTTCGTGGTGAGTTTCGTAAGTTTAGCGGCAGTGTCAACCTGGACGAGAGCAATCCGGCCAACACGACCGTCGATATTACGATTGATGCTGCCAGCATCAGCACCCGCGACGATGCGCGCGACGGTCATCTCAAGTCGCCTGATTTTCTCAACGCCGAAGCCTTTCCAAATCTGACCTTCAAGAGCAATCGGGTTGAGGTGACGAGCGCTAACACAGCCAAGCTCTACGGCGATCTGACCATCCGCGGTACGGCACGCCCGGTTGTGCTCGATGTCGAGTTTAGCGGCAAATCCAAAAGCCCGTGGGGCACCGAGAACTATGGGTTTGAAGCCCACACCAAGTTCAACCGCAAAGATTGGGGCTTGGAATGGAACGTGGCACTGGAAACCGGCGGCCTGTTGGTGGGCGAAGAGATCAACGTCGATATTGAGTTGGAGTTGGTGAAGCAGTAATTCCGTGAAACGTGAAACGTGATGCGTGAATGAGTAGGTTCTCTTATCTACTCTTGACGATTCTCGAATCGAGATAGTCTGTCATTCACACATCACGCATCACGTCTGTTTTGTCATTTTCTTTCGAGGTGAGTATTCACTATGTCCAACGCATCCATTCCTGCGGGTACTCGTATTGGTCATGTTCATTTGAAGGTGTCCAGCATTGACCGTTCCGTCGACTTTTATCATGGTTTAATGGGCTTTGACCTGATCACGCGCTTTGGCGAGCAGGCGGCGTTTCTTTCGGCTGGCGGTTATCATCATCACCTGGGGTTGAATACCTGGGAGAGTGCTGGTGGTCAGCCCCCCGCACCAGGCACTACGGGGCTCTATCACTTTGCCATCAACTATCCCACCCGTCATGACTTGGCAGCGGCTTTGAAGCGCCTGCTGGATGGTGGCTGGGGCATCGATGGGGCATCCGATCACGGCACCCACGAGGCGATCTACCTGCACGACCCTGACTTCAATGGTATCGAGTTGGCTTGGGACCGCTTGTCTGAGGAGTGGCCACGCAAAAACGGTAACATCATCTTCGACCGCAAGTCACTCGACTTTGCGAGTTTGCTTGCTGAATTGGGACCTCAGAATTTTGCCAATTATCTCTCGGTATTGGCGCAATACACGTAGGAGAATACGGTAATGAATATTGTGCTTTGGATTGTCCAAATCCTTTTATTAGTGGCTTTTGGTGCCGCAGGAGCAATGAAACTTTCCCAACCGATTGATGGGTTGGCCGCCGCCATGGCATGGGTTACCGCAATGCCAGCACTGGTTGTGCGCTTTATCGGTCTGGCAGAGGTTGCCGGTGCTTTAGGCGTGGTTCTTCCTCAAGCTACCAAGATTCAACCTAAGTTGACGGCTTGGGCCGGTGTAGGGTTAGCAACGGTCATGGGGTTAGCAACAATCTTTCACATCACGCGTGGCGAATTTGGCAATATTGTCCCGACGCTGATTTTGGGTGCCTTGGCCGCCTTTGTCGCCTGGGGCCGCTGGTCGAAAGCGTAAAAGGCAGACAAGAAAACCAGAAGACAAGAAGACAGGATGAATGGGACAGTAAAGTCTTTGTCTTCCTGTCTTCTTGTCTTCCCTTCTCACCTCGCCCGTCTCCTCACGTAAACAAAAGTTGTCATCAAATCCCGCTTGCACTAAAATACCTGCACCCACGAATCGCCTTAGATCCCGAGTTCCATTGAGTACAATCACATAGCAAGCCAGTCAACTCTTCTCAACCCAAAGGAGAAAACGATGTCAGCTAGGAGAATGATCGCAAATCTGTGGATGATATTGCTTGTTGTATCCCTGTTGCTGGCGGGGTGTGTCGCCGCCGCTCCCAATGCCCCATCGGACCAAAATGGGGTTACGATCAAGATCATGACGTGGCATGGCCCCGATAGTGGCACCAAATACTATGCTGGCTATAAACAGATTACCGACGATTACACCGCCAAACACCCGAAGGTAACCTTTGAGTTTGTCTATCAACCCCTGGATGGCTACAAAGAACTGCTCGACACCCAGTTCGTCTCCGGTAGTGCGCCGGATATCATCCAGATGCAGCCGTGGATGTTTGGCGAATATTCCAACAAAGGTGTGCTTTACAACCTCAACAATGCCTTCAATGCTCCTAGCCCCTATGCCAGTACTGCACGCTGGATCGACTCGTTTGCTGGCGGTGAGGAGAGCTTTGCCGGTGTTCGCTCCTCGAACAAATATGGTGGTATCTTCTTCGTGCCGAGCGACAGCAACGCCAAGCTATCGATTGGTGTCCCCTTCTTCTATAACAAAGACCTCTTTGTCAAAGCTGGCCTAGACCCAGAAAAAACGCCGCAGAACTGGGAAGAATTCCGCACCGTATTGAAGACACTCAAAGACAAAGGTATCATTCCCATCGCGGCTGACAATGGCCGCTGGATCGGCTGGTCGTTGGGGCAGATCGGTTATCAGTTTGGCGAGAAGTATGTCAACCAGTTCTATGATGAAAAGTACAATTCAGGCAATCGTGGCGTGGAGTTTTACTGGGACAAAGTCTACATTGCGCTGGCCAACGGCCAATTGAGCAATGCTGATTACTATGATGACATGCTCAACCTGTGGAAGGATTATGCCCAATATTGGCAGGATGGTTGGGCCGGCACAGCAGAAGCGGACGCACCGAATCTCTTTATGACCGGTCAGGCGGCCCTCTTGCAATCCGGTTTCTGGGACTTTCAGGGCTATGCCGATCTGATTGGTGATAAGTTCAAATGGGGTATTTTTCCCATCCCGGTCATCACGAGTGAGACTTCGCCCTTTGCGATTGGCAAATACAACGCACCACCCAATCAGCAGGACTATGGCTTCACCGTCAACAGCACGGTTGAGAAGAACCCAGAACTGGCAAAAGCGGTGATTGATTTCCTCCAGTTTATGTCAAGTGTCGAGGAGCAGACCAAATACGTAGCGATTGCCAAATCCTTCTCGCCTGTAGACGGAGTTCCGATCCCTGAGGAGATCAAGGGCTTTGTCAACCCGGTCGAAAAGTCCACCGCCAGTGAAGTGGTCGGTTCCTCGTTTATCGAATGGGGCGATGGCGCAATCTGGCCTGGTCTCTCGCAGGACTTTCTGCTTGGCAATATCGATTTGGAGAAGTACAAGACGAGCGTAGCCGAATCCTCCCAGAACGCCTCGAAGGGCTATGTTGAAAGTATGCTAGGAACTGATGGTTATGCCACACAAATCACCGCTGCCGAAGCCAAACTGGCCGAGATGAAGTCCGCCAACGACTCGGAAATGCTCATCAAATCGCAGGAAGCAACGATCGAAAACCTCAAACTGCGGCTGGAGATGATGCAGACCTATTATAAGTAGCACCTGTTTGTGTGGGGCAACTCCCGCCTCGTTCGGTATGTGTCCTAATGAAAAATGAAATTCAAAAACGGTAATCAAGGTGTACGAATGGCGGATGCGAGCTTACCGGAGCCAAGTAAACCAGTGTAGCGCAAAAGTGATTGGGAACCTGTGGCAAACTGGTCCAAGAAGCCATTGACATGTTTGCGTAAGAGCGGCCAATCGCTGGCCAAACGATGAGCGGTCAGAATGTCGTGACGGAGCCAACGCCACAGTTTCTCAATCGGGTTAAGCCAAGGCGAGTAGGTGGGCAACCAAACGGGTTGAATGGTTGGTAGTTTGGCCAGAGCAGTTGTGACATCTTCATGTTTATGAATACTCCAGTTATCTTGTGCCACAAAAATACGGTCTGCCCAGGCATAGGTGGTGGCAATTTGCTCATACATCGCAATGACTTTGGCACGTCCAACGATATAGCCATCCAAGTAGTTGACTTGCCCCGTGAGTGCATTCAGCACGCCGATCAGACGCCATTGCTCCTGTTTGCTGTTTTGGCGGTCAGTTTGCGGTGCTTGGGCGGGTGCGCCTTCACTCCACACTTCACCTGGTTCTGGCCAGCGGTAATAGCCCATCTGATCCATAAACAAGAAGACGCATTCAAGCAGGGGCTTGGGCAGTTTGGCGCAAACAGGTGAGCATTTGTTCCACTTTGCTCCTATATTCCGGGTCGGGACTGTATTGTTGCACACTGGCGGTGCGCAACTTCAGACCATAACGTCGCAGAAGGTACCAGACCCCGCTCAGCGAATAGTTCTGCAGCCAAGGCACGGCTTGCCGAATACTCGTCAACTGCCAACGGCTTTGCACAACTCCTGCTGGACTGGGTGTGACCGGTTCTTCTGCCTTGGTACTTTGCTTCGTGCTTTCTGGCCTTGTCGCAACAGATTCACCAATTGTCTCGCCGGTCAAAGATGCCTCCTTCGCTTCCCACCCTGTTTATGCTGTTGCAGCCCTGTTACTCCTTCTTTTTCCAGTATATCCATCCAGCCATACACCGTATCTGGCGCGTGGTCGCAACAATCCTTCCTGGCCACTTGGTGCGCACTGGCTCCTTCGGCGATTTTCAGGATGGCCGCACACCGTTCTCTTACATACTCTTGTTTCGTCTGCTCGCGAATTCAACCAGTTCTTGGTGCATTTTCGCACTTAATTCTAGCTTCCTTCGTTGGGTCATCTTGCCTCCATTTTAGCTTTATGACCTAACTTAATCATTACCGATTTTGTTAGTCAAATTTCATTAGGCAGGCGGAAGTCAGCACGGGAGAGAAGAATTTACTACTTCTGTCCCGTGACAGTCCTCTCCCCTAGCAGGGGAGAGATAGAGAGGGGTCTTACGATGTTGGACCTGTGAATCCCATGCAAGCGAAAAATCTCAAACGACAGCGAAGCAAAAAGTTCAGCGAGCAGGCGATGATGGGGCTGTTGTTTATTGCGCCTGCCATCCTCATGAACCTGCTCTTCGACTGGTACCCCATGGTGGAGGGGATTTACCGCTCGTTCTATCGTTGGGATGGCTATAACACGGCTGTCTTTGTCGGTCTGGATAACTTTACGGGCATCTTCAACGACGATGTCTTTTGGGTTGCAGTCGGGAACATGTTCTTCTTCCTCGTGATGGGGGTGATCCTGATGTTCCCGACTATCATCACCAGCGTCATTCTCTTTCGCATCCGCAACCTCAGGGCGCAATATCTCTACCGCGTGCTCTTCTGCATCCCCATGGTGGTGCCCTGGCTGATCATCATTCTGATGTGGCAGTTTATGTACAACCCGCAATATGGGCTCTTC
This sequence comes from Caldilineaceae bacterium, assembly GCA_046328715.1. Lineage (GTDB taxonomy): Bacteria > Chloroflexota > Anaerolineae > Caldilineales > Caldilineaceae > JAXLWB01. The sequence goes on along the minus strand of JAXLWB010000057.1, from coordinate 18,353 downwards.
AACAAGCTACTCGGCTCAATCGGGTTGGAGGAGTGGCAGCAGACCTGGCTCGGTGATTCGAACTTGGTCAAGTGGTGCTTGGTCTTTATGGGCTTCCCCTTTGTAACAACCAATGCGGCGCTGATCTATCTAGGTGGACTGAAGAGCGTTGATGAATCGGTCTGGGAAGCGGGCGCATTGGATGGGGTGGGGCCGATTCAGAAGTTTCTTCGCCTGGAGATGCCACTCATCCTGGGACAGTTCAAACTCAACCTGATCGGCACGATTACGGCGGCAATCACAGGCTACAGCGTGCAACTAATCCTCACCAAAGGCGGACCGGGCTTCTCGTCGATGGTACCCGGCCTGTATATGTACCTGTCCGCCTTTAAAAGCCAGAAGTATGGCTATGCTTCGGCATTAGGCTTGGTAATGTTCGCCATCTCGCTGGTTATCACGCTGCTGACGATGAAGTTCCTGCGCAACGAGGAATAGGGTAAGGATGATTGCACCAAACTATAGACGGCAAATCCAACAGGCAGAGTGGTTTAAGAACGGTGTCTTGATCTTTGTCTGCGTGGCGCTGCTCTTTCCACTCGTGCTGATGCTGATGATGTCGCTCAAAGACAAAGAGCAGATCGTCTATCAGTTCTTTGCGATCCAGCCGCCCTTTCATTTCGAAAACTACGTGGTCGCCTTTCAGTACATTGCCCCGCTGACAATGAACAGTGTGGTGATGGCAGTAGGCTCGACCGTGTTGACCGTCTTTGTCACGGCTCTGGCGAGTTATGCCTTTGGTCGGCTGGAATTCCCGTTGAAGAATCTGCTCTTTGGCATTCTCTTTGCCAAGATGATGCTCCCCGGCATCATGAACCTGATTCCTTCTTTCACGCTCGCCTGGAAATTGGGCATCCTCGATACGCCGTTACCGGTGATCCTCTTTTGCGCTGGCACCTCTCAGCCCTTTTGGGTCTTTGTCATGCGTACCTTTGTCGCCCAACAGCCGCGTGAACTCTTCGAGTCGATGCGCATTGATGGCGCCAACGAATTCCAGATCTTCCGCTCGCTGGCCCTGCCGCTGCTGCGTCCGATGTTGGCGCTGATGTCGATCAACGTCTTTGTCTCGGTCTGGAACGACTACATCTGGCCGCTGGTGACCATCCCAACCTTTGATAAGCGCCCACTCACCGTCGGATTGGCCTATCTCACCCAAGCCCATCCCGGCGACTATGGGATGCTCACAGCAGGCTATGTCCTGGCTGCGCTGCCGCTCCTGATCATCTTCCTCTTCGCCATGCGCCAGTTTATCGAAGGGCTGACGGCAGGGGCGATCAAGTTGTAAATACAAAAGTAAGACAGTAGGCCAGTGGGACAGTGGGACAGTGACCACTGATTCACTGACCTAACGCAAGACGCTGTAGCTAACCGTAGCACAAGATACTTTCTTGTGCGCTGTTTACTGGAAAAAACGAATAAGAAACTATCTTGTTCTACAATTTATCCTGTCTTCTGTAAGTCCTAATTCACTGATTCACTGTCCTACTGTCCCACTGACCTACTATGCTCTTACATCAACCACTTCTCCTTGATGACATCGACGAACTACGCCGATCGGTTCGGGCACTGGAAGAGCAGACGGGCCGCCGCTCCGAACTGTGGCGACTGCTCAAAAATAGTGCCCGTAGTGCGCCGATGAACTACCCCTGGTTCACCCCCTTTGTGGCGCTGATCACGCAAGAGGCGCAGGATATCGAGAATGCTCGTCAGGTACTACGCACTTACCTCAGCAAACTCAACCCGATGACCTTTTCAACCGGGCTGCAATTTCACTTTTGGTGTTTTGCCTTTCCACATGCCAAGTGGAGCCTCTACTTTCAGTGGCTCTGTACGCTGGGGGCCTTTGCACGAGCCGAGCAGGCGGAGATGGCGCAGCAACTGATCCAGTATCACTTTCTCAACTTCTTCTATGGCCTGCGCACCAAGCCCGAACCCGAATGTGTCGATAATCAAGCCCTCTCGCTGGCCTTCAGCAATGCACTGGTAGGCTACATCTTTACCCAAGGCGACAATCCATCAAAGATGGCGCAACGCATGCTTGATGATGGCCTTCGCCGCCTGCCCACGATGATCGGCGACATGCCGCCCTCGGGCTACAGCGGTGAAGGTAGTTCGTACATGGACTGTGTCAACGGTCCGGCGATTCCGCTGGCAGTGGAGTTGTTGCAACGGATTACGGGTGAAACGGGGTTGCTCTACCGTGCGTTCACCACTGGCGGCTGTCTGCCCATCAACGTATTGCGCATGGTGGCGCGCGAGTGGATGCCGGGCGGGCTGTTGCTACCTTGGGACAATTACGGTTATCAATTTGGCGTGCGCTCTCCCATTGCCTATGCTGCGCGGCATACGGGCGAACCGATCTTTTACGACATCCTAGAGAAGGAGTGCATCTGGACCTACGATATCGGCGTTGGCTGGGCCTATGATGACCTGGTCTGGACCTTGATCTGGTGGCCCGAGCAGTTACCCAAAGTGGGCGAAAACAGTCGCAGTTGGTTCGAGCCGGAGGTGGGCGGGGCACTGGTAAGCGGGGATCAGAACTTCTATGTGATGCAGATGTGGGATGAGTCCGCTCCTGAAATTCCTACGCGTGCTCATGTCAATCCGAACGCCGTGCTCTTCAACGGTTATGGGGTGCCGCTCTCGGCGGATGGCTCCCCTGCACCCGAAGGCGTTCCCCGTTTTCGTTTTGCCGATACCTTCCGCCAGGTTTCGTTCCTGACGATGGGTGGTGAGGACGTCTACAACTATGGCGATGGCTGTGGCGGTGCCCATTCGATCATCCTGGTCGATGATTGGGAAGGGCTGCGTATCTTCGGCGAACGCCAACAGTTTCGCAATTCCACAGCCGATCTGACACAAAAGACGATCCACTGTGACGTGACGCCACTCTACCAGGAGCGATACCCCGACGTGCTCACGGTGCAGCGCAAGAGTACGCTCTGTGCTGAGCGCTTTTTTGCGGTCGAAGATTGGGTGGAATTTGCCCAGCCCCATCGCATCACCTCCCGCTTTCTATTGCGCCCCGATTTGGTGACCAGTGAAGCAGGCGTCAAGATCCAGACGCCCGAAGGCGTGACCCTGCATCTGATCGAACTTTTGAACCGAGGGCAACAGACCATCCACACCGAAACGGTGACCAGCCATCCTTTCAAGCCGGATCGACGTTCGCTGATTGCTGACTTCTCGCTTGAGGCGGCGCAAACGCATCGGCTCTTCATCGCCTGGATTTCGAGGACGATTGCACCGGCCGAACGCTTGAGCGACTTCCAGTCGCTGCCTGACCCTGGCGCCGACCTGACCTTTGCAAGCGTCTTGCCCCAATTGGTGAGTTCTACTTTGTACTTGCCCATGCTCCTGCCTGCCCATATGGAAGCCTCCGTGCCGATTGTGACCCGTTGGTGGTATCGCAAGATAACAAGGAAAAAATCGGGCAAAGCCTGGCTTAAATTGCCCGTTGGCATGACGCGTCCGCAGCTTTATCTCAACGGTCAGCCAATCGATCTGTCACCCTATGCTACCTCGGGCGAACTGATTGCACCCCATGTTCCCCTGCCCGCTCATCTAGAAGCGTTAGACGAGATCGAAATTGTCTTACGCACCGATGTTCCGATCAGCCATTACGAAGGCGGCGGCGACGGGACGATGGGCATGACGGGCGGTATCACCCTCTGCTATCCGGTGCCGGAAGAAAAGCTGCTCTCGGCTAGCTATGTGGATGGCGCAATCCGTCTGGTTACGGATCAACAGGTCTATCAGGTTCCTTATGCATTACTGCATACCGTGAACAGTAGTGACGTGTCGGTGATGGGGATCAATCGGTAAAGTCTTTCTGTGGCATTAGCTGGTCGAGAAGAGCGTAGTTCAGGTCCCCGCACGTCAGAACCCCGCACGTCAGTAAGGGGCCGGCATTCCCCTTACTGACGTGCGGGGCTCTGATGCGTATGTAGGCTCTCGAAAGGAGCGCGTGATGAACGTCTATGAATTGATGGAATCGGCCTTTACCCGGCCCGCCGAACTAGAGCGCTTGGCCTTACACGAGAACTGGCGGGTTCGTTATGCTGCGGCAGTGGCGATAGGGCAGAGTCAGGATCGGCGCTGGCTGCCGCTGCTGAAGGAGATGCTAAGCATCGAGAACGCCCGCCCACTTTACACGCAGACTCCGGCCCACTTCACCAACAGCACCGATGACACACGTATGGCAGAACAGATCGGCCCGATCACGGCAAGCTTTGACCACGAAGTAGACGATTCCACCCTAGATGCCTGGCGCTGCCGCGGGCGTGTCAAGCAGGCGGTGCTCTTTGCCTTGCATGATATCGGCGAAGCGGACGACGAGATCCGTGCCATCCTGCACGCCTATCTTGAAGATCCCAAGGAAGAATACCCCATCAAAGCTGCTGCTGGTCGTGCCTTGCAAAGGGTTGGCAACCGTTCGAGCATACCCGCCCTTCAGACCGCGCAAAAGTTTGATGAGTGGTGCACGCAGATGGAAGCAACAAAGGCGATTAGGTCAATCAACTTACGCCTGTGACCTGGTTTTTAGACCGGCGAGGGCCGAGAATACTACACTTGACAGAATCATTGTCGTAAAAGTATGGTATAATAGAGCAGAGTTAGGTCGTATAAGAGTAAGTTGTTGTGCGCTGTGATTTCCTGCCGAGGTTGGTGGGAACAGAGATCGCTTGTCTAAAGATCTAGGCCATTTTTCCGCTCTTTCGGATCTTGTTTCCTATCCTCCCTCCTCGCTTCAAGCTGTGAAACCCATACGCAACATAACTTTCTAAGACCCTGGCCTATGCTGCCGAATCTGGGGCTCATGCTGACTTAATGAATTTGGGTATGCCCAAATTCAGGAGTTAGGAGACAATGAACGAAGAATTTGACCTTGAAGAGTTTGCGCCTTGGTTGGTCGTCGCGATCACAGCGGTTGGCGGTTTTCTACGCTTAATTCTACTCGGCGCGAAGGGGATGTGGTTGGATGAAACGTTCAGCGTATGGATGGCCAGCCACAGTGTCGGAGAGATGCTGCAATGGATTGTCAAGATTGACCAACACCCTCCCCTCTATTATCTCCTGCTTCATACTTGGATCGCCCTTAACGGAGATACCCCCTATTACGTCCGTCTGCTTTCTGTTCTCTTCGGTGCAGCCACCATCCCAATCATTTATCTGATCGGCAAACGCATCTCTGGCGTGGTGATGGGACTGGTGGCTGCAATATTTCTGGCACTTTCGCTGTTCAATATCTATTTTGCCCAGGAAACACGGATGTACACCCTGCTGACCTTCAATGCGGCCGTAGCTATTTATGCCTTGGTCAGACTGCTCACCGACGGGCGCGTTGCCAAGCCCATCGGCAGCCAATTCCGGGAATACTGGTATGAGTTGCGTGGCGCTCGGCCAATTGAGCCAGCGCACAATGCAGAGTGTGGCTACCAGGATGGGACTCTCTATCAATCAGGGTGGAGAAGTTGGATTTACCGCCATCGTTGGAATTCCATCCACGCCGTTGAGACGGACTTGGCCTGGGTTGCATTTATCGTCTTCTCGGCTGCGACTCTGCTCAGCCACAACACAGCCGTTCTCTTCCCCGTAACGACCAATCTCTTTGTTCTCGCGCTGATCCTGGTACAGTGGAAGAGCAAACCGGTCACTCAACTTGCCTTCCATGCTCCCTCCTTGAGCAATTGGGTGAAGGCCCAGATCGCTATTCTCCTTTTATGGAGTCCCTGGCTCGTCCCCTTCGTCAAGCAAGCCAGCACAGTCTATCAGCGGTTTTGGATCCCGACACCCACCTGGGAACTGGTGATTCAGGTTCTGACCTCCCTTTTGAATCCATCTGCGTCCGTTTCAACTGGCCTGACCAGTGCAATCTGGACGCTGTATCTGCTCGTGCTCGCTTTAGGCGCAGTGCATTTTCGGAAGCGCATCTCGGGATTTGGATTACTGGCAGCCCTGTTTGTGATTCCCTTCCTGGCTGAGTTGCTTGTGAGCCTCTGGCGGCCGATCTTCTGGGGGCGGACGTTGATCTGGACAACGATTCCGCTGTTGCTGATATTGGCTGCTGGTGTCGCTCAACTGAAATTTCGCCCGCTGATGCTCTTGGTGTTGGGGAGTTTGGTTGCACTCAACCTCTTTTCAATCGCCGATTATTACCGGTTCTTTCAAAAAGAGGATTGGCGCACCGCCGCCGGTTATGTGGCTAATTTTGCCGAAAAGGATGATTTGGTCCTTTTTAACTCCAATTTTGTGGTCATCCCTTTCGACTATTACTTCAAACCCTTTGAAAAACAGTATTCGCTTCAAATCGTGAGAGAGGGCGTTCCGCTCGATCTCTTCGAAAGTGGTATCCTGGAACCCGAGATGACAGAGAGCGACATACCCAGTCTCACTTCACTGTTGCGCGAGCATAACCGAGTCTGGCTGGTCTACAGCCATGACTCGTATACGGATCCACGGGGGCTCATCCCGCAAACGTTTGCCGCACAGAAGAAATTGATCCGGCAGCGCGATTTTTACGGAGGGCAGGTTCAGTTGTATGGAAATCCTTGAGCGAAAGCTTTAGCCATACCAATTGCGGTTGCAAAAGTCATGAATTTTTCCCATAAGTATGGCTGATATTCATGGCTTTTCAAAGGACAATTGGTAGAATGTTGTGCTGCTGCATCAAGTGACTGTTGCTGCGCAACGCAAGCCAAAATCACTGTATTGCATCTCTGGAGGAATGCTGCTGCGGGCGGCGCAGCGCGCAAAGCGGATGTGATGGCGCCAAGAACCGCCGCGCGCTACACGACGGCGACCGGTTGCTGGCCCTGGTGGATTGCGGTATGAGGAAACTTGATAATACGAGGGATCATAAAAATCAGCACACCATTCATGAACTCCGGCAGACATATCATATAGACCGTACCCATTGGGGCCTTCGCTGCCAACAGCATCGAGCGGCGCGTTCGGACCGCCCAGATGATCGATTGGAAGCTCATTGCCCCAAGGATACTCATGGCCGACAATGCCACCGCGCGCTGCTTTTTCGCGTTCGGCCTCGGTGGGTAAACGATATTGTTGACCAGTTACTGCGCTCAACCATTGGCAATAGGCCACCGCTTCATGCCATGAAATCGCAACAACCGGTTGATCGAGCTGTTGAAACTGGGGTGCTTGCCAAAACAACGGTGGTTTGTGGTTGGTTGCTTCTAAAAAACATGCATACTCGCGATTGGTTACTGGGTGTTTCCCAATCGCAAAAGTGTCAACCCATACGGGATGTATGGGTTTTTCATTCTCTGCGCCTGTTTCGCTTCCCATCAAGAATTCTCCTGCGGGAAGGCAGATCAGATCTGGTTCAATACAAATCTTAGCCAGCGTGGACATTGGATAGTGTCTAATCGGATCAAGGTGCATCTAAACCAAAGTGATTGTAGTTTTTGGCAATAAATGCCTTCCATTTGTCTGGCACTTCTTCCTCTGGGAAAATTGCTTCAACTGGGCAGGCGTCAACGCACAATCCACAATCAATGCATTCTTCAGGATGGATATATAATATCTCCCAATCGTCCTTCTTCCCATAGATGCAATCGACTGGACAAACATCGACACAGGCGGTATCTTTAGTACCGACGCAAGGTTCAGCAATGATATGGGTCATTCGAATATCCTTTCGGTTTTGTTGGCTGGAATACTAATAGATGGTTGGGCTAACAACTGCATGTTATATATCTTACTAAACTTGCTAAAGTTTACACAAAAAGTAATGTTTTCAAATTGAAAACAGCTAAATGAGAATTGATACTCAATGAATCAGGCAGGAAAAGCTTGAAAAAGGAAATTCACTTTACAGAAGTACACCAAATCTGTGCCGCACATCAAATCGAGATCAAGGAGCTAAAATCGCTGACTGGCAGTTTTGGCAAGCAGATCTTCTTCATTAATCAAGAATTCCTCTTGCGCGTATCAAAAACTTCGATGGTACAGGAACAGGAGAAATTCCGACGAGTTGCTACCCTACATTTTGTGCCGAAAATACTCCACGCAGGTACACTCGAGCAGAACGCCGAACCCCTCTCCTATACTCTCTTGACTTTGTTGCCGGGCGATGATTTTGTGAATGTTTACCAGGAGACTACTGCGGCACTGCAAAAACAACTTGGGAAAGACGTCGCAGAGTTTTTGGACAACTTGCACGAATTGAACGGAACACATTATGACATCGGCCTTTACGTGGCGGCGCTGCCAAACTTCCCTGGAACCTGGCGCGAGGGTCATCAAAACTATTGGGAACGCCTCAAGCGGGCATCTGAAAGCTTACCCTTGAAGCCAGACAGTATCCAGATTTTTGAACGTGCACATCAATTCCTGCAAACATCCGTTGCTGTCTTGGATTTTCAGACTGGCCCCAAACTGCTGCACAACGATTTTCATCCCAAAAATATATTACTTCACCAAGGGCAATTTTCGGGCGTGATCGATTGGGAATGTTCGCAGTTTGGCGAAGCAGATTTCGAATTATGTCATCTCATCCACTGGTGTTTATATCCGCCGAAACCCGACATCGATTTTAGACCATTTCTGCGAGCTTTCTTCGCAGCATCACCCTTATGCACACAAGTCCCCCATCTGGCCCAGCGCTTGACCATCTACCAGATTGAACATGAGATGCAACAGGTCATCTGGAATGTCGGCCAAGCTGAAACTTGGCGGGTTCCTCGTCTCGTCTGTTGGCTGGATGGGTACGTCGATGATTTGTTGAGAGATGTCGCAGCATAAAATGCCAGTCTCACCATGGTTATGTGACGATTAATGCCATGACCATTACAGAAGCCATCGTCAACAACGGTATGATGGGATCGTATGCAGAGTATGACAAGTTGCTTCACTGTGATATAGGGCAAGAGATGATCGACAAGGAGGCGACAATTGAAACCACGAATCACTGTTCTTACCATAGGCGTCGATGACCTTGAGGCAGCCTATCGCTTCTACCACGAGGGGTTAGGCTTTCCAAGTGAAGGCATTGTTGGCAAAGAGTTCGAGTACGGCGCAGTAGCCTTCATTCAACTTCAGCCTGGATTGCGCCTGGCGTTGTGGCCACGCAAGAGTATCAGCCACGATACAGGACTTGCGGTTGGTCCGGCAAGTGCTACCGAAATGACAATCGGTCACAACGTCAATTCGAAAGAGGAAGTTGACGGCATTATGGCACAGGCCAGCGCAGCGGGTGCCACGATTGTCAAACCTGCGCACGACACCTTCTGGGGTGGCTACTCGGGCTACTTCCAAGACCCAGAGGGTCATCTCTGGGAGATCGTCTGGAATCCACAATTGTTGGAGTAAGGGTAACATACAAAAAGTGAGCGAAGGGTATCGTCCCCTTTGCTCACTGTCCTACTGATTCACTGACCTACTGTCTACTGTCTCACCTCGCCACCAGCGGCAGAAACAGCCTCTGATTCAGCGAATCATCTACATCGCTGGTCTCATCTGGTGCATTCACTTCGTTGATGTCATCCCCATCAAACACCTGCGTATCATCGACATAGTCGGCGACTGGTTCCACATCGGCGGGGCTAAGTGGTGTGGGCAAGGCACCGAGTGCTAGGCCATCTACCAATTTCCCCAGCAAACCATGCACCGCAGCGCGCCAGTAGAGGTTAAAGGTGCAACGAGTATTTGGTTCGGGGCTGGTCTGGCGACAGACGAAGACATCGCCGGGCAGACCGACCAGGCTGTTGTCGCTGCTCACCAGGAAAGGCCCTTGCAGCGAAAGATAGATATCTTTGCCATTCAGCCAGATATCCTCGACATCTTCTAGCTCTGCCGTCATTCCCACATCGGAGCCGTCGAAATACAGCTCAAAGCCACTGCCCGTGAAGCGCAGAATATCTTCGTCGTTGGCCTTGCTGCCGAGCGCATTGAAGTTACTCACTACGCTGATCAGCAGCTTGCCCGTGGCGTCGAAGTCGATGGCGTCGATATCCTCATCCGCTGTATCCAAGCCATAAGTCGAACCATCAAACCACATCTGGAAACGTCCGCTGGTGTTCGCCCCGTAGCTGATCGGGACAAACTCGATGATATCAGCATCATCGACCGCCAGCGGCGCATGGTTGACGGTCAACGAGCCAGGCAGTGTAAAGTCGGTGTCGCTGCTCAGCAGCAGGTGGCCATTCGACAACACGGCAAAGGCATCGACATCGACGTTGCCCCAGCCCACATCGCTGCCATCAAAAATCATTGAATAACGGTCGGTGGTGCTGTCCCACGCCAGAATATCCTCATCACGAAACTCGCCCACACCGGGGGCAGTGCCATTCAGATCAGTGCTGACCATCAACACCGGAGCACCCGGAGTTGATGTCTTCGTCGGTGTAGCGGTGGCAATAATCGGTGTCGGCGTCATGGTGGGCGAAGGGGTTGCGGTTGGTGGCAAGGTAGCAGCCGTGGTCTGCGTCGACGTGGCCGTGGGCGTGCTCGTACTGGTTGCTGTGTTGGTTGGCAGCGCAGTTGCCGTCGCCGTCGCTGTGGGCGTCGCCGATGGCGTGGCGGTTGCAGTTGGTATCGGTGTAGCTGTGTTTGTCGGTGTTGCGCTGGGCGTCGGCGTGGCCGTGGGGGCGGCGATCACCATATAGGTCAGGCGATTGCTCGTACGCGATGGCGACTGAGCGACCTGGAGCAGTGCAAAGATCTCGCCACTGCCTGCATTGCTCGCCTGCGCTTGCCAGACAATTGTCACCGGCGCATTTGGCGCAATCATCCCCTGCCAGGTGACATCGGGATGGCTGGGGGTCAGGGTTAGGTTGAGTAGACCGCTGCTGGCGTTGCCGTTGACCGGGGTAAAGAGTGTCGGGCTGAAGACAAAGTTCACCATGCCGCTGATCAGGTCAGCCGCCGTGATCACGGAGGTGATCTGGATCTGTCCGCCGACATTGACGCTGGCTGGAGCTAGGTTCAAGCTGACCCCATACGCAGGTTGTAGATCGATGGTCGTGGTCGCCTGGCCAGTGTTGCCAGCACGATCCGTTGCCTGCACAAGCAGGAATTTGGTGCCGCGTGGCAACGAGAGCTGGATCGACCAGCTTTGCCCATTCACCGTCGCTGGCAGACCATTCACGGTCAAACTGACAATCGGGCTGCTGTCCAGCACCTTACCGCTGATGGTGAGCGCATAGGGTTGGGCAGTGGGCAGAATCAGTTGCAACTCCTTGTTTGGATCAATCGATACTGGCTGCTCAATCGTGATCTGTGGGGCGCTGGTGTCGAAGCTGGCAGCCACTTTGTAGGCACGTTGCAAGCGGGCGACCTCGTTCCCGTTGACGGTCAGGGTAGCAATCAGCACTTCATCCATCTCACTGGCGGTGGGCGGGGTGAAGGTGAATTGTTGGTAGCCGGTCGTCGTAACCAACTGGTTGAACAAGACGCTGCCACCCGAAGTGCGCACGGCAAGCGTGGCCGGTGCACTGCTGTAGAGAGTCACCGTGCCGACCGCTGGCGCACCTGGCAGATAGACACCCTGGTCGGTCTCCAGCGCAACCAGCGTGGCGGCTCCTGCCTCGACGAATTTGCTATCGCCGCCCAGGTATTGGAAGGATGCCGCATCGCGCACGGCAAGCACGACCTTGTGGGCACCGCTCTGCGTGCTGTTGAAAAGCCCTGTCAACTGAATGGGATTGACCCCTGCCGCTAGGTTTTGTAGCCGTGTTGCCCCGCCGCCCAAGCTCAGGATTGTGCCATCGGGAGCGACCGCATAGGCGGCGATGCGGGCGTTGTTGAGTGGCTGATTGAGCCGCAGCCGAGCCGTGATCGTGATCGGGTCGCCGCTGGTCAAGCTCACTGTCGGATGTTCAATCGTGAATTCTTCCGTGTTGAGTACCGTGCCAAAGACATCGAGCGGGAAGGTGCTCTCGTCGCCATCCAGCAGCAGACGCACAAAGTAACGTCCGGTGGGCAGCAGCGTGGGCAACTGGAAGCTGATCGGAACCGTACCCACGGCACCGGTAATGACACCGGTCATCGACATCTGCTCACTGCTCGACCAAAGCAGGTAGTCGCTGTTTGTGAATTCATCGGGAGCCAATACCAATGCGCTGATGACTGGTTTGAGTAGATGCAGGGTGAGATTGACGCGCTCGCCTGCCTGGTAGGTGCGGTGATCGCTTTCCAGCCAGGCACGTTCATCTTCGATCACACGCACATCGCTGCTGTCGATGTAGAGGGTGAGCACCTGCTCGTCGGGGTTGTTGACATGGTTGCGCACCAGGACACTGACCCGGTCGCTGATCTGGCCGACGTTAAAGCTCCAATTGAGATTCACCTGACCGCCAGCACCCAGGCTCACGGTCTCTTCATGCTCCGCCCCATGATAGCGCAAGGCAACATCATATTGGGCCGCTGCGCCTTGGATGCCGGTCAGTTGTACATGGTACGTGGCGGTGCTAAAGGGTTGGTAGGCTGCTGCGTCCAACCCCTGGGTGACTGCGAGCTTGACACCGCTAACAGTGATGTCGGTGCTTTGGTGCGCTTCGCCAAAGACCACGCTGGCTGGATATTTCCCATCAAGCAGGGCGCTGGGTGCGCTGATCGCATGGGTCACTGCGATGCCGTTGCTATTGGCGGGCAGCGTGGCGAGCTTCTCAACGCTCTGGTCAAAGGCGGTAAAGCGCACCAATACCTCACCTTCCGGGCCAGGATTGTTGAGCGTAGCGGTCAGGGTGACGACTGCACCCGCCGTTGTGCTGCTCGCAGTCAGACTAACCAGTTGCGCATTCGGTGATTGGCGCAATGTCCCCTGCACGGCGAGGTCGCGTTGGGCAAGCAGAGAGCCATCTTCAGCAAGCAGTTTAATTGAAAGATTCTGTGGTCCAGTCAGGTTGGGCAGATCAACCACGGGCGCAAGTTGCACTGTGGCATTGGGGGTGATTGTCACCTCCTGGCGTAGTGAGGTGGCTCCCTCTATCAGCAAGAGGGCGTTCAAGGGTAGATCGTTGCTTGGGTTGCCCGTGAGGTTGATCAGCACAGGCAAATCCCCATTGGGTGTGATCTCGCCCAGTTGGGCTTGCAAATCGATGGTTGTCTGCGGCTCGACCAACGCAAAGGCGATATTGGCCACGCCCAACGTCGTACCTAGGCGGGCATGTTTGACGGTGAAGGTGGCGCTATGCGACCCCGCAGGCAAGCGGTTGAGGGCAACACGAATCGTCCTAGTCTCAAAGGGCATCAGGCTGATTGTCTCTGCGCCGAGCAGCAACGGGCTGTTGACAATATAATCGACTACCACGTCAAAGCTTTCATTGCCGGGATTGGTCAGGCTAAACTCCAGGGCTGCATCGTCCGTGCGCACCAGGGTGGCCAGAGTACGAGTCACACCGCTGATCGACGCTGCGACATTAACCGTCTCGTTGCGCACATTGACCGTACTCGCCGCCGAGAGGTTGGCCGTTGCATCCCCGCTCAGATGGACGATGGGGTTGAAGAGCCCGGCCGCGCTGGGGGTAAAGATTTCAGTGCGAGAGAGTGTCTGTCCTTGATCCAGGATGATGTCTTCTTGCTTCGTTCCCCAATCTAGCGTGAGATAGGCGGGCAGATCCGGGTTGCGGTTTCGTAGCAACACGGTTGCATTGACCGTTTCACCCAACGCAATGTCGAGCGGGGCCAGCGTCAGCGATGCAGTGACATCGGCAGGGCGGACTAACAAGTTGGTTGTGGCCAGGCCACCCAGATTGCTAGTAGCGGTGTAGGTTAGGTAGCCGGTCGGTGCATTACTGTCGCTAAAGGCGAAGGCAACCGTACCATCGGCGGCCACATCCGGGTAACTCTGGCTAAAGAGGGTGACACCATCACTGCGCACCACGGTTATGGCCAGCGTGCTGGGTAATGCACTGGTATTGCGCGCCACGCCCTGGAAGGCGACCGTAGAAGCGACATCGTCTAAGCTGTAGCTGGCCACGTTCTGGCGGGCAACGGGCGAGTCACTGACCAGCACCAATGCTGCACTGCTGTCGTCGATGCGGAAGCTAGTGCGGTCACGCGCCAGGAGTTGGCGAGCGCTGGGATTGGCGATGCTCTGTGGCTCGCTGCCAAAGAGTGTCCCTTCCAACAGCAGGGTGCCGCGTGCCTGGGAATTGGCGGTAAGGCCATCCAGCAGCGCATCCAGGGCGATGGGTATAGTCGTGGTGACCGGCAAAAGTTGCTCGTAGAGAATCTGGTCGGCACCGGCACCGCTGCCACTGCTGGCTGCGAAGGCGATGGCGTTTTGGCCTGTCATCACAATCGGCCCATTGCGACCGAGGGTCAAGCCAAGCAAGGAACCATCAGGGTTGCTGATCTCAGTCTCGCCGACCACGGTGCCTGTTCCTGCATCGATAATCAGCAGTTTGCTCGGCTGATCGCGCAGAAGGTAGAGATTGTTGCCGCCATTGGCCAGAGCACGGAATTCGAGGGGCGCGGCATTGTAGATCAATGTACTGCTGCCGCTGCTCAGGTCCACTTTGTAGAGGCTGATCCCTTGGCCATCCACGGTATACTGCTGCGCCGCATAGTGGAAGCTTGCGCCATTGAGGGTGAAGTTTTGGAAGCCAGTGCTCAGCGAAAAGCCAGGATCCAGTGTCAGCGAGCGCAGGAAGATGCCGGTGGCACTGTCAAAGATCTGCAATTCGTTGCTGTAGTAGGCGAAGACCAAGAGGTATTGATCATTCGCCGCCAGGGTTGAGAGGGAGCCGTTTACTGGCGTGGTCCAGAGATTGCTGCCTGTGGTTGCGTCGTAGGCTGCAATCTCGTTGTCGTTGCCATATTGATAGAGAAACAGTTGATTGCCGACCAGCAAGGCCGGTGCGGTCTGCAGAACCTGGCCACGAAGCGTGCCGGTGGCAGGGTCGAGTAGCAGATAGCCTGGGTCGATTCCCAATTGGGGCAGCAGCATGGCGAGGCCGGGTTGCTGCTTGGCTTGTAGAGCGGTACCCCCGCCACCGTAATCATAGAGCACCGCCAGCGCCGTGTCGGACACCAGCAGCGTTTCAACCCGGTTGTTGATCAGTTGGGTCCACAAGACCGCACCGTTGCTTAGGTTGATCGCCAGGATGGTTTGATCGACCGCGGTGTAGAGCGTCGTGGCGTTGGCACCCCAAGTGGCGACGTAATAGCCGTAATTGCTGTAATCGCTCTCCCAAAGCAGGCTGCCATCGCTGGCAGAACGTCCCTGGATCTTGCGTGCGTTGTTGTCATCCACGACCACGACGCCGTTGACGGAAAGCGCATTCGTTACGCGCCCACCGTTATGGGGCGCTGTCCAGCTTGGGGTAAAGGGAAGCGCAAAGCTGGCCGAGGTGCTGCTGCTATGCCCGCCATCGGCTTGACCTGTGCGCCAGTCATCCGCCAGCCCGGTGGCACCGCCCTGTTTGATCACGCGTAGGCGCAGGGTCGCTCCTGTCAAGGGTTGGCTGGGTGTGATGAAACTGGTGCTAGTTACCACGTCGGTGGTGAGGTAGGCGATGCGGTCGGTCTGCACCGTCAGGCTGGACTGCAGTCCGTTGAGGGCGATGGCCTTGCCAAATTGCACCTGCTCCCCTACATGATTGAAGCCATCTACCAGCAGCAGATAGGTGCCCGAACGCAGTTGTGCAGGCAGGGTCAGGCTGCCGGTAAAGGCATTGCTCACATCAATGGCTTCATTGACAGGAAGCGATGCGACTTCCAACCGTTGTTCATCGAGCAGGCGTACCGTGCCATCAAAGCGGGTGCTGACTCCGCCGCTATTGCGTAGGACAAAATCTTCGTTGTTGCCTGCGGTGGCAGTGGCGGCTGTTTCCAAGGTAAGGCCAGCGACTGGCACGGTGAAGGTCGTCATCCCGGTGTAATCGAGCAAGTGCGGGGTGGTTAGTTGCAACGAGTAACGCCCACCTTGGTAGAGGTAGTTGGGCAGGGTGAGTTGGAAGTCCAGCCGGTTATCCACTGCCTGGGCATCATTGACGACATAATTTTCGAGCACATAGCCTTCGGGCGCAAACAGCGTCAGAGTGAGCGGGCTGCTGGCTGGGATAAGCAAGGGTTGATTGGTTTCCAGCAGGTTGGGGGCGGTGAACTGGAGGTGTAGTGTCTCCCCTGCCTTGCGCGTGGCTTCAAGCAGGCGGAAGAGTGGCGCTTGTAGGGTAAAGGGCAGGGTTAAGGTTGAAGTCTGGGCAAGGGTTGCACCGTCTGCCAGGGCTGAAAGTGTCACTTGACTTTGCAGCGGTTGATTGATCGAGATGGGATTCGAGAGCGGTAGATCGAGCGTTAGATTCGCAATCGCCGCTGGAATATCGCTTTGTTGCGCAGAGCCTGTATTTAACTCTGTCTCCTCGTTCAGCAGGCGGTTTTGCAGGCTCAGCGTGCCGCCAAAGGGCGAGCCGAGCAGCAGCACGTTGAGTGCATCGGAATTATCCTGGCCGAGTGTGAGGGGAAGCGGACGATAGCCGATCTGTTTTAGCGAGGCAACCGCAACCACGGGAATTGTCTGGCGAATGACGCAGGCCAACACACCACAGCGCGGATCGTCCAGTTCGGCGCGCAACTGATAGAAGGTGCCGGGGGCGGCCGCAGGTAGCAGCAATGAACTGGTTGCTGCCAGATAACTGTTGAACTGGGCTAGCGGCACCGTATTGCTAACCACAAATTGACCATTCTTCGTAATCTCAAAGTTCACAGGTGAGCCTGGCGCTGCGTCCTGGGCGGTGACGGTGACCTGCAAGTTCGTCGCTACTTGAGCGAGCGTGCGCTCCGGGCCGTAGGCAAAGCCCAAGGTTGGGCGGCGCAGGCGTAGAGTGGTAACCAGTGTGCTGAGTAACTGTGGCCGCTGTTGGTTGGCATCGCCCACACTGAAGCGCACATCGCGATAGGCTGT
The DNA here is from genome assembly GCA_046328715.1 of Caldilineaceae bacterium. Taxonomy (GTDB): domain Bacteria; phylum Chloroflexota; class Anaerolineae; order Caldilineales; family Caldilineaceae; genus JAXLWB01. Next base: position 1,447 of record JAXLWB010000057.1, on the reverse strand, counting down.
GACCGGGGTTGTATAGACCTGGGTCACGCTGCTGTTGGGTGCCGCATTGAGGGTCACAACTGGGGCGCTGAGACCAAGCTCGGGGGTAATGACAAAGGTGCGGGCAATGCTCTGGTCGTTGCGCAGGCTTACGGTCAAGGTGGCGGTTTCGCCCAGTGCATAAGCATCTTGATCTTTGGTTAGGCGAGCATTGAAGAGATCGACCGCCACCGCGCTTGATCGCACCTGGTAAAAACCGCCAAAGAGTGCGGTTGTATTGTCAAACTCATTCCGCAACAGTTCGCTGATGCGATAGATGCCGCTGCGCGACGGAGCAGCAAAGCTAAAGTTCACCTGGCGACTCTCGCCCGAGGGCAAGCCAGGCGTGAGAGGCACCTTCTGCGCACCGGTTCCTAGCCCTAAGCCTGGTGCATGCACTGCCCAACGCCACGATTCGCCGATGCGGGTATCATAGGCGTCGCTCGTGAGCAGTAGTTCGGTTGCTGTTGTCGCCATGCTGTTGCTGATATCCAAACTCAGCGCAACAGGGCTGTTGGGTGCAACCGTGGCGAAGACACTTTGATTGTTGGCACGTAGATAGGCCAGGCTAAAGAGGCTGCGGGCAAAGGTGACATCCTCCGGGCTTTGGATGCTGTTGATGTAAAAGTCGGGGTAGGCGGCAGTGGCGACGACCATGCCTTGACCATAGGCATATTCGAGCATGGCGGGCATTTCGTTGCCGGTGCGCCGTTGCCAAATGATGGTGGCATTGTTCGGCCAATGGGTGAAGGAGCCATCGATCTGGATATCGGGATAATCACGCTCGACACCCGTGATCCAGTAGGAAGGATTGACGATGTGGACTGAAGCATCTTTACAGAAGATGTCGTCCTTGTAGCCGATGCCTTCGACTTCGCCGCCGGGCAGCAACTTCCAATCCTCATTCTCATATTGGGTCAAGGCGATCAACGTGCCGCCGCTGGCCACGTAGGCGGCAAGCCAATCGCGGGCAAAGTCACTGTCCTGATAATCGTTCAGGCTGCCGCTCGGCGCAATTAAGACCGGTGGCGCAACCAAGGGCGAAACGAAGTTGTCATCGCCCGGTGCCATGCTGACCAGTTTGGGTAACACGCCGATTGTGCCAATCGCAGTCAGCGCCCACGACCAAATGCCGCTGTCGAGGATGGCAACGCCGCCATTTAATTGGCGCAACTCCAGTTGCAATTCAAGCTCCTGGCCGCGCAACTCCATGTATTGGCGTTGTGCGAAGTCGAGTGCATTTTCGAGCGCACGTGCCTGTTGGCGGTAGGGTGTCTGGGCGAGCTGTTGGAAATAACCAAAGTAGAGTGCCTCGGCGGTTTCGGTGATGGTCTTGCCTGGATCGGGAGCGATGGTGCCGCTGATCACACCTTGCAGGGTTAGGGTGGTCGAGGCACCGATCTGGAGCATCTGTTGCCCAAACTGGTTG
>JAXLWB010000056.1:0-64662 GCA_046328715.1 Caldilineaceae bacterium | reverse complement strand
GCGAACCATAGACCAGCCGCGGAAACCAGACAATCGGTACCGAAATTGTACGTCCATCGACTAGGTCCACAACTAACGAATCATCTGTAACTTGCGCATCACAGATTTCTGCTTGGGCAAGCTTTAGCTTGATCAACTCAAGCTCCATTGCAATGTTCATCCCACTCGCTCCTCAAGACGTCAAGATAGTGCATCCTGTCACTTTTTACAGTACATGCGAAATTGCGCCAAACAGGACATATCGGCTGGATTGGCGTTGTCATTCAGATAGACCCAACCCCTCTATCTATTGTACAATTCCCTCCATGTCCACTCGCACCTTTTCACGCTCGCTCATTTGTCTGGTTTTATTTTTACTAGGCGCCCACATCGCTCACGCCCAAACGCCTGCCATCACCTATCAACGCTACGACACCGCCATTACGATCCAGCCGGATGGCAACTTTCTGGTGCGTGAGATCCAGCAGATCCGCTTTGATGGTGAATTCCATACGGCCTTTGCCGAGATTCCTACTGATCTCACCACGGAGATTCGCAATGTGCAGATTTATGAAGGCGAGACTGCCTATCGCCACGGCGACAGCGTCCCAAACACGTTTAGTAGCGGCCTGACCGGCAATTCCGTTTTTGTCTCCTGGGAGTATACGCCGACCGTGGCAGGTGACGTGCGCACCTTTGTGTTGGAGTACGAGGTGGTGGGTGGACTGTGGGTCTACCCCGAGCAAACGGTGTTGGAATGGCGTGCCGTTCCGGCTGACCGCAGCGGCATTGAAGTGGAGAACAGCGTCGTCACCGTGACATTGCCTGCCAAGGTTGCCGCCGATCAACTGCAATTCACTGCCTACGGACCCAGCTACCAGACCACGACCAGCCCCACGGAAGTCGCCTTTAGCGCCAGCGAAGCGATCCCCGATGGCACGCAGTTTCAAGTGCAGGTGGGCTTTCCTGCAAACTTAGTCGCTGCCGAACGCCAACCCTGGCAAGTTCAAGAAGACAACGCTCGGCTGGAGTATCGATTTACGGCGTTGGATGTCGATCTGAATCTTCAACCCGACGGAACCATGCTGGTGGATGAATATCACCATCTAGCGGTCGATGCCGGCGCGCTCGACCAGGGCGAGCGGGTGATTCCGCTACGTTTTCTGGATGGCGTCGATCAGATCAGTCTATATGAAGGCGAGGAACGTTTTGTTGAAGGCAGCACAAACTGCATCTACTGCTTGCAGATCGACCAAACTCCGCAACAGTCAGACTGGATTCGTTACGACCCCGATGCTCGCACCGTCGTGACCAATGAATCGCACATCGGCTCGGTCAATCTAAACTGGCAGTTCCCACCCCTGGTGCGTGGCGAGGAGACGTCGCTTCGGCTAAGCTATCGAGTTTTGGGTGCCGTTCGCCATCTGCCTGACCGCCAGGAGATCAAGTGGAGCGCCGTCTTTGCCGACCGTAATCAGACGGTCGAGGCTGCGCAGGTGCGCTTGCATCTGCCCCCAGGCGTTGCGAATGACCAGGTGAAGCTTGCAGGAGGCAACATGGAGTGGCAGTCGGATGGCAGCGCCTTGATCACCGCGCCCAATGCCTATCCCCCAGGACGACGATGGGAGGTGACGATCGGCTTGCCCGTCAATGCGACCAGTGGAGCGGTTCCTCAATGGCAGGCGATGATCGAGGCCGCAGCCAATGAAGCAGTTCAGGCGGAAATTTGGCAGGCACGTCTGCGCCTTGGCTTCGGCGTTGGTTCGATTTTGCTCCTTCTCTTGGGCGTGGTCAGTGTCTATCTGCTCTGGTTCTTGTTAGGCCGCGATCGGCCCATGCCTGCCGTGACCGATTATTTACCTGAACCGCCCTCCAATCTGCCGCCCGCCATTGTCGCTTATCTGATCGATGAGGCTCCCTCAGTCAAAGGTGCACTGGCATCGCTCTTTCATCTGGCCAACTTGGGACTGATCTGGATTCGTTTTGATGACATGTTGGCGTTGAAACGGGTCGAGGAAAAAAGTGTGAGTGCAGGCGACGAGGTCAAGACAGCGACAGGTGAGACCGTGGCACTGCCACATCATTTGGCGACCCTTTATAACGCCCTTCAAGCTGCACTGCCCGTCCAGGAAGAAACGGCCTTTCATCACATTTATGGGCGCTTTCAGTTGGCGTTGCCTGCGGTCTATGCGGATATGGGCGATGAGACCAATCGTTTCTTCGATGAACTACCGCCGCAAGCGCGCCATCGCTGGTTGGTGCGTGGTCAATGGCTCGTGATTCTAGCTGTGGTCGCAGCGTTGCTCTTGGCATGGCGCTACTATGGCGAATTGGGATGGTTGGCAGTTGCACCGGCGGCAGCGTCCGTGGTCGCTGGTATTGCCTTGATCATCGCTAGCCGCTGGATGCCGCGGCGTACCTCGGCGGGCGTGGAGGAGACACAGCGCTGGATTGCGTTTCGTAACTTCCTTACCCATCTCAAACAATATGGAAACCTCGATCAAGCCCAACGCATCCTTGACCGCTACTTTGCCTATGCCGTTGCCCTGGGTGTTGAAGAGATTGTGCTGCAACAGGCCAGTGACATGGGCAGTTCGATTCCTAATTGGAGCTATACGCCGACCTGGGAGCCACGCCGTGATTCCACAACCCAGCCTAATCGCCCTACGGTGAACGAGTCGCAAGACCAACCTGCCACTTCATCCACGAGTTTGCCGCCTTTGTCCACCCCTTCAACGAGCCAGGAGGCGAGTCCCACTTCTGATGCTCCACGCCCCCGTCCTTCCCTCAGCAGAATGTCTCGCCAACTGAGCAGTTCATTGACCGATGCCAGCCAAAGTTTGGAGACGCTGCTCACCAGTGCAGTCAGCAGCGACGAAGCAAGTACGCCTTTTGGCAGTCTCTGGCAGGGAACCCAGGCGGTCGGCGAAGCAGGTGCCAATGTGGCTTCTGGCACGCTCGATATCCTGGGAGAGATTCTAGAATCAGCCGCCAGTGGGGATGGCGGTGGCAGTTATCACAGTTCTGGTTCCTCTAGCAGCAGTTGGAGTTCGAGCAGCAGTCGCTCCTCAAGTTCAAGCAGTAGCAGCTTTAGCTCCGGGCGCAGCAGCAGTGAGCGGAGAAGCGGCGGTGGCGGGAAGCGTGGTTTTGGGTAATTTCAATGTAAGTGGAAAAATGCAACGATTATCAAACTCGACTTAGGAAATTTTCGAGAACGAATATTTTACGAATTCGGAATCGGGTTGGGCTTTCGGCAAGAGCAATTGCCTTGAGATTTTCCACACCCGAGACAAACCAAGGTTTGAAACAGGCTGGCACAGTTGCAAGCCACAACGGCGGCATAATGTGACTTTCATCGCATAATGCCTCCGCAGTTGAAGCAAGCAGCGCGTCGAATCGTTCGTCATGGCGTGCGATTGGTTCGTCAACCATCTTCAAATCTTTGTAACGACGAAAATCGTCGACAAAGTCCATCAAATAGATCGACCAATGTTCAGGATCTGTCTGGATTTTCTGTTGAACCTCTCGTAATGTGTTCATGACTCAAATAATTCTTCTATAAAATAACGTGTCGCTGGTTTAATCTGCTGTTTGCGGTAGTAATTCTCGATGATTTTGAAAACTTCCTCTGCACTACGAATATCAAGCTTTTTAATGAGGAACTCGATATCCGAACGATCCTGAGTATCAACTCGGGCTGCCATCGATTTCATAGCCAGCAAATAATCTGGCTCTGGAATGTAAACTCGTAAACAAGTGAGTTCGAAGAGAATTCTTTGGGGATGTGGAACCACAAACCCTTTCACTGCATCGTTTAGCCAATCATCAGGAAGCTCGTGAGATTTTGCAACTTGCTGCACAATTGAGCGGATTGTTTGTGTTGGCTCGAAGATCGCATCTACATCCTTGGTACTAGGCCGCGCAGCATAGGCCAGACACATAACTGCGCCTCCGTAAAGACAAATCTCGCCTTGAATACCCTTCGCGCAGAGCTCGTCGTTTAGCTCCTGCAAACATGTGCGAATCTCGTTTGCTGATAGCATTTTACCTCTACGTATACAACTCCACCCCCACTAACTCACTTTCCCGTCTCTCCACAAACTCGCGCAATTCTTGTTCAATCGCAACATCCAGTGGCGGTGCTTCGTACTCTTCGAGCAGTTGCTTCCAGATTTTATTAGCACGCTGGGCTGTGTCGAGTGCGCCTCGTTCCTTCCAAAGTTCGTAGTTGTCGCGGTCGGCGAGGAAGGGAGAGTAGAACTCGGTCGAGTAGCGGGCCTGAGTGTGAGGTGTCTCGAAGTGCGTCTTGTATTGGCTTCCAGCAGGCTCGACTTGGGCCATCACATCGAGTGCGAGGGTGGCCTCGCTGATCTCCATACCCGCCAGAAAGTGTTGGAACATAGCGAGGCTTTCCATGTCGATGATGCACTTTTCGAAGGAGACGGTCAGACCGCCTTCCAGCCAGCCCACAGAATGCATGATAAAGTTGGTGTGAGCCAGAATCGCCGGCCAGGTTGTCCACATCGTTTCATAGGCAGCTTGGGCGTCGGGCAATTTTGAGGTGTTGAGACTGCCTGACCCGCGGTAGGGTAGTTTGTAGCGGCGTGCCAATTGTGCACCGATCGCCATCGCCCAGGCCCCTTCGGGCGTACCAAAGGCAGGTGCGCCGCTCTTCATGTCAATATTGGAGGTAAAGCCACCGTAGAGCACTGGCGAACCGGGACGAATGGCCTGCACAAAGGCAATTCCCATCAGTGCTTCGGCATTCTGTTGCGCCACGGCAGATGCGATCGTGATTGGGCTCATCGCTCCAGCTAGTACAAAGGGTGTGATAATTAGCACCTGACCAGCACGGGCGTAGGCGATCATGCCGCCGATCATACGGTCATCGTAGCGCAGCGGGCTGGAGGAGTTGATGATACCGCCCAGGACTGGCGAATCCCACTGGGTAATGTCATCCTGAAAGACGATCTTGGCCATTTCGACCGCATCGCCGGCGATGATGCGTCCGTGTGGGGCCTCCATGTAGGGCTTGTCGCAAAGCGTAATTGCCCCGTAGGTGCGGCGCAAGTGACGATAGCTCACCTTGACATCGTGTGGCACTACCAGTTGATCGCCGGTAAAGTGCAAAACTGGGCACATTTGGTTAAGACGTAGAAAGTTGTAGTAATCCTCCAAGGTGCCGGGGCGGCGACCTTTATCCATATCCTGGGCAAAGATCACGCCGCCGTGCGTGCAGAAAGCCACGTCATTGCCGCCGATCCAACGATCTTTCTCCCGGTTGCGTGCGATCCAGTTGAACTGGGAGGGAGCCTTTGCCACCAGTTCGAGTAGCAACCCACGATCCATCTTCACCATCTGCCGTTTGTGATCGACCTCGGCACCAGCCTGTTCCCAAATGTCACAGGCTTCGGCATCCAGAAAATGAATGCCAATATTCTCGACAATCTGCATGGCTGCTTCGTGCAGTTGCTCCTCTTGTTCGGGTGTAAGCACTTCAAATGGCTTGTAAGGGTTGGTGATGCGCTGCTTAAACGGAATGTTTGCCAGGGGTGAAACCATACGGCGCTGGCGACGGGCAGCGCGGCGGTCAGCAGAAGTTTGTGTGCTCTGCGATTGGGCAACAAGGCTCATAGTCGGATTTTTCCCATTTGGAGTTACGAATTACGAGTTACGAGTTACGAGTAAGTTGTCGAAATAGAAAATTCGTAACTCGTAACTGCATTGGTGACAAATTAAGCGTTTAGAGCGATTGTCAACTTGAGGGAGAGAAGAGTTGACGGTTGGTCAGAACGGATAGATTTAAGAATGCCCAGGCGTTTGACATTGGCAACAAGATAATCAATCAGGTTGTCGGCATTCCCCTTGTGATGAGTCCTAGCAAAGAAAGGAAGCGAGCGATAGACCATCTCCATAGAAATGCGAGCAAAGGGTTTGTTGAGTTGCTGAGCGACTTGGTCAGTCAGGTCAACCAGAACCGCATAGAGAATCCAGGTCGCCCAGAGTTGCATTGTACAGCATTCTCGAGCCGAACAATGAAAGAAAGCTAAACCGAGCAGGCGTTTGACAATGGCATAGGCATCTTCAATTCGCCAGCGTTGCCAGTAAAGAGCCACGGCATACTCAACGGGAAGATGCGATGCATCGAGGTCGTTGGTGAGATAGCGATACCACTTGCCGTGATAGAGAAATTGAATCAGGCGCACTTGCTGGCGGTCATCACCTTGTCCAATCCAACCGATTTGGTCATGCACCACAGCAGTTTTGAGCAGCAACGATTCCCCCTGGAATGCCAGATTGCTCTTGGCACGTGTGATGAAAAAAGACACCTTGTTCACCAAGGTGGCGGAAGAAAGTGAAGTTGGTGAAACCCAAATCGAAAATGAGCAGGCTGCCTGTGAGCAGATGGGAGCGCACTTTGTCGAGAAAGCTTTGGTCATGCGCTTGTGCATCTTCTTCATACCAAACCTGGGTAGGCAGGCGAGTGACGATATCCAGAATCGCTAACATGCGTCCCGCCAATGGATTCTTTTCATTCTCCTGCAGCAACCCGACCTTGCACAAGAGTGCATCCAGAGTTGAGCCATCGCAGGCGCAAACCTGAGTGTATTGCCTTTTCGCCCAGGCAAGTTCAGCGGGTAAGGGCGGCTGCGTTCCAAACTGCGTTTTGCCAGTCCAGGCAATAGCTCAGCAGAACTTGCAGAAACAACTCTGCTGGCAACATACGCAAGCGAGTCGAGAGTGCTTGTTGCGTTAAGCCTTGTAAGGGGCGACCCACAAAACACATTCTTCGTGCACCAGTCGCACCATTTCGCAGATGCTGCCGGTTTGCTGCCAGAGCAGACTCAATACTAAGGCCATCATCACGGGTAACGTCAGATGCGGGCACGCAGCCCAAGCGCTTCGTATACAGCGATTTGCGCCAGGGTCGCTGGATGCACAATCGCGTGGAGCCGTTCTACCACTTGTTCATCTGGCAATTCGCTGCTCAACCGTTTGCTCCGATCACGCTGAACCGCTCGCGGTGTCGCACACTGCTTGCTTTTTTTAGTTTTATTTTCTTTTTCTGGTTCGCTCATCCTTTCATTTTACAGGCTTGTCTGCTCTCCCCAGATTTGACAACCTCTGTAAATGCTTAATTTGTTACTGATGTCGTAACTGGTAACTTGCAATTCTACACTGGAATCAACTTCTGCGTCAGATTTTGGCGTGCGGTTTGAATGGCCTTCAACAACTGTCCGTGAATTTTACCGTTGCTGGCCACCAAGCCAGGGCTGCCAAAGCGCCAAGGTTTGCCATCATAGCCAGTAACGATTCCACCCGCCTCGCACACCAGGAGTGCCCCTGTTGCGGCGTCCCAAGGGTTGAGCCAGCCTTCCCAAAAGGCGGCTAAACCGCCAGTGGCAACTTGGGCAATGTCAATGGCGGCTGCGCCGAAGATGCGCAATTGCCGACTACGAGTATAAAGATAACTGAATTCGGCGCTGTTGTTGTCTTCGTGCTCCGAAGCGTGATAAGGTGAGCCGGTGGCCATAAAGGCCAAGCGCAGCTCATCCGTATCGTTGACTTGCAGTCGTCGTTGCGAGCCATCCGGGTCACGCGCATAGGCACCTTCGCCCAGTTTGGTCCAGTAGATACGACGATAGGGAATTTGTGCCGTGACGCCAAGGATTGTCTGCTCGCCCTGTTGCAGCGCAATTGTCACTGCGCCATAGGGGATATCGCTGGCATAGTTGACCGTGCCATCAATTGGATCGACCACCCAATAGCACTCCTCGGTGGGCGTTCCTTTGCTCTCCTCACCCAGAAAGCCAATCGACGGGTCGAGATCATAGAGTGTCGAGCGGATCAAGCGTTCACTGGCCAGGTCGGCTTCGGTGACGAGATCACTAACGTTGCTTTTGGTTTTGATGCCCAACTGCCCAGCACGCCGCATCTCTAGCACCAAATCTACGGCGCGCACAGCGGTAGATATAACCGATTCGATGTGAATTGTATTCATGAGAAGAAGGAAATTGGAGATTGGGAGTTAGGAGATTAAGAGATTTAATCGTATTAATCTCCTAATTCCCTAATTCCTACTTTGCTCAGGCGTGAGCGTTTCCCGAATCGTTATCTTCGAGCACTTCACGATAGGTCATACCACGGCGTTGGCGCTCCACCTGCACGGCCTTACGCACTAATTCACGTACTTCTACCGGGTTGCGCACGTTGTTGAGCACGATCGTGGGCGTAACACTGTCTGCACTGATGACAGTGATATCACCGACATCCAACAAACGTTCGCCTACATGCTGTTTGACCTTGGTATCGCGCACCCGAATCAATTCAATCTCCTCGATCTGGTTGCCCAGCAAGCCACGGATAATGCGCAGACGTTGGCTGGTCAGTTCGTACACTGTGCCGATAGTCATATAGGGGCGTCCGCGCCAAAGTAACTTCTCTTCGGCCAGATGTTGCGGGTCGACACTGGCAAAACTGTTTGGAAGCGCAGTGGGCGTTGCCGATGGTTGGGCATCAGTTGATTCCTCGACTGCGGACAAAGCTGCAAACATGCCATCGGCAAGAGCATTGACTAGTGCATTGAGCTGCCCGCTGGGAATGGCACTCATGGTGACATTGCTCTCAGTCAGTGATTTTTGTACAGCGTCGTTGACGATCTGACGCATTTGATCGCGTTGCATAGAGATTCTCCTATTAACTACTCAATAGTAAGCATTCTGGTTGCGAAAGGGAAGCGTACCAAGTCGTCTTACAATTTTGCAACCTTGCTCCTTTCTTTGGTCATAATAGTACCACGTTTGTTTTCTTGCAACCATTTCAGAATTCTACTTCAATTGTAACGATCGAACCCATCCTCTTCTGGGAAAAGCCTGTCCCAGGGCGAGAGTTGATCACGCTATACCAACTTGACCAGTACTGTATGGTAAAAATGGGTCGGGAACTCAACTCCCTCCGCAAGCTTATACGAGAAAGTGTCGGTCAAGTTTCATCGCTGCCTTGGTAGTTACAAGTTTTGATTCAATGTTGAAGTTGCGGTATAGTGATTGAAAACATTTGTTCGAGAGAATGGGGACATTATCTATGGATATCAACTGGTATGGGCTCTCTTGCTTTCGTATCCGCGAGGGCGGCGTAACCATCATCTGCGATCCCTTTGAAAAAAACGTTGGCATGGCACTGCCAAAGGCTCGTGCTGACATTGTCACTGTGAGCCATGATCGCCCTGGACACAACGCGGCGGATCGCATCCTGGGTGAGCCAAAGGTGCTGCGCGGCCCAGGCGAGTATGAATTGAGAAATACCTTTATCACTGGACTCACCACCTATCATCGCAAACCCAAAGAGGGACGATCGGAACGCAACGTTGCTTATTTCTTTGAGTTTGGCGATCTGACGCTAGGCCATCTAGGCGATATTGGCGAGGTTCCTACACAGTCCGAGATTGAACAACTCAATGTGCGCGACATTGATATCTTGCTGGTGCCAGTTGGTGGTGGGGATACGCTCGATCCACGGCGTGCGGTCGAGGTGGTCGGCATGTTGGAACCGAAGGTTGTGATTCCAATGCATTATCGACACAACGGTCTCAATAATGAACTGGCCGAGTCATTGGAACCGGTCGAGCGATTCCTCAAGGAATTAGGAGTTTCTGCGCCAGAGTCGCAGGATACGCTAAAACTTAGCAAAAGCAACCTGCCCGAAGAGACGCAGGTGATGTTGCTGAACGTAGTACAGTAGGGTTGATAGTAAATCAGTGGGACAGTGCCAGTACTGTTCTGCTGTCTCTCTGATTTACTGCTTTTCTCTTCGTTTTCTTCTTCTGAGTCCAGCTTTGGGGATAACTCGTTCACTCCGCACGTTGTTTTCCACTGTAAAATGGCTGTTGTTCGTTCCGTTTTGCCCAGGTAGCCACTGAGTAGCCCACTTTTTTACAAAAATCGGTAACATTGTACGCCATGCGTCAAGGAGTCTGTGCTCTTCCTCACTTGCCACGTGATTGCCATTCTGATGGTTGTGGGCTTGCGGCGCAAACTGATGGTAGACAAAGGATCGCGTGACGACCCGGATAGGTTCCTGTGCCTGGGGCATGGCTTGTGATAGCCGTTTTTCCTGTTCAAAGGGCGTGAAGTGGGCAGGGAAAGGCAGACGCAGCCGCTCTGCCCAGCGTTGCATCCGTTCATAAAGAATCGGTGCAATATCGGTTGTGAAAGCAGTGGGAACTCCCATTTGTAGTTGCCAAAGCAGCCGCAAACCGAGCAGCAAGAGTATCGGCGTAATAATTAACCATGCCCACCACGGCAATAGAGCCCGCGACTCGGTTGGCGCTACCCCTGGATCTTGTGGTTCATCCTGGAGTGACTGATTATTTCCTAGCAGCGGATCAGTAGTGGGAAAGACAGTACCTTCCTCATACTTAGGCTCGTTGTTGTTGCCCAGCGTTGTATTGACCTCGGTTTCCTTTTCCGGGCGAGTAAGCGGGGATTCGGCGGCGGTTGGTTCAAACTCAACCCAACCTAAGCTAGGGAAAAAGACTTCGACCCAGGTGTGTGCATCTTTCTCGCCGATGAAGTAGACACCACTTTCGTCGTCGTATAGCCCTTCAGCATAGCCGCTAGCTGGCCGCGCCGGCACGCCGACGCTGCGCAACATAGTGACCATTGAACTGGCGTAGTAATCGCAGTAGCCGCGACGGATGTCGAAGAGAAAGTACTCTAATGGATCCACATTAGGGCCGGGGGCAGGAATGGCGTCGTCGTACTTAATCGAACGCAGGTAAGTTTCAATTGCTTTGGCCTTGTCGTACGGTGTACTCAAACCGACCACGGTATCTTCGGCCAGTTTGCGAACCCGTGGCGAAAAATTTTCGGGCAACTGTAGATACTTATCGAGAATAGACTGTGGATAATTCGTTCCTGCTTCGCGTAACTGCGCAATCGTGACATCGGTCGCATTGCTGTAGACCACGTATTTATCCCCGACGTCGAGGTCACGGGTGGTGTTGATCATTGTCAACTCCACGGCGCCTGTTTCGGTTTTAATAGTATCGACACTGCTGCCAAAAAAGGGTTGTGCAGGTGAACTACCAACCCTGGCTTTCAAGGGCAACGAGGCAATCCGAATGTCTGGTGCGCCAATTACAGTCGAACCTACGGCGGCGAGCACAGTGATCGTCTGGCTGATCTCCTGGCGGGCAGACCAACCTGGCACTGGAATGGCTTGGTTGGTGTCAAATTGAAAGTTATCTTCTCCGCTGTTGCGCCAGCCGCGACCGGTATATTCGTCGTAGACGACTGCCCGCCAGTAGCGCGGTTGAATCGCCTGGACCGAATAGAGCCAGGTGCTGCCGACGTTGCGTTCTCCGCCAAGCTGCATTTGACTGCCAAAGCCAGCCTGCGTAGTCGTGACACGTCGATTCATCCCTTCGTACAGGCGGGACACTTCTTGTTGCGTGCGCATCCAACGATCGCTGATCGGCGATAGGGCACTGCGTATGATGGGGTTACTTCCCAAGTTGGGTACAATCACCGCCAATGCTAGCACGACCAAGGCATAGATCAGCCCGTTGCGCATAAAGTCCCAGGTAATATCCTGGCTAAAGTAAATGCGCTGTTCGCGCCAAATGCGCTGCTTTTCGGCCAAATTGGTACGGACTAACAGCACCAAGCCGATCAGCGTGAAAACGAAGAGAAAGGAAAAGACGGGCTTTGGGGCATAATAGGTATTGATGAGCAGAACAACACCGGCTGGGATGATGGCACGCCAGGTATAGCCATGGCGCACAATCGACCACATCCCTAAATAGCTCAACCACCAAACCAGGAGAGCGATCTCGAAAATAAAGACCGTGTTATCGGCGCTGGCCTTATTGTTGAGTGCCGCATCGAGCCAATTTTGGAGACGCAGCAAAACAAAATAAGCCCGTGCTTGGAGATCGGGAATCCCACGATCTAGGATGGTTTGCAGATCCTCTTGACGTGCTTGTTGCGCCATCAAAAAGAGAATCCATGCCAACCCAGTAAACATGCTGTGGGAGAAGGCAAAAAAACCATCGAAACGGCTAAATGACATCAACGCACTGAGCAACAAGGAGCCCATTGTCACCGGCAACAACATGCTCATGCCTTCTCGTACATGACCAGCCGCATCCAGGGATGTTGACAGCACGAGGTAAAGTAGGGCGCATAGTGCTACGGTAAGCCTTAACCCATCCTGAAAATAAACATTTGCGAGATAAGGGGGATTGCTTGGGATAGTACTTGTTGTTCTTTGCGTTGCAGCCATAACTTAAAGCACTTTGACGACGACCTGTGCTTTACTCCACAGTTCTTCCAATCTATAGTATTGGCGCATCTCCTTGGTAAAGAGATGGACAATCACGTCACCATAGTCAAGCACTGTCCACCCGGCCCCTGTGCCATCAGCACCTTCGATGCCAAGGGGACGGATCTTTTGTTCAATGCCTAACTTTTCAAAAAGTTCATCTTCGACCGCTTTGGCCTGACGACTTGTGTCTACAGTAGCAATCACAAAATAGCCCGTCAGTGAGGTCAATTCCCGAACATCGAGTAGGACAATGTCGGTGGCTTGTTTTTCTTCTACCAGATCAACGATCTGGTGTGCTAGGGTAATGCTATCCAGAGAATCCTCCATTTTGTACTTCAACGATATAAAAATCTTGTCGGTTCCGGGAAGAGATCGGAGATTAAGAGATTGGGAGATAGCATATCCATAATCTCCCAATCTCTTAATCTCCATCAATCTCTTTTTACCCAGAAACTAACATTCTACCATAAAGATCAACTCAAAACAACCTATCGAAACACATCAAATTCGGCGGAGCGCTGAATGGAGGTGGCAGGTGCAGCAGGCGCATCTGGTAACTTGTAACCGCGGATCACCACTGCTGGACGGCCTTCGCTGCTTTGCCCCATCAGTAAGCTGGCAGCCCCTGCCAGTTCGTCGGCGATACATTCTTCACTGTGCTGCAATTCATAGCCAAAGAGATCGCTCAGTCCCCGTTGGTTCCAAACTGGCGGCAACCCGGCACAGCCGATACAGACGCTGGCTGTCCCGATCCGCCAGGCGCGACCGTGGCTGTCGTTGATAATCACCGCTACATCGGCTCCGCTTAGGGTTTTTAGCTTGGCGCGGAGCGCTTCGGCGCTGGCATCGGCATCGTAGGGGAGTAATGCTAGCACATCGCTATCGCCATCCGGTTCGATGTTACTGCGGTCCACTCCGGCATTGGCACAGACCCAGCCACTACGTTGTTCAACCACCAACAGCCCGCGCCGTACTCGTACAATCTGGTTGCTATCATCCAGCACCACCTGCACCATGCGCGGGTCCTTGCCTACTTTCTCAGCCAAAGTCAGTGCTTCTTCACTGGGATGCACGTCTACCAGCCGCACCAGACGACCTTCGGATTTACTCACAATTTTTTGGGCAATGACCAGAACGTCGCCGCTTTGTAGCGTTTCGCCTGCTTCAGTCAAGCGGTCAAGCATCAACCGCGCCAGATCGTCGCCAGGTTTGATCAAGGGAAAATTTGGAATTGGAAAAATTCTTAGTTGTTGCATAGAAAAGGTTTCTACTTGTGTAATTCCTCATAGACTTGCATAATTCTTCCCGCCAATTTAGCCGGATCATGACGCCAAGGGCGTTGGGCATCGACCAAATCACCGGTAAAGAGACGATATTTGAGCGTTTCTCCTGCCTCGGGTAGCGTCACCCACTGACTATGCGGGGAGGGCTGTTGGTTAGGATCGTAGTTGCTATTGGCGAGGACGTTGTTGAAGACGTCGCCAATATGTCGGTGTAGCTGTGTGAGATGATCGGTCACGGTAAAGTCATCGGTCTCACCCGGTTGGGTTACCAGGTTGCAAAGATAGAGACAAGGCGCTGGTGAAGCTAAAAGTGCATCACGCACAGCAGGCACTAGCAAATTGGCCATCACACTGGTGAAGAAACTGCCTGGCCCGGCTACAATTAGATCGGCATGTAGGATGGCACGCAGCGCCTCGGGATAGGCACGTGGGTTTTCTGGCTTGAGAAAGACACGCTCGATCTTGCCGCCCGCTTCAGGAATGTTGCTCTCCCCCTCGACCGTAATCCACTCCTCTTGGCTCTCACCTGCTTCGTCAACCCTGTTACGCTGCACTTCGGCACAGAGCGTAATCTCCTCTAACGTGCTGGGCAGGATGCGTCCACGTACCGCCAGCACCCGACTGCTTTCGGCGATACCACTTTCAAAACTACCAGTCACGGCGGCCATCGTCGCAATAAAGAGATTGCCAAAGCTGTGCCCGGACAAGCCACTGCCGTGGCCATTTATTTGTTCAGGATTGGCAGTGATATCTACTTCAGGAAAGCGATATTGCAGCAGACGCGTCATCAGCCCTTCGGCTTCGCTGAGCGCCGCAATGTTGTTGCGAAAATCGCCTGGCGGCAACACCCGCATCTGCCGCCGCAACTTACCGCTGCTGCCGCCGTCGTCGGCCACGGTGACAATCGCGGTGATATTGTCGGTGTAGGCGCGCAGCCCGCGCAACAGTTGTGGCATCCCCGTCCCGCCACCGATGGCGACGATCTTGGGTCCTTGCCGTCGCTGTTGGCGCTGCAAGAGCGTTTGCATCACTTGGCGCGAGGAAACTTCCTGTTGCAAAAAGCCGGTCATTAACGACTCATTCAGGCGCAATAAGGCGTAGAGAATGAGCGTCAAGCCTGCAGTCAACAAGAGCAGCCCACGTAGCCAATCGGGCAACCAACGCAACGATAGCCAATAGACAAAGGCTGGCATCTCGTTGTCCAGATAAAGCTCCCGTATAAAAAAGGCCCCTCCCAATCCCGTCACAATGACGCCAATAAAGATCACCAGAAGCCACCGCTTTAGCCCCAGCCCTGGCCGCAGGGCGCGCGGCCAGTCAGTTTGTAGAGAAGTGGACGGGCGGAACTTCGGCAGCATATAGAGGTATTATAGCAGGGGAGTTCGAGGAAGAGATAACATGAGCTAGCCTAAACCTTCTTAAGCGCTTAAGGTTTTTCTATTGATAGGCCAAGAAAAGAGTGCTATGCTAGACCATGACCAAAGAAGTAAGCCGCTTATTTAGAGGTGAATGAGTATGTACCGAAAAAAGCTTGTTATCGTGATTCTGTTGCTGAACCTTTTTAGTACAGTTGCCTGTCAATCCAAGCTTGCAACCCCAACACTGCAACTTGGTGAAACGGCAATGCCCTTCGAAACGCTTTTTCTCGATGAATTTGGTCAAAATCTTCAATTAACACCAGAACAAGAAGTGGCAATCCTCAACTCGCCCACTGATGTTATCAAACTACAATCTCTTATCAGTCCGGAGGCATTCCAGAAACTCAAGCAAGTGAACTTTGATGTACGCAGCGTGGTTGCCCTCTTTCACGTCGATGTTGGTGGCTGCTCTGGATTTGGCGTGACGATTGAACGATTGGTGCGCACGAGTGACACATTGATCGTTTATGCTAACTTATGGCAACCACCTTCTGGCGGAGCATGTGCTGAAGAAGGTTTATTTTCACCCTATCATCTTGTTCTTGTTTCTAAAGAAGCTATGACTTCTGCGATATCAAAATGGCAGGTACAAAGTCAGAAAGTCGAAAGACACAATTGAAACCCCGCCAATTCCCTGAGATGCGCCCTAGTGCCTCTTGCAAACTTCCCTCTTTGCATCCCCGTGTTACAATAGATCTGTCGCAACCCGTTATTCGCAATTCATAACTCGCCATTCGCCATTCACCATTCTCATGATCATCCGACGTCAATCTGCCTTTAGTGAAGAATCTGTAACCAACTTGCTCAAAACTGGCCAATCCGACCAGTTGGCAATGTTGCCTGGCAAGAGCAATGCGCGTATGCTGGCTGAAACCTTCGTGGCAATGGCCAACGCCGATGGTGGATTGGCAGTGTTAGGGGTAACCAGCAATGGCGCGCCGCAGAAAAATGCCGATCCCAAGGCGTTGCGCCAGTTGGTGGCAGAAGCAGGTTTGCTGAGCGATCCGCCACTGATTTTGCCGAGCGCTCAGGTCGTTCCCTTTCACGAGACAGAAATTGTCGTGGTCGAGGTGCCAGCCGGGTTGCCGCATGTCTACAGCCTGCAAGGCAGCTACTTTACGCGCACCGCCGGACAGAACCGCCCGCTGACCACGCCCGAGCTGCGCCGATTGTTGTTGGACCGAGGCGAGCGCGGTTATGAAAGCCAGCCGGTCGAGGGCACAACGCTGGCTGACCTCGACAGTGGCAAAGTTAACCGTTATCTTGATCACATCGCCGCCCCGCCTGACGCTGACCCAGTGCGGATGCTCCAGGCACGTGGCTGTGTGACAATGACCGATGCAGCCACAATCGTCCCGACCGTGGCTGGCATTCTGCTCTTTGGACAGGATCCCCATCGTTTTCTGCGCAGCGCCGAGATCATCTGCGTGCGCTACGGCGGTGCAACGATGAGCGACGAATTTGTACGTCAGGATATCAGCGGCACCCTGCCTGAACAGTTGCGCCAGGCTGAAGCTTTCGTCACTGCCAACATGCGCCGTGGTATGCGGATCACCGGTCTCTCGCGCCAGGACACGACTGAATATCCGATCCCCGTCGTGCGCGAGGCAATTGTCAATGCCGTAGCCCATCGCGATTACAGCATCCGAGGCGAAGGTATCCGTTTGTTGATGTTTGGCGACCGCCTCGAAGTGTATAGCCCAGGACGATTGCCTGGCCATGTCACGTTGGCCAATCTCAAGGAAGAGCGCTACAGCCGCAACGAAGCGATCGTCGCCATTCTCTCCGACCTCGGCTATATCGAGCGGCTAGGCTATGGCATCGACCGCATGTTGGCAGCCATGAGCGAAGCTGGTCTACCCGAACCGAAGTTTGAAGAAACCGCAGCGGGCTTTCGGGTTACCCTTTTTTCCGCCGGCAACGACTTGGTCAGCGCCCAGCCGCAGACGCAGCGCTGGCATCATGGTGTCTTAAACGAACGACAGGAGATGGCGATGGCCTTTGTGCGTGACAAAGGGCGCATCACCAACGGCGACTACCAGGATCTCGTTCCTGATGTAAGCGAAGAGACCATCCGCCGCGATCTGGCTGATTTGGTCGAAAAGAATCTGCTGATTCGGATCGGGGCGAAGAAGGCGACTTATTATATTTTGAAGTAAAGAAAAGTTGCAGAGTGGAAAAGTGGCAAAGTGAACGGCGCTTTCTTTCAGGAAAGAGATGTTGAAACTGTTTCTTTTGTGCAAGATCCTGCTTGAAAGATGCCTTTTCAGAGAGCATTTCACAAAGAATTAGAGCTTTTGACAGTTCGTTTGCCCTATACTCTGATCATTGTTTGCTGTATCTCACTTGCAGAAACATTCGATAGAAAATACCGTCCCATCGGGACGCCTGACCTTAGGAAATATTTCATGCGCAGTGTTTCAATTATTGGAATTGGACAATCCCCCGTTGGTGAATTGTGGAATCGCTCGGCGCGCCAGATTGCGGCTGATGCGGTCCTGGCGGCGATGCAGGACGCCAATGTTGATCATGCCGACGCCCTTTATGTCGGCAACATGTTGAGCGGCGATCTCTTGGAACAGGAACATCTTGCTACGCTGATTGCTGACTATTGTGGCCTTACCGGCATTGAGGCGGCCAAGGTGGAAGCGGCCTGCGCCAGCGGTGCGGCTGCCTTGCGTACCGGTATCATGGCCGTGGCCAGTGGCTTTCACGACTGTGTGCTGGTGGCTGGGGTCGAGAAGATGACCGACACTGTGGGCAAAGATACCACAGCCGGTTTGGCGACTGCCGCCGACGCCGAATACGAAGCGATGCATGGCGTCAGCTTTGTTGGACTCAACGCCCTGCTTATGCAGCGTTACATGTATGAGTTTGATGTGCCGTTGGATGCCTTCGCTGGTTTTAGCATCAATGCCCACAAGAATGGGGCCAACAATCCCAACGCCATGTTTCAAGAGGCGATCACGTTGAATGATTATCTGCGTGCGCCCTTGATCGCTACCCCGATCAACATGATGGACAGCAGCCCCGTCTGTGATGGAGCCGCTGCGCTTATCCTCGTGCCCAGTGACCAGGCCTATCGCTACACGACTGGACATCACCCAGGCGCGGTACGCATCCTGGCCAGTGCCAGCGCCACCGACACGATTGCTGTACACAGCCGCCGTGATCCGCTCTTTCTACAGGCTGCCTATACGAGTAGCCAGAAAGCCTTTCAGCAGGCAGGTGTGCAACGCACTGACCTGGACTTCTTTGAGGTACACGACGCCTTCACGATCATGAGCGCACTGAGTTTGGAGGCAACCGGCTTTGCCAAACGCGGCGAAGGCTGGCGGCTGGGTAACGAGGGATTTATCGGCATTCAGGGCGAATTGCCGATCAGCACGATGGGTGGGCTCAAGAGCCGAGGTCATCCCGTTGGGGCGACTGGAGTTTACCAAATCGTGGAATCAGTTCAACAGCTACGTGGCACAGCAGGAGCCAATCAAGTCCTCAACGCCCACATTGGCATGGCCCAAAACATCGGTGGCAGTGGAGCTACCATCCTCACACACATTCTCGGCACTTAGGAAGGGATGACAAGATGACAGGATGAAAAGTAAACTCATCCTGTCATCTTGTCACATATTTCTGCACAAATCACTCGCCACACCCAGATAGATCTCCACGCACTCTTCCACACTACGCAGATCGACCCATTCTTCGATGGCATGGGCACCGGTACCACGCGGTCCAAAGAGTAGGGAGGGAATGCCAACTTGCGAGAGGGTGGAGGCATCGGTCCAATAAGGAACGCCGACGGCATGTGGCGTTTGGCCCAAGATGCGCGTGGCATGGCTTGTTACCAACTGTGCAATCGGCGACTCGGCGG
This sequence comes from Caldilineaceae bacterium, assembly GCA_046328715.1. Taxonomy (GTDB): domain Bacteria; phylum Chloroflexota; class Anaerolineae; order Caldilineales; family Caldilineaceae; genus JAXLWB01. Next base: position 45,781 of record JAXLWB010000056.1, on the reverse strand, counting down.
AGGTTTCCATCGGTGCCAAATACAGGCCCCGACGTAACGTAGCACGGAAGGCCGGATCGCTGCGCCCGATCTCATCCAAGATCGACTGAAACTCGGCTTCGACCTGCTCGGGTGACTCGCCGGGCAACGTCCGCCGTTCGATGGAAAGCACGCAACGTTGTGGATAGCTCGACAACTCCTGGCCGCCGCTGATCAGCGAGGCATGTAATGATCCACTTCGCAGCAAGGGATGGGTGGGGTTCGCCAGCAACTGTTGCCCCAGTTTGTCCACCTCGACCAGCACGCGGCCCATCTTGGCAATCGCATCGACACCCAGGTCGGGGCGCGAACCATGTGCTGCTATCCCGTGGGTTTCGATCTCCACCCAGGTAAAACCTTTGTGCGCAATCACTAGTTCCATCTCGGTTGGTTCAGCGATGATCGCTGCGTCGGCGCGGTATTTTTCGGCCACAGCCATCGTGCCAATCCCGCCGTACTCCTCATCAATTACTGCTGTGACGATGACATCGCCTGCCAAGCGCTTTTGTTTGGCCTGCGCCGCCGCCATCATACAGGCCGCTAACCCTGCCTTCATGTCGTACGATCCACGCCCATAAAGTCGGTTGCCTTCGATGCGCGGGCGATAGGGATCGCTCATCCCGCTCACGCCGACGGTGTCCATGTGGCCGTTGAGCATCAAGCTACGTCCACCACCTGTGCCGCGGGCAATGCCAATCACATTAGGCCGCCCAGGTCGTACCTCTTCGACGCTGACCTCCAATCCAGCTTCGCTCAGCCAACTGGCGATAAAGCGGGCAATCTCGCCTTCGCCAGAGCCACCCGGCACCAGTTCGGGGTTGATCGATTCAATCGCAACCAATTGTTCGAGCAGTGAGCGCAGATCGAGCATGGTGGTTTCTCAACTTTCTTTGATGGCTTCCGTGTTCTCTGATTTCCGTGTTTACAAAGCCTTTTCATAAACACGGAAATCAGAGAACACGGAAGCAAACTGAAAATACAACAAATTTTCAAGATTTTTGGATGCCAAAGAACTAGTGGTAAATCCTAAACTTGTGCTACTAAGGGTGCTTCCTGCTGGACTTTCACCAATGTTCCCTGGCGCAGAACCCGCTGCGAAACAGCATAAAGTGCAGCACAAAGATAGAGGGCGGCCCCAATTGTATAGACGCTGCGAATCGAGACGCCATCGGCCATCCAGCCAAAGAGCAGACTGGCGATCATAAAGCTCAGATTGTTGAGCATCTGTTTGGTGGCATAGATACGCCCCAACATTGACCCTTCCACATGCGATTGCAGCAGTGCATCCTGCGATACATCGCGCATGGCACTGGGCGGGCCAAAGACAAAACAGACCGCCAACGCCACCCACAAACTAGACGTCGTAGAGTAGAGAAAGGTGAGCGCACTCATCAGGAAGCTGTTAAAGATGATTAGCCGTCCAGGAATCTTCTCCATCCAACGGATTGCGGAAAGGGCAAAAAGGCTTCCGGCGATCTGGCCGAGGAAGAACATGGAGCCTTGCCAACCCCACTCCTGCATCCCGGCATGAAGCGCTCGCTGGGTAAAGACCAACATCAAGGCCGAGGTCCAAATGCCATGCGGCCAAAATTCGAGTGCTTCCAGACTTACCAACGCCCGTGCCAACGAGTGATTGCCCAAATAGCGCAACCCTTGCAGCGCATTGCCGAGCAGTGATACTGGTCGACCAATCGTGATGGGCGGATGGATCAGCTTTTGCGGCGCGATACTAAAGATCAATGCCGCCGCGCCCAGAAAGAGCAGCAAATCGCTAGCAATCACCGCGCCAAAGCCTAGAAAGAGGATCAACACACCCAACGCCCGTGAAATGCCCTGCGTCAGTGGCGTTGCGGTATAGATTAGGCTATTGGCGCTGACAAGTTGTGACGTTTCGACCAGCGACGGCACAATGGCTCGCTGGGCCGGCAGATAAAACATCTCGGCCACGGCCAAAACCACGATCACGCTGTACCCGACCCAGGGAATGGCGACCCACCCAGCAGGCAACAGCGCCATCATCCCAATTAACAGCGCCCGCCCCAGGTTGACGATCAGTAACACCGTACGCCGTGGGTAACGATCCACCAGCGCCCCCGCCATCTGGCCAAAGAGCAGCGAAGGCAGCATACGCGCAGTTACTGCTCCTGTGGTCTGCAGAACCGATCCTGTGCCTTGGAAGATCGTCACAATCACAGCGACGTTATACAGTTCCGTCCCTAGGGTAGATGCAATCTGCGCAAACCAAAGTAGGCGAAAATTAGGATTGAGGAGCAAATGTCGATTCATTAGGCAGGTGCGAAGATTCAGTTAAGCTAACTCTAGCCACATAGCCATTGCTTGATCAAGTTCCGCTTGCGTTTCGGTATGTTGAACACCCAACTTTTGGATTTTGGTCACATCCTGAGTATTGGAAAGTCCCTCTTCGATCTGCGCTAGCTTGGCTTCCAACTCGTGAACGCGTGCCTCTGCTTCGGCAATGGCTTTGGCGCGGCGGCGATCCTCGATCTTGGATTGGCGGTCGCCACGTTGATCCTGGCGGGTGGCTTGGCGTTGTTGGGCGGCGAGTTCTTTTTCTCGTTCACGTTGCCGCTCGCGAGCGGCGATATATTCAGCATAGGTGCCCGGAAAGACGTGCAAGCGCCCGCTGCGCACCTCCCAAATCTGCGTCGCCAAACGGTCAATCAGGTAGCGATCGTGAGAGACCATCAAAATTGTACCTTGAAAGTTCTCCAACGTCTCTTGCAGCACTTCCTGGGCGGGAATGTCGAGATGGTTGGTCGGCTCGTCGAGCAATAGAAAGTTGGCATCCTGGAGTGCCAGAATCGCTAGCGCCAGCCGTCCTCGTTCGCCGCCACTGAGGGCGCTGATCGGCTTGTAGACATCCTCGTTGCGGAAGAGATAGCTGGCGAGATAGTTGCGCGCCTGACCAATCGGCAAATTGCGAAAGTCGAGCAGTTCCTCTAGTACGGTATTGCTTGGATTAAATTTTTCGTGTGCTTGAGCAAAATAGCCCAATTTCAGACTTGCCCCTAGCCGTACTTCACCGGCCAATGGCTCCATCTGTTTGAGCAAGGTGCGCAGAAAAGTGGTCTTGCCCGTGCCGTTGGGTCCGATCAGTGCCGCACATTCCCCACGTTCCAACAGGATTGGATCGGCTGAGAAAAGCCGTTTTCCAGGATAACCGATCTGCATCTCGCTCGTCCGCAGCACAAGATTGCCGCTGCGCAAGGTGGATTTGAGGTGCATGTTGAGCTTGGGCAGGCGCATCACTGGATTTTGTAACCCTTTAATTGCACCCTCCACCTCTTCCACACCCCACCGAGTGCCAGAGATCCAGACTTCATCCATCACCTCGCCCCAGTTTTTGGTGAGAAGTGACTGAAGCCCACCATTCTCGACGACCTTTACCTGGCGAATCAAGCGGCGAAGTCGTCCGACTGCCTGGTCTTTGGTGGCATCGCGGGCGATATTGCGTTTGACGTAATCCAGTTCGCTGAGGAAGGTTTCGCGGATCGTCTCAAATTCGGCCTGACGCCGTTCCCAGCGCTCCTGTCGTTGGGTGAGATAGGCCGAATAGTTGCCACGGTATTCTTCCAATCCGTTGCGGCTCATCTCCCAGATGCGGTTGACGACTGCGTCGAGAAAATAGCGGTCGTGGCTGACCACCAGGATCGCTCCCGGCCAGGTTTTGAGCACACCTTCCAACCATTCCACCGCTTCCACGTCGAGATGGTTGGTTGGCTCGTCTAGGACCAACAGGTCTGGGCGTTCGAGGAGCAAACGGGCCAGCAAGGCACGGGTCTTTTGGCCGCCGGAAAGATGGCTGAGCGGCGTCTTCCACTGATTTTTGCCAAAGCCAAGCCCTTGCAACACCTGGTCGATGCGTACTTCATAGTCGTAGCCACCAGCGCGCTCGAAGCGCTCTTGGGCGCGGCTGTACTCGTCCATCAACTCGGGATGGGCGCCATCGGCCATCGCTGCTTCCATCTCACGCAGACGGGTTTCCTGAGCCCGTAAAGGCTCAAAGACAGTCAGCATCTCAGCGATCAGCGTGTTGTTGCGCTCGGCAAAGGCGGCCATCGCCTCCTGGCGCAGATAGCCGATTCGGGTTTCGCGCGACACGTTGACATGGCCGGTCGTCGCCTGCACCACGCCAGCCAAAATGCTGATCAGCGTGGTCTTGCCGATGCCGTTGGGACCGACCAAACCGATCTTGGCATCGTTGGGGATGCTGCCATTGAGCCCAAGAAAGACATCAAAATCGCCGTGAGCAAGACCCAGGTTAGAAAAGGTTAACATTGACATAACGGAAAGTATCCTACCACAGAAAAGGGGCGGGTGGCGAGTGGCGAGGGGTAAGGTTTTCAGAACCCCGCAGGTTAGTAAGGGGATGCCCTCGTATTGACGCGTAACGCTCAAAGCCCCGCACGTCAGTAAGGGGAAGCATCCCCGTACTAACGCGTGGGGCTCTGAACGCTATTCCACAGTCACGAGTCCGCGCAAGCGGTTAATTGTTGTCTGGGCAAGGCCAGGAACACGGTTGAGGTCGCTTAGGTGTTGATAGGGACGATGTTCAATGATCGCCCGAGCGAGTTGTGGGCCAATGCCGGGCAATGATTCGAGTTCAGCAGCCGAGGCACTGTTTAAGTTGATCAGAGAAGAAGCCTGCTTGTTTGTATTAGAGGCTGAGGGAATTGTCACAATCGCACCATCGACAAGCAGTTCACTGAGATCGATGGCACTTGGATCCGCCTGGTCAGTAAGACCACCTGCCATCTTCAAGGCATCGCTAAGGGTTGAGCCAGTTGGCAACTCATAAAGGCCAGGTTGACGCACTGCACCGTTGACCATGACGTCGAGCGTTGTAGATGTAGACGTAAATGGCAAAACAGTAGGAACCAAGGCTGCCGTGACCAATGGAAACGGTGTAGCCACAACGGTTGGCGGCGGGTAGATCTGAATGGCTGGTGGGGTTGCCCAACGCTCCATGAGCGCCATTGCCCCTGTTACTGTACCAACCAAAGCACAGCAAAAGAAGAAAATCATCCAACGTTCGCCCACTCGCTGGGCCGGAGTTTTCGGGGAAAGATTTTGAGACATAATACTAACTTCTATTGTTCACTTACCAAGTCAGTCAACGAGCAGTAAAAACGGCTGATGGAGGACAGTCTTACTCGCCATTCGCAATTTCAAACTATGAACTCAGTGCTTGTTTACCCAATCCGATATAAGCCACATCATCATTGACTGGATGATTTAGCCCGCCACGCACGTCACGATAGTAACGTTCGAGGGGCAAGGTCTTCATCATGCTTAGGCCGCCGACGACGCGCATACAGTGATCGACCGCTTCAATGGCGTTATTGGTGGTGGTCACTTTGGCCACGTTGACCCAGGAACCAAGATTGACTCGCTGGTTGGGATGTTCGACCCAGAGTTGCGCCACGTGGTAAAGCTGCGCCTGTGCCTGTTGCACCAGAAATTGTGCCTGCCCCATGTGACGTTGGATGTTTTCCGTAGTGGCAATCGGTTTGCCTAGTGCAGTTGGTATTCGGTTGCGCGCAAATTTTGCGGCTGCCGCAATCGCCGACTCGGCCACGCCCAGATAGACCGCACTGACCGTGAGCATAAACCAAGCGTTGGTCAAACCAATCGCAGTCGATTTGGCATCGTCGCCTCGGTTGAGTAGATTGGCATGGGGCACTTCTACATTCTCTAGAAAGAGATCGTGGCTGCCGGTGCTGCGCATGCCAAGTGCATCCCATGTCTCTTCGATACGTAACCCCGGCCCCTTGGGAACGACAAAGCGCGCCACTTCTTCACTGCCATCCTGAAGTAGGGCCGGAACGATCATGTAATCTAGTTCGGGGACCATGCTCGCCCAGTTCTTGTGACCATTGATGAGCCACGCAGTGGGTTTATCCCCATTGTCGTAGATCGGTTTCGCTGTCGTTTTCGGTTTGCCGCCGCGGCTGGGACTGCCCAACTCCGGCTCCGAGGCGATCGAGTTGATCAGCCAACCTTTTTCGACTGCGTCACGACAGATCTGTTCAAAGAGCGGTGCGGGCCAACTGCGGGTTTCAGCGGCGTGACCCATCGTCTGCATGTGCATGGTCAGGCTCAGCGCAGTGCTGCCGTCACCCTTACCCAGCGCTTCCATTACCATCACCGTTTCCAGCAAATTGGCCCCCCAGCCACCAAACTCCTCTGGAATGATCAACTTGGGCAGACCCGCGGCACGGATGTCGGCAAAATTTGGATGCGGGAAAGCGCCTGTGCGGTCAAATTCGGCGGCGCGCTCGGTGAAGACAGGAGCCAATTGTTGTGCAATGGCGATAAAGCGCGCTTGTCGTTCGTTATATGGATAGCTCATGTGGGAAATTTTACCACATCTCCGAAAAAGGCGAGGAGAGGCAGGCAGGGTGGGAGAAAATTTAGGCGGGAGGGTCGTCTTGGAGCATCGCTCCCCCTTGACAGTAGCCCAACTGCGTGCTATTCTTTGGCTAGAAAAATGCGTTGATGGAGACGAGTAACCAGCGAAACGTTGTCAGCGAGCCTGGGAAGGTGTGAGCCAGGTCAACCCTTTGTTGGTGAAGATCACTCCGGAGTAGCGAGATGAAAAGCAGTAAGACAGTAGAACAGTGTATCAGTAGGACAGTGAAAAGACTGTCTCACCGATCGACTGACTTACTGTCTCACTGTCCCACTAGTCTTCGCCGGGTGTGCCCGTTATAGACACAGCAGGATCGTGATGTGAACGGTCTTGTCACACGAGGTGCTTGTAACCGTTAATCGTTAACCATTAACCATTAACCATTAACAAGAACCGGGGTGGTACCGCGAGCCCGTTAGCTCGTCCCCGTTGTGGGGACGGGCTTTTTTGTTTGTAGCGCAGGAGTAGGTATGACCGAACAACTCTACTATCAAGATGCCTATTTGAAAGAGTTTACGGCAACGGTGATGGCAGTTGACTCCTCGACCGGAGCGCTGCGGGTTGCGCTGGACCGCACCGCCTTCTACCCCGGTGGTGGGGGACAACCAAATGATGACGGCGTTCTGGATGTTGTAGGGCGCAAGTTGCAGGTTACAAGTGTCAAGAAGGAAGGCGCAACCATATGGCATACCTTGGCAGATGCTGATGCGCAGATTGCGGTAGGTACAGAGATTGCCGCTACACTCAATTGGGAACGCCGCTACAAGTTGATGCGTACGCATACGGCGATGCACATTCTCTGCGGCGTGGTTTGGCGGGATTATGGTGCCCAAGTGACAGGCGGCAATATGGATCCTGGTCAGGGGCGAATGGACTTTGAATTTGCCTCGCTGCAACGGGAATTGGTGGGCGAAATCGAGGCGAAATGTAATGCCGAGATTGTATCGGCGCGTCCTATCCGTACCCAAATCCTGCCACGAGAGAACGCCTTTCAGATCCCTGATCTGATTCGGACCAAGATCAATCTTCTTCCTGAAGGAATCTTGGATGTACGCACCGTAGAGATCGTTGGGTTGGACTTGCAAGCTGATGGCGGTACACACGTCGCCAATACCAGCGAAGTCGTCGGTATGAAGATCACGGATTATAAGAGCAAAGGAGCAATCAATAAGCGCATTTACATCGAATTAGTGTAGTCACCACAATCGAATACATTCTTATCAAACTGGTAATGACAAAATCCCCTTTCTCAATTATCGAACCTAGGAACAATTTTATGACATCTGAGATCCTAGAACGTTATTACACGGGTTCTTGTTTTTACATTACATGCGAAACGATAGGACGTGAAAGTATCATAACCGGCGAAACCATAATTCATTTATTACGAACTGTACTAAACCAGATAAAACAGATACACCATTTTCAGACGCTTGGCTATGTACTATTACCAGATCATTTACATCTTGTGATCAAACCACAGCCAAACGTGACGTTGGATGCGATTGTACAAGGCTTGATTCGGCAATATGAACGCGATTATGCCACATTGATGGGGCAACCCGAGGTTCAACCCATTTGGGAACGCAGCTACCCGGCGCGACGATTACAGGACCATACCGATCTAGGGCGTCATCTTGATTGGGTGCACTACAATCCCGTTTACCATCGCCAGGCGGATAAGCCGGAAGCTTGGTTGCACAGCAGTTACCAAGTGTGGAGCGAGCGAGGACTCTATCAGTCTGGCTGGGGGTGGACTCCGCCAGAGAGCATTAAGGGCAAACGATGGGGCTAAGGGGCGGGTGGCTATGTCAGAACCCCACGCGTTAGCATGGGGCGACAAGGGAGAGACTCACTATGAAGACAAAACTGGGGCTGAACAAACATCAAAAGGCAGCACGCAAAGTCGGTGAATTGAAGGTGAGCCGTTCGCAGGTACCAGAGTTGTTGGAATTATCCTGTAGCATAGATGTTGGTGACCGTCTCCACGCTGCCCAGTATCTCTGTCCCTGTCACATTCAAAGCCGCATTCCTGAAGTGTGGGAAGCTGTCCTGCGCATGATGGAAGATGACGACCGCCGTGTGCGTTTTCAAGCCTGGCACACCTGGGAAGATGGCGGTTTGCCCGACGATCCAGCGCTCTTTGCCCGCATGGAGCAAATTTACCAGCGTGAAAAAGACGGCAAGGTGCGCGCCTTTGCCCATACTATTATCGGCCAGCGCCTGGCCGAACAAAATCAACGTGAGATGACCCGTCTGCATCTCCAAACCAAACCAACCCAGCGGGGCAAATGTGACTTTTGTGGCGCAAACTCCGTACCGGTGCACCGTGACCTGGATACCGTAATCGGTTCCCGTCCGGCTTGGATCTGTGAGACCTGTGCAAGTGCATGAATATCCAAACTCTGAAACCAGTCGATGTTGAAGCCTACCAACATCTGCGCCTCCGTGCCTTACTTGATCACCCGGAGGCGTTTGGATCAGCCTACGAAGATGAAGCCATAATGGCGTTGGAAAAAGTGGCTGAACGCCTCGTGTCTGCGCCCGAACGTTTTACGCTCGGTGCCTGGCAGAATGAAGCTCTAGTAGGTATGGCTGGCTTCTCTCGCTACATGGGACGCAAAACCCGCCATCGCGGGATGGTCTGGGGCATGTACGTCGCCCCCGAAGCGCGCGGACAAGGGGTTGGTGCAGCTTTGCTGGCTGAGATTATCCAGCAAGTCAGGCAATTGGATGGCCTAGAAGAGATCATTCTGGCTGTCACCGTTGGCAACCCGGCAGCGCGAAAGATTTACACACAGGCAGGCTTTCAGCCCTCGCACGTGGAGAAGCGCTACATCAAGCTTGACGATACCTATTACGACATCGAATGGATGACGTTGCAAATACCGAAGGAATGACGATGACTGACCAAAAACAACTTTTCAAGGAAGTAAAATCTTCCGTCAATTACCCCGACATGGAAGAAAAACTGATGCAACGCTGGCGCGATCAGCAGATCCGCCAACGGAGTGTCAAGGAACGGGAGGGTGCGACGCCCTACGTCTTCTTCGAGGGACCTCCTACAGCCAATGGACGTCCCGGCATTCACCATGTGCTGGCGCGCGCCTTCAAAGACATCTTCCCGCGCTACAAAACGATGACTGGCCACTATGTCCTGCGCCGCGGCGGCTGGGATACCCACGGCTTGCCCGTCGAGATCGAGGTGGAAAAGAAGCTCAAGATCAGTGGCAAGCAGCAGATCGAAGCCTACGGCGTGGCTGAATTCAACAAGCTCTGTAAAGAATCGGCCATGGAGTACATCCAGGAATGGGAACGATTGACCGAACGCATGGGCTTCTGGGTCGATCTCAAAACAGCCTATGTCACCTTTCACAACGAATTTATCGAGTCGATCTGGTGGATCCTGAAACAATTCTGGGAGAAGGGGCTGCTCTACGAAGGCTTTAAGGTTGTGCCCTACTGCCCACGTTGTGGCACGCCGTTGAGCAGCCATGAACTTTCACTTGGCTATAAGGATGATACGCCCGATCCCAGTGTCTATGTCAAGTTCCGCATCGCCCATGACAAGGGACGATCCTACATGCCTTCTGGGCGCTCGCCTGAACCGGTAGAGTACCTGCTGGCCTGGACCACGACCCCCTGGACGCTGCCCGGCAATGTGGCGCTGGCTGTTGGCGAAAATGTCGACTACGTCAAGGTGCAAGATGTGAGCGGTGACGTGCTCTATTTGGCCGCAGCGCTGGCCGAAAAGACCCTGGCTCCAGGATACGAGGTGCTCGAAAAATTGAAGGGGCGCGATCTGCTCGGTTTGCATTACGAACCACTCTACACCTTCTACCCGGTGGAGCAGGATTATGCCTACGTCGTGGCGGGCGACTTTGTCAGCACCGAGGATGGCACTGGCATCGTTCATATTGCTCCAGCTTTCGGTGCTGATGATCAAGAAGTCGGGCGCAAGAACAATCTGCCTATGATCCAGACGGTCAACGCCGCTGGTGAATTTAAGCCTGAGGTGACACCCTGGGCGGGCAAGTTTGTCAAGGCTGCCGATCCCGAGATCATGGAAGAGCTGAAGAAGCGCGGCTTGCTCTACAAGTCGGGCGTCTATCTGCATACTTATCCCTTCTGTTGGCGCTGCGATACGCCACTGATCTACTGGGCCAAATCGACCTGGTACATCCGCACCAGCCAATACAAGCAGAATCTGGTCGACAACAACCAGCAGATCAACTGGTATCCCGACCACATCAAGAATGGCCGCTTTGGCGATTGGCTGGAGAATAATGTCGACTGGGCGCTGGGTCGTGATCGCTTCTGGGGCACACCGATCCCGATCTGGAAGAGCGACCTGCCCGGCAGCACCTACATGGAGTGCATCGGCAGCATCGAAGAGTTAGAGACACGCTCGGGACATAAGTTGGAGAACGTCGATCTCCATCGTCCCTATGTAGATAATGTCACCTGGACGGCACCGGATGGAGGCACGATGCGTCGTGTTAAAGAGGTGGCCGATGTCTGGCTCGATAGTGGTGCCATGCCCATCGCCCAGTGGCACTATCCCTTCGAGAATCAGGCCGAGTACGAAGAGCAGGCACAGGCGGACTACATCTGCGAAGCGATCGACCAAACACGCGGTTGGTTCTACTCCTTGCACGCCGTCGGCACCTTACTCTACGACCGCCCAGCCTACAAGAATGTGATCTGTCTCGGTCACATCCTGGCCGAAGATGGCAGCAAGATGAGCAAGAGCAAGGGCAACGTGGTCAACCCCTGGGACATGATGAGCCAATACGGGGCCGACGCTACCCGCTGGTATATGTACACCGCCAGCCCGCCCGGCAACAGCCGCCGCTTCTCCGGCAACTTGGTCGGCGAGACCGTGCGTAAGTTCTTGAACACCTTGTGGAATACGTACTCGTTCTTCGTCACTTACGCCAATCTTAGTGAGTGGCGAGTGACGAGTGGCGAGTCAGATACCCACAATTTGCTTGATCGTTGGCTGCTCTCGGAGTTGAACATCCTCGTGCGCAATGTGACCGAGGCGATGGAGAACTACGATGTGTTGGGGGCTACTCGTCCAGTGGCCGAGTTTGTCGATACATTGAGCAACTGGTACGTTCGTCTGAGTCGCCGTCGTTTCTGGGATGGCGATCCGGCTGCACTGAGTACGCTCTATGAAGCCTTGGTGACTGTCTCGCAACTGCTTGCACCGACGACGCCCTTTATCGCCGACGAGATCTACCAGAATCTGGTCGCCAGCCAAGGTAAGGGTGCCGATTCAGTGCACCTCAGCACCTGGCCCGAGGTCAATCAGGCGCTGATCGATGAGCAGTTGAGCGTGGATATGGCACTGGTGCAAAAGGTGACAAGTCTGGGCCATGCGGCACGCCAGAATGCCAACCTCAAGGTGCGTCAGCCGTTGGCTCAGGTCGTGGTGCGCACCCGCAACGGTGAAGAAGAAGCCAGCCTGCGTCGCTTGAGCCAACTGATGCTAGACGAACTTAATGTTAAGAGCATGGAGTTTACCCGAGCCAGCGGTGATTTGGTCGATGTCGCCGTCTTCCCTTACCCGAAACAGTTGGGGCAGAAGTATGGCAAGGGTTTCCCCAAGATCAAAGCGGCGATGGCCACGATGGATCAAGCGGAACTGGCGGCCAAACTTCAGGCAGGCGAGACCGTCGAAGTCGTGGCCGATGGCGAAAGTTTTGCCGTTGCACCGGAAGATGTCGATGTGCGCGTAACCCCGCGCAGCGGCTTCAGCGTCGCCGAGGGAAACGGTTATTTTGTAGCGGTCACCACGACCGTGACCAAGGAATTGGAAGTCGAAGGCAACGCCCGCGAGCTTGTCCGCCGCATCCAGCAACTGCGCAAGGATGCCGGTCTGGAAATCAGCGACCGCATCGTGCTGACACTCAGTGGACCCGCCTTGGTCGGCGATGTAGTTAGCCAATGGGGCAATTACATCCAAGAAGAAACACTGGCGGTCGAGTTGACACAAGCCGCACCCAGCGACGGTATGGCTATGGTTAGTTTTGAACTTGGCAACGGTGAAGTGATGGTGGGGTTGAAGCGGCGGTAACCTCTAAAAAAGACTCTGGCTTTCATGTGTTACTGGTAATTACGCAAATACCAGTAACACATGAAAGCCAGGAATATACTCCGATCGAATAAATCTCCTAAAAAAGAGCTGACTCCACAGAATCGTGTGATCAGTGGGTGCGAACCTGCAGAAGCAGGTTGGGTGCCCGCTGGGCGCTTCAGTCTTGCCTAAGGTTGCCCCAAGGCTATCACATCCACACCACGTTGCAAGGCTCCCGGCAGTAGAACGTTGGCTCGCCCCGTATTCTGATCTCATCACGGAGACCGCAGAGTCAATTGATAGTATAGCAGATTTTTGAAGATGGGGCAAAGATGAAAAAGCAATGACTTTGCGGTGAAAGAGAAGAGATTAGGAGATTTATCTACAATCTCTCAATCTCTCCATTTTATGGGGCAACACTTCTTAACACCTGGGCTGCATTTTGTATCCGTCGAACGGTCTCTTCTCGGCCAAGCACACACATGCTTTCAAAAAGCGGCGGGGCCACGGTTTTACCTGTAATGGCAACCCGGAAACCGGTGAGAAAGGGGCCGATCTTGACATTCAGTTCCTCGGCTTTGGCGCGGAAGGCACTCTCTAAATTGGGCACGCTAAACTCTTTGACGGTTGTCAGAATCGACAAGCCAGTGTCCAATAGGTGGAGCGTCTGCTCTGGCGTCAATTTCTTGTCCACCAACAATTTGGGATCGGGATAGGTGATCTGGTCGGCAGAGACAAAGGCCCAATCAACAAATTGGGCACCATCGGTCAAAAACTTGATGCGCTCGCGGATCAGCGGGATCAGTTCGTTGAGTTGTTCGCTGCGCAACAGTTCGTCGGCAGGGATGCCCAGTTGTTTGCTCAAGAACGGGGCCAGCCGCTGCTGCAACTCTTCGCTCGACATGCGGCGGATGTAGTCACCGTTCAGCCATTCAAGTTTGGCATAGGGCAGCGCCGCCGGTTTGGGATTAACGCGCTCGATATTGAAGCGCTCGATTGCTTCGTCACGGGTAAAGACCTCTCGTTCGGCATCAAAATTCCAGCCAATGTTGGTCAAAAAGTTGAACATTGCCTCGGGCACATACCCAGCCTCGTCAAACTCGTGGACTAGGGCCAGATACTCCTTGCCGTCGATCACCTGTTTGCGTTTGCTCATCTTGCCCTTGCCATTCGGCGAAAGGATAACCGGTAGATGGACCAGCACCGGCGTCTCCCAACCTAAGGCATCGAAGAGCATCTTGTGAATCGGTGCGCTGGGCAGCCATTCTTCTCCGCGCAAAATGTGGCTGATCTTCATCAGGTGATCATCGACCACCATCGCTAGGTGATAGGTGGGCATCCCGTCGCTTTTGAGCAGCACCTGGTCGACCAATACCTTGTTCTGAAAGGTAACATTGCCCCGGATCAGGTCGGGAACCACCGTCTCGCCTTCCAGCGGTGCCTTGAAGCGGATCGCATAAGAACGGCCCTCGGCTTCGTAAGCGGCAATCTGTTCCGGCGTTAACCCACGGTCTCGGCGGTCGTAGGGCTTGCGTTGGCCCACCATTTCTTCCTCGACCTCGGGATCAGTGGCTTCCCATGCCTCCACTGGCGTAAAGGCTTTGTAGGCGTGACCGCTGGCAATCAGTTGCTCAGCATATTGCTGATAGATACCAAGCGCTTTCCGCTCGCTCTGCACATAGGGCGCATAAGGCCCGCCGACATCCGGACCTTCATCCCACTCTAGCCCCAGCCAGCGCAGCCCATTCATAATTGCACCCAACGCTTCCGGCTTAAAGCGCGATTGATCGGTGTCTTCGATGCGCAAAATAAACTGACCGCCTGTATGGCGCGCCAGCAAATAATCAAACAACGCCGTGCGCAACCCACCCAGATGTAGATAGCCGGTCGGCGATGGGGCAAAGCGGACGCGAGCGGGAGAAAGCTGTGATGACATACATGCTCCAAAAAAAGAGATTGAGAGATTCAGAGATTGGATACGAGAGCCAATCTCTGAATCTCTCAATCTCCCAATCTCAATTCGCTTATTGACTTAACTGCTGCTGCAACAATTCCTGCACCAACTGTGCATTCGCCTTGCCGCCCGTTTCTTTCATGACCTGACCGACAAAGAAACCCATCAAGCCGGTTTTGCCGCCGCGCAATTGCGCCGCTTTTTCGGCGTTAGCAGCGATCACCTTTTGGATGACCGGCAGCAGCGATCCTGCGTCAGCGACTTGCTTCAGCCCCTTGCTCTCCACGATCTGAGCTGGATCGCCGCCATTTTTCAGCATTTCGGCAAAAACTGTTTTGGCAATCGCCGCCGAGATCACACCGTTATCGACCAACTTGACCAGCGCACCCAGTTGTGAACCGCCAAAGGGCAACGCGTTAATCGACTTACCCTTCAACTCGCGCAGCACCTCGTTGAGGATGAGGCTGGCGACTCCCTTGGCATTGGCATGGGCGGCCAGCGCACTGTCAAAGAGCGCCACCACCGCCCCGTCTCGGGTCAAGACTTCAGCATCTTCCTCGCTCAAACCGAGTGCAGTCAACGCCTCGAACTTGGCGACCAGTTCAGCGGCTCGACCAGCCAACCGTTCTCTTGGCGTCAGTTCATTATTCTGAGATTGAAGAGTAGTTGGTGATTGGGCACTCACACCCTTACTCCCCATCTCCCCATCGCCAGCAATCTTGGCCCAGGTATCACGCAGCGTCACAATGCGGTTGAAGACCAGCTTCCCTGGTGCCGAATCGACCGGATCTTGCCAGAAGTAGCCTTGGCGTTCAAATTGATAGCGGGTGTCCGTTGGATCGTTGGCGACGCTCGGTTCAACAAAGGCGTTGGACAGCACTTCGAGCGAATTCTGGTTGATAAAATCGAGGAAGGTGTGCTTCTCATCCTCCTCAGGCACGGCGACGCTGAGCAGGCGGTCGTAGAGACGCACTTCGCAGGGCAACGCCTTCGCGGCAGAAACCCAATGGATTGTCCCTTCGACTTTGCGGCCATCGGGCGTGCCGCCGCTGCGTGTGGCTGGATCGTAGGTGCAGTGGATTTCAACGATCTTGCCGTCCGCATCCTTGATCACATCAGTACACTTGACAATGTAACCATAGCGCAAGCGTACCTCTCGCCCTGGTGACAGACGGTAAAACTTCTTGGGTGGGTTCTCCATGAAGTCATCCTGCTCGATCCAAAGCTCCTTGGAGAAGGGGATTGGGCGGCTGCCTTGCTTGGGCACGTCGTGGGGCCAATAGGAGGCATCGAGCCATTCGACTTGACCCTCAGGGTAATTGGTAATCACTACCTTGAGCGGTCGCAGCACGGCCATGACGCGCGGAGCATTCATGTTCAGGTTGTCGCGAATGCACGACTCGAAGAGCGACATCTCGACACGGCTATTGGTTTTGGCTACCCCTACACGCTGGGCAAAGTCACGGATCGCTTCGGGCGTGATGCCACGTCGGCGCATCCCTGCCACGGTTGGCATGCGTGGATCGTCCCAGCCGCTGACATGCTTTTCTTCCACCAGTTGCAACAGCTTGCGTTTGCTCATTACTGTCCATTCGAGGTTGAGGCGGGCAAACTCATACTGGCGTGGCAGAGGAATGGTAGCAAATTCAGGCCGCATCGCAAACTTGGGATCCCAGGCGTTGTCCACCACCCAGTTGTAGATGTCACGATTGTTCTCAAATTCCAGCGTGCAGATCGAATGGGTGATGCCCTCGATGCAGTCCGAGATAGGATGGGCGTAGTCGTACATCGGGTAGATGCACCATGTATCACCAGTGCGATAATGGCTGGCGTGGCGGATGCGATAGAGCAGCGGGTCACGCATCTTCATGTTTTTGGCGGCCATGTCGCCCTTGGCACGCAGCACATGCGCCCCATCGGGAAACTCACCTTCGGCCATACGATCAAAGAGGTCAAGATTCTCCTGCACCGAGCGGTCGCGGTAGGGACTGGGCTTGCCTGCTTCCATGACCGTGCCGCGGTATTGGCGAATCCCCTCTTCGTTGAGGCTGTCGACGTAGGCTTTGCCCTCGATGATCAATTTGCGCGCACACTGGTAGATGACGTCGTAGTAGTCTGAGGCGAAATAGAGATTGTCGCCCCAATCGAAACCCAGCCACTTGACATCGCGCTGGATCGACTCGACATACTCCATGTCTTCGGTTTCGGGGTTGGTGTCGTCAAAGCGCATGTGACAGACCCCACCAACCTCCTGCGCCGCCCCAAAGTTGAGGCAGATCGATTTAGCATGGCCAATGTGCAGATAGCCATTCGGCTCCGGCGGAAAACGGGTCGCCACGCGCCCGCCATGTTTGTTGCTTTTTACATCCTCGGCAATGATCTCACGGATAAAGTCGAGGGGTTCGGTGTTGGTAACTGATTCCATAATATTGGTACACAGATAACAATGGATGAACGCAGATGATAGCAGGCTGCATTCTTACAGCGGTATAGGTTGCAACTCCTGCGTTTAAGCAAACGATTGCAGTCTTTTATTTTAGCTGATATTGGGTAAATCAGGCAGAATTTGATGAGCGTTGAATAAACTCTCGACTTTGCACATTTCCATTCTATGAATATGGCTGAAAAATACTCCATTCTTGATCTTCAAACACTACTGGACGCCGTACATGCAGGCGAACGCCTTAAATTTCTCTTCTTTTGGGGACATCATCCAAATGTGGATGGCAATATAGGCAAAGGTTGCCTGAGTCAATGGTGGCCGGCCGCTTTTACTGGGGATGGAATCACCTATCCAACGGCTGAACATTTTATGATGGCTGAAAAAGCTCGACTTTTTGGGGATGATGTTGCACTTCAAGAGATTTTGAACGCATCTTCGCCGGGAACGGCCAAAAGTGTCGGAAGAGGCGTACAAGGATTTGAGGATGCAATCTGGAGTGACCGACGTTTTGCAATTGTTGTTCGAGGGAATCAAGCAAAGTTTGCGCAGAATCCTCCGTTAAAGGAATTTCTGCGCAACACAGGAAACCGGGTTCTGGTTGAAGCGAGCCCACAGGACAGAATCTGGGGTATTGGCTTGGCAGAAGATGATGCGCGTGTAACCAATCCAGAGCAATGGCTTGGTCTCAATCTGCTAGGCTTTGCGCTTATGAAGGTACGCAGCCTACTCGAAGGAACTTGATTTCTATTTCCTCGCCGGGATAAGCTAGAACTAAACAACCACGAAATACTCGAAATGTACGAAATTCTGCCTGTTTTTCTTCGTGTATTTTGTGCCTTTCGTGGTTGTTGATTTTCTTGTTCTCTTCTTAAAGACTTTGCTTTTACAACTAATGCATCCCCAACGTCCCCAATTGCTTGATCCTTCGTTCCACACGCCGAAATACGAAGTAACCCGCTGGCACAGTCACCGCCATAAATAGCAGCAGAATCGCAATTTCATAGGGAATGGGCAGGAGGGTCTTACTTTGGATGAGCAGGCCACGCACGACGTCGAAGCCGTAGGTCAGCGGCAGGGCGAGGGCAACGGGCAGCAGAAATCCTGGCAGGGCAGTAACCGGAAATTGACTGCCCGAGAGAATCGTAACCAAGAAGTCGCTGACATCAACGATCATGTTGGCGTCGCGAATCAGCAGCACGATGGCGGCAAAAGCAAAGCCAAAGCCATAGAGCGCCAACAACATCGGCAAGACTACACTCACCGCCTGCCAGAGGCTGCCGGTAATGCGAAAGCCAAAGAGCCACCAGCCGAGCGCCAGGATGCCCACATTGACCACCGTTGTCGTCAGGATGTTGGTGATGGTTTGCCCGATCAGAAAAGCAAAACGGGGTACTGGTGTCATCCAGTTGCTCTCCATCACGCCTTCGTCCATCTCGGTTTTGAGCGCATAGCCCATGCCCCAGAAGACCGAACTGATATAGCTGGAGAGCAGCGAACCGACCAGGATAAAGGACATGTAGTCGCTCGTTCCGGCATAGTTGGCGAAACCGACGTTGCCCTCACTGGTGCGAAAACTGAGCCCCAGAAAGTAGATCGGCGTTAGCCACATCAAGGGCTGAACCACCCGAAAGATGGCGTTGAGTGGATAGCGGATAAAATGCAGCCAGTTCTTCCAGGCAATGGCCCACACGGCCCGCAACTGCGAACCCCAGGTGAGCTGGCTGATGGGGTGAAGATTCATGATGAACTCCTTTGGGATTAGGAGATTAGAAGATTGGGAGATTGCCACGAGTTCAATCTCTCAATACTTGCCCAACGATCCCGTCCTACGTGCGCGGCGTTCGGTGAACTGGAAGACCCAGTAACCGAGGATGGACAGACCGATCGCAAAGAGCAGGAGCATAGTCAGGTCGTAGCGAATCGCAGTGAAGGTGGCTCCGTTCAGCGTGACTTGGCGGATGGCGTGGACGGCATAGGTCAAAGGCAGGCAGGCGGCGACCCATTGCATCCATTCGGGCATGACCGCCAGCGGATAGGAGACGCCGGTGAAGATCATAAAGATGCCACGCACTAGGAAGACCATCGTACTCGCCTCTTGGAAACGAATCACCAAACTGCCAAAGGCGATGCCGATCCCGTAGATCGAGGGAATCACCAGCAGCATAATCAAGAGCACCAGCCCCGAATTGCTGTTGACAATCCAGTTGCCAAAGATCAGCCCATACTCCAGCACCGCAATCAGCATGAAGACCAGCGAGGTCAGCAACTTGGTCAAACTAGGGCCGAGGAGGATGGAAAAACGCCAGATCGGACAGAGCCAGTTCGATTCGAGAGTACCCCGCATCTGCTCGTTGCGCAGTTGAAAGCCGACATCCCAGAGTGTAATGTTGAGCCACATGTAAAGGGTCAAGCCCACGACGATATAGACGACGTAGTTGCTGGTGCCGGAGAGTGCCTCGAATGCCGGTAACGAGGCTTGATCGGGGCCGCTCAACGCCCGCGCCGTAAAGATCGATCCGAGTGGGAAAATCAGCGGCCAAACAATAAAGCCGAAGACCCAACTTGGATAACGCCGGAAGATGGTCCATTCCTTGAGCGCCATCATACCCAGCGCACGCAATTCGGATGCGAACGAGCGTTTGACCAGCGAGTGATCAGCAGGCAAGGCGGGGGCAGCCGATTGAACAAAGTGAGCTTGGGTTGTCATCCGTTCACTCCCGTAGTTGTTTACCCGTCAATGAAATGAAAACATCCTCAAGCGTGGGCTGGGCGATCTGCATGTGGCGGATACGGCCGGCTTTGGCACCGATATGATGAATCAACTGCGGCAGAATACCGCGGCTATCAGTCGTGTGCAGCGCCACTGACCAAGCGCTGTCCGTCTCCAGATAGCGAGTGGCAATATTTTCGACACTGGGCAAAGCAGTGAGATCGCCTGTCATGGCGGGGTCGAAATTCTCGACCTCCAATTGCATCACATCCAGTTGGTTGATCGACTGCTTGAGCGCGGCGGGCGTATCGAGTGCAATGATCTTGCCCTGGTCGATGATGCCGATGCGGTCTGAAAGTTGGTCGGCTTCTTCCATGTAATGGGTCGTGAGCAGGACGGTGTGCCCGTCATTCTTCAGTTCGAGGATCAGTTCGCGCAAATTGCGGGCAGCTTGCGGGTCGAGTCCAATCGTTGGCTCGTCGAGGAGCAGCACAGGCGGTTTGGCAAGCATGGCTTTAGCGATAGCGATGCGTTGTTTCATGCCCGAAGAGTAGCGTTCCACCAATTCATCGGCCCGTTTGGTCAGGTCGAAGCGGGCGAGCAGTTCATCGATGCGCTGTTTGGCCCGCGCCGGTGGAATGTGATAAAGCGCCGCAAAGTACTGTAAATTCTCGCGTCCGCTCAGTTTCCAGTAGATGCTGCGTTCGCCGGTCAAGACGGCCCCCAAATGTTGGCGCACCTGGTCGGATTGGCGCGCAACATCGTAGCCGCAGACGGTAGCGCTGCCGCTGGTCGGTTCGAGCAAGGTACAGAGCATCTTAATCGTCGTCGTCTTGCCTGCGCCGTTTGGCCCCAACAAGCCAAAGATCTCACCCTGGCGGATGGCAAAGCTGACCCCCGCCACGGCGATGAACTGTTCCACTTCCTTGCTCGAGGGAAACCACTTCTGCCAGCCTGGAATTCCTTCCTTCACTTTACTGCGCCGGTAATGCTTGGCCAGATTATTGACCTCGATGATGTTTGGGTTCATGGTTTTACCTGAGGGGAATACGGATTGCAAATGATTGACACGGTTAGGTGCAACTTGTAATCATTTTCATGCTTATGGGTCTGCGAGAAGGTTACTTATAGACAAAGAAGATAGACATTGCATGATCACAATGAGTAGGGGCACACCCTTGCGGTTGCCCATTCGGCGATGCAACCAAGGGCACCGGCAAGCGGATGCCCCTACAATGATCCATCTTTGATTTGCTTTGTCTATTAGCTCATGTTACACAACAAGTTCGAAATTGTGCTGTTCACCGGATTGTAAAGGGGTAACAAGGTCGTAACCCCATGAGATGAACTTGTCATTCCGAAGGAATCCTACGCTGTGTTCAGCGCAATCAGTAATTGCGCTGCTTGCTCAACGGAGAGCTTGCGGTTTTTCACCATGTAGAAGAGCTGCATCCATTCCTCTTCAGTCATGAACCGATTCGAAAATGAAAGTGCAGGATGCTCTGACTTTGTGTCAACGGTGGTTTCAGCATGTATAGCCGGTGTGGGGGCGTGAATCGGTTGTTCTTTGGATACGAAAGTGCCATTGACAAAGTTGCGCACGGCTTGTAGCCAACGACTCCCGCCCACTGGCCTGGTCATAGCCAAAAACTCTAATAGCCGTTGTCTTTGTGCCGCTTCTTTGAGGCGCTGCTCATATTCCATCTTCGAAGTGAGTTCAACGAGCAAATAGTTGGTAGTCATGGGTATCCTCTTTGTAGGTAAAGCGTGATCCGTGAAACGTGATGCGTGAAATGCCAGAAATCTCTCTTCCACAATCGACAAGAGCGGAAATGGCTTTGTTTTTACTTCACGGATCACGCATTACGTTTCACTTATCCATTCAATGCTGCCAACAACTGTTCTGCCTGTTCTACCGAAATCTTTCCTTCACTGACCATACGCAACACCATCAACCGTTCTTCCTCGCTGGCTTGGGGAGCGGCACGCGGTGGCTTCGGGGCGAGCGGAACGGGTGGTGGCGGTCCCCAATAGGCTCCGGGACGTCCCTTTTGCTGGCGGCGTTCCATTTCGGCCATGCGCTTTTCAGCATCGCGTGCCCGACGCTCGGCTTCCTTGGAAGCTTCGGCGATCTTCTCCTCGGCTCGACGCATGGCCATCTGTACCTTATCATGAACCCGACCCGCGATCTCTTCACTGGTGCCTAGGTTAGAGAGCTTTTCGTCTACGGTACGAGTGAGCGAACGCAGACCATTCTCCAACTGTCCAAGCAGATTACGGGTAAACTCGGAGGCTGCTGCTGCAATTTCATCCCCAGATTTGTTGCCGAATTCAAAATCGAAGTTAAAGTTGCCGCCAAAGGCTTGGGTTCCAAGGTTGATGTCGCCACCAGCCTTCAACTCGATGGATGTTCCACCATTCCCAATCGAGAACTCCGCCTTGGAACCGTTAAAAATTGGAATGGATTCGAGTTTGCGAGTGTTAATCTCGCCACCAGCTTGTAGCCGCACCTTGGCATCGGCATTGGCTGGGATGCGACAGTTAATATCGCCGCCAGCATCAATGGTACAGGGGCCAGCGATAAAGTTCAGACGCACGTTGGCATCGCCACCGGCACGGCCATTGATGCTGCCGTGAACATTTTCTATCTCTAGATCGCCGTCTGCCTGCGCAGTGAGGCTACCATGAACGTTGACGATATTCAGATCGCCGCCAGAACGTCCTTCGAATGAACCGTGGACATTATTGGCATCAAAATCACCTTCAGTTCGACCGACATTGCAACTTCCATGCACGTTGTTTAGTTCGGTATCGCCCTCAACCTTGCGAGCTTGAACCGGGCCATGCACGTTGTTTGCTTCTAGATCGCCCTGGACGGTGGAGGCAGTGAGAGCCCCAATATTATTGAGGTCAGCATCTCCTTGAATCTCACCCAGCATCACTGGCCCAAAGGCATTATTGACTTCGACATCGCCTTGCGCTGCGATAATGTTAAGCGCAATGCTTTTGGGTACACGCAATGAGAGATCATCATTGCAAACGATGATAAGTCGCCTGTCATTGGTTTCGAACATCATCTCAGCATCGTCATCGCATTCGGCTTCTAGTTGGTTTTGTTCCCAGCCGATGATTTCCAGGTCGCCTTCGACTTGTTCAACCCGAATTTCTGTCACATCATTAATTTGGAAGATTTCTCGTTGGCTCATAAATTCTACTCCTCTTTCGTTCAACGCTGTCGAATCATCGCAGCTTATCGGCTCTTCAGTCTTGCCATTGCATCAGCAAAGTTCAATTCGCCAGCATCCAGTTGGTCAAGGATACGGCGACGATCATCTTCGGGAGCAGGAGGGGGAGGAGGTGGTTCGTCTTTGCCGGGCTCGTAGCCCATGGCGCGGATGACTTCATGCAGTCGCGTGCGCACCGTGGGATAGGACATGTTCAGCTCGGTCTCCATGCGATTGATTCGTCCCTCGCAGCGCACAAAGGTCTCGATAAACTGAATCTGTTCGGCGTTCAAGTTCGAAAATGGAATCGAGACTGAGAATTCACCTTCCACACTAACACCGCTCTGCGGACTATAGAATCGTGTAACCACAATATTGCCGCCATCGATAGGCGAACGTGCAGGTAATGGCAACATAGGATATCTCCTTTTTGACTAAGTGCTAGATGAGAAGTGGCTCTTTATCTCTTGCAGAGAGGCGAACCTGCTCCTCTACTCACTGGAACTTGGAGTTTAACTTTTCGATTAGTAACCTTGAAATTGTCAAGCTGTATTTCAAGATTATTGATGTTCTGAAACAAGAATATCATAAAAATAAAGATTGTCAATAGGTAATTTTGAGATTTTTTGATTTTTATTCAGTTTTATTGAGAATCATGTTGAAAATTTCAAAGGCAACTTTGAATTTATTGAAAATGGCTGCCATAGAGCAACAAAAAAGCGTACTGAGCTCACCTCAGTACGCTTTTTTGTTGGCTTGCGTAAACTTCTACTCCCACTCGATTGTCCCAGGTGGCTTGCTTGTCAAATCATAAACTACCCGATTGACTCCCTCAACCTCGTTGACGATGCGATTGCTGATTTTGGCGAGCAGCTCATAGGGCAGGCGAGCCCAATCTGCCGTCATAAAGTCATCGGTGGTAACGGCGCGCAGTGCAATGACATTGCCGTAGGTGCGTCCGTCGCCCATCACACCGACGCTGCGCACAGGTAACAATACGGCAAAGACCTGGCTGGTCTGGCGATAGAGGTTGGCTTTGCGCAGTTCGTCCAGAAAAATGGCGTCGGCATGGCGCAGAGTCTCCAATCGCTCCCAGGTGATCTCACCGAGGAGACGGATGGCCAAGCCTGGACCCGGAAAAGGATGGCGCCAGACCAACTCTTCGGGCAGTCCCAACTCCTCACCTACACGGCGCACTTCATCCTTGAACAACATGCGCAACGGCTCGATCAACTGGAAAGTCATGTCCTTAGGCAGACCGCCAACATTGTGATGGGTCTTGATCGTGCGTGCATGTTTCTCGTCTTCGCCGCTGGCCGATTCAATCACGTCGGGATAAAGCGTGCCCTGTGCGAGGTAGGCAGGTGAGTCCACACTCCACTCGTCGGCCAGTCGGGCGGCCTCGGCCTCGAAGACACGCACAAAGCGATTGCCGATCTTCTTGCGCTTCTGTTCGGGATCAGTGACTCCGCTCAGGTCAGAGAGAAACTCCTCAATTGCATCCACCGTGATCAGGCGCATACCCTGGTGACGTTGGAAGGTGTCAATCACCTGTTCGCGCTCGCCGCGGCGCAACAATCCATGATCGACAAAGACGCAAGTGAGGCGGTCGCCAATTGCCTTATGGATCAAGGTGGCAGCCACGGCGCTATCCACGCCACCGCTCAAACCACAGATGACGTGGCCGGTCTCGCCTACCTGTTTGCGAATCCGTTCGACTGAATCATCGATAAAATTGCCTGCGGTCCAGTCCCCTGTGCAGCCGCAGATCGTGTGGGCAAAGTTGCGCAACAGTGTGCTGCCAAAGGTGGTATGTACCACTTCAGGATGAAACTGGATGGCGTAGATTGGCTCGCTCTTGTGGACAACGGCACAAAACGGGCTGTTCTCGCTGTGCGCCAACACTGTAAAGTGCTCGCTCATGTTCTCCACACGGTCGCCGTGACTCATCCATACTTGCGAGCTTTGCGCAATGTCGGCAAAGAGGGGATGGTGACCGTCAAGTTCAAGCGTGGCACGGCCGTATTCGCGTTCGTTGCCGCGGGCCACTCTGCCGCCGAGGTTATAGGCCAACAGTTGTAGACCGTAACAGATACCCAACACCGGTACCCCTGCCTGTAACACCGCTGCTGGCAACGTCGGCGCACCCGCATCGTAGACACTGTTGGGTCCGCCGGAGAGAATGATCCCATCTGGTTTGAGCGTAGGTAAAATCGCATCAGCGCGATCCCACGGGATCAGTTCGGCATAGACTTGCTGCTCGCGCACACGGCGGCAGATGAGTTGTGTATATTGGCTGCCGTAATCGAGTACGGCGATGAGTTGATGATTCATGCGAACGATTGTACTGATAAGGCATTAGGGGAAGCAAAAAGCAGTGGGACAGTGAGTCAGTAGGGTTAGTTCACTATCTACTGACCCACTGTCCACTGACTTACTGATTCACTACCAGTTCGTATACGATCCATCGCGCCGGCGCAAGTGGGGCGCTTCCCAGTAGGCGAAGGTCTGCTTTTGGACCAGTTCTTCGTTGACATCCACGCCCAATCCTGGCTTGTCGGATACGAGTAAACGTGAACCGTCTTGCACCGGCTGGAGCGGGAAGATATCGGGGTCGCTGAAACGGCCTGGTTCGGTGGGCGAAACGCGCACTTCCAGCCAGGCAAAGTTGGGCACTGCCGCCGCCAGGTGCATAGTTGCCGCCGTGCAGATCGGGCCAAGCGGGTTGTGTGGCATCAGGTCGATATAGTGCGCTTCGGCCATCGCTGCCACCTTCATACCTTCGGTCAAGCCGCCGACGTTACAGACATCGATACGGGCAAAATTGGTGATACCGCGCTCGATGTAAGGCAGGAATTGCCACTTGCTAGAAAATTCTTCACCAATCGCAAAGGGTACACCGGTCATCTTGCGCAGGGCTTCGTAGGCTTCGGGTGTCTCGTCACGAATCGGCTCTTCGAGGAAATCGAGCGTACCGGCTGGCATCCGCTGACAAAAGGACGCACTCTCGGCCACACTCAGCCGATGATGATAGTCGATGCCCAGCACGGGTTCGGGACCAATCGCCTCGCGTAATTTCGTTAGCCGCTGGGCTGTAACGCCGATCGACTCCCACGGTTCCCAGATGCCTTCCTCTTCACCGCCCGATTTGTAGCCGGTGGTTGAGGTGTAGCCAGGCACGGTGCGGATCACGTTCCAACCATGTTCGAGCAGCAACTTGGCATTGTCGATCAGTTGTTCTGCCGAACCGCCCCACATCGTGGCAAAACAGGGAATATAGTCACGATGTTTGCCGCCCAAGAGTTGGTAAACGGGAACGCCTAAGGTCTTACCAGCAATATCGTAAAGTGCAATATCAATTGCCGAGATAGCTGCGGTCAGCACCCGCCCGCCTTCAAAATATTGGCTGCGATACATCTCCTGCCAGAGCGCCCCAGGTCGCAGCGGGTCACGACCGAGCAGAAACTCGCGATAGTGTTTGACCGCACCGGCCACGGCCAGCTCACGACCCGAAAGTCCTGACTCGCCCCAGCCATAGATGCCCTCGTCGGTCTCAATTTTGACGATGCATTGGTTGCGCGTGCCCACCCAAACCGGATAGACCTTTACTTCAGTGATTTTCATAAATACGTTTGCCCTTTACTTGCTGAATAAGATTGCAGTAACTACCAAGTCAACCCCACCCTAGCCCTCCCTACAGCAGGGGAGGGAACTGTCATATAGTAGATTCTCTTTAGTGTATAGTAGAGAAAACAACCTGCCCCTTCACTGTTCCCTCCCGCTATCAGGGGAGGGTTAGGGTGGGGTTTGCAGTAAACATTGCACAATCTTCAGAGATTAAGTTCTAAAGTAGATTGTGCAATGTTTAAATAGCGTGTCTATTTATTCAAAGCATCGGTATAGATGCTAAAGTTTGCGCCCTTCCAACAATTGCTGTTTTGTCCAACCGTTGAGCAAACTGTCCGAAGTGCTTTCCATCCAGTGAACCAATTCATGACGCAGGCGGCGCAGTTCCTCGGCACAGGTCGTATCGCTGATGCGATTCACCAACTCGGCAGGATCACGTTCCAGATCGTACAATTCATCCACATCGGTTGGATTCCAGATGTACTTCCAGCGCCGATCACGCACCATGCGTTGGCTGTAGAGCCCGAATTGGTTGCCAAAATAGGTGGAAAAGATAGAATTTCGGATTGCGGCGGGTGCCCCTTGGGGGCGCGAATTGCGAGTTAGTTTGTCCCGTGACGGTTCCCTCCCCAAACTAGGGAGGGTTAGGGAGGGGTGCAGTAGGCTCTGTCCCATAAAGTTCTTCGGAGACTCTACCCCTGCGGCATCGCAGAGTGTGCTTGCCAGATCGATGGCGGAGCTGACAAAGGCATCGCAGGTTTGACCAGCGGCGATCTGGTCTGGCCAGCGTAGAATCAGCGGGACACGGACCAGTTCGTCGTACATTGCGTAATGTTTATCGATCAGCCCGTGCGCTCCACAGAGGTCACCATGATCGCAGGTGTAGATGACCAGTGTGTTGTTTTCAATGCCGAGTCGCTGCAATTCGTCCAAAATTCTGCCGATTTGAGCATCCAGCAGTGAAATTTCTCCTAGATAGCGCCCAACCACCGGAGCCCACTCCTCCCACGTCCAATCCTCAATGCCCCAGGTCACCTTCTGTTGGCGTTGAATGTAGGGTTTGCCTTGCATGGGATCGGGGAAATTGGGCCAGGGTGGGATGGTGTCAGGGAGATAGAGCGAGGCATAAGGTTCAGGCACGACATTCGGCAGGTGAGGTTCCCGGGTGTCCCAGCGGATGCAAAAGGGACGATCCTCCTGGGCGGCTTGCTGCAACTGTTCAATAGTGCGGTCGGCACCCCAGGCTAGTGAAGACTGTTCGGACGTGATATAGGGATCCGTTTCGCCAAACCAACGATTGGTTTTGGGCTTGGGAGGAATCCCCTGTTCTTTGCGCCAGGTCTCGTATCCTTTCTCATCAACGTAGACATCCACTCCAAAGTCGAGTGGAGTCAGTTTAGTGTCAATCCCCCATTTGCCGATATGGGCGAGAAAGTAGCCAGCCTGGTCGAGCGCCTGCGTGTAGGTCGCCAACGTAGGATCGAGCGGCTTTCCCGCTTCGGCATCCTGGTTAGTGATACTGCCATGTTGCGTCGGCCACAACCCCGTGAGCAACGAGACGCGCGACGGCGTACAGATCGGCGCCGGGGTAAAGGCGTGGCTAAAGGTACACCCTTCACGTGCCAATCGATCCAAGTGAGGCGTTTGGATTAGCGGGTGACCGTTGACACCGAGGCAGTCAGCTCGGTGCTGATCACTTTGTATAAGTAAAATATTGGGCTGAGGCATGAATGCATTATACCCCTCATCTATTCAATTCAGTAACGGGCAGATCATATGGATATCTTCCGGCTCAAGTGCAAAGAGCCGAGGATCGGGTTCGTTCGTCGGCACAAAGCCTTGGCTGAGGTAAAATCCAACCGCTGACTGCGACTCCGTGGCAGAGACGTACATAAATTCTGCCCCGCTTTCCTTTGCTAAGCGCTTGACCTCAGCCGTGAGTTGGTGCGCTACACCCTGGCGGCGACTGTTGCGGTCGATATGGAGGGTGGTCAACTGCGCCATCTTGTCACGAAGCTGGTAGCGCAACGAAGCCGCGCCGACCAGCCGTTCGCCATCGAATGCGCCCAGCCAGAGATCAGGCTGCAAGTGCTGCTGCCATTCTGCAACATGGTGTGCCCAATCGCCGGCGTTCCAAGATGGACGCTCGGAATCGCGTTGTATCGCTTCCAATCGCCTGTTTTGCCAGCGGTAGCTAAGCGTCACCTTTTCAGCGACGTCAATTTCCGCCAAACGCTCAAGTTCATCCACTGCGAGTCTACGAATCTGGAGCATCTTCACATTCCCTGTCTGCTGATTTGACTTGTACAGAAGCGCCTTTATTCCGTATACTATACTGACTCATGGTTACCAAACCAATTCAACGTCCAAGCGAATAGGATAACGCTATGTCCGCCCAAAATGAATACCGCTACAACCGCCTGACCTGGGCGGAGATGAACGATGCCATTGCCATGCAAAAGGTCGTGATTCTGCCTACAGGATCGACCGAACAACATGGCCGCCACCTGCCGCTGGATGTCGATGTCTTTCTGGCTGAATCGGTCTGTCTCGAAGCGGGGCGACGGGCACCTGAGCAGATTTTGGTGCTGCCGCCGATCTCCTATGGGCTGAATCTGCATCACATCGACTTCCCAGGGACGATTCACATTGAGCCAGAGGTCTTTATCAACTTTTGCCTCAACATTACCAAAAGCGTGGCCTATCATGGCTTCAAGAAGATCTTGCTCGTCAACGGTCACGGCTCCAACACGCCGCTGATCGACCTAGTGGCGCGCAAAACCGTGCTGGAGACTGATTCGATCTGCGGTGCGCTCGGCTACTTCCCGCTGGCGATGGAAGCCTTCAACCAAGTCAAAGACACGGCGGTGATGGCCCACGCCGACGAATTTGAGACTTCGCTCTATCTACACCTGGCTCCCGAACGAGTCCAGATGGACAAAGCGGGCAAAGGCGACGACGTGATGGGCAAATATGTCAGCTCGGACAGCGTCTACAGCAACCCCGTACGCTTTAACGATTACTGGGGACGCTGGACCAATCTCGGCGTCCACGGCGACGCCACCACTGCCACCGCCGAAAAGGGCAAAGCCATCTTTGAAGGTGCTGTCAGTGGGCTGATCGAAGTCGTCAAAGAATGGCGCACCTGGCCGATTGCGGAGCGGTCGGATCAACATACAAATCCAGTACAAAAACAAATCCGATGGTAAAGTGAAGCGTGAAACGTGATGCGTGAACTGCAGACCTGCTCCATTCGACTATCGATAAGAATAGAACAGATCTCGTTGTTGTTTCACGTATCACGCATCACGCCTCACGCCTCACGTTTCAAAAACAGGGAGTCTAACAATGAAAATCACCAACATTTCCGCCATCGGCCTCATCGGCGAAACACCCGAAGGTGGTTGGAGCAATGAAATTCGCCCCGACGATTGTGTGCATACCTTGATCAAGGTCGAGACAGACGAGGGGATCACCGGTTGGGGTAGTGTCTTTACCAATGATGGATTGGTCAAAGCGGCGCTGCATGTATTAGAGCCGCTTTACCGCAACGAAAATGCGCTGGAACCCGAGCGGGTGAGTGAGAAACTGCATCAGCACATGTTCTGGTTGGGGCGGGGTGGGTCGATCACGCACACGATCAGCGGCATCGACATTGCACTGTGGGACATTCTCGGCAAAGCCACGGGACAGCCAGTAGGACGCCTGCTCGGCGGGCGCTATCGGGAACGGGTCAAACCCTATGCTTCGCTGCTGATGGATCAGCCAGGGCCGTTGCGCGAACATCTACTTGCGATCAAGGCGCAGGGCTTCCGTGCCTTTAAGATGGGCTGGGGGCCCTTTGGCCGAGTTAGCCATGCGCTGGATGAAGCGATTGTGGCGGCGGCGCGTGAGGCGGTTGGCAATGACTCGCTGCTGATGGTCGATGCAGGCGGCAGCGATGCCTATTGGACCAACGGCTATAAGTGGGCCCTGCGCACAGCCCACATGCTGGCCAAGTATGACGTCTACTGGTTCGAGGAGGCACTGCACCCCGATGCATTGGAAGATTATGTCCAACTGCGGCGTAACGCGCCGCTACCGATTGCGGGCGGCGAAGTGCTTACCCGTCGTCAAGCTTTCCAACCCTGGCTGCAAGCGGGTGCCTTCGACATCGTCCAGCCCGACGTGACCAAATGTGGCGGCATCAGCGAAGAGCGACGCATCGGCTGGATGGCACAGGAAAATGGCGTGCGCTTTATCCCCCACGGCTGGAACACTGCGGTTGGGCTGGCGGCGGATCTGCATCTTTCGTCGGCATTTCCAGGCACCGATCTGGTGGAATATATCACCGGCTCTCCTTATATTGACCAATTGACGGTTGGCGGCTGGCAATTGGATGGAGATGGGATGTTGGCGATCCCGACGAGTCCTGGGTTGGGGATTGAGTTGGATTTGGATGCAGTTGCGAGATTTTCGAACAAACAGTAATTCTGGTTCACACGTTCCAACGTGGGAACCAAGTCGAGACGCTCACGCGTTGAAAGTAAGCTGCAAAATGATTCTCTATCGCCCCGTTGGAGTCAAAGAGTTAAGCCTGATCGCCGACCTCGGCTTTAAAGCGTTTCCGCCAAGGTTGCCATATCAACCGATCTTCTATCCTGTATTAAACTTTGCGTATGCGGAGCAAATTGCGCGTGACTGGAATACCAAGGATCAAGCCTCTGGATTTGCTGGTTTTGTAACCAGGTTTGAAGTCGATGATGCCTATATTAGTCAGTACGAAGTGCAGACGGTGGGTGCAAGTCAGCATCAGGAGCTTTGGATACCAGCGGAGGAGCTTGCTCATTTCAATCGGCACATCCTTGGGCAGATTGAAGTTGTGGCGAGTTGTTATGGAGAGCGATTTCAAGCTACTTAGCTATCGATCGTTGTCACTACACGGGACGCTGGAGCGTCTGGACTGCATTCTCACGCCGGGAGCGTGGGAACGAGAAGAAATATGAGTAATTCACCTGTAAATCTACATGCCCCCTATAAAGAGCGCATCCATGATGCGCTCAATAATAAATTTCTCAAGACGGCGCTCAACCGTTCGATGAGTTCGATGAGCTCGCGGCGGGTTGCTTCGATGACAGCTATTGATGGGCAACGGCTGCGCGATCAGGTGCGGCAGATGAAGGAATATGTGCTGCGCAACCTGCCCGATCTGCTCGAAACGTTGGAGAGCAATCTCATGGCCAACGGGGCGCAGGTACATTGGGCAACCGACGGTGCTGAGCTTAATCGCATTGTGTTGGACATTGCTCGTAAAGCCAATGTGCAAAAGGTCGTCAAGGCCAAGTCGATGGCGACGGAGGAAACGCACCTCAACCATGCCATCGAAGAGGCGGGCATGAAGGTCGTGGAGACCGACCTGGGCGAATACATCATCCAACTCAACAAAGAGCCGCCCAGCCACATCGTCGCCCCGATCATTCACAAGCGCATTGAGGATGTCGCCGAGATCTTCCGGCGCGAGCTTGATATGCCGCCCACGCTCGACGCCGAAGTGATGTGTGCGATGGCACGCTCGGTTTTGCGCCAGGAGTTTTTGGCCGCCGACATGGGCATCAGCGGCTGCAACTTCGCGATTGCCGAAACTGGCACCTGCTGCATCGTCACCAACGAAGGCAACGGACGCATGACTTCCTCGATGCCGCGTGTCTATGTGGTGGTGATGGGCATTGAAAAGCTAGTGCCGACAGTTGAAGATGCTTTTCTCCAGTATCAAGCACTCTGTCGCAGCGCCACTGGCCAGCAAACCAGCGTTTATCTCTCGATGACCAGCGGTCCGCGCCGCCCAGGTGATGCTGACGGCCCGGATGAGTTTCACGTCATCCTGATGGACAATGGGCGTACGGAGATGCTCGCCAACGGCTATGGCGAGGCGCTGATGTGTATTCGCTGTGGTGCCTGTCTCAATGTTTGCCCGGTCTATCGCGAAATTGGTGGTCACGCCTATGGCAGCACCTACAGTGGTCCAATCGGCGCTGTGATCAGTCCGCTGTTGCACATGAAAGTCACCGATGAGAACAAATTGCCCCACGCCAGCAGCCTGTGCGGTGCCTGTCGTGAAGCCTGCCCGGTCAAAATCGACCTGCCTCGTCTCTTGCTCGACCTGCGCGCAGAACAGGTGGAAGAGGGTGAGAATGCCTGGGTTGATGCTCAGGCGATGCGTGGCTTTGTCGAAACGATGAAGAGTCGTGGCCGTTATGAGCTGGCAGGTAAGTTTGCTAGTATGGGGAGCAATCTATTGGCGGGCTTTAGTGGCGGCAATATCAAATTGATGCCACCGCCGCTTTCTGGCTGGACCGATAGCCGGAACTTCCCGCCGTTTGCCAAGAAAAGTTTTCGGGAACGGTGGCGGGAGAGAAGTAAATGATTCCAACCCTTGAAAGTCAGTACATCGAATTCAAATCCGAATCGGTAAAAGCGGCTGACCTAGCAGACGAGATTGTCGCATTCGCCAATAGCGATGGAGGCGAACTCTGGCTTGGGATTGAGGATGATGGTACCGTTTCTGGTTTGTCTCGTTCCTATGAAGAAGATGTTATGAATCTCTGTCGAACCGCTTGTATCCCACCGATTATTGTTCGTTATGAAGAATTTGAGGAAGACAGCAAGCGGATTGCTAAAGTAACTGTTCCTGGAGGGAAAGACAAGCCCTATTATACAAGTCGAAATCGTTATTATATCCGGGTTGGCAGTACTAAGCGGGTGGCTTCACGTGAAGAGTTAATTCGTCTCTTTCAAGCATCTGGCGCAGTTCACTACGATGTGGTTGAAGTAGAGCGAGCGAAAATTACTGACTTGGATATAGGGCAGATCGGAGAATACTTTACACGCTATAACATTTCATTTTTCGATGAACCTGAATCCGAACGACTGCGCCTCATGAGTGCTGCCGATTTGGTAGGGGAAAATAGCAAACCAACCATTGCCGGGATGCTGGTCTTCGGGCTAGCCCCAGAACGTCTGTTGCCGCAAAGTGGCATTGACTTCGCCCATTTCGCAGGAGACGAGATTACCGCTGATCTGCTTGATAAACAAAATATCCGTAGTGCGCTTCCTCGTCAGGTAGAAAATGGTCTAGCAGCCATCAAATCGAACCTTCCCATTGCATCGACGATTCAAGGTGCAAGGCGTGTGGAAGCCCAGCATTATCCTGACCGGGTTTTTCGCGAATTACTTGTCAATGCCTGTGTTCATCGTAACTACAGCATTACTGGCTCTAATATTCGGGTTTTGCTTTTCCAGAACCGTTTAGAAGTTCGTAGTCCCGGAAGATTGCCAAACACGGTCAGATTGGAAAAATTGCCAGTTGGCACCAGTTTTGCCCGCAATCCAGTTCTGGTACGTTTGATGGAGAACCTAGGATATGTTGACAAGCTTGGACGAGGTCTGCCCATGGTCTGGCAAGAGGCGAGGAAACTTAACCAAACCGTAGAATTTTCCGAAGAGGGCGAAGAATTTGTTGTCACGCTTCCATTGCCTCAAGTTGCTACACAAGTATGATGCTACCGTTGCGCCAACGGAGCAATCGTCTGTCCTGCTTCCGAACCCTGAATGAGAGTTTGTAGCCGGCGTTGGCGTGTTTCGACTCGCTTGGCGCTGACAACCCACCAGATGGCAGGTTCACGATAGGATGGCGGTTTTGATTGAAAATAAGCCCACGCCGCAAAATTCGCACGAAATTCCGATTCTTCTTCGGGGCTGAGTTGTGCCTCTTTACGTCGCTCATAAGAGTAGGTGCCCGCCTTCGCCTCTTTGCGTGTTTCAAAGACTTTGATCCCGGCTGGATGCATCAATCCCTGAGCCGTTAGTTCGGCAACCTTTTTGATGTTGACTTCACTCCAATTGCTGCTGGCTTTGCGCGGCGTAAAGCGATTCATATAACTTTCGCTATTCACACTTTTGCGGATGCCGTCGATCCAGCCAAAGCAGAGCGCCTGATCGACTGATTCTGACCTGGTTATGCTTGGCTTACCACTCTCTTTCTTATAGTAACCTACCCAAAGCTCCTGCTCCTTATCGTGGTTTGCCATCAACCAGGCACGGAACTCATCGGGTGTTGCAAAAAAGGTTGGGTTCATGAAAAGACCTCTTAAAAAGGGGAAAAGTTGCAGAGTGGCAAAGTAAAAATTCACTTTGCCACTCTGCAACTTTGCAACTCTCCCCCACAAATCTCCACTTCTGCATGACAGGTATTATAATTCCTGATCATGCGTAAACTTACAATTTTGCTAGTTGCGCTGGGTATAGCCTGGCTTGCCTTTGCGCACATTGCCGATACTGCGGACGTAACCATCTATGCGCTGCGCGACAGCTTGCTACTTGCCAGCTTTGCCGCCCTATTTTACACGCAATCATCGCCTTCCCGCATTTCACAATCCGCAATCTCCAATCTGCAATCCCCAATACTCTTTCTCCTCGTTTACCTGCTCGCTGTCGCTCTGCGTTTTTGGCGACTCACCGATCTGCCGGCAGATTGTATCGGCGAGGAATGTACACGGGCGTTGCAACTGGCCGATGTAGGTGCTGGAAGCGGCTTGCAGAACTGGTTGGCGGCCTGGTTTTGGCAGATGACCCAAGATGGGCTGTTTAGTTTGCGTTTGGCAGGTGTGCTGATTGGCAGTGCAAGTGTCCTTGCCTTCTATGGACTGGCCCGTCAGATCACCAGCCCAGATGGCGCGTTGCTTGGCACATTGTTGTTGGCAATCTCACCCTGGCACCTTTGGCTGAGCCGCAGCGCCGATCCTGCTAATGTACTACTGCTAGCGATCCTGCTGATACTGTGGAGTACGCTGGCACTTTCACAAAAACGTTCCTTGTGGTCGGGATTCGGTTTTATTCTTTCCCTATCCCTTCTTTTTATTGAACTTCGTAACGTCGCTACGATCACCAATCCGCAATCCGCAATCCAAAATCCGCAATTTCTTAACTCTCTTTTCCACGCTTCCACCAACGATCTCGCTTCGCCCTTCGTCAACTTGCCCTTGTTGGCACCGTTGGTGGCCGCATTGGCGCTTTGTGGGTTAGGTGTGGCGTTGGGACGTATACGCCGCTTGAACTTTGCGTTGATCGTGGTTGCATCCTTGGTGCTTGGTGCGGCGGTGTGGCAGGAGATATTGCCACTTACGACATTGCTGCCACTGCTATTTGTATGGGCAACCCTAGCCATAGATGAATTGATCACGACGCTTTCGACTTCCTGGCAGCCGCTGTTGAAGCCAGCCAGCGCATTATCTGCCTCCCTGATCGTGCTCTTTTTGTTCAATGGACGAGCAACCCTGCACCTGATCGACCAGTTAGATACGTTGCGCACTAGCGAAGCCAATGCCACCAACGGCGCAATGGCCCGCTATTTGCTCGAGCACCAGTCGAACGAAGCGCAAACTTACTTCTTTGCGCCGCCCAGCTTGCGCTATGATCCGGCTGCTCGCCTTTTGGCTGGACAACTATTGCAAACAGACCGGGTAAGCCCAATCGATCCCTCTGCGCTGCCCATTCTTGGCGCAAATTCAGGAGAGATGCTCTTCCTTGTGCCGATTGAGGATGTAGCTTTGCTGAGCTTGCTCCAACAACTCTATCCCCTGGCGCAGCGTGAAGATCAGCGCGGTAGCGAAGGAGCCGTTCTTTTCAGTGTATTGCGTGTGACGCCCGATGCGCTGGCTGCACAACAGCCGATGCCCTTGATCGGACTAAGCGCCACCTACTATGTTGGCGATCAGCCGCAGGGCATGGCGCTAGCGCAGCGAGTCGATCCCTTGCCTGGCTATCCTGCTGATTTTCCGCAGCCTTATACGGTGTTGTGGCGTGGCAAGGTGGCTGCGGTGCGCAGCGGTGAAACGCTGCTTGGCATCGTGGCGGATGGAATTGTCACAATGATGGTTGATGGAATACAGGTGATCGCTCCCACGCCCGCAGGCGAAACTACACAAAATGAGGTGACCAACACGTTACATGAAGGCGCTCTTTACCTGGAGCGAGGATGGCACTCGTTAGAGATTCGTTATACGCCCAAAACACCGTTGGAACCCTTGCATCTCTATTGGCAAGTGCCGGGTAGTGGAGCGGCACCCTTGTCCAGCCAATTTCTTCATCCGACGGAGGATCTGGCCGATCAACCGCCGTTGCCGTCGGGACAGTCGCTTCCTTTGGCCGATGAACGCTTGGGTTCAGTTGACAATTTTGCCTTGACGACAAGCATCGATCTGTGGCAAGCTTCGTTGCAGCCGCCCACCTTTGCGCCGCCACCGCTGGTTGTGGAAAAAGCGTGGCAAACGAGTGCTGGTTGTGGCACAGGTAATGGACAACTCAATCACCCACATGGAGCGGCAATCGATCTGGCCAGTCGGCGCATTTTTGTTGCCGATACGGAAAATCGACGCATTATGGTCTATTCGCTGGCGGGTGAAGTGTTGCAAGCCTATCCATCGGATCTGTTTGAAGGACCAGTGGATGTTGCAGTCGAACCATCTGGCACATTGCTTGTACTTGATGCTATGCAAAATAGCGTTCTGCGCTTGGATTCAACTTCTGGTGCTATTACGCAACTGCCGCTAAGTACCAGTTTCTACCGTCCGCGCGGGCTAGCCGTCGATACGATGGGGCTGATCCTGGTGGCGGATACGGGTGGTGCACGAGTCGTGGTACTGAACGGTGCTGGGGAAATGGTCGGCGAGTTTGGCGGCATGGACAAAGCGTTGGGCCGAGGTCAACCGGTTGATGCAATGGCGCTCAACAATATCTGGTGGGCAGTCTCGGCGGAAAATGGACGAATTTGGAATTTGGGCACACTTGGTAGCCTGGGCGCACTTTCTTTTAACAATACGTTGGATGGCCCACAAATGGCGGTGCTTCCGAGTGGTAGCTTCTTTGTAAGCGATCCAGGGCGAGGGCAGATCCTCTACTTCGCTTCGACAGGGCAACCGCTGCGGCAATTGAGTGGTCAACATGCCGTGCCTACAGGAGTAGCCGCCGCCGTGATTGAAGGGCAAACCTATCTCAGCGTGGTCGATAGCGCTGCCTGTTCACTGACCTTATGGCGAGTGCTGGAATTATGAGTGGCAAGACTTTTTCTAGGAAGGATACATTGCCATCGTTTGACATTGATTAGAGCCTTCCCGGAAGAGGTCCGTCTGAATAGTTACGAAAGTTGTTCATGGAGTGGCAATGACAATAACACTTCGCATATGCGTGATCTTCTCCATCATCATACTTCTTGTAGGCTGCTCGCTCGTTCAACCCGAGGCACAAAAGCCTGCAAATGGATCTGAAGCCGCAAATAGTAGTCTTACTCGCCCGCCTACAATACAAGCAAACCTGCCTTCCGCTACTATCTCAGCAATTGATCTAAGCCAACTTGAGCCACTTTCCACCGAAGAACAATTGCAACAGGTGATGATCCCCGCCCGTGATGTACCCGATCTCAGCGTACGCCTGCGACCGGATGTGCAGGATGTGCCGCTCGTGGTGACGCAAACTGTGCCCAACTACGCAGTGGGCGATTTACTAGAGTTCTGGGTACACAACCCAGGCAGCGCCGAAAACACACGGATCAATGCCAAACTGGTCTACAAGACCGATGTGGCCTATGCCTGGGTCGAGGAGGGGCAGAACTTTGATCAGGCGGCGTTGGTGCGTTCGATTGATCGTTTCAGCACCATCATCTATCCTAAGGAGAGTGCGCTCTTCGGTACGCCGTGGACTCCTGGCGTGGATAACGATCCTCGACTGCATATCCTACACACGGTGAAGACCGGAGCTGGGCTGGCTGGTTACTATTCAAGTGTGGACGAGTACAGCAAGCTGGCGAATCCTTTCTCTAACGAGAAGGAAATGTTCTATATCAACCTGAATTACTTGAACGCCGGTCAGAATTACGAAGCGTACGAGGAAGTGCTTGCCCATGAGTTGCAACACATGATCCACTGGAAACAGGACCGCAACGAAGGGGTATGGATGAATGAAGGGCTGAGTGAGTATGCCCAGGATGTCGCCGGTTATCCTCAAGACCTTTCATTTGCCCAGAATTTTCTCTCACAGCCAAGCACACAGCTCAATGATTGGGGCACGGTCAATAGCTCCAACTTGATCCATTACGGTGCCGCTTATCTGTTTGTGCGCTACATGGCACAGCAATATGGCAATAACTTTATTCACAACGTGGTGACAGAACAGGCGAATGGTATCGATGGTATCGAGGCTGCGTTACACGCTTATCCTGCCAAACCAGATCGTCCAACCGAATTCGATCCACTCTTTGCCGATTGGGTAGTAGCCAACTATGCAAATGCACCGGATGCGCCAGGCGCTTACGGACGTTGGGGTTATACCGATCTTGCGCTGAACAAACCACCGGCGCAATCGATCGTTGCCATGAGTACACCTTCGCTGGATGAGTCCGTCACCAACTATGGGACGGATTACATCGAGATCGCAGAAAATCTGCCCTTTATTCTTGACTTTGCGGGGATTACTACAACACGGTTGGCACCGACAACCGTTTATGACGGGCTGAAAGCCGCCTGGAGCAATCGCGGCGATGAGTCGGATACCCGCCTGACACGCCAGATTGACCTCACTTCCATCGCCGCGGGCCAATCGGTGATCATGAGCGCGGCGATGTGGTGGGATATTGAAGAAGGCTATGACTTTGGCTACATCACCGTTAGCCGGGATGGCAAGAAATGGCAGATGCTGAGTGGGCAACGCACCACTGACCAGAATATCTCTGGTAATAACTTCGGCGTAGGTTACACGGGTGCGAGTGGTGACTGGAGCGTAGAGACATTCGATCTGAGTCCCTATGCTGGGCAACGAATCTGGCTGCGCTTTGAAGTGGTCAGCGACGATGCGGTCAATCGTCCAGGTTGGCTGATTGACGATGTATCGATCCCAGCGATCGGCTTTTTTGATGGTTTTGAAGATGGCACAACCGGTTGGCAAAGTGAAGGTTGGATTGTTACGAACAATCAACTAACTCAACGTTGGCTGGTGCAGGTGCTTGAGTATGAAGATAACAAACTCGTCGATGTCAAACGCCCGACGATTGAGAATGGACAGAGTCAATTTACGATTCGCAATTTGCGCAACGGTAGAAACGTGCTCGCCATCAGTGGGCTCACCCGCAATACAACCGAATCGGCCACTTATCAAGTCAGCTTCACGCCGTCGTATGAATAGAATCATTAATTCGTGGTATGATAGTTATATCCTAATTACCCAGTCTCGCTACCAAGAAAGGAAATTATCATGAAACTCGGCGCAAATTCTGTGCTTTTCGGCGGTTACGACATGGATACCGCTTTCAAATATGTCGCAATGGCTGGCTATGATGGTATCGAAATCTCAGCCATTGAAGGAATGAGCGAACATCTGGTGCTTGCGCGCTGGCAGGAAATTGCGCCAGAGATCAAGCGCCTGGCCCAGAGCTATAAACTGGAATTGTTGGCGATGGAGCAACCTTCACGCGATGCGGCTTTGATGGAAAAGGCAATGCAGGCCGCCGTGGAAGCAGGCATTCCGATCATCAACTGTGGCCCTGGCGGCAAAACCGGCGATGAAGCTACCTTTCAGCAGTCATTGGACGAGATCGGCACGTTGGTACGCATGGCCGAGAAGTATGGGGTCACCCTCTGTGTCAAAGCGCATGTCGGACAGTATGTCTACAACACGCCGACCACCTTGAAGTTGATGAACGCCATTCATTCGCCCAACTTCGGCATCGACATGGATCCCTCGCACATTTACCGAGCCAATGAGAATCCGGTCGAAGCGATTGCGGCAGTGATCTCGCAAGTGAAGCACGTCCATATCCGTGACTGCAAAGGCCGTCAACAGGGACCGGGCAATCCGGAAAATCAAGCCAATGGGC
Organism: Caldilineaceae bacterium; assembly: GCA_046328715.1. Lineage (GTDB taxonomy): Bacteria > Chloroflexota > Anaerolineae > Caldilineales > Caldilineaceae > JAXLWB01. The sequence continues at coordinate 5,390 of JAXLWB010000056.1, read as the reverse complement.
GTGGCGATATTGACTTGGTCGGTTATCTGCGCGTGCTCAACGAGAATGGCTACCGTGGACCAGTCGATTTGGAGATCATCGGGGCGAAGAATTACTCGGTTGAACAATGCTGCATCATTGCGGCAGAGTCACGGGGGCATATGCAGGCCTGTTTGCAGGCGTGTGGGGCACGCTGAGATTGGAGATTAGGAGATTGGGAGATTAGTCATTCCCAGTCTCTAATCTCCAATGTATCAAATAGGTTTTCATTATGGCGACTTCGAATAAAGGCTTTTCCCGATTCCTGCTGGAATGGGTTCTTTCTAATTCCGTCATAGTGTCGATTGCCATGGGTTTGTCTTGGTCTACTTTTGTATATCCAGCAGGCTGGCTATACAACTATTTTGATTGTGAATCCACCGAGCGGCTTCAACTTTTCGCTTCATCCTTTTCTAATCCTTCTTGTGCAGAATTTTTGATGAGCGGGATTGTAATTTCATACTCCATTGTCGTGGGAATTTGTATAGGAATATTTCAGTGGCTAGTTTTGTTTTATTATTTGCGTATCGATCTCCGGTGGATTTTTTACAACTTGATTGGGTGGTTGATTAGCAGTTTAATTTGTTTGTGTTACCTTTACCTGTTATATCAACATTATTTAGGCTCAGTAATAGAATCCATTACAGCATATATCGCATTATTCAGTGGCTTACCTGTTTTAAGCCAAATCTTTAGCGGAGTTTTACATAGATCGCTATTGAAGCCATCCGATACGGGTCGATGGTGGTGGGTTGTCTTTAATACGGTAGGATGGCTGTTTGCCGGATTCTCCTTTATAGTGCTAGAAAGATTCATGAACTTTGTATTCCAAGTGGCCTCGTTTGATTCAACTTTCCTATCATTCTTCTATTTAGGATTGCTAATGGGTTTGGTCGGTGGCGCTTTTTCAGGTATTGGATTTTCACTACAATCAGCGTTTACAAGCGTCTAGGATCGGTAGCCTGTGATCGGCTTTTAACTATTGCAAGCTCCCCAACATTTCCTTATGAGGCCAATCGGAACCTTGGGCAGAGCGCCTCTTAGAAAACTATCTGGCGAAATCAACGTGACAAAGGGATTCCCAATAGTCTCATCTCGTGCTGAAGTGTTTCGGTTAGCCCTTCTTTGAGTGAACGCGGATTATACCCCAACTCGCGTTTGGCTTTGCTGGCGTCGCCGATGTAGGTGGTGCCAGCGGCTACGCGTAGATATTCGCTGCGATAGGTTTCCGGTAACTCTGTAAAGCGCTCCGCCACACCCATCACAGAAGACAATGCGCTAAAGACCCACGGTGGTGCTGATCGTGGTGTAGGAATACCCGTGATCTCTTCAGCAGTGTGTAGGATGTCAACCAAGGTATGGGTGGGGCCAGCAACGATGTAGGTTTCACCCGGTTTTGCTTTTTCCATTGCTGTAATATGGGCACGGGCGATGTCATCAACATGAGCCGCTGAAAAGGCAGTCTGTTGTGGAATCATTGGCAGCTTGCGCTGAAGATATTCAACAAAGGTCGTGCGGGCACTGCTCGTATCGCCGGGGCCATAGATCATGCCCGGCATCAGAATGACCAACGGCAACCCGTTGGCAATAAATGCGTCAGCGATTTTATGTGCTTCGGCCTTGGTGCGGTCATACTCGGTAAGATGGCGACCGTCGAAGTGATATTTTTCGTTGACCTCGCGACCATGCGTGTCGGAGTTGACCGCCAATGTGCTTGTGTAGACACCCTTGGCGATCTTCAACTCCTGCATCAACTCCAGGACGTTGCGCGTTCCCTCGATGTTAACCTTGACCCCATCACTTTTGTCCTTGGCACCGATTTTATACCAACCCGCAATGTGAAAGACGCCATCCACACCGGTCATGGGAGCGCGCATAGACGCTTTGTCGATCACATCGCCCTGGTGAATCTCAATCCCTAGCTTTGTCAGATCGGTCGCCTTGGCAGGGGTACGAACAACCGCCACCACCTGATGCCCATCGTTGACTAACATTTGGGCGACCCGCCCCCCGACAAAACCAGTAGCCCCTGTGATGAAATAGCGCATGATGTACCTCTACTCTTTACCCAACTGCTCTACTACAAAGCGTTGGCTAATAGCCCGGAACTTCCCCCAATCAGACCAATAGGGGGAGCGTTCGCCTACGGTTTCCAGTACGTCGGCCACAGTGCTCAATTGGGCAGGCGTGACCCAGCGCCAATCGGCGAGCATCTCATCCTCATCTTGCGGATCGAGTACCGCGTCTAGCGGCTTTTGTACCAGGAAATGATAGGTGGCGAAATTGTGCGTGCGTGCTTCTTCTACATGGTACATCGTATACGAAGTAATGCCAAGAAAGCGCTGCACCTGCACCTGGTTTGGCTGGCTACCGACGATCAATCCAGTCTCTTCGTAGATCTCGCGGGTCAGCGTTTCCAACACACGTTCGCCCTGATGGATGCCACCTGTGGGCAGCCGATAGGCATTTTCGGGGTAGATGGTTTTGATATGCAGCAATATGCCGTCTGCTGGCGAACCTTGGTGCATCACGTAACAAATCTCGGCCCGACGCCCATTGCTGGTAAGCCAAAGATGCTTGCCACTGAGAAATGGATGGTGAACCGTTAGCGTGTGCTGTTGGTGGGGCGTTGGACCGAAGTGACGTTCGAGATCGAGAAGTTCCTGTGGATCGAGCGAAGTCTGGTAAGCTACCATGATACTCCAATCATTTCAATACAGTTCGGTACACATCCAATGTTTTTTCGGCGGTCTTGCGCCAGGTAAAGCGTGCGGCTTGGTTCAATCCGCGTTGGCGCAATTCTTTTTGTAGACCTTCGTTTGAGACCAGTTGCTCAATCGCTGCGGAGATTTCACCGACATTGGTTGGGTCAAAGAGCAATGCAGCATCGCCCGCTACTTCTGGTAAGCTGGAAGTATTGCTGCAGGCAACCGGGGTTCCACAGGCCATTGCCTCTAGCACAGGCAACCCAAATCCTTCATACTTGCTGGGAAAGACAAAGACCGTGGCCGAGGCGTATAACCCCGGCAAGCCGGCATCGTCAATGCGGCCTAAGAAGCGCACGTTATCCCCCAAGGACGCAGCGTGCTGTTTGGCTTCAGGATAGCGAGCATCCCAGGCCCCAGCGATGACCAGTGGAATATTGCGGATTGTGGATTGCGGATTGCGGATTAACTTAGCATAGGCATCGATCAGGGAGACTAGGTTTTTGTGTGGCTTGTTGATGCCGAAGTAGAGAATGAAGTGTTCCGGTAAGTTATATTTTTGTCGCACACGGTCGCACTCTGCTGGCTGCTGGGGCTGAAAGCGTGGATCGGGTGCAAGCGATGTGGTGGTGATTTTGTTTGCTGGTACACCAAAGTATCTGGTCAGATCACGGCTGGAGGCATCGGAGATCGAAACGATGTGACTGGCCGCACGACAGGCAAATTGTGTCGTCAAGCGAAAGAGCAGCCTAGCCTGTAGCGAGACATATTCTGGGTAAAGCAGAGGAATCACATCGTAAAAGGTAAGGATGGTCGGCATGCTAGGCCGGTAGGGCATCAGGTAGTAGGGGGAGTGGTAGAGAAATTGCGGATTGCGGATTGCGGATTGTGGATTGTGTGAGAAAGTCCGTAGCGCCTTCGGCACTTGCCACTGTTGAGAAAGCGAAAAGGGAGAAGCTGCAACTTCTATTCTCTTCATCTCCCCATCTCCCCATCCATGTACTGAGCGGAGCGAATGTATCCCCATCTCTTGTTCCAGCAACACCAACGCTTCTTCTTCATTCAACAATCCCGGAAGCTCGCGCTCCAGGTTTGCGACATAGCGACCAATGCCAGGAAAGTGAGTGGTAGCAGTGCGGGTGTCGAGGATGTAGGAGGTCATGAGCGTAGGGCTTCGTGGTAAAGATTGACGAGTTTGTCCAACATCGCTGCTTGAGAGAACTCATTCTCAGCGCGGGTTTTGGCCGCATTCCCTAGTTCTCGCCTCTGTTCTGGATGATCCACCAATTGGCGAATTGCATGTACTAAGGCTGTTGTATCGTTGGGTGGAATCACCAAACCAGTTTTTTCGTGTTGATTGACCCAGGAAGTGCCCGTACCCAATTCAGTACAGATCACAGGCAAGCCACAGGCCATTGCTTCGATTTGGGCAATCCCAAAGGTCTCCGCGCGATTGGTGGAGGGGAAAACAAAGATGTCGGCAGCATAGCGAGCGACCAGTGCTTCATGATCGTCTGCTTCACCAAGGAAGGTGATTCGGTCATTCAACCCGCTTGCCTGTTCTTTCAACTGCTGCTCCAGGGGACCAATACCGATGATCAGCGCATGAGCATCGGGGATCTGGCGCATGGCGTCGATCAACACATTAACGCCTTTATAGTGGCGCAGGCGACCAATAAAGAGCAACAATGGTTTACCACCAAAACGGCTATGTAGTTTTTCGACAGCCACTTCTATCTCTGGCGTTCGTGCAAACTGGTGTAGATCAAGCCCAAAGGGAACGACGCGACATTTCTCCTTCACAGCTCGCAAAAACGGTGAATCGTTGATATACACCGGATTTGAGACCGCAATCAAGCGTGCTTTTTGTAAGACAATCTGTAGCAGCGGGGCATAGATCGTACCTAACAAACGCTGACGTACAATGTCACTGTGGTAGGTGAGCACAAAACATTTGCTGCGCCCAACCGACAACTGTGCCAACTCGCCCGGCGGATAGGGCGCATGAGCATGGACAATGTCGGCATGTTTGCTCAGTTGATAGAGTTGCGGAAAGAAACCCATACTGATAGGCGCCGAAGAAACATTCAACTGGCGTCCACTCTTGATCACTGGAATGCCATCAATCGTCTCGGTGAGCGTCTGTTTGCCGGTATTGGTGACCAGCACCGACGTTTCAAGACCGCGTTGATGCAACCCCTCTGCTACCTGCTTGATATGATTTTCGATCCCGCCGAGAACGGGGTAGTAGTCTTTGTAGGTGTAGAGGATGCGCATGGACTGCTTGTTTGACTATGCTTTAAGTAAATTAAAAAATTGTCAGATTATCTTTTGCTGTTTACTGTTGTGTTACCGCTGTACGGAGCACAAAAATCGACGGATCAATCGTCTCTGTTACTAGTTGATATGCCTGGCGAAAACGAGGATCATTGACAAGCTGCGTTGTTCCTGTGAAATTAGTTTGCCAAGAGCCATCGGGGGATGTTTGCGTAATCCGCACTTGAACATACTTAGGATTTTGGGCAAGCACATAATCTACATCCCATTTGCCAAACGCATCGCCACGTCCCCAGAGCCCTCCAGGAAATTGTGCGGGTAAATGAGCAACGTGCTTGTCTGTAAGACCTACCATATCAACAATTCTAGCGGTCAAGGGAGCGCGATAGG
>JAXLWB010000055.1:0-65447 GCA_046328715.1 Caldilineaceae bacterium | reverse complement strand
CACTTGTCCACCCACGCGGGTCCAGGTGGTGATGGCACCGGGGTACATGGCGGTGATGTCACTGTAGCCCAGAACTGCATCGTTGATGTTTGGCAGTATTGAGATGGAGCAAATTAAATAAGGAGGGCAAAACGCGTTTTCTTAACGAACTTGTTATTGCGCCCTGTTTTGACTGCAATGTCAATCATTTTTCTGACAACTTATTTAATTTGTCACAGCCTTCAGATGATAGGGGAAAGTCCTCGTTACCAGGGCTAATGTTAATGACATCATATATTTTCCATTTATTGTCGACTTGAAATAGAAATGCTTGAGACTCAGCGCATTCACCTTCGGCACCCCCATATTGGATTGTCAAATAAACACGCAACTTTGGTTGCCACGAGAATATTGGGACAATTCGAGTGACTTTTAACTTGTGGATGTGATACCTAACCGGCGCACCCCAATAACTTAGCTCTTCAAGAGTTGCTCGGCCACCTTCTTCTGGAGTTAACATGAATTGATAAGCCGTTGCATAGTCTCCCTTTCCGTAAGCGGAAAGATACTGGTAAAGCATTTCATCCAATGCATCAATACTTGTATTTGCTCGGCTGTGAACCCAAACGTAGCTTAAGAGACCAGCTACCACAAGTAGAGTGAAGATGATAACCAAAACTCGAGCGACCAGTTGGCGGATTGACATAGAGATTTCTAGTTATAGAACTATTACACCTATATTTGTAGACAAATAATACTTCTCATTGCTGTGGAAGTTACGGTACTTGTTGGCAGACTTGAAGAAGCTTTACCCTACCCCTTCAAGTCTGCTTACTCACAAATAATATAGAGCATTAACTACAGAAACCAGAAGCAGCAAAAGTTCCAGGATACAAGGTATATGCAAAACTTGGACCATGAGAACATGTCGAGTGAGAAATAAGCGGCGGCGTTCGTCCATTACGATATACATATTTTCGTGAAAGAGAATCTCCATCTCCCAACGAATAATCGAACGTGAAGACTAAGTCATCAGTCATAGCTCCTGGATCAGGATAGCCATCTCCAGTCCAGTAATTGAAGGCATCTACGAGCAAATCAATAAAAAGACCTGGACATTCAGGACACGCATCCGATCCATAATTTATGCCAGCATTAGACGTAATGTTGCTTAGCTCAGCTTGTCTGGCTGTAACTCTTGTTGAAGTTTGTCCACTTCGTTTTTTCATTAGCGAAGATTGAGTACCCAGTCGCCAGACTTCATAATAGCTGGATCCGTTACTTGCATAAAGAGGCCCATCCAAGTCATTCTCAACACCTTCACCATTGAATTCACGATAAATCACAATGGAATTTGAGGTGTATCCACTAAGCCCAGACACAGCTGACTGCAAACCGCCGGGCGTCATAAGAAATAGTGCAAGCTGTTGAGAGGCAAAACCTTGCTGTGTTGCTGCATATCCGACTGCAACTTGGCCAACAATACCACCGTAGGCATCATAGACTAAATCATCAGGTTCAAGTAACAACAGCATTTCCCACATTTCTTTTGATACTTGGTCTTGCGCAATCCCTAATTCTCCAAGTTGTTCTTTGCTAAAATGTCCACTTGGATCAACTGCATTCATGCTTCGTCCTCGGACAAACGCGTACCGATTGTAATCACTCGCCAACCCCGGCTGCGGCACCATCGTATCCGGGCTGACGAACATGCCAACCACGGGGTCATAGAATCGGGCGTGAAAATATTGCAGACCCGACGCATCCTCCTTCTGCCCTGTGAAGCGGTTGTCTGTGCCCACTTTGCCGCTGTCGCGTTGTTTTCCGTAGGCGAAGTACTTTTCGTCGGTCGTCGTGGCGCCGAGGTTGTTGGTCTCCATGACAGTGGAACCCAAGTGGTCGCCATGCAGGTAGGTCAAGGTGCTGCCCACCTTCATGGCGACTTGTTGCCCGTTGAAGGCATAATATTTGGTGACAGTCGGGCCGCTGACGTCGTAGTTATCGAAGGGTAATAGTTCCAGTTGTGATAGTAATTTCTTGCCTCAATTACAGTTGGCTTTAAAAACAAAGAAGAAAAGGTGACAGAATGTATTGTCACCTTTTGCATAAAGTCAATATTATAAATAATTAATACGGCATTCTATCAGAAATTCAACTCGGTTTATCACTCCACAAAATGTCAGGTCGTCCCAATTTCGTGAAGTAATCTCTTGCATCTTGCCAATATTGACTGTTACCCTTATAGCAATATGGAGAAGATGCTAATACATATAAAAGTCCTCCATCTCCCAAATTCTCATTACGCCATCCAGGTGCATTAACAAGAATCTCTCGTCCAAAAGTGTTTACGAAATTTGGACCAAAAATTTGCGACCAAAAAATGTGAGTTAATTGACTACTAAGAACATCATCAGTAGCTAGATATACATTCAGGTTTTGTGCCAACGCATAGACGGGATTAAAGATGTGATAACAAAGTTTTCCATATTCCAAAAACCGATCCGCCGCTAGCCTTACTTCAACGGAATCGGCTGGCAAAACATTAAAAGTATTTGCACCTAAATAGAAGCAAGATGAATCCTCTGTGCGAAGACACTCAATGCACATGTTATATTGAGTGTCTTTAAATATCATCTGAAAAGTCTCGGATAGGTCAACTAAGTCAACGTGTTGACCGACTGTTACTAGCCCAGCTATTTCAAATGCAGAGAATAGCTTTTTAATGTTTTGCCATGACAAGCTATCTCCTAGATAGAAAATCCACCATAAATCTTGTTCTTGATCGAGTGGATCGATTTCTAAATCCATGTACATCATTGACTATATTCCTCAACTTTAATTCCGGCTTCCTCAAGTAAACTCAAAAACCAAGGCGGCGCACTACCAATAGACTCAATTACAACTGTGGAAATAACATTCTGTCCATCGGCATGTCCCAAAATTTGTTGAACCCAGGAAGCTGCTTTTGCTCCTTGAGTCATTTCACTAATTGCATACCATTGACATGTTTAGCCTCAATAAAAGCAAGCTGATCGCCTTGTTTCATCATAATATCTACAATTCCCTTAGTACCGGATTGCTCAAACCCAATAACATTATTTGGATCCAAAAACTGAAGGGCATGACGTGCTTGCCATGATGCTCCTTTGGCAAGTTGGCCACCTTTATCTAGTTCAGATAAGACACTATCAGCACCCTGAATACTACCAAACTTATCCCTAAAAGCCTTACCAATTTTGTCGAAGTCATTTGGGTCCAGATTCCCAGAATTACCGCCGTCTGCTGAACCATTATTGCTTACCTGATCTGCCATATATGCAACACGGTCATCAATTGCTGGTGCTTCAGCACCCCACATCATGACCATGTTGCTGACCAAATAGACAGCCTCTGTTACTGCAGCCCAACATGCAGCATCGATGCCAATCTCCACACCGGTAAGTACTGCTGCGGCTCCACCAGTACCTACATTGGCAGCAACTCCCAACGCTGTCGTGACACAGTGCCCACTCGGATCAGTATACTTCATAGCATTGCCACGAGCATACATGAATCGGTTGTAATCGAACACATTCCCCGCATCCGGCACCATCGTATCCGGACTCACGAACATGCCCGTCAGCGGGTCAAAGAAGCGACTGTTGAAATACTGCAACCCACTCGCATCCTGCTTCTGCCCGGTGAACTGATAATCCGTACCCACGATGCCTGTATCTCTCTGCTTGCCAAAGGCTCGATACTTTTCATCGTTGATGATAGCACCGCTGGCATTGGTTTCCAATACCGTCGAACCGAGGTGGTCGGTGTGGAGGTAGGTCAACACGCCATTGACGCGTATCGCCACTCGTAAAAACACAACAGCGGATTCATGAAAACAAAGGATTGATCATGAGACAGATGAACTCTTTGTGATCAATTCGTTGTTTCCCGGAATCTGCTGTTGTCCGTGCAAACCTAGCACAAAGAGCTGAGATGCAAACGCCACTGGAGCAGGAAGAGTCGACAGAGGATGTCCCATCCAATCAAGAATAACAAAGCAATAGATGACTAAGTGTTCCGTCATCTATTGCTTTATCAGCTATTGAACTGAGCTTTTTCCGAAATGTAGCTTAACTTTACCTCTAATTTTTTGGGGGAAGCTCATTTTGACAGGATGGCAACGGTTCAGGCCGAAATACTTGGGGCGGATTTTGAAATCCATTCCAGAAAATATGAAGTCTTCCACATGAAGGACATTTCAGCATATGTAGAAACTCCCGATAAATTTGTTCTGCATCCACTTGACCAGAAAATTTGTCATATTCAATGTCAGAAATTAGGAGCCATTCGTCTGAGCATGGAATATTGCCGAAATTAATAACAGTTTCGCAAACACAAACAATTTTAGGCAAGATTAATCACCTCCAATAACAATGATATCTGTAATGCCTTTTGCCCCAGCACCTTGTACTCTCGCCAGGATATTTCCAAGATCCTTAAGCTTAACTGTTGTTTGAGTCAAATCTAGTACAATGCCTTGTGCTTGTGAACCCTTGCTTGCAATGGCAGAAATAATTCGATTTGCATTTGTTGTAATAGGTGTATAGACATCATATGACATCCCATTTACAAGCAAATCAGACGTTCGTTGGTTTAGAATGTTTTCTGCCGGGCGCAAGATTACCTCATTGCCAAGATCGGCCACATACTGAGCCGCCCTGAGTTCACTCGTAGAATATGACGACGCTTCACCAATAATCTGAAGAGAACCACCATTGGTTTCAACAATTTGTTGCGCTGTGTCTAAACCTTTAGAGATCGTATCACTAACTGTTGACACTTCATTCGTGCAATCGCCGTCATTCTCACAGGCTGCCTCGGCCGCTCCTGTAAGTATAGTTGTGGCGACACCAGCACCGCCACTCCCGCTGCCACCGCCTCCACCACTAGAAGTACTACCTGATGAACCTCCGGCTAATTGTGATTCAGCTTCAGCAAATGGATCTCCATTTCCACCACACATGCAATCGCCAGTTACGATATGCCCAGTCGGGTCATTATACTTCATAGCATTGCCGCGCGTAAGCAAAACGATTGTAATCAATCACCAACCCCGCATCAGGCACAAGCGTATCCGGACTCACGAACATGCCCGTTTGTGGGTCAAAGAAGCGTGCCGAGTAATACATTAACCCGCTGCCATCCTCCTTTCGGTTCCTGAGCGTAGCCGAAGGATGCCCTGTGAAGCGGTTGTCTGTGCCCACTTTGCCACTGTCGCGTTGTTTGCCAAAGGCGAAATACTTCTCGTCAGTTGCCACATCGCCACTGTTGTTGGTTTCCAGCACGGTGGAACCGAGATGGTCGCCATGCAGGTAGCTTAAGGTACTGCCAACCTTCATTGCTACCCGTTGACCGTTAAAGGCGTAATACTTGACCACGGTCGTGCCGCTGATTTCGTAGTCGGTGAAGGGGTAGTAGAAGGTAGTACTGATAAAGTTTAGAACGATTTGGAATTCTGATTACGAACTATGTGATTTGTAAAACACGATCGGGAGATTTCCACTCGACTTTTACGGCGCTCAACCTCGGCTGTGCGACGTCCACTAACTTTTTAGCAGAGAGAAAGAAGGGATGGTGAAGCACCATCGTTGTAGTTACCAGGGTGAAAAGGAAAGGACAGTCACCCACCCGACTTTTACAGCGCTCAACGTCGGTTGGGCAGCTTCTACCAACTTTTTAGCAGAAAGAAAGAAGTAATGGTAGATCACCAACGTTTCTTTACCCCGGGTGAAAAGGAAAGGGCAGTCACCCACCCGACTTTTACAGCGCTCAACGTCGGCTGGACAGCGTCCACTGAATTTTTAGCAGAGAGAAAGAAGTGGTGGTACTTCACCATTGTTGCAGTTGCCAGGGTAAAAAGCGCAGGGCAATCATCCACACAACCTTTACCAGGCACAATGTCGAGTGTGCAGCATCCAATGACCTTTTACCAGAGGAAATGACGTGTCGGTAGTTCTCCATCGGCTCTACCGCAGAGCAGCAAAGCGTCAGTGTTCTGCCAACTGACCTCTGTTGCGACAGAAATCAGTGTGTACCCTTTCACGATCTTTTTACCAGAACCAACGGCCCCTGGAACTCTCCTGTTTACGCTTTCGTTAGCTAGCGAGGTGGACAGCATAGCGCTTGTCTATCCAAAATCAGAACGCTCATCCTTGAAAAGTATGAGTCAACCAATCTTGTGCGACGCACTAGCGTCAAGAACTCGAATCGGTCCATCGCATTTCGCCAGTGCAACGCACATACTCACATTTTATCGTTGAGCGAATCAGAAAATAGCCGCTTGTCAGTTCACAAGCGTGCTAGTAGGGAGAAAAACAATGATCAGAATTGAGCAGGAGCTAGAGTATGCGCGCATTGCTTTGACCAATGGGCTGAACCATGCTGAATTACAGGACATTTTGTCACACTATGGCTATCCACCAGAACGAATGCAGCAAGGCATGGCCTTGTATCAAGAAGCGCTGGCGCTGCTGCGGCAGATGATCGAGGCGCGCAAAGCCAAGGTCTCGGCGACCCTCGCCTTTTACAAAGCCTGGCGTACGGCCCGTCTGCTCTATGGCCGCGATCTGGCGACGATGCGGCTGCTCTTACGTAATGACGCTACGCTGCACTATTACTTGCAACTGCCTGGCAAACGCAACGCTAGCTATGCCGGCTGGCATGCACAAGCGTGCAGTTTGTATGAAGGAATTCAAAAGCAGCCTGAGTTACAAGCATTGTTGGGCCCCGTAGGCATCACGCTCGAACGAGTAGGGCTCGGCTTACAGGCATTGGAGGCGGTACAGCAAGCTCGTGTCGTGCAGATCGAGCAGAAAGGGGTTGCCCAGATGGCGATCCAGCGCTATGCCGATGTGCGCAAACGTCTGAACGATTGGGTCGATCTCTTTGGCATCTCGGCCCGCAAAGCGTTAGCCACAACCCCAGGTCACCTGACCCAGCTTGGTTTGGATGTCACACTCGAGCAAGAGCGACGGCGCAAATTGGCACTGAGGAAGAAGCAGGCAGAGACCGACCAACAAACGCCAGCGTCCACAGCACTTGTGTAGTTTATCCAGCGTAGCTTACGCACAGTGCTTCTCGCGCTGCGCTTCCCCGGTTTTAGCAAAGCCGTTCATCCGTGCGGCGATAGATATTTCGGCTTTTCAGAAGATAGACAGCGGAGGAGCCCTATTTTGATCCTTCCATGCTGACCACGTAGCTACAGTATGTAGGTGCCTCTGACTGTTGCATCTCCACGGTGCCTGTCCCCGTGAAGCCCGTTGTGGAAAATGTACCGGTAAAGGTAACTGTGAAGATGGTACTGCCCGCCACCAATCGTTTATGTTCGGTGGTGAACGATCCATCTGCCTCTAGTGTTGCGCTATAATCGTTGCCTGCATGGCTGAAGACAAACTCGGTCGCCCCAGCTTCCTGCTGGATCGTCGTCGGCAATGATTGCACGGTGACATCGCCACAACTATTATTGTCGGTTAAGCCGACTACGGTGTTATATTGGCCAGCGATTTCCGGTAGTGGCACAGCCGTTGGTGGCTCAGGGTGAATACATCCGACCAAAACAGAGGCGAACAGCGAGATCATCAACATGGGTAAGAGGGCGCGTGTCAGAGGCTTCACTTTTGTCTCCTGATCGTTGTTTGTGCAAAACCGCTCTAGTGTTTGTTCGACTGCTTGCCACCGTATTGTGCGAAATAGAGCGCTCGGAGACTATCAGATTCTTGCCCGAAGCAGCGGCTCGTTACCTCTCAATTGATGAGTAGTGGCATCATGTAGGAAATTTCCAATCGGAGCAGAGCCGTCAGCATACGTGTACGGATAATCCATATACACGTATGCTGACGGCTCTGAAGTTGTCCTGCTCTGAAAAGGTTGGATTACATTTCAGTTGTACAGCGCCATATCCGTCCCGGGCATTCTGGCCCGCACCATGGCGTTGAGCGTCTCGGAGCCGGGGAGGCGAAGCGTAGTGATTGCGGGCGATCCGACTTCGAGTGTGATCCAGTTGACCTGGCCACTGCGCACCGAGCCGCTCACCCGAATGTCGCGCCAGGGAATGAGCAGTGGCGGGTGGCCGAGGCGAAAGAGCAAGAGGATCGAAAGGTAAAGCCCTTCGGAGGAGGGTTGTATGGTGGTGACCCCTCGATAATTAGCTGGCCCCATCAATAACCAGTAGTTGCCAAGCGATTTACCTGCCGGGATGTTATCCGTTCGGTAATATTTTGCCAACTGGCCCCAACCGCTAAAGAGGCTGATCAATAGGGAAACAGCAGTCCAAATCAGTCCAAAGGCAACAGGCAGCGCAAGGATGAAGATGATGATTGTGAATAAGGAACTTTGGTTGCTCATGGTAAATATTAGTTAATATTACTGAAAATGAACGATTATTAAATTACGAAATTCTATCAAAATATTATAGCAGAGGTGACATCAAACGGCAAAATGAATCATTGAGCCGACGGAGGAAGGGGCGCTCTTCATATTCGTTGAGGGTAAACTCTTTGCATTCGTCGATATCTTTCAAAAAATCAGCTTCTAGTTGTTGTGCCACCTTAGCGTCGTAGACAACGGCATTAATCTCGTAGTTGATACTAAAGCTGCGGATATCCATGTTGGCTGTTCCCACGCTGCAAACTTGACCATCGATGCTTATGGTTTTGGGATGAAAGTAGCCTTTTTGATAGAGAAAAACGCGTACACCGGCCTCGACCATGTCGGTAAAGTACGTGTTGGCGGCAGAATAGGGTAACTGATAGACCCCGCCACGCGGCGTACACATCAGACGAACGTCGATACCGGAGAGGGCGGCGGCTTTGAGCGCTTCGGCGATGCTGTCATCCGGGATGAAGAAGGGTGATTGAATGTAGATGTGCTTCTCGGCTGAGAGGATCATTAAAAAGTAGAGCTGGCGGATGGCGTCCCAACGTGAATCGGGGCCGGAGGTGACGATATGGATCGGCAGTCGACTGCGTAAATCGATGTGCAAAGGAGGAAAGTACTCTTCGGCGGTCAGCGCGACTTTGGTAGTGTTGTACCAACTGGTGATGAAGGTCGCCTGCAAGACACGGGCTGCCTCGCCCTCGATGCGCAGGTGAGTATCGCGCCAGAAGTGGAAATATTTGCCGCCAGTCAAATGGTCAATGCCAATGTTGATGCCCCCCACATAGCCGATCCGTCCGTCGATCACGGCAATTTTGCGGTGGTTGCGGTAGCTGATGGTGTGCAAACGCAAGGGTGAGCGGTAGTTATAGTAGACGAACATCTGCACGCCGTTATCGTGCATCTCTTTGGTATAGCGTCGGCTTACATTCATGCCAAAGTCGTCGACCAAGATGCGCACCTCTACGCCCTGCTGTGCCTTTTCGATCAACTTGGCTTTCAGGTTGATCGTAAATTCATCTTCGTCCCAAATGTAATAAGCCATGTGAATCGAATGCTTGGCCTCTTCGATATCACGCAGCAGACAGGGATACTTGGCGCTGGCATTTTGCAAAATCTCCAGTTGATTGCGCGTTGTCAGAAGTCCATTGCCGTTGCCCTGAATCAGATGCAGTAACTTGCGTTTGGGCGCGCTCTGCTCACTGCGTTCCAACTCGGCGACAATGGCTTCTTGGCGTTCGAGAAAGCGGGCAAAGCGGCTGTGCGCTTCATTACCCACCACCTGGCGCATCAACTCTCGTTCCTTGCTAAAGGCATGACGACCCTGACCAAAGAACCAATAGATCACTACACCAACGACAGGAACCAACAGGAGCAGAAAGAGCCAGGCAAAGGTCGATTGTGGACTGCGGTTTTCAAGAATCAAGAACATTGCTACGAAGATGGCGTAGCCGAGGTAGAGCGTGTAGGCGATTGTCAGTAGCGATAAACCCAACATAGGTTAGTGGTGCTCATAGCTTTGGTGAAGAAGGTGGGAAGCAGATAGAGAAATAGGCAGATGGGGTGATAGCAAGTAGGCGTTCTCCTTACCTCCTTATCTCCCCATCTTATTATGCTTGTCTCCCGCGTAACGTCTCTCCTGGTGCAACAATTTCCACCTTGACCTCGGGTGCCAATCGTTGTGCATGTTTGGCGAAGAGTTGTGGTGGCTGGGAGAGCAGATGACCGTGCGAATAGTGCATGCCAAAGGGGAAAAAGGTGCCCCAATGGATCGGCATCGCCAGCCGCGGACGCAGCATGGTCAACGCTTCTGCAGCTCGCTCTGGGTCCATGTGCCCTCGGCCCAGAGTTGGACCCCAGCCCCAAACTGGCATGAGGGCCACATCGAGATTCGGTGCATATTGGTGCATTTCGGGAAAGATGTCGGTATCTCCGGCAAAATAGACTATACTTTTGCCACGAATCAGATAGCCTAGACAATCTACCGCTGGCCGAAAGGGTGCACGCCGCCCAGTATGATTGGCAGGTGTCGCTTCGATCTCAACATTTTCAACTTTGATCGTGTCGCCAATGCTCATCTCGCTGATGTGCCGAAAGCCGTTGCGGCGCAGGTAGGTGGCGGTACCTTTGGGCACAGCAATATGCGTATTATGCCCCAGGCTGCGCAATGAAGGCAGGTCAAAGTGATCAAAGTGGAGATGGGAGATCAAGACCAGATCGATTGCTGAAGCAGGCAAGGTCGGCAATGAAGTCTGCCGACGGATAAAACCAGTGATATGATTACGCAACAGGGGATCTGTCAGAATGTGAACCCCGTCTACCTCAAGTAACAAGGTGGCGTGACCGATGTAAGTAATGCTAGAATGTTCGTGCATAACAACATCATACCATAGAAAAGTTGCAAAGTGGCAGAGGGGCAGAGGGACAGAGTTGAAAAGTGGAAGAGTGGCAGAGCTGAATTTACTCTTCCGCTTTGCCACTCTTCCACTTTTATCGAGGTCAAAATGAATCAAAACGAAACTGAGCGCGGATTTACTAGCTGGGTACAAGCCTTACGCGATAAGCTGTTGAACGAAGATCAGTTGGCGGTGCTCCAGGAAATGGTCGATCAGGGCGAAGTCGATACACTGGAACGGGCCGCCCAATTGCTCGATTGGCACGAGATGATGGTCGACCGTCCGCAGCATATGTACGGGTTTTGAATTACGGGTTACAAATTACGAATTACGAGCTCTGTTTGATTTGTAATTCGTAATTCGTAACTGTTCAAGCTAATTCATCCAAGATCTGCTGAGCGTGGCCTTGGAATTTTACGTTTTCCCAGACTTTTTCGACTTGCCCTTGCGCATCGACGAGGATGGTTGTGCGCAGGACACCCATAAACTTCTGGCCGTTGTATTCGCGCTCCCCCCAACACCCTAAGGGATTGATTAACTCCCGATCTGGGTCAGCCAGGAGCGGAAAGTTGAGCTTGAACTTGTCGGAAAAACGTTGGTGCGACTCGATGTCATCCGGGCTAAGGCCATAGATTTCGAGTCCGAGTGTCTGATATTGAGGAATTCGATCACGGAATTCCGTTGCTTCTACCGTTCATCCATAGGTGTCATCTTTAGGGTAGACGTAGAGGACGTAACGTTTCCCACGCAAGCCTTGCGCAGAAACCTCGCCCACTTTGTCGGACATGAGTGTAAAGTCCGGAATCAGGTCGCCGACGGCAATCATGGGTCTCTCCTGCCTAGTTTGGGGGTGAGAGATTGAAGAGGTGTAGTTCGAGCTTCAATCTCTAATCCCTGATCAAGTTTTCAATAATGCATGACTGTATAATAATGTAGTGGCGTTTCTTGGTAAAGTCAAAAAGTAACTGCTCCTTACTCACCGGATACATTGGATCGAAGCTCTGAGTCGTCATTGCCCAGTTGCACTCATCTTGTATCCATGGTAGAAATCGTAGCGTACTTCGACGTCATGCTCATCGTGGCTCGCCCATTCGGCAAACGTCGGTCCAACTTGTCCACCCCAGATTGCGGATTCGCCATAATGGATCGTAATTCTGAACTGCTCATTGCAGGTGTGACAATGGATAATGAGTTGCACTGAGGGCCATTTGCTCTTGGCTGGTTTGATCATTGTGTAAACTCATGATGCATATACAACGGTACAGAATAGTTGCATTCAGAACTAAATTCTGTACACTATCGGCTTATTTATCAAATTTCGCCTATACTCAGGAGTTAATGAATGCAAATTCAAGGTTCACATACATTTTCGGCCCCACGTCAAGCGGTCTGGGATGCGTTGCTCGACCCAACCATTCTTTCGATGGCTTTGCCTGGCGGTGAGCAATTGGAAAAGGTCACTGACAATGAATATAAAGCAGCCATGAACGTGAAGGTCGGTCCAGTCCAGGGCAAATTCGACGGCAAGGTCGAGCTTTCCAATATTGCTGCGCCTGATAGCTATCGCATGAAGGTGAGTGGTCAAGGGACCCCTGGCTTCTTGAATGGAGAAGGCAATGTCACCCTTTCTGATGTTGAAGGGGGAACCTTGATGAGCTATGTCGGCGACGCCCAGGTCGGTGGACGCATTGCCGGGGTCGGGCAGCGGCTGATCGAGAGTACCGCCAAGTCGATCATCAAACAAGGATTGGCTGCACTCGACACTCAGATTCAGGCTAGGATTGCGCTTCAACCAGGGGCAGCGGCACCTGAGACAATTTCTGCCGCTGCAGCAGCGGTGGCTCCTGTGACGCCTGTAACTGCGTCGATTGAGCTGCCAACACAGGCAAGCACGCCATCGACAACCGAGCCTGCTCCAAGCCCATCATCGCCGGCGTCAGTTGCAGCTCAGCCGACTGCAGCATCCGCACCAATACCACCCGTCGCCGCGATCCCCGCTTCGGCTCCCAGTGCATCATCTACAGCGGCTAGGCCAGCCGCAGCGCCGCCGCCAAGCATTAACACGACTAAGATCGCATTGGAGGTTGCTAAGGATGTTAGCCGCGACCTGCTTTCCGATGTAATTCCACTCAAAAATCAGGAAAAGGCACTCTGGTTTACCCTGGGCGCTTTGGCCATGTTTATTTTGGTCGTGATTATTCGTTCGGTCCGCTAATTCGAATCGGTAGGATGATAGGGTAATGAGACGATAGGCGAAGATTACCCTGTCACCCTGTTTTCTTGTCACCTTCTTTTATGCAAGTACAACGCCTTCCACTCGCTGCGGCTCAGTATCAACTGCTCTTACACAATGTGGTTGACCATCAAGGACGACGCATTTTGCGCAAGGGAATTCGCCTACAACCCGAACACCTTCAACAACTGGAAGGATTGGGCTGGCAAGAGGTGGAGGTGGCAATTCTTGAGGCCGACGATATTCCCGAAGAAGAGGCGGCAACTCGCCTGGCGGGTATGCTGCAAAATGAGCTGATCGATATCGCCTGGGGTGTGGGAGGCCGTGCCAATTTCCATACCACAGTGAGTGGCGTCCTGCATGTCGATGTGCAGCGATTGATTGCTATCAACATGCTGCCGGGAATCGCATTGGCGACCTTGCCACCTTATCGTGTGGTTCATCCACGTTTTACCCATCAGCACCAAGCACAGGGGCAAGGCGACCAGGTGGCAACCCTCAAGATTATCCCTTACGCTGTTCCGAAGCGTGTCGTGGATGAGTTTGAGTCAGTCGCCTCAAATGCATCGCTTTTTACCATTCAACCGCTTTTGTTTCATCGTGTAGCGCTGCTGATCACAGCAGACCCATCGGCACAGACGCGCCTGCAACTGCAATTCGATCCGC
The DNA here is from genome assembly GCA_046328715.1 of Caldilineaceae bacterium. Classification (GTDB taxonomy): domain Bacteria; phylum Chloroflexota; class Anaerolineae; order Caldilineales; family Caldilineaceae; genus JAXLWB01. Next base: position 51,761 of record JAXLWB010000055.1, on the reverse strand, counting down.
CCATCCGCAAACGGATTGAACAACTCAATAGCAGGCTTGAGACAGTGGCCTTTGCTGAGCAGAACGAGTCGAGCATCTGCGCTCAGGTGGAAACGCTTTTGCATGGACACGACATGTTGGTGATCGTCGGTCAGACTTCGATCATGGATATGGATGATTTGACGCTGCGTGCCTTACGTAGTGTGGGGGTCGGTGATCTTCTGCATGGGGCACCGGTTGATCCGGGCAATCTACTCGCTGTTGGTACGTTTGCCAACAAGCCAGTGCTGTGCGCGCCTGGTTGTGCCCGCAGCCTAAAACGCAATGTTGTGGACCTCGTACTGCCTCGTCTGCTGAGTGGCGAACGGCTGGATCGCTCGCAGATCGCCCAACTTGCTCCTGGCGGGTTGTTGGTGTAAACACTGAAGCGTTGATAGGTGGAAAGTTTGCGATAGACGTTACTTTGCCACTTTGCTATTTTTCTCCTCTTTCAACTTTACAAATTTTCCTTATTCTCTTTCCACATAACGGCGATTGGACATAATACTTTTTGCGGTTGTGATTGAGTTTCGTTTTGTTTAGGATGAGGAGGTAAAACATACAAAACTGTCGAAAACTCGGCAGCAAGTTTATTTTTGACGAGAGTAACCCATGAAAAACCGAATATCACTTTATTTAACGATTCCACTCTTTTGTGGCATCTACTTGTGCGTCCTCATTGCTGCCTTCTCCACTTCCACGCATGCCGAACCGAATTCTCCTTGGGGCACAACTCCACCCACAACCGACTTACAGCTAGAAGTTGTTGTCACACCCGATGTTGTCAAAAACGGCCAGCCAATGACCATTACCCTGGATGTCGTCAACCGGGGACAAACCAACGCAAGTGCCTTCACGGTCACTACCTATCTCCCCTTACCCTATCTGGAGATTCTTGACTGTCAAGGCACATCTGGTGCAATTTGCCAGCAACAAGGTATGGCCTACATAACCAAATTCACATCGATTGCGGTCAACCAACATCAGATTGTCACGATTCATGCCAAGGCACGCTCTAATTATGCCCACATTACAACCACCTACGTGCGCGCATTGTTGACAAGTGAGACCTTTGACACAAATCTTCTGAGTAATGATGCTCGCGCAACCATCCAGTTGGGCAATCCAGTAGACCTGGCAGTGACTCAACAGATCAGTGGGGCGGACATTCTTTTCCCTGGCGATCCAGTGACTTTGACACTGAACGTGCAGAACCTGGAAGCAAACCCGCTCTTTGTTCAGCCACAACAACACTTCCGAAATCCAGCAGAGATTGTCATGCCCGATACGAAAATCAATGAACTGCGCCCGGCATTGACTTATCCATCTGTAATTACCGTTAGTGGTGTGAATAGACCGGTCGTAGGCGTGGAAGTCACGTTCTTTGCAATTTCGCGCACCTGGTCGGAAGATATCGATGTCTTACTTGTTGGCCCTACTGGTGTGTCTGTAACGCTGTTGTCTGACGTAGGAGGAGCCACTGAACTTGGCGCAATCGATCTCACGTTTTCCGATAATGCAGACAAGGATGCGACCAGTCAGGACGTTATTCCGCAGGGAAAATATCACCCCACCAATTTCGCTCGCGTCGATGAGTCGTTGTATGACACCTATCCTGCGCCAGGCCCAGGTAATGTGCTAGACCCAGTTCCATATTTAGGGCGTTTCAATGGGCTCAATCCAAATGGGCAATGGAAGCTCTACATTGTGGATGATCAACCGCGTGATACTGGAGAAATTCGTTTCGGCTGGGGGATTACCTTTACAACACGAATAACAACCGATATGCCTATCCAGCTACATCACAATGCGCCAGGTCTAAAGGTAATCGGTTCCATTGCAGCACCTGGCTGGAGCATTACCCCAACCGTAGCTGGCTTTGATGCATCAACCATCTATCACAATGGGGCCGTTCCCTCTCCCATTGTGCTCCATACCACCGCCCCGATCACACCGGGCGTCTATCCAGTGACGACGACGCTGCAAGCTGTAACAGGTGATGAGAATTTGCAGAACAATCAAGTGCAGACTCTGCTGGGTGTTGGCTCGCTCAGCGACTTGGCTCTTGACGGCACCGTCGGTCCAAGTGATGCAGTCTATGGCGACCAAGTGACCTACCAGCTCACAGTCACCAACCGGGGCCCTACCTTTGCGCCGAGTGCCTCTCTCAAGCTGCATGTGGCCGATGAATTGAGTGTAATCAAAGCGACTCCCTCGCAAGGCAGTTGCTCGGTGTCGGGTGCGCGTGTGAACTGTAGCAGCGGTGATCTGCCGATGGTTGCTGGCTCGAACAAGATGTTGGTTACCATCGTCGCCGACACACCAGGCGGTGGCCTGCCAGGACCTTACACAATCGTCACCACTGCCACCGTTGAGTCACTGGGCGATCCAGCGCCTCTCAACAACTCACTGACGTTATCGAGCAAATTGGGGAACGCGCGGGAATCCTCTCTCTATTTGCCGTTGGTCGCAAGATAAAACAAGGAGGCAGGAGGCAGGTTGCAAAGGAGTAAATCAAAGTGCCTCTGCAACCTGCCTCTTGCCTCCTGCTCCACCCTTTATTGTGAGAATCTTAAAAATAGAATTTTCTGGTAATCCCTACTAGATATTTTGTTACTTTTGCGGTAATCTTGATGCGTCATTTGTTGTACCAATTGCTCAAATCGTTGCGGCTGGTTTGGCAAATGCGTATCAACTTGCAACTGAATACCACGCTCCGCTGTAGATAGCTTATGTGTACAGGCCGACGTGTTGAACTTCGCTGAGGGGAAGGCGATTCTCCTCAGCGGTTAGTTCTATACCCTCCGCTAGAACGTTGCGAGAATACTGATTACCTTAACAAAAGTGTTAAAAAATACGTTTCTTCGTTGGTTCTTAAAACGTTATTCTATACGCTCCCTGATAGAACGATTGATCAAGCCACAGATCGTTCTATCCGATGTTGCACAGCATACACTCCGACAATCAAGCTGGCTTCTACTTCTCACCTGCCTCTGGTTGGTTGGGCTACATTTCTGCGATCAGTCAACTTCGATACTTCATGCGCAGTCGCCTGCTGCAGATTTAGCAGTAATTGTTACAGCGTCCGCAGAGCCGGTCAATAATGCACAAACCGTAACTTACACCATCCTGGTACACAACAATGGCGCGGACGACGCTCATACGGTCGTCATTACCGATTCTCTGCCGGTACCCTATCTCCGTTATTCTGGTTGTACAATGAGCGGCGGCGGCGCTTGCCAGCTCGCAGACGACCAGGTTGTCATCCGCATCCCGACACTCGCCGCAAACGCAGCGCAGACCATCCAGGTCCAGGCACTATCGGCCTCTGTGTTGTTGAGTGGTACCGAGGTGAGTAACGAGGTAAGTGTTCAAAGTGACACTTTTGATCCCAATTTACAAAACAATCACACCACATTCGTAACGACTTTGTGGGCACCCTTTGATACAACGGTTTCGCAGAGCCATAGCCCAGAACCGATCCTGGCAGGCGGAACGGCAGTATTTACTCTCCAAGCCAAAAATCTTGGCCCCAATCCGGTCTATCGTACAGTTGCGGCGACCTTTGACAATCTCGCTCCACTTACCCTTCCCGATTCGCCGGTTCTTTCGCCGACGGTGGCTGATCTCTATCCGTCCGTGATCAATGTGGCAAATGTGGTTGATTCAGTCGTAAATGTAGCGGTGACGCTACATCACCTATCTCACAGCCAGGCGGACGATTTGGATATTCTGCTGGTCGGGCCCTCTGGCGATTCAGTCACCTTGATGTCGGATGTGGGCAGAAGCGTTGCGCTGAATGACATTACGCTGGAATTTACAGATAGCGCTCCGCTATTGCCCGCTTTGGGTTCGGTCAGTTCTGGTCAATACCGCCCGACAAACAACGCCACTGAGGGGGGCGATGCCACAGATACCTATCCTGCGCCCGGCCCAGGTGGACTGAGTGATGCGCGTCCCTTGCTTGGGCGTTTCAACAACAAACTCGCGAATGGGGCTTGGAAACTCTATGTGGTGGATGATCATGCGGATCATGGTGGGGCGCTCTTGGGTGGCTGGAGTCTGACATTGACCACCCAGCGCTTGACCCTACCGTTAACAGTGACAGCTCGGCTTCCAGAAGGATTTAACATCACACAGACTTCAACGACGAATTGGGGCAGAAATATCAACAACAATCTGGTGACCTTTACACGCCAGTCGTTTTCTAAAACGGCCAGCTCAACCTTTGTAATTACTGCCACGGCTGGCTCGAATCCTGGGACGTACACAACCAACGTCTTCTTCGATGTCCCCAACGATCACACTCCGCAGGATAACTTGAGCATTGCCACCACTACGGTTTTAACCACCCATGATCTCATTGCAAGCGAGGCGGTCGCCCCCAACGTTGTCGTGGCAGGAGACCCGTTGACCTATACGATGCAAATCACCAATGTCGGGCCTAGCCAGGCCTGGAATCCTACGATTGTCTCACAATTTCCTGCTGGTATAACAGTTACCTCGATTTCGGCTTCACAAGGTGACTGTGTCCAGAATAATTCTCAGATCACCTGCGAGCCAGGCTTGATTGCCAGTCAGGTATTGGCGAATGTGGTGACAATTCAGGTGCTGGCAGTCGCTTCAACCCAGCCGGTGCGGGTTGCAAGCAGTGTTATGGTGGCTTCGGACTACGATCCACAACCGGACAATAATAGCGCGCTGATCTTCGTTGATATTATCATGGCTACTGTCGTGCCAACCGATCCCGCTACTCCCACCACCATCCCCAGCCAAACGCCGACTGACACGCCGACCCAGGTCATCACTCCTCCCCCCACAGAGTCGCCGACCCAGACGGCAACCACCTCACCGACCGAGACTCCGCAGGTTGCGCCAACCGACCAACCAACCTACACCGTCACCACCACACCAACCCCCACCCGCACATCAACGCCCAGCATTACCGCAACCCCAACGTTTACAGCCACACCCAGCCCCACGGCAACCCTGAAGCCCACGGTGAGTATTACGCCGTCCGCAGAGCAAGCCACGCTCTACTTGCCGCTGCTGTCCCGCTAGCAAACGCAAACGGTACGGGGATGCCGCAGATGCTCCGAAGCTTTGCAGATTTTTTTCTCGGCTTTGATCCGCATACCGAACTGGTTAACGCGCCTGTATGACCATCTTGAGCCCGCTTTTGGGACGCAGGGTAAAGAGTTGCTCGGCTTGAACTTTTTCCCTGGGAGCAAGCGAAAGCTGAAAACGTTGCAGTACGGTCAGCAGGATCAGACGTGCCTCCATCATGGCGAAACTGTTGCCAATGCAGACGCGCGGGCCGCCCCCAAAGGGCAGATAGGCGTAGCGCGGAATCTTCGCCTCGTTCTCTGGGCTAAAGCGGTCCGGGTCGAAACGTTCTGGATCAGGGAAGAGTTTGGGGTCATGATGCATGTTGTAGGTGGAGATGGTGATGGGAGTACCCTTGGCAATCTTCTGTCCAGCCAACTCGATGTCGTGTACCGGTTGCCGCACCACCCCGCCCGCAGGCGGGTAGAGACGCATCGCCTCCTTGACCACTTGTTCGCTGTAGGGCAATTGGGCGAGGTCGCGCACCGTCAGTGTTTTGCCCGCAAAGGGTGCCAACTCCTGCAAAAGTCGATCCACCACGGCTGGATGTTGCGATAAGAGATAAAATGACCAGGCCAAGGCGTTGGCAGTCGTTTCGTGGCCAGCGATAAAGAGCGTGATTACTTCGTCGCGCAGGAGTTGTTCATCCATTGGTTTGCCCTCTTCGTCGCGTGCCGCCAATAACATCGAGAGCAGGTCGCCTGTGTCTTTGTCTTCCTGGCGGTGTTGGGCAATGATCTCGTCGACAACGGCGAAGATCTCCTCTTGGGCCTTCGCTTCGCGCTGCACTTCGCCCTTAAAGATGCGACGCCAGATCGGATCGTAGTTGTTGATACGGTCATTCGCCCCGCGCAGAATCGTCACCATCAGTTGGCCGATCTGCTCGGCACGGGCGCGCACATCGACATTGAAGAGCGTCTTGTTGACAATACCCAACGTCAACTTAGTCATCTCCTCGGCAATGTTGAGCGTTTCTCCGCTACGCCAACTGCTGAGCAACTCTTGCGTCTGCTCCACCATCGTCGTGCCATAGGCTTCGATGCGCTGAAAATGAAAGGCGGGTTGCGCCAATTTGCGCTGCCGTCGCCACGAGTCATCCTCGTTGGTAAAGAGTCCTTTCCCGGCAAAGCTGCCCACCGCCTGTTTCACGAGGTCGGCCTTGTGAAATTCTCGGGCTCGTTCCACCAGGATCTGGCGGACTAACTCCGGATCGCTGACCACATAGTAGGGCTGTCTGCCTATCCTAAATGCATAAAAGTTGCCATAATCCTGGGCACCCTTCAGCATAAATGCCAACGAGTCAAACTCAAGCCGCCAGGGCCATAATTTGATCAAAATCTGCGTCCAGCCTGGGATAACAGGGCCGGCCAGTGGTTTGCTTGCATCGGAAATAGAGAGTGTGCGCATTCGTATATTCCTTCGTTCGCCGTGATCGGTCTTGTCTACTTCTGACAAGATAGCATACACCCGAATCAGTCGAATCGTCATACATCAAAAGGTGAAAATCCCGGTTGATTGGTTGTATCACCTTACATCACCTACCAAGTGCAACGGGGCGACACACTCTCCGCACTGGCGCAGCGCTATCAAGTCAGTGTGGAATCGATCATGGCTAGCAATGGTCTGGTTTCGTCGCTGATCTACGTGGGACAGACATTGCAGATTCCGCAGAGTTTGGGATACCCGCATTCTTGAGAAGATGACAAGATGAAAAGGTAACCGGGTGACAAGGTGACAAGGGCTGTTAACTTCAACCCCTGTCACCTTGTCACCCGGTCACCCTATCATTTTACTCGCAGATGTTGTCCCCCAACAGTGGATCTTAGCGGCTCAACAACGGCAGGAAGAGCTCACTCGGCTGGAGGGTAAAGCTCCAGGAGTAATCGCCGCCCATGGTACGGCCATCGACGGCTTGTACGCCGTTTGCTCCGCCCTTCAGGATAGCGCTGGCTGGCCCCTTGAGTAGCATGTTTGGCTCGAAGCCGACACCGATGACATTGCCCGCTTCGTCCGTTAGGTAATAACTCTTGCCCTGCACCGGATTGCTCAATCCGTCTTTGATTGTCAAAGCGCCTTCCAGCGTTTCAAACTTCATCGGCGTCGCAAAGGCTACTTCGATCATGCCGCTGCCTTTGCCATTGGGTAGCGGAGTCCAGGTGTTGGGCGAGAGTGCCCACGGCTTGCCTCGCAGCAGCGGTGACCAATCGCTGTAGTTGCCACTGTAGTCGTAGGCTCGGATGCCGAAGAAGACTTCGGTACCGTCGGGAATGCCCCACAGCTTGGCATCGACCAGGTTGTTGGTTCCAGTGATTGTCTCTTTGGGTCCCATATTGCGCTGGTAGAAGAAGTTATTGACACTATCCGCCTGGTTGCTGACGACGCCCAAGCCGATCTCGTAGCCTGCCAGGTCGCGCTCGCTGTTTTGTGTCCAACGTACGCTCAACTCGTTAGCAAGGGCGGCAATCGTGAAGTTGGCAGGCACAGCAGGGGCACGCTTGTCGGTTACCTTGATCAGCTTGGAACCGTAGGCACGCACCGCCGGACCACTATCGTTCGAGACTTCGATCATTACCCGATATTCGCCGGTTGGCACTTCACTCAGATTCCAGACAAAGCTGCCAGTGCCAAGAGGCTTGTTCTCTTCGAGGGCGGTAAAGGTGGTATTGTCCACCACGCCACTAATCACCTTAACAAAACCAACATCAACGGTTGCATTGGGCGTGTCGATGTCACTGGCGCTCCAGTTCACGCTGACCTGATTGGCCTCTGCGATATCTGCTTCGCTGGCATTGACGCCTGCGCTACAGACGACGGTTACGCCAGCAGTGTTACCGCCGCCACAGGTATCAGCCGTGATACTGCCTTTGGGCATTTGGTCTAGTTCTAGAATGTTGGCGCTATAGTCAGCAGGCGGATTGTCAATGAGCAGTTGATAGTTGCCAGCAACCGCTTCCTGCAAGGCAAACATCAGCACGCCACCTTGTGCGTCCTTCTCTTCGGTATAGCCTTGCAGATCGGTGTTAGCCATTGATTTAGTCAGGATCGTGCCGTTGGGTAACTTCAAGCGGATCGCACCGCCCACAGGCAAAGTACCAGTATACTCAATGCCCATCAACAAACGGGTGGGCGACACCAAATTATGATTGATAGTATCCTGGTAGATTTCACCGATGCTTGCGGCTGAGACCGCATCGGCGATGCCCAGTGCTACTACCTCATCTGCGGCCAGAATGCGGCTGCCATAGCCCAAGCGACCCTCGCGTGCCCATTGGCGCAACAGTGCACCTGGCACGGCCTGGAAGCGATTCGGATCGGTAAAGAAGATCACATCGACCGGCTGCGCACCCATATCAAGAAAGCCACCCACAGTTCCCACGATTGCCAGTGAACCCATCGCCAGCAAACCGGCAGATTGGCGATTATTGTTCTTTGTATCCTTATATTGACCAAAACCCACGGTCACTGAGGCTAGCGTCTTGGGGTCACGCGGTAGACCGGCAAAGATCTTCTCCGGGATCACAACGCTCACGGTCGCATCGCCTTGCACCCGTATCTTCTTGGTGCCGTCGCTTAACGTCACCTGGCCGACTTTGAGATGGGCCGAGCCATCGATAAAGAGGGTGTTGACTACAAACGAGACATCCATACCATCGCCACCGTTAAAGCCAAAGCCGTGACCGATATTGATGCTGGCGGTTGCTACCTGGAAGATGAGAATCGACAACTTGGCGTTGGCACTCATCTTGAAGTTAGGAGTCACTTGGACGTTGAGTCCACCTTCGGCAGTGGCAATCGGCAAAGTGCCCAGACTTCCCAGGGGAATGCCGACATCGCTCGCCGCAGTGACGGTGACAAAGATGGTCGAAGTGCCAGCGACAATGTCAAAGCCACCCGTCATCTTGACCAGGCTCATGCCAGTGCCTGGCATCTTGATCTTTGGAATCGCACCGCCTGCGGTAAAGCTGACGGTAACGCCAAAGCCGTTGACGCTGTTGTCGGGCTTGATGCGGATGCGCACCTCGGCCCCGATGCCGCCGCCATTGGCTCCCGGTTCAATGCCGGGCAGCGGTAATTTGCCACCCGCTTTAAATTCAAAGCCACCTTCGGGTAGCTGGACAAAGTTGCCCTTCAGACCCACAAACTGATAACCACCAAACTTGATCGGTGCCAGCTCAAAGCCACCCCCCGCCACCTGAATAGTACCTGTACCTGGCACCACCAACCCTTGAATCGTGATGCCGTTGGTGTCGGTACCGCTGCCAATATTCTCGAAGACGAGACCTGCGGGGAGGGTCGCCGCCACATTGTCGGCTGCAAAGCCACCATCTTCCGTGCCTTTGGGATTGGTGATGGTCATGCCAAAGCCAGCAATTTTGACCGTGAAGCCACTCAACTTCAGTTCGAACTCTTTAGGCGTCTCGGCATTGGTCTCTGCCGCAACAACCCCGCCGACACAGGGAATAAAGAAGCCCAGCGGCGTCTTACAAACGGTTGTGTTGCCTGTGGGCGGCACTGGCGTGGTCGGCGCGGCGACACCCTTGCCGTAACGCATAATCGCCGTGGTTTGGATACCGGCGCTGTTGCTGTTGCCAGGCAACTTGAAGCCAAAGTTACCCGTACCAGTGATTACCATCGTATCAGAGACGACGCCAAGCGTAGCCGCCAATGTACCAGTAAAGACCTGCGTCTCAAACGGAGGCAAGGAAAAACTGCCGCCGCCCAAACCCACATCAAATTTCTTGTTCTTGTTCGCATCTAACTTTACGCCAAGGCGGAAGTTGTTGATGCCTGCGGCTGTCTGACCACCTAGATGAGCAGGCCATTGTAGTGCCGCTGTAGTGGCTTTGATGCCCCAGAAGTTTTCCACCGAATTGCCACTAAAAACTGCCCCTTGCAAATTAAAAGTGAAGTTGCCAATCTTGGGTGAAATATTCTGCAATCCAGCTGCAAAGACTGGCTTAAAGACACCTGGGGAGGCCTCTGTGCGTCCGATCTTGAGGATGATCGGCACTTTGCGTTTGCTGTCGCCGTCATCGCCAAAGAAGTTCAGGGTCGATTTAATCTGGATCGACTGGATGTTGTTCTCGCTGATGATGCCCAGGGTCTGGTTGGTCATCTTGAAAGCGTTGCCAAATTCCCAGTTGTTGACTGGCACTTCTACGCCGCCGATCTCGAACTTGCCCTCTTTGTACTTCAGTTTGGTGAACGAAAAGATCAGGTTTGGATCGGTTGGGTCGAGAGTCGGTACGTCCGGGTTATCGACCTTGAGGACTTTGACCTGTGCCGCCTCGAAGGAAGCTGGTACGACAGGCGTCACCCCGGACGCACTGCCTGGATTGAATTTGACGCCGGAAACATCCATCAGCAAGCCGCCCAATCGCCCTTTGAAGCCATCGATCGAGCCAGTGAATGTGCGATTCTCGGTCCATTGAAAGCGCATCGTGAGTCGCAAATTCGGATTCTCGGCTGATTCGGTCAGCTTCAGATCGACGGGCAAAGTTGCCTTGAATAATTTGTTAGTAATGTCAAACTCACCATCGACCAGGCTCAACTCGTCCACGGAACCGCCATTTTTGAAGAAGCTGAGCGCCCCAGCCTGCGAGATAAAGCCAAGCGTATAGGCCTGGTTTCGTTTTACACCGCGAGCGGTAAAGATCGGCACGTCCGTTGCCCCCGGCAGATAGACGCGACGGTTGACCGTATCGACAAAGAGCCGCCCTGCTGTCACTTCGCCGCCAGCGGGGGGATGGTCGAAGGCAAAGGTTGAAAACATGCCAAGTCCCGTTGCATCGTTGATGAAGCCAACTTCGCCAACTAGGAAGTCAGTTGTACCCGTGTTGGGATCGCTGTTGGCAAAGTGAAAGTAGGTGGGAGCAGTGATGCTTTCATTGAGCACAGTGCCATCTAGAATGCTGCCGCTGTTGCGCACAAAGAGCACGGGCGCTGATCCCTTCGGTCCGATTTTTAGATTTCCTCGTAGCCGAAAGCCACCGCCGTTGGAGGTTGATTCGCTAAAGGTATCGCCACAAACGGTGATATTATTGATGTCGCGGCAGGTCTGGCTCTGGGCATAGCCAATCAACACCCCGCCTGCAATGATACTGCTGAGCAATAAGACCAGCACACCCGCCATCATCGGCACTCGCCACTTCCAACGTTGGAATGTCACTGTTTCCCTCATAAATTCTCCTTGTATCGTATTCATGCAAAAGGCACGCTCATTACTTTGACTCTACCCTGGATGATGAACTCGTTCCTCACTCGATTGTCTTGGCGCTTTGGGTTTGTTGCTCGTTCGTTTGCTGCGCCCTTTTTTGTTTGGCCTCACCTCCCATTGCCGTGTTTCCAGCACTCGCTGCGCAATCACACGTAGATCGCCATCTTCCCCCTCGTGCGTTTCGACAATGGATTCTTCGATGATTCGTTCTGGTTCGTCGATGCTGGTTGGGTTGGCGGTTTCATCCTCTTTTACCAGCCAGCGCTCGATGCGGATCAGTGTGATCACTTCCCGGATAATTCGTTTCATACGCAAAGAGGGTAGCAGAGGAGAGGAGGAAAAACTTCACAAAATTTCACAGAAATTTACAAGCAGTGAACCTCGTGCTATGCTCAAGATTCGAAAAGCAAGCAGGTTGCAGGGGGCAAAGTTGCAAAGTAAATACAAACTCTGCCACTCTGTCACTTTGCAACTTTTTTCCATCGGAGCGAAGGCAAATGAAAATTCTGGTCACTGGAATATCGGGGCGGATTGGCGCGAACCTGGCTAATACATTGGTTGAGGCGGGACACGAAGTGCGCGGCTTGATCTGGGCGAATGATCGTCGTTTGGAAAAGTTGAGCGCCTTGAAGGTTGAATTGATCGAAGGTACGATTGAAAATCCTGCGGATGTAGAAAAAGCCGTGACAGGTGTGGATGCGATCTGTCATTTGGCGGCGGCGTTTCAAGGCGGGGGTCCTTTTAGCAACGCCCAGTATTTCGAAATCAATGTGCGTGGCACCGCCAATATGCTCGAAGCAGCGCTGGCCCATGCCCCGAATCTGCAACATTTCTTCTATGCCAGTACGGACGCCATCTACGACAAGTATCTTCCTGGCGGACTCAGCGAGCCGATTCGGGAAGATAGTATGAAAATTGCACCGGTCGGGCAGTACGCAGTCACCAAGTATTTGGGCGAAGAGCTTTGCCGCGGTTACTTTCGTACCTATCAACTGCCAGTGACAATCTTCCGTTTTGCCCTAGCATTGGCGGGCGACGAGGTGCTTAACTTCCGTCAATTTTATCTTGATCATTGGCGCACAGTCTATGAAAAACTTGCGGGTGAAGAAGCTGCCGCTGTGCGCAATCGATTAGAACAACTGCGACCAGCCGATTCAGAGGCTGCCAAACGTTGTCTCTTGATCGCCCGTGACGGTGCAGGACGAACCTATAAAAAGCATGTGGCCGATGTGCGTGACATTGTCGCTGGCTTTAGTGACGGGTTGGGTAAGCAAAGCGCCATCGGCGAAGTTTTTCAACTTGCTTCCCCGACTCCCTATACCTGGGAAGAGACCATCCCCTATCTGGCCCACAAACTTGGAGTAGACTATGTCGATGTCAACCTGGCCGGACAGATTCCCACCTTCTATGAATTCGACATGAGCAAAGGTAGGCGGCTCTTCGGCTATCAACCTCGCTATGATATGTTGCGCATGATCGATGATGCCGTCGCTTTCCGCGCAGGGCAGGCAACAGGTATCATTCCGGTATAACAGGCTTACGCAAGACGCTTGAGCTATCCGTAGCACAAGATATTTTCTTGTGCCTTGTTTAACCGAAAATGCGAACAAGAAGGTATCTTGTTCTACAAAATTCACGCTTGTCTTGCGTAAGTCCTATAGAAGTCGAGATCAATGGTTAGAGATTCGATGTCCATGAAAATAGTTTGCAACAAAGAATGAAAATGTGGGTAGTGTGGTTCATTCGCAATCTGCAATTCGCAATTTGCAATTTTTAAGCCAGAGGAGACTTTCGTGAGCACTGCAAGTTATGTTCCGGCCCGGGCGATGGCCATTGTCGCCCATCCCGATGATATTGAGTTTGGTTGTGCAGGTACAGTAGCGCGTTGGATCCAAGAGGGATGCAAGGTAGCCTATGTTCTTGTGACCAGTGGCGATGTCGGAATTGCCGATCTCTCCATCAGTCGAGCCGAGGCGGCGGCGATTCGTGAAGCCGAAACCCTCGCCGCAGCCAAGGTCGTCGGTGTTGAGGATGTCACCTTTCTGCGCGAGCCAGATGGCATGGTGGAAAACACCTTGGCACTGCGCAAAAAGCTCGTGCGCGAGATTCGCCGCTTCAAGCCCGAAGTGGTTTTCTCCGACGATCCTACTTTGATGTTCAATCCGCAGGGTCGCATCAACCATCCTGATCATCGTGCCGTGGGCACCGCCACCGTCGATGCCATTTTCCCCTGTGCGGGTCAACCCCACTTCTTCCAGGAACTGGTCGATGAAGGAATCACGGCGCATAAGGTGCGCAAGGTCTATATCATGTCGCGCGGGCAGGGCGACACCTTTGTCAATATCAGTGACACGATTGACCTCAAGATCGCTGCGCTCAAAGCCCATGTCAGCCAGGTAGGGGAAATGAAGGAATTGGAAAAGATGATGCGCGAGCGTTCTGCGCAACTGGCGGCAGGCAAGGAAATGGCCCATGCCGAAGTGTTTCGTGTTTCCGTCGTCGAAAGTGATGAAAACTGGGCCAAGATTCAGGCCGCGCTCCAAGGGTTGACGAAATAACCTGGACGTACGCAAGAAGCTTGCCTGAAGGGTGACAAGTGATGCGTGAAGTGCTATCGAAAATTCACGCATCACGTATCACTCGTCAGCGCACTCCTATGTCTTCCCGGAAGGCTCTATCAACAGACCTCTCTACGCACAGGCCCTTCCCGGAAGATTGTAAATCACTCTATGCCGATGCAACTCTCTCCAACTTTGCAGCTTGAACCAGATGAGGAAGCAATGCTGGCTGGCGAACAGGGCAAGGCGCTGGCCTTTGCCATGCGTCTGCTTGTCCAACTTGCCCAGGCCCAAGATGCCCGTCGCCTGATTCCGATCACACGTGCGCACATTGATGGCTGCCTCTATCACGGTCAGGTGAGCTTGGATTTTGTGCTACGCATGGCTGAGGGAGGAGCCAGGGTTACGGTGCCGACCACCCTCAATGTCGGCGCACTAGATCTGATCCACCCTGAACTCAACCGGGAAGACGGCGTAACCGCCAGCGCTATGCGTCGCCAGATGGATGCCTATGTGGCGCTCGGTTGTCAACCGACCTGGACTTGCGCCCCTTATCAACTACCCAGCCGACCCGGATTAGGCGAGCAGATCGCCTGGGCGGAGTCGAATGCAATCGTCTTTGCCAATGCAGTGTTGGGGGCACGCACCAATCGTTACGGCGATTTTATCGATCTATGTGCTGCCCTGGTGGGTCGTGTTCCGGAGGCTGGTCTGCATTGTACCGCCAACCGACGCGGCGAGGTCGTCTATCGACTCGATCGCTTGCCGTCAGCACTATTGGACGAAGAAACATTCTACCCGGTACTTGGTCATTGGCTTGGGCTGGATACAGGAAAGCAAATCCCTGTTCTGGTCGGCTTACCTTCTACCACGAGCGAGGACCGTTTGAAAGCCTTTGGCGCGGCATCAGCATCGAGTGGCTCGGTTGCCATGTTTCACGCCATCGGTTGTACGCCTGAAGCGCCAACACTCGAAGCTGCACTGCAAGACAGACAGCCCACACGTACCGTCACTGTCACGATCCAAGATCTGGCGCAGGCGAGAAGCGAGTTGAGCAATGTGGCTGTGGGTGAGGTGGTAAGTGCGGTAAGCCTTGGCACGCCTCACTACTCGCTCAACGAGTTTGCCACCCTGGTCGAACTGCTGCGTGGGCAGACGATCCACCCCGACGTTGCCTTTTATGTCAATACCAGCCGCCATGTGGCGCAGGTAATTAGCGAGCGTGGCTGGAATGAGCTATTACTGGCGGCAGGCGTCCATCTCGTGGTCGACACCTGCACCTACTTCACCCGCATCCTCGGTCCGCAACGGGGTGCTGTGATGACCTCAAGTGCCAAATGTGCTTACTATGCGCCGAGCAACCTGGGCGTGCGGGTCGCCTTTGGCAGTACACTCGAATGTGTTCGCTCCGCCGTGGAAGGAAAGGTCTGGCGTGATGATCGTCTCTGGTCTTGATGCCGCTACTTTGCAGCCAACCACAGTTGAAGGGGAAGTGGTACGCATTGCACCCCTCTCTTTCTGGGGTGGGGTCGATTCGAGCAGTGGGCGCATTATCGATCCCCATCATCCGGACTGCGGACTCATCCTCACTGGGAAAATTGTGCTGATGCCACGGGCGCGTGGCTCCAGTTCCAGTTCCAGTGTGTTGGCCGAGTGTATCCGCCGTGGTACTGCCCCTAGAGCCATCGTGCTCGAAGAAGCCGACCCCATCATCCTGATCGGTGCGCTGGTGGCCGAAGAACTCTATGGCCTTCACATGCCCGTCCTAATCGCCAAACACGAGGAAAGTTAGAGCATTCCACTGACGACTGTCCTACTGTTTTACTGTCTCACTGTTTCACTCAAGCGTCTGCTGGACGTTGGAGGGCAGCTTGGGAAAGAGCGTGTCGAGCAGCAACTTAGCAATGTCATCTGCCCAGACATCGGGGAAAAAGGCGCGCAGCTCATCCAGGCTGCGGTAGCTGAGCAGCAATTGGGTAAAGACGAGCGGGGGCGCACCGGCATTGGCGTCACTGCCATAGAAGGGTGCCCGCCATGGCTCAACCTGGGTGAGTTTGCCCGCCTCAAAGTGTAGATGAAGTCCACTGCGATAGAGATCTAACTTGAGATCGCCCCGATAGCCTGCCAAGCTTGAATGCGCCAACCGCTCTTCTAGCACTGGCCCAATGTGGCAGATGAATGCTACCAAATCGGGGATGCGCACATACCAGGCATACGGTCGTTCAACCGCCAGTGCCACCTTTTCGCCGATCAGGTCGTACTGCTGTAGACCAACGGCGGATCAAGCCGTCACCGAGGCTGCCGACATAGCTGGCAGATGCAAGTTCTGTACTCATTTTTGTTCTCTCCTGGTTGATTCCATTGACCAGTATCCGGATCGGGTCCAACGTGCTAATAGACACGCTATTTATTCATGGCTTTTCCGCGCACCCTTAGGATTACCCTAGGAAATTAGGGTTGCTCATCCGTACAAGGTGTGAGGACAACGCCCTGGTATAACATAGTGGAATGTCCGTTTTATTTTTAGAAATAGAATCAGCCTACTTCTTCGAGGGTAGTGGGTGTATATCTAGTTGGGGGCAGGTTTTTCAGAGCCACGAGCGTGAGCGAGTGGCTCTGAAGTTACCCCAGACCAGATATATACCCGAGGGTAGTCACAATCTATTTCTAAAAATTAAGTAGGCGGACTAAGTAAAACCGAAGAAGAGATTAGAGATAAAGGATCTGAACGAACGACTTCCGGGAAGGGTCCGTCCACGGAGAAAGTTGATCCGTAGAGCCTTCCCGGAAGTGGCTGGCGATGTTCCCGGTTTTACTTAGTAGTATGTTTTGGGTCGAGCTGAAATCGTGTGCGCTATGCTGGGGGACGTGGCTCGTTACTAACAAGTTTAAGCGATGAGCGAATTGGGGTTCTGTAACCCATGGGCAGCACCCCGGGATCGAGATGGATGCCCTCTCATCTCTAGGACGCTGCCCATGAGTTACCCTGTAAGCCGCCCCGATGGGGCTAGTGGTAGAATGACCAAATAGGGTAAGCAAGGCGAAGAATCTATCCTTCGCCTTGCTTCATCGTATCAATCGTTTTTCGATATGTCTCTGCCTGCGTAATCACTTCAGCCATTGCGTCCTGGCCCAACTCTTCACCGTGCCAGTCACCATAATCCGAGATGCTACGCCAGAGCATGAAGTGGGCAAAGGCCAGCGCAGCAGATTTGTCCTGTGCGGTCAAGCGGCGACCTGCAACCCTGGCAAATCCTTCAGAAAAAGGCTCCCACACTCGGTAGCTGTTAATTACATACCAGAGCGAACCGATCTGCATGGCTGCACAACCCACCCGACACATCTCCAAGTCAAAGAAACCGCTGAAGGTGCTCTCGACAAAGTGTATGTTCAGCGCATCCTGATGATAAAGCAGGCGCGGTTGTGCCAGAATGAAGGGTAGATGCCCTTCGATCTGCGCCAGTGAAAAGGCAAAGATCTCATCTTTGTAACAATCTACCTGTTGATGGATCTGACGCGAGGCCTGTAGGATCGTCTCGAAGTAGTCGGGTAGGCGCTCGCCGTTGTAAAAGCGGCTTTCAAATTCCTCGGCAGATGCTATGCTCAAAGGTGTGCTGGTTAATTTTGCCACAGCTTCGCCCAGCGTTCGCCCCATTTTGTCACGATCCACGGCAAGGAATGCAGTTGGATCATACTCTTCTCTGGGCAAAAAGCTGCCTGGAATGTGCGATTCCACGATCAAGCGCGAACCTTCCTCTTCGAGCAATTTCGGTACGATGCCTGTATCGGCAAAGTGACGCAGCGCAAAGACCTCGCGTTGCTTACGTTCGTCGCGGCAGAAGTATTTAAAGATGACCCGTTCTGGCCCATGATGACCGAAGATCACGTAATTGGTGACGCTTTGGCTACCCGCTTGATCGGCGTCGATGCTGTATTGCGGATGATCCTGCACGAATTGCTCAATCACTGGTACCGCTTGGCGTTGCATCTCGGCTCGATGTTTTCTGATTTGTTCGTTCATTGATGCTCAAGAAATAGTGTTTGCGCAAGCTGTAAGAGTCGCCAAAATAGAACGTGTCATGCTTTATATCTCTTCTCTTATCTTGGTTATCGACTCACTTCTCCGGTTGCCCAAGCTCGAAAGAGAACATTATCTTCGACTTCGAGTTTTGTGACTCCAAAGGCTTGCACTGTGCACGAGTATTCATATTGTTTGCGGTCAATGGCAACAAAGCCAAAGATCACCGTGCTTTGACCCATGTGCATATAAGTCCCCGGTTTGCTGAATTCATTGACACTGTACCGATCCGTAATCGCTCTGTAACAGGGTTGTGTATAGGCGAGATTCGGGTAGATATGGATGATTGCTCCCGTCGTTAGCAGGGCGGCCATCGTAGCGGCAAAAAGTACTGCAAGAAATGTTTTCACAAGTTGATCCTTTCACGCAGACTGCACGCTTGTTGCTTACAAATAGTTTACCATTTTGAGGTGAATAAGTAAATGATCCATTTGTGCTTACTCTGCGGGAAATATCAACCCATTGTAGCGTATCGTCGTAGCGCCTTTGCCACAGACCGATGTTAGTTTTCGCAGTAAAATCAAGCCAGATTGTAATGAATAGTGAAAATGACAATTAC
This sequence comes from Caldilineaceae bacterium, assembly GCA_046328715.1. Classification (GTDB taxonomy): domain Bacteria; phylum Chloroflexota; class Anaerolineae; order Caldilineales; family Caldilineaceae; genus JAXLWB01. The sequence continues at coordinate 33,225 of JAXLWB010000055.1, read as the reverse complement.
ACCAGAACTCAGAAAACGTTTAATAGGACGCACCAAGGGCCGCTGAACGTTGCTGCTTCAATTAAATACAAACGATTGATCTTGTTATATGCTATAGTTTTTCGAAAAATACACATTGCCTATAAAAACACGCGCATCCCTCATGTATGTCACACGCAAAACAAACGCAACCATGAGTTATTACTTTTCCAGCATTACAACATCCGTCCAGGTTTGTCTGGAATGATCGGTTGCTAGCCAGCGAGGCAAGGTCGCCGTGGCTTTGAATCCGGCCTGGGTAAAGAGGGCTGATTTGGCTTTATTATCAATATCAACATAGGCTACGGTATGATCAGCAGTGGGCAGTTGTAGTGCATTGAGCAGCTCACCGCTGGCTGACCAAAAGTTTGGATGGCAATAACAATCCACTAGGCAGACATCGGGCCACAGCGGATGCCATGACCAGGCGGCCAAGCCTACGACAGCGCTTGTGGCTGGGTTGAATAACGCCCATACCGTCGGGGACTCTCCTGCTTGTTGACGCTTGGCTGCTTCGATCAAGGCAGGGAGAAAAGGCCCTTCGCTGGAAGCATGTCCGAACATCTGTAAGGGCGCACAGCGCACCAATCCCGGATAGTCACCCAGAAAGAGCGCCGCAGATGACGGCCAGTGAGGCCAGGCGAGTGGCTGTACTTCTACAGGGCCAGGGGCAAAATAGGTGGCTTCAAATTCTGCTTTCGACTTTGCATAGTACGCCATGTAGCCACTTTCTGCCTCGATACTTGCGAAGCCAAAAGCACTGTAGATACGATAGGCGGTTGATCCATATCCTGTGCCCAAGAAGAGGGTTTGACCTCCTCGTGCTGCAAAATCTTGCATCTGCAGACGCATCAGGCTGCTGCTGGCCCCCTGTTGACGGTCGGCAGGTTGGGTCCAAACGTGACCAAAGTGGCCAACTCCTGCCAGTTCAACTGTCATTATGTTGGTGAACGGCTCCCCTTCACGGTGGAGTACATAAAAATTCACATCCAGCCCATGGTCCACTTCCAGTAGTTGGGCGTTCTGCCAATTCCATGGATCGCCCTTGTGCCAGAGCAATGTCTGCAAACGTCGCGACCAAGTGGGTTCAGGTCCACGCACAACGCCTGCTTCTACCCGTTCGCCGCTTTTCAATGTCACCTCACCTAGTCTTTCATACATGGTTCTGTCCCTATCGAGAAGTCACCTAACTAGGGCACAATCTCACAGTCTTTGGTTCTTCGACAGATTGTGCCAGAGTTAAATGTAGCGTCTATTGAAATTTGGTTGATAAATCGTGATGTTTTGTTGGCAAAACTTGTGCTATACTATATATGGTTTTTCTGATTTTCCAGGTCGGATTACCACTTGAGCATCCTGTTGGCGCAGGGTGCTCACCTATCGTAGCAGTTGCCACTACGTAACACTTTTTGCGGTATAAAAGTGTTACGTAGTGCAGAGCATCATGATTTTTAGGCCCTATTGTGAACTATTGAGTGCCTTGAACACAACCTCGGCGACCTGTTGCAGATCAAATGGTTTTGCCAAATAGCCTATTTTGCCTGATTGGTAAAGACTTTTCAAACGTTCAGGGAGCGCATAACCGCTCATGATCACCACCTTGATATCAGGGCGCTTTTGGGAGAGATGCTGATAGAGCTTGGTGCCATCGATTTCTGGCATGACTAAGTCGCTCAGAACCAGAGCAATGGTATCAGATTCCTGTTCGAAAAGATGGAGCGCTTCTTTTCCACTTTTGGCAATGAGAACCTCATATTCTAGTGTACGCAGTGCATTGCTAACCGCCGCTCGTATGGCAGAATCGTCCTCAACCACTAGAATGGTCTCTCGATTTCCAACTATGAGCTGGGTTGGTAACAGCAAAGCCCCTTGTCGCTCTGCAGAGTTCAAAAGTGGAAAATAGAGTTTGAATGTGGTTCCTTTTCCAACCTCACTCTCTACATCGATAAACCCATCATGCTGTTTGACAATCCCATAGACTTGCGCTAATCCTAACCCCGTGCCCTTTCCAGGTGCTTTGGTCGTAAAGAATGGCTCGAAGAGATGATGCAAGTTTTGCTGAGGAATTCCCATGCCTGTGTCAGACATCGAAATGCACACCCAGTGACCGATTGGCATTTCACGCAAGGGAGGCGCAGGATTGGGTTCAGTCAAGTGAAAGGTTTCGACATCGAGCCTCAGCCAGCCCCCATCAGGCATTGCATCGCGCGCATTGACCGCCAGATTCATGAAGACCTGTTCCAAACGAGTGAGATCGGCATCGATGTAAAGATCCCGTTGTGAACAATTTAGTTTGATTTGAATATTCTCTTGTAAAGTACGTTTGAGGAGCGAGACCAATGAGGACAAATAGGTTTTCACCTCAAGGGGGTGACGCTCCATAACGGACTGGCGACTAAAGTCCATGATCTGTGCGATCAGACTGCCAGCGCGCATTGCCTGTCGATGAATGACCTGGAGATGTTCCTGAGCGTGTGCGTTGAGTGTGGGTACGTTTAGCAAAATCTGCGAGTAGAGGGTAATTGCTTGTAAGCTGTTGTTGAAATCATGAGCGATACCAGCTGCGAGCTGACCCACTACGGAAAGGCGGTCTTGTTGACGAAGCTGTTCTTCCGCTAGTTTGCGTTCAGTGATATCCGGATGGGCAATGACAACACCACCGATCTGGCCGGGCAGTGGGGTAACTTTGAGTAGAAACCAACGCTTCTCGTGGTGAGAATGACAGGCATATTCCAGCGTAGAAAACAGTGGTAGCCTGCCAGCCATGACAGCTTCTATTCCAGCCACCGCGGCTTGTGCCATCGCTTCATCCTCCCCCTGAACGCGCCGACAGACATCGAGGTAATTGATGCCAACTCCAGTATGCTCCAAGGTAGGATCCCCGTTTTCCTGGGCAAAGCGTTTCCATGCTTCATTCACCTGAATGATCACGCCCTGGGCATCTAGCACAGCAATATGATCGCCGACTGAATTTAACACGGTGCGGTTGAACATTTCATTGTAGCGCAACGCCTCTTCTGCCTGTTGTCGTTTCTGGCGATTGCGGTGTTGTTCCAGCGCATGGGCTACCGCTGATCCCAAACGCGCCATACGATCTTTGAGCAAGTAATCGGACGCACCTTGTTTAATGCATTGGACGGCCACTTCATCGCTCAGCGTATTGGTGACTACAATAAACGGAATATCGAAGTTACGTTCTTGTAAGAGTTGAAGGGCACGTAAGGCGTTGAACTGGGGCATCGTGTAGTCAGCCAGAATAATCTCAGGCTGCTGCGCAAGTGCAGTCAGATAAGTTTGCTCTGTCTCCACTCGTTGCCAATCGGGTACATAGTCTACCTTGCGTAACTCATACAACATCAGTTCCGCATCATCAGGGCGATCTTCGAGGATTAAAACACGTAATGGAATGGGCATTGTTCTCTCCATGAGGGGTCTCAGAAGCTGAATTTTGATGTGATTCGCTGACTATAAAATCGCTCAACTATGTTGAGGCGGTTGATTGACCAATAACCAGAAGATTCCAAGTTGTTGCACCGCCTCGGCAAATTGGGAAAAATCGATCGGTTTAATGACGTAGCCATTGGCATTGAGTTGGTAGCTTCGAATCAGATCCTGCTCGGCGCGCGACGAAGAAATCACCACCACAGGGATGGTCTTGGTTTGCGCATTACCCTTTATCTGACGAAGAACTTCCAACCCATCTATCTTCGGTAATTTCAGGTCGAGCAGCACCAACTTGGGGTATGAAGTATTGCCTTCTGCAAAGAGAATTTCCAAAGCTTCAGCCCCATCATGGGCAACCCGAACATGGTTGGCCAGATTGTTCTTGGCAAGTGCATAGAGCACCAATTCTTCATCATCTGCATTGTCTTCCACTAACAAGATCTCGAAGGCATTGACATTATCCATGATCCTTTTTCCCTTCAACCCCACCTTCAATATCAGTGTCGGCAAGGCAGAAATAAACGGTGGCTCCTTTGTCCAATTCGGCCTGTGCCCATACGCGTCCATCGTGCCGGTGGATAATGCGTTGTACCGTGGCCAGTCCTACCCCTGTCCCTTCATATTCCGCTCCTGAATGCAAGCGCTGAAAGACACCAAAGAGTTTGTCTGCATAGCGCATGTCAAAGCCTACGCCGTTATCACGAACGAAATATACTGGCTGATTGTTTTGCCCGCTTGTTGCATCTCCGGGTTGCCAGCCAATTTCAATCTGAGCGACGGCTCGTTTGCGCGTGTACTTGAGCGCATTCGACAAGAGATTGATAAAGACCTGTTTGAGGAGGGCGGCATCTGCCAAACAAGCTGGCAGCGGGGCAACTATAATTTCAATCTGTCGGCCGGTTTGCTCTTCACTCAAGTCGGCAATCGCCTGGTGCACAAGATTGTTGGGCGCAACCATCTGTTTTTTCAATTCGTGGCGGGAAAGGCGGGAGAAGGCAAGCAGATCATCGATCAACATGCCCATTTGTGTCGCATTGAAGTGAATGCGTTGTAGATAGTGACGTGGTCTCTCTGACAGCTCCTGCATAAACTCATCGAGCAGAATCTTGGAAAAGCTGCTCATGGCACGCAAGGGGGCACGCAGATCGTGCGAGACCGAGTAGGCAAACGCCTCCAATTCTTGATTGGCCGCAATGTATTGATTGGTACGCTCTAAAACATTCTGTTCGAGCGACTGATTGAGCCTTCGCAGCGTCTCTTCGGCCTCCTTGCGCTGCGAAATATCGAGCACCACCCCCATGACTCGAGTCGGTTGACCTTGCTCATCTTTCAGGGTGAGTGTGCTCGTTTCGAGCCAACGAATCGACTGGTCAGGACAAAGGATGCGATATTCGTAGCGCGAAGGTTCACCGGTGGTTAGCGCCTCTTGCATTGCGTTTTGTGTCACCTGTAGATCGTCGGGATGGATATGGCTGAGCCATAATTGGCGTGTGAGTGGTACGTCCCGTGGAAATTGGGTGACTTCATACATGATCGGAGAGATCTGGGTCTCATCTTTGTCTACATCGTAGTCAAAAACGCCGATCTTGCCGATCTCCGTGGCCAACTGTAAGCGCTCTTCACTTTGGCGCAGTTGCGTCTCTGCCTCTTTACGCAGGCTGATGTCCACGATCGTACAAAGCACCATCCCTCCCTGGATCGTCTCGATCGGGTGCAAACTGATCTCCAGCGGGATCGTGTGACCATCTTTATGCAAACCAAAAACACCGCGTTCAATCCCCATTGGGCGTGGAATGGGTTGCTGCATAAATTCACCCCGGTAGTCGGGATGTCGGCTGCGAAGGGCTGGTGGCACCAGCATTTCTACCGACTGGCCCAGTAACTCTTCCCGCCTGTAACCCAAGAGTTGCTCCACTTGGGGATTGACGAATTGGAACTTGCCGCTTGGATCGACGATGGCAATGCCATTTGGCGCTGAGTCAAGTACTTGATAAAAACGTGCCTCTGCCTGTTTGCGCTCGCTAATATCCTGGGCGTAAATGACGATCCCTTCAGGGGAAGGATGGAACTTTACCTTGTACCAGCCAGTGACTAGCGTCGCCTGCATTTCAAGCTCCACCGAAGCCTGGGTGTACATGACCAGGTGGGCGGCTGTGTCAAAGGCTGTACCCAACAAGTGGGGAAATAACTTCCAGAAGTTTTGGCCAACCATTTCGTCGGACGATAATCTGGCATTGCGCAGGGAATGTTGATTGGCGTAGATGACACGCCAATCCTGGTCAAGCGCGGTGAACGCATCACTGGTGCTTTCGAGAATCGAGCGAATCTTTTGATTGCTCTCTTGCAGTGCCTCCAACGCCCGCTTCCGTTCGCTAATATCATGCGCCACGCCTAGCAGTTGACTGACTCGGCCCTCAGCATCGCGCGAAAAGACCAGTGTATGTACTTGAAACCAGTGATAGCTGCCGTTTGCGTGGCGCAGCCGATATTGATCCTCGACCACCTGTGTGTCTCGGAGTTTTTCAATTTGAGGGTAGTTCGTCCGGATGGCTTGAAGATCGTCGGGATGGAGCAAGTCTAGCCATAGGCGTTTGCCCGAGGTTTGGATTTGCTCGGCGCTGTAGCCGAGCAATTTAGCGACCGCTTGGTTTACATAAGAAATTTGTTGATTTTGCTGGTCAAACAGGAAAAGAATATCGGGGGTCGTTTCGGCGATGCCTTGAAATAGGCGTAAATTGGCTGCTGCCGCTTGTTCCGCACGCCGCTGTTGGGTGACATCCAGCAATGTACCCACTAATTCAACAGGCTCACCTTCGGCATCCCGCACCACGACGACGCGTTCGATGATATGAGCGAGCGTGCCGTCCTTCGCCTGCACCCGGTATTCATCTTCGTAGCCAGATCCAGTGGCTAAGGCCTGTTGCCAGGTTGTGCGCATGCGCTCACGGTCCTCGGCATGGACTACCTCCAGCCAACCATCATGAACCTGGGCTTGCGAGCTCTGGCCAGTAATACTCTCCCACCAACGCAAGGTGTCAAAGTATTGCCAGCTCTGTGTCTTGATATCCCAAGACCAGATCACTTGGCCGCTGGCTTCGATCAGCGCCTGGTAGCGTGCCTGACTGCGCCTGAGCGCTTCCTCTGTCTCTTTTGCCTGGGTCCGATCAAATGTAATGCCGTGCATGATGGGTGGCGTGGTCACCTCGCCTTCGGCCAGCAACCAATGGATGCTACCATCCGGCCATATCACGCGAAATTCGCACTTGGCCGCACGCGCTCCATTTTTAGCACTGTTGAGTGCTTCAAAGACACGAGATAGATCTTGTGGATGCGTCATGCGTAGCCAGGTTTCAAGGGCTGGCGATTCAGGCTGGGTTGTGGTATAGCCAAATAATGAGGTAAATGAATCCTCAAAGAAAAGCTCATCCGTCTCTAGGTTTAATTCCCAAGTGGCAATGCCGCCGGCCCGTTGCGCGAGTTTTAGTCGCTGCTCGTTTGTCGAGAGCGCGGCTTCGGTCTGTTTCAGGCTGTGAATATTGGTTGCCGTACCGATCCAGTGGGTAAGCTGACCCTCTTCGTTATAAATGGGGAGGGCACGCGCTAAATGCCAGTAATATTCGCCACTCACATGACGTAAGCGATGTTCCGTTTCAAATGGTTGACCTGAGCTAATGGATGCTTGCCAGCCTGTGCTGACCCGCTCTTGATCGTCGGGGTGGAGCCAGGTTGTCCATGCCTGCCCCAGAGCGGTTGTGGGGGGCGTCCCGGTAAAGTCATACCAGCGTTGGTTGACATAATCGACCAAGCCTGCAGCATCGGTGATGTAGACAATTTGGGGCATGGCATCTGCCAGGATGCGGTAATTGTCCGCCCCCTTAGTAAAGAGAACCGCTGTAGTTTGAGCCGGCTCAACTTTATTTTTCTCTAACATAAACCTCAATACCCTACCAACACGCAAACAGCAGACTCAGGGGCGCAGACAATCGTTCAAGGAGGATCAATAACACCCAATAGCCATCACTAGCTCCATGCTAGTTTCTTGTATTTGACTACATTCAAGGTGCTTCAGAGGCGCATCGGTCTAAGTATCTAAGAAGGAAGTTGTCTCTGTGTTGAGGCTCGTAAGTAAACCTAAGTTAGCTATTTTTGTCAAATTTCAAATCTTTAATTAAATACTTAAAATTACTATTCTGGTACTTTTAGAGTATAGCGGACTCACGAAATGGAGGATTATAGTATGTATACATACGCTATTGTAATTTTGTATCCTAAAAAGAAAGAAGTACAGTGTAGTTGCTCAGATTAATGCCTGGAAAAATTACAAACAAGTCTCTTTTAGTACGCAAATCCCTTAATGTAAATTATTAAAAATTAATCAACATGTTTGAATTGGAGAGAGTAAACCTGGATTTCTTCCAGGCTCGGAAGAAGCTTACAAAGCTCCGAACCACAATCCTTACGGCTAATCATGCATGGAGTTCGCTCGGACGTTGAAAGTGGAAAATCACTTTTTAAGCATGGCTTGATCCAATCTGCATTTAAAGAAAAGTCGATCCTATGCGAGCGAGCATGAGTAAAGCCGCTATTGATAATGCGGCTTCTGATTGACCACCAACCAGTAGAGACCTAGTTGATACACTGCTTCGCTAAACTGAGCGAAATCGATCGGTTTCGTCACATAGCCATTCACGCCAAGCTGATAGCTTTTGATGATATCCTGTTCTGAAGCCGAGGAAGTAAGGACAACAACAGGAATCGTCTTGGTCCTGGGGTCATTTTTGAGGTGACGGAGGACTTCGAGTCCATCGATTTTGGGTAATTTCAGATCGAGCAGGATTAACTTCAGTTCACTTTTGTGTACCGCATCGTTATCAGTGGGAAGGAGCAGATCGAGGGCTTCCGCTCCATCGCGTACGACATGAATTCGATTTGCCAGATGATACTTGTGCAGTGCGTGCAGGATCAACTCTTCATCATCGGCATTATCCTCAACGAGTACGATTTCTAAGGCTTTATCCATGATTCAATTCTCCCTGAGCCTCTGATTCCGCCCGGGTACTGGCAAGATAGAAATAGATGGTCGCCCCTTTATCGACTTCAGCCTCTGCCCACACTTCTCCACCGTGACGATGGACAATCCGTTGCACAATGGCGAGCCCAATCCCGGTCCCCTCATATTCTGTACTGGAATGTAACCGTTGAAAGACCTGAAAGAGCTTATCTGCATAACGCATGTCAAAGCCTACGCCATTGTCCTGTACAAAGTAGATCGTTTGTTCCCCTGCCATCCCAGGTGGCGTACCTACTTGCCAGCCGACGTGGATGTTTGTTGGTTGGCGCTTGCGCGTATATTTAAGTGCATTGGATAAGAGATTGACAATGACCTGCTTCAGTAGAATCGGATCGGCCTGGCAAGGAGGCAAGGGAGAAAGCGAAAATTCGATCTCTCTTTGCCCCAGCTCTTGGCTCAAATCATCCATCACCTGCTGAACAACTTCCGTCAGATCAACCTTCTGTCGGACGAGTGACTGGCGAGACAGGCGCGAGAAGGTCAGCAAATCATCGATCAACAGCCCCATCTGTGCGCCATTGTAGTGAATCCGTCGCAGGTAATGGCGCGGTTTATCACTTAACTCTTGTGCAAACTCATTGAGCAAAATCTCGGAAAAGCTGGTCATGGCGCGCAATGGCGCGCGCAGATCATGGGAGACGGAGTAAGCAAAGGCTTCTAACTCTTTGTTGGCAGTAGCGTATTGTGCAGTGCGCTCTTGAACCAGTTGTTCAAGCGATTGATTCAGACCACGTAGTGTCGCTTCAATTTCCTTGTACTCTGTGATATCGCGTACTACGCCCATCAAGTGAGTGGCCTCACCTGCTTGATTCTTAAGCGTAATCGTGCTGTTTTGCAGCCAATGGATCGACTGGTCGGGCCAAACAACTCGATATTGATTTTGCGAGGGTAAACCTGTAAGACGTGCGTTCCGAAATACATCTTCAATGATTGGACGATCATCCGGATAGACATAGTTAAGCCATGATTCACGGGTAATCGGTAAATCCCTTGGATATTGTGTTACGACATAATTAAGAGGCGAGAAGTAAGATCGATTTTCTTGAAAATCATGATCAAAAAAGCCAATTTTACCAAGTTCGGTAGCGAGACGAAGCCGTTCTTCACTTTGACGGAGGCTTGCCTCTGCTGCTTTGCGTGCGCTGATATCGGTTACCATACAGAGCGTGACTCTGTCTTGTAAGGTAGTGATTGGAATCAAGCTGGTTTCGATGGGGAAGAGTCGCCCATCCTTGCGTAACCCGTAAAGATCACGCTCGTTGTTGACCATCAGCAGCGGGTGAGTGCCATATTGGAGACGAAAAGCTGCATGGCGGTGTTGAAGTTCGGTTGGCACCAGAATATCGATGGGTTGTCCCACCAATTCGGCGTGGGCGTAGCCAAATAATCGCTCAAACGGGGCGTTGGCCATTTGGATCTTGCCGTCTGTATCAACCAAGGCAACCCCATTCAGTGCCGCTTCAAAGAGTTGGTAAAAACGTTCCTCTGCCAACTTGCGTTCGCTGATATCCTGTGAATAGACGACAATCCCTTCCGGAGATGGAAAACATTTGACCGCAAGCCAGCCATGAACCAGAACCAACGGCATTTCAAATTCTGTAGGGGTTCGCTGCTCCATGACCGTACGAATGGCGGTTTCGTAGGGGGTGCCCAACAAATTATGAAACACTTTCCAGACATTCTGGCCAATCACTGCCTCAGCCGGCAATCTAGCACCTTGTAAGGCACGCTGATTGGCATAGATGACGCGCCACTCTCGATCAATGGCCAAGTAACCATCACTGGTACTTTCCAGGATCGATCGAATCTTTTGGTTACTCGTCTGTAATGCTTCTGCTGCTTCTACTTCTGCGGTAATGTCTTGGGCCACGCCGAGCAGTTGGTCAATTTCGCCTTGCGTATTGCGCGAAAAAATCAGTGTGCGCGTCTTCAACCAGCGATAACTACCATTGGCATGGCGAAAGCGATATTGATGCTCGACGATTTCATTGTCCTTGAGCGTTTTGCTCTGTGCGTTGTGCAATGCCATCTGGCTTGTCTCGTCGGGATGGATCAACCGCTGCAAAAGTTGTTGCCCCCATCCTTGGATCTCTTCAGGCGTATAACCCAGGATCGTGACGATGGCATGGTTGACATAGAAGATATGGCGATCTCTGGGATCAAAAAGAAAGAGGATATCGGGTACGGTTTCTGCAATGGCTCGAAATAGGCGAAGATGGATCACTTCTTTCTGCTCCGCAAGCCGTTGTTGCGTTACATTCATCACCGTGCCGACAAACTCCAGGGTGTTGCCATCTTCTCCCTGTGCGGCTGCCGCAGTTTCGACAATATAAGCGTATTCACCTTGCGGCGTGAGCATGCGATATTCAATCTGATAGCCGTTGCCATTTTCTACCGCTTGGCGCCAGGTGGTCTCTATCCGTTCGCGATCCTCCGCATGGACCAGTTCTAGCCAGTATTCCCGATTTTCTGCTTGCGGACTCTGCCCTGTGATTGTTTGCTCCCAATCCAATAAATCAAAAGATTGCAACTTTTGCGTTTCCCGATCCCAGGACCAAACTACCTGCTGACTCGCCTTGATCAGTGCCTGAAAGCGTGCCTCACTACGCTTTAGTTTTTCATCTTTCTCGGCTAGTTGTTGGTACAAAAGCGAAAGTGATGTCTCATCGCTGGCTTGATCGGCTGGTTGGAGTAACGCTTTACCGACAGAGGATGGAAGTAGATTCTGTTTTACTCTATGGATATCAGTTAATGTACCGAACCACTGAATCGATTGCCCTGCTTCGTCACCAATGGGTTGCGCTTGAGCTAGATGCCAGTAATAGTCGCCATTTGCGTTGCGCAGACGGCATTCTACTTCAAAGTGCCTTTCATCATTGCAGCCACTTGGCCATACGATACGCTTACGATCGTCAGGATGTACCCACTCCATCCAGGAAAGCCCCAAAGCTGTCTCTGGGCAAGTTCCCGTAAACTCATACCAACGTTGGTTTACATAATCGAATGCACCGTCAGATTGAGCAATATATACGATTTGCGGTATCGCATCAATGAGAATTGATTTGCTGTCGATAGGGGCGGTAGAGGATGTTGCTTGATCAGGGGCTGCGTGGGTTGTGAAGCTTGACATAAATTTTTGCAATCAGTTTGCTATTTATATGAATGAAGGGTACTAGGAGAAACAAATATACAAGAAGAAATGAAAACTGTGCAAAGTGGAGGGATAAACCTTGCTATTCCAAACTTCTTTTTGTAAGCTAACATAATTTATTTGTTTTGTCAAATAATAGGGTTCGATAAAAGCATTAAACATATTATGAAATTTTTTGCAAAGGAGCATAGTTGTTTGTACAAATGTCTTGTATGGAAGCTGTTTGTGTTAAAATAATGTAAGGATAGTTTCGTAAGAAGTTATTGATCTTTCTCTAAAATTTCCGTATACTTTATAACATGAAAAGAATCCTAGTGGTAGACGACGATGAAGTTGTTAAGGATGCGGTCCGCTCAGGGCTGAATTTGTATGGATACAACGTCTGTACCGCAAGTAATGGAGTGGAAGCACTTGCGCAGCTAGAGTATCAACTTCCTGCCTTGATTCTGCTTGACATTGCCATGCCAGGCATGGACGGTGTTGAGTTATGTTCAATTATTCGAGAAGATACCCGTTGGAATTCTTTGCCAATTATATTTTTGACCGGGAATACAGAACTCAAACAGAAGATCACTGCCTACACGGTTGGTGGGGATGACTACTTATGTAAACCCTTTGATATACATGAGTTAAACCTGCGGATTAAGGCAGTGCTGCGCCGTAGCACAATTCCCAATCAACAGCAGGATGAGTCTGAAATTGAGGATACGTCGTATCGCTTGAATGTTGGTGGCTTACGCCTAGATATACATAGTGCAGCTGTTGAAACGGAAAAAGGTATCGCTTATCTCACGCCGACCGAACTCATTCTATTACGGTATTTGATGCAGCATCCCAACCAACTATTCTCAAGCGAGCATCTGCTTGAGAAGGTTTGGGAATATCCTCCTCGCACGGGCGATCCTGCATTGGTGCGTTGGCACATGAAAAATTTGCGGCTTAAGATCGAGGCTGAGCCTGATCAACCACGTTTTCTGCAAACAGTTCCGCACCATGGCTACATTTTGCGCATTTAAGTCGCTTTCTCCAGCAAGACTCGTTCGTTGAGTTTGAAGCTTACGCAAAACAAACGCTTTTCTTCCACTATACAAACTCAATCCTTTCTCTTTCTCTCCTAGCTTTCTTCAGTTTTACCTTTATACTGGGATCGGCATCTGATTTTCCAGGTCGGATTCCCACCACCGCAAGCAGCCTGTTGGCCCAGGCTGCTTTATTTTTAAGAGGCATGTGCAAGAAGTTCTGTTAGGGGCAAAACTTCTTGCATATGCCTCGTGCTTTTACTCCACATAGTGCTTTCCAAATTAATAATGTTAGCAATTTTTGTAAATAAAAACAAAGTTAGTTAAAAACTTACTTAAATCAAACTGTCTTCCTGCGTAATTCCTACGTAAGCTATGCCTCTGCCTCACCCAACTGTACAAAGCCACGTTCTATAATTGATCAGGAGTTGTAAAGGGGGGTACCTCTTATATTGAGTAAGTAAGGCTCTTTGCTCTCCACAGAACTATCTCCCATTCACCGAACTCACACCATCGAAAGGGGTGAGCAAAATGAGACACTTTGATACTGGATTGCGACTTAAATCAATTTATCACCTACTACTTGTAACACTTCTTACTTGGTTTGGTGGTCTCTTTCCTCTGTCTGCCAAAAGTCAGGCCGAGCAAAGCACCATCTATCTACCGATGATTACCGCGGTAGACCTAGTCTATACACCGAATGAAGAGGAGCAACGAATTGCAGAACTCATGAAGACGGCACCTGGGCAACAACGGTCTGAGCTTCATTATAACGAGATCTTATCCAAGGTTGCCAGGCAACGTGCGCAAGACATGGCACAACGATGCTATGTTGCTCATGTCAATCCTGATGGAGTGGGCCCAAATTTTCTTGTCAGCCAGGCTGGTTATCTCTTGCCAAGCTTCTACCCTCAGGTCAACAATGCCAATAATATTGAGTCGATAGGCGCTGGCCAAACTACTCCAGAACAAGCGTGGGAAGCTTGGTTAAACTCTCCACACCACCGCACTCATGTGTTGGGGACCGATCCCTTCTTTGCGGCGCAGACCGATTACGGTATCGGGTATGCCTACAAAGCGGACAGCCCTTACATTTATTACTGGGTGATCATGACAGCACAACCGGGTCCATAAAGGTAGTGTTTGCTTTCTTTAGCCACTGTACTTTTCAATTGAAAGGTTGGTCATATGAGCACACCATGTAGACGGATCTCTGGAAGGCATCACAGCTTTGTCGAAGTGCTGGATGAAAACATCATTCGCCGAGAGGGTGATGTGGCTAGGGTCAGTTGGTCCGATGACTAAATAACGTAATGTATATACTCCATAAGTAGGTACGGAAAAGCCGACCTGTCGTATGACAGGTTGGCTTCTTTTTTACCTCGATTCAATATAGCATGCACAAAAGAAGGAATTCAGCAGCAACTTGTTGATTTAATAAAGGCAGGGAAATGATATGCAAGACTTTTTATTCTCGATGGTACTTTCGACCATGCAACTATTCGTTACAGTGCTGATTGTTAGTTGGCTGTTAGTCCTCTGGGGGCGACATCAGGCAACAACACTCATTCACCCAGCGCAGATTTTGGGGTCTCAACTGTTCCCTCAACCCGACGCCCGCGCACAATCATTATTACAGCAACGTCACACACCCGCTGACGAAGCTACTGTGAAAGCGGCACAACCGATGCAACTTCCTTCTTGCCATTTGTTAGTCGTGCTTGGACCCGATCCTGACTTGCAACTCGATCTGGTTGCTTTTCGCAGGATTCGAGCGCATGCACATCTACGTTTCACTCGTCTGATCAATGTCACAAGTACCCACTTTGAACACTATTTGGAGCGAGCTCGGATGGCCAAAGAGCCTGTGCGTTACCTACATTTGTCGGTACACACGAACGGGAAGGAGATTCAGTTAGCGGATACCAATGTTACTGGCGCATGGCTCTCTGAACGCCTGCTTGGTGTCCAGATCTTACTTCTGGCTGGCTGTCATGGCGACTTGATTGGTGATCTGCTAGGCGTGGTGCCCTATGTGGTGACCGTAATGGAGGAGATTGACCACCATCAGGCAAGGCTCTTGACCGAAGGTTTCTGGAGTGAGATTGCCGAAGGTATGGAACCCCGTCAAGCCTTTGAAAACGCACTTGACCGCTGCCCGCCTCTAATAAGCGAATTCGCCCAGCTTCATGTCAGTTGATTTAGTGCGGATATTCGTATAGTCATAAGGAGGACGAATGACACCGACAGGCAGGCGCAAAATGGGGTCGGTTGTATGAGATGTTGGCGGAATTATAACGACCCCCTCTTTTGACCACGCAACACAACAGATGGTTGACAACAGCGAGTCGTCGATCCCATGCATGAATCTGTTCCTCTCCCAATCTGTTGTTGTCCCTCCTTGTGCTATACTTGGCTAAGTGAGAGCGATGCACTAACAAGTGCAACCACCAACGCGCAAGTGATAGAGTCTACCATGCAAATTGAAGTCCGTCTGCTGACGCCCGAATTGTGGCCAGCGCTCGAAGATCTCTTTGACGGGCAGTGGCCAGTTGGCCAATGTTGGTGCATGTACTGGCGCATCGGCAACGAGTACCGCAAACGTCCGGGCGAAGAGAACAAGGCTGACTTCTGTGATCGGGTGCAGAATGGAGCGCCGCCAGGTTTGCTTGCCTTTGCCGGAGATCGGGCGGTGGGCTGGTGTCAATTGACGCCCCGAGCCGATTTGCCCTGGTTAGATCGCACCTGGCGGCTAAAGCGTGTGGATGAGACGCCGGTCTGGTCCATTTCTTGCTTTTATGTGCGCAAAGGCTATCGCAAACGGGGTGTGACCTCGGCGCTGATTGTTGCCGCGTTGGAGGTTGCCAGGGCCGCAGGCGCACCAGCGCTTGAAGCCTATCCGCTTGATGCCAGCCTGACACCGAGCGCTTCGGGAACGGGCTTTCTCACCACCTTTGAGCGGGCCGGTTTCAAAGTAGTGGCGCGCCATGTGGCAACTCGCCCGATCATGCGCTATGAATTTCAATCGTAATGGTAACGTGTCACCTCTGTGTAGTCGGTTTTAAAGGGAGACCACATGGCATTTGACTGGGTAGAGTCGATTGAGACCATCGATTGGAACGAGCTTTCCAACCTTTATCGAATTGCGCCGCTGGGTGACAAGAATCCGGCTGACCTGCAAACTTCGTTTTCGAATAGTCGCTATGTTTGTTTTGTCTTTGACGCCAGGAGACTGATCGGTGCCGGGCGTGCGCTGGCCGATGGCGTGGATTGCTCCTACATCTGCGATGTGGCAGTCCATCCTGACTATCAAGGATATGGGATTGGCAAAGGCATCGTCGCCCGTTTGGTTGAACGTTCGCGCGGACATCGAAAGATCATCCTCTACGCCGCGCCAGGGAAAGAGTCCTTTTACCTCAAGCTCGGCTTCAAACGGATGAAGACGGCCATGGCGATCTTCCAGAACCAGGATCAGGCGCTCGCATCGGGAGTGATTGAAGCAATGGAATAACGAACCCTACCCAAATACAACAGCGAACGAAGAAAGGAGCGAAAGTACCTTTTGACCGCTTCGTGCCTTTCTTCATTGGATGGTGTTATGCCTGAATTTTACAATAAATTATCAAAACAAGGAGTACTTATCATGAATACGCAAACCCTCCAAGTCGATGGGCAAACGATTGCAGTCACCAGCAGCTCGGGGACGGGGCCAGCCACCCTTTTGATCCACGGCAACTCGGCCTCGGGACAGTCGTTCTTGCATCAATTGAATAGCCCGCTGGGCGAACGTAATCGTCTAGTGGCGATCGACCTACCGGGGCATGGGCGATCAGCCAGGGCAGCTGATCCGCAGAGCACCAATACCTTGCCTGGCTACGCCAATATGGTCGCATCTGTGGTGAACCAGCTCGATCTGGGTAAGACTGTATTGGTGGGCTGGAGCTTGGGAGGCCATGTCGCCCTTGAAGCCGAGCATTTGCTACCAAATGCCGCCGGCCTGTTAATCTTCGGCACGCCGCCGATTGCCTTTCCGCCGGCGATGGAATCTGCCTTTCTGCCCCACCCGGCGATGGGTGCCGCCTTCACAGAAGAATTGAACGAGGCACAGATTGAAGCTTTTGTACGAGCTTTCTTCAACCCCGGCGTGACGGATGTTCCTGAAGCCTTTCTGGATGATGTTCGGCGCACCGATGGTCGGGCGCGCTCAAGTTTGGCTGCCAGCATTCGCCCCAATGGCTATCGCGATGAAGTAGAGATTGTGGCGCAACTGAGCAAACCGCTGGCCATCCTACAGGGGGAAGGCGAACAATTGGTCAATCTCGCCTATCTGCAAAGTCTGACCGCACCGACGCTATGGCGCAGTGCCGTGCAGGTGATTCCAGGGGCTGGTCATGCGCCACATTGGGAACAACCTGAACGTTTCAATGCTCTACTGGAGGCATTTATCCAGGACTGTAATTCATAAGGTAAGCAAAGAAGCTACATCTATTTATGACTGAATCTGCTGCACATAATCTCGCCGTGCCAGCGCTGGAACCCATTTACCGGCGCAATTTCGTTTATTTTCTGCTCGATGGCATTCTGTTCACCGTGGCCATGAGTCTGATTGGCTCAACTACGGTGATCCCGGATTTTATTCGTCACCTTACTGATTCTAGGATCTTGATTGGACTCAGTGGCAGCCTTTTCACGATCGGTTTTACGCTGCCGCAGTTGTGGATTGCGCGCCACATCGTGCGTTTTGCCCACAAAAAATGGTGGTTTGTCGGGCCAAATATCCCTGTGCGGTTCGTGATCTTCTTCTTCGCTCTGATTATCGTTTGGGTAGGGGATAAACGGCCCACTTTGCTGCTCTGGGCCTTTTTCATTGCTTACGGCATTGCGGCCTTTGGTGATGGCTTGGTGGGTGTTCCGTGGGCTGATCTTTCTGCCACCAGTTTGGACAATCGTTGGCGTGCCCGTATGTTTGGCCTCACTACCGTGATCACAGGGCTGTTGATGTTGGTATTGGCACCGTTGATTAGCGTCATCTTAGGCCCGAAAGGTCTTGCTTTTCCCAATAACTATGCATTGCTCTTCGGCGCGGCAGGCGTGATTTTTGTAATTTCGATCCTCCCTGGCCTCTTCTTTCATGAACTGCCAGGCGGCAAAGTGGCAGAAAAGTCACCCGATCTGAGCGAATTCCTTCCCGAATTGGGACGAGTGGTGCGCAATGATGGGCCGTTTCGTGCTTTCATCAGCGTGCGCATGTTGACCACACTCTTTATGATGGCTGCTCCCTTTTACGTCGTATATGCGACAGAACAGTTGGGACTAGCGAGTGGCGTGGCGGTGCCAGTGTTGTTGGCGATGCAAACGATCGGCAGTTTGGTTGGAGCACTGGTTTACACCTGGATGGGAGAGCGTAACAATGTGCTTTACATTCGGTTGGCGCTAGCGTCAGCGGTACTACTGCCTGTCTGTGCCTTGATCTCTGCGCCCGAAGGGACGCTCTTTGGTGCCTGGCCGCTCTACTTTGGTTTTCTCGTTTCGGGGCTGGCAAATGGTAGTAACCTCTTCAACTGTTTTATGAACTGGGTTGTGATCTACGCCCACCCCGACCAACGCCCGATCTATGTAGGACTCGCCAACACAATCTCTGCCCTGATGGCGTTGATTTCACCCTTCCTCGGCGGCGTCATTGCCCAGGAACTTGGCTACCGCACCTTGTTTGTCTGTTCACTCTTGTTGGCATTAATCGCCCTGTTGGTCAGCCTGCGCTCCCTGCGCGATCAGCGGGCAGAGGAGGTGCCGGTGATGGCGGTTACAGTAGGGCAGTAAGTCAGCGGACAGTGAGACAGTGGGCAGGAAAACTGACTCAATGACGTACTGTCTATTGTCCTACTGACTGTGTGAATTTGTGTAAGCAAAAAGAAAGTTGATTTTCTGAGGGTTTCTTTGAAAATGAGTCAATAACGCGTTATTGACTCATTTTTACTGCGAGCTCAGGACCCTCATGAAGCAGCTACTGTCCCTCAAACATCTCGCCGTCATCTCCACCTTGCTTGGCCTATCGCTTTATGGAACACTCCACTTTGCTGCCGCTCAGCAAGGGGAGAGCGATTTGACCCTTTATTCCCGAATACAATCGTGTGTTGAAACCGCCGCCTTACCACCAACCCTATTTCAACCTGCCCAAAGTTTTGCCCTAGCAGAGCAGCCAATGGCCGAGGCGGTGGGCATTGGCGATTTCAATCACGACGGTCGTCAAGATGTTGCGGTGGCGGCGATGGTCTGCTCGACGTGGTGATTGCCAATTACAACTCGGGCTTAGTTGTTCTCTATCATGCTACATCGGCTGCGGCGACAGCCACACCGACCCCAAGTGTAACCGTAGCACCCGTTGACACAGCAACCCCAAGTGTCACGCCTCTCACTATGACCACACCAACGGAGGTCACTCCAATCCCTGGCTCGGCCTCTGTCTTTATGCCACTGATTGCTGGCCTAGCGGCGACTCCTACACCACTACCGACACCTTCCCCAACCGCCACCCAATCCCCGACGCCAGCCACGCCAAGTGAAGGCCCGGTGGCTTTTAGCGCTACCACCTTATGTGAAAACGAAGCCGCAACCTGGGAATACTCGCCTGTGACCTATCCGCATGGCAAACGGATTCTGGCGACGACCTTTACCTTTGTCAATCATATCGGTCAAAACTGGCGTCTGGAGTGGCACTATAATGGCCAAAGTCGGCCTGCGCTCGACCAGTCGGGTCTTGTCACCAAATCGCCGGCGCCGATCACGATTGAGATCTTTTATGGAGAAACCGGTGCCTGTCAACTGCCGCTCCCACGAGGCGTCTATGAGGTAAAGATTTTTCTCGATAATGTACTTTGGAAAGAGGGGACAGCGACAATTCAGTAAACTTGAATTACTGAAATCTAAATCAGCCCCGCAATCTCCCTCACCAAACTCTGCGCCAGGGTAAAAGCAAAATAAGCAATCGCCACCCCGCAGACCAAATTGATCACCCGGAAGAAGCGCTCATTCACAAAGCGCCGCCCGAAGGTGATCATGCTCGACATGAAGAAGCAGTAGACGGTGGCTGCCGCCATAAAGGCGACGAAGAAGACTGTGTAGTCGCTGAAACTCGGCTTGCTCACATACTTGGAGAGAAATGATCCACCCAAACTGAGCCAAAAGCCCACAGCATAGGGGTTGCTGAGTGAGAGCACTGCGCCGATTGCAAAGTCACCGCGTGCGCCTGCTTGCAGTGAGGACTGGGGCATGCCACCGGCGCGCGCGTCCTTGAGTGCGCTCCACGCCAATTTAAGCAGAAACCAAACGCCAAAGAGTCCTAGAATAATCTTGGCCAGTGAGTATTGCATCAGTACTGCCAAACCGAGCATGGCAATCAGTGCCCAGGTGGCGTCGCCCACCAGGGAACCAAGTTCGACCATCAGCGCCGGTTGAAAGCCGCGTGCAATGCCGCGCCGAATCGCCTCGGCGGTTACTACACCGGGTGGGGCGCAAAAAAGAATGCCAAGGATAAAGGAGTCGAGCCAGAAGATGTTGGTCATAGAGTTATGAATTGCGAGTTAGGATGTTGGTTTGGGCAATTATACTTGCTTTTGAGTGAGGAGAAAATGGGCGCTTTGCACGAATTTGATTGTGAAAATCATTGAAAAGAGGAATCTGAGTGAGGGTACTGGTGATGGATTCTAGCCGATCCATCCTAGAGTCAACTATGTAGGATATCCAATGTAGTGGTATATAATTGGAGAATGCTGAACAAACCAGGGCACGAGGTAGATGTTTCGACATCACACAAAACAGGGCTACAGATCTATCTGCTAGGCCAATTGCGGATCGAGCGGAATGGCGAGCCGCTTCAGTTGCCCCGCCGCAAAGTGGAAGCGCTGCTTGCTTACCTGCTTCTCCATCCCGAACGCCACAGCCGTGACGCGCTGGCCACACTGTTTTGGGGTGATACTTCGGATGTGAAGGCGCGCCATTCATTGCGCACGGGGCTGGCTACACTGCGTCAATACTTGGGTGAAGCGCTGCTGCTGAGCGACCGTGATCATGTACAGCTAAATCCGGATTTCCCGCTCTGGGTCGATCTCCACATCCTGTTAAGCGTAGCCAAACAACCGGATACGATGGATCTGACCAATCCTGAGTCTGTAAACTCCCTGCTTGCGCTCTGGCATACCGAGCTACTGACCGATTTGTACGAAGATTGGATCGAGACAGAGCGGGAGCATTACCAAGCGCGCTTGCAGAAACTCTTCCTCAACCTGACGCAGATATTGCGGGCGCAAAGTGAGTACAAACGGGCCATTGAGGTTGCCAATCATCTGCTCAAATTTGACCCTGCCAACGAAGCTGCCCATCAACACCTGATGTTTTGTTACGTCGCTTCCGGCGATCGGGGCGCAGCGTTGCGCCAGTATGAATTGTGTGAGCGTGCCCTGCTTGAGGATTTGGATGCACCGCCACTTCAAGAGACTACTGCGCTCTACCAGTGGATCAAACAGCAAGAGGAGGATTCAAGCTCCACTGCCGCCAGGATCACCAATCTGCCCATCCCATTGACGAGTTTTGTCGGTCGCACCCAGCAGTTGACCGAGGTGAAGCGCTTGCTCAGCCCCACTGCCTGCAAAACACGCTTGCTTACGCTAACGGGTGCGGGTGGCAGTGGCAAAACCCGGCTCGCCATCCAATCGGCGACCGATCTGATCGACAGCTTTGCTCATGGCGTCTGGTGGGTGGAACTGTCAGCGTTGACCGAAGCCGAGCAGGTGGCCAGGGCTGTCGCCAAGGCGCTCGGCGTGAACGAGGTTGCCCACGAAGCATGCCTGCAAACGGTGAGCCACTCTCTAGTTGACAAACAACTGTTACTGGTGCTGGACAACTGCGAGCACCTAATCGAAGCTTCGGCAGAGGTGGCAACCTACCTATTAGGCGCTTGCCCAAACCTGCAAATCCTCACCACAAGCCGCGAATCACTCAATGTGGCGGGTGAAGTCGTCTGGCAAGTGCCTACCTTGGCCTTACCTGAAGCGCAGCAGATCTCGCTGCTCGACATTTTGTTGCAATACGAATGCATCCGTCTCTTCTACGAACGGGCCAGCGCCGTACAACCCGGCTTTCGCCTCACCTTGGAAAATGCCACTGCGGTCATTCAGATCTGCACCCATCTCGATGGCATCCCGCTGGCAATCGAACTGGCCGCAGCGCGGGTGAAGGTGTTGCCGGTGGAACAGATTGCCACCCGTCTGTCGAGTGCCATTGGTGCTCGTTTTACCCTGTTGACCCAAGGCAGCCGCAACGTGCAACCCCGCCAGCAAACCCTGCGTGCCGCCATCGACTGGAGCTACGCTACGCTCGATGAAAAAGAACGTCAACTCTTTCGTATCCTTGCCATTTTCCGTGGCGGTTTCACACTAGAGGCTTTGGAAGCAATTGTGGGTTCTCAAGGCGATACACCCCAATCCGCAATGCCCAACCTTCTCGATCTACTCACCCAACTAGTCGATAAATCCCTGGTGATCGTCGAGCCGCACGGTGGCGAAAATCGTTATCGCTTGTTGGAAACGTTGCGTGAGTATGCACTGGAACAGTTCGTACATGCTGCGGAAGAGCAGCGTCTACAACAATGCCACGCCGAAGTCTTTCTCGCACTCGCCGAAAAAGCGGAACCTGATTTGATCCGCGTGCGCCATCAAGGCTGGCTTGATCGAGTCGAGACAGAGCTTCCCAATCTACGCGCTGCACTCGAATTTTTGCTTGTCAGCGAGCAGGGCGAATTGGCCTTGCGTCTTGCCAGTCTGCTATACCGCTTCTGTGACTACCGGAGCTATGTGCAGGAAGGACGCGAATGGCTACAGAAAGCGCTCACAAAGCGGGCAACGGCAACCACTGCTACAATTGCAAAAGCGCTCAATGCATCCGGTTGGCTTGCGTTTCGCCAAGGTGACCTTGAGGATGCCCATCGCTACTTACAAGAAGGCCTTGCGCTGTTTCAGACTGTAGAAGATGAGTACGGGATTGCGGATATCCTGCAAATGATGGCCGTGATTGAGATGGATCGGGGAGAGTATGTCCTCGGCAGGCAACATCTAGAGGAAAGTTTGCGTCTCTCGCAACAACTAAATGATCTACCTGGCATTGCCCGGGCCATGGCTCGTCTTGGCGGCCTGGCCTGGGATCAGGATCGTTTTGCCGAGTCGCGTGACTATCATCGTGAGAACCTGCGCTTGCAACGGGAGATCGGTCATCAGGTTCATGTCGCCGTGGCTGCCTTGAACGTTGGCGATACGG
Source organism: Caldilineaceae bacterium (assembly GCA_046328715.1). GTDB lineage: Bacteria > Chloroflexota > Anaerolineae > Caldilineales > Caldilineaceae > JAXLWB01. The sequence continues at coordinate 10,214 of JAXLWB010000055.1, read as the reverse complement.
AACGGATGCTGGATAACTTCACGGCAGCGCGGACCTATTACGAAGAGAGCCTGCAAATTGCTCAAACCTTACAACATAAAGGTGTGACAGGTGCTGCGCTGAAGGGTCTCGGATTGCTGTCCTTTCGACAGGGAGACTATCAGCAGGCTCGTCAATTCAGCGAAGAAGCGCTGCATATTTTCCAAGAAGTAGGCGATAAGTCCCATATCGGCTTTGCCTACAGCAGTGTGGGCGATGTGCATTGCAAATTCGGTGAGAACAACGACGCTCTGAACTGCTATAGCCATTATTTACAGATCATGGTCGAAATCGGCTATAAGTGGCCCACCTTTGATGCGCTGGAAAGCATCAGTATTCTCCTGACTGATTTAGGAAAGCATCTCGATACTGCTACCCGTTTCTGGGGTGCTGCTGATCAGTTGCGTCAGGAGACAGGGCTAGCCGTTGCTGCTGACCAACACGCCAAACACGAACGCATCTTGAACTGTTTGCGTCAGCAGTTGGGCGATGGTCCATTTCAGGAATGCTTCAAGGCAGGACACACCACCCCATTGACACAACTGGTTGCTGAGGCAATGGCGCTTACGCTCTAGACCCTTGCCAACAAAGCCAGAATCAAACAGCCACGAAATACTCGAAGTACACGAAAATTTTAGGGCTACGCCAGACGGATGTGAGGCAGCGATTTTGTAGCACAAGAATTATTCTTGTGCTACGGTTTCCCTCGTCTTGCGAAAGTCCTGAATTTGTCTGTTTTTCTTTCGTGTATTTTGTGCCTTTCGTGGTTATTCACCTTTTGTTCTCTATTCAAAGATGAGCCTTGTATACCGCCTAATCCACTTGAAAATTCTGTGACACTTTTGTGACGCTCCGGTCCTACGCTATTCAGGTTGTGATTGCACCCCAACACGTTTCCCGTGTTGGCCACGTTTGTGTGCATCTGAAGCTAGAAAGGACAAGGATAATGTTACTCAACAAGAAAGTGATTCGAACCGTTGCGGTCACATTGCTGATTGCGTTGCACCTTACCGCATTGCTGTTGCCTGTTCATACCGTCTCGGCGGCAGAGATGGAAGTGAACATCCCCAAGAATGTCGTCGACGCCATGGTCTATCGGGCGCTCTGGCAGCAAGCCTACCAGGGCAATGACGCGCTGAAAACGATCATCTACGACATGTTTATCCTGCAAGCGGGCCAGGCAGGCATGAACGAAGCAGATCTGAACCGTGTCATCGACAACTATATGGCCCAGGTGGATAGTCAGCTCGCCAGCTCCTTGATCCAGGCAGCTGACGGGCAAGCGCCGACCAATGACTTGCAACCCTCGCTCAAAGCGATTGCCCAGGATATGATCAAAGCGGCACTGAAGATCCCCGAACTGCATCCATTCGTCAAGGATGTTTGGAAGTCCGTCGCCGGTTCACTGGGTCTGCCCACCGGGCTCGATCAGGCCAGCCAGATTGGCAGCAGCGCGCAGGGCGGAGCCTTTGGGCCAGCGATCGCGGGCATGATCGGCGATGTTCTCGATCAAATGGTGGGTGAATCGCAGTCTAACCTGGGTGTAGCGGGCGCTTGCGACAAAGTGCAGAAGCCCAAGGTCAAGGTCAGCGTCAAAAAATTCGATGGTGGTAAAACTGCCAAGGAGACGCCCAGCCTGAAACTGCCGCCCGAGATCATTCAGAACATCCAACTGAATGGCAGCATCAACATTTCCCTTAACCAACTCAAAGATCTGAGCCAGACCGAGTTCAACAACATCGAGTTGTCGCTGGACGATATGCAACAGACGCTCAACCAGATCGATGCCAAACAGGATGTGTTGATTGACTACATCCACAACCAGCAGGAACGAGAGGAAATGCAGGCGCTAGCCGAAGCCAAAGCGGCTGAACACAAACTCAAACTAGACGCCATCCAATCCTCGATCTCCGTGATCTCGACGCTAGCGGGCTTCATCGATCCGCAGTTTGGCAAACAGCTCGAAACTGTAGCTTCCTCGGCGCTGCAGATCGGCCAGTCGCTCGACGGCTGGCTCGATGCAGTGGCTGGCATGAACGCGCTGGACAAAATCGGCTCGCTTAGCACGGTGGTGATGACGGGCAACATCCTGGGCGCGGTCATGAACGTTGTCAATCTCTTCGGTAGCTCTGGCCCCTCGCCCGACCAGATGATCCTGCAAGAGATCGGCAAACTGCGCCAACAGGTCGACCAACTCCGCACCGAAATGCACGACCGTTTTGACCGGGTCGATCAGGAACTGAATGTCATCTACAGCACCATGCAAGATCGTTTTGACAAGATCGATATCCAACTGGGCAAGCTCAACGCCAACATCTTGGAAGTACAACGAACGCTGCTCGACCTCGATCTCAAGCTGAGCCGCATCGAACGCAACAACTTTGAACTGCTCGACGCCCTCGGACGACGCCCCTTGCTAGAGGCGATCAATGGCGGGTTGGGCTATGAGCAGCGTACCGGTCATGCCATGTCCCAGTCCGACTTTGAGAACTATGAAAACATCTTCCAGACCTGGGGCACAATCCACGCCTTTGACGCATTGGCTACCGGACCTTCCCAGCGTGATTTCAGTGATGATGCGCTCTTGAGCGAATTGAATGCCTTCCCATTGGACGCCAATCTCAACTATCTCAATGCCTGGCTCAAGTTGAAAGGCTTGCCTGGCTTTGCCAACAGCCGCCTGGCCAGCCCACGCGATTGGCTCTTTGCCAGCCGCGCCTACAGCCAACTGGGTATCGAATGGCCCGAGCTCATGAAGCAGATTAATCCGCAGCGTGAAGCCGCGCTGGATGCGGTCGGTGCCGACCTGGCAGCGGCCATGCGCAACCTTTCGACGATTGTGACTGGCACTGTCCCCCAAGGCAACAGCCTGCTCTTTACCCAGGTCATTAGCAACTATCAAGGCAAACTGAGCGCAATCGACGGTTCGCTTGCCACACTCGAAAGCGATTTTGTGAAGAATGTGCAGAATAACAATTTACAACGTTCGCAGCCCTTTGACCTGTATGGCGGCGTCGATCAAGTGGTGAGTTACGTACCGGCAGAACTGAGCCAGATGAGCTGTGGCGGCTCAGATCCGGCGCTAGCCACGCCGGGCAACGTGCAGAGTCAACTGCCCAATTTCGATCGTTATAACCTGGCAGAATATCTCAAACTTGGCCAATTCCACGCCTGTATGAGCGCCAAGCTCTTGCACAGCAAACCCGTCTGCCAACCCGGTCAGGACGCTTGCGATGCCGTGGGTGACCTACAGGTGACGCTCACGACCCGCTTTGAGAATACGTTGCTCAGTACACAAAGGGTGATTATCACTCCGGTGCTGGTCAAAGCCGAGGATACCCCAACTGACCTCGCCATCCGTAATTGGGCAACCTACAAAAGTGTCTTTGAATTCCGCGCCACCACGGATGCCTTGACACCCGCTCAACAAACCGAGCAGGCCAATCTCCTAGCCAAAGTAACCACAGATGTCCATAACCAACTTGCCAGCTATCAACACCAGTTGGATCGCAACGTAGCAAACGAACTTTCGGTCGGTTCATTGCGCAGCAAGGCGACAGAGATGGCAGGGAGCAAGGCGCTACTCAATAGTTTCGTGACAATTGGCCTGGGGCGTGCCGTAAGCAACGACGACTTCTTCCATGCCATGCTCTATGGCAACCAGCAATTGATGGAAGACAGCCAAATCCTGGCGACCTTTGCACTGAGCGGCACCCAAACCGTGACCGAGACGCAGATCACGGCCAATCCTCGACTGCAGATCCAAGCGACTGCCAACGCTCGCAGCGCCGCTTTCCAGGAGATGGTCAACCATTATCTTGACGGTATCAGCAATCAAACCCATGTCGAAACGATCGACTACATCGCCGACGCGCGCACCGATCTCGATCTCGCGATGCGTATCGCCCGCCTCGAACCTGCCGCTCCGAACGCACGTCAGCTCTATCTGCCGCTGCTTTCCCGCTGATTGAAGTACAACTTTGGTAAGGAGCACTGCTACATCGAGTGTATCGTCGGCAATTTTACAGACTTGCCAGGTTTTACAGCAAGATGGATCTGTCATTCTGAGGAGCAGTTGTTTGCGACGAAGAATCTTGGTTGGACAGCGCAAGATTCTTCGCTCGAAACTGCCCTCACTCAGAATGACAAATCAACCTTCTACGGACAGTCGCCACGGTTGGTTTCTTAGTAGGACAGGCTCTCGAAAAGCCGCCTCAGCAATGACAAGTCTATCTTCCCTCACCACCCTCAACCATCCTTCTACAGACGTCGCTCCATCCCTGTTCCATCCCATCGTGTGGTGACAACCCATAATCTACCTGCTATGCTGGCTCATGTCACAGAACAATCAGGTGATTTGAGTGACATCAAAGTAGAAGCTCATGCGAATCACTTTGGCTCATCTACAGCAAGTGCGAGAAGACGAAACCTGCAAGACCTTTGCACACTTTTTACCATGAGCCAATAGCTTTTCTCTGCGACCTTTGCGCCTCTGCGAGAAATATTTCCAGAGCAGTCACCCACGCGAAATCGCAATCAGCAACGAAAATTGCTGCCGGGGACGCCGAGAGACGGTTTTATTCGCAATTTGCCATTTGCAATTCGCTATTTTCAGATGAGGGTTGCGGCATGCTGCCAGCAATCGACACAGGGAGGACGACACAATGTACTCTATCGCATCAACGCCAAGCATGACCGCCAATGTCTACGCCACGATGGCGCGCAATCTGTCAATCGTCCGTCGCCGGTTAAATCGTCCCTTGACCCTGGCCGACAAACTCTTGTTGGGCCATCTGGATGCCCCGGAAGAGCAAGATCTGGAGGTCGGGCACAGTTATCTCCATTTACGTCCTGACCGCGTCGTCTTGCAGGATGTGTTGGGCCAAACGGGTATGCTCCAGTTTATGCAAACCGGGCGTGAACGCGTTGCCGTGCCGACTACAATCCACTGTGACCATCTGATCCAGGCACGGGTGGAAGGTTCCGCCGATCTGCGCGAGTCACTGGCCGAAAACCAGGAAGTCTATGATTTTCTACGTTCGGCTGCCGCTCGTTATGGCGTCGGTTTTTGGCAGCCAGGTGCAGGCATTATCCACCAGGTGGTGCTGGAAAACTATGCCTTCCCCGGTGAATTGCTGATCGGCACCGATTCGCATACGCCGAATGCAGGCGGTTTAGGCACCTGCGCCGTTGGCGTAGGTGGGGCCGATGCCGTCGAGGTGATGGCCGGGCTACCCTGGGAACTGCTCTACCCCAAGCCGATTGCCGTCTACCTGACTGGCCAACTGAATGGCTGGGTTTCATATAAGGATGTCATTCTTTACGTGGCTGGCCAGCTAACGGTCTCCGGTGCTACCAACGCCATTGTCGAATACATTGGCCCAGGCACCCGCACACTCAGTGCCACCGGCAAGGCGACGATCACGAACATGGGGGCAGAATTGGGCGCAACCACCTCGCTCTTTCCCTACGATGAGCGCATGGCTGTCTATCTGCGAGCGACGGGACGGGGCGAGTTAGCAGAACTGGCTGACCGTTATCAACACTTGTTGACACCCGATGCAGCAGTCGAAGCAAACCCTGAGCAATACTATGAGCGCGTCATTCGGCTCGATCTAGATCGCCTGGAACCTTACATTGTCGGGCCACATTCGCCAGATCGTGCGCGTCCGCTCTCGCAGTTGGCAGCGGAAGTGGCGAATTCGACAAATAGCTTCTGCGACACGATTACTACGGCGCTCATCGGCAGTTGCACCAATTCTTCGTACGAAGATATGAGCCGCGCTGCCGATGTTGCTGCACAGGCCCAGGCGCACGGTTTGCAATCTGCTGTGCCCTTCCTGGTAACACCTGGTTCTGAACAGGTGCGGGCCACAATTGAGCGTGACGGTCAGTTGCAGACGCTCAAGGCCGTCAACGGCACCGTCCTCGCCAACGCCTGTGGCCCTTGTATCGGTCAGTGGCGGCGTGCCAAAGAGGAATCATTGGCACCGAACACGATTGTCACTTCCTACAATCGTAACTTTCCACGTCGCAATGATGGACAACCGACGACCATGAACTTTATCGCCAGCCCGGAGATCGTAACCGCCCTGGCGCTGGCAGGGCGACTCTCGTTTAACCCGTTGACCGACATGTTGCTCGACGCTGCGGGGCAGCCCTTCAAGTTGCAGCCACCGCAGCCTGCCCCAGAAGTGCCCGTGCGGCCCTTTGTCTCGGATCGAAACTCCTACATCGCGCCGCCCGAAGACGGTCGCCACCTGAGTGTGCAGGTCAATCCTCAGAGTGAGCGTTTGCAGGTGATGGAACCGTGGCCCGCCTGGGACGGTCACGATTTTCTGGCGATGCCCGTTCTTATGAAAACACGCGGCAAAACCACGACCGATCATATCTCGCCCGCCGGAGTGTGGTTGCGCTACCGGGGACATCTGGATAAGTTTAGCGAGAATCTTCTATCGGGGGCGACCAATGCGTTTACAGGCGAGGCAGGCAAGGGGTGGAATGTACTAACCAGTGAGGATGGAGTGCCGATTGCGACCATTGCTCGCTATTACAGATCGCAAGGAGTGAAATGGGTCATTGTGGGCGATCATAATTATGGGGAAGGCAGTAGCCGTGAACATGCGGCCCTCTCGCCCCGCTTGTTGGGTGGGGTCGCAGTCATTGCGCGCAGCTTTGCCCGCATTCATGAATCCAATCTGAAAAAGCAGGGTATCCTGGCGCTGACCTTCGAAAACCCGAGTGACTACGAGTTAATCCAGGAAAATGACCGTCTCAGCTTGATTGGGTTAGCCGCCTTGCAACCCGGCAAGCCAGTCAATTGTTTGGTACGTCACGCCGACGGCAGCCTGGACACGATTTCGTTGTGTCATTCGTATAGCACTGCACAGTTGTCCTGGTTCCGGGCTGGGTCTGCTTTGCAACTTCTGCGAGCACACTAACCGTACAGTTCGATGCACTCTAACAACCTGTCTGAAAAGTAGAACTAGGAAAGGTACGAATCACAAGAAAAACTGCAAATGCCTATTTCAGTTCTCATTATCTTTTTGTGTATTTTGTGTATTTTGTGGTTAAAAGAGGCTTTTCAGATGGTTTCTTATATACACCGCAAATAGAGGTGACACATTTGTAGGGGCGTACCCTTGCGGTCGCCCCAAGGCACCGGCAAGCGGATGCCCCTACCAAGTGCAATGTTTATTTGCGTTGTCTATAAGCCCTGTCCATTGTTTCTAAAAGGAGAGGAATGTTATGAACATCATCACGACACCCAATCATCCTCAACCCAATGGAGTTCCTACCAACAAAGATTGGAACCCTGAGTTATATCTGCGCTTTAACAAAGAACGGACCCAGCCAGCGATTGATCTGCTCAATCGGATTGACATGGCCTCGCCGCAGAAAATTCTAGATGTTGGCTGTGGTCCCGGAAACAGTGCCAACGTACTGGCACAGCGATGGCCGACGGCGCGCGTCTTTGGCATTGATAGCTCAGTCGCAATGATCGAAAAGGCAAAGGCAGACTACCCGCAGGCCGATTGGGCAGTGATGGATGCGTCGGACATCCGCTACGTCGATGAGTTTGATATCATTTTTTCTAACGCCGTCATTCACTGGGTCCCTGACCATCCGTCACTGCTTAAAAATCTGGTCCACGCCTTGAAGGATCAGGGTGTGCTGGCCATTCAAATGCCGTTGTATCATGAGATGCCTGTCTATGCCCTGGTGGAGAGGCTCTACCATGAACAATTTCCTGCTTCAACCTTTGCAAGTGATCGTGTGTTTCACTTCCATTCTGCTGACTATTATTACGATCTCTTAGCGCAAATGCACTGTAGGTTCTCAATCTGGGAAACCAGCTATTTTCATGTGATGGAGACCCATCAGCAAATTCTGGAGATGATTAAGTCAACTGGGTTGAAACCATATCTGGACGAGATTCGTGGCAACGCACAAAAGGTAGACTTTGAAAATCAGGTTTTAGACAACCTGCACACCATTTACAAAAAGCAAAGGGATGGTAACGTTTTGTTCCCCTTTAAACGACTGTTTTTGCTTGTTAACAAAGGTTAACCATTGTTTCAACCTGGGACTACGCTACTGACGCGGTCTCGGGTTGAACGCGTATACATGCCACTGCATGTTCTTCGTTGACGCGCTCCAACGCAGGATCGATCTCTTTGCACTTGTCAATTGCCAATGGGCAGCGCGGATGAAAGCGGCAACCGCTGGGCAGATGAATCGGGTTAGGTGTTTCACCCTGTAGGATCACTCGTTGGCGGCGCAGGCGCGGATTGGGTACGGGCACGACCGAGAGCAACGCTTGCGTATAGGGGTGCTGCGGCTCTGCCAACACTTCCTTGACTGCACCGATCTCGACGATGCGCCCCAGATACATCACCGCCACGCGGTCAGCAAAAGAGGCGACTGTGCTCAGATCGTGGGTGATAAAGAGAATCGAAATGCCGCGTCGGGTGCGTAGATCGCCGAGCAGGTTGAGAATCTCCGCCCGGATGCTTACATCCAACATTGAAACTGGCTCATCGGCCAGAATCACACTAGGTTCGAGTACCAACGTCGCCGCAATTGCTACGCGTTGGCGCTGACCGCCCGATAGCTCATGCGGGCGACGGTTGATGTAGGTGTCGGCAGGTTTGAGTCCGGCATCTTCGAGTGCAGCGGTGATGCGACGATCTCGTTCACTGCGCTCCCCAGCCAGGCCATGCACGCGCAGCGGTTCGGCTACAATCTCACCCACCGTCATCAACGGGTTGAGCGATTCATAGGGATCCTGAAAGACCATTTGCATCTGTCGCCGTACCGCCTTCCAATCCAGGTCGCCCAATCCACCGATCTCCTGTCCCTGGAACTGGATCGAACCCGAGGTCGCCCGCTCCAACCCGAGCAGGGTCAAGGCCAGGGTCGATTTGCCGCAGCCGCTTTCGCCGACCACGGCCAGAATCTCGCCCCTTTGCAGCGAAAAGCTAACATCATCCACGGCATGGACATGGAGTGAGTTCCCACCCCAAAGCCGATTGGCCTTGACTGGGAAGAGTTTGCGCAAATGCTGAATCGTCAAAATAGCTTGGTTCATGATCCTAATCGTGAGATACTCGTGTTGGTACTGTCTAGCGCTCGCCGATAACAAGGAGAAAAGAGAAGCGTTTTCTCTGTGTGCTCCGTGTCTCCTCCGTGCCCTCTGTGTCCCTAACTTGTGAGTCGATGACACGAAGCGACATGCTGTTTGCCGAGCTGCGTTAGCCCCGGCTCCTCTCGATGACAACGTTCAAAGACGAGCGGGCAGCGCGGTGCAAAGCGGCAGCCCGCAGGCAGCGCGTCCAGGCGTGGCGGCGAACCTGGGATCGATTGTAGCCGCATGTTGGGTTTCGAGAGATCGGGAAAGGCCTGTAAGAGCGCCTGGGTGTAAGGGTGTTGCGGCTGATTGAAGATGGTATCAGCGCTGGCATACTCGGCTATCACCCCGCCGTACATCACCAACACGCTATCGCAGACCTCAGCCACGACGCCCAAGTCATGTGTCACCAACAGTACTGCCAACCCCAACTGGCGGCGCAGATGATTGAGCAGTTCGAGAATCTGCGCCTGTACCATCACGTCGAGCGCCGTGGTCGGCTCATCGGCGATCACGACTTCGGGCAGGCAGGCGAGCGCCATTGCAATTACTGCCCGTTGGCGCATGCCTCCCGAAAACTGGTGCGGATATTGGTCGCCACGTTGCGGATTGATGCCGACTAGATCGAGCAACTCATCGACTCTTCGGCGCAAAACTGCCTTATCCTGAATGTTTTCATGTTGCTGAATGGTTTCGGAGAGTTGGCTGGCTAGAGTGCGGGTGGGGTTGAATGGTTGGGAGACAGTGGGGACGGTGGGCCGGCTGATCGAAGAGAGTTGATGGCTGCTAAAGGCAACCTGGTGGTGGCTGATCGGTTCGGCAATCTGGTTGGCGACGGTGCGCACCGGGTTGAGTGCATTCATCGCCCCTTGAAAGATCATCGAGATGTTTTTCCATCGAACATCCGCCATCTCGGCTTCGCTCAGATCGAGAATGTCTCGCCCTTGCAGCTTGACCTGCCCCTCGACGATCCGCCCCGCCCCTGGCAACAGCCGCATCAGCGCCAGCATCAAGGTTGTCTTGCCGCAGCCGCTTTCGCCCACCACGCCGAGCATTTCGCCCCGGC